>NZ_OZ032152.1:0-1200000 GCF_964026455.1 Rickettsia endosymbiont of Lasioglossum villosulum
TGACATTGATTTCCAATCCTATTAAAATATTAGATAATAAACCACCAATTTGGCTAATGCGACAAGCTGGTAGATATTTGCCTGAATATATGGCAGTAAGAAAAGAGGTAAAAAATTTTTTAGAATTTTGTTATGATGTAGATAAAGCAACAAAAGTAACACTACAGCCAATAAAGCGTTTTGGTTTTGATGCAGCAATAATTTTCTCTGATATACTTGTACTGCCGCACGCTCTCGGTTGGGAAGTAGATTTTAAAGAAAACATAGGTCCAGTACTAAAGCAATTTAAATCAAAAGAAGATTTTAAATATTTACAAAGTAATTCAAGTGATAAATTAGAAAAAGTATATGAAATAGTAAAAAAAGTAAGGAAAGAATTACCTAAATCTACTTCTCTAATAGGTTTTGCTGGTAGTCCTTGGACAGTAATGACTTATATGTTAGAAGGAAAAGGTAAACAAGACTTTAGAGTTAGCAAAAAATTTATTTATGAAAATGAAGAATTAGCAAAAGAATTACTTGAGTTTATTACAGAAAAAACAATTCATCATCTTATAAATCAAATAAAATCAGGTGCAAATATAGTAAAAATCTTTGATTCATGGGCTGGTATTTTACCGGAAGAAGAATTTGATGATTTTGTGATAAGACCAACGAAGAAAATAATAAAGAATATAAAAGAAGCTTTTCCAAATATTCCTATTATTACTTTTCCTAAAGGTGCAGGGCTTTTATATGAAAAATTTTTAGAAGAAGTACCAACAGATATTTTAGCTATTGATCCATTAATACCGCTTGAGAAAATGAAATTGTGGAGTAATAAAGTAATAGTGCAGGGTAATTTAGATCCGGTAATATTGCTTACTAATAAAAAAATAATAAAAGAAAAAATCCATAAAATTTTATCAATAATGGAAAATAAGAATTTTATTTTTAATTTAGGACATGGTATTTTACCGGAAACACCGCCAGAAAATGTAGAATTTTTAGTAAAATGCATTAGGGAATATGAATATAAATAAAAAAAAAATAGCAATAGTGCTTTTTAATCTAGGTGGTCCAGATAGTCTTAAATCAGTGAAGCCATTCTTATTTAATTTGTTTTATGATAAAGCTATTATTAATCTACCTAACCCGTTACGTTATATTATTGCTAAATTAATATCTACAACGAGAGAAAGGAAATCTCAAAAAATATATTCTCTAATAGGGGGTAAATCGCCTTTACTTGAAGAAACAGAGAAAAAAAAACTAGCATTGGCAGAAAATTTAAAACAAGCTACCAATGAAGATTTTAATATCTTTATAAATATGCGTTATGCCTCACCAAAAATAGAAGAAACCATAAAGCAAATAAAAGAATATAATCCTACAGAGGTGATATTATTACCCCTATATCCACAATTCTCAACAACAACTACAGGTTCATCGGTAAAGAATTTTTTAAGTAACTTTGATTTTAATATTCCGGTTAAAGTTGTTTGTTGTTATCCAGTAGAAGAAAATTTTGTAAAAGCTCATACTGCTTTAATAAAAGAAAAAATATTTGATAAAAATTTTCGAATATTATTTTCAGCTCATGGTTTGCCTCAAAAAATAATAGATGCAGGAGATCCATATAGTTTTCAAGTAGAAGAAACAGTAAAAGCAGTAGTTAAAGAGTTAAATATAAAAGATCTAGATTATAAAGTAACTTATCAAAGTAGAGTAGGACCTGTAGAATGGTTAAAGCCAAATACAGAAGATGAAATAGAAATAGCAGGGAAGCAAAATAAAAATATAATAATTGTGCCTATAGCTTTCGTTTCTGAACACGTAGAAACACTAGTTGAGCTCGATATTGAATATAAGTTAATTGCAGATAAGTATAAAATAAAATATAATAGAATCGCGACGCTTAGCACAAATAAAATTTTTATTAAAAGTTTGACAAGTACTTTATTAAAATTTATTAATAAAAAAGAGGGTGATTTTTTAGTAGCTAGTAGTAATAGTGAAAGAATATGTCCTGATAAATTTAGTAAATGTTTGTGCTTTACCTCATTCCCGCCTATGCGGGAATCCAGTAAATAAAAAATTATAAAAACAAGGATAGAAAATGGCAAATTACTACCTATGGTTTAAATCAATTCATTTAATTTCTGCGATATGCTGGATGGCAGGATTGTTATATTTACCACGGATATATGTTTATCATACTAAGGTCAAAGTAGGTAGTGAAACAGATAAAACTTTCCAAATAATGGAATTAAAGCTCCTTAGATTCATCATGAATCCCGCAATGATTAGCACCTTTATATTTGGTTTAATAAATGCTTATATTTATGGATTTGCTGCCCTTGATGCTTGGTTTCATGTTAAGATGTTTGCAGTATTAATTTTAGTAATATTTCATGGCTTACTTGCAAGATGGCGAAAAGATTTTGCCATTGGCAAGAATGTTCATTCAGAAAAATTTTACCGCATAGTAAATGAAATTCCTGCCATTTGCATGATTGTTGCGGTTATTATGGTTATAGTAAAACCTTTTGACTGATATAGTAATAGTAAACTGATTTGAACGCATGTAGCACGTTGTTTTCTTAGTCTCTTATCTTTTTAAAAAATTCTTTCATTAATAAGGCAGAATCTTCAGCAAAAATTCCACTATATATCTCCGGTCGGTGAAAGCAGGCTTTGCTGTTAAAATATCTCAAATTGCTCTCAACTGCTCCGTGTTTTGAATCAGAAGCACCATAAAATAAACGTTTCAATCTGCTATGAGCGATAGCTGTAGCACACATAGCACAAGGCTCTAAAGTAACGTATATATCGTAATTGCTTAAATTTTTAGAAGATATAATTTTATATGCTTCATTAATTGCAATAATTTCAGCATGATAAAGAGCATTATTTTTTTCTTCTGTGTTGTTATAACTTTTAGCTATAATTTTCTGATTTTCTCTATCAACAATAACTGCTCCAACCGGCACTTCGTTTTTACTAAAAGCAAGTTCTGCTTGTTTTAAAGCTTCTCGCATAAAAAAATTATCAAAATTCATCTGACAATATATTCACGATAATTGACATGCTCTTCCACCCCATAAGGGTCTTGATGGATTATTATTTCAGAGTCAGGGAATTCTTGTAATATATCAAAAGCAATTTCATCGCTAATTTCATGAGCATTATAAAGCGACATATTGCCATCCATTTCCAAGTGGCATTGTATAAAAGCTTTTTGGGCGGCATATCTAGTTTTCATTTCATGCACACCTTTCACGCCACGATGCTTATTAATTATTGCAATAATTTTTTGTCTGTCTTGTTCTGGTAATTCATGATCAACTAAATTTTTAAAAGCTTTTTTAAATAAGGAATAAGAAGTATGAAATATATATAATGCAATAACCACTCCAAATAAAGGATCAACAAACCAAAAACGATCACTTAAATTTAAAGAGATAATTACTATAACATTAGTAAGTAAATCGGTAAAATAATGTAGCTTATCAGCTTTAATTATATCTGATTTAGTTTTTTTTATTACATAGGTTTGATAAAGCACTAAGATAATTGTTAAAAATATACATATGTACATTATCATCGTACCATCGCTAATATTTTCTGGTTTAGTTTTTTCAAACAAGGATTTGATAGAGGAAAAACCGACAAAAAAAGCTGATGCAAAGAAAAATATTGATTGAGAGAAAAGTGTTAAATCTTGCATTTTTTCATGCCCAAATCTGTGATGATAATCTGGTGGTTGCAATGCAAATCTTAAAGCTATTAAATTTATAAAAGAAGAAGTTATATCAAGCATTGAGTCAATCAAAGAAGCAAGTATTGATTGCGAATCAGTCACAAACCAAGCATATATTTTTACGCTTAGAATAATTAATGCCGTAGTAACTGATAAGTAAGATGCCGATTTTATTAATAAATTACGACTATTAATATCCATAAATAATATTTCCAATTCCTTTTAGTAGTTTAACAAAGAAAATATAAAATTCAATTAGAATTAGGTTTATACTTTACAAAATTCCAAAAACCGTATATAGTACTTTAAAATGAGAAATCATATGAAAATAATATCTAAAATTATTGTTATATTACTTGCAGCTTCAATGTTGCAAGCATGCCAAGGTCCGGGCGGCATGAATAAGCAAGGTAGTGGTACGCTAATCGGTGGAACAGCCGGTGCATTACTAGGTTCTCAATTTGGCGGTGGTACAGGACGACTTGCTGCAGTAGGAGCAGGTGCATTACTTGGTGCAATCCTTGGTAACCAAATTGGTGCAGGTATGGATGAACAAGATAGAAAACTTGCAGAGCTTACCTCCCAAAGAGCTTTAGAAGCTGCACCAAGTGGTAGCAGTGTACAATGGCGTAATCCTGATAATGGTAATTATGGTACTGTAACACCAAGCAAAGCTTATAAAAACAATACCGGTCAATATTGCCGTGAATATACCCAAACAGTTGTAGTAGGCGGAAAACAACAAAAAGCTTATGGCACTGCCTGCCGTCAACCTGATGGACAATGGCAAGTTGTTAATTGATTATTGAAGCGTCATTGCGAGCGACTGCAAGGAGCGTGGCAATCTCAGGAGACTTTACGAGATTGCCGCGTCGAGGCTTTGCCTCTCCTCGCAATGACGTTATAAACAAAAAGAGGTTTCAATGACTTTTGAAATAACAAGTACGGCGTTTAAGCATAACGAGCGTATTCCTGATAAATTTACTTGTAAAGGTCAGAATATTTCTCCGCATTTAGAGTGGAGCGGCTTCCCTTCAAATACTAAATCTTTTGTTTTAATTATGGATGACCCAGATGCTCCGGTAGAATTAGCACCGCCGTACGGCATATGGGATCATTGGATAATCTACAATATTCCGGCTTCTATAACGCAGCTCCAAGAAGGAGAAGTAAATGACGATATTAAAGTTTTAAATAATGGTTGGAAAGAAAAGAAATATGGTGGTCCATGCACACCAGCAGGTAAGCCTCATCGGTATTTTTTCAAGCTATATGCTTTAAATGATTATCTTGAACTTGAAGAAAATGCTAGCAAGCAGGATTTAGTACTAGCTTTGCAAAAGCATTTATTAGGTCAGGCGGAGCTGATAGGTATTTACTCGACGTAAATAATTCTCTATGTCATTCCCGCGAAGGCGGGAATCCAGAAAAAAGTCTGTCATACCGCGGCTTGACCGCGGTATCTCAGGACATATTCTATGGCACAAGATCCCGTGATCAAGTCACGGGATGACAATGATAATTGACTAGATTCCCGCCGTTGCTGGGAATGACATCGAAGCCACGGGATAACAGAAGTAAACTAGTCCATGCAGTCCATAATAGAATTTCATAACGTATCTAAAAAATTCGGTAATAAGTTACCGATAAATAACGTTAGTTTCACTGTTAAAAAAAATAATATTACCACTTTAATAGGACCAAACGGGGCAGGTAAAACTACTATAGTTAGGCTAATGCTTGGGCTTGAAAAACCAACAAGTGGCGAGATTATAATTGATCCTAGATTAAAGATCGGTTATGTGCCGCAAAAATTTAACTTAAGTTCTGATTTGCCAATTACAGTAAAGAAGTTCTTAGATTTACTAGCACCAAATAATCTTGCTAATGATATTAAAGAAATTCACACATTCATCGATTTGGAGCATTTAAAAGATCAAGAAATTTCTACGCTTTCAGGCGGACAGTTTCAAAAGATAGTTCTCGCATCTTCTTTGCTTAGCAAACCAGATCTAATTATTTTAGATGAGCCACTACAATCTTTAGATGTCACAAGCCAGCAAGAATTTTATCAGCTTATTAGTTTAATCCGTAAGAAGCTAGATATTACTGTTTTCATGATTTCACATGATTTATTTACAGTAATTAAAAATTCTGACCAAGTAATATGCTTGAATGGTCATATATGTTGCACCGGAACTCCAAATGCTATAGCTCCAAACTCTGATTTCTCAAATGCCCTTTCATCTCTAGGCTTTTATACTCACCACCACGATCATAAGCATTAGTCTATCATATGCTGGATAGTATATTTTTTATGTTAACTTAATAGGGATGCATTTTTCTATAGGAGTGTTTAATCCCTCAATGATCGAATCGCTTAATTCTTTGTTAGAAGCTACAAATATTGTTTCTTGTATATCTTCATCAGTAATTAAATATGTCATATTTTATTCCACGAACCACGTTGATCTTGAGTAAAACAGTCTATAGTGTTTTCCTGTTTAGTAATTTGGCTTATTTTTAAATTCAGCTTTTTTAAATCTTCCGGTAAATCAGTTATTATAATTATTCTTTTAAAATCGCTGACATACTCTTTAGCTTGTAAAATTTTCTCTATGTTAGTCGGTGAGATAATAATAAGCACACTAGCGTTATTGGGATTTTGTAGTGTATCAGTAATGTAAATAGGCTGTTTTTCAGGTTGCGGGTCAACTTTACTGCCGTGAGGGATAAATTGTTTGCGGGAATAAGTCCAAAGATTTTTATTTAGCATTTCTTGCTGCTCTGTATCAACAGTAAGTACAACGCTCTTAAGATCAGAATAATAACACTTCTCTATCAAAAGAAAAATTGCTTTCAGCAGTAATTCATCACTTGTTTGATAAATACTAAATTGCTGCATAAAAACCTTAATACTATTCTTATGAGAAAAAATTTAAGTGGTACGGATGAAGGGACTTGAACCCCCACGCCTTGCGGCACAAGAACCTAAATCTTGCATGTCTACCAGTTCCATCACATCCGCATATACTTGTTTTATTTGAAAAATTGGCTGTATCGTTCAATTTTACTTTAATGTCATTCCCGCATAGGCGGGGATCCAGTAACATTTAATGTTTCCATTAAAAAATTATAATACACATCGTATAATTTTTGTAAATCGCTAATTTTGGTATATTCGTTTATTTTATGTGCAGCGTCTGATAATAAACCGAATTCTACTAAGGGGCAATAATTTTTAACAAATCTTGCATCGGATGTACCGCCGCTTGTAGAAAAATTTGGTTTTATATTAAGAGTTTTTTCTACTATTGTAGCAAATTCTTTTATCTTATCATTAGGATTTTGAATAAAACTATCGGCAGAGCTATTATATTCTAGCGTATAATCTAATTTATACTTTTGGCAGTGTTGTTTAATAATTTCTTCTACCTGTTTTGCTAGAGTTTCTGCACTATGCAAGTTATTAAAACGTATATTAAAATGTGCAATTGCTGTTTCGGGAATCACATTTGTAGTATTATTACCAACGTCAATATTTGTTACTTCGAGGTTTGAACTTTGAAAAAATTCAGTACCTTTATCAAGCTTAATATTTGTTAGCTCGTTTAATACTTTTATTAAGCAAGGTAATGGATTATTTGCTTTTTGCGGATAAGCTACATGCCCACCTAAGCCTTTTACAGCCAACTTAAAATTAATACTTCCTCTTCTGCCAATTTTAATCGTATCCCCTATCTCTTTTTCACAAGTAGGTTCGCCGACAATAGCAAAATCAATTTCGTGTCCTTGATTATATATATATTGTAGCATCTCCTTAGTGCCGTGCTTTGCTTTCCCTTCCTCATCGCTAGTAAGTAAAAAGCTAATCGAACCTACAAAATAGGTATTATTTTTTATGAAGTCTAAGCTAGCTGCTAGAAAACATGCAATTGACCCTTTCATATCAACTGCCCCTCTGCCGTATATTTTTCCGTCCTGCTTATGAGCTTTGAAAGGATTAGAATTATACCAAAGGTTAGGATCACCAGCAGGAACTACATCAACATGCCCAACAAAGCAAATATTAGGTTTACTATTGCCATAAACAGCATAAAGATTAGTAACTTGCTCGGTCTCACCAAAAATTTTCACCTCGGTCTTAAAGCCATGTTCTTTAAGCAAATTGTCAATATATTCAATAGCTCCGTTACTTTGGGGAGTTAGAGATTCAAAACTAATTAAGTTTTTTAGGTAGGTAGTGTGCATTAGAGTTATTTTTGACTATCTAGTTGTTGCTAAAATCTTTTTACCAAGTAGTGTGATTTTTTCTATAACAATCTTTTTGGTTAGTAGGAATAATATTTTTAGTATCTCTATATGCAGAGCCAACTAAATTATAATTATTATTCTTTACTTCTTTTAAGTCTATCCTCTCAAAACTAAATTCAAACATATCAATTTTTGAATTTTCAACGACTTTTTTGAAATTGGAAGAATTATTTTTTCTTTTTTTTGTTGTTTGAGGTGGTACTAGTATTTTTTTTTCATAAAACCAATAGTATCTTTGGTAATTAGGTTTATGTGCGTCAGTGAAATAAAGTATGGAAGGTTTTACTCTTGTATAAGGTAAAAAATATGGTAGTAGAATAACGGCTTGTAATCTTGCTTTTGACAATATATTATTTTCTTTGATATATTTAAAAGCTTCTGTTAAAAACCCTCCACTGCCACAAAAAGGATCATATACTGTTTCACCAAATTTAGGGTCTACATAATTGATCGTAAGCTTTATTATATTTTTAGGAGTGAAATATTCACCCAAATAATCACAGGTTGATCTAGTTTTTTCTAAAAAATACTCAAACGCATTATCTTTTATATTTGTTGAAGATAAAATAAGAGGATCAATTATGTTGATAATATGGCGTAGAGTACTAGAATTACTTAGAGAAATAGGGGTAAAAACATCGCCACCATATTTATTCTTAATTTGTTCTATAACATGTCCGTTAATGTAACCGATAATATCGTCATCTGATTGAGCCTTGATGCTATTCCACCAAGATTTTTCATTATTCTCACTTAGTAATTTCAAGAATAATATATTTGCAAATTCGCTAAATCTTTCTATCCCTGCTCGAAGCCCCTCGCTTCTTAAAAGGTTATTTAAGTTTTTAAATACGGATATTAACTCCTCACGTGAGACTTTGACCTCTTTAGGTATAGTCCAAGCTTCGTGGCTATTTACGTCTATAAAAGCTAATAATTCTTTTTCACGCAGTAATTCTTTTACTTCATCGCCGTTTAATATAAGCTCTTTATTGTTAGCGACAAAACGAGCTTCACAATAAGCTCCGTTCATTGCGAATACTACAGGGATATCAAGCAATTTTGCATATTCTGCTGCTTGCTCTAAAGCTTGAGTTAAACCCTTACCTGCTTTCTTTGCTTCTATTATTGCGATAGGTCTATCAGTGTTACTTTCATATAAAATATAATCTGGTCGCTTTCCTTTTAACTTAGTTTGTTCTGTTTTTAATTTAGGCTTTTGAAAATAAACATTTTTTTTAACATCATTATCTATATGCCAACCTTTATTTACTAGGTTGTTACTGATAATCCACTCAGTTTGTTGTTCTGCTAGCATAAAATTTAATACTAAAATATCTTAATTAATAATTATATATTCCTATATATATTCGTACAAGACTATAATGTTACTTAAGCATAAAAACAACTTTTATCCTATTTATAAGAATAAATTACTATTAAAAAGTTTCAATAATTTATATTAATAATCTCGATATAATATTAAATAGCATGAGTATAGATAATAAACTAAAAGAATTAATTAAATCAGGAACTTTCGTTGGCATAATATTAATTATTGCATTCGCTTCAGCAATTACCGTCAGTAATACTAGTCTAAGAGGTCATTATATTTTTCTTATTTACAGCAAAATCGCCTTAACAATAGGAAATATAAGTTTAGAAACGACTTTTATAGAGTTAGTTAATGATGTTCTTATGACTTTCTTCTTCCTATTAATAGGTTTAGAAATGAAATTTCATTTAGTAGAAGGTGAATACAAAAATAAAAGAAAATTAGTATTACCTATGGCGGCAGCACTTGGAGGTGTAGTAGTTCCTGCGTTAATATATGTGTTTTTCAATTATAATAAACCTGAATTGATAAAAGGATGGGCAATTCCAATAGCAACAGATACTGCTTTTGTTCTTGGTATTTTATCTTTTTTTAGACGATATATTTCTTTAGAATTACGTGCTTTTATTATTGGTTTCTCATTAATTGATGATGCTGTTGCCTTAATTATTATCGCTTTATTTTATACTAAAGCAATAAATATACTGGCTTTATTTATTTCTTTTGTAATCATAATCATCTTATTTATCTTAAACTACAAGCAAGTAAAGCATCTATTATATTATACAATTATTGGTATGTTTTTATGGATAAGTATGGTTGAGGCAGGTATTCACGGAACTTTATGTGGAGCTATAATAGCACTTTTTATACCAGTTAATATTAAAGGGGAAATTAATAGTTCTTTTCATAAGCTTGAAAAGTTAATACAGCCTTTTATAAATTATTTTATTTTACCTTTATTTGTATTTATGAATTCTGGAGTTCTTCTAAAAGATTTCTCTTTTGGAAGTGTTTGCTCTAGTTTAACTTTTGGAGTAATATTAGGTTTATTTATAGGTAAACAACTTGGGGTTATGCTATTTTCCTATCCATGCGTAAAGTTTAATTTTTGTAGCCTACCAAGTAATACTTCATGGTTAAAATTTTATTCTATAGCAATTCTTGGAGGAATCGGTTTTACTTTAAGCTTATTTATAGGCGGTATTACGTTTGAAAGCGGTTGCCCTTCAAACTCTATGAGAGTAGCGGTAATTATCGGCTCACTACTTTCTGCGTTGTTCGGTATATTAGTAATGAGATATTGTACAAAAAGTAAATAATATAATGCTTTTTCCTATATTTTAAATTGACAAGTTTTTATTTGCTTCATAAAATCTAGATTCAATTTGATAAAGGTAAAATATGCGTTCAATAATTCTAACTTCTATATTAGTCTCTGTAGCTTTCTTAACTAGTGCTTGTAACACAATGCAGGGAGCAGGGCAGGATATGCAAGCTGTGGGTAAAAAACTTGAACAATCAGCAGAAAACAACAAACCTAAAAAAAGTTGTAGCTGTAGTTAATAATAGTTACTAAATGGTCGTTACATTTAACATAACGACCATTCATTTTCTTATCTCTAATTTCAGCTTTTCGACTTCTTCTTTTAGCTCTTCAATTTCTTTTGTAGATAAATCCGTTACTTTTAAAATTATGCTTAGATCTATACCCTCAATTAGCATTTTCTTTGCGATTTCAGCAGCTTTTTTCAGCTCTACCTTTTTTACTATATCTGTTAGCTGTTCTTTAGCATTAGTAAATTTATGTTAGATCTTTTGCTTATTTACCAATCTGTATATTTCTTTTTTGCTATATGTATTTTTAAATTTTTCATAAGCAAGGTCAGTAGTAGTTTTAGCACTTAAATCTTTACTTAAACATGATTCTATAAATCCTATTAAATCAAGCTCCAGCTTTTCTTCTTGTTCTTGTAAAATCCCTGAAATTAGTAATACTATCTCGCCTTTTAGAGTATTATTTTGATAAAATGCTATTACTTCATCAATATTTGCAGTTTTAATTTCTTGATAAAGCTTAGTAAGCTCACGTGCTACACATATTTCACGATTTCCGAGTATTTCCTTAGCTATTAATAAAGTATTTATTAAGCGGGGTGCAGCCTCAAAGAAAATTAGCGTAGCACGAATGTTTGCAAATTCAGTAAAGAGCTTTTTCTTGCTTTCGATAGTTTTAGGTAAGAATCCGCAAAATAGAAAGCGATCAGTAGGTAAGGCAGATAATGTTAATGCTGTGATTGGTGAAGAGACACCAGGCACTATATCTATGTGGAAATTTAGGGATCTTAAATCTCGTACTAATTTATATCCAGGGTCAGAAATTAAAGGAGTGCCGGCATCAGAAATTAAACTTACTATCTTATTTGCTTTTATTAGATTTATAATATTTTCTCTGTCTTTCTCGTCACTATGATCATTATAAACTTGTAATTTAGTACGAATGTCATGTTTTGCTAGCAATTTTTGTGATATTCTAGTATCCTCGCATAAGATAATATCCGAGTTTTTTAGGGTTGATATAGCACGAAGTGTGATATCTTCAAAATTGCCAATCGGTGTCGAAACAATATATAATCCCGCTTTTAAAAACATAATTTTTTAATTTTGTAGTAATATTATGGCTAGTATAACACGAAACTTTGCAAAAATCATTTTAATGTTTTTTTGTTCCTTATATCTATCATCCTGTCAAACTTCCAAAGAAGAAACTATTGTACCTATAAAAAAAGCACAAAAAGAAATTGAGATTGCAATTTTAATGCCTAACCAAGGTCCTGATGGTATTGTTGGTAAGCAATATAAAGATTTGATTAAAATGGGTCTTAATGATGGAGTAAAATCTTATATCCATGTTACGTCATATGATGGTTCAGATGAGAAAAATGTATTAGCTGCTATGGATAAAATAGTAGCACGCAAAACTAAAATTATTCTAGGTCCTTTATATTCTAACTTTACTTCTTTAATAGCCGAAAAAGCCAAAGCCAATAATATTGTTATAATAACTATGTCAAATAACCCTGCTCTTGCAGATGATAAATTATTCGTATTTGGTCATGCACCTTTAAAGCAGCTAATCCGGATCGTTAATTATTATGGAAGTAGTCATAAGGATTTTATGGCATTACTGCCTACAGGCAAACACTCTCAAACTGTTAGCCAAGTTATGCAAAATATTTTGATTCAGAAAAATGCCACCTTAGCACTTACTGAATTTTATGAAGATAATCCTGAATCTATTGCAAAGGCTGTAAAAAATGTTTCGGATAATACCGATATTATAAATGAACGCAGCGATACAACAAAGCCTATTATTTATATATCGGATGATCCAAAAAATTTAAGCCTACTTGCTGGTAGTATTAATAAATATAATTTAGATAAAAAAGCTATATTAATTGGTGATAACCGCATTGATGTAGATTATCCAGAAAATATTGATATTAGCTTTACTGGCTCGTTGAATACTCTTAACAGTAATGTTCCTGAGCGAGCAAAAGCTCTCGGAATCAATCATATGGGTTTTATGCATCTACTTTCCTATGATTTAGGACGTATGACTGCCAGTTTCATAGGAAATGAATTCGATTTAAGTAGATTTTTAAATAGAATAAATAGTAGACAAAATTATATAGGACTATCTGGTAATATCCATTTTATCGATTCAATAGCCCAAAGACAATATGATATTATCAGGAAAGAGAACGGGGATTACTCTACTGTTTCTGGAAGTTAAATAGATAATATTCCATTGATGGTATAGCCTTGTTGCATGGCTTATTTTTTCGTCATTGCGAGGAAATGCATAGCATAGGGCGGAGGCAATCTCAGGAATTTTATACTACCTCATGAAATTGGCTTCTGTCATCCCATGGACAAGTCGACTTTGTTGCATGGGTCATTTTTCCCTGTCATTCTGTGACCCCACCACGGAATCCACAAAATTCAACCGAGTTTATTATACTAATACATTAAATAAGACTTACAAAATCAGATTGACTTATTTAAAGTTTTGCTTAGAATCTTTTTGGGGCAGCTAAATGCTGTTCTGGAGTGTAGAAACCTCTTAAGAACCGATTTATCATTTTATCGTAAAAATGTAATCCTCGATTTTTTTGATCGGGGGGATAATAGGGTATGTTCAGGGCTTATAGCATTTGCTTTAAGCCTAAAGCCTATTATAGCTGTTGTTCTTACGGTGTTTCTAACTCCCCGGTCACCAAAAAAGCTTTGCTTCTTGGTGATCAAAATTAATTCAAAAGAGATTAAACCGTTATGAACAATATTGTAGAAAAAAGAATAGCCCTTATCGAGCCATATTTAGATTTTATTATTAAAAACGAAGAATTATTGCGGGAAATCTATCCAAATGGCATAGATAGGGATTTAATGATAGAGTTTATTTTAGCTAAGAAACCCTATAAATCCTATGCTTATTATACTCTAATTCGTAGTTTATTCAAATCGCCATGCAATAAAATTATACTTATAATTGATAAGCAATTGCCAAAATCCTATTTGGGTTTATTTCGTTCTATTATCTTTGGTACTTTATCATATCTCAAGTTAATTAAAATTTTCATCTATGATGAGAAAGATTTTGTTCTAGATATAAAAGCCTTAAAAAGCAATGAGAATTACTTTTGGTCCTATAAAATCAATTATGTAAAAAAACTGATTAATTGGGAGTGATTAGTTCTGCCCGCATGGATCGAAAAGTGTTCTCGGTGTCATTCCCGCGTAGGTGCAGTAGTGTCCAGAGAAAATTGGAGTATTATTAAAACCGTCATTGCGAGCGGTCGTAGACCGCGTGGCAATCCAGAAAAATAGTAAAAAATAACTAATTTTGGCATTTTTTACTGGATTGCTTCGTCGAATTACTTTGTAATTCTTCTCGCAATGACGAAAAAACTAATAATAACGTTTATTTTTTTCCAGACACTACTGCACCTACGCGGGAATGACACCGAAGTCATACAGCAACCTAGGTCAAGCAACTAAATAACACCGAAAACGTTTTTCGATTTAACTTTCTTCCTCTAATAATTCAGAGTTTAAGCCATTCATTATTTCTTCCGCTTCTTCTAAATATTGAGGGGATTTTTTCATTGCATTAAAACTCTTTATAATACCTTCCTGCTCAAATTTAGATTGAAGATTATCAAGTTCATGTATAATTGCTTGACGGATAAAAGCTGTTCTAGATAGCCCTAGTTTTTTAGCAACTTCATTACTTGCTTTAGCTATATCATCAGGTATAGTAATAGATAAATTTGTCATATCAAATTCTATATTTAATTGCAACATCTAATCTTTTTTAGTGCTGTCATCCTCTTTCATGCCGTCTTTGAAAGCTTTTAAACCTTTGGCAAGGTCGGACATAACTTGTGGTAATTTACCAGCACCAAATAATACAAAAATAATTAATAGAACTATTAATAAATGGCTGAAGCTCATTCCCATAGTATTTCTTGCTATATAAGTTAAAATTTTATTATATTATATATTATAAATCTAATCCAGAGCAAAAATGTTTACCAAAAAACAATTCTCAGAATTCTTTGTTACTTTCTTTTATATCGGAAAAATAAAATATTGCCCTGGTACTTTCGGCTCTCTTGCTGCTTTTCCTTTATGTTACGCTATAATGTATTTTGTTGTTGATAATAAAATAATTATTCCTTTTGCAAATCTTACGCTTAATGAAGCTCAGCTTGTCAGCGTGGTCATTATAGCCTCTGTTATATGTCTATTACTCCTAATACTTGGTACATATTTTACTAAAATATACTTAAACTATACGGATTCCAAAGACCCAAAAGAGGTAGTAATCGACGAGGTAGTAGGGCAGTTATTAACTGTTATTTTAGTATTTTTCTCAGCAGTTTTTGTTAACGAATCAAACGTGATAAAACATTTAAGTACTTTAAAAGTTAGTATAATATTACTTTTTATATTACCTTTCTCTCTATTTCGTCTTTTTGATATATTAAAGCCTTGGCCTATTAATTGGCTTGATAAAAATATTAAAGGTAGCCTTGGGGTTATGGTTGATGATCTAGCTGCTGCAATCTTCGCCGCAGTAACACAATATGCGATTGTATTTGTGTTAATTGATAAAACCTATTGAAGCTTTATGTTAAGTATGTTATAATTAATTTATGATTAATTAAGGAGTAAATCATGTATTACTATTATCAAAATTTAAAAATATCTCGATTATGTAATTTAACAAACAGGTTTAAACAATGTCTATCTCACCAATTAGCCAGCTTATAAAAATTCCATCCCTCACATTTAGTTGTGTTGCGGCTAATTTAATATCTTTCACCACCCCATTCTCATATTACTACACTAAAGTTTCTTATTATCGATATTAATATCGAATTCTAAATTATTACCAATTAACTAAATTCTCTTTTAAGTACTAAAAAACGTCATTGCGAGGAACATAGCGACGAAGCAATCTCAGGATGCTTAATGAGATTGCCACGCGGTCTATGACCGCTCGCAATGACGACTTGACATCCACGCGGGCAATACTGCCACGGGATGACAATTATGACGTTTTAATACTTACAAAAGAGAATAAATTAAATCAAACAATATTATTCTTACGAGGAAACTATGTCATCTTTATTAGACCACCCAATGGTGTGTTCTGAGCAATGGGAAAAATTTACTGAAATAGATCATGAAATTTGGAAAACATTATTTAACAGACATACCGAATTATTAAAAAACAGAGCTACAAACGAAATAGTAGAAGGAATAGAAAAACTAAAAATTTGTAATGATCGAATTCCTAAATTTTCGGAGCTTAATAGAATATTAATGAAAGAAACCAATTTTTCTATAATACCGGTAAAAGGCTTTATACCTGAAGATTTATTTTTTAAATTTCTAGCACAGCGTAAATTTCCTTCTACCTGCTTTATTCGTCAGCCTCATCAGCTTGATTATTTGGAAGAACCCGATATATTCCATGACGTTTTCGGTCATGTGCCGTTACTTGTAAATCCCGTATTTGCTGACTTTATGCAGCAAATTGGGCTAAAAGGTTTAGAAGCCATTGAAGCGGGTATGCTTAAATTCGCCTCAGCTCTATACTGGTTTACGGTTGAATTCGGACTCATCCAGTCAAATGATAACTTGCGAATATACGGAGCTGGTATTATTTCCTCTAAAGGTGAATCTATTTACTCTTTAGAATCAGAAATTCCTATGCGTTTGGAGTTTGATTTAAATAAGGTGATAAAAACAGAGTATGAAACAGATTCTTTCCAGAAAACATATTTTGTAATTAAAAGTTTTCAACAGCTATTTGATATGCTAAATAATCTAGACTGGAAAAAGATAAAACAATAATAATTAAAAAAGAGGTTTATTATGACAATAACATGTTCACTAAGTGATAAAAAATGTATTCCATGCGAGGGAGGTGTTCCACCTCTTGAGAAAAAAGAAATCGATAAATTACTATCTGAATTACAAAATGGATGGATAGTGAATAAGTCAGGACATCTATACAAAAAGTATAAGTTTCCTGATTTTATGCAACCTATAGAATTTGCTAATAAAATAGCTGAAATTGCTGAGCAGGAAGTACATCACCCAGATTTAACTATATCTTGGGGAGCATGCAGTGTAGAAATATGGACTCATAAAATTGATGGTCTTACTGAAAGCGATTTTATTTTAGCTGCAAAGATAGAGGGTATACTCGTTTAATTTGAAAAATTGGTGGCAGTAGTCATGAGCTACGCGACTGAAAGAAGCGTGGCAATCTCAAGAAATAGGATTCCTGAGATTGCCGCGTCGATGCTTCGCATCTCCTCGCAATGACAATTTTTCATTCCGCACCACAATGCCTTTCAAGTTAAAAATACTGATGATCTCTTTCAAATTATCATTGACTAATTGCCAATATAATAATATGATACGACAAATATTTATAAATTTTTAAAGAGATATTTTTCATGTTCGCAGTTATAAAAGCAGGTGGAAAACAATATAAAGTAGACCAAAACAGCGTTATTAAAGTCGAAAAAATTGAAGGTGAGCTTGGCTCTAAAATTCAGCTTAATCAGGTTTTAATGATGGGTGAATATTCAAAGCCTTCTTTTATCGGTACTCCATTAGTAAAAGGAGCTGTTGTTACAGCTGAAATTACTAACCAGCTTAGAGATAATAAAATTATAGTTTTTAAGAAAAAACGTAGAAAAAATTATCGTCGTAAAGCCGGTCATCGTCAAGAATTGACAGAGCTGAAAATATTAGATATTACAAAACAATAATAGACTTTTTGTAAAAGTTAATAATAAAGGAATCATAAGATGGCAACCAAAAAAGCTGGTGGTAGTTCTAGGAACGGAAGAGATTCAGCCGGTCGAAGACTTGGCGTTAAAAAAGCTGATGGGCAATATGTAATACCTGGCAATATTATAGTTAGACAACGTGGTACAAAAATCCACCCTGGAGTAAATGTTGGGATTGGTAAGGATCATACTATTTTTGCTTTAACATCAGGAAGAGTAGAGTTTTTAACTAAGCGTGATCATAAAATAGTAAACGTTACAGAAATCGCTAGTGCATAATTAAGATTTTATAATAGCCTGCGTGAATCGTTTTTTCTCTCGTCATGCTGTGGCGGCTTTGTTGAGTGAATCAGTTTTCCAGTTGTCATCCCGCGACTTGATCGTGGGATCCAGTTAAAAATACTAATAAAATTATTATTTTTTGGATGCCGTGGTCAAGCCACGGCATGACATCGAAAGTGCTTTTCGATCCGTGCAATAATGCCTCCTGTGGCTTGGGAACTAGATCCAGGAAACAGTAAAAAATACCAACAATTTTAGTATTTTAAGCTGGATTCCGTGGACAAGCCACGAGGGGGGATGACTACCCTTAGGGTGCTTTTGATCCATGCAAGTAAATCTTAAGCGAGAATGACATTATAGTTAACTAGACTACCGTACCTTTAGCTATGCATCTCCTCGCAATGACGAAAAACTAAACGATATTAATACCCCACAAAAACAGCAGTAATAGGCTTCTATATATGGCCTTAATAATTCAAAAATTCGGTGGCACTTCCGTTGCAACTATTGACAGAATAAAAAAAATCATCCCTATTATAAAAGCTGAAATAGCTAAAAATAATCAAGTAATTATAGTAGTTTCTGCTATGGCAGGGGTCACTAATCAACTTGTTACATTATGTAATGAAGTATCAAGTCTTAATAAATCATCTCAACTTGCAGAATATGATGTAGCACTTTCTAGCGGTGAGATAGTTACGGCTTCATTGCTTGCACTTGCTCTTCAAGAAGAAAATATAAATGCCAGATCATTTTTGGCGTGGCAATTACCAATTTTGACTGATGATAATCACAGTAAAGCTTTAGTAGAATCAGTTGATACAAACTTATTGAACGAATGTTTACAACAAAATATTATTCCTATAATTGCTGGTTTTCAAGGAATCAATAAACATAATAGATTAGCTACATTAGGTAGAGGTGGGTCTGATACTACCGCTGCTTTAATTGCTGCAGCCATGAAAGCAGATAGGTGCGATATTTATACGGATGTAGAGGGTGTATTTGCTGCTGATCCAAGAATTATTCCAAAAGCAAAAAAGATAGACGAGATAGACTTTTCAGAAATGTTAGAGTTAGCATTAAGTGGAGCAAAAGTATTACATACAAGGGCAGCAGAAATAGTAATGCGATATCAAATAGATATGCGTATTCTTTCAACTTTTGCACCTGAAGCAGGTTGCACGTTAATCACTTCAAAAGATAAAATTATGGAAAAAAGAATAATTAGCGGCATTACTTCTAATAAAAATTTATTATATATAACTATAGAAAGCTGTTCGTTAAACTTTATTCAAGTTGCGAGTGTTATTGCACAAAATAATAATCATATTGAGTTGATGCAAGAAATAGAGCATAACAAAAGATATAGTTTTATTACTGATTTAACAGATAAAAATAGTTTACATATACTACTTACTAATTTGAAAAATAATAATCAAATAAGTAATTTTACCTTTGATACTGAAATTGCTACAGTTTCAATTATTGGTCATGGGATTAAAAATGATTTGAAATTGCTTGAAGTGATATTATCAAAATTAGCAAAAGATAATATCAATGTTCAAATGGTACAAATATCGGAAATTAAGATTATTCTATTAATAAATGATAAACAAGTAGAGAAAACAGTTCTTGATTTATATGATCTTCTTAAAATATCTGAAACAGAACACTGTTAACACTTAAATACATGTATCTTGGATTAACACTTATTTAACTTTCCAAATTTTGAAGTATTTTCGGTATAATTAATTAAAATATCTTAAAACTTATTACTTATATCGTGAAATATCTTCTATTTGTCATTTATTAGTTATATATTAATAAATAATCTATATAAACTATAAATTCTTATCATTTAGAAATAAATTGTTATAACTCTTAAGCCTTTTAGGAGTGAATATTTACGGGAAAAAATAATGAGCGATAAAGAAAATTTAAGAGATAATATAAGTTATCATTTAAAAGAAAAGGTAAAAGAAGAATTAAAAGAAAGAGGTATTTCAGCATATAAACTTGCTGCAGAAACAAATACCAATGAAACTTTATGGAAAAATTTTATAACAAAGGAACAAACAATATTACCTAGCTCAGAAGCAATTGTTCGGTTTGCCGATTATATAGGAGCTGCATTAGATGATGTTATTGGCAGAGATCTTGCTAAAGAAATAGAGTTAAAGAAATCAAAAGAAATAAATATTAATAAGAAAGAAGTAGAATCAAATATACCAGCATTTTTAACTCAACTACCAAAAGAAGCTCTGCAATCTGTCATGGAAGTAAGAGAAAAAGCAGCAGGGTTTGCACATAAATCAGTACAAAAGCCAAATGAGCCAAAAAAATCTTTTATAGAAAAAGAGCAAGTTAAACGATCTAATAAGCAAACAGAAAGATCACGTTAAAATAAAAATATGTTTTATAACCTTGATCCTAATATTAAGCCTAAAAATTTGCTTGATATCTTAAAGTGGAAAATGACTTCAAAAAAGTCAGAAAGGTTACCATTATCGGCATCTATCACAACCGATATTCCTCCAATAACTCATGATAAGAATATAAGAGTAAGCTATGTAGGTCACGTTACTTTCTTAATTCAGGTGCAAGGTCTAAATATTTTAACTGATCCGGTATGGTCGGAGAGAGCAAGTCCTTTTACCTTTGCAGGACCGAAAAGAATAGTAAAGCCCGGTATCGATTTTGCTGATTTACCTAAAATCGATTTTATATTAATAAGCCATAATCATTATGATCATCTAGATATTAAAACGATTAACGATTTATGGCTGCGGGATAAGCCTAAAATTATTACTCCTCTTAAGAATGATATAATAATAAAAAAACATATTAAAGATGCTGAAATTATTACTTTAGGGTGGAGTGAATCTTACAAAGATAAAAATATAGAATATTGCTTAGAGTCAGCACAACATTGGTCAGCTAGAGGAATATTTGATAAGAACGAAGCGTTATGGGGAACTTTTATTATTAAAACCAAGAAAGGTGATATTTGTTTTATAGGCGATTCAGGTTATAATGCAAATATTTTTAAAGAGATCGGCGAAAAATATAATATTTTACTTAGCCTTATTCCAATAGGAGCTTATGAACCAAGATGGTTCATGCAACCGGTACATATGAACCCTGAGGAAGCAGTACTTGCTCATCTAGATTTACGATCTAAATTTTCTATAGCAAGTCATTTCGATGTCTTTCAATTAGCTGACGAAGCCTTTAACGCAGCTCCTTTAGAGTTACAGCAAGCAATTAAAAAGCATAACATCCAAGACGATAAATTTATCATCCCGAAAGTGGGTAATTTTTTCTTATTTGATCAAAATAATAAGTTACTTTAAAATGATGAAATTAAAAAATCTATTATTTTAATTTCTCTATCTCTTCGCTAGTTAAACCTGTATACTCTGTAATTCTTTCAGTAGGTTCATTATTAGCTAACATTTTTTTTGCCATAGACATTTTTACTTTATTTTTAGCATCTTCAATTTTCTGCTCTTCTACAGCTAAATTATCCATTTCAGTTTTAACCATTTTTTCATAGGTGTTGAGATCTTCTTCAGACCAACTAGCTTGATCTAAAGCGTAAAAAGCTTTCTTCATAATAAGATCCTGACCTATTAAATGCTCCATTTCTTCTAATGTACTTTCATGTGCATGTTTAAAGAAATATGCCCATTTTTCTTGAAGATTCTCTAATTGATTTAGTTCTTTGTTAAATTTCTCTAATTCTAAAAAAATAAAATAAAAATCCTGTAAATCATTCTCATAGGTTTTAGTATCAAGTAGCCTATGGTTTGATCTCCAGTCCTCTTTATTTGGGAATAGGATAAAATCGGCAATGGCTAGGAATATGACGCCTTTTAGCTTGGCATATACTGCCATTTTTTTGTGATGTTCATCCTCTTTGATTATTTGCCTTGAATAGACTTTTGCAGCATAAAGTTGGGCTCTTTTTTCAAAACCTGGATGTTTACTTATCTGCATCTCTACAATAAATTGCGTGCCGTTTTCATCTTTGCACAATACGTCAACAATAGATTGTCTATAAACTGCAATATCAGGGTCTTGATTGGTTTTTAAAAAAGTAACTTCTTTAATTTTTTCTTCCCCTGTATAACCTAAAATATCATTTAAAAAATGGATGAGTATATCCTTATTCTTTTCTCTTCCAAATATTTGTATGAATGCAAAATTATTCTTTGGGTCAAGGAAGCGTGTAATTGACATAAACGTAATCTGTCTGAAATAATAATTATTATAACATAAAAGCTATAAAGTGCCAAATAATACAATTTAATTGAAAAACATTTACATCAAATCTATTCCAATAAATGCCTTGTTTTCTTTTGTTACTTCTGTTAGCCTTTCTTGGTGTTCAAAAAGTATATACTCGTTTTATTTGAAAAATTGGCGACAAAGTCTTTTGCTGATAATCCTCACGTACTTTTTGTACGCTGCGGTTATCAGCTTCAAGCCGCCTTGCTCTTTTCCAAATAAAACTTCGTATACCCAACTCTTCATTTATTAGCAGTATACTCATGTTAACAATCCCATATAATAAGTGATTTTATGCTATACGAAAAATTTGAACACAACATCAATAATTTAATAGGTGGTTTTGGCTTATCTAAAATAGCTATTGCGGTTTCTGGCGGTAGTGATTCAGTAACATTACTTTACCTTGCAAGTATCTGGGCTAAAAAAAATAATATAGAGTTATTTGTTTTATCGGTTGACCATAATTTAAGAGAGCAATCAAAGCAGGAAATTGAGTATATCCAAAATACTGCCAACGATTTAGGGCTTAAGTTTTATAGCCTTTCTTTCGATCATCAAAATAATTTTTCTAATTTACAGGAGCGAGCAAGAAAAGGGCGTTATGATTTAATGACTTCATTGTGCCAAAAGCTTGATGTATTAGTTCTATTAACCGCTCACCATGAAGATGATTATATAGAAAATTTTTGCCTTAGATTAGAGCGTAAAAGCGGCGTATTCGGACTTAGCAGCAGCAGCATAAACTGGCATAATAATACACAAGTAATTAGACCTCTGTTTAATATTCCTAAAAGCGAATTAGTAAATTATTTAGTTACAAATAATATTAAATGGTTTGAAGATCAATCAAATTTATCGACTAAATATAGACGTAATGCAGTTAGGCAGAAATTAGCTAAAGAGGAAGTTTATATTAAAGATGATATAATTACTCAGCAAATTAAAGTTAATGAATTAGTAGAAAATAAGTTTAAACCGGAATTAATATCCGCAATAGCCGAATCGGTAAAGATATCTGAATATGGCTTTGCTTTTCTTGATTTAATTAAATTTAGCGGATTTTCACAAGAAGTACGAGTGCAGCTAATTAACTTTTTACTGATAATAATTAGCGGACAGCAACGCTCGGCTCGTTTCTATTCGGTAGAGCCTATTTTAAAATTAATTATGCAAAGTTTGGATTTTAAAAATACTCTGCATGGTTGCGTAATTAAGCGTATGCAAAATAAATTATTAATATATCGGGAATTTGGTAAAAAGCTACCAGAAAGTAAGTTATTATTAGATAAGCAGGTTGTTTGGGATAATCGTTTTCGTATTACAAAAAACCATGACATAGAAAATTGTGTAGCAACATATTTATCGCTAGAAGATTATAAAATAATCAAGAAAGAACTAGATCTAGAAGTTTTAAAAAACCTATCTTGTGGAAACCACAATGCGATTTTATTTACCTTACCTATTATTAAAATACTTGAAAAAGTTGTAGCAATACCACATATATCATACTATGATAACGACATAAAGAGTTTTAACGTCTCTTTTGCTCCGGATTTTACATCTCGTTTTACACATTTTTACTGAGTCAGTTAATTAAACTGGTAAAAATGTTTTTGTTTATAATTAATGATTTTTGTTAGGTTTTGTATCAATGAATAATCAAGGTAAAAATATTATAGTTTGGGCAGTAATTTTTGTTTTTGTAATACTGCTTTTTAATGTTTTTCAGTCTGATGGGTTACTCAGCAGTAAAAATAATATATCTTTCTCAGAATTTTTAACAAAAGTCGATGAGAAAACTGTTAACTCGGTTAAAATTCAAGGAAGAATAATAGAAGGAACTTCAAATGATGGTTCTAGTTTTAGTACTTACACTCCTGATTATCCTGATTTAGTAAATCGTCTAAATAATAATGACGTTAATATAGAAGTCGTGCCGCCTGAAACAAGAATGAACACATTTTTAAGCTTCTTAATTTCTTGGTTTCCGATGCTTTTATTAATCGGTGTTTGGGTTTTCTTTATGCGACAAATGCATGGCGGCAGTAAAGCTATGGGGTTTGGTAAATCTAAAGCCAAACTTTTGTCGGATAAGGGTCCAAAAATAACTTTCAAAGATGTAGCTGGTATTGATGAAGCAAAAGACGAATTAACCGAAATAGTGGACTTTTTAAGAGATCCAAGCAAGTTCCAAAAGCTTGGCGGTAAAATACCTAAAGGTTGTTTGCTCATAGGTCCTCCAGGAACTGGTAAGACGCTGCTTGCTAAAGCAATTGCAGGTGAGGCTAACGTACCATTTTTTAGCATCTCTGGTTCTGATTTCGTTGAGATGTTTGTAGGCGTGGGTGCTAGCCGTGTGCGTGATATGTTTGAGCAGGGCAAGCGTAACGCTCCTTGTATTATCTTTATTGATGAGATTGATGCGGTAGGTCGCCATAGAGGTATTGGTATGGGCGGCGGCAATGATGAGCGTGAGCAAACATTAAATCAAATGTTAGTCGAGATGGACGGATTTGAAGCAAATGAGGGAGTTGTGATTATTGCAGCTACCAACCGTCCCGACGTTCTTGATAACGCTTTATTAAGACCAGGTAGGTTCGATAGGCAAATTACTGTCTCAAATCCTGATATTGATGGACGAGAAAAAATACTACAAGTGCATTTAAAGAAAGTAAAATATAGCACTAAAATCGTACCAAGAATTATTGCCAGAGGAACACCTGGATTTTCTGGTGCTGAACTCGCTAATTTAGTTAATGAAGCTGCTCTTATTGCAGCAAGACGCAATAAGAAAGAAGTAGAAATGCATGATTTGGAAGAGGCCAAAGATAAGGTCATGATGGGGGTTGAGCGTCGCTCAATGATTATGTCCGATGAGCAGAAAAAACTAACAGCATATCATGAGGGTGGTCATGCTTTAGTTGGTTTATATTGTCCCGCTTCTGATCCTATTCATAAAGCTACGATTATTCCACGTGGTAGAGCTCTTGGTATGGTTATGAGATTACCGGAAAATGATCGTTTTTCAATGCCACGTGATAAGATGGAAGCAGATATTGCGGTAGCCATGGCTGGTAGAGTAGCTGAAGAAATTATATTTGGTAAAGAAAAGGTAACCTCAGGAGCATCATCAGATATAAAGATGGCAACCAGAATGGCAAAGGCAATGGTTACCGATTGGGGGCTTAGCGATAAGGTCGGTCCTGTATATCACGGAAGTGCTAGTGAAGATATGTATACTAATAGAAATAGTTCTAGTGATAGATCGGAAAGTACTTCAGAGTTAATAGATGAAGAAGTAAAGAAAATTGTTACTACCGGCTATGATTTAGCAAAAGACATTTTAACTAAGCACTTAGATCAACTTCATATACTTGCTAAAGCCTTAATAGAATATGAAACATTATCAGGTCAGCAAATTAAAAATTTACTTAGCAGCAGACAGCTAGACTCTGAAGAAGAAAATAACTTTCCTTTTGGTGCGGCATCATCTACCATAAAAATAGCCGAAGAAAAAGACCTTAAGAAAGCAAAACCAATTAAAGCTAAAAAGGAAGATAAAAGCTAAATCATAATATTAAAGAGTATATAGTATGGCAGAGTTAAGGTTACCGCCAAATTCAGTTGTAAAAAAAGGTAAGGAACATAAAGCAAAAGGAGATGTATCTAATCTTAGAAAAATAAAAATTTATAGATATGATCCTGACCTTGATGAGAATCCTACTATTGATAGTTTCGAGATAGATTTAAGCAAAACCGGTCCGATGGTTTTAGACGCTTTAATTAAAATCAAAAACGAAATTGATTCTACTGTAACTTTTAGACGTTCTTGTCGTGAGGGAATTTGTGGTAGTTGTGCAATGAATATTGATGGTACAAATACTTTAGCATGTATTAAGCCTATAGAAGAAATTTCAGGCGATATTAAAATCTATCCACTTCCTCATATGAAAGTGGTAAAAGATTTAGTGCTGGATATGTCTCATTTTTACGCACAATATGAATCTATAGAACCATGGCTTAAAACCGATAGTTCAGCTCCATCCAATGCTGAAAGATTACAGTCGATTAAAGATCGAGAGAAGCTTGACGGATTATATGAATGTATATTATGTGCATGCTGTTCTACTTCTTGTCCTAGCTATTGGTGGAATGGGGATAAATATTTAGGTCCTGCAATTTTACTTCAGGCATATAGATGGATTGCCGACTCACGGGATGATCATACAGGCGAGCGTCTAGAGGCTTTAGAAGATCCGTTCAAGCTCTATAGATGTCATACAATTATGAACTGTACTAAAACCTGTCCGAAAGGTCTAAATCCTGCTAAGGCTATTTCTGAGATAAAAGGTCTAATTGCTGAACGGCACGGAGTGTGATTTTCGTTTGGAACGTCATTGCGAGGAAATTACGAAGTAAGGAAGTATAAAAAATGCTAATTTATAGCATTTTTTATTATTTTTTCTGGATTGCCACGCTCCTTACAGTCGCATAGCTTATGACGCCTCTCGATCCATGCAGGCAAAACTAATCACTCTCCATTAATCAGCTTTTTAAAGTAATTAATTTTATAAGAGCAGAAGTAATTTTCATTGCTTTTTAAGGCTTTTATATCTAGAGCAAAGTCATTCTCATCATAGATGAAAATTTTAATTAACTTGAGATATGATAAAGTACCAAAGATAATAGAGCGGAATAAACCTAAGAAAGATTTTAAAAGTTGCTTATCAATTATAAGTATAATTTTATTGCATGGCGATTTGAATAAACTACGAATTAGCTTATAGTAAGAATGTCATACCGTGGCTTGACCACGGGATCCAGAAAAAAGCGAGAAAGATCGAGCTTTTAATTTTGAAATTTGCTGTATTTAGGCTTTTTAAGTACTGGATACCGTGGTCAAGCCACGGTATGACAATGAATACACTTTCCGAGTCATGCAACGACGCCGGTTTTACCTTGAAAGCGTTTTCAGTCCACGCAATAAGGCTATCTATTTTCTACCAAATAAACGTTCGATATCTTTAAGCTTAAGTTCAATGTAGGTAGGTCTGCCGTGGTTGCACTGTCCTGAAAATGGTGTATTTTCCATTTGGCGGAGTAGTGCGTTCATTTCCTCTCCTGATAATTTTCGTCCTGCTCTGATAGAATAGTGACAAGCGTAAGTCTCGGTAACATGCTCAATTAATTCGGTTAAGGCTATATTTTCCCCGCATTCTGCTAAATGATCAGCCAAATCTTGAATTAGCTTTTGTACGTTTATATCACCAAGAATATTAGGAATTTCGGTTACTATAATAGATTTTTCGCCGAATTTTTCTAAGCTTAAGCCTAATTTAGATAATTTATCTTTGTTCTCATATAAAATATCGGCTCTTTTCTCGTCCGGTAATTCGACTATTTCAGGAATGAGTAAACGCTGTTTTATTAACTCTTCATTCTTAATATAATTTTTGATTTTTTCATATCCAAGGCGTTCATGTGCCGCATGCTGGTCAGTGATTACTATACTATCTTCCGTCTGTGAAATAACATAAGTAGTGTGAAGCTGGGCTTTAGCTGCTCCAAGCCTATATTGTGAAGATTTTTGCGGCTCGTTCTGTATACGCTGCTCTACTTCCTGCTCGATCCTAGCATGTGGTAGTGTATCTATCAATTTTTGGCAGCTATTATTTGGCTTATATTTAGGCACAGTAGGTGATATAGCAGGTCGATATTCGCTAGGTTTACTATTCACGTTTAAGGATTTACTTATAGCTGGTTCTTTATTAACGAATGGGTTTTTAAATAATTCAATAGCACTAGATGCAATGGTGGTGGATGCGATATGACTTTTATTTGACAAGGCATTTTTGATTGAATCTATAAGTAAATTCCGTACATAATTCGGATCATGAAACCTAACTTCAGCTTTTGCCGGATGCACATTTACGTCAACAAGTTGAGGATCGATTTGCAGGAATATGGCACATAAAGGGTAGCGATCACGCGGCATATAATCTTGATATGCTACCCTTAGAGCTACTTGCAATAATTTATCTTTTACCGGTCTGTTATTGATGAATAAAAACTGATCTTCGCTGGAGGCTCTATTATATGTTGGGATGTTCGTATAGCCATAAATAGAAAAATCAGGAGATTTAAAATCTATATAAGAGGCATTTTTTATAAAATCCTCACCTATTACGTCAATTATTCTTTGTTTCAAGTTGTTTTCGGCGTCCTTATTTTGTCCTTTAAGCTTTAGTAAGGTTTTACCATCATGTGTTAGGCTAAATGATATTTCAGGATGTGCGAGTGCAATCTTTTTAACTACATCTACAGTAGCTGCAAGCTCGGTTTTATCAGTTCTTAAAAATTTCAGACGTGCGGGCGTAGCAAAAAATAAATCTCTTATCTCAATTTTAGTACCTTCATTATGAATAGCTGGAGCAATTTGTTTTTCGTCACCACCAATTAATTTAATTTGAAAAGCTTTTTGATTATCACGTTTTTTAGAAGTAATCAGCATTTTACTAATGGCGGCAATAGATGGTAATGCCTCGCCCCTAAAACCGAAAGTATGTATATTTAGGAAATCGGTCTCATCAAGTTTAGAAGTAGTATGACGCTCAACGGCAATCTCTAGCTCCTTATCCGTCATACCGACGCCATCATCGGAAATGATGATTAGATTTTTGCCGGCACGCTCTAAGATAATGTCAATTTTGGTACTACCTGCATCAACGGCATTTTCAACCAATTCCTTTACAACCGATGCGGGACGCTCTATAACTTCGCCAGCAGCAATGCGGTTGATAGTACTTTCTGAAAGAAGCTTTATAGTCATTTTGTTTCTATTAATCTAAATTTTTTACTACAATAAGGGCAGCTAACTTCCTTTTTTTCTTTATCAATTTCTAAATAAACTTTCGGATGATCATAAGGCGGCTCTTTACCGCAGCAAGATACAGATGCATCAACACTATTAACAATTTCCATAGATTTACACATTTTTCTTTTAGTAACATCTAACATAAGTTACTTTTAAATAAAAGACAAATTAATTTCTGGTGTCATTCCGCAGCGGCATTATTGTATGATTCCTATGTCATTCCTAGCTAAAGGCATTGTTGCGTGGATCAGTTTTCCAGTTGTCATCCCGCGAGCTTGTAGCGGGATCCAGTTAAAAATACTAATAAAATTAGTATTTTTTATTATTTTTTGGATGCCGTGGTCAAGCAACTAGATGACATTGAAAGTGCTTTTCGATCCACGCGGGCAATGCCGCACGGGAATGACATCGAACACTGCATACAAGTCTTTTTAGAAGTAACATAACAGGAGGTAAAAATGAAAGATAAAGTAGTAGTTATAATTGGTTCAACAAGTGGTATCGGATTTGAAATAGCCAAGCATTTTGCAAAACTTGGTACAAAATTAGTTATTAATGGTTTTGCAAAAGATGATGAAGTGCAAAAAATTTCTACGGAATTAAAAAATCTTGGTGCAGCTGACATATTTTATCAAGGAGTAAATCTTGAAAAGCCGAGTGAAATAAAATCTATGTTTGAAAATATAGTAAAAGAATTCGGAAAAATAGATATATTAGTGAATAACGCAGGCATTCAACATGTTGCCCCTATCGATGAGTTTCCAGAAGATAAATGGGAACAGATTTTGCGTATAGATTTAATAGCCTCTTTTTATACTACAAAATACGCTATTCCTATAATGAAAAAGAACGGCTTTGGGCGTATCGTCAATATCGCTTCAGCTCACGCATACGTTGCATCCCCTTTTAAATCGGCATATGTGGCAGCAAAGCACGGAATCCTTGGATTAACTAAAACTGTTGCTTTAGAAGTAGCTGAGAATAATATCACTGTTAATGCTGTTTGTCCTGGTTATGTAAATACTCCTCTTGTAAAAAACCAAATAGCAGATACTGCAAAAGCTCGCCATATTAGCGAAGAATCAGCCTTAAAAGACGTAATATTAAAGTCACAAGCCACAAAGAAATTCGTGGAGGCAAGCGAAATAGCTGATTTAGTAATATTTCTATGTGACGAAAAAGCATCATCTATAACAGGAGCTGGACTCTTGATAGATGGGGGCTGGACAGCACAATAACCCAAATTTCTTAATAAACATTAACTATTAAGAAATAACTAATGCTAGAAATTTCTTGAAAAGTGCTTATTTAACTTATTACACTAAAATAAATTAATTTTTATTTTTAAGAGGGAGTTATGACACAAAAAGAGCATCCACAAACAACCGAACTAAATCAAATAAAAAACGCTAAAATACTACATTTTAAAGATGAACACGGCAAAGCTGTAGATGGGCATTTAATCGTAGGAGAAGTAGAACATAAAGAAAAAATAAACCTAGAAAGAAAACGAGAAATTGAAGTAAAGCGTGATTTAGGTAAATTTAAAAAGATTCTAGCCTTTTTAGGTATAATTAAACGTACAGAAAAAATTACTGTGAATGAAATATTTCCAGTAGAATCAGTCCGAAAAGAAGAACAAATTATAGGTGCTTTTACTAAAGATAAAAAATCAATAGAAAATTTTTTGGACGATTTAGATTTTCATGAAACAAAACTTTATGCTTATGATCTTAATGGTAAAAAAGTTGGAGAGGTAGGTGATTTTGCAAAAATAATATTAGATGAGGGTGTTAAGTTTGATGAAACTATCCTTGAAAAAAATGGAAAAGTATTTGCCATTAAGAAAAATAATGAGTTTTTAAAATCATTTTCTGCTTCTGCAGAAAAAGATAATCAGTTTTTAGATTTAAAAGGCAAACCGATACCAAATCAAAATCAGTTTAAACAAGAAAGTAATAAAATTTATTATTTAGGAAGTGTTAGAAATGAAAGGCAAGCTACTAAAAATACTTTAAAAAGCGATAAACGAACTGTAAAAATATCAGAAAAAGCAGCAACTAAAACTTTTCATAAAAATGAAAAGGTTGATACTTCAAAAGGCAAGAAAAGTCTTGATAAAAAACCAGCTAGAAGTGCTTTAAAAGGTAGTAGAGAAGTTGCAAAAAAAATAGGTGAAGAATTACGTAAAGAGCAAGAAAAGAATTTTGCAGGAATTAATAAAAAACCGAAAGCTGCCGCACTTAAAAAAGTAGAAACCCCAAAAGTTCCTACTAGATAATTTTGATTTTTATACAAACAAATTAAGATTTAAAGGTAATTTTAGGGCTGAATTATTTAAAAAGAGCCCTAAACTAAAAACTAATGCTGCTGATCATATTAAGAAGTATCATAATACTGAAGAAAGGAAACAAAAATTCATAGAGATATGCATGTTGATACTAGCAAAGGGATTAAAAATCTATCTATTAAAGATATTTTAAAACTAAATGAACCGCTTCCAGATTATGATTCAGACGACTCAGGTTTTACTAGTCACGATATAATTTGACAATAATAAAAACATGAATATCTTTAATAATAGTCAATAAATAGAGAATGTATTATGAAAAATAATGGTAGTGGCAATGAAAATCGTTGGAAAAAAGCTGTTGATAAATTTAGACATGCGTTAGGAGATCCAGTTGATTCAGTAAGGGTAAGAATATCTGAAAAATCAGATCATTCAGATTATCTGGAAGAGATAGCTACTGGTAAGTTAGTGAAAAGTATAGGTCGTTATACATTTGAATTTCCTATGCTAGTAATGTCGGAAGAGATACTACGCAATCACCAGATAACATACAGTAAATCTTTAGAAGCATTATTAGATCATGAGGGAAAACACGCTAGCACTGTTGGTAAGACAAGTAAAGGAGTAGAAGATCAACAAGCTTTTATTATGGATAAGAAAGGTAATTTATATATTGGAAGTCATGAAGGACAACCTGTTGATCCAGAAAATCCCAGCTTGTCTCATGCTTCATTTTTAGGTGGGATACCAGCTGAAATGGCTGGAATGATATCTATCGATGCTGGAAAAATAAAATTAATATCTGATAATAGTGGGCATTATGCTCCAGAACCTTTAGATATGTACCGTGGGATAAAAAAGATACAAGAAAAAATGCCAGGAGCTTTAGACAAAAATTGTTTAATTCTTATTCAGAACAAAGACCCTGAGCCTCTTAAGAATTTTGTAGCAAAAATGGAAGAAAAGGTTCAAGGAACGGGTGGCAAAACTCATTATGAACAATTGCGTGAAAACCGAATATCAAAAATTAAAGAATATCAAGCTAAGTTAAAAAATGTTTCTAAGAAAACTGCAGTAACACAAGCAGCAACAATAGGTAAAGATTTAAAAGATACATTATTAAAAAGAAAGCAAGATAATGAAAAGGCTACTGGAGATTTAGCTACAAATGCACGACGTGCAAAAAGGGCAAATTTTATTGGATAAAAATTTATACTTTATAAATGATAGAACTTGTTTATAATAACTAATTAGTAATTAAGTTATTTAGAGTTCGATGAATAAATCTAAATTCATTTTTCTATCTGCCATTTCAGGGAATATACTTGAATATTATGACTTTACTGTATATTCAGTTTTCTCGCCGATTATAGGGCGAATTTTCTTTCCTGGGGAGTCAGAATTTATCCAGATTCTTTTAAGCTTAGCCGTATTTGCGGTTGGGTTTTTGACAAGACCTATCGGTGGTATATTATTTGGTTATATCGGTGATAGATATGGTAGGCGTATTGCCTTGATAATATCTATGCTTGGTATGACTATCCCGACCTTTATCATGGGTTTGATCCCCTCATATGCAGATATTGGGGTTTATGCACCTATAACTCTAATCATAATGCGGCTTATTCAGGGACTTTGTATTAGCGGTGAGGGAACAGGAGCTGCTATTTTCATTTTAGAACATCGTCAAAATTTAAGACCTGGTTTTACAGCAGGTTTAGTACATGGTTCCAATATTGTTGGCACATTAGTAGCAATTTTTATTGGTATTATAATCGAGCGTTATTTTTCCCATATTGATTTTGCATGGCGGTTTGCTTTTCTTCTCGGCGGATTTATAGGGCTTGCCGGATTTTACTTGCGACTGCGTGTTTCAGAAACGCCGATTTTTAAAATGCTTGAGAAAAAGAAAAAAGTTCTTAAAGCTCCTTTTTCCAACGTAATAAAAACAGCTTGGAAATCTATGTTTTTGACCATATGTATAGGTGCCATAGCTAGCAGTATTATGTATTTAGTAAAAACATATATAAATGTGTTTTATTACAATGTTATGCATTTTGATAATGCTATTGCTTTATCCTATTCAGCTTATAGCTTGTTTATTGCAATGGTTGCGATGCTGCTTGCTGGCGGTGCTGCCGATATTATCGGAAAGTTTAAGATGAGTATGTTAGTCGGTACTGCAATTTTGTTATTGATCTTACCGACTATGTTACTTATGTCGGCAGAAGAAACTTGGCAGCAAATTCTAGCACTTACTATTCTTGGCATGCTTGCAGGAAGTATAGCAGGTACGGCATATATATTCGTTATTTCTCTATTTACTGCAGAGCAAAAATTTACCGGCGTTGCTTTCAGCTACAACTTTGCGATAGCAATATTTGGCGGTACGTCCCCGATTATTTCACGTTGGCTTGTTGAGCATACTAAATTATTTTACGCTCCAGCTTTCTATATCATGATTATTGCAGCTATATTTTTAATTATTATGTATATGATGAGAAGAGTAATCAAACAGTTGTTAAATAGTTATGAACAAAAAAAATAGAGAAGTAACAAGTAGCTGGTTTACTAATTTACGTGATTTATTATGCACGGAATTTGAGAAAATCGAAGAAGAATACGCAAAGGCAAAAGGTTTAAAGCCAGGTAAGTTTGTCCGCTCAACCTGGGAACGTGATGGCGGTGATGGCGGTGTTATGTCTGTCATGAAAGGGGAAGTGTTTGAAAAAGTTGGCGTTAATATATCGACTGTATTCGGTGAATTCTCAAAGGCGTTTCGTGCCGAAATCCCGGGAGCAGAGCTAGACGGCAAGTTTTTTGCTACTGGTATTTCATTAGTTGCTCACCTTAAATCTCCGTTAATCCCTGCAATGCACTTCAATACTCGTTATATTGAAACCTCAAAAAACTGGTTTGGTGGCGGTGGTGATTTAACGCCTTTTTATCCAGAAGAAGACGAGACAGCAAAATTTCATGTAGCTTTCAAAGAAGCATGCGACAAATATGATTCTGGCTATTATCCTAAATTTAAAAAGCAATGTGACGAATATTTTTATTTGAAGCATAGAAAAGAACCGAGAGGAGTCGGCGGAATATTTTACGATTATCTAAATAGTGGTAATTTTGAGCAAGATTTTTCTTTTACGCAAGATGTAGGCAAAGCGTTATTATCAGTATATCCTGAAATCGTTAGAAATAAGCTATTTTTACCGTGGACGGATGAGCAGAAAGAATATCAGCTCATAAGACGAGGTAGGTACGTAGAATTTAATTTGCTATATGATAGAGGCACAAAGTTTGGCTTAATGACTGACGGCAATGTTGAGGCAATATTGATGTCTCTACCACCCGAAGTAAAATGGTCGTAACAAAAAACCACCTTGGCTGGTTTTTTCCTTGACTATTTTTTAATTTCGTTTTATTCTGCTCTATTTAGAATATTATAATATCTTGATTAGGCGATAAGCTAATGGCAAAGAAAAATAAAAACATTTTGGTAAGGTTAGTAAGTACAGCAGGTACAGGCTTTTTTTTAGTGAAAAAGCGTAATCCAAAAACGCAAACCGAAAAGCTTTCTTTTCGTAAATACGATCCAAAAGTAAGAAAACATGTTCTTTTTAAAGAAGAAAAAATAAAATAATCGAAGTAATATATGGCAGTAAAAATTCGTTTAGCTAGAGGCGGTGCTAAAAAGCGTCCTTTTTACCGTGTAGTAGTAGCTAACGCAACCGCACCACGTGATGGTGATTTTTTAGAAAAAGTTGGAACTTATAATCCAATGCTTGCTAAAGATAGTAATGAGCGTGTAGTTCTAAAGGCGGATCGTGTAGAATATTGGCTTAAATCTGGTGCTAAACCAACAGATAGAGTTGCAAAATTTATCGAGCAAGCTGGTATAGCTCTTCCTGAAAAAGTCAAAAAAGAGATGGAAGTTAAGCTAAAAAACCGTAAAGCTAAACCAAGCAAAAAAGAAGCTAAAGAAGCATAGTTATACCACTGTCATCCCGTGGCTCATCCACGGGATCCAGTAAAAAAGTTTAGAGTGTTGTCAAATCTAGCATTGTCGCTTGTACCTGTGTTGTTGCATAGCTCTAGAAACGCCTCCGATGTCATTCTTAGCAACAGCTGGAATCCAGCATAAAGCGAGAGAAATCGAGCTTTTAATTTTAAGTTACTATGCTTGGATTTTACTGGATCCCGTGGACGAGCCACGGGATGACAGAGGGTAAAACTAAGCTATATAACAACACTAGTCAGGCTACAGTATAAAATTAAAAGCTTTAAATTTACTTAGCTGAATATCTAAAAAAATAAGCCGGATTAGCTCAGTGGTAGAGCAACCGCCTTGTAAGCGGTAGGTCATCAGTTCAAATCCGATATCCGGCACCACCTTTATAGGTGAAAAATTGTAAAAATATTAGATTGCCGAGTTGAGAATTTCCGGCATTGTTGCATGACTCCGATGTTATTATTGTGGAGGCTTGCCTGTGTGGATGCTAAGTCGTCATTGCGAACGAACGAAGTGAGTGCGGCAATCTAGAAAAATAATAAAAAATGCTAATTTATAGCATTTTTTATACTTCCTTGCTTCGTCAATTACTTCGTAATTTCCTCGCAATGACGAGAAAATTGATCCACGCGGGGCAAGCTTTAAGCGGGAATGACATATAGGACGTTTTTTGATATTTATGCGGGCAATGCCGGCTTGACCCCACGGGATGATACTAATAATAACGGTTTCAGAGCCATAAAAACACTGTGCTTGAAACACATAAACCATATCCACCCATTTCAGCGCCCTTAGCTCAGCTGGATAGAGCAACGGATTTCTAATCCGTAGGTCAGAGGTTCGAATCCTTTAGGGCGCGCCACTCTTCAGTTTTTGCTATTTGTACGAACGTCTTGAACTATGAATCATGATAACAATTTAAAACAAAAGAATTCTTACATATTAGGTGTAGGAAAAGCAGGAGCTAAAAATTTAGATTTTCAGCACCAGATGTTAAAGCGGCATTCTATAGGGCAACTTGAAAAAGCTGGTCTAAAAGAAAGCGCCATTATCTGGGATATTGGTTGTGGAAATGGTACAATGACTGAGATCATGGCATCTAGAGTAGGTGATAATGGGCAAGTATATGCAGTTGATATTAGCGAGCAACAAATCCAAATAGCCCAGCAAAGAATTAAGAATGCAGGACTCAAAAATGTTACATTTATAGTTAGTGATCTTTACTCACTATCAAATAATGATTATCCCAAAGCCGATATTGTCTATTCTAGATTACTATTAATGCATCTGAAAAATCCTATTGAAGCTATAAAGCTGATGAGTTCTTTATTAAAAAAAGAAGGGATAATTTCATTACAAGAATCTGATCTAAATTCAACTCTTCAAAAACTAAACAATCAGGAAACTAATGAAAGTTTCAAACGTTATTATAAGCTTGTCACGACTTATGGGCAAATTAACGGAGTTCATTATGACATAGGCAATAAGTTAGCTAATATATGTCAAAGTTTAAATATTTTTTCAAAAGTAGAACATTATATTTCTAGTTATGATTTTAATGAATATAAAGACTTGCTCTTGGCTAGATATGACGAATTTAAAGACAGAGTTGTTTTAGCTCGCTTAATAACTAAAGAAGAATCTCTACAACTTCGAGAGAAGCTGCAAGTTTTTTTTAATAGTGAGGAATTAATAAAGATGAACTTAAAAATTAATCAACATCATTTATTACTGACTATATAAAAGCTAGAAATTAACTCATTATATAGCCTGCTTCATGACAATTTAGCAATAATGTTTTTCACTTCAAACTCATAAGCTTCTTCAAAATTCCAATGAAGTTTGAAAGGAAGTAAAATACTATCTCTTGCCACCCTACCATAAAATTTTTATGCTGCTTGTGAATTTTGTTGCATAAAAAAAGCATCATTTATATACTGTCTTTTTGTGCCTAAGGTTAGCAAAATAGTCTAAATATATGGAAGAAAAGCAAAAGTCTAAACCAACGCTTCGTGCCAGAGCTAATAAAATTAAAGATTTTAAATGCAAAAACTTAATTGCTGTAATTGAGAATCTTGATAATATAAAAAACATTGTTACTAATCAAAAATTGCTTCCTGATACATGGGAAGAAATGCGTGCGGAGCAAAAACTTAATGCTATATCCGTCTCGGCTATAAAATGGAGCTTTGTAAAGATTTTTAAGGATACAAATAGTTGTATGGATCACTTAGATAAGCAAGGCTTTGTTTCGCTTGTTACTTCTCCTCATTTGAAAGGATACAAAAATGTAGTACTTCATGAACACGATTATACTAAGTATAAAAAGCTTGCAATTTGGTTTGGAAATGAAGGAATAGGCATTAGTAAGACTGCAGTTGAAAGGAGCAATATTTGTATTAACATTCCAATGTATGGCATTATTGAGAGCCTTAATTTAGGTACTTCATCTGGTATTATACTATATGAGATTACAAAACAACGGCGTGAATTCCAGTTTAACTTAAAAAATAAAATTGTTACAAATAAAATTAAAAAAAATTTTTAAATTGAAGAAAGAGAAGAGGGGAAGTAAATAATAAATACTTTATATAGATAATTATATACTAGGTCTAATTACAGCATGTCCAAATCTATATTTAAAACGTTGCTTAGTTTTTTTAGTGTATCTATTGTACCGGTACGTGATCCTTTCTCGATAGCAGAAATATATTGTTTAGTTTTACCAATCTTAGTAGCTAGCTGTTCTTGGGAAAGTCCTCTATGTTCACGATAAACCTTAATAGGATTTTCACCACTTAGAATTTTCTGAACTAGTTCTTCAGGGAAATATTCCTCATTTTTAGCAATTCCCTCAAGATATAATTCCTCATCGGTAATATGACGTTCCTTAAAGTTTATAAGCTTATTACTCATTTGTATATTTATCCTCCAACGAGTTATTTCCATAACATGCCAAATTATAGTATAGGCAAAAATCTGCTATACTTAAAAAATCATTTTTTATGTTTATTCCATCATATAATTTTATCTCTTGGAAAGATTTTTTATATATTTCTGTATGAATAAACCCAAGCAAATATAAAGTTCCAAGGCTTGAGGTAAAAATTATACTATTTGGATCGTTTAGTATTATATCCTCAATTAAAATAGTAAAAGTCCCTTTAGGCTCATTTCTTATTTCATCAATTAATTTACGTATATTAGTATGATGGAATGAATTTTGCTCTATAATCTTTGATGTTTGGAAATTATTTTGCTGACAGTAATTATTTATAAGTTCTTTGCAGTGTTTACGATTTTTAGAATTTGAGATAGGTGTAAGGAAGATTATTATTTTTTTGGTATCAAGCATGTGTCCCCGCTGAATATAAACTTAAATTGCTCAAGTTTTAACCACCGAAGAAAATCTTTGGTGGTTGGGGAGTTCGAAAAACCGTAGCAACAGTTCACAATAGATTTTAAGCTTAAAATAATATTCTAAGCTCTGGACATGTCTATTATCACCCCCAACCATAAGTATTGAGGATTGCATTATATAATGGTTAATGTATAACCATGCTACAAGAGGTTTCGAAGCCCCAAAATAGCTTTAACTATTTCAAACACAATTTTATATTCTATTTCCTAAAAAAGTCAATCGGTAAGTGAATTGAGGGTGGCTAGCATTCCTAACTAAGTATAGATATCGTCATTGCGAGGAAAAACTATAAGTTTTGACGAAGCAATCTAGTAAAATGCATAGCATTTTTATTATTTTTTTTGGATTGCCACGCTCCTTGCAGTCGCTCGCAATGACGGGAAGCTGATCCACGTAGGCAACGCCTCTTCTAAATGACAGGAAAACTAATCAATTATTTGTATCTGTAGATCTTTTTTCTTTGCAGTTATTTTTACTATTTTTCCGCTACTTACCTCGCCTGCTAAAATCATCTTAGCTAAGTTATTTTGTATTTCACGCTGGATAAGTCGCTTCAATGGTCTTGCTCCAAAGCTCGGATCATAACCTTTTAAGGCTAAATAGTTTAAAGCTGGTTCATCAAATTCAAGAGTGATATTTTGTGCTGATAAGATTTTCTTTAAACCCTCTAGCTGAATCTTTACTATATCGTGAATATTATTTTGGTTTAATCTATGGAATAATATAATCTCATCTAACCTATTCAAGAATTCAGGCTTAAATACCATCTTCACATATTCCATAACTTGGTCTTTTACCTTATAAGTATCTTCGCCCTCTTTTTGGTTAACGAGTATTTCAGCACCTAAATTAGATGTTAGCACAATAATAGTATTCTTAAAATCAACTGTGATACCCTGACTATCGGTAAGTCTTCCCTCATCTAATATTTGCAGCATAATATTAAAAATATCGGGATGGGCTTTTTCCACTTCATCAAATAATATGACTTGATACGGGCGGCGTCTTACCGCTTCGGTAAGCACTCCACCCTGATCATATCCAACATACCCGGGAGGTGCTCCTATCAAACGAGAAATAGCATGCTTCTCCATATATTCGGACATATCAATACGTAAGATGGCGTTACGATCATCAAAAAGAAAACCCGCTAAAGCCTTAGTCAGTTCAGTTTTACCAACTCCAGTCGGACCGAGAAACAAGAAAGAACCAAGCGGGCGGTTAACATCCTGAATACCGGCACGTGATCTTCTAACAGCATCACTAACGCTTTTTATCGCCTCATCCTGCCCTATTACCGACTCACGTAATTTCTGCTCCATCACAAGCAAACGTTCACGCTCACTTGATAGCATTGTATCGATCGGAATACCGGTGATACGAGAGATAATACTTGCTATATCACTTTCTGAAACAATTTCCTTTAACAATCCTTTACTGTCAGCATTTTCGGATTCCTGAATTTTCTTCATAATCTCAGGAATGATTCCGTATTTTAACTCACTAGCTTTGGCTAAATTAGCATCACGTTCTGCTCGCTCTAAATCAATCCTAGCACGGTCTAACTCTTCTTTAAGTTTCTGCTGTCCTTGAATTTTGGATTTTTCGGCTTGCCATTTAGAACTCATATCGTAAGATTTAGATTCCAACTTTTCTAACTCTGCGGTTAAATGCTCAATTTTCTTTTTAGAATGCTCATCATTCTCTTTCTTTAAAGCTGCAAGCTCTATCTTTATCTGAATAATACGGCGATCTAGTTCGTCCAGTTCTTCAGGTTTACTTGATAGCTCGATTTTCATACGGCTACAAGCTTCATCAATTAAATCAATCGCTTTATCAGGTAGAAAACGATCCGTAATATAGCGGTTTGATAGAGTTGCTGCCGCAACTATCGCACTATCGGAAATCCGTACCGCATGGTGCAGTTCATACTTTTCCTTAATACCTCTAAGTATGGATATCGTATCCTCTACTGTCGGCTCGCTAACATAAACAGGCTGGAAGCGGCGAGCAAGTGCAGCGTCTTTCTCAATATATTTGCGGTACTCGTCTAAAGTGGTAGCTCCGATACAATGTAGTTCACCGCGTGCAAGCATCGGCTTTAGTAAATTTGATGCATCCATAGCTCCATCAGTCTTACCAGTACCGACTAATAAATGTAATTCATCGATAAATAAAATAATCTCACCACTTGATTCTTTTATTTCACCAAGAACAGCTTTAAGCCTCTCTTCAAACTCACCACGATATTTTGCTCCTGCAATCAACGCTCCCATATCAAGCTCGATAATTCGGCAATTAATAAGAGTTTCTGGCACATCTTTGCTAAATATTCGTTGTGCTAACCCTTCGATTATCGCAGTTTTACCAACGCCAGGTTCGCCGATCAATACCGGATTATTTTTCATACGACGAGATAATACTTGCACTGTTCTTCTGATTTCTTCATCACGTCCGATTATCGGGTCAAGCTTACCACTTTCAGCAAGTTCAGTTACATCTCTGCCATATTTTTTTAGAGCATCATAGCTATTTTCTGCTGATTCAGTATCGGCTTTTTTACCCTTGCGAAGCTGCAAAATACTAGCTGCTAGTTTTTTGCTATTAACCCCATTATTGGTTAAAATTTTACCAGCTATAGTATTATCAAAACTTAAAGCTTCCAAAATACGCTCGATTGTAACAAAGCTATCCCCATTATCTTTAGCAAGACTATTAGCTTTTTCTAAAACTTTAAGAAATTCAGCAGAAGAATAAATTGTTCCTCCGCCATCAACTTGCACTTTTGGAATTTTATTTAATTCTACCTGTACTTGATCAGCTAAAATATTTAAGTTACCTCCGCTATTACTAATAAGTGTTTTAACGATCCCTGTATCTTCATTAAAAAGACTAGATAATAAGTGCAAAGGTAATATTTGCTGATGATCATTTTTAGCCGCAATGGGTTGACAGTTTGTTATTACTGATTTAGCATGTGCAGTAAATTTATCAATATTCATATAAATAATATATTTTAATTAATAAGATTAAAATTTTTTAATAGATATTGTTTATATAATTACTTTAAAATTATAATACAAGGGTATACTCGTTTTATTTGAAAAATTGGCGGCGACGTCCTACAGGTGCTGAGGTACTCACGTAGTTTATCTATGCTCCGTTCCTCGTGCTTATAAACTTCTTGCTCTTTTCCAAATAAAACTTCGTCTACTATCTAACTAAACTAAATATTAATATATAAAGCTTTCACTATGTCCTCATTAAAAGAACAATTCGACGCAGATAAATATTTTCTTACAACACAAACAAATGAATTTTTAGCAAATAACAAACAAGATCCTCTACATACAAACAGAGATGAAGTTAGAGAAGCAGTTAAAAACGGTAATTTTACTGAAGCATTACAAAAACTTGAAATTTTACGTGAAGAAAGAACCGGTATAACACTTACTAAAATTGATCCGTTGATAGAAGGTACAACACCGATAATAATTCGTGATGCACGAAATGCTAAAGATCCTCGAGAGCTTGGAACGGAAAGCTTTGAGATGCAATATTTAAATGTCATAAGAGCAGCAATAGATATAGCTGAAATCGAAGGAAAACCAGAAGCACTTAAGACAGAATTAAGAAAACAAGCAGTAGATTTTATTGATAACTTTCATAAAGATAATGAAAAAAATTCTCAAATGCAAATCTCTCCTAATGTAAAGGATAAGATTAATGACATAGCCATACTGCTAGAAAATAATGGCATTAAAGAAGTGCATAAGAAGCTAAATGTAGCAAAAGATTTTCAGAATTTTAATGATGAACATTGTAATATAGTAACGCTCTCAAATATTAAAGATAAAAATGGTAAAGATCATACTGTTATTGAGGCAGAAGTAGCACTCAAGGGAATAACCGATGAGCAAAAGGCAGAATATCAGAATAGAGCCGATAAAGATTGGTTCAAGAAAATGCCTAGTTGGGAAAGACAGTTAGTTAATAAATATGCTGAAACAATTAAAGAGGGTGAGCATGTTATCCCTACTCAATTGCGTCAAATAGTAGGAATGAAAAACACTTTTGAGAAAATTACAGCAATAGCTGAAGAAAATAAACCTATTGAAATAATACGTGCCTCTAAACATGCAGGAACTCTTGCTTCTATTTCTCGTGATAAAGAATCACAGATTTAAATACTAAGCAAGCTCAAGAATGGATGGGCGATCATAAATTGCATGCTAATACTTTAAATAGTGGAGCTGCAAATTTTGTAGTGCCGCACCCTGATGCAAAACTGGTAACTCTTACTAAAAGAGCTATAGATCATGTAGGAGGTCGTTATACTAATACAGCGTTTAATAAATTTAGAAGAATCGCAGGTTTTAATCATTTTGATGGTACAAAAGAACAACTTAACGATTTGGCTAATAATTTACCAAAAGAAACTAACTTCAAAGATATTGCGACCCATTTAAAACCACGTGGTAAATTAGAAAGATTATTTGGTATTAATAAACCGAAAGGTGATCTAAAAACAATGCTGAATACAGAATTTAATGCAGGTAGGTTATCTAAGCAAGCTCATGAAATATTAACCAATGCAGCTAGTTTAAAACAAGATATAGAAAAAGCTGACGCAATTTTTTATAGAGGTGCAGATAAAGAAAATATAAGTAGTAGCATTTCACGAAAATTAAATTATTTAAGCAACCAAATCTCAAATTCTAATGACTCTATTTTTAAAGATGTTCCAAAGCACGAAACGCTTACTATGTGTGCAAGTGGTAAGGATCGTACAGGTCTTGCCGAACATGACCAAACTAGTACTGCTATAGCTAATAGATTAAGAATAGAAGTAAAAGCTGCTGATGAACAGCTTTTAAAAGCAGGTCATACTGCCGGTCAAGCTGGCGGAGTTTATGCAGGCGGTGCTACAATCGGATGTTACGGTACATTAAAAGTAACGGCACAAGGTTTTCCTGAATCTAGACAAGAATCATTAAAAAGTATGATTGAGCCATCGGGAGCCAATAATAAGATTAAGAAACTTGAAAAAGGTCAGGTAGTTAATGAACCAGCAGAGCATAAAAAAGCTAAAGAAACGCCTAATCCGTATCAAACGACAAATTATGAAATAGCTGCAAATATACAAACACCTTCTGTTGTGGTAACTACTCCAAAAAATGAACTAACTGAACTAATACCGGATTTAAATAAAGCCCAACAACAAATAATATATAAACCTACAGTAGAATTAGATAATGGAGGAAGAATTACTCCTAATGTTACACCTGCACAAAAAGTAAATCAACGTAATAAAGATAATAATATAGGGAGGTAATAATGTCGCATTTAGCAGTTGTAACAGGCGGTACTAGAGGAATAGGAGAGTCTATTGCCAAAGAATTAAAAAATAAAGGTTTTACTGTTATTGCTAATTTTTTTAGTAATCATGAAGCTGCAAAAGCTATGGAAGAGCAATATGGTATCAAAACCAAACGTTGGAATGTTGCAGATTTTGAAGATTGCAGAAGAGCGATAAAAGAAATTGAAGAGGAATATAAACAGCCAGTAAGCATTTTGGTTAATAATGCCGGAATTACCAAAGATAAAATGCTGCATAAAATGAGTCATCAAGATTGGAACGATGTAATTAACGTTAATCTCAATTCTTGCTTTAATATGTCAAGTAACGTAATCGAGCCGATGCGAAATCAAAATTACGGTCGTATAGTAAATATCAGCTCAATCAATGCTCAGGCAGGGCAGATTGGTCAGACTAATTACTCTGCTGCTAAAGCTGGAATTATAGGTTTTACTAAAGCTTTAGCACGTGAAACTGCTTCTAAAAATATCACGGTTAATTGTATAGCTCCTGGATATATTGCAACGGAAATGGTAGGGGCAGTACCTGAAGACGTGCTTGCAAAAATCGTTAATAGTATTCCGAAAAAAAGATTAGGGCAACCTGAAGAAATCGCAAGAGCAGTAGCATTTCTAGTTGATGAAAATGCTGGATTTATCACGGGTGAAACTATCTCAATCAATGGTGGTCATAATATGTTATAAATAATTTAATGGATTTTAATATGAGCAAAGAAAGAGTAGATCCGAATAATAATGACGAGGTGTATCATGATTTTGATACAACAAAAGGTATAAATTTTTTTCTTTCAAAAGGGGTTGAATCTTACAGAAGGGGGGAATATGAAGAAGCACGGACAAATTCTCGGAACGACATATTTAGGGGGCAAGATCTAAACCAGCTTATAGCAACAGCATATAATAACGCTGGTAATGAAGAAAAAGCATTACAATTTTTACAAAAGACTAGATTATATAAACTTGCACAAGAATTAGTTATAGCTAATCCAATCCAAGATAATGATAATATATCGCCTCAAATTATACAAGAAGCAATTCGTCATTTATTTTTAGAACAGCAAAGACAAAATATAGTACAACAAGAACAAGGACAAAGAATTGGTGCATTAGAACAAGAAATTGATAAGATAAAGAAAATGTTATCTAATGCAAATATTGATACTATAGATGGCATTAATACACAAATAAAAGAGCTAGAGAAGAAAGATTCCGATTTATATAAGTATTATAAGCATTTTCTTTCAGGGTTGCGGTCTATATATTTGGCTTCTTGTATTACTAGTAGTGATGCAGTAGTAGTAAATGTTGGGCATATGGAGCGTACAACTTCTATTGAAAAAGGAATATGTATTGTGTTAGATATGGTTACGGCGGGATGGTTTAAACCTTTTGTAACTGGAGGACTTTCGGTTTTTCATGATATTGCTGATAATATTTATAACTCACGTGTGGAAAGTAAGGTATCAGAGGTGCTTAAAAAGTTCTATATGATAGTTAGTAAGCAATATGATGAAAGTATGGATTTTGAATGGCATTTGAAACAAATAGCATTGTTTTATACTGAGTTAAAAAAAGATGAGGTTTTAAATATAGGATCAGAAAATAATAAGGATAATTTTTGGAATTTTTGTAAACAAAAAATCTTACCCATGCAAAAAAAAATAAGGATAAAGGAGATGACCATATAGTAAAATTAGCCTTTAATGATATCGTGTCTTTGATAAATTATATAGAATATAATGCTGATACGATGATAAAGGAACCTGCACCATTTTTAGCTCAAATTGGCAGCAGAGCAAAAACCGAATTAGGAAAAACATGGGAAGAAGTAGTAAAAAGTAATCCTACCAATATTGTAGAATATAAATTTTCACAAATAGAAAATAATTTATCTGAATTTAATACTATAATTCAAAAAATGAAGCTAGGGCAATGGGCTAGTATTCCATTATCTTATATTTCAATTAACCCTTGGTCTCTATATTTTTTAAAGCTTTCTTGGTCAGGTGAACAAAGAGGAATTAATCATTTTATGTTATTGCTATTATATAAAATGTGTAAGCTTAATGATGAAAATATCCGTACTTTAAAAGATGAAATTAATGATAATAACGAGAAACATGGAAGTATGGAAATAGTCATAGATGAATTGATTGGAGTTCAGGGACCTTATGAAAAAAATATTCGTAATTTTGCAAAAAAGAATAAAGATATAATTGAACTAGCAAGAACTCAGGCTCCTCAATTATTTGTTACAGAGCGTAATATTGATTTATGTGTTGAAGATGAAAAGCATAAAAAGGATGCAAAAGAGATATTACAATTAAGATCTTCAGACCAATTTGTTAAAAGTTGCTTAAAAAGAGTATGTCCTAAGTTAGATGAGTATAGAAAGGCTCAAGCTGAAAAAGCTAAACTGAATATAAAATATGAACCGATAGGTGCGGATTTGATGACTTTTGAGATACTTAAGCATACTGATGAGCATAATGAGGTCTCAAATTTAGGTGTTGCGAAAGGATGAGTACTATATACCATATTCTTGATCATGTTCCTGCTATTTATAAAGAGGATATGGAAATAGAGTATAAGAATTTAGCAATGCAGATAATTAAGTCGGGGAAGCTAAGAATAGATACCGATGATTGTTGCAATTTTGCAAGATTTAGTGACCCTGCTTTTAATATTAGTATGATGGTTAGCAAAGAAGAGCTAACAGATCCACATTTAATCCCTGAAACTACAAAACTTTTCCAAAATCTATATAGAAATTCTGCTACCGATCAAAAAATAAAATCTGTCTTTGATAATCTAAAAAAACAAATCTATAAACTACAGCCAATCAAAAAAGAAGTAATGGAAATGTTAGCCCGTATTTTTGTACAATCTGCTCACCCGATTGTCATAAGATGGCTACTTCTTGATAAAACAGAAATATTTATCACCTACTCTCATAATATTGGTGATATGATGGATATGGTTAACTGGCAGAAAGTAGGCGGTAATAGTGGAATGCAAAGCACTAACGGCAAAGATGTGGCTATTTTTGTCTCATGTGGTGGTAACCCTTTTGCTGAAAATAGTAAGGATCACCCTATGTATGGTGGTGGCTTTGCTGCTGTTGCAAGATTGCAGATTATAGCAGCTCAAGAACTTGGGCATTTTGCTGATATAAAAAGGGATAATAGAGGTAGGCAAATCACCCGCCATTCGGCTAATTTTTCTGGCACTAAAGCAACGGATAATGCACGTATTGCTCGTAAAAAAGATATAGAACATTGCCGTAATTTACTGCATAAACTGCTTATAGCAGGCATGAAAAAGCAGCTAGATTATGAGACAAAGCTTAAATTTTATCATACTAATAAAGTAAGAGGTTTAAAAATTCTAGCAATAAACTTCATGATTTTTATATATAAATTTAAGCTTTTAAGATATAGCAATAAACATGGTTTGGTTTTTGTCAGGAAATTTAAATCAGATAAATATATGGCATTAATGATTGATGCTATGTTTAAAGATATGCAAGCTAATTTATCACCATCAGCTGATGTATATAAAAATAAAAATCCTGAAATTGAAGAAGCAGTAGCCTGCATTGAAGCACTAGCACGAGTACCTCAGCAAGCAATAAAATGGGGATATCTAACAACAAAGGAAACTATGCATGAGCTTTATAAGATATATTATAATGAGGTCATCCCATCGTTAATCACTAGCTATGATGCAGTAACAGGTGAAAACTATAAACGTAGTTTGAAAAAAGCTAAAATTAGCTTATTAGCTAAAATAAATATTTTTAACAAGAAAAAATTAGTACTAAAACCAGTCAGAGAACTATAATTCGTTGTAATAAAAAATTCAATCTTTAATTGAAATGACAGTAATAATGCTATATTTATAGTGTAATATATCATTATTACTTATGTCCCAGAAACCTAAACACGACGAAATTATAAGAAGTGCGTTTGAAAACCCTTTAGTTTCTAAAGAGTTTTTTCAAATGCATTTACCCCCTTATATACAGAATCTAATTTCTCTTGAAAACCTAAAAATGGAAAAAGATAGCTTTGTAGATAAAAGACTCAAAAAATCTATAGTAGATATTCTATTTTCTGCTAAGTTTGGAGAGAAAAAGGGCTATTTATATCTACTTTTAGAACACCAAAGCACACCTGAGTATAAAATGGCTTTGAGGTTATTTCGGTATATGTTTAAAATTGCTGAATACCATAAGAAATCAACAAAAAGTAAAAAGTTCCCTTTCATATATCCTTTGATATTTTACAATGGTCAAAAGAAATATAATGCTCCACGAAATCTATGGGAATTATTTGAAAATAGTGAACTTGTAAAGGCTACATGGACTAATGACTATCAATTAATCAATGTACATGATATTCCGGACGAAAAATTGAAAGAAAAAGCATGGTCTGGGATTTTGCAATTTTTTATGAAGCATATTCATGAACGTGATTTATTGAAAAGGTGGGAAGAAGTAGCTGATCTTTTGCCTAAATTCGCTAAAGTTGATATCGGTATTGATCATATAGAACTAATTTTATGCTACACTTTGACCAGAATTAAACAAGGTGATATAATAGAAGTAGAAAAACTACTTAAATCAAAATTAAATCCTAAAAAAAGAGAAAACGTTATGAAAAGTATAGCTCACCATTGGATGCAACAAGGAAAGGAAGAAGCAAGAGAAGAAGCAAAAGCGGAAGCAGTAAAGCTAGTTAATATTAAAATGCAAGAAGAAAAAATTACTATGGCAAAGAAAATGCTAAAAGAAGGCATACCATTAGGTGCTGTTATAAAAATTACAGAATTATCTAAAGCAGATTTAGAAAGATAAAATCACTATATATTTAAGTATTTTGATAAATACTAAGAATCTCAAAATCTTGCCCTCTTAAAAAGAACTTTTCTGGCAACGTAATTTTTGCTACAAAATTTTTTACTGATTTGCTTGATAAATATATTGTAGCTGTGGTATTACTCTGCTCGTCGTTATTTATACGTGCTGATAGTAGAGTAATTATTTGTTCTAATTCTTCGTCATTTTTAGGGTAGAGCTGTAAATCAAATTGCTGATTGCCAGTTGCATTTTCAATTGATGAAAAGCTTTTAGCAGTGATTTTAATACCGCCCTCATCTTTAATGATATCGCAATTAACAACTACTAGACTTTTGACGTCAAGTAGATGTACGTAATCTTTTAAAACTTCTTCGCTAAAAATACTTAACTCAAATATATTTTCAGGATCAGAAAGCACTAGGGTAACAAATCTACCTCTTGCTGACATACGAGAATCTTTCTTTTGTATTACACCAGCAATCATTACTCTATTACGGCCATCAGGCAAATTATTATGTAAGTCAGCCGAGCTTAAGATATTTAAGCGATTGAATATTTCTTTGTATTCTGTTAGCGGGTGATTTGAAATAAATAACCCCATAGCCTCAAATTCATAAAAAGTTAAAGTATTCTTATCAGCGTAATCACTTGAGACTAGGATTTCTTTACTTAAGCTGGAAACTTTAATTAAACTAAATTGATTAGATGCCTGCTCTTCATGGTAAGAAACCGAATATGCAAGAAGCTTAGAAATGCTTGAAAATAATTGCAATCTATTATCATGTAATTCATCAAAACAGCCAGCTTTAATTAGATTTTCAAGTAATTTACTGTTGATAGCTTTTGGTGGTAATCTCTCAATAAAATCAATGATCGATTTAAAAGCACCTCTTGCATTTCTTTCATCTGTTACTAGCTTACCAAAATTCGGCGTGACTCCTTTTATAGCTCCAAGTGCGAAGATTATAGAACTATCAATGTCATACCGCGGCTTGACCGCGGTATCTTTTAATTGGTCTCCATGGATACCGCGGTCAAGCCGCGGTATGACATACTTTACACTAAAATACCCACCTGAAATATTAATATTCGGTGCAATGATTTTTATATTATTATCTTTTGCTTCTTGCAGGAATAAATTAATTTTATCGTGATTATTTAGTTCAAGATTTAAGCACGCAACTACGAATTCTGCTGGATAATTAGCTTTAAGATATGCTGTTTGATATGAGATAACCCCGTAAGCTGCGGCATGTGCCTTGTTAAAACCATAACCAGCAAATTTAGCAACAGTTGCGAAAATCGATTTAGCTTGAGCCTCAGAAATATTATTAGCTATTGCACCTTTAACAAAAATTTCTTCTTGTTGTTCCATCTCAGCTTTAATTTTCTTACCCATGGCTCTACGAAGCAAATCAGCAGCTCCTAGCGTATAACCAGCTAAAACTTGAGCAATTCTTTGGACTTGTTCTTGATATATCACTACTCCATAAGTTTCCTCTAAGATAGGCTTTAACAACTCATGCAAATAATCAGGCTGCTGTAATTTATGCTTACAAGCTATATAGGTTGGAATATTTTCCATAGGTCCAGGGCGATATAACGCACCAAGAGCTATTAAGTCATGTATGGAATCAGGTTTAAGGCGTCTAAGGGCATCTTTCATCCCAACACTTTCAAACTGGAATACGCCGACTCCTTTACCTTTACATAACATTTGATAAGTTTTTTCATCATCAAATGTCATATCGTTAAAATCTATTTCTATATTTTGCTCTTTTAACAATTTCTTACAATCGGTAATAACAGTTAAAGTTTGCAGCCCAAGAAAGTCGAACTTAATTAAACCAGCAAGCTCGCAATATTTCATGGAGTAGCCGACTACCAACATATCGGAGTTAGCATCTTTATAGACAGGTACTATATCAACTAAATCAGTACCAGCTATTATGATTCCTGCTGCATGTGTTGAGGAGTGGCGATGCAGCCCTTCAAGAATTAATGATGTATCAAGTACTAGCTTAATTAATTCTAGCTCACCCTCTAAATTATATAATCCGTTACCTTTAGCAGCATTGGCAAGCTCTGGCACTTCTCGTATTGCCTGTTCAAGCGTAACGGGGTTTATTGCACTAAACGGTACTAATTCAGTTAGATAATCTGCAAATTTATATGGCAGGCTTAGTACTCGTGCAACATCCTTAATTACAGCCTTTGCCTGCATTTTACCGAAAGTTATAATTTGTCCTACTCTATTATTACCATATTTAGAACGTACATAATTAATAACTTCTTCTCGTCTTTCCTGACAAAAATCAATATCAAAGTCAGGCATTGAAATACGATCTGGATTCAAAAATCTTTCAAATAATAGACCAAATTTAATAGGGTCAAGATCAGTAATAAGCAAGCTCCAAGCAACAACTGATCCTGCTCCTGAGCCTCTGCCTGGTCCTACTAAAATACCTTGATTTTTACTCCATTTTATAAAGTCAGATACGATCAAAAAATAACCAGCGAAATTCATACTGCATATAATATTTAGCTCATAGTCAAGACGAGCAAAATACTCAGTTTTAATATTTTCTTGATTTTCTATGGAAATATGTTCAGATTTGAATTTTGTATCAAGTCTTGCAAGTAATCCATCTTTTGCTTCTTTTCTAATTAAATCAGTTTCACTAATATCTTTAGTAGCAAAATTAGGAAGCATTGGAGGATTTGTATGGGCAGCAAAATAACAACGCTGGGTTAAATTTACTGTATTTTCGATAGCACTAGGTAGATCGGCAAAAAGCTCGATCATTTCTTTTGCTGATTTAAAATAACAATTCTCACTAACTGTTTTACGATCAGGATATTCTTTAGTAACACCGGCAGAAATACATAATAATACATCATGTGCATCATGCATGCTTTTTTTGCTGAATAGTACTTTATTGGTAGCAACAAGCGGAATATTTAATTTTGATGCTATTTTAATATAATTATCTTCAATAAGCTGCTCTTTCGGTAGATCGTGTCGCATGATTTCAAAGTAAAAACGATCTCCAAAAATTTCTTGCAAGTTTCGTACAAACATTTCAGCTTGTTCTTCTTTATTAGCAAGCAAGCATTTCCCTGTAATACCCTCAGTATAACAACATAATGCTATTAATCCCTCTTGATATTCTTTTAAATCCTCAAAAGTAATATGGTTGCATATTTTACGATCATTTGTAGTAAAGGTAATACTGGATAGTTTAAGCAAATTTTTATAGCCAGTTTCATCTTTAGCTATCAATAATATTTCTGCAAAAACGTTTGCTTCATATTGTATATTTAAAATAACCCCGTGAATAGGCTGCAAACCTTTCTTTATTGCATATAAAGCAAACTCTAGCGATCCAAATAAATTCTCTTTATCTGTTAAGCAAATAGCAGGCATTTTATAAGAAGAGGCAAGCTCTACTATTTTTTCAGTAGTTAATGCACTTGCTAAGAAAGAATAGGAACTTTGAGTTCTTAAATGTATAAATTCAGTTTGCATTTTTAATTATTGTTAAAGTGTATAAATCGTCATTGCGAGCGAGTGAAATGAGCGTGGCAATCTCATGAAATAATACGGGATAACAACTCCTGAGATTGCCGCGTCGTCTACGACTCCTCGCAATGACGTTGTTGGGGCTAAATCTTACTTCCTACTGTATAATATTTAAAGCCGATGCTCTTCATTTTATCAGCTTTTAAGATATTCCGTAGATCAATTATTATAGGTGTTTTTACCAAACTATAAATTTTCTGCCAATCAAGTGCTTGAAATTCATTCCACTCAGTGGTAATAACTATAGCATCAGCAGAATCACAAGCTTTGATTGCGGAATCTAGATATAACAAATTTTCATTTTGAAAAGTTTTTTGGGAATTTTCAAGACCCATAGGATCGAATGCCTTAACGTATGCACCTTTATCTAATAAATTTTTAATGATCTCAATTGCAGGACTTGCTCTAACATCGTCGGTACCTGCTTTGTAGGTTAAGCCTAAAACTGCTATATTTTTACTTTTCAAATTTTCATCTAATAAAGTAGCTATCTTATCTACCATAAGACTCGGACGTTCTTTATTACTTCTAATCACTGCTTCAAGAATTTTAGAATCTATGTGATTATTCTTAATGATACTATTTAATGCCAAGATATCTTTTGGAAAACATGAGCCTCCAAAGCCAGGTCCAGCATTTAGAAAGGCTGTTCCAATTCTTTTATCAAGCCCTATTCCTTTAGGTAAATTTTTAATATCAGCACCAATTTTCTCGCATAAATTAGCCATCTCATTAACAAAAGCAATTTTAGTAGCCAAAAAACTATTTGAGCCATATTTAATAAGTTCTGATGTAACTAAATCAGTTACTACTAATTCTGCTCCATTATCCGTTAAAGGCAAATAAATCTTTCGTAATATATCCTCTGATTCTTTATTATTTACACCAATCACGATACGATCAGGATATAAAAAATCTTCTACAGCATTCCCTTCACGTAAAAATTCTGGATTTGATGCAACATTAAATGAGAAGCCTTTTGCTTTTAAATAATTAATGATATTATTACAACTATTTGGTGGTACAGTTGATTTGATAACTATTAAACAATCTTTGTTTATATGTAGAGAAACTTTATCTATTGCCTCATAAACATAACTTAAATCGGCTTCGCCTGATTCTTTAGAGGGTGTACCGACTGTTATAAATACTGCTTCGGTATTTTTAAGTTCATCACTATAAAAGCTAGTAAACTTTAACCTTTCATGTTCCAAAGCTTGCGTAAAATATTTATCAAGTTTAGCTTCATAAATTGGTAATATTTTCTTATTTAACTTAGAGATTTTGGCTTCATCATTATCAAGACAAGTAACATTATGACCTAAATAGCTCATCATAACACCGGAAACTAATCCCACATAGCCGCTACCAATAAATGTAATATTCATAATTTTTGATGATTTTTTCTAGATTATACTTTATATTTAACAAATATTACAAGTCTAAAACTTGCGTTATCTTTTAATCGATTTATAAACTCGAATGAATTTTCTCAAAAAAGCTTTTATTAGTATTTTTACAACTTTTGCTGCATTGTTTCTAATTGCATATTTAATTTTTTATAGTGCAAATCATGGACATATGAATAAGCCTTTAAAAAGAGTAATTGAATTTTATTTAAGTAAAAATGATATCAAAGCTGTAATAGATGACTTAAATTTTAAAGAAAATCACTTAATAATTAATAAAATTTCTTTATATCTTATAGATAATGCTGAAGGGGAAATTAATGACCTTGATATTACTTTAAATTTCAAAAATCTATTTTCTAATTCATTAATAGAAGCATATTTTAATGTAGCTCAATTTTCGGTAATATCAAATAATAAGGAAGAAATTATAAATACTCAAATAAATGGTGATTACTCCTTAAATATATTCCAAAGAAATATTTTAACTAATATAAACCTAACTTCAATAAAAAGTGATATTTTAACAGATGAAAAAGGGGCAGGGCTGCCGCTTGGAAAAGCTGTATGTGTTTATAAAACTAGCAATACAAAAAATAACCCTAAAATAGCTGATTGTAAGCTGAATTTTGGGAACAAAGCTTCTTTATCTTTAAACAGTAAAATAACTGATAAAAACATAGATGCAAATGCCAATATAGTAAATATTCCTCTGATAATTTACCAAACAGTAGAAAAAATTATTCCTAACAATCCTGTGATATCGTATTTGCAGGAGCATATAAAACAAGGTCACATTCAAAACGGCGAATTGAGCATTAAACTAGATAGAAAATTTTTAAAAGAAAATATTTTAGAAGACGATAATTTAAAAGCAAATTTGCATATATCAAATTTTGAATATAAATATCATAAGGATTTACCTGCTTTAACTAAAGTTGATACTAATGTAGTTATTTCAGGGGCAGAGGTAAAATTTTTGATTAACGAGGCTTATAGTGGTAATAGCGTTCTATCTAATGGTATTATGACTTTTAAATGGGAAGGACCTCTTAAGTCACAATTTGTTTTTAATGCTACTGCTAAAGGTGAAATTAGTGATTTAGTTGATTTTATCCCAAATAACGCATATCAAAATATTAAAAATGAAGATATTGATTTGAAAGGAATTAAAGGAAATGCCAATTCAATAATAGAGATAATAATTCCTATCAATTCTGAAATCGATAATAGCTATAATGTTACCTCAACATTAACTGATATAAATTTTAATACTTTAAGTAATAATATATTATTACAACATGGTGAGGCAAAAGGTGTTTTTAAAGACAATCAATTAAATATTACTGGTAAGGGTAAAATCAATAATTATGTAAGTAATTTTACTTACGACCACGATATGGTAGATGAAAATAATAATTGCCTGCTTAAAATAAAAAGTAATATTACAGCAAATAATAAAAGTTTTGGCATATTAAAATTAATGTCAGGTAGTGCTGTTTTAGATTTTGAATATAAGAAACAAAATAACAATGCAACTATTGATCTTAATTCTAACCTTGATAATTTAGAGTTTTATATAGATAAAGTAGCTATCCACAAACAGTTGCATAAAAAAGCTAATTTAAATATCCATACTAAATTAAGTGATAAGGGTTCAGATAAGAATATCGAATTTAATCTATCAGGGGATGATAGTTTAAAAATTAGTGGTAATATCTTAGCTAAGAAAGATACTTATAATATATCTTTGCTCTCCATCAATCATAAAAATACAAGATTAAGCGGAAAAATAACTATAGATAGTCATAATCTAAATACTGAAATTTATGGAAGCGTATTAGATCTTTCAAACTCTAATATGATAGAGTTTTTACAAAAAGATGGTGATTCCACACGTAATGTAATATTAAAAACTAACATATATAAAATTTTATTAAAGGATAATGTAATTTTAGATAACTTTGATTTAGCAATTAAATGTGATAAAGTACGCTGCTTCTCTGGTTTTCTAAATAGCAATATTTCTAATAATGGAAAAGTGAGGATGTCTCTTACTGCACAAGAAAGCTATGAACAATGGTTAATTGAGTCAGATAATGCCGGTGCATTACTTAAAGGGCTCGGGATGTATAGTTCTATGCAAGACGGTTATGCTAAAATTAACCTGAATACTAGAAGATATAAAGTTAAAAAAGGCGATATAATACCAATATTAGATGGTAAATTCTATATAACACGTTTTGCCTTAACCGATACTCCTTTTTTAACAAGATTAGTTTCTTTTGTTTCAATACCTGGTCTTCTTAGCTCGATAACCAATAATAAGAATATTTCATTTGAAGATATGAACGGTAATTTTAGTTATCAAGGAAACGTAATTACATTATCCGGTGCAGAAGCACACGGACCATTTTTTGACTTTACTATGAAAGGTAATATTGATACCAACCAAAAATTAATTCAAATTAAAGGTAACGTTATCCCATCATTTTTCTTCATTAGTAGTATTGTAACTAAAATACCGGTAGTAGGTAAGATATTTTCTAAGGTCGCACCTTATTCTTTAAAAATACAATATAAATAATATGTTTTTGATAAAGAAAATAAGTACAGATAAAATATATTTACTTGGGATTCTGCTCTTAGGTCTAATTTCCGGTTTCACGTTTAATTTAATTTTTTTTACCGTTCCGTACCAATTATCCGAAGCAAGATATACAACCGATATAATAGGTTTAATATCGCTTGCTGCTTTTCCTTATTGTTTAAAGGTTGTATGGTCTCCCTTTATTGATAAATATTCTATTCCTTTTTTATGTTCTAAATTTGGAGCAAGGCGTGGCTGGGCAATAGCATCACAGCTATGCCTAATTTTAGCGATGACCGGATTTTTAAGCTTTAGCCCTTGTGATAATATATATATTACAGCCACTATATTATTTATTATCTCTTTTTGTGCAGCTACTCAGGATATTGTACTTGACGCATACCGCATTGAAAGACCTACTTCAAAAAAAGAACTTTCTTTAGCATTTACCTTCGGTAGCATTGGATTCCGACTTGGTATGTTACTCGGTAGCGTCGGTGCTTTATATATATCGGTTATTTTTGATTGGAGTACTGTTTATAAATTGGCTATTTGTATTACTCTTCTTGGACCTATGATTGTTTTATGCATTAAAGAACCAAAGCCGAAACAACAATCTCATAGAACGAAAGATTTAATAAATCTGAAACAATATTTTGAAGTTATTAAAAGCAGTATTATATCCTTGAAGAACGAACAACGGCATTTATTGTTAATCATGCTGTTTGTTTTTTTATATAAAGCCGCTGATTCTATACCTATGGCTATGAGTTCACCTTTGTTATTAGATTTAACTTTTACTACTCATGAAATAGCTTTTATTTACAAGGCTTACGGATTGCTTATCATGATAGTAGGAGGAGCATTAGGCGGAATTTTATCAACAAAAATCGGTATATTACGCAGCGTTTTAATAGGCGGCATTATTCAATTACTTTCACCTCTTATGTTCATGATCCTTGCTATTGTCGGATATAACGTAAAGATATTTATAATAACTATTACTACACAAAATTTTTGCATTGGTTTTGCTGGAACTATTATCTCTATATATTTTGCAAATCTCTGTAATAGTGAATTTATTGCTACCCAATATTCTATTATAGCATCTTTTAGCTCGGTTAGTCGTATTGTTTTAGCTGCTCTTGGTGGCATTTGTGCAAAATATCTTCCTTGGTCTTTATTCTTTTTTTGTAATACGTTATTTAGTATGTTATTTATACTGGTCTTCTTTAAAGTGTATGGTAAGAAAATGTAGAGTATCGCCAATAGCAAATTACTTAGGTAATTCGCTATTTGCGTAGAGTAAGGATAAATTTATCCCTATTCCTAATAATTAAATGTTTTCTACTTCCTGACCTAACATATTCACATTTGATTCTTGTGAGTTGTTTACAGTATAATCTATATCAAAAAAACTAATTTTATTAAATATAGCGTGCTTTATTTCGGGCGGTAAAATATATAAATCACCATATCCTTCTTTCCCTATTCCTGCTATTTTTAAAAAATTTTCATTTTTATACTCATTTATTTTTTTTAAATTCGGTATTTCTTTATTGTTATAATTCCAAAACTCTTCAAGCGTACTTTGATCATATTTTTCGTATAATTTTAAATATTTATTTAACTCTACAGCATTTTTATCTTCACTAAATAATTTTAATTGTTCCCATAAACTTTCTAATTTTGCTTTATTGTTTTTGGTTATTATATTAATTTCCTTTTCTAAATCATTATCAATAGAATTTCTAAATTTAAAATTAGTTATGAATTGGTTTTGTTTAATAGCTTCTAACAAATCTTTTTTCATTTCTGGAGTCCTTGGAAACCAATGCACGCTAGTTGTACTATATAAGGTACCAGTAATATCATAAACTGTCCCTTTTTTTAAAACCGCTATCAATGCTTTTACACCTTCAGAGTCTAAATGACTAACATCAAGACTATGTATATTGTTTTCTTCAGAGTTTGCTATTATTTCTAAAACTTTATTTATAATTTTTTGATTTACTCCCTCACCCCATCCTCCTACTAACACTTGGTTTAAGCTTTTATTTAAAGTAAATAATTCTTCTAATTTTTTTTCTAATGTTTGATTATCATTTACTTTCTCATCTAAATTAAAAGGAATGTTACCTAAATCCAAAATTTTTGCAGTAGTATTTTTTGAAATATCTTCTAATAATGAACCTAATTCATTAAGAGTTTTATATTTGTTGGATATATCTATTTCAATTTTATTGTTTGACATATTATTCCCCTATTGTAATTTTGAAATAATATTATATTAATAAATTTACTTTTTAAAGTTAAAAAATTAATTACATTTACTAATTTAGGGCAAGTTTAGTACGCTAGGGTGTGTTAAGAAAAATAGCAATTCTTGAAAAAGAAAAAAAGAAGTATATTATATAGTTATGAAATTATATTCTTTTCAAGAACATTTATCAGAGCTTAAAGTAAGATTATCTAGAATATTTATTATTTTTATAGTTGCATTTGCTATTTGTTATTATTTTAGTGATAATATTTATAGTTTCTTATTAGAACCGCTTGCTAAACTAAGTAAGGATAATTTACGAAATATAATCTATACTGGACTTACTGAGGCATTTTTTACTTATATTAAGCTTGCAGCTTTTACAGCTTTCGCTATTATTATACCAGTAATTGCTTTAGAATGTTACTTATTCGTTAGTCCGGGATTATATCGCCATGAAAAAAAAATTATTGCGTTTATTCTTTTTATATCGCCTATTTTATTCTGGTGTGGTAGTATTTTCGTTTTTTATTTCGTAATGCCAAAAGCTTGGAATTTTTTCCTTAGTTTTGAAAAGCGTGATTTAATAGTACCGATAGTTTTAGAAGCTAGGATTAGTGAATATTTAAATCTAGTTATTCATCTAATTATAGCTTTTGGTGTTGCCTTTCAACTTCCAGTTGTTTTAATAATATTAAATATATTAAAAATAATTACAATAGAAACACTTAAGCAAAAAAGACGTTTTGCGATAGTTATTAACTTTATTATTGCAGGAATATTAACTCCTCCAGATATATTAAGCCAGTTTGCTCTTGCAATACCGCTGCTTTTATTATATGAAATTTCAATAATAATATGTAATTATATAGAAAAAACCGAGGTCATAAATGCTAAATATTAAATGGATTAGAGAAAATCAAGAATTATTCGATGATAAGCTTAGGCAGAGATTTATTGAACCTATGGCAAAAAGAATCGAAGAGCTTGATGGAAAAAAAAGAAAAATCACTAATCTAATTCAAGAATTTCAGCACGCACGTAAAGTAAAGTCAAAAATTTTAGGTAACATAAATCCTAAAAGCGGCGAGGAATTTGAAGGATTACAAAGAGATGTCAAGGACATCAATGAAAAGCTAGAAGAACTCGAACAAGATTTAAATAATAATAATGAGCTAAATGAGCTATTAAATACTCTTCCTAATATTCCTGATGAAGAAGTGCCATATGGTATTGATGAAAGTATGAATAAATTAATTCGTACTCATGGAGAAGTAGATCTTAATGCTCAAAATAAAAAACAACATTTTGAGCTTGGTGTAAAGCTAGATCTAATGGATTTTGAGCAAACGGCAAAAATTTCAGGTGCTAGATTCGTAACATTAAAAGGTGATTTAGCAAAATTAGAGCGTGCTTTAGCCAATTTCATGCTTGATATTCATACTGGAGAGTTTGATTTCCTTGAAGTGTCGCCTCCAGTGCTAGTTCGAGATAATGCTATGTATAATGCGGGTCAGTTACCTAAATTTGCCGATGAATCTTTTGCAACCACAAACGGCTATAGGTTAATTCCAACTGCAGAAGTATCGTTAGTAAATATGGTTGCCGATACTATTATTCCTCGTGAAAAATTACCTATGAGACTTGTTGCTTATACACCATGTTTTAGGTCAGAAGCAGGTAGCAGTGGTAGAGATACTAGAGGGATGATTAGATTGCATCAATTTAGTAAAGTAGAGCTTGTATCTATTACAACACCTGAAGAGTCAAAAAACGAGCATGAATACATGACTAACGCTTCAGAAACTATCCTACAGAAACTAGGATTACCTTATCGCACTATGCTACTTTGTACAGGCGATATGGGATTTGCATCACAAAAAACTTATGATATAGAAGTTTGGCTTCCTGGACAAAAGCAGTATCGTGAAATTGCTAGCTGTTCTAATTGTGGTGATTTTCAAGCACGTAGAATGAAAGCACGATATAAGGAATTTGGTAGTCATGATACTACTTTAGTTCATACCTTAAATGCTTCTGGATTACCAATTAGTAGAACTATGGTTGCAATTTTAGAAAATTATCAAAATGAAGACGGTTCAATAACCGTACCGGATGTTCTGGTAAATTACATGGGAGGGTTACAAAAAATCACTGCATATTAAAGAATAATCATTTATTAAACGTAAATAATTAGGTAAAGTTTTGTAATAATGTTTATTACATGATAAAGTTTTGCAGTAAGTGTTTGCGATTATAGCTTGGTGTTATACTGTGACTGGATCGTTACATGGCTCGTTTTTCCCGTCATAAGCTACACGACTAAAAGGAGCGTGGCGATCTCATGAAACAGCATATGATTTCTGAGATTGCTTCGTCGGAACTTTCAGTTTCTTCTCGCAATGATGGCTCTCAACCCATGCAACAAAGCCTTCAAGAGATGACAACAAATTAATTTAAATTAAGGTTATTTGTGTTTAGTGGTTTACGAAAGTTTGATAAGGATATATATAATTATAATGCTCCGAATTTTATACCTATAGCATGTCACTATAATGAGCATACTTTGCTTACCAAGGATGGTAAGTTACTACAAATTATTAAAGTCTATGGTATCAGTTCGGAAAAAATTAGTGATAAAATACAAAATTTACGTGAAATAATTAGAGCTTCTGTAAAAAAGCATACAAATAGTTATGATTTTGCTTTTTGGATGCATATAATAAGAGAAAGACAAAATTTAGACGATCCTACTCCGTATAAAAAATTATTACCTGCTAACATCCATGCATTATGGCAGAGAAAAAATCACTGGAATGATAAATTTGTTAATACTTTATATATTTCCATAGTACATGATTCTGCCAAGATTAAAATTAAAAATTTTGGCTCCTTGATAAATTCTTTATCAACTAAATTAATTGTAGACTTTGAAAATAAATATTTAGAATCTGCTGTTCAGAAGCTAGAAAGTCTTGCTAATAATATTTTGAATGACTTAAATGAATTTGATGCAGAAAAGCTTGGTATAACATTTGAAAATGAAAACACATTTTCTGCACCTTTATTTTTATATAACCGAATAGCTAATATTAACGATAGTGATTGTTTAGTACCTATAATAGATTTATCAAGTGCAATAGGTAGAAGTACTTATACGATTAGCGGCGATAAAATGATAGTCACGAATCAGGAGCAAAATAAAAAATTTATTTCCTTGTTATCTATCAAAGAATATCAAGAATCTCCTTCTGAAGCTCTTGACAAGTTCTTACAGCTGCCGCTTGAATTAATAATAACCGAGATATTTTACTTTGTTGATAAAAAAGTAGTGACTGCTGCTTTAAAGGGGCAGGATTATATTTTAAAAATTACTAATGATAATAACTTAATTGAGCATAAAGGGATTAATAAACTTAATGATAATAAATCTTCTTTTGAGTTTTGTAATCAACAGATTTCAATTGCTGTTATAGAAGAAGATGAAGATAAACTTACTGCTTCTGTTGCAAAAGCTGCAAGAGAGCTTTTTAAACTTGGTATTGTTCATGTAAAAGAAGACCTTAATATAGAACAAACATTTTGGGCACAATTACCGGCTAATTTTGCTTTCATACGAAGAATGTCGCCTTTATTGTCAGATCATATAGCATCTCTGGCTGCTCTGCACAACTCACCTTTAGGTAGCCAATATACTTCTTGGGGACGAGCATTAACACTACTTAGAACAGAAAGAGGTACTCCTTATTTCATGAATTTTCATGATAAAACTGGTAGGGGTAATACTTGTATTTTTGGTACAGAAAAAACTGGTAAAACAGTATTATTAAATTTTCTGGTGTCGGAATCAACTAAGTATGATCCAACAATAATTTATATCTCTAATAGCAATGATTCTAAGATTTTTATCGAAGCATTAGAGGGTACATGGTTAGAGGTTGATAAACAAATTATCAATCCATTTTTAGTAGATGATACAGAAAAATCGCAAGCTTTCATTTTAGAATTTTTAAAAATGTTAAGTGGTCATTATATTTCACCGCTTAATGAAGTAGAGCTAACTTTTTTAGAAAAACTCAGAGGTAAAATTTTGTCAATTGATAAGGAAAAGCGAATTTTTTCTGACATCTTAAAATGGGAAGATTTTAAAGAAGAGGGTGGCAGTACAATATTAGATAAATTAAAAGGTTTTACAGAGGGACAATTATATAGCGGTTTATTTGACAAATCAGTTTTTAATATTAATGAAAGCAATATTGTCGGTCTTAATTTATATAAGCTTTCAGATGAACCTTTTGCTAAGCAATTTTATCCAAGTGAAAGAAAATATTTAGAACAATTTAATAATAACTTAAAAAAACATCAAAGTGTTTGTGCTAGTGTAGTTTATGCACTTACTTACCATTTAAGCTTAGTAGGTCCTAAACCTAAAATATTTGCTGCAGATAGTTTTGATAAACTCTATAAACCTGAAATTTATAGTGATAATATAAGCTTAATTTTTAATAATTTATCTGAAAATAATGGTGTCTTTGTAGGTAATTTTAATTTTATTTACCTTAAGGCATATCCGAAATATACTTTAAAAGCATGGCTTGAAATAATTAATACTAAAATTATTTTACCGTCTGATGTAAAAATCGAAGATCTAGATGAGATTTTAGGTTTAACAGACTCAGAAATACGTAAGTTATCGCAATTAATACTTACTAGTAGAATGTTTTTAATTAATAAAGATAATGAATCTATAGCTTTAGAATTAAGTATAGCAGCATTAGTCGGGGTCGTGCGTATTTTATCGAGTAAAAAGGAAGAAATGGCTATCTATAAAGAAGTGCTAGAAAAATACCAAGGACCACCAGATAATTGGATTAATTATCTATACGATGCATTAAACGTAGACTGGTCTACTCGATGAACTTCAAAAATTGGCTACGTCGTTCTATAAGTACTCCGGTACTCACGTATTAAGTATACGTTCCGTTCCTCGTCTTATGAACTTCTTGCTCTTTTTGAAGTTGATCTTCGTATACCAACTTTTCTAATAAGAATTCTTACTAGAAGTATATACGACTATTTAACAACTATTTTATAACAATTACCCAAAGTGTTGAAAAAATATTTATTATTTTTTTTATTTCTATTTTGCTCAATTAATACACATGCCAGTATTTGGGGTGATATAGGTGGTTGTATTACTGATCCTTGTAATTGTGGACAAAGTGAAAGAACAGAAACTTGGAATAAAGGTCCAAATGAAATAACAAAGACATTTAAAACAGGTGCAAATTGTCCTCCTTGGAATAAAAGTGATGGTCGTGGTACTGATAATTGTTTATTACAATTTGATTATCCTGGTAGATTTGTACCTTTTGTATTAAATAGATGTGCTCAAGCGTCACCAGACAGTACCTATTTTACTCCTAAAATAACTATTAGAATTCAAAGTTGTAATGCTGCTGCTTGTTGGTCTCAGAACGCTAATTTAAATTGGGATGGACAATGCGTATTATGGCCAACCGGTTATGGCTTACCGCTAACTAGAGTTTGTGCCAGAATTGCAGTGCCTGCAATGGCACCTCCTCCTGGAATAAATTCTGATCCTTCCCCTGCTGATCCTGGATATACTGCAGGATTTCATCTTAATAAAGTTGGTTTTACCGATAGTGACGATACTATAGTTGGGGTAGACGGACAAATACTTACTATTTCTTCCCCTAAGCTTTGTGCATATAGTGATCCAGGTCTTGTAAATCTTGTTTCAGATTCAGGAGTACATACTGACCTTGTGGACTGGAATCCTAATAGTCAACCCCTACATAAAACTACTAAGTTGAGTCCAATTGCCCAAGTATTAAAATTTTTAGTTACTACACTCGGTGGGGCAAATATACCGAGTTTACTTTCTAAACTTCTTGGTATGATAAGTCAAGATTCAGAAATAATAAAAGTACTACAAACTGTACTTAACGCTATAGGTGACCTATTTAATTTCTTCCCTAATAAGGTAATAATACCAATCATTGAAACTTTTGGGTCTTTAAACGGTTCTGTAGATGATTTTTCTTTCGGTTGTGTACAATTACCTTTAGGTCCTTACCCGCCGCCATTTTGTAAAAGTTTAAACGAGCTTAGCGTTCCTGCGGTCGTTAATAATGTATGTAGTGTTAAAAACCCTGATGGAACTTTTAATCAATCTTCCGTTGTCTTGCCTTGCGTAGTGTCAAATGTTAGAAATAATATTATTAATAATACAGTACGTGTTAGTTTTAATAATCTTATACCGATTTGTACCGGTACCAATCCTGATCTTAATACTTGTGTAGAAATAAAAGGGGTATTTACTTCAGCAAGTAGTGCTCACGTAGCCACTGCTTATACAGATTTTATTAAACCTTGTAGTAGTTCTTCAAATGGTGCTCCTTGCATTAATACAAATATAAAATTACCTTGCGATGTCACTGCTAATGGTTGTAATCAAGGTTTTAGAATAGTATATTCGCAGGTTATGGGTAGCCTTGAAACTCCTAGTGATTATTTTATAAGCGATATACCTGATTGTGGTACTGCAGAAGCAAATAACTCAACTTCTTGTCAAAAAATATGGGGAGCTAATATAGGTCAGTTTGTTGATGTAAGCGTACAATTTCCTTTAGAGCAAAAGCAAGATAAAGATAGTTTAATGCCAATACAGCAAAGCTTTACTTTAAATGATAGTAACAATAAACCTCGAAGCCTTTATGCTTCTATTAGTAATACTAAAACAGATACACAAGATCCAGCAGATATCTGTGTATTTGAATCGAGTAGTTTAGCAGGATGTGTGCCTAGAGTAAGTGATTCATATAGTTTAGCTACTTATGAATGTGAAAAACAATATTCGAGAATTATCTGCCCAAGCAATAGCTATTATACTCCACAATTTGTTGCTTCTATGCAAGTAATAGATGATAAGAGTAATATTATAGATCAAACTAGCACACTTGTAACCCCATTATCATATGCAGCACCTGACCCTAATAACCCTAATGCTACAGAAAGTATAGTAACGCTTGCTGGTTATAATTATAGTTCCTCTGTTGCATTTATCCCTAAAGATCCGCCAAAATATCCGGATGATAAATATATTGCTATGCCATTTTCAGGTCCTAATGCATTAAACCAAATAACAATTCACGGCGTATATAAAGATAATATACCGCCTTATGACAATAATGGTAATCCGAACCCAAATGCAGTCTATTTAAAATATTTGGAATATATAAATGGTAAATATGTACAAGGTGGAACGCATACCTGCTTAATGCCTAAGAATTTCCAGCATTGTAGTCCTGTACCACCACCACCATCAACAACACCTGGTAATCCTAATAATAATCAACAAATAAATTGTGTGCTTGCTAAATTAGATCAGTCAAATACTGTAGATTGTAGCGTATTTAAAAGTGAAGTTGCCAATTATGCAAATCTTAGTTTATGTGCAAGTACAAGCGGTTGTTCTCAAGTAAAAACTTTATCAGGTGCAGGAAAAGGTATTACCATTTATAGTTGTGCTAATAATACTAATTGTTATACTAATAATGATAATCCTAATACTCCTGTGTGCGTCTTAACTACAGACTATTTAAATAGGTTAGAACCTAAATCTAATTTAGGCTCTATATTAGATGCTACTCAATATTATAAAGTTACATTTTATCCTAGTGATGATCCTGCAAAACCTAATCAACCAACATATGATGTTAAGGTTTCAGATGTAAGAGATAAAACTTGGCGAGAGTTAAATCTATGTTCGCCTATTTTAGCTCCTGTTTGTTCCGCAATTACGTCTCCTCAAGCTGCTGATGGTAATGCGTTATGGGATGAAACAGATATAGGAGAGTTAAGAGTGGGTAGATGTCCACCTAATTGGGTAGAAATAGATCCATCTTTAGATCCATATCCAAATCTGGAACCAAAAGGAACAAGCCTTAAGCGTTATTGCTTATCAAATTTTGATAAAAAAACTATTGAATTTGAGCCTTTAGGACAAAATATTGGCTGTAGAGAATCAAAAGGTTTACCAGTAGTAATCAGTGATAATAATTTTCCGCCTTCAACAATAAGACCTACTACCCCTTATGATCCTAATACTAAGACGGGTGATTTTTACTTAAATGTACCGCCTATACAAAGTTCATGGAATCCGAATGATATGGCTTTCAATCCGAATGATGGGTCAAAAATAGATGCAACTAATGAGCCAGATCAGACTAAATTATTTACTATAACTTTTAAAGTAACTTTAGATGCAATTATGTCAGATATTGACTATTTTAGAATAGAAAACTTATGGTATGATGATTGCACGCTTGTATATGTTAATGATACAAAAGTTCTTAGTGCACCTATATCATCTGTTGATTCCTTAGATAATAAAAACCAATGTAACAATGGTAATGATCAGGGTAAAGCACTACAGGCTAGTAATTTACCTATTGATATCAAGTCTTATTTAAAACAAGGAGAAAATACTATAAAATTCCAGTTAAGAGTTATGGGTGGTGGTGGATTATATTTCCATATGCAATATAGAATGTTGAGATAAGTTATGAGTTGGGTTATTTTTTACACCATAATTTTTGCTTTACTAGCTCTTGATTTAGGAATTATTCATAGAAAGAACGAAGTAATGAGTTTTAAACAAAGCTTACTCTTTAGCCTTTTCTATTTTACAATATCCTGCTTATTTGGCATTTATATTTATTATAATATGGGAGCAGATAGCACACGTGAATATTATACTTGTTTTCTAATTGAAAAGGCTATGTCGCTTGATAATATCTTTGTTATCTCAATTATCTTCCAATTTTTTAAGATTCCGCAAAAATATCAACATCGTGTTTTATTCTTTGGCATAATTGGCGTAATAGCTTTTAGGGCTGTAATGATTTATGGCGGGATTATGCTTATAAATAAATTCGCCTGGTTATTATATATTTTTGCCGTGATACTTATTGTTACGGGCGTAAAAACTTTTTATGTATCTCATAAAACCTTTGATATACAAAATTCTTATCTTTATAAGTCAATAATAAAATATCTAAATGTTACGTCTAACTTGGAGGGGGATAAATTCTTTGTTACACGTAATAAAAAACTATATATTACTCCTCTTTTTATCTCTTTGGTATTAATAGAGGCAATAGATTTAGTCTTTGCCATAGACAGTATACCCGCTATATTTGCTATTACTAATGATGCCTATATTATTTATACCTCAAATATTTTTGCTATTTTAGGGCTTAGAGCTTTATTCTTCTGTCTTGCAGAAATTGTTGAACGATTCAGCTATATCAAATACTCCTTAGCATTAATTTTAATATTTATTGGAATTAAAATATTTATTCATCATTATATAGCCATTCCGGCTTATATTTCTTTAACTGTTACTATTACTTTATTGCTATTGGGCATATTTGCTTCTGTAATTAGAAAAAATATAGTTGACCGCCAATAGGCTAAAGATATAATATCCTTAAAAATTTTTCCAAGATAAATATAATGATCAAATTACTACAATTATTTACTGTTGCTTTATCCATTTTTATTACTAATGCTGTTTTTGCCGAAGAAAATATAAACGAGCAAACCGGCTTTTATATAGGAGGAGAAGGCGGCGTAGTTGAACCTGTTATTAGTAAATTTCGCCATAAACATTCTAATACCGAAATTATTTTAAAAAGGGCAGGTATGTATAGCGGAAAAATAGGTTATACGATTTATCCGCAAATATCTGTTGAATTCTCGGCAACTTATCAACCTAAATATCGTCTGCATTACGTATTACCACCACAAAATTTAAGCAATGGTTTAACTATACCTAAAACTCCTGGGAATACTAAAGTATTTTCGAACATATATATGTTAAATCTTATTTATGACTTAGAAGAGATGAATGGTATTACTCCTTTCGTAATAATAGGTGGTGGTATAGCTCAGGTAAAAGTTAAGCCTACCTCTTCAAAATGGGATGTTATAAATAGCGATTATTTTAAAGTAAGAAAAACACATAAAAATTGTGTTGCTTGGCAAGCAGGACTCGGAGTTTCAAAATCTCTTTCTTCAAATTTTAGTGTAGATCTAACTGCAAAATTACAAACAGTATATCGGGTGAGAATTAATTATGACACACTTGATATGAAAACAGGACAATTTTTACCCGCAAAACCTATTAAAAAAACTATAGGTGTTGGAGAATTTGGTATAGGATTTACTTATAGATTGCCATTTTAAAGATTCTGTGAAATATTTATATGGTAGCTTTGTCATTGTGAGGAGGTATTGTCGGCGTATATGGATAAATGATTTATGCAACAAAGCTTCGCTCCTCGTAATGACGCTAATTATCGCAACTGTACTAATTAATCTAACTTATAAGGAAAAAATATGTATTCAAAAGCTAGTAATTCTTCAAATCTTCCTAATGGTCACGATAAAACAACGAAAGAAAAACATAATACGCAACCTGTTATTAATGGGGCAATAAAGCATAATACTTATGACGAAGTGCCGTATGAAAGCTATCCATACTCCTTTACTAATCCTTTTCATTTAAGCACTCTTGCGACTCTTTTCGGTGTAGATGCCCCTAATGTGGAAACCGCAAAAATATTAGAATTAGGTTGTGCTGCTGGTGGTAATTTAATTCCTCATGCTGTTCTTTATCCAAAAGCTCATTTTGTTGGTATTGATTTATCTAAAGTACAAATTGACGAAGCAAATAAAACTGTAAAAGAACTCGGACTGAAAAATATAGAATTTCATCATTGTTCTATCCTTGATATTGATGATTCTTTAAATAAGTTTGATTATATAATTTGTCATGGTGTAATGTCTTGGGTATCAAAAAACGTTAGAGATAAAATTTTTGATGTATGTAATAAAAACCTAAGCAAAAACGGTATAGCATATATCAGTTATAATACTCTACCTGGCTGGAATATGGTTCGTACAGTTAGAGATATGATGCTTTATCATTCTAATTCATTTGCAAATGTACGTGATAAAATAGCTCAATCTAGATTATTATTAGATTTTGTTAAAGATAGCTTAGAGAATTCAAAAACACCTTATGCTGAAGTATTAAAAACCGAAGCTGGATTATTATCGAAACAAACAGATCATTATTTACGTCATGATCATTTAGAAGAAGAAAATGCTCAGTTTTACTTCCATGAATTTATGGATGAAGCTAGAAAGCATAATTTACAATATTTAGCTGATTGTAACCTTTCTACTATGTATTTAGGTAATATGCCACAAAAAGTGGTAGAGCAGTTAAAAGTCGTAAATGATATAGTTAGAACTGAACAATATATGGATTTCATTATAAATCGTCGTTTTAGAGCTACTTTATTATGTCATAGTGATGTAAAAATCAACAGAAATATTAATAACGAAGACATAATGAAATTTAATATGATCTTCAATGTCGTTCCTGAAAAATCGCTTAAAGAAGTTGATCTTAATAATGCTTCTGAAAGCTTAGCATTCTTTTTGAACGGCAATAAAGATAGTAATTTAACAACTGCTTCACCCTACATGAAAGCTATTTTATATACTTTTAGTGAGCATCTTAATAACCCTCTAAGTTTTGAGAAAATAACCGAGGAAGCTAATAAAAAGCTACATGGTACTAAATTAAATGAAATAAAAGCTGAGCTTTTGGAAAACGCAATGAAGTTAGTATTACAAGGTTACATTAATATCACTACTCAGAAACATAGAGAGACACCTGAGCTTGATAAGCCTAAAACTACGAAGCTTGTGATACATCAAGCAAGCCATACTCCTTATATGTGGGTTACAAATTTAAAACATGAGCCAGTAGGGGTTAATTTCTTTGAAAAACTTGCTATTAGATATATGGATGGTAAGCATGATAAGAAAGCTATTATTGACGCAGTGATGGGTCATGTAGTAAAAGGTGAAATAAATTTAAGCAAAGACGGACAAAAGATAGAAGATCAAGAAGTAATACGTAAACAACTCGAGGTCTTATTTATGCCAATGATTGACAAGTTTGCCGCTAACGCTTTATTGGTTTAATATACAACCCGTCATTGCGAGGAGCGTAGCGACGAAGCAATCTCAAGAGTCTTTACGAGATTGCCTCCGTCATCTGCCATGCATATCCTCTCAATGACGAGGAAACACAATATAATAACTCATGCCTATATTTTTTTATTTATTTACAATATTAATCATAATTAGCAGTCTATGCGTTGTTTTGAGCAAAAATTCCGTATACTCAGTATTATGGTTAATTTTTGCCTTTATTAACGGCTCTGGACTTATGATATTGCTTGGTGCAGAATTTTTAGCAATGATGCTAATAGTCATATATGTCGGAGCAGTAGCAGTATTATTTTTATTTGTGATAATGATGCTGGATATGCATTTTAATAAGGCTATAATGCAGCTAAAGGAAAAGCCTATCTTAAGCATTTTTGTATCTTTGATTATGTTTGCTGATTTAGTAGTAATTATTTTACTTGGTACTAAAAATATTCATTTTAGTTCTGATTTATCGTTTGCCATAGCAAGTGATGTATCAAATACTAAAGCAATAGGAAAAATATTATATACTGATTTTATGATACCTTTCCAAATTGCGGGACTTATTTTATTTGTTGCTATGATTGGTTGTATTACGTTAACTCTTAGAAAACGTGACGGAGTAAAGCGGCAAAATATCGCAAAACAACTTTCACATAATAAAGAAAATGCTATATTAATGACAAAACCTTTTATAAACAAAGGAATTGAGAATATCAAATATGAATGAATATATAGGGCTTAACCACTATTTAATTTTGAGCAGTTTAGTTTTTACTATAGGGATGCTTGGATTATTTATGCATCGCAAAAATATTATCAATATATTAATGTCAATTGAACTAATGCTGCTTGCAGTTAATATAAATTTTGTTGCTTTCTCGGTATATATGCAAGAATTATCGGGGCAGATTTTCAGCATCATAATTCTAACTATAGCTGCTGCTGAAACTTCTATTGGTCTTGCAATATTACTAATATATTTCCGTAATAAAGGCTCGATTGAAGTCACAGATATCAATCAGATGAGGGGATAAAGATGTATCAAAGCATTGCTATAATGATTATTGTATTACCTCTTGCTTCCGCTTTAATAAACGGATTATTTGTAAGAAGAATAGATAAAAAACTAGCGTCTATAGTTGCCACATCGTTTTTATCTTTATCAGCATTATTTGCATTAATAATATTTTATCACACAGGGTTAAACGGGCATATAATCCATATAAAATTATTGTCATGGATTGAAATTAGCCAATTTAAGGTAGATTGGTCGATCTATATAGACCAGCTAACAAGCATAATGTTTATAGCTGTTACATGGGTATCTAGCGTTGTGCATATTTATTCTCTTGGTTATATGGCGGAAGATAAGGGAATAGTACGCTTCTTATCGTTCCTATCGCTGTTTACTTTCTTTATGCTAATGCTAGTATCGGCGGATAATTTCTTACAATTATTTTTTGGTTGGGAGGGAGTTGGCGTCTGCTCGTATTTACTAATTGGTTTTTGGTACTCAAAAGAATCGGCAAATAAAGCAGCTATTAAAGCTTTTATAGCAAATAGAGTCGGAGATTTTGCCTTTATTTTAGGCGTAATAACGATTATTTTTTATTGTCATTCAGCAAATTATGAGGATGTATTTTTGCTTGCTCCGAAATTAGCTAATACAAAAATATTACTAGCTAATTTTGAAATTTCTATCCTTAATATTGCCTGCTTATTGTTGTTCATCGGCTGCATGGGAAAATCGGCACAGATAGGCTTACATGTATGGCTTCCTGATGCAATGGAAGGACCTACTCCCGTATCTGCTCTTATTCACGCAGCAACTATGGTAACGGCAGGAGTGTTTTTAGTAGCACGCTGTTCATATTTGTTTGAATACAGCCCTATGGTGCTACAATTCATCACGATCATCGGCGGTATTACTTGCCTTTTTGCTGCAAGCATTGCCATTATGCAAAACGATATTAAAAAAATTATCGCCTATTCAACTTGTAGCCAGCTTGGTTATATGTTTATGGCTTGCGGAGTATCAGCATATAATAGCGGTATATTTCATTTAGTAACGCATGCCTTTTTTAAAGCCTTACTATTTTTATCAGCTGGCAGCGTTATACATGCTGTTCATGAGCAGGATATATTTAAAATGGGTGAGCTGCGAAATAAGATGCCTATAACTTATGGAAATTTTTTAATCGGTTCGCTTGCGTTAATAGGGATCTATCCGCTTGCAGGGTTTTATTCAAAAGATTCGATCTTAGAAGCGGTTTATAGCAGCGGATCATTTATGTTTATATTTGGTATATTAGCTGCAATACTTACCGCTATTTACTCAATGAAAATTATTATGTTGGTATTCCATGGCAAAACTAGACTAGAAAAAGATGTTTTCGAACACGCTCATGAACCGCCTAAAGTAATGAATAATCCCCTTACCTTATTAGTCGCAGGAAGCTTTTTCAGTGGGATGATTGGTTATTATCTGCTTTCAATGGATAAACCGAATGGTTATTTCCATGATAGTTTACTTAATTTACAAGTCTATAAGCTATTAGTTACTCATCCACCTTTGCATATTAAATTATTACCAACGATAGTGGGAATAATAGGGATTGTTATCGGCACTGTCATTCCGTGGGTTGCTAACTCCATCCAGAAAAAAAATAAAAAAGTCTGGATCCCGTGGACAAGCCACGGGATGACAACCATATCTAAAATATTAATCAATAAATACTATTTTGATGAGCTATATAATTTCTTAATAGTAAAACCTATTAACTGCTTGGCTTGTTTATTTTATTCTGGTGATCAAAAAATAATTGATCGTTTTGGTCCTAATGGCTTTGCAAGGAGTGTTAATTGTTTTAGTATTTTAACCGGTAAAACCCAAACTGGATATATTTTTAATTATACTTTATATGTAGTGTTGTTTGTTGTTGTAACAATTAGTTACTTTGTTTGGTTAGTTGCCGTGTAGTGTCATTCCCGCTTAAGGTTTGCCCACGTGGATCATTTTCCCCTGTCATCCCGTGATTTATTCACGGGATCCAGTTAAAAATACTAATAAAAAATGCTATGCATTTTACTGGATTGCTTCGTCGAAACTTTCAGTTTCTTCTCGCAATGACGAAAAACCTAATCCACGCACGCAAGCCTTAAGCGAGAATAACATATGAGCCATTGCCATTGCTAAGAATGACGAAAAACTTATAAAATCTTAAAAAAATGTTAGAATTACCAATCATATCAATTACTATTTTCTTGCCGCTAATAAGTGTGCTATATATTTTGCTATTCATTAGTCAAAGCAAAAAGCCCGACAAACAAATACATACAATGTATGTTGCGGTGCTGAGTAGTGTTTTAACATTCATCTCAACTATATATATATTAATAGAATTTGATTCTTCAAACCCTGCTTATCAATTTGTTGAACGATATAGCTGGCTTGATAAAATTGGGCTTGAATTTCATGTAGGTATTGATGGTATATCAATATTTTTCGTAAGCTTAACTTCCTTTCTTACTCTTATTTGTATTATTGGGAGCTTATTTACTGTTAAAAAATATATCAAAGAATATTTGGTATGTTTTTTATTAATGGAATCCTTTTGTATAGGGGCATTTACCTCAATAAATTTATTATTATTCTACTTATTTTTCGAAGTAATATTAGTACCAATGTATATTATTATCGGAGTATGGGGCGGTGAGAATAGAATATATGCGGCTGTTAAATTCTTCTTATATACTTTCTTTGGTTCGGTATTTTTCTTATTATCGATAATATATATTTATAGTAAGATTCACAGCTTTGATTTAAGCAATATTGGCGAATTTACTAATAATTTCCCTTTGCATGTGCAGCAAATTTTATGGTGGGCTATTTTTATTGCCTTTGCCATCAAAATTCCTATGATTCCGTTTCACACATGGTTACCGGATGCTCACGTACAAGCACCTACTAGCGGCTCGGTTATTCTTGCTGGTATCTTACTAAAACTTGGTGGCTATGGTTTTTTAAGGGTATTACTGCCACTTCTACCTAATGCATCGCAAGAATTTGCGATTTACGTAATTTGGCTTAGTGTTATTGCTATAATATATGCCTCCCTTGTCGCCTTAGCTCAAAAAGATATGAAGAAAATGATTGCCTATTCGTCTATTGCCCATATGGGTTATGTTACTATAGGTATTTTTAGCTTCACTGATAGCGGAGTTAGCGGGGCATTATTCCAAATGTTAAGCCATGGTATAATTTCTTCCTGCTTATTCCTAATAGTCGGCACTTTATATGAAAGGTTACATACTAAAGAGATAGCTAAATATGGTGGTGTTGCAAGTAAAATGCCGGTGCTTGCAACGTTTTTTATGATTGCAATGCTTGGCTCTGTCGGTTTGCCAGGAACTAGCGGATTTATTGGTGAATTTTTAAGCCTGCTTGGAATTTATAAGGCAAGTGTGATGGCAACTTTCCTAGCAGCTCTCGGTATAATTCTTGGTGCTGTTTACATGCTGAAGCTATATAAAGAAGTTATGCTAGGCGAAATTACTAATAAAGAAATCATTAATTTCAGAGATTTATATAGTTACGAAATAATCTCAATTGCCCCTTTAATAGTACTAATTATTTATTTCGGTCTAATGCCAAGTTCTATTTTAAATGTATTTCATTTGTCAGTAGAGAATTTGTTAGTTAAATTTTTCTAGTTGATTATAAAAGATTCAAGTGTTACTCTAATTATAGAACTTAAAATTGAGGTCTATATGAAAAACAGAATAAAAAAAACAGTTAAAGACGTAAATGAGAAGCTAGATGATGCAAGTAGAGCAGTTGGTCAAGAGGTCAATAAAGCAACAGGGATAGATGTAAGCCATGTTGTCAATCCTGAAGCATCGGACCATAAAGAAGCTTTAAGAAATGCTCGTGAAAAATTAGGAATGGGTAACAACCAAGAAAATCAGGATAATACAGAACTTGCTGGGGCTGATGCTGAACTAAACTCATGAAATTAAAATCTGGTATATTATCTACAATTTTCTCTAAATTATTTACAGGAGAAGAAATGGCAAATGAAAAATTGCCATCTTCTGCTGATAATGTAACTGATATAAATGTTAGAAGCCAAGCTTTAGAAACTAAGTTAGATGACAACCCTAATCATGATATAGTATTATTAGAGCTATACTAAAATGCTATCATTTCACCAATTAAAATTTAATATATATCAAAAACAATTATTTGATAATTTAAGTATTACTTTTTTAGATTCTGCTATTACTTATATAAAAGGAGCTAATGGTTGTGGTAAAACTTCGCTATTACGTATGGTAGCGGGCATTATGCAGCCAAGTAACGGTAATATTTTCTATAGAAATCTTAATATTAACAATATTTCTAAACCTTACTGTACTTATATTGGTCATAATTTAGGTCTAAAGCTTGAGATGACTGTTTTTGAAAATCTAAAATTTTGGTCAGAGATTTATAATTCAGTAGAAACTCTAGATGCTGCCATTCATTATTTTAAATTATATGATTTATTAGATGAAAAATGCTATACTTTATCCAGTGGATTGCAGAAAGTTGTAGCTTTAGCAAGGCTTATTGCTTGCCAGTCGGATCTATGGTTGCTTGATGAAGTTGAAACCAATTTAAGTAAAGAAAATAGAGATTTACTAAATAACTTAATTGTCATGAAAGCAAATAGTGGTGGTATTGTACTTCTATCCTCTCACACCGAAAATCATATTAAATCAGCACAAATATTACAACTTACTTGAAGTATTAAATGAAATACTATAAAGTCAAAAAGTTCATAACTTCTTATTTATAGGAGTATACTCGTTTTATTTGAAAAATTGGCGGCGTTACTTTTTGCTTATAATCCTCACGTACTAGTATGTACGCTGCGGTTATAAGCTTCAAAGTGCCTTGCTCTTTTCCAAATAAAACTTCATCTACTAATTATTCATTTATTAGAGGTATATATTATGCAAGTAATAAAAGCTTTAGAACAGGTTTTAGCAGATAGCTATGCCTTATATTTCAAAACACAAAATTATCATTGGAATGTTGAAGGGGCTGAATTTAGAAGCCTGCATTTATTATTCGAAGGGCAATATGAAGATTTGGCAGAAAGTCTAGATGAGTTAGCTGAACGAATAAGAACTTTAGATGCTAAAGTTCCGGCATTATCAAACTTAATAAAACTAGCATCTATAAGTGAGCCAAACCCTAATGCTTCTGCAAATGAAATGCTAAAAAGCCTTGTAAAAGATCAAGATATTATAATAGATACTTTATATAAAGGTTTAAAAATCGCACAAGCAGAAGGTGATGAAGGGACCGCCGATATGATTATTGGACGGATTAAAGTGCACGAGAAAAATAGATGGTTCTTAAAAAGTAGTATAGCCTAATGTCATCCCTATTTCCGTCATTGCGAGCCACTGAAAGTGGCGTGGCAATCTCAGGAATATAGTACTGTTTTATGAGATTGCCACGTCGAGGCTTTGCCTCTCCTCGCAATGACGTTAATGCCTGTGACACCAAGTAACCAAAATAAACCAACCAACAAAATAAGAACAACATGGAACAGTATGATATAGCCGTGATAGGTGGTGGACCTGGCGGATATGTTGCTGCAATTAGAGCAGCACAATTAAAGAAAAAAGTTGTATTAATAGAGAAAGAGCATTTAGGTGGAGTGTGTCTTAATTGGGGATGTATTCCGACAAAATCCCTACTTAAATCTGCTGAAGTGTTTGAGTATATAAAACATGCTAAAGATTATGGCGTTGATGCAGGTTCTGCTAAAATTGATATTAATAAGATCGTTGAGCGTTCTAGAGAAATCTCAAATAAGTTAGCTGGCGGCGTTAAGATGCTACTTAAGAAAAATAAAGTTACTGTTATAGATGGAGTAGCAAAGCTTGAAGCAAATAAGGTAATAAATATTAATGATAACCTTAAAATAAAAGTAGATAATATTATTATCGCTACCGGAGCAAGAGCTAGAGTTTTAAAAGGATTCGAGCCAGATGGTAAACAAATTTGGACTTCAAAGGAAGCTATGATACCGCAGCATGTGCCAAAATCTATGATTATTGTAGGTTCAGGTGCAATTGGTATAGAATTCGCCTCATTTTATAATGCTATCGGGGTGGATGTTACAGTAATTGAAGCACATAGCAAAATATTACCGGTGGAAGATATAGAGATTTCAAACCTTGCCCATAAAAGCTTTGAGAAAAAAGGTATAAAAATTATTACAAATGCTAAGCTGATTAAGCAAACAAAATCGAAAGATGGTTTAGAAGTCGAGCTAGAGATAGCTGGTAAAACACAAAAATTACAAGCTGAAATTCTGCTTATGGCAGTAGGTATTATAGCAAATACTGAAAATCTAGGGCTAGAGAAGACAAAAGTTAAAGTAGAAAATGGTTATATAGTTGCTAATGGCTTGATGCAAACAGCAGAATCAGGGATTTACGCAATAGGTGACGTAGTAGGTGCACCTTGTTTAGCACATAAAGCAAGCCATGAGGGAATTATTGCAGCGGAAAACATTGCAGGCTTAAAGCCTCATGCTATCAATAAGCACAATATCCCTGGCTGCACTTATTCTTCACCGCAAATAGCAAGTGTCGGTTTGACGGAAGAAGCTGCAAAAGCCTTAGGCTATGAACTAAAAATCGGTAGGTTTCCTTTTATGGCGAATGGTAAAGCCCTAGTTGGCGGTGACGCTGAAGGGTTGATCAAAACTATATTTGATGCTAAGACCGGTGAGTTACTTGGGGCACATATGATAGGCTCAGAAGTTACTGAATTAATACAAGGATATGTAGTTTCAAAGAATTTAGAGGGAACAGAGCTAGATTTAATTAATACCATATTCCCGCATCCGACTTTATCGGAAATGATGCACGAATCGGTGCTAGCTGCTTACGATAGGGCAATACATATTTAATTATGCTTTATGATAATATTACCTTTACTAAGTATTTTTGGGCTAGCGGGATTTTTTGCTAATATATTTAAAACGAGATTTACGTTTTTTTTGCCTATAGTAACTACTATATTGGTAGCAATCTTAACTTTATGCTCTGTAACGGGAATATTATATTATGCCACTTGCTTAATAACTATTATAGGTATAGTAGCTCTTATATATGATTTATATAAATTTGCTGAATTAAGATCAAACATTCTTCAGTATAAAATAGAGCTTTGCATTTTAACGGCTATTACTTTTAGTTATTATCTCTTTTTGCATACTACTTATCTAAATATATGGGATGATTTGGCTTTTTGGGCAGTATACACTAAAGAATTGATAAGCTATAACGATATATTCCCACAAAATAGTTTAACCTCTATTTTACCTTCACATATACATTATCCACGGGGTCCAAGTATATTTCATTATTTTATGTTATACTTCCCCGGCTATTCCGAAAATGATTTATTGTTAAGTCATTTTATTTTACAGATGCTATTCTTAGCACCATTAATGGCAAATAAATATTTTGTACAAACTATTTTATTAGTATCACTAGTTTTACTCTTTCCTGTTCAAGAAAGTTTTGTACTGCGAGCAATTTATAATGATGGTTTAATAGCATTTATTTTTTCGTCAGTATTAGTTATTTTCATATTGGAAGATAATAAATATAAAGCATTATTAATGGTAATGCCTATTTTATTATTTATGCCGTTATTTAGAGAAGTAGGTTTATGGTTGTCGTGGTTTGCTTCTATAATGATTTTTTGTAATTTGTTAGTAGATGATAATGAAAAATTAAAGTCCTTGAGTGTAAAAATTGGGGTATTAATAATATTATTAATTTTACCATTTTTAACAAATTATCTTTGGTTTATGTATGTTGAATCTCACGTAGCTCTAGGAAGAGAGCCGCATTCTCTAGATCAATTTGTAAAATAGTTTCTTCATTATTTAATAAGGAAGCAAAAACTATTAATATAATATCCTCTTATGTTAATATTGTCTTTAAAGCATTAGGAAAAAAATCATTTTTATGTATTTATGGTATTTTGTTGTTTACTGGAATTAGCATACATAAATATAAACCTCAATATTTAAAAAGTTTCTTAATTTTAGTAATTACTGCCATTTTATGCTTTATTGTATTTTTATTTTTAGCTTGGAGACTATATTTATATATAGTAATGGCAAATACGATATACTCCACACCTAGTGGAATTGATTTAGGTTGTGTTAAAAGATATGCAAGTAGCTATGGGGTAATTTTTATGGCGATCAGCTGTGCTTATCTTAAAAAAACGTTATTTTATAAAGAGCTAAGTGCATTTAGTAGACATAAAATAACAAAAATTTTAATTACTGCTGTGGTAATAATTTTTACAGTATATGTAGTAAGTTCTTTATTAGTACTTTTGTGGAAGATGCCTAAGCTAAGTGCTCAATCTGAGAATCAATTATCATTAAAATCTCAAACTCCGATTGTTTATGAGTTATTATCAAAAGATTTTCAAGTTGATTTTGACTTTGATAATAATTATTCTACAACAGAGAAGACTTTTATATGTTATAAGTTAGCATATTTTCTTACTCCTTATTTCAATAATGAAATGCGTTCAAAATGTGTTAGCCAGCCTAAGCCGGATGCGAATTATGTAAGTGAGGTTAAGAAGAACCAAATAGAATCTAATATAGATATACAAGAGCTTTTAGAAAATTCTAAAAAATATCAATGTAATATAAAATATTATCCGATATATAATAATATAAATATAAAATGTGCAAAGTATTAAGCTATGAATAAAGATATTTTAACTCAGAATTATGCAGCTGCGTTATTTGATAATGCTAAATCTGATAATACTCAAGATAAGATACTTGAAGAAATTAATCTAGTGACTAGCATTATTGAAGATAATATAGAGGTTAAAGAGCTGTTATCTTCCCCTATAGTAAATAAAGTTGATAAAATTGGCGTGATTAATTCGCTAGTAAAAAATATTAAAATCAGCAAAATAATGCAAAATTTCTTATTATTATTGATAAAAAATTCCCGTACTTCTATCTTAGCAGATATAGCAAACACATATAGTAAATTATTATATGAAAGCAAGAATATTAAAATAGTGCAAGTAATTTCTGCAAGTAAATTGCAGCCAAAAGAACAAGAATGGGTTAAATCGAATATAGAACAAGAGTTAAAGCAAGAAGTAAAAATAAATTTTGAAATAGACTCTACCATTATGGGAGGAATCGTAATTAAATATGATAGTATATTGCAAGATTGTTCGATAAAAGGTAGTTTAGATAAGATAGCTAGGACCTTGAAAAAAGTTAAGATCGCTGCATGAATAAAAAACGTCATTGCGAGGAGATGCAACGCATCGACGTGGCAATCTCATGAAACAGTATCTGACTCCTGAGATTGCTTCGTCGAAACTTTCAGTTTCTTCTCGCAATGACGTGAATAATTAAAAAAACTTAAACCATATGAAATTAAAACCTATTGAAGTAGCTGACATATTACAAAAAGAGATAGCAAATATCAATTGTTTAAGCGAGCTTGAAGAAGTAGGGCAAGTAATAAATGTTGGTGATGGTATAGCAAAAATTTATGGTCTTGCAAATGTGCAATCCGGTGAAGTAGTGGAATTTGAATCAGGTGTTAAAGGACTGGTTTTAAATTTAGAGAATGATAGCGTTGGTGCTGTGATTATGGGTGAGGATAATCAGGTACAGCAAGGTGATAAAGTAAAAAGAACCAAAGAGGTGCTAGAAGTACCAGTAGGAACTGCTTTGCTTGGTCGTGTCGTTGATGCACTTGGTAACCCTATTGATGGTAAAGGTGATATTAAGAGCAAAGAATATCGCCATATTGAAATGAAAGCTCCTGGTATAATCGATAGAACAAGCGTTAGTGAGCCTGTACAAACCGGTATAAAGGCTATTGATTCATTAATTCCGATAGGAAGAGGACAAAGAGAATTAATAATAGGTGATAGACAAACTGGAAAAACAGCAATAGCTATCGATACTATTATTAACCAAAAGCAAGCTCATTCACTAAAAAATGAGAAAGATAAAATTTATTGTATTTATGTAGCAATAGGGCAAAAAATATCAAGCGTTGCCCAGATAGTAAAAAAACTAGAAGATGCTGGGGCAATGGATTATACAATCATTGTTTCGGCTACTGCTTCGGAAGCTGCTGCATTACAATTTGTTGCTCCTTATGCTGCTTGTAGTATGGGTGAGTATTTCCGTGATAACGGCAAGCATGCACTTATTATTTATGATGATTTAAGTAAACATGCTGTCGCATACCGACAAATATCATTATTACTTAGAAGACCGCCCGGACGTGAAGCATATCCTGGTGACGTATTTTACTTGCATTCAAGATTACTTGAGCGTGCTGCTAAAATGTCTGAGGAGAAAGGCGGCGGTTCACTTACGGCACTTCCTATAATCGAAACCCAAGCAGGTGACGTATCTGCTTATATTCCAACAAACGTTATTTCTATTACTGACGGTCAAATTTTCTTAGAAAGCGAGCTGTTTTATAAAGGTATAAGACCGGCTGTTAATGTCGGGATTTCGGTAAGCCGTGTTGGTTCTGCTGCACAAATAAAAGCTATGAAGCAGGTTGCAGGCTTGATAAAGCTTGAATTAGCCCAGTTTAGAGAACTTGAGTCTTTTTCACAATTTGGTTCAGATTTAGATTCTGCCACTAAAACACAAATCGAACATGGTAAGAGACTCGTTGAGATATTAAAACAAGCACAATGTCATCCTTTTTCAGTCGAAGAGCAGATAATAAGTATTTATGCTGGAACTAAAAAATATTTAATTAATATACCTATAGAAAGAATTAAGGAATTTGAAGAAAAAATGCTTAGTGAGATAAAGCAGAATCAAAAAGATATTTTAGAGTCAATAAAAAGTGAAAAGCGTATCACTGAAGAAAATGAACAGAAATTAAAAACATTTTTAGAGAATTTCGTTAAGGACTTTGTCAAGGTAGATTAGAGTTGTTGTTTTTGTGTAGGGGAAAAATCGTCATTGCGAGGAGCATAGCGACGTGGCAATCTTAGGAATTTTATACTACTTCATGAGATTGCTTCGTCGAAACTTACAGCTTCTCCTCACAATGACATAAAAATATTAAAATATTTATGTCAAATTTAAAACAGCTAAGAACTAGAATAAAAAGCGTTAAATCTACGCAGAAGATTACTAAGGCAATGCAATTAGTTTCAGCTTCTAAATTGACAAAAATAAAAAATCAAATAGCTCATTCAAATTTTTATGTTGAAGCTATTAGTAAAATGATGTCTACTGTATTATCCGCTGATATTTATGACTTTCCTATAGAAGCACAAAAATTTTTCAATACAGAGACCAATAAAGCAAATTTGCTAATAGTTATGACGTCTGAGCGTGGTTTGTGCGGAACGTTTAATTATATGATAATTAAACAAGTAAAAAGTGATATTGAAAACTTAAAAAGTAAAGGCGAAAAAATCAAGCTTATTATTATCGGGAAAAAAGGTTATGAGGCATTAAAAAAGTCTTATGAAAGTTATATTGATAGTTATTTTGACTTGCCAAAAAACCATGATGAAAATCTAATGTTGCAAATAAAGCAAAAGATTATGGCATTAGTAACAAGTTTAGAAGTAAGTAATTGTACTATTTATTTCAATAAATTTAAAAATGCTATGACTCAAATAATGACGAAGCAGCAAATCTTACCAATAGAGAAATATCATGATGATTCAAAGATAGAGGGAGCTAACGATATTTATGAGTATGAGGGAGAAAATCTAATTTCCAATTTGATTAATTTATATGTTAATTCACAAATAAATTATGCACTGCTACAAAATAGAGCAAGTGAAGAAGGCTCAAGAATGACTGCTATGGAAAATGCTACAAATAACGCTCATGATATAATTAATAAATTGGTATTAAAGTTAAATAGGTCAAGACAAGCAATTATTACTACGGAATTGATAGAGATAATAGCGGGTTCCGAAGCGGTTTGACTAACTGTCACCGTCATTGCGAGCGACTGTAAGGAGCGTGGCAATCTCATGAAGTAGTATATAAAATTCCTGAGATTGCCTCCGCCCTCTGCTATGCATATCCTCGCAATGACAAAATAACAACATTATCTTAACAAAAGAAAAAATAATGAAAAAAAATATCGGGAAAATTACTCAAATTATTTCAGCGGTAGTTGACGTAAAATTTACCAATAAAGGTAAATTACCGCCGATTTTAAATGTCCTTGAGTGCTATAACGATAAGCAAAGAATAGTACTAGAGATAGCTCAGCATATAGGTGATGATACAGTGCGTTGTATCGCTATGGACTCCACGGAGGGGTTAGTGCGAGGTATGGAAGTAGTAGACACTGGTAGCCCAATTAGTATTCCGGTAGGAATCGAAACGTTAGGACGAATTATGAATGTCGTAGGCGAACCGATTGACGGCAAAGGAAAGATTAAAGGCTCAAGCATTTCGTCTATATATAAATCTGCACCAAGCTTTACTCAGCAATCAACTGATCGTAATATATTAGTAACTGGCATTAAAGTTGTTGATTTACTTGCCCCTTATACTAAAGGCGGTAAGATAGGGCTGTTTGGTGGTGCGGGGGTTGGTAAAACCGTGCTTATAATGGAACTGATTAATAATGTTGCGAAAGCACACGGTGGCTATACCGTATTTGCTGGAGTTGGTGAGAGAACTAGAGAGGGTAACGATCTTTATCATGAAATGATTGATTCAGGAGTTATTAATCTTGAAGAGCCAGAAAAATCAAAAGTAGCTTTAGTTTATGGGCAAATGAACGAACCACCAGGTGCAAGAGCAAGGGTTGCATTAACGGGGCTTACTGTTGCGGAGAGTTTTAGAGATATGAACGAGGGGCAAGATGTTCTGTTTTTCGTCGATAATATATTCCGTTTTACGCAAGCAGGTTCAGAGGTATCAGCATTACTTGGCAGAATTCCGTCAGCAGTAGGTTATCAGCCGACTCTTGCAACCGATATGGGTGAATTACAAGAGCGTATCACCTCGACTAAGAACGGCTCAATAACCTCCGTGCAAGCTATATACGTACCGGCAGACGACTTAACCGATCCTGCTCCGGCAACGTCTTTCGCACATTTAGATGCCACAACAGTACTTAGCCGTCAGATAGCAGAGCTTGGAATTTATCCGGCAGTTGACCCTCTAGATAGTACTTCGCAGGTGCTTGATCCGATGATTGTTGGGGAAGAGCATTATAATGTAGCAAGAAAGGTGCAGCAAATATTGCAAACTTATAAATCTCTACAAGATATTATCGCTATCCTAGGTATGGATGAGTTATCTGAAGAAGATAAACTAACAGTATCACGTGCAAGAAAAATACAGCGTTTCTTGTCGCAACCTTTCCATGTAGCTGAAGTATTTACTGGAGCTGAGGGGAAGTTTGTTAATTTAGCCGATACTATAGCAGGTTTTAAAGGACTCACAGAAGGTAAATATGATGATTTACCGGAAGCAGCTTTTTATATGGTTGGGACTATAGAGGAAGCAGTGGAGAAGGCTAAGACACTAAAATAAATTGTTATCCCACGTGGACCTCAAAGTATTTTCGGTGTCATCCCGTGGCGGCATTGCCAGCGTGGATCGAAAAACGCCCTAAGGTAGTCATCCCGTGGCTTGACCACGGGATCCAGAAAATAATAAAAATACTAATTTTATTAGTATTTTTAACTGGCTCTAGTTCATAAATCACGGGATGACATGGGGAGAATGATCCACGCAATAATTCCTCTACGGGATGACAGGAAACAAAGTTCAGTCATAATGACGAAAAATTATATTATCATATGAGCGAAACAATTAACGTTAAAATTATTACGCCTTTAAATATCGTTTTTGAAGAGCAGGCTAAAATGGTAACGCTTCCAGGTGAAGAGGGTGAGTTTGGTGTATTGCAGGGTCATGCTCCGATGATTGTTAGCTTAAAAGCTGGATTAGTACAAGTTTACATAGATGATATGCACAAGCCGAAAATTACTTATCTTATTGCTAATGGTGTAACTGCTGAAGTAACAGGAAGTTATATTAACATAGCTACAGAAACGGCTATTAACGTTACCGGTTTAAGTGAAGCGGAAATAGAAAATAAACTCACTGCTCTTCAAAAATCTATATAAATATCTCCCACATCGGCATTAATTTGTTTTAAAAATCTACGTTTTGGGGTAAGGTTAAGTATAAGCTGTCATCTAGCTAACTTGATCGCGGGATCTTAGAATACAGTCTGTGACACAAGACCCCGCAGGTACAAGCCACGAGGGGCGTTGTTGCGTAGATCGGTTTTACCCTTTCATTGCAAGGAAATTACAAAGTAATTGACGAAGCAATCCAGTTAAAAAATGCTAATTTATAGCATTTTTTATTATTTTCTCTGGATTGCCACGCTCATTTCATTCGCTCGCAATGACAACTCTCGATCTACGCAACAATGCCTCCACAGGGTGGTATCATAACGAATATCAAACGAGGAAAATATGCAAAAGATGCATAATGCAGAATATCTTAAAGAATTATCAGTTAATAATATCTCATATAAAATTTACGACATAAATAAAGCTGCAAGCGATATCGATTTGCCTTTAAAAAAACTGCCCTATAGTTTGAGAGTATTGTTTGAGAATGTGCTACGTACCGGTTCAAAACGAAACTTACTGGTATTCAAAGAATGGCTAAAGAATAAAAAATCTGATGCGGAAATAGATTTTATGCCGACAAGGGTTTTGATGCAGGATTTTACAGGTGTGCCGGCTATAGTTGATCTTGCTGCTATGCGTGATGCGATGAAGAAGATAGGTGGTGATCCGCTAAAAATCAATCCGCTTATCCCTGTTGATTTAGTTATAGATCACTCAGTTAGTGTTGATTCTTATGCGTCGGGTAGCTCATTTGACAAAAATGTAGCAATGGAAATGAAACGCAATATAGAGCGTTATCAGTTTCTGAAGTGGGGACAGCAAGCATTTAATAATTTCAAGGTAGTTCCGCCGGGTACTGGTATTTGCCATCAGGTAAATTTAGAGTATTTGGCAAAAGTCGTGTGGCATAGTAATGGTGTGGCTTATCCTGATAGTTTGGTTGGTACAGATAGCCATACAACCATGGTGAATGGGTTATCGGTACTTGGTTGGGGTGTTGGCGGTATAGAAGCAGAAGCCGCAATGCTTGGACAGCCGCTTACTATGATTCTGCCGGAAGTAATCGGCGTAAAGCTAACAGGTAAGTTAACAGGTACTGCTACTGCCACCGATTTAGTCTTAAAGATTACTGAAATGCTACGGAAGAAAAAAGTAGTAGGTAAGTTTGTTGAGTTTTATGGCGAAGGGCTTAGAGCTATGACAATTGCCGATCGTGCTACCATTTCTAATATGGCACCTGAATATGGTGCTACTTGTGGTTTTTTCCCGATTGATCAGGAAACTATCAAATATTTAGAGCTGACAGGTAGAGATAAAGAGCAAATCAAATTAGTAGAAGAATATGCCAAAGCTCAAGATTTATGGTGCAATTTTGACCATGTAGCAGAATATACTGATATTTTAGAGCTGGATTTATCTGAAGTAACAAGTTCGCTAGCAGGTCCAAGACGTCCGCAAGATCGTGTAAATTTAGGTGATGTAGCAAGTGGTTTTAAGAAAGAGTTGCCGACTTTTTCTTCAAATAATATAAGTATTGATACAAAACATGCTGTAGCAAATCAGAATTACGAAATTGGTAATGGTGATGTGGTGATTGCAGCGATTACTAGCTGTACTAATACCTCTAACCCTTCTGTGATGATTGGGGCAGCTTTGCTTGCTAAAAAAGCGATAGGGCAGGGATTAAAGGTTAAGCCTTGGGTTAAAACTTCGCTTGCTCCTGGCTCGAAAGTTGTAACAGAATATTTAAAAAGCAGCGGACTTAATCAATATTTAGATCAATTAGGATTTAATTTGGTCGGTTATGGCTGTACTACTTGCATTGGTAATTCAGGACCTTTAAACCCAGAAATAGAAGATACAATCAACAAAAACGGCTTAGTCGTTGCTTCTGTTTTATCAGGCAATAGAAATTTCGAAGGGCGAATTAACCCGCTTACTAAAGCTAGCTATCTTGCTTCGCCTATTTTAGTTGTAGCATATGCTCTTAGCGGTAGCCTTAATACTGATCTAACAAATCAACCATTAGGAAAAAATGATAAAGGCAGAGATGTTTATTTAAAGGATATTTGGCCAAGTAAAGAAGAGATAGATAAGGTCATTGCAAATTCTATTAATTCATCTATGTTTGTAGAAAAATATTCCGATATATTTAGCGGAACAAAAGAATGGCAAAGCTTAGAGGTAACTAGTAGCTCTAATTATGCTTGGGATAAAAGCAGTACTTATATTAACAATCCGCCTTATTTTGAAAATATAGGCAGTAAAAATAGTATAAAAGATATTAAATCGGCACGAATTTTAGCAATTTTTGGTGATTCTATTACTACCGATCATATTTCACCTGCGGGAAGTATAAGTAAAACTAGCCCTGCTGCTAAATATTTAATGGATCATCAAATATCACCTATTGATTTTAATTCTTACGGATCACGCAGAGGAAACCATGAAGTGATGATGCGTGGTACTTTTGCCAATATTCGCATAAAAAATGAAATGTGCAAAGGAGTAGAGGGCGGTTTTACTATAAACCAGCTAAAAAATATGCAGCAAACTATTTATGATGCAGCAATGGATTATAAAGCAAATGGTGTATCTGCGGTAATTTTTGCCGGCAAAGAATATGGTAGTGGTTCATCAAGAGACTGGGCAGCAAAAGGTCCGCAGTTGCTTGGTGTTAAAGCTGTTATTGCTGAAAGTTTTGAGCGAATACATCGTTCAAATTTAGTCGGTATGGGAGTATTACCGCTAATTTTTACAAATAATATGACTCGTTTTGATTTAAAATTAGATGGATCAGAATCTAATGATATTATAGGTTTAAACGAACATATAAAACCTTATAATCCGGTTAAATGTATTATAAAAAAACAGAATGGCGAAACGCAAACTATTGATTTAATATTGCAAATATTTACAGATAATGAGATAAATTATATAAAGCATGGCAGTATTATGCATTTTGTGGTAGAGAATTTAAAGTAATATGCAAAGATATTTAGACCCAACAAATGATGTAGCTTTTAAAAAGCTGTTTACGGATAAAGCAAGGTTAATCAGCTTTCTCAATAATATTATGCGGTTGCCGGAAGAGTTAAGAATTATTGACCTTGAATATATTTCAAATGAACAAGTGCCGGATTTAGGACAGAATAAAAGGAGTATTGTTGACGTTAAAGTAAAAGATAATTCTGGCAATATTTATATTGTTGAGATGCAGAATGGTTATGCTGATGCTTTTTTAGCAAGGGTACAATTTTATGGTTGTGTAGCGTTTTCTTCACAATTAAAAAGAGGAAAAGAATATGCTGACCTTGCCCCTGTAGTTATGGTAGTAATTACTTCCGGATTTCAGGCATTACCTGAAGAAAAAGAATGTATTAGTTATCATCAAACTATTAATGTTGGTAATGGTAGGAATCAACTTAAATGTTTATCTTATGTATTTGTGGAGCTTGATAAGTTTACAAAAGAAGCGAACGAGCTTGAGACGATAGAAGATGATTGGCTATATATGATGGCTAAATTTGATAAAGCTAAAGAGCCGCCAAAGCATACCAAGGATAAGATAGTATTGTCAGCCTATAAGACTATTGAGCAATTTAATTGGAGTGAAGCAGAATATGACAATTATATTAAAGCGATGCTTGCTGCTCAAACAGAGGAATTAAACCAGAAAAGTAAGTTTAGAGAAGGAAAAGAAGAAGGTAAAATAGAGATAGCAAAAGAAATGTTACAAGATAATGAGCCTATAGAAAAAATCATTAAATATACTAAGCTTTCAAAAGAAGAAATAGAAAAGTTGAAATTAGAAATAGAGAAATAAAAGGTAAAAATATGGATAAACAACTTAAGGAATATACCGAAAGCGGTAAAAAAAATTTAATTGTAGTGTATATATTATATTTATGCGGAATAGTAGCACCGATATTGCCTTTAATAGGTGTGTTTTTTGCATATCTCAACAAGGATAAAGGCAATAATTTTGCCACTAGTCATTATATATTCTTATTCCGTACTTTCTGCCTTAGTGTTCTCGGATGGATCGTATGTTTTATATTTACGTTTATTGTTATTGGCGTAGTGTTATATTTTATTTTAGCTGTTTGGTATATATTGCGTGTTGCTATCGGCTTTAAATATATGATAGAAGATCAGGCATATCCAAATCCTATGACTTACTGGATAAAATAATTGTAGCGGTATTGCAATAATTTATGAAATGAATACCTCAGTAAAATTTACTAAAAAGTGGTGATTTAAAAAATTTATAATTTCAAATCAAGTGAAGAACCGCTTCAAACTTGATTTGTACAATTTTTAAAACAATAAGAAATTACCTAAGTAATTTCTTATTGAAGAGAATAAGAATGATAAAACTTACGATAGATGGTCAAGAAATAGAAGTATCAGAAGGTACTACGGTTTATCAAGCTTGCACAAAAGCCGGTAAAGAAATCCCACATTTTTGTTATCATGAGCGTTTAAAAATTGCTGGTAATTGCCGTATGTGCTTGGTTGAAATGGAAAAATCACCAAAGCCGATAGCTTCTTGTGCAATGCCTGTAGGCAACGGTATGGTTATTCATACTGATACGCCAATGGTGAAAAAAGCCCGTGAAGGGGTGATGGAGTTTTTGCTTGTTAATCACCCTATTGATTGTCCTATTTGTGATCAAGGCGGAGAGTGTGATCTGCAAGATCAGGCTTTTAGATATGGTAAAGGCACTAATAGATTTCACGAAAATAAACGCTCTATTAAAGATAAATATATGGGTCCGCTGATTAAAACAGCGATGACCAGATGTATACAATGTACTAGATGTATTAGATTCGCCAATGATATAGCAGGAATAGAAGAAATGGGGGCTATCCATCGTGGTGAGCATATGGAAGTTACTTCTTATTTAGACCAAACTTTGGATTCTGAAATTTCCGGCAATATGATAGATATTTGTCCTGTCGGAGCTCTTAACTCCAAACCTTATGCCTTTAAAGCTCGTAAGTGGGAGCTAAGACATACTGCTAGTATTGGCGTGCATGATGCAGAAGGTTTGAATATCCGCATTGATAGTAGGGGTGACGAAGTGATGCGAGTATTACCAAGAGTCAATGAGGAAATTAACGAAGAATGGCTCTCAGATAAAAATCGTTTTAGCTATGATGGCTTAAAATATCAGCGTTTAGATCAGCCTTATATTAGAAAAAATGGTAAATTAGTCTCTGCAAGCTTCAATGAAGCTTTAAAAGCAATAGCTGATAAAATTAAATCTATTAAGCCAGAAAAAATTACTGTTTTCGCTGGGACTCTTGCTTCCGTTGAAGCAATGTTTATGCTTAAAACTTTCTTGCAAAAAATCGGTTGTAATAATTATAGCGTTAATCAGTTTAACTATAAATTAGATACTACGCAGCGAGGAAATTACTTATTTAATACAACTATTGCAGGGCTTGAAAAAGCCGATTTATGCTTGTTAATCGGAGCAAATCCAAGGCAGATAGCACCAGTTTTAAATAGTAGAATAGGCGGAAGAGTTCGAGTAGGTTCGTTGAAAGTAGTAAGAATAGGAGAGGGGCATAACCAAACCTATAAAATTCAGGATTTAGGAAGCGATCTCAAGATACTTGAGGAGCTAGCTTTAGATGAGCATAAATTTGCAAAAGAATTAAAAGCAGCAAAATATCCGATGATTATAGTAGGTGATGGTGTTTATGGGCGAGATGATGGATATGCTATATTATCGCTAATCCATAAAATGGTCGATAAATATAATATCACGCGGGATGATTGGAAAGGCTTTAATATACTTCATAATCACGCATCGATGGTTGGTGGGCTTGATATCGGTTTTAATACTGAATCTACTAAACTGGAAGAGATAGAACTTGCTTATTTGCTTGGAGCAGATGAAGTTAATTTTGATAAGCTTAAATCAGCTTTTATAGTGTATCAAGGGCATCATGGGGATATTGGTGCTACGAAAGCCGATGTTATTTTACCATCAGCTGCTTATACTGAGCAGAGTGGAATTTACGTAAATCTAGAGGGTAGACCGCAAATAGCAGAAAAAGCAGTATCACCTGTAGGGAAAGCTAAAGAAGATATAGCGATAATTAAGGAGCTGGCTGATTATTTGCAAGTGGATATTAGGGCAAGTAATTTACAGGAAGTACGAACAAAGCTTGCTGAAGAATATCCCGTATTTGCTGATATCGGTAAAATTATAGAGAATAAGTTTGCTAAATTTAGTTCTAAAGATAAATTATCAAAAGAGCCTATAACTTCTAGACCTATTAATTATTACATGACTGACGTTATTAGTAAGAATTCTGTAACCATGGCAAGATGCGTAAAGGCTAAGCAGAAAAGGGATGAGGAGGCAGCGTGAAGACTTGAACCGTCATTGCGAACGAGCGAAGCGAGTGTGGCAATCTCAGGAATATATACTACCTCATAAGATTGCCGCGTCGTTGCTACGCATCTCCTCGCAATGACGATTGTATGACAATTAAATAACATTATGACAGAACTCTTTTTTGAATATATTTTTCCGTTAATTATAATCGCTTTAAAGGTGGTGGCGATTACTATACCATTAATATTATGCGTTGCGTATTTAACATATGCTGAGCGTCGTGTAATCGGGCTTATGCAGCTTAGAAAGGGTCCTAATGTTGTTGGACCATTTGGGCTTTTGCAGCCTATAGCAGATGCGGTAAAGCTATTATTTAAAGAGCCGATCATTCCGACTAACGCCGATAAAATATTATTTGTCCTAGCACCGATGATAACCTTTATATTAAGCTTAATCGGTTGGGCAGTTATACCTTTTGCAAAAGGCGTAGTTCTTGCCGATATTAATGTCGGAGTCTTATATATTCTTGCTATTTCTTCCTTAAGTGTTTACGGCATTATTATTGCCGGCTGGGCTAGCAACTCAAAATATGCATTTCTTGGAGCTATACGCTCATCGGCACAAATGATTTCTTATGAAGTATCGATGGGGCTTGTTATTATTACTGTGCTACTTGCTACCGGTACTCTGAACTTAAGCCAAATTATTGAAGCACAGAGAACTATGCCGTGGTGGATTGATTTAATGCTAATGCCGATGGGGGTGGTATTTTTTATCTCAGTACTTGCTGAAACAAACAGATTGCCTTTTGATTTACCGGAAGCAGAATCAGAGCTAGTTGCCGGTTATAATGTCGAATATTCCTCTATGGGTTTTGCTTTATTTTTCCTAGGTGAGTATGCTAATATGATATTAGTTAGTGCAATGACTACCACTTTCTTTTTAGGGGGGTATTTACCGCCATTTAATATATCATGGTTAGATTGTGTCCCAGGTTTCTTTTGGTTTGTTTTTAAAGTTGGATTTTTGCTATTTTGCTTTTTATGGATTAGGGCAACGCTGCCACGATATCGTTATGATCAGTTAATGCGTTTAGGCTGGAAAGTATTTCTACCGCTAACTTTATTTTGGGTAGTGCTGGTGTCGAGTGTATTAATTTATACTGATAATTTGCCGGGTATTTAACAGTTATGGGTAAAGAACTTTTTCCTGATTTTATCAAAGAACATTATGAAATTCATGAGTGGAAACATGCTATTGCTATTTTAAAAAATGATTTTGTTGATGAGTGGAGTGATATAATACAGGTACTAAAAGACTTTCGTTTTAAGAAAAGCTGGATTACTGTAGGAGGAGGTGAAAAATCTGAAATATCGAAATCAATAGATAAATCTTTTGCAGAATTAGGTTGGAAAGAAAAAATGTTTTCAACCAAAGTTATAGTAGATGAAAATTCTTTAGACTCTCCGACCCATAAAGTTGATTGTTATAAAAATAGAATAGCATTAGAAATTGAATGGAATAATAAAGATCCTTTTTTTGATAGAGATCTAAATAATTTTAGACTTTTATTTGATTTGCGTGCAATAAGTATAGGAATTATAATAACTAGATGTACAGAGTTACAAAAAATATTTAATTCTATCGGTAAAAGTAGCTCATATGGTGCTTCTACTACCCATATATCTAAATTACTTCCAAGAATTGAAGGTGGCGGTGGGGGAGGTTGTCCAATTTTAGTTTTTGGTATTACTAACAAATTATACATAGAGGATTAAGTCGTGAGTAATATCGTAACAGCGAAAGAAGATTTTGAAAATAATGTAAAAGGCAAATTTCATACTATCCTTACTGATCCTCCTTGGCAATTTGAAAATAGAACAGGTAAGGTCGCCCCAGAGCATAAAAGACTAAATCGCTACTCCACATTAAAACTTGATGAAATAAAAAATATTCCTGTAGCAAATTGTATTCTTGAGCCAGCACATTTATATTTATGGGTTCCCAATGCTCTGCTTCAAGAAGGGTTGGAGGTAATGAAAGCGTGGGGCTTTACTTATAAAACAAATATAATTTGGTCTAAAATTCGCAAAGATGGCGGACCTGACGGTAGAGGGGTAGGATTTTATTTTCGCAATGTTACGGAAATAGTCTTATTTGGTGTGCGAGGAAAAACTGCTCGTACTTTAGCCCCTGCTAGAAGCCAAGTTAATTTAATAAGTAGTAGAAAGCGAGAGCATTCTAGAAAGCCTGATGAATTATATGAATTAATAGAAAAATGTAGCAAAGGACCTTATTTAGAGCTTTTTGCTAGAGGTACAAGACCGAATTGGAAACAATGGGGTAATGAAGTAGAGGATTATAATCCTAAATGGGTAACCTATTCAAATCATTCGCAAGTAACAAAACAAGAAGATATAAGTTACAGAGATAGGAGTTTGATTATTAAAAAGTCTGCTTGAAAAATAAAATATGATCAATTATTTAAAATCTTTTTTTCTATACGAGATAATAAAAGGCTTGGCTTTGACTTTAAAATATTTCTTCAAAGCTAAAGTCACTATCAATTATCCCTATGAGAAAAGCCCAGTTAGCCCAAGGTTTAAGGGTGAGCATGCTTTGCGTCGTTATGAGAATGGCGAAGAGCGTTGCATCGCTTGTAAGCTTTGCGAGGCTATTTGTCCGGCACAGGCAATAGTCATTGAAGCAGATGAGCGGGAAGATGGCAGTAGACGTACCACCCGTTATGATATAGATATGACTAAATGTATTTATTGCGGGCTATGCCAAGAAGCATGCCCTGTTGATGCAATAGTTGAAGGTCCTAATTTTGAGTTTGCCAGCCTAACCCATACTGCCCTTATTTATGATAAAGAAAGATTGCTGCAAAATGGTGATCGCTGGGAGCAAGCACTAGCTAACAAGTTACATAAGGATTATGAGTATAGGTAGACGCTGCGGTTAAAAGCTTTAAAATGCTTTACTATTTTCCAAATAGAGCTTCGTCTACTGATTTTATATTAATAATGCCAAATTAACAAAAATATATTCTTGATAAACACAAAATTATGTACTATAGTTAGTACTTAATTAAATGCTTATTATAGTTATAATTATGGAGCATATTTACGCAAATTTAACAGTTAGTATATCGGAATTTAAGAAAAGTCCTACTGCTTTACTTGATAAATCTAATGGTAAACCTGTCGCTTTACTAAATCATAATAAACCTACCGCTTACGTAATTCCTGCTAAACTATATGAACAAATAATTGAAGCTCTAGATGATCAATATTTACTAGAACTTGCTACAATTAGGTTAAAAGATAAATCAAAGGCAATCAAGGTTAATATAAATGACTTATAGTCTGGAGTTTATCCCTGTTGCTAAAAAAGAGTGGGACAAACTCGATTCTACCATAAAGGAACAATTTAAAAAGAAATTAAAGGAAAGACTTAAAACTCCTTGTATATACCTTTAATACTTCAAGATTTGGCAAGCCAAATTTCGGGATTCGTCTTTGCTCACGTAGTTTATCTACGTTCCGCAGACTCACTGCTTATTTGACTTACCAACTTTTGAAGTATTTGCGGTATACCCAAAGACGCAATAAGCGGTGGAAATAACTTATATAAAATAAAGCTAAAGTCGGTTGGTTATCGATTAGTATATGAAGTAGATGATAATCGTATCATAATACTTGTACTTGCTATTGGTAAAAGAAATCGTAACGAAGTTTATAATAAATTATCCTCTCGTCTTTAAAATTTCTAATTATATTATATGTTTTGTTACATAATTCAATATAATTTTAATTAAATAAGCGTTATTATATCTTTAATAGGTACAACAGTTATATTAATTGCTAATTGATATTTTTTTGTCCCAGGATATATAACAAATAATTCATCCAGTGCTAAATATTGTATAGCCTTATGCATAGAGGAAGTGAGAGTAGGGGCGTCGCTAAACTTAAACTCAAAGCCTAGCTTTAAACCTTTATGCTTTATGAATAAATCGAGTTCCCCTTCTTGATGTATTCCCCAATAATAGCAATCCTCGCTTCGTTTATCAAATAGCCTTATTATTTGTTCTAAAGCAAAGCCCTCAAAACTAGCTCCTAGTTTTGGATTTTTTAATAATTGTTCTTGTGAATAAATATCAATTAAATGATGAAATATGCCTGAATCAGTAAAATATATTTTAGGTCTTTTTTTCTGACGTTTAGAAATATTTTCAAACCATGGATATAATTGACGTATCATAAAAGTACCGGATAAGATATCCAGATAATTTTTTATAGTATGGTCACTGATTCCTAAGGATTTTCCAATTTCAGAAGCATTAAAAATATTTCCATGATAATGAGCAAGCATAGTCCAAAAACGGCGTAATGTAATTGGCGGAATCAAAAATCCAAGGTTTGGAATATCTCGTTCTAAAAAAGTTCTAATATATTGTTCAAGCCAATCAAATCCTGTCTCGGGATAAAGGTAGCAATTCGGAAAGCCACCAAATAAATGTAATTGTTTTATGTTATTTACTTCCAATAAAGAAAAAGGATGTACCTCAATATAGGATATTCTACCGGCAAGGGTTTCTGAGGATTGTTTAATTAAATCTCTTGAAGCACTACCTAATATTAAAAATTGTTGTTCTATATTTTTATCGGCTAGAACTCGCAGCGTAGGAAATAAATTTGGTAATCTTTGAATTTCATCAATAATAATTAAGCCTTTTTTATTTTCAAGTGCTATATAAGGATTCTCTAACGCTGCTAAATCTCTGATATCTTCTAAGTCAAAAAAATGTACGTCCTGATGCCCGTGAGCAAATTGACGGGCTAGTGTGGTTTTACCGCATTGTCTTGGACCTAGAAGTGCTACTATCTTATGACTTAAAAATTGAGTTTTGATTTTTTCTAAATATTTTGGACGTTCAACAATGGCTTTCATAAATCACAATATTTGATCTTTAAGAAAATTATATCATGAAATTTCGAACTTTGCATTCGAAATTTCATATTATTCATCAATTTTTGATAAAGATATATCTTCTCGCACTCCTCCAATTTCCTTAAATACCTCAATAGCTCTTGCTCTAGATAGCCCATAATCTACTATCGGTTCTAGGTAATGATCATACATTTTGTGGAAATTAATATTGTGGATAATATGTGGTGGGACATTTTTTAAGGCAGGTAAATATTTCTTGATATACTCAGCATCTGAGTCAAAATTTTTCCCTTGAGTATAGGGGTTAAAAATACGGAAATAAGGCTGAGCATCAGTACCACAAGAACTTGCCCATTGCCATCCGCCGACATTAGAAGCGAGTTCGTAATCCATAAGGTACTGAGCGAAAAACTCTTCGCCTTTCCGCCAGTCTAAAAGCAAATTCTTGCTGAAAAAACTAGCAACGATCATCCTTGCCCTATTATGCATCCAGCCGTCACCGACAAGCTGCTTAACTGCTGCATCAATTATAGGATAACCAGTCTCGGCATTAATGAATTTATCAAAATACTCTTTCTTATTATTCCAAGGTATTTTGTTTTTATATTTTTCTAAAAATTCCTCATTAACAGTATTTGGAAAATGATATAGAATAGTTGCGTAAAACTCTCGCCAAATTAGTTCATTAATCCACGTTATACTACCCGGGTTTGAGGTAGCGTTAAAAGCCTTACGATAACATTCTCTTATCGATACAAGCCCAAACCTTAAATAAGGTGAGATGGTACTTGTGCCGTTAAGATATAAAAAATCCCGATCGATTTTGTAACGATTTATTCTTCTCGTGATGAATTTATCTAAAACATTCTGAGCATTTTTAGGCTGCCAAAGCTCATCTTCTTTATAGACGTAACCGATTTGTTTTAATGCTTCAGATTCCCCTACATTTAGGTCAATAGTTTTCAGCTCTATACTTTTGGGTGTATATAATTTATCCTCTAAATTATAGCTATAATTTGTTAGTAGCTTATTATGTGATATACTTCCATTATCCGCTATAAATTTACGAAAAGCCTGCATATAAGGAGTATATACTTTATAAGGCTTATTATCTTTCGTTAAAACTCTATCAGGCTTTATAAGTAAATGATCACAATATAAATTAAGCGTGCAATCATTACCTAACAACTCCTGAACTTTTTTATCACGTTCTATATTGTTTGGCTCATAATCTTCATCAGCATAAATATTTTCAATTTTTAAGGTAGCTGCGAGTTTTGGAATGATATCTAAAGGGTTGCTGTGAAATACTAACAGCTTCCCTTTTAGCTTTTTAAGTTCATCATTAATTAAACAAAGTGTGTTTGCTAAAAAGGAAAGCCGTCTGTCATATGGATTTTTAAACCTTTCTAAAATAGTGGTATCGAAAATAAAAATTGGTAGGATTTTATCAGAATTACGAAGTGCTGCTGCGAATGATTTATTATCATGCAGCCGCAAATTACGCCGTAACCAAACTATAGAAGTTTTGTTCATATATGCTCGATTGTTGTAGTTTTTCCGTCATGAGCTACGCGACTAAAAGAAGCGTGGCAATTTCGTGAAAATGTCCTGAGATTGCAACAGAGCTTCGCTCCTCGCAATGACGTTTTTTGAGCCACGGGATGACACAGCTAAAATTATTTCAGTTCTTTGCTTATTAATCCTTTTAGCTTCTCTTTTGCAGCCTCTCTAGAGAGAAAACTTGCATAAGAATCGTGATGTTCTTTATCTTCAATAAAGTGTACAAAGAAAACTTTGCGGTTATCTTTTTGTAACCATCCTATAAACCAACCTATTTGACGATCTTTTAACTTTATAGTTCTGTCTTCATTAAGACGATTTCCGCTCCCTGTTTTAGCATAAAGCTTCCATCCATCTGCAAAATCTTCGATAAACATAATATTTTTGGTCATTTCCTGAGCTTTAAGGCTTACAGGTAATTGAGCTGCTGCAAGTTTTTGTAGGAAAGCAATCTGTTCTTCAGGTGAAATTTCTAAAGAGCTAGAAAGCCACGCATTAGTTAAACCATTGTTCTTTCCTTTATCTCCTGAAGTATCTTGGTTACCATAATTAAATTTTGTTACGTAATTATGGAACTTTTCATAACCTAATTCTTTAGTAATAAGACGTGAATACCAAAGACAGCTATTTTTCATCCAGTCTTTAGGTGTATGTGGCTGTTTCCAAACTTCAAGATAATCGTCATAACCATCTTTAAAAGGTAATTTTGGATGAGTTTCATCAATTAAAAATCCGTTATCATAACCCATTAAACTTAAAACAATTTTAAAGGTAGAACATGGAGCATAGCGTGATTTGCAATCACCATCTTGTTTAATAAGCTTATCATTTTCCTTAACTAAAAAGCAATCTGCTTTAGCTGCAAAAGATGCAGTAAATGATATTAACGCAGTTAAGTATAAAGTAATTTTTTTCATTAGTTTTAACTTTTTTAGGTTTAGTATATTTCCTGAGATTGATCTTTTTCGCTAGGCACGTAATCAAAAACGTCATTATTATAATTGTTGTCTATAATTTCGCTGTCATCTTCAATTATCAGGATGTTATTGATCTTAAATGCTTCCATAATAGAACCACCAGGCGTGATTTGACCAGTTGCTCTATCTACAGCTTGTAATCTTATTGAATCAGGTACTTTAAAAGGCAATGATGGCTCATTTTTATAAGCATTACTCATAAAATCAACAAAAATAGGCAGTACTACGCTTGATCCTGTTGCTCTTCTTCCTAAAGTTCTTGGCGTATCATACCCAACATAACTACCCACAACTATTTTAGGCGTGAAGCCTATAAACCATGTATCTTTACTATCGTTACTAGTACCGGTTTTTCCGCCGATAATTTTCCCTAATTTCTTTGCGGAGTAAGCAGTCCCTCTATCTACTACACCTGTTAAAAGTGAGGTAATTTGATAGTCACTTGCTGCATCCGTGACCATATAAATATTTTCTGCCGGAATTTCTAATATAGCGTTATCTAAATCATTATCTGAAACGTTACAAGTTGTACATTCTCTATCATCTCTGCGATAAATAACTTTGCCGTTACGATCTTTGATTAATTCAACAAAATGCGGCTTTATTCTTTTACCACCATTAGCAATAATGCCATAAGCATTAGTTATTCTCTCAAGCGTTGTTTCAATAGAACCAAGTACCATAGAATAGACTTTTTGCGTATTATCATTAATTCCGAATCGCTTAATTATATCAACGATTTTGGTGAGTCCCACCGCAGTTGCTACTCTAACTGTTACAAGATTACGGGATTTTTCAAGTCCGGTACGCATAGTAATCGGTCCTAGAAACTTACCCTCATAATTTTTAGGTCGCCAGCTAGGCATGCCTGGACCTTGCGAAATCTCAATAGGACCGTCATTAAAAATCTGATTTGGTTTAACGCCATTTTCAAGGGCTGCTAGATAAACAAAAGTTTTACTTAAAGAACCAGGTTGACGAAGTGCCTGTGTTACCCTGTCAAATTTACTAGCAAAGAAATCATATCCGCCGACGCTTGCAAGTACCTGTCCAGTATTTGGATTCATGACCATAATAGCACCGTTTACTTCTGGAATTTGCCGTAAGGCATAATAATCTTTTACAGGTTCTACAACTATTACATCACCCTTTGTTAGTAGCTTTTTAGCTGATTTAAGCTCACTTTTTGCCCATTTCATTTCAGAAATAGGGATTTTAGATTTAGCTCCGCTTGCAAACCCGATCTCAGCTTGAGTATCAGTAACTTCTAAAACTACAGCGATTTTATATTCTAGAAGCGATGGTGTGGTTGGTAATTTTTTTAGTTCTTCTTGCCAGTTATTAAGTGAAATAGTAGCTATAGCTTTTCTGAAACCACGTTTTCTATCAAAATCTCTAAGACCTTTTCGTAGTGACTCTTCAGCAAATTTTAGCATTTTAGCATCTAAAGAAGTAATAATAGTAAGACCGCTAGTATAAAATTCATCTTTACTACCTAGCATTTTAATTACTTCATCCCTAACTTGCTCAGCATAATAATCGGCCGTAACAGTTTCATCCTGATCTCGTTTTCGTAGCGTAATTGGACTATCTACTGCCTCTTTTGCTGCATCGCTTGTGATATAACCATCTTCTAGCATTCGCATTATTACATAATCACGACGAGCTTTAACCCTAGCATAATTTTTCTCAGGATTAAGTTCAGAAGGTGCTTTAGGTAATGCTGCAATAAAAGCTGACTCTGCAATAGTTAGCTCCTCTACTGATTTGTTAAAATAATTTTGTGCGGCGGTAGCAACCCCATACGCACCACGCCCAAAAAATGTTTGATTGAGATATAATTCTAAAATCTGATCTTTGGTAAATACTCTTGAGATCATATAAGATAAAATTGCTTCTTTGATCTTACGCTGAAACGATACTTCATTGGTAAGTAGAAAATTCTTTACTACCTGCTGAGTAATAGTAGAAGCACCCTCAATACGCCTATGATGAAGAAAATTTGATATGTTAAGAAACGCTGCCCTAACTATTCCAAATAAATCAACCCCTTGGTGGTTATAGAAATTTTTATCCTCTGCAGCAATAAAGCTTTCTTTTAATGAGGTAGGAATACTGTTAATTGGGATAAATACACGCCGCTCGAAAGCATATTCCTCCATTAATTTTCCATCACGAGAATAAATACGGGTTACCGAGGGAGGATAATATCTTGCTAGCTGTCTATAATCAGGTAAATCACGGGAATAGTAATATATTATATAAGAGACAATTCCGCAGCCTATTAAAAAAAGCAAAGCAAGAATTTTTAAACAAAAAAATAGAGATTTATACATTTTAGTTTTATTATTTTATGGGTTGCCACGCTCCTTACAATGACGATCTTAAATTATATCTCCACTTAAACTATTAAGTGCTGCTTTAGTAATTTTTACCTCAATAATTTTACCAAGTAAATCTTTATTAGAGTTTTTGATATATACGGACTGCATATAAGGTGTTTTGCCTATGATTTGATCATCAAATTTACCATTACGATCAAATAAAACTTTCATAATACTTCCTACACAGCTTTCATTAAAGGCTAGCTGTTGATTTGATAATTCTTGCTGTAAGATAGTTAATCTTTCTGATTTAATATGTTCAGGCACTTGATCGTTTCTTGTCGCCCCTGGGGTACCAGGACGTGGGCTATATTTAAATGAATAGCACTGACCATATTTTACTTTACGGATTAAATCTAAAGTATCGGCAAAATCTTCATCTGTTTCGCCAGGAAATCCAACAATAAAATCAGAAGATAAAACTATATCAGGTCTTGCTTTTCTTAAGCGATCAATTATATCAAAGTAATAATCCCGATCATGTTTGCGGTTCATTGCCTTGAGTATTTTATTTGAACCTGATTGCACTGGAAGATGTAAAAACGGCATTAATTTAGGCTCTAAGCCGTGCAAGCTTATTAAATCATCTGTCATATCTATCGGATGTGACGTGGTATAACGTAATCTCTCTAAATTTGGAATTTTTGCTAAATGCCTTATCAAATCAGCAAGAGTAAATACTTTATCGTCTGATGTTTTGCCGTGATAGGCATTAACATTCTGTCCAAGCAGCATGATTTCTTTAGCACCGCTGCTAACTACCTTTAAAGCTTCTCTATAAACTTGCTCTACATTTCTTGAAAATTCAGCACCTCTAGTATAAGGTACTACGCAAAAAGTACAAAACTTATCGCACCCCTCTTGCACTGATATAAAGCTACTAGCTCCTTGCGGATATAACTGCTCAGGTAATTGGTCAAATTTTGCTTCTTCAACAAAATCAAGATCGATTAAGTGTTTTTCGTGTCTAACAACTTTAGAAATTAATTCGGGTAAGTTATAATAAGATTGAGGACCAACTACGATATCAACATAAGGAGTTCTGGTAAAAATTTCTTCGCCCTCAGCTTGTGCAACACAGCCAGCTACTACTATTATTGCTGAATTTAAACCTTGTTTTTTTCGTGCATCTTGTAATTTTTTAATGCGACCAAGTTCCGAATAGGTTTTTTCTGCGGCTTTTTCTCTGATATGGCAAGTATTTAAAATAATGACATCTGCTTCCTCGATATTTTCTGTAGGCTCATAGCCGTAAGGATATAGCAAGTCCTGCATCTTAACGGAGTCATACACATTCATCTGACATCCGTAAGTTTTAATATAAAGCTTCTTACTCATATATAATGTTTTGTAATACCTTAAAAGGTCTACATTATAATATATTTAAATAACTTTATCAAATTTTAAATAATATTCGAGGGAAGTATTGTTTAGGTTCTATGCATTTTTAAAAAATGCATAGAATTTAGAATTTGTGTAAATTCTAGATAGGTTATATGAAAATAAAAAGAAAGATAATTATATTATTTCACATTTAGAGTGATGTTTAGTACCTCCTAGTTTTTTAACGTTATTATCTTGTTCTTGCTGCAAATCTCCATGATGAAATGGTGTAGTAACCATTCCTGCTAGATTTTTGGAATCTTGCTGTGTTTGTTGTACAAAAGCTTTGTTTGCTTCAGGGTTATAAGTTTTTTGGAATTCTTTAAATAATTCTTCTGCAGTTTTTTTTTCTTTAGACATAATTTTCTCCTTTTTTAGTTTTGTGATTGATTATTTTATAGACGAATGAATTATATCTCCCGACCTATTTTTTTTTGATTATTAATTTGTGGTTGTACATTTTGCGATATAGTTTTTTTAGGTTCTGAATTAGTTAAAGAATCCTTTATTTTATCGCATTGATGCTGAGTTTTTACATTTTGACGTATTTTTTTATCTTTTTCATCTAGCTCTTTATTATTTGTTATTGCATCATGTTGATTGTAAAGTAAAACATGTTTTTGCTTTAATTGTTCATGTTTATCAGGGCTTCTAGTATGTTCTGTTTTTTCTATAGCATCTTTAAATTGTTTTATGTGTATGTGATCTTTTTCATGCGATGATTTTAATTTATCGAGATCACTCTTTATGTTTTGTCTTATTTCTCGAACTTTTTCTAATAATTCCTTATTCGCTGCTAGTTTGTCATGATTAGTTTTTAATTTATTTATTTGCTCTGGGGTTAAATGTTGTTTTTTTATTTGCGATAAGCTGTTAATTTCTTTTTCTAGCTCTTCCTTTTCTTGCTGAGCTTTCTCAAATACTTCATTTATTCCTTTCTCTTGTTCTTTAAGCCCTGCAAATTTTTGTCTACGCTCTTCTACTTCTTGATGAGTTAGTATATTTTTATCTACAGCTTTTTCATCAATTGTTATCTCCCCTTTAGAATCTTTTTTTACCATTTCTTCTAGTGGGGTATATAATTTTTTATACTCTTCTAGATTTTCCTTAAATTTATCATGTTTAGTATTAAGCTCTCTAATTTGTTCTGTTACTTTTGCTTTATATTTTTGTATTTCTTCTTGTTGTAGTTGCTGTTGTAATTTTTCTAAGTCTCTTGCATAAGTTTCAGAATTAGATTGTATTTCAGAAGTTTCTTGCTTTTTTATTATAGTGTTTTGAATTTCATCAATTATATTATTAAGATAACTATTATCAGATTTTAGCGATCGTATTTGACTTGCTAATCTACTTAACTCTGTAGGATTATTAGTAGCACTTACTTGAGAAAGGATAGATTTAATCTCATTAGAAATTTGAAGATCATCTATCTGTTTCTTGCTTATATTTTCTTTATTACTCACAATAACCTTTTATATCTATTGCTCTCATTGCAAAAAAACGTTAGCAAATAGTAAAATTTAAGTCAAGTATTTATTAACAAAAATTAACTTTATATTGTAAGCCACTGATTTAATAACTCATCAAGTTTCTTTTTATCATTAACTAGTTGAGTACTGATTTGATTATATTTTTGCGGGTTTGCAAGGTATAGATTGCTATCCTCAAGTTGCTTTTCTAAAGCCTTAATTGAAGCTTCTAATTTTTCAATTTCATTTGGTAATGTTTCAAGCAAACGTTGATATTTGTAAGATAGCTTTTTATTTTGTGGTTCTTTAGGACTAGAAATAGGAGTTATAGGCTTTGAGATTTTTTTAGTTATGGGGCTTACAGTAAAATATTGCTTGTAATCTTCATATCCGCCAGTTAAATCATAAATTTTACCTTGAGCAAAAACTAAGGTTCGTGTAACTAATCTATCTAAGAAATCACGATCATGACTAACTACTATTAAAGTGCCGGAATAATCTGCAAGTATGTCTAGTAAAATCTCTAAACTATCCATATCTAAATCGTTGGTTGGTTCATCTAGGATGAGCAAATTGCCAGGGTTAATTAAAATTTTTGCAAGTAATAGCCTGTTAGCCTCACCTCCTGATAGAATAGCAGTTTTAGCATTTAGTAGCTTAGGATCGAACATGAATTGCTTCAGATAGCCAGCAACATGCATAGTTTTATCATTGGGCAAAAATACCTGATCTCCGCCGGTAGGGCATAAAGTTTGCTGCAAAGTATGATTATGGTTTAGTTTTTCTCGATGTTGATCAAAATATGAGATATCTAAATTACCACCATATATAATTTTGCCGATTTCAGGAGTAAGTTGTTTGGTTAGTAATTTGATAAAAGTAGATTTTCCTGAACCATTCGCTCCAATTATGCCGATCTTTTCGCCTTTTTTAACTCGGAAACTAAAATTATCGATAATTTTAGTATTTTTATAGCTAAAACTAACGTTATCAGCTTCGATAATAAACTTACTTTTAGCTATATTTTCTTCAAGTTCAGCTTGTACTCTTTGTTTTGAACGAGCTAGCTTTGCTGCGTGTTCTCTTGCTATTTCCCTTAAAGTTTTTAGCTGGGCAAGCCTTTTCTGGTTACGCTTACGTCTAGCTGTGACACCTGCATTTAACCATTCATTTTCTTGAGCTAATTTTTTATTTAATTTCCGCAGGGCTGCTTCTTCTTGCTCTATAATAATATTTTGCCATTCATCAAAATACTTAAATCCTTTATCGGATTTACGTAAATGTCCACGATCAAGCCACCAAATCTTATTAGTCACATTTGATAAGAAAGTTCTATCGTGACTAACGCAAATAATCGCACCATTATATGATTTAACGTATCCTTCCAACCATTCAATTGTTTCAATATCTAAATGGTTAGTCGGTTCATCAAGCAATAATATTTCTGGCTCTAATATTAAGGCTTTAGCAAGGCTGGCTCTTCTAAGCTGTCCGCCTGAGTAGGTGGATAAATTATCTGTGCCATTGATTTGTAGCTTTTCTAGTATTATATCTATTTCATTTTTACTGTTCTGATCTAGAATGAAATCATAAACATTAGAATTAAGTTTGATCGCAATGTCTTGCTTTAAATATCCAGTTGTGATTGCAGGGTCTTTAAATAACTCTCCGTTATCTAATTCATAATCTTCCGATATTACTTTCATTAGGCTTGATTTACCACAGCCATTACGACCTATCAGACAAATCTTATCGCCTTTGTATAAATAAAGCTCTAAATCAGATAAAATTATTTTATCAGCAAAACTTAAATTACCATCTTTAATGTAATAGATTGGGGTCATAGGGTTATGTCAGACCGTGGCTTGGGAACTAGAGCCAGTTAAAAATACTAATAAAATTAGTATTTTTTATTATTTTCTGGATCTAGTTCCCAAGCAACTAGATGACATAGTGACTCCTGAGATTGCTTCGTCGAAACTTTCAGTTTCTTCTCAAAATGATGTTAAATCTTTTTAATTATTAAACTAGTGTTAGTGCCGCCAAAGCCAAAAGAGTTGGAAAGTACGTAGTTTATTTTAGCCTCTTTAGCTTTAAGTGCAACTAAGTCTAACTTAACTTCGTCCATTGGATTTTCTAAATTTAGGGTAGGTGGTGCAATCTGATCTCTAATTGCAAGCGTACCAAAGATAAATTCAACACTTCCGGCAGCACCAAGCAAATGCCCTATTGAAGATTTAGTAGAAGACATTAAAACTTTAGGGTTAGCTTCTAAAAATAATCTCTGAACTGCATTTAATTCGATCGCATCGCCTATATCAGTAGAAGTACCATGTGCGTTAATATAGCCAATGGCATAAGGGGTTATACCAGCATCTTGCAGTGCTTCATGCATTGCTCGATAAGCTCCTCTCCCTTCAGGATGTGGAGCTGTCATATGGTACGCATCACCAGTAGAGCCGTATCCTACGACCTCACCATAAATTTTAGCACCACGACGCATAGCATGTTCGTATTCTTCTAAGACTACAACGCCAGCTCCTTCGCCCATAACAAAACCACCTCGATCCTTATCCCAAGGTCTCGATGCTTTTTCAGGCTCATCATTATATTTAGTACATAAGGCTCTTGCTGCTACAAAACCTGCAACTCCAACAGGTGTTACCGGTGCTTCCGCACCGCCTGCGATCATAACATCAGCATAGCCATGCTTTATCATACGCATAGCATCGCCTATAGCATGTGCTCCAGTAGAGCAAGCCGTTACTGCAGCTTGGTTTGGACCACTAAAGCCATATTTTATTGAAACAAGACCTGATAAAAGATTAATTAAGGAAGCTGGAATAAAGAACGGGCTAACTTTACCATTATTTTCTTGATGAAGCTTTACAGAAGTATCTTCGATCATTTTAAGACCGCCAATTCCTGAACCTAATATTAAACCGGTTCTGTCACGTGATTCTTGATCCTCTGGTAACCATCCACTATCTTCAATTGCTTCAGTTGCAGCTGCAACGCCATAATGGATAAATTTATCCATTTTACTCAATCTATTTACATCTTCAGCTTTTGTAAAATTTTCAAGTTTGAAGCCATTCTCTTCAGAATGGTTTAATAGCCCTGCAATTTTGCATGCAAGTTTGGAAGTGTCAAATGCTGTAATAGTTTTTATACCGCTTACTCCTTGGACTATATTATCCCAAGATGACTTAACGTTAAGCCCAACTGGGGTAATCAGCCCAAGACCAGTAATAACTACTCTTTTATTCATGGTTTGATTTAACATCCTTAATTATTTTTTATTAGGTCTTAATTTGACACAGATTAAGATTTATGTTCTTTTATATAGTTAACAACATCTGCTACTTTTTTTATCTTAGTTGCTTCTTCATCAGGAACATCAACACCAAATTCTTTCTCTATTTCCATCATTATTTCTACTGTAGATAGGCTATCTACTCCTAAATCTTCTGCAAATCGCGAGTCCACGCTGATTTCTTCAATTTTTTTTCCTTGATTATCAGCAATAATTTTGATAGCTTTCTGCTCGATATTATCCACTTTACTCATAATTTTGAACTCCATAAATCATTTTTATTAGTTTGTATATTTATAAACATAAGTTTAATATTTTAGCTTTAAAAGAACTTCTAGCACAAAAAATTGTTTTATGCCAGCATAAAATTTTATACCATTAACATTCCACCATTTACATGTAGGGTTTGACCAGTAATATATGATGATTGATTGCTTGCTAAGAATGCAACTGCATTTGCTATATCTTCAGGCATACCATATGTTCCTTTCGGGATTTTTCGTGTTATAGCTTCTTTTTGTTCATCATTTAACTTATCAGTCATATCAGATTTAATAAAACCTGGAGCTACTGCATTAACTGTAATTCCTCTGGTTGCAACTTCATAAGCAAGTGATTTTGTCATACCGATTAAACCTGCTTTAGAAGCACAATAATTAGCTTGCCCAGGGTTACCTGAAACTCCTACTATTGAGGCTATGTTAATGATGCGTCCGTATCTATTAGTCATCATCTTTTTTATTGCTTCACGATTTAAGATGAAATTTGCTTTTAAATTAATATCAATAACTTGGTCAAAATCTTCATTTTTCATTCTGATTGCTAGCGTATCTTTGGTAATACCGGCATTACAGACTAAAATATCTAATTTTTCTATTTGAGCTACTAAATTGCCGCATTCTTCAGTATTTGTAAGATTACAAACTTTAATAGTGTAATTATCTTTTAAATCATCGCCAAGAGCTTTTAATTTTTCCTCATTACTCCCGCTTATAATTACATGACTTCCAAGCTTATGAAGCTGCCTTGCAATAGCACCTCCTATACCTCCTGAAGCTCCGGTAATTAATGCTGTTTGACCGCTTAAATCAATCATTTACTTCCTCCTCTTGTTCAAAATTTATATTATTGACTTTAGATGATTTTTCTCGTACAAGCTTCTCAATTTCATTAGAGATTTGTGGATTATCTTTCAAATATTGTTTAACATTTTCACGTCCTTGACCGATACGTACGCTATTATAAGAAAACCAAGAGCCGGATTTTTCTATTATGTCAAGCTTTACTCCAAGGTCGATTATTTCACCTTCTTTTGAGATACCTGAGCCATACATTATATCAAAATCTGCTGTTTTAAATGGAGGTGATACTTTGTTTTTTACTACTTTTACTTTGGTTTGGCTGCCTATTACTTCTTCTTTATCCTTAATAGAACCTATTCTTCTGATATCTATTCTAACTGAAGCATAGAATTTTAAAGCATTACCGCCGGTTGTAGTTTCAGGACTACCAAACATTACACCTATTTTCATTCTAATTTGGTTGATGAAAACAGTAATACAGTTAGTACGATTAATTGAGGCAGTAAGTTTACGCAAAGCCTGACTCATTAATCTTGCTTGAGAAGCCATTTGTGCATCGCCCATCTCGCCTTCAATTTCTGATTTCGGTACTAGAGCGGCAACACTATCTATGATTATCATGTCAATACCGCCGGAGCGAATTAAAGTATCAGCAATTTCCAAAGCTTGCTCTCCTGTATCAGGCTGAGATATGATAAGCTCGTCAATATTGACTCCAAGCTTTTTAGCATAAGCTGGATCTAAAGCATGCTCAGCATCAATAAATGCACATGTCCCGCCTTTCTTCTGGGCTTCGGCAATTAAATGTAATGTGAGAGTAGTTTTACCCGAGCTTTCAGGACCGAATATTTCTATTATTCTACCTTTAGGAACTCCGCCAATTCCAAGAGCTATATCAAGTCCAAGCGAACCGGTTGATACAGCTTCTATATCAACATTAGGACGCTGACCAAGTTTCATAACCGAGCCTTTACCATAGCTTTTTTCAATCTGTGCGAGAGCTGCAGCAACAGCTTTTTCTTTATCTATATTTGACATAAGCTTCCATACTTAACTAATTCTTAATTAAATTAAAATATAGGCTTAATTCTAAAAAATCAAATTTTATTTTTTAAAGTTAAAATAAAACTTTTAGTATTGAAAATTTAAAATACACTAAAAGTAGCAAAACATAATATATAGAAAAATCCATGAGTGAAATAACAACAAATACTAATGAACTAATAAATGATATTAGCGTTCTTATTAATAATGCTAAAGTGAGAGTTGCCATTAAAGCTAACGCTGAAATGACAATGTTATATACCTTTTGATATTCCAATATTTGGTAAGCCAAATTTCAGGATTCGCCTTTGCTCACGTACTATTTGTACGCTCCGCAGGCTCACCGCTTATTTGACTTCCAAATCTTAAAATATCTGCGGTATACTGGCATAGAGATCCTTAAAAGTACAAGAGCGGAATACGGACAGGAGGTTATTAAGACTTTAGCTAAAGGTCTTTCTTCATTATATGGGCAAGGCTTTTCTCGTACAGCTCTAATTCGCATGAATCAATTTTATCAATCTTTTAAAGAGCAACAAATTAGTGCGACACTGTCGCACCAATTAAGTTGGAGTCATATAATAGAGTTATTACCTCTAAAAGAACAGAATCAGAAAGATTTTTATGCCTATATGTCTATACAAGAAAATTGGAGCGTTAGACAGTTACGTAGTAATATTGATAAAATGTTATATGAAAGAACGAAGTTATCTAATAGATCTGAAGAACAAGTAATATCATTATTTAAAACAGATTCTAGGTTAGAGCCTGATTTAATTCTTAAAGACCCTTACATACTTGATTTTTTAGAACTTCCAGATGAACATTATGAAAATGATTTGGAAAATGCGATATTACAGCGTATTGAACAATTTATTTTAGAACTAGGTACCGGCTTTTCATTTGTAGCAAGACAAAAACGTATGACTATAGACAATGAACATTTCTATTTAGATTTATTATTTTTCAATAGAAAGTTAGAAAGATTAGTAGCAATTGAATTAAAAACAGGAAAATTTAAGGCAGAGTATAAAGGTCAAATGGAGCTATATTTAAATTGGCTAAAAAAGAACGAATGTTTTGAAAATGAAAAACCTCCGATAGGTATTATATTATGTTCTGAAAAATCTGACGCCCAAGTAGAATTGTTAGAAATGTCGGCAAGCGGCATTCACGTTGCACAATATTGGACAGAATTACCTCCTATAGAGATTTTGCAGAAAAAAATCGGAGAAATAGTATTGCAGACAAAAAGAATTTATGAAAATAGACCTATTGCAAACGCATATGAATAAAGATAATTTGTATATCCTTGATACTTCAAGATTTGCCTGTGGTGATGAATAGTACCGGACAGTTATTATTCTATGTCGTTTTTAGCAACGGCGGGAATCCAGCGTAAAGCGAGATGAATCGAGCTTTTAATTTTAAAAACTTGCTGCTTTTATGTTTACTTTTCTGGATTCCCGCTTCTGCGGGAAAGCATTATTGCGTGGATCGAGAGTCATCATTGCGAGGAAATTACGAAGTAATTGACGAAGCAATCCAGTAAAAAATGCTAAAATTAGTTATTTTTTACTATTTTTCTGGATTGCCACGCGGTCTACGACCGCTCGCAATGACGGTTTTAATAATACTCCAATTTTCTCCGGACACTACTGCGCCTACGCGGGAATGACATAGAATAAAAACTGTCCGGTACTATAAGACAAGCAACTAGATGACACCGATCACGTTTTTCGATGTAGGCAATGCCGTTATAAGGTAATATAGGAAACTAGTCCACACAAGCAATACTTACTTCTTTGCATATAATAAGTACTAATTATGCATTAACTAAGATAGATGTTTGGTGATTATTATCTTATCTATCCCGTAATTAAGTTGCGGGATAAATAAAGCATTTGAATAAAGACAAATCAAATTGTAGAATGATAAAGCTAGTCTTATGCTGACTCAGCTAAAGGCTCTGTTGTAGATTCTTCAGTTTTTTGTTCACGTAAATAGTCTTGTACTTCTGATTCTGATCTTGCAACAATCACTGTAACATCTGTACTAAGCTCAGCATGCAATCTTACTTCAACCTTGTAAATCCCTGTAGATTTGATTTGAGTATCAAGAATTATATTTAAATGAGAAATAGGGTAAGATACAGTTTGAGATAATTTTTCGGCTATTTCCTTATTATTTACTGAACCAAATAATTTACCATCATATGAGGTCTGACGAACAAAAATTAATTTTTGATCTTTAATAAGATCATTAATTTTTGTTATTTCTTCTTTTACTTGTTTATCTTTTTCTTCTAATTCATGCTTCTGCTTAACAATTAACTCTTTATTAAGCTCAGTAGCTCTAATAGCTAATTTTTGTGGTAAAAGATAATTACGACCAAATCCGTCGGCTACTTTATGTATTTCCCCTATCTTACCTAATTTTCTTACCGGTTTAATTAAAATAACTTCCATGGTATTATACGTCCTTTACTTAGCTTGAAATACAAAAGGTAACAATGCTAAAATTCTTGCAATTTTAATAGCATTATTTAGCTTTCTTTGTTTTTTTGCACAAACATTTGTGATTCTACTTGGTAGCATTCTACCACCTTCGGAAACAAATTTTATTAAAAGCTCTGGATTTTTATAATCAATAACCGGTGCATTAGGCACGGAAAGAGGGCAACCTTTACGTCTTCTAAAGAACACTTTTTTAGAAGCTCTTTCCATTGGTTTTCGGGTTGTTGTTTCACTAGTATTATTTTTCGACATTCTTTACCTTAATTCCTGCAAATTTAGATTTGATTATTTTAATTAGCCGTTACATCAATTACTGGAGTATTTTCTGTACTTTGATTTTTTAATATCGGTGAAGGCTCATTACTAATTGAATCTACTTTCTGTGTAAGAAATCTTATGATATTTTCATTAAGTTTCATTTTTCTTTCTAGCTCTTGCTTTACAGCTGGAGTAGTATCAAGACCTAAAAGGTAATAATGTCCTTTTTTGTGATTACCGATTTTATAAGCTAAAGCTCTTAATCCCCAGTATTCTTTTTTTACAATAGCACCGTTATTATCTTTAATGATTTTACTAAAATCATCAACAATTTTATCTATATCATTTAATGATACGTCTTGACGCACAATAAAAACTGACTCGTAAAAACTCATAATTATAAGAATCCCAACAAAAACTTTAAAATAAAGCTATTTATAGCAACTGAAACTATTAAATTCAAGTATTATTTTTAAAAAATTATTATTTCTTTGTTTATTTTTAAAAAAAGTTTGCTATAACCCCTAGTAAATCTGAAGATTATTAACAAAAATTTTCAATTATTTACTAAATATTAACAGAGGTTAATTTAGTGTTAGACAAACTCTTACCACAACTTCTAATCATAGAAGAAGAAAATAAAAAAAGCATTAATATTTCTTTATGTAACGATATAGAAAGAGCAGGCTTTAACATAACAAGGATTATAAACATAGAAAAAATATTAAATTATTTCTTCCATGAACCCCTTGCTATCATAGTTACTAATGCAGAACTACAGGAAAATCCTATGGTTACTGTATCTAAGTATTAGGAAAATTGATAAGCTTTCTAATACCCCGATAATTTTTCTGTCCTCAACTAAACAGTTAAATTTAATGGAGATCGATGATTTGATATCATTTTTCTATAAACCTTTCTTATCTGATCAGATCATCCATTTTCTGAAAAACTTGTTGAGACGCTCTAAAACAATTTTACAGGATAATATTATCAAATTTAAAAATATAAGCATTGATTTAAATGCTGAAAGGGTTTATTAAGGGCAAGGAAACTATTCGTTTAGGTCCCACAGAATTTAAAATTCTGCGACTTTTTCTTCAATCGCCCGATAGTGTATATTCACGCCGAGAAATAATGCGATATTTATGGGAAGATGACGAAAGTTTTAACCAGCGTCTGATTGATGTGCATATAAATAGAATTAGAGATGCTTTAGGAAAAGATAGTCCAATTATTAAAACAGTCCGTTTTATTGGTTATTCTCTTAATAAAGATATAGTAGAATCAGATACTTAATGATAACAATTAAAAATTTCTTTGTATTTATATATTAATTGTGTTAATATTTCTTATCGATGCTAGTTAGGTTCATTGTTACAATTAAAAATCGGTTAAACTTTATGCTAAGTAAAATAAATAAGCCTGCATTTTTTGCACTAATAATTTATCCTCTTATCCTAATATCGCTTTTAGTTAAATATGTATCCAATTATGGAATAGGTTGGACTGAAATTATTTTTCTGATTAGCAGTTATTATGTTAATAATATTACGGTTGGAATTGGATTGCATAGATTATGGTCTCATCATTCTTATAAGATAAATAAATATGCTGAGTTTGTTTTAGTTGTACTATCTGCTGGAACTTTGCAAGGACCTGCTTTATCTTGGGCTTCAAACCACTATAAGCACCATGCTAAAACAGATACAGATCAAGATCCGCATAGTCCTTTAAAATTTGAAAATAGGGTTTTAGGTTTTATTTGGTCTCATATAGGCTGGATGTTAGTTGGGCAAGGCAGCTATAAATCTATCGATCGTATTACTTGGGTTAAGCTTGGTAAAAACAGTTTATTAAAGTGGCAGCTAAGATATTATTGGCAGATAGCAGTCTTTATGAATGTAGCTGTACCATTAATTATAGGCTATCTAGTTGGCGGTACTCTACATTCGGCATATATGGGATTTTTATTCATGGGGCTTGGTAGATTCTTGCAACAACAAGCAACTTTTTGTGTAAATTCTTTATGTCACTTTGTCGGTAGTAAAAAATATTACAAAGGAACTGCTGGAGATATTTGGTGGATGGCTTTATTTTTACTTGGAGAAAATTGGCATAATTATCACCATGCTTTCCCTTCAGACTATCGTAATGGTGCAAAATGGTATCATTTTGATGTCCACAAATGGATAATATTCTTGATGAGTAAGGTTGGGCTTGCTTCAGAACTTGATCGTATTACAAAGGTAAGAATTCAAGCAAAAATGCAAGAAACATTAAGTTATCTTAGTGAAAAAGAGAAGCAAAAATTAAACTTAATGCAAGCTAAGGTAGAGCAGCTTTTAGAAAATTTATGTTTAAAAATAAAAGAGCTTGAAGAATCATCTACTACGATTAAAGAGCAATTTAGAAGATCCTTTATAGAAATACAAGAATCTCTTAAAAATTTAGCAGAACAAATAAGCTCTGCTGCACAAATAACTGAAGAGCCTTCAAAAAAATTATTGAAAGTAGTTAATAGAAAAATTAACGATGCTGAACAGTCTATTTACAAACTATATAATAAATTAAATGCAGTAAAAGTTTCTAATTAATTGCTTTATTTTCATTATTATCTAACAATTCTCTTCATTTACTAGTGGTTTATGCTGCTAATAAATGAAGAGTTGGCATATCCTTATCTAACTTTGTGCCAATTTTTCAAATTCTATTCAATTATAGAATCTCACACATCAATTCCACTTAATAAAACTATCAATTCAAGAATTATTTTATTTAATTTTTTTATATGATTCGAGCGGTTAAAAATTTTAATAATTTTTAATGCATACCGTAGATACTTCAAAGGTTAGAAATCAAGTGAGTGGTGAGTTAAGCTAGGCGTATAAAAATACGTGAGCAAACACGAATCCCAAATTGATTTAATAAATTTTGCAGTATCAAAGGTATAAATATATCAATGAAAAATATTATTAAACTATGAAACGAAAATTAACTGAAGAACATATCCGCAAATTAAAAAGAATCATGAGAGATCCAATATCATGTTTCAACGAATCAGATGAAGAAATACTGGCACAAGAGTTACCTAAAACATTAGAAGAAAGAAATAGACTTTCAGATGAAATAAACAAACATATTCCATTTCAAATATTTAATTCCACTGAAGAAATAATCTTTAACTACGGCACTATAGGAAATAAATTACTTAACCAAGGTAATATTCAAGAAGCAATGGCTGCTTATAAATTAGCTATAGAATACGGCAAAGATAATAAATTTTTTATAGATAATTATTATCCTATTCCTTACCTAGGATTAGGGCTTATTTTTGAAAATGAACAATCTGAAAAAGCACTAGCATTTTTTAACAAAGCTATAAATATGGCAAGTAATTTTTATATAGATACTAAAAATATCTATTATGAAGAAGAAATTAATAATTATAATGATGGACTTGCTAAAGCCTATCTGTATAAAGCGTATTTATTAGAAAAATTAAAACAATTTGATGAAGCTGCAATCAATTATGGTGAGGCTACTATTTACAATAAATATATGTATTCCGCTTATTTTGGTAAAGCAGCTTGTTTGGGAAAGTTAGGAAAGGCTTAAGAAGCTATTATGATTTATGATAAGCTTTTAACGCTTAATCCTCATCATTCACAAGATGAACATTGTATTTATGCTTATTATAAGAAAGCCCATCTTTTTAATACTCTCCAAAAATATGAAGAAGAAATAAACGCTTTAGATAAATTCATTAATTATAAAAATAAGTATGAAAAAAATGGTGAGCGGTTTATTAATATTAGCTTCGAAGAGAGTTATTTAGCTAAAGCAGCAGCTTTAAGCAAACTAAATAAAAATCAAGAATCTGATTATTGCAAAGGGCTAGCTGCATATTTTGCAGGAAAAAATGAAAAGGCTGTAGATTTTTTTGATCAAGCTTTAGAGCAAAATAGTAAAAATTCTAACCCCGATATTATTGCTGCCTGTTATTTCTACAAAGGATGTTCCTTAATTAGATTAAATGAACAAATAAAAGAAAATAATCTTAAAGCCATAGAATGTTTCAATAAGGCTTATGAAAATGTTAATTATCTTAGAGTAAAAGTATTTTTATTTGGATTTGTAAAAATTAACAAGGAAGTTGTAGAAGAAAAACATAGCCATGATCTAATAGTGGATAGAGATAATTTAATCAAAAAATTTATTAGCAATATAATGCTAGATGTCACTAGCTCAGATTCTAAAATTATCGGTAATCTCAATACACTTATTTGTGAAACAGTAAGCATTATTAAACAAACAGATATTATTACAGAGCAAAATAATGTTATAATTTCCGGTGAAGTTTCTGAAAATACATGACAGCGATAGCTTGTAGTGCGTTTCATATCTTATTCCCGCTTGCCTAGCGTGGATTAGTTTCCCGTCATTGCGAGCGAATGAAATGAGCGAGGCAATCCAGAAATAATAATAAAAAATGCTATAAGTTAGCATTTTTTAGCTGGATTGCGTACGTACAATTACTTCATAATTTCCTCGCAATGACGATTTGGTATCCACTCGGGCAAAGCCTACGGCATTGTTGCGTAGATCGAAAAACGTCCTCAGTGTCATCTAGTTACTTGACCACGGTAGTAAGTAAAAATAACTTTTAATACTAATAATTTTATTATTAAAAGCTGGATCACGTGAATAAATCACGGGATGACAACTGGAAAACTGATCTACGCAACAATGCCAGCTCATGACGACTTGGTATCCACGCAAGGCAAGCCTTACGCAGGATAACAGTACAACAACTTATTTCTTTTTCTTGCTTTTATTTTTATTCTTATTTCCGCCAGTAGTTTTATTAAATCTACCTAGGTTTTTAACGAATTTTTGTAAGCCATTAAGTTCAGTGCCGTATGTTTTCGTATATTCACTGATCGTTTCTATATCATGTCTATGTGAATCATCAATTACAACAACCTCTTGCATTAAATTATGGCTATCAAAGGTAATTTTTACTATTCTCTGTTTTACGATTTTAGGATTAAGCCAAGCTCTTTGTGACATCACTCGCTCAACATAATACCATGTATCTTGAGAATATTCTGGGATCATGGTAGGAGTGCCAATCAGCTCTACCACTTCTGTTTTACTTAGTTTTTTTGCTTCTAATTTTGTAAGTGCTGAGTCATCTATAGATTGCCCTCTATTTTCAATAGTTTGGCAACCGCTTAAGGAAAAAATGACGAATATACTGGAGACGAATATTAAGAAAAATTTCATAAGTTTAATTTTATCTAGATTTTATTATAAGATTATAATATACTGCTTCACTAATTTGACAAATACTTTTTAATAAAAGAGGTAAATAATGGCAGTTCCAAAGAAGAAAACATCAAAATCAAGACGTAATATGAGACGTTCACATTTAGCACTTGGTAAAGTTAATGTAATAGTTGACTCTCAAACTGGTGAATATAAACTTCCGCATCACGTTTCTTTAGTTGATGGTACTTATAATAATCGTCAAGTAGTAACGAAAAAAATCGAAGCTGAAGAAGAAGTAGCTTAAATCTAAATTTTTATGACCTGTAAAATTATTGGCTGCGGCGGGTATCTTCCGTCAAAAATTGTTAGCAATGATGAGCTTGCAAAATTTGTTGACACTAACGATGAATGGATTAGAACAAGAACCGGTATCTCACAACGTCATATAGCAGGTGATACTGAATATACTTCTCATATTGCTTTAAAAGCCGCTGAAAAGGCTATAGCAGATGCTGGCATTTCAGTAAATGAGATTGATTTAATTATTACATGCACTACTACTCCTGATAATAGCTTCCCATCAGTTGCAACTAAACTACAAGGTTATCTTGGTTTAACTAACGTTCCATCATTTGATTTACAAGCCGTATGTGCCGGTTTTGTTTATGGCGTGCAAGTAGCAAACTCTCTTATTTCTTCCGGTAAATATAAAACTATTTTACTGATAGGTGCTGAAAAGATGACATCTTTATTAGATTGGGAAGATAGAGCTACTTGTGTTTTATTTGGCGATGGAGCAGGCAGTGTAATCCTACAACGTAGCGATGATAACTCCGGTGTAATAGACAGTAATATTTTCTCAAGCGGTGCAGATTACGAAATACTATATACCAACGGCGGCGTAAGTATGAATGGCAGCAGCGGTAAAATAATTATGCAGGGGCAGAAACTATTCCGTCTTGCAGTAGAGAAAATGCACCAATCTATAGAGGAATTATTACGCAATAATAATTTCACTGTAAACGATATTAACTATTTTATCCCCCATCAAGCAAATGTACGTATCATTAATAAGCTTGCCGAGCTATTAAATGTCGAAGATCATAAAGTAGTAAAAACTGTAGAAAAACACGCTAATTGTTCAGCTGCTTCTATTCCACTTGCTTTAAGTACTCTCAAAGCTTCAAATAAAATTAAAAAAGGTGATATTATTTTATTCTCAGCTATTGGTGCCGGTCTTACTTGGGGTAGTGCTTTACTAAGATGGTGATATACTCGATGAATTTCAAAAATTGGCGTTGTCATTCTATAAGAGCTGTGATACTCACGTATTAACTATACGCTCCGTTCCTCGCCTTATGAACTCCTAGCTCTTTTGAAGTTGATCTTCGTCTATCTACTATAATTTAACATCCTTAAATATTGCTAATTCAAACCTATTATGACTTCTTTAAAGGGAGTTTTGGGGAAAGGTCAATGATATTTTTACCACATTTATATAGTACTATTTGTATTTTATAGTATTTTAGCCTTTAAACTCATAAAATAATCATATATACTAACCTCATAGTTTTAGTTAGTTTAAACTTGTTATCTAACTGAATAATTTAAATTTTAATAAATTATAACCTCAAGGAGTTTAATTATGAAAATAACAAAAATAACATTAGCTTTTCTTGCATTATTTGTGCTTGCAGGGTGTAATAAAACCAAAAGAGCGTCACATGGTTGTGGAATGAATCAATCAGAAGAAACATCTATAATGAAAGATTTTGAAAAGCAAGCAGGTAATGCTGTATGGTTTGCTTTCGATAGTTCTGCTTTATCTGAAAAAGCTAAAGAAGAATTACAAAGACAAGCTTGTTGGTTATCAAGACATCCTCATGTAAAAGCTACTGTCGAAGGACATTGTGATGAAAGAGGTACTAGAGAGTATAACTTAGCTTTAGGTGAAAGAAGAGCACAAAAAGCTGCGGAATTCCTAAAACATAAAGGAATCGAGCATCATAGAGTAAGCACAATATCTTATGGTAAAGATAGACCTGCTATGATGGGTAACACTGAAGAAGCTTTTGCTTACAATCGTAGAGCTGTAACAGTTGTACATCACTAAAAATCTTCTAAATCATTAGATTTAGTATTTATAGGAAAGGTCGAGTAATTATTACTCGACCTTTTTTATTTGTATACTCTTCTGCTTTGAAGAATTGGAGCTCTGCAAAACTTTTGGAAACTCACATGCTCACCTATTAAGTTAGGCTCTGCGTGTTCGCCTCTTATTTTATATTTCAATTTTCCAAATCATTTGAGTATACTACTAATAAATGAAGAGTTGGATAGACGAAGTTTTATTTGGAAAAGAGCAAGGAGTCCATAAGACAAGGAGCGGAGCGTATACTTAATACGTGAGCACCACAGTACTTATAGGACGACGTAGCCAATTTTTCAAATAAAACGAGTATATATCTATAGATAAATGAAAGCTAGTTTACTCGTAGCAAAAAATAGCTAAATTTAAAATATATATTAAAAAAATATAAAAATTTTGCTGGACTTATAGCCATAATAATTATATAAAATTCAGATGAACATGGGGCTGTAGCTCAGTTGGTTAGAGCACGCCGCTCATAACGGTGTGGTCGTAGGTTCAAGTCCTACCAGCCCCACCACACAAATTTATATGTGTCATCATAGTGGCTTAATCGCAGAACGGCTTTGTTGAGTATGTCAATTTTCTTGTCATTGAAGGAAATTACGAAGTAATTGACGAAGCAAGGAAATATAAAAAATGCCAACTTATAGTATTTTCTGGATTGCCACGCTCATTTCATTCGCTCGCAATGACGAGTTATATAAAAAATCATTATTAAATTGAATTTAAATGATTAATTTAAAAACACTTTCTTGGTATCTTGCTAAATTATATTTCAAGTGTTTTTTTATTATATTATCTATTTTAATTGGATTATTAATCATATCCAATCTCTTTGATCTCTTACAAAAATTCAAAAACATGTATGTGCCTTTTGATTTTTTTTGGCGATTTATATTATATAAAGTTCCATATCTTTTGAATCAAGTTTCTGCTTTAATCAGCTTTACTTCTATGCTTTTTTTCCTTAGAAACTTAACAAAAAATAATGAGTTAACTGCTATATTATCTAGCGGTATTCATATTTGGCAGGTATTGATAATTCCGTGTATCGTAACTTTAATTTTAGGTATAGTTTTTACGACTATATTAAATCCTATCGGGGCTTTAGGCTTACAAAAATATGATTTACTAGAAGCAAAGCTTACTAAAAAAACACATAATGAAGCAGTAATATCTAAATCAGGTTTACTATTTTTTGAAGCTTTAAATGGGAAAAATCAAATAATTCAAACGCAATTTATTAATATTTCTGAGAAAAAATTAAACAATATTACAGTTTTATTTATTGATAATAACAATAATTTTCTAAAAAGAATTGATGCATTATATGGCATCATTGAAAATAAATCACTGCATTTAAACAGGGTCAAAGTTTTTACAAAAGACAGTACCGAAGCACATAACAACTTAACTATACCAACTAATTTATCTGTTAACAGCTTGGTCAATAAGTTTACTCATCCTGAAATGGTTTCCATTTGGAATCTACCTAAATTAATCAATGAATTATTAAATTCAGGTCTACCTATTACTAATTACCAAGTTTATTATTATAAGCAACTATTTAAACCTGCAATGATGATAGCGACTATAATTTTAGCAAGCTGTTTTATTAGCCTAAAACAACGTGATAACTCGCAAGAAAAAATATTAATATTGGGATTATTTTCAGGTTTTATAGTATATTCATTATCAGAAATATTGCTTAAAGTACTGACCTATAATAATCTATCTTTAATTGCTGCTATTTTGTTACCAAGTATGTTAATATTTTTTATTAGTAACTTTATTATTTTACATTATAAAGAAATTTAAATTATACTCGTTTTATTTGAAAAATTGGCGGCGTTGTTTCATATTTTTTAATCCTCACGTATTAAGTATACGCTGCGGTCAAAAAATATGAAACGCCTTGCTCTTTTCCAAATAAAACTTCGTCTATAATTAATTTAGCATAGAAGAATTTTTAGAATTTAGAGAGAAAAAGAAAAATGATAATGAAATTTTTGGAAGGGTTTTCTTCCGGTATGGCTATTGATCTTGGTACGGCAAATACTATCGTATATCAAAAAGGACGCGGTATTGTTCTTCGTGAACCTTCAGTAGTTGCATTAATAAAAAAAGATGGCTCTTTTGTGCCTTATGCTTTTGGTCATGAAGCAAAAATGATGCTTGGTCGTACTCCAACTGATATTGAAGCTAAAAGACCTTTGAAAGACGGCGTGATTGCCGATTTTAAAGGTGCAGAAGAAATGATTAAGTACTTTATTAAAATGGTACATAATCGTCGTTCTTTTTTTGGTCCAACGATTGTTGTTTGTGTACCGTCAGGCTCTACCCCTGTTGAACGCCGTGCTATTCAAGAAGCAGCAGAAAGTGCGGGTGGTAAGGACGTATATTTAATTGAAGAGCCTATGGCGGCAGCAATTGGTGCAGGGCTTCCTGTAACAGAAGCAACTGGCTCAATGATTGTTGACATTGGCGGTGGTACTACAGAAGTTGCAGTTTTGTCACTAGGTGGCATAGTATATGCAAGGTCCGTAAGAGTCGGTGGCGACAAGATGGACGAGGCTATTATTTCATATATAAGAAGGCATTATAACCTGCTAATTGGTGAGGCTACAGCCGAAAAGATAAAGCAAGAAATAGGTACTGCTTATGTAGATCAAAATGCAGAACCAAGGGTTATGGAAATAAAAGGTCGTGATTTAATTTATGGTATTCCAAAAGAAATGGTATTGAATGAAAGGCAAATTGCTGATAGTCTAATAGAACCAGTAAGTCAAATTGTTGAGGCGGTAAAAGTAGCATTAGAGGCGACGCCTCCCGAATTATCTTCTGATATAGTGGATAAAGGAATAGTGCTAACAGGTGGTGGTTCATTACTTCGAAATCTTGATTTTGTTCTTAGTGAGGCAACAAAATTACCTGTGATAATTGCAGATGATGCACTATCATGTGTAGCACTCGGCACAGGAAAAGCACTTGAAGATTTTACAAAGCTAAAACATGTACTATTTAAACAGGATTAAAGATGGCGATACTTGCGAATAGAGTAAAAAATTCTTCAAGTTCCTTGGAGCTAGTAAGAACTATAATAGTTACTCTTAAACGCTTTTTTGTCATATTTTTTCTTGGATTATCTTTATATTTATTTCTTGTTTCACCTAAAAAAATATCCAATGTATCTATTGAAATAACAGGCAGCGTATTATCAGCTGGATTAGTATTTTATGAAAATATATTTGAAAGTGTAAATTCTATAAAACAAAAATTCGTTTATTTTCAAGATCTAGAAAAACGAAATATAGAGCTTGAGCTTGAAGTAGCAAGGCTCAAACATCTTCAGAGCGAAGTAGAATCAGTAAGGGCTGAAAATATTGCTCTGAAAGATCTCTTAACAGTTACCGAGGAAGAAGAATTTAAATATGTTACTGCTAAGTTATTAAGTGTGTCTTTTAGTCCTTTTTCTAAAACAGCATTAATTTCTGCTGGTAGAAAATACGGAGTTGAACTTGATCAAATTGTTACGACCAATTCACAAGGATTAGTCGGCAAAGTAATAGAAGTAAGTAATAATTATGCTAAAGTGATGCTAATTAGTGATGTTAACTCTAGAATACCCATTAAAACAAGTTCCTCGAGAGAACAAGGCATTTTAGCAGGTAATAATAACAATAGTAAAATTTTATACTTACCTAATAATCATTTAGTGCAGAAAGATGAAGAGATAATAACTTCTGGTCATGGCAGTACTTACCCAGCAGGTATCTTAGTTGGTTATGTCACTAAAGTTACAGAAAATGATGTTATAGTTAACATCGCTGCCGATCTATCTAAAACTGAGTTTGTGCAAGTATTATTGCCTAAAGAATAATGTATACTCGATGAACTTGAAAAATTGGCTACGTCGCCTTATAGGATCTGCGGTTCTCACGTATTATTATACGCTGCGATCCTTGACTTATAGTCTCCTTGCTCTTTTTAAAGTTGATCTTCGTCTACATACTGTAAATAATATTAAGAAAAAATATCTTGGTATTATCGCCGAATATATCTGTATAATAATCTATAAAATAAAATTTTATCAAATTCTTCATCATAGAAAACGTTATTATGTCGGTGAAATAGATATCATCGCATTGCGTAATAAAGAAATTGTTTTTATTGAAGTAAAAGCAAGAAGTTCTAACATTGATGATAGATTTGTATCTTTTAATCAGCAAAAAAGAATTAAGCGAGCAGCTGAAATGTTCTTAAGCAGCAATAGTAAATATAATAATTATAATATTCGCTTTGATTTAGTTATTGTCAGTCCGTATAAATTTCCTATAATTATAAAGAACTGCTGGTAAATGGCTCATATGTCATCCCGTGGCGGCATTTTTGTGTGGATCATTCTCCCCCTGTCATCCCGTGATTTGTTCACGGGATCCAGTTAAAAATACTAATAAAATTAGTATTTTTTATTATTTTCTGGATCTAGTTCCCAAGCCACGGTATGACACCGAGGGCGTTTTTCGATCCACGCAACAATACTACGCGGGGATGACACCAAAAGTGTTTTTCATCGTGATACAAATATTTAATCCAACTATTTGGAGCATAACAATATGGCACTTGCTACTAAAGTAAAAGAATTTTTAGAAGAAAAGTTAAAACAAGAAAAAATAGACCGTAAATATCTCGCTGAGGTTACCGATGTCCCTTACACTACCATTAGCAGAATTATGAGAGCGGAAGTAAATCGTGAATTTAATCCTGAAATAGATACAATTTTAAAAATAGCAAAATATTTTAGTTGTACTACTGATGAGGTAATAAAGAGAACTGTACCTAATACGAATAGTTAGTAAATATGACAAAAAATAAAGGGTTGATCATAATTTTATCTTCCCCATCTGGTGCAGGTAAATCAAGCTTAGCAAAGGCATTATTAGAAATCGATAATAATCTACGCTTATCAATTTCGGCAACTACTAGAAAACCACGACCAAATGAGCAAGACGGGGTGAATTATTATTTTAAAACTAAATCTGAATTTGAAGAATTAGTTAAACAAAATCAATTTCTTGAACATGCTAAAATATATGATAATTATTATGGTACCCCTAAAAAACATGTCGAAAATTTGCTAAATCAAGGGCTAGATGTTTTATTCGATATTGATTGGCAAGGTGCAAGGAGTATAAAGCAAAATGCAGTTAATGCCGTTTCTATATTTATTTTACCTCCTAACCTTGAAATACTGGAGCAACGTTTAAGAAACAGAGCTGCTGATAATGAAGAAGCAATACAACTACGCATGGCTTCAGCACAAGCGGAAATATCACATTCTAACGAATATGATCATATAATTACTAACGATGATTTTAACGATACTCTTCAACAAATACATGCAATTATTTTACAAGAACGAAAGAAGCGGAATTAAATTGCCATTCGCTTTAAAGCTGTCATCCAGTTGATTGTCCAAGGTATTTTAGGAGCAAACCACTGGGGGCGTTATTGCACGGATCAGTTTTTCCGTCTGAGCTAAGGAAATTACGAAGTAACTGACGAAGCAAGGAAGTATAAAAAATGCTAATTTATAGCATTTTTTATTATTTTTCTGGATTGCCACGCTCATTTTATTCGCGTAGCTCAGACGACTCTCAATCCACGTGGGCAATGCTGCTACGGGGTGACAACTAAGAAAGCATATTATATATTTCCTGCATATATTTATGTTTCAGCCAAAGCTCCGCATTACCGATAACATAGAGATTATTTTTAGCCCTACTAATACCGACGTTTAAGACATTCGGCTTGCTTGTCATGATGCTCCTTGCTCCCTTATCTTCAGGATGTTGAGCTCCTAGCATCATAATTACCGTATCGTTTTCTTTGCCCTGAAAAGCATGTATCATGCCGATATTGTTATTTCCAAATTCTTTAATTATTTTCTCAAATTTTGAATCCTCATATATTTCGCTCAATTTTCTACGGACAGATTCGCTGTAATCCTTATACATAGTTATAATGTAAATTTGTTTCAGTAAATTAGTCCAGTCTTTTTCTGCTAAAATCTGCATCAATATATGCAATAATTTTTGAAATTCGGCTTCTGATTCATATTTATAACGTTGGATTTTATTGTCCTTTACATCTATCCATTTTGAAACACCTAAAATATATCTAATGTCGGATTTACAGTTAGAAGTCGCAAAAATCATCTTATTGCCGTAAGCTATTTTATTACATATGCTGAACATCGGATTTTGACATCTTCTATGTACTAATAAAGGAAAGCCAACAGTTGTATCATCTATTTTGGTTTGATATAAAGAATTTCGATCGGCTAAATTTTGTAGCGAAACTTCTGACGGAGACCAATCATAATATGAAACTTTAAAATTTTCACATAATTTTTTGATTAAATCTTGTTTTAATATAGAAATAGGCTCTGTTTGTAGCGGATCACCAACCACTATAACTTTGTTTGATTTATAAATAGCACTAGCTGCATATTGCGGAGGTATCTGTCCTGCTTCGTCAATAAATAGCCACGGAACTTCGTTATGATCAGCAGTAGCAAACATTCTATCGAACGAGTGGAAAGTTGTAGACACAACAGGAATAACCATAAAAAAGTTTTGCCAAGCAATCTTGTTCATTTCAGGCTTACCTGAAGAATGTATAGCTACATCAAAAAAATATTTTAGACTATGCCAAAAAATATCAGCATTAGCATTAATAAATATCTCATGTAATTTAACGGCACTAATAAATAAATTTGATCTTAATATTTCAAACATGGGATTAAAATAAGGAGTGATTTTATTTAAATCGTTAAAATTTTCTTGCCAATTTTGCCAAAACCAATCTTCTTCAAAATTTTTGATATCAAAACCCTCTTCTTCTAAAAAATTATATGATACTGCTAAAGTTCCACATATAATTATCAATCTTTTGAAATCATCAATTTTTGTTATAATTGCTTTCTCGTGATTTATTTTTTCTTCTTGTTGATGCAACAAACTACTATAAGCAAGGTATTTCTCTGTTTTGAATAATTTATAAAAAACTTTGAAATAATCAAGATTATAATCATTAATTTTTGCCGTATTTATCATTATCTCGTTTCTTGTATGAGTTAAGATAGATTCTAAATAGGCTTTTTCGTCTTCGTACTCTTTTATATTATTTTTGTTAACAATATTGTGTTTTTTTAATATATCGTGCTTTTCCTTGTTAAGCTCAATAGCTGATGAAATATTATTGTAAATTTCATCATGTAGTTTTTTAAAGTAAGTGCAAGCTTCAGTCCATGCCTTATTTAGCTCTTCCGAAGAATTACAATATTTGGGTTTAAAATGTGCAGGTGCTTTATCCTTACAGCCATTATTATTTAGCAAGTTAAGATATTGCAGCATTGTGTAATCTTCATCTTTGCCGTTTTCTTCATCCTTATACTTCCAAAACTTTTCTACGAATCTTTTTTTATTTCTAAGATTACCTAAAGGCGTAGCAAACAAGCCCCAAATTTTTTTTTATCATCACCGCACACAAGTTTTTTAAAATAACTTAAATCTTCATGATATAATTCATATATTTTACTATATAGCGATATTTCATTAGAGATATTTTCAACAGCATTATTATTTGAAGATGCTACAACCATACCGTAATTCTGTAACTCCGGTATTAAAGAACTAATATGATAATCAAACTCCGGAGTACTAAGAGAAGTTTTTCCTTTTTGAAATCCACTTTTAGGATCTTTTAGACTTATTAAATTTAAAGCACGATCTACATAGATATTTGCTATAATATCAAAAAGTATGGTAGTTTTACCTGTCCCGGGTGGACCGTTAACGGCAAAAAGCTTTTCTGAAGTAGGAGACAATACTTCATTGATTGCAGCAGCTTGTAAAGCAGCAAGAGAGTTTTTAGGTGATGAACACCAACGTGTCGGCTGCATCTTAAGAGGTGATAATAGCTTTTGCAAAGCTTCTTTCTGCTTCAAAACATCTATAGAAGTAGGTTTATCTTCCTTTCCAAGATATTTTGCCGCTGCTGACTCTGGTTTGATATTTGTGTTATTAGTCCGGATAAAATCTAACGGCTTTAGAAAAAAACTATTAAACATTTCCAATGAGGGAGGAGTAAAATTATAAACTACCGGTTTATCTTTTTTCTTTTTATGCGAGGTAACTCTTCTTATGCATATTTCAGAGCGATTAAATAAATATTTTTCATTAATTTCTAACTTCTGTACTAAAAGGTCAATCATCAAATTAATCATTTCTAAATCTAGAGTTCTAACTAAGGAATCTTGCTTTTTATCCTTAAAATATATTTTCTCACTTTCAGAAAATACTTGATCTATTAAACTGTTATTATTATCTATAAAATTTGCTAAATCTTTTAACTCTTTTTCTTGAAAATCATCTTTCATGATTCTACCGAGAGCATAAGCAGCAGTGGAAATAACCATAGAACGTTCAACATATTTGCCGTTTTCATCAATAGTTAAGCCGGCAATAGGCGTGATAGTCGGTTGCTCTTGATATCCCTTAAAATTATTGTAATCATTTAAAAATTCTTGATCTAGCTTATTCATATTTTGAATTTTCTTTAAAATATCAATTTCTGCTTCCGACCATTTTAGATATCCTAAATAAATATGCCAATGAACAGCTACCTCGTATTTCTCAAGTTCAAACCCAAGTTTATTTTTGTCTAACTTTTCAAATGGTGCATCTTTTAAGAAAAAAAGAGTCTCTTTTTTATCAAGTTTGCAACTAAAACTACCTTTTTGGTCTGTATGCTCTCTGATAATCTCAAAATATCTATTTAAATTTTCATTTTTATTGGGAGTTAATACTTCAATAACTTTCCATACATCTAGAACATTTTTAACTTGCTCGTCCGATTGATTATACATAGACAAAATTTTATACTTAAAATAGAAAATATCCTAAGTATGAAAAGATAGGTTGTAAACAACTTTTTTATATTGCTATTTATAGTTCTAAAATTTGTGTATAATTCACACGCTTATCACTAAACTCTTAATAATTCTCAATAAATCTTTTTGTATTTTTCATAGATTCATTCAATATATTTCTTTTAATTTATTAAAAGGAGCAAATGTAATGGATAATAATAGGGAAGTCATTAAATATATAGCCTCTAGTGTCTGGTCTTCTTGGAATCCTATAAACTGGTCACCAACCATGCAATTAGCTGCCGTAAGTTATATATTTTCTTGTTTAATTGATGATACTAATGCATATCTGGTCAAGGATACGCACGAGCTGAGTAATAGTCAAAATTTTACTTTTCATAGCACAAAATATCCTGCTTCTCGTTATGTAGAGCTTGCTAAGGAAATACCTGTATGCTTAAAAATATTAAAAATATTTCATAAATTTGATCCTGAATATGTACCGGATAAATCACTAACTTCTCATAGATTCATCGATAACTTTTCTAATTTATTAGAGCATTTTAAGCTAACTTCTATTAAAGATTCTACTGATTCTAATCCTAACTATCTTATAGTGTGGAACTGGGCAAAAAATTTAGGAAATATTTTTGAGCATTTTGGTCAGAAGCTAAAGCGTGCTTGTAATAAAGTAGAAACAGCGGAAAATTATTGGGAGAATTACGAACCGGAAGCATTTTCTGATTTTTCTATATTTCGTGAGTCCATAAACATAATGACACACTGCGAGGATGCATTATTAGGTTGTAGAGATATTATATCAGATATATATTAAGATAGTTTATAGTCAATTACTGTTGAGTGTTGCTTATGTAGATTAGTTTTCCCATCATTGTGAGGAGATGCATAGCAGAGGGCGGAGGCAATCTCATAAAACAGTACAACACTCATGAGATTGCCACGCAGTCTCCGACCGTTTGCAAGGTTTGTTCGTGGATCGGAAAACGCCCTCGGTGTCATACCGTGGCGGCGTTGTTGCGTAGATCATTTTTTCCGTCATTGCCACGCGGGTCTACGACCGCTCGCAATGACGACTTGGTATCCACGCAACAGCGTCTCCCGTGGCTTGGGAACTAGATCCAGAAAATAATAAAAAATACTAATTTTATTAGTATTTTTTAGCTGGACCACGTGGACAAGCCACGGGGTGACAGGGGAAAATGATCCACGCAACAATGTCTGCTCGCAATGACGATACTGAACATCTAAAATGCTGATGCATCAAATATTATTTTCTACTTCTTGCTTCTTCTATGAAATATTCTTGAAGTTTATCAGCTATAAAATCATCTACCATAGAAATTTTTTTATTTTCACTTGGTTGATTTTTTATAAAAATTTTATGCATTTCATCAATCACATTATCAACATTTATGATACTAGTTTTCTTTTTATCAGTTTTCATATCCATATTTCAAGTAAATAAGTTTAGTATACGAAGATCAACTTGGAAAAGAACAAGGAGTCTATAAGCCGAGGAGCGGAGCGTGTACTTAATACGTGAGCACCGGAGGACTTACAAAGACGACGCCGCCAATTTTTCAAGTTCATCGAGTATACGCTTCAACGCACATAGCCATACCCATACCGCCACCGATACATAAGGTAACTAAGCCCTTTTTAGCCTTATTTCTTCTTAATCCATGTATTAAAGTAATAAGAACACGACCGCCACTAGCACCGATTGGATGACCGATTGCTATTGCTCCGCCATTCACATTAACCTTGCTCATATCCCATTTCATTTCACGATTAACATAAATACTTTGAGCGGCAAAAGCTTCATTAACCTCGATAAGATCTAAATCATTAACACTCCAGCCGGCTTTGCTTAAAGCTTTTTGAGAGGCAGGAACGGGAGCAGTCCCCATAATACTTGGATCAACACCGGCAGAAGCATAAGAGACAATACGAGCAAGCGGCGTTAGATTATGCTTTTTTAATGCTTCTTCGGATACTGCCATAAGACATGCAGCACCATCATTAATTGAGGAAGCATTACCAGCAGTAACTGTACCGTTTTTATCGAAAGCAGGGCGTAATTTACCTAAAATCTCAAGGCTGGTATCAGGTCTTACTGTCTCATCATGATCAAATAAGCTAGCAGTTTTTTTAATCGTCACTTCAATAGGTAAGATCTCATCTTTAAATATTCCGGCTTTTTGGGCTTTCGCAGCTTTTTGATGTGAGCTTAGGGCAAATTCATCTTGCTGCTCTCTAGTAATATTAAACTGCTTTGAAATATTTTCAGCAGTAATACCCATAAATACCCCTGAAAATACATCGGTTAACCCGTCATACTGCATGAGATCAACCATTTTAATATCACCAAATTTAGCTCCTGCTCTTATATAGCTGCCATGCATACCGAGCGACATATTTTCCTGCCCACCTGCTATCACAATATCGTTATCGCCAGTCATAATTGAGGCTGCTGCAAGTGCTACTGTTTTAAGACCTGAACCGCAAACCTTATTAATTGTATAGCCTGGTACTTCTTTAGGAATACCTGCATGAATTAGGGTTTGTCTTGCCGGATTCTGTCCACTACCGCCTGTGATCACCTGCCCGAGTATCACCTCATTTACTAAAGCTGGATCAATTTTACTATTCTGCAAAATATCTTTTATTAAGTGCGTCGCAATCATCGGTGCAGGAGTAGTACTAAGACTACCCATAAACGAGCCGAAAGCCGTTCTTTTCGCATGAGTGATGTAAACCGGTTTTATCATGATATATACTCCTTAAAATAATATTGAATTTAGCCTGTCATACCGCGGCTTGACCGCGGTATCTTAGGACATAATCTGTGACAAAAGACCCCGTGGACAAGCCACGGGATGACCTTAATGTTAAAATAAATCCGCTAGTTTATTATTTATCAAATAACTAATATGTCCGCCTGGTACTTCTATAAGAGTAGAGTTTTTAAACAATTTTTGCAAAGATAAAATAGAAGATTCAGGCACTATTTGATCATTTTTTGCAACTATAATATATACAGGGCAGTTAATTACGTTTGGATCAATTACTGTGTCATCTATTTTCCATTTCAAATTCACAAACATATTTTCGCCTAATATATTCTGCATAATCTGATTATAAGTGTCGCTCGGTATATCGTGACCGGACATTAGCCAGTTCTCAATTCTGAAAGCTAGTTCTTGCTCTTTTTCGGAGGTTAAGGAAAAAAATTTATCCAGCTTAACCTGAAAATAATCAGGAAATAGCAGAAAGAATAAAATTTGTATATGGATTTTAGGAATTAAGGGCAAATTTTCTACATAAGCATCTAGCTTCAAATATTGATGCAACATTTTTACATAAAAGAAGTGAGAAAAATCCCAAGGGCAGGTAAGTAAAGTTAAAGTTTTTATAGATTTAGATGCGATTATATTTGCAGCTATTGCAAGGTTACCGCCGATACAATGCCCTATCAAATTAATATTATTCACATTTAAATTATGTATTACTTCAACTATTTTATGTACATAATCATCTAATAAATAGTTTGATTCTTTAACCTCTAACCAATCTATTAAATAAACTTCACCTTGTTCTCTTAAATTTTCTATAAAGCTTTTATTGCGGCTTAAGAAAAATATTTCCGGTGAATTGAAAATAGAAGGGATGATTAGGAATGTTTTCCCGTCATTGCGAGGAGAGACGGAGTCTCGACGCGGCAATCTCAGGACATTTTTATGAGATTGCCACGCTTGTTTTTCTCGCTCGCAATGACGATCACCGGTCAAGCCAAGGGATGACATAGAGCAATAATACACCACCCTATAATATTTCGTTTCTGCTACTATTTCTCCCAGCTCTAAATATTTATTACCTAATTTATGATTTTTTGCGTAACTATTATATAGGTCAAAATATTTCTGATATTTATCGTTATTCTGCATCCTAACTTTCTTATATTATATTAATCTTTCTTGACATTGGACCAAAAATATTGTATAAACTTTCGCATCTTCAGAATGTAACAAAACAGTATATAGTCTCTAAATTTTTTAGAGAAAATAACTTTTCATAAAATCTCGAAGTGCTTAAATTTTTTTTTTGTCCCTAGGGCTTTATAATGCTAAGTACCTCATCATCGCGACCGTTTAAAAGCAAATTTAGAGCCGCTTTTTGGTCTATTCATAATTACGAACTCGGAAAATTTATTCCGATGAGTGCCTTAATGTTTTGCATTTTATTCAATCAGAATATTTTACGCATATTAAAAGATAGTATCTTAATTTCTGAAATTAGTGCAGAGATAGCTGGTTTTGCTAAAGTTTATTGTGTTACACCTGCAGCTGCTTTATTTGTAATTATTTATGCTAAAATGATTAATCATCTCACTTTTGAGAAGATTTTTTATTATTTAACTGCATTTTTTATCGGTTTCTTTGTTTTATTTGCTTTTGTTATCTACCCTAATATTCATGTTTTTCATGTACATCCGGACCATCTAGCTGATTGGATGGAACGTTACCCGCATTTTAAATGGTATATATCATTAATAGGCAATTGGGGTTATATAGTATATTACAGCCTTGCCGAACTTTGGCCTAATATTTTTTACGTACTATTATTTTGGCAATTCGCCAATGAGCTTACCACTACTGAAGAAGCTAAGAGATTCTATACGCTTTTCTCGTTATTCGGTAATTCATCTTTAATATTAGTCGGCTTCTTAATGATGAATTTATCATCTGAAGAAACTATTGTGAAGCATTTTATAAATATTTCTGACAGCAAAATCACTTTAGTACAAATATCAACTATTTTGGTTACAATCGTTGCAGTTATATGTTGTCTACTAATTCGTTTTATTAGCAGAAATGTTTTTACTAATCCTTTATTTTACGCTAAGGCAAAAAGTGGGCAATCAACTTCCGAGCGTATGGGGATCATTAAGAGCTTTAAATATATTGCAAAATCTAAATATTTATGGCTACTTTTAATCTGCTCGGCAGCATTTGGTTTTGCTATTAATTTGGTTGAAGCCGTATGGAAAGCAAAAATTAAGGAGTTATATCCAACTGTTAATACTTATGCTGAATTCAATAGTCTGTACATACTTTGGACCGGCGTTGCCATTATGGTTATGACTATTATCGGCAATAATGTTATGCGTATGCATAACTGGTTTGTTGCGGCTGTAATCTCACCTGTAATAATAATGGTTACCGGAGTTCTGTTCTTTGTGCTTATTGTATTTGATCAAAAAATCCTCTCATTATTTGATGGGGCAATTTTAATGTCACCTCTTGCACTCGCCGTATCTATCGGCGGAATCCAGAATATTTTAGCCAAAGGAACAAAATATTCTATATGGGATACTTCAAGAGAAATGCTATATATCCCTCTTGATCAAGAGTTAAAAACAAAAGGTAAAGCTGCTGTTGACGTGATAAGTGCAAAAGTTGGTAAATCATCAAGTGGGCTTGTACAATCTATTATATTTACCATAATCCCAACTGCAACTTTTACCTCTATTTCACCTGTTCTAATGGTGGTGTTTACTTTCGTATGTCTTGCTTGGATTTATGCGGTGAGAAAGATATATTTTGAATATCAAAAAATCGCATAGACTCGTTTTATTTGAAAAATTGGCTATGTTGTCTTTTGCTGATAATCCTCACGTACTTTTTGTACGCTGCGGTTATCAGCTTCAAGACGCCTTGCTCTTTTCCAAATAAAACTTCGTCTACTGTTCTCAATTGTAATGGCTTCGGTACTTCTTGCTTTTGATCCTCACGTATTAACGTATACGCTTCGGTCAAAAGCTCCGAGGTATCTCGCCCTTTTTCAAATTAAACTTTGTATGTCGATGAACTTCAAAAATTGGTGTCGTCTTCTTTGTCATCCCGCGAGCTTGTAGCAGGATCCAGTTAAAAATGCTATGCATTTTACTGGATTGCTTCGTCAATTACTTTGTAATTTCCTTAGCTCAGACGGAAAAAATCGATCCCTGCAACAAGACAGTTTTGGTTTTCTATAATTGTTTATCTAAATTGCAGTTAAAAGCTTACAAAATCAGATTGACTTATTTAAAGTTTTGTATTGTCATCCCGTGGCTTGTCCACGGGATCCAGTACTTAAAAAGCCTAAATACAGCAAATTTTAAAATTAAAAGCTCGATTTTTCTCGCTTTTTTCTGGATCCCGTGGACAAGCCACGGGATGACAACAAATGGCATAGATGCTTATTATACTCTAATTCGTAGTTTATTCAAATCGCCATGCAATAAGATTATACTTATAATTGATAAACAATTGCTAAAATCCTATTTAGGTTTATTTCGTTCTATTATTCTCGGTACTTTATCATATCTCAAGTTAATTAAAATTTTCATCTATGATGAAAATGATTTCGCTCTAGATATAAAAGCCTTAAAAAGTAATGAAAATTACTTCTGGTCTTATAAAATCAATTATTTTAAAAAGCTGATTAATGGGGAGTGATTAGTTTTGCCAGCATGGATCGAAAAACGCCCTCGGTGTCATGCCGTGGCTTGGGAACTAGATCCAGAAAATAATAAAAAATACTAATTTTATTAGTATTTTTAACTGGATCCTGTGAATAAATCACAGGATGACAGGGGGAGAATGATCCACGCGGGCAATGCCTTCCTGCGGAAGCAGGAATCCAGAAAAATAAATATAAAAGCAGCAAGTTTTTAAAATTAAAAGCTTAGGTATCTCGCTTTATGCTGGATTCCAGCTTCGGCATTGTTGCGTGGATTGAGAGTCGTCATTGCGAGGAAATTACGAAGTAATTGACGAAGCAATCCAGTAAAAAATGCTAACTCTATAACATTTTTTATTATTTTTTTCTGGATTGCCACGCTCCTTGCAGTCGCTCGCAATGACGATTTGGTATCCACGCAACAATGCCTCCCGCTTCCGCGGGAATGACATAAAAACTATCTGGTCTTATTGGTCAAGCAACTAGATGACTACCCTAGTGTGCTTTTTGATCCACGCAGGCAATGCAAAAAGTAAGGTGATGTTTATTTATAACTTATAAATCCCAGAGAATTCAGGGAGTTTACTGTTTCAAATAATGGTAATCCCATAACATTTGAATAAGAGCCGGAAATAAATGAAATGAAAGCTTCGGCGTAACCAGAGATTTTACATCCTCCAGCTTTATCAATCCCCTCATCTAGCGAGCAATAAAAATTTAGCTCTTCTTCGCTTAATCTTTTAAACTTAAGGACTGTTTGGACTATTTTCTGCCTAGTAACCAACTGATCTTTATCTTTTTTGATGATGCACAAACCGGTATAAACACGATGACGACGTCCGGATAATATATTCATACAATATCTTACTTCTTCAGGGCTACTTGCTTTTGGCAATATTCTTCTTCCAAGTGCCGTTACAGTATCTGCTGCTATGATAATAGCAGAATCTTCTATTTGAGAGGCAACTTTTGTAGCTTTTTCGTAAGCAAGCCTTGTCGCTAAATGATTTGGTGATTCACGTAGATTAGGCGTTTCGTCTATATCTGCTGGAATAATTTGTGCAGGTATAATTTTAATTCTTTTAAGAAGCTCAACCCTTGCAGGTGACTGTGATGCTAGTATTATAGGTAGGTTTTTTGATCGATATTGCATGCTTAAGATTGGTGACGAAGAATTACACGTCCCTTAGTTAAATCGTAAGGAGTCATTTCTACTGTAACTTTATCACCCAATAATATTCTAATACGATTTTTACGCATTCTACCAGCGGTGTGAGCAATAATTACATGACCATTTTCCAACTTCACTCTAAAAGTAGCGTTAGGTGCAAGCTCAATTACTGTACCCGTAAACTGAATGAGATCGTCTTTTGACATTAATTTATATTTATAAATGGTCGGGGCGGAGAGATTCGAACTCCCGACCCTCTGGTCCCAAACCAGATGCGCTACCAGGCTGCGCTACGCCCCGAGAGTTAATTTCTTATATTATATACTCCATTATTCGCAACAAATCAATTTGTTTATTTAAAAATATGTAAATATTAGCTTATTTAACAATAAAAACAGTAATTACTACCTTATCCACTCGACATCTTACTAAGTATAGATTAACTCATGTTAATAAAATTTTAACTATGGTTAAAATTAATTATATTTAAGCGAAAAAATTAAATTTTATTTAGGTTTTATGAAGTTATTACAAAAAATCTACAAAATTTAATTTTCTTTAATAAAAGAAAAACAATTATAAGTTGTTAATTGATTCTATAACTTCCTTTTAAATTCTAGCTTTATTTATGTATTTGTTACATATAATTAATAATTTTCAATTAAAAGTAGTGTGTTTTTTATAGAACAAATTTATGCACTAGGAAAATTTTATTGTTTTAACAATTATTAATTATTTCTGCTATTCCTTTTTTATTATTAATATTAATTAAAATACAGAGTAAAAATATTAATTTTATTATTAACCATTTCTAAGGTTAAACATAACAAAAACATTAACATTTTTATATTATCTTTTGCACGAAGTATTTACCAATCTTCACGCAATACAGAACAATATTTGCTGAGAAAATACAGATCTCAAATTTTAATTTAAAGATTAAGCAAACTTTAGGAGACGTTATGTCAAGTCAAAAAAATAACATAAAGGATTTCGTAAAAAAGGCACTAGTCAGTACCTCTATGGCTGCAACAATGCTCACAGCAGAAAGTGCTTTCGGTACATCAACGTTAATAAATCGTGATGTGACAGGAAGTACTGCAGATTTAAACAGCGGGGCGGGACTTGATGCAGGAGCACCACTTCTCCCTGGTCAAATGCTTACAGTTCCAATACAGTCCAACATCAATGTTAACACGCCCACGGTTAACGGAACATATCTAAGTGCTTCAGGTACTGTTATGACCTTTACAAATCCAAATACAACAATTGATGCTATTCAAAGCTCAAATGGTAACCCAAACGCATTAAGTATGGTTATAACGCCAGGAGTACACGTTACCCTGACAGGTGTAGGGTATCCCGCTGATCCAGATGCAAAAGATGCTTCTGGGAACTCAAATCCTTTTGCTGGTACTGCAACTAATCAAAGTGATATCGCAAGTATAGATTTCCAAAACGGTAATGGAATAATTGAGATGAATGCCAAAACTTCTGGCTTAATGGATTTTGCTACCGGCACTACACCTACTATTATTGCTAATGCTGCGGATGCTACTACAATAATCGGGGCTGGTACTACTATACAGGTAAAAGACAAAACTTGGACTAGTATGGGGACAATTGATATTGCTCCAGCTTTAACAGCAACAATAGGAACAGGATATAAATATATTAACGGCTTAACTGGTGATGTTAACGTATATCCAGCCGGGCAAACTTTTATATTTCGAGGTCAAACTTCTTCAGTTGATTTTAGTAATGAAAGCAGTCAAAGCTATGCATTTGTATCCGGTAAACCTATAGCACCTATCACTGATAACAGTGGAACAATAACAGACAGCTATGGGGCAGCAGCCTTTCACGTTTCTACCTCAGAAACAACTATTGCTGTAAATATCGGACTTAGCAATAAGCAAAGACTAAATACTTTTATTACTGATGGTAAGAATATAACAACTATTACCGGTACTATTTTTGCTCAAACTATTGGAATTAATCAAAACCCTTCAGACGTGCCTGCCGGTACTACACAGCTTAAATGGCAAACACCGATTGATACCGGAGCAGGAGGGGTAATAAAATTTGGTAGTTCTAGTATTTCAGAGTTCCAAGCAGCTATAACCTCTAATATGGATTTTAATGGAACGGGTGCAACAGCAATAATAGATTCCGAAGTTAATATAACGGGTAATATAATTAATTCCGTAGCAGGAGGAACTCAGAACTTGAATTTCGCTGGAGATAATACAGTTACCGGTAGCGTAGGGGGAAATGTTACAGGAAGTAATCCTATTTATGCGTTAAATATTCAAGGTGATAATAATACACTAGTTGATCTTCAGGGAGATGTGACTGTTGAAAATTTTAATTTTACTAGTGATGGTATGGCTGATGTAGGCGGAACATTAACTGCTATATCAGGAGTAAATTTTAATAACCAAAAAGGAACACTTATATTTGATGGGACAGGAGGATCTTATGTTTTTTCAAGCCCTGTTATTAGCCAATCAGCTGGTGGAATAACAGTAGCTACTAATCTTACAGTAACTGACCCTAGTATTGCTGACATTGGAGTTACTCAAATAGGATCAACAACGCTTCCTGGAGCACTGACTTACGCAATTAATCAACCAAATCTTACTCTTTTGGCAAATGGTAGTAAACTTACTTTTGCTCAAGCTAATTCTAGTCTAACTTTTGATGCTCCTACTCAACAAACTGTAGCCTTTGGTGATAGTATAGATGGTTTTACTGATGGTACTAGTAACATGGTCTTAAATGGTACTCAACCTTTAACTATTCAAGGAACTACCAATGATAAAACTATAGGGGCTACTAAAAAATTTAATAATTTAAATGTTATAGGAAATGTTACAGCTTCAGGTGGAGCAAGTCTAATTAATATTGGTGGCTTTACATCTCTTACTATCGCCGGGAATAGTAATCTTACAGATCAGGGTGTTACCTCGTCAAATATTGCTTCTATAATTATTGGTGACAGTAGTGGTGCTTCAGGCTATATACTTACTCCAACAGAAAATTTTAACCTTGCTTCAGACGGTCTGAAATTTGGTAATACCAATTCTCTATTAACTATTCAAAGTAATGGTGATGTAACAGCCAATTTAAATGGGGATTTAGATCCAGGTATCTCAGGCGGTGGTGCAATTTCATTAAATTCAACTGGTGGCACTTTAACAATAACAAACGCAAATAATTTAGGTATAGCAGGCTCTGGCAATCTTTTAAACACTATGGAATTTAAAGGGACAGGTAATATTACTGTAAATCCAACTATTAATACTGCAAATCCTATTACTACACTTTTAGATGGTCAATTAATACTCGGAAATGTCAATACTAGTATTAATTTTGCTGCTGCAACTAATCTCACAGTAAATATTAATAATAATGGAATAGTTGGCATTGTCACAAGTAGTATAGCTGGGACTCCTGCAGGTACTGTTAATTTTGTAGGAGCAGGAACAAGTACTGCCATTACTAATGTTACGGCAGTTAATTTTCAGGGTGCAGGTCTAGTTACCTTAACTTCGCCTTCCGATGCTGGTAATTTTACTGTTACAGCCTCAGGAGTACAAATTAATACAGCTGATGCCCCTGCTAATCTTACTACTCCTACTACCGGTATCGTTGCTGCTGGAGATGGAGCAGTGTTTGCTACTATTAACGGAAATGCTTCTGTTAATACCGGTTCAATAACTGGTAGTATAAGCAAGGATGCTACTATTACCGCTACTGGACAAATTACTGGTAATGTTGATGGTAATGCAACTGTAAACTCTGGTCAGCTTACAGGTAATACTGGCGGTAATGCAAGCGTAGGTGTAAATGGACAAATTATCGGTAATATAGGAGGTACTGCTACATATACGGGTGCAGGAACTATTAATACTACAACTATTGGCGGTCAAACCGATTTTGCAGGAAATGAGGGTAAATTAAATGTTAATGATGGAGGTAATTTAGGAATTATTACAAGTAGTATAGTTGGGACTCCGGCAGGTACTGTTAATTTTGCAGGAGCTGGAACAATTAATTCTATTCAGAACGCAGGAGCAGTTAATTTTAATGGACCTGGTCTAGTTACTTTGACTAATGCTTCTAGTGCCGGAACTTTTACTATCGCTCAAGGTGGAACAGTCGTTAATGATGGTAACGGAGTTACCGGTGATGTAGTTGCAGGTGACGGTGAATTTAATTCTAATATTGATGGAAATGCTTCTGTTAATGATGGAACAATAACGGGTGGTGTAAGCCAAAATGCAACTATTACAGGTGATGGACAAATTAATGGTAGTGTTGGTGGTAATGCAGCTGTAAATGCTGGTGAGCTTACAGGTGATGTAACTGGTAATACAACTGTAACTACAGGACAAATGACTGGTAATACTGGCGGTACTTTATCTTTAGGTGCAGGACATGTTGCCGGTAATGTTGGTAGTAGTGTCACGTTTACAGCTGCAGGAGGAGCTCTTGATACTACTACTGTTGGTGGACCAATCGATTTTGCGGGTAATAATAGTACAGTTACTGTTGCTGATAATGGTAGCTTAACAAGCGTTACAAGTAGTACAACAACTACTGCAGGTAATGTAGGATTTACAGCTAATGCCACTGTTACAGGTGCTATAAATAATATCTCGACAATAGTTATAGAGGGGGCAACAAATCAAAAAGTAACTTTTGGCTATGATATATCAGTAACCTCTCTTAGCTTTACTAACGGGGGAACAGCTGATTTAAAAGGATCGCTTACTGGTAGTCTTAATTTCGGTACTAATGGTGGTATTTTACAGTTCTCAGGAACAGATCCAGACGGCTATTCATTTAATAGTGCAGTTACAAATGGTCAGACTGGAACATTAAATGTTTATACTAATTTAACATCTACTGACGCATCTATTGGAGAGATAAAAACAATTAACATAGGTCAGCTAGGCACACCGAATGCTCTTAATATAGTAGTTAACCAACCAGCATTAAGTTTACTTGCTGCAGGTGGATCTATTAGTTTCAACGGGGTTCAACATTAAACATACTACCAGGACAAGCACAAGCTATAACTTTTGGAGGTAATTTAGATGGTACTACAGGAACAGGTGGCGGTATTTTAGACTTTGATGCAACTAATGGCGATTTAACGTTACAAGGTGCAACAGGTAATGAAACTGTAGGGGCGACTAATCAGTTAAAAGCTATAAATCTTGTAGGAGCTAATACTATTACATTACTTGGTGGAGCTAATCAATTAAGCTTTACAAACGGTGCAGCTGCTCTAACTATTGGAGCAGGTACAACATTTGTTGATCAAAGCGTTACTTCAGCTAGTATTCCAACAATAACTATAGGAGCTGCTGGAGCTACAGGTGCTGGTACTTATGTACTTGATGCAGTAAATGGTAATTTTAACATCACACCTGGCATAACTTTTGGTAATCAAAATTCTGTATTACAATTACAAACCAGTATTGGAACTAATGGTAGTAGCACGATTACTCTAGGTGGTGATATTGATCCTGGGACAGCAAATACTGGTATAATTAAAATAAGCTCAGTTAATGCTGGTGCAACCTTAACTGTTGCTGGTGCTTTTAATGTCGGTATCGCTGGAGGTAATACAGTACAATCAATAGACTTTAGTGGAGCTGGTTCAATAATAATGACCCAACCATAACTACACCTATTACTACAAGTGTAGCGGTATTACAACTTGGAACAGTTGGAGTTGGCGTTAATTATGCTGGACCTACTAATTTAACAGTAACTAATATTGCTGGAACAACTAATTTTGCAGGTCAAGCAGGTGCAGTAGTTCTTAAGGCAGGTGGTAGTTTAGCAACTGTTATGAGTAGCCAAGGAACAAATGTTGGTCTTTTATCTATAGCAGGAAGCGGAACAATTACAGGAACTGTAAATAATATTAATCAAATACAAGTTAACGGAATAGGTGGTACAACAGCAGAGTTCCAAAAAAATGTTTCAGTTGCATCAGTATTATTTGGTAATGGAGGAACAGCCGATTTTAAAGGATCTCTTAACACTGACCCTACTGGTAATATTGATTTTGGTCCTAACCCTAATGGCGGTATTTTACAATTCTCAGGAACAGATCCAAACGGCTACGAGCTTAGTAGCGTAATTAAAAATGGTGGGAACGGAACATTAAACGTTTTTACTAACTTAACAGCTATTGAACCATCAATCGGAACAATTCAAACAATCGCTATCGGTCAAAAAAATGCACCTAACACACTGACTGTAGACGTAACAAAAGGGTTATTAACTTTACTACAGTCACCTAGCAGCACTGTTACCTTTAATGATCCTGCTTCTACACTTGGTTTAACTACTAGTATTAATCAACAAGTTACTTTTAATAATAGCTTCCCCGGTATAGCAGGTGGTGGCGGTATTGTTGTTTTAGATAGCCAAAACGGTACTATACTTGAAATCCAAAGCTCTGGTGGTACTCAAACGCTTGGAACAAGTGCTGCACCTTTAGAGCAAATATATGTTACTGGTAATGTCGGAGTTATAGGAACTTCTACTAATAAACTCGATGTAAGTAATGCAAAAAATCTTACTATTGCAGCTGGCGGGATATTTGCAGATGCAACTCCAAATATTACTTCTGCTTTAATTCCACAAATTTTTATTGGTGATACTAGCGGTCCTGGTGTCTATGCACTTGACGCAGTAAATGGTAATTTCCCATTTGCTGCACCCGGTTTAGCATTTAAAAATGACTCATCAGTTTTAAAATTAATGACTAGTGCAGCAACTGGTATTACTAGTACTATACAATTAACAGGTGATATAACACCTCCTAATCCTAACACTGCTATAGTTGAAATAAATGCTAAAAATGCCGGATCTACATTAGTAATAGATGGTACTAGTAATGGTTACTCAATCGGAACATTAGCTCTTCCTATGAGTAAAATAAAATTCACTGGGGATGGAACAATAGAAGTAACAGCTATTAGTACTCCGGCTATAGAGGTGTCTGTTTCAAAACTTGCTATAGCGGAAGTGAATTCGGATGTGTTCTTTACTGGTCCAGCTACTCTTGCTGGCGTTCAAATTAATGGTGATATAGATTTTCAAGGTAATGCTGCAAATGTAGTACTTGCTTCTGATACAGTAAATAATTTACCGGCTCTTATTAGCGGTAATATAGCAAGCACCGGCACGCAAAACGGTACTATAGAATTTATGGATAATGGTACTATAGACACAGTAGATAGTAACGGAGTTTCAACAAACACGATTACGAACATTGCAATGTTAAAAGCTGGTGCTGATAATAGTACTGTTACAGTTAATTCCGGCGGTGATATGTCAATTGGTGAAATCCAAGGGACTGGTACTGGTACAATAGTACTTACGCAAGAAAACCCTACTATAAACACAAATATTAATGAGACAGGTGGTTCAGCCGTTAACTTAACTTTCAATAATGGTGGTAGTATCCTTGGTAATGTTGGTAGTAATACGCCGGTTGGAGATATTTTAGTTTTAGGAGGAACATTAAATCTTGGCATACCAAATAGTGTACCTGATAGTATTATGAACGGTAATACATTATATGTTGACTTCAATAATGCAAGTGTCGTTTTTAATACAAGCAATATTAATTTTCCAGGCGGAATAGCTCAAGCCCCTATTACTGCACGAGCCTTTATAGCACCTGCTCCAATAATTACAGGAGGAGGGGCATATTTTAAAGATTCCGATCCTGTGATAAATAATGATCCTATAGGTCCAACTGGTCCAATACCTATATATATTAGTGGTGGTGACGTAACCTTAACAAATGATACTATAAATATATCAGTTGTTAATTTTACTACTCCTAATGCTGATGATTTACACACAATTGCTATATCTGGTGACTTAACAACCGGTACTGCCCCATTTGGTGATCCTGTTAACAGCTTAAAATCTGTTCGATTATTAACAGGTGGTAAAATAAATATTCATAGTGAAGATTTCTATTCTGGTGTTACAACTAATACAAATAATATGGGTACTGTATTGTTTGATGCCGATAACGGCTTTACTGATGATTTAGGGGATAGCACTAACAGTCTTAAAACTGTACAATTTAGTAGTGTTGAGGGTACAGTTAAAGGGGATACCTATTCTGAAAATGTTACTATAGATTCAGGTAAATCGGCAATTTTCAGCGGTTATAATAGCAGAAGCACAAGTGTGCCTTCATCAACAGTTGGCGGGGTTACAGTTCCAAGATCAACACCACAATTTAATTATCAAACTGTAGTTTCTTCTAGTGATTTCCAAGGTACTGATAATACTACCTCTGCCAAGTTTACTAATGCTGCATTAGTACAAGCACCGATTAATAATGGTAATCTAACATTCGAAGATGACGTATGGCTACAAAAACCTGTAACAAATGTTAACACTATTACTTTTGCACCGCAGAAAAACGCATTGATAAGTGCAGGTGTAGGAGCAAATAATATAGTTGCTGATCAAACAACTATGGTGTTTGTTGGTGATAATGCAACTATTCCGGCACAAGGTAATATAACAGGAAGTAACGTTACCTTTGATCTTGGTAATAATACAGTTGTATATGATGGGACTGCTACTCCTACCGGTAATCTGATGTTTAATGTCTTATATGATACGACTAATGCAGGGAAAACAGCAAATACTAATAGTGGTAATATAGTTTTAGCAAATGGTGCTGTACTTGATTTATCAAAAGTAGACTCAATTCAAGTTATTCTAACTGCTCAGAATAACCCGAATGGTATAAGGCTCGGAAGTGCTTATCCTTTAGTCAGCTCAAAAGGTGGTAGTATAATACCAGGTGCTGCAGCAAAATTACCTTTCAATGTTATAGCTAATGAAAAGAACTTTGTCAGATGGGTTATAAATGATGATTCATTCATACTTTATACAGCAACAGCAGATATAATACCTACAATTTCAAGACCTTCAATTGCAATACATAGAATAATTCACAGCAATCCAAATATAATTATACCTGATATAGATATTATAAACCCAATCACTAATGGCTTTACTCCTGCAACTCCAGGCACAGGTAGCGTAACAGGTGGCGTATTTACTCCAGTTGATCCAAATTCCCAGGTAATAATGTTGTTGTAACTGGTAACAACCCAGTAATTGTTAATGGTGGGAATACACCATCAATAGGTAGTGGTGGCAATACTCCTAACGGACCAGTTACAGGCGGCTCTGTGATCGGTGGCGTATATACTCCAAGCAACCCAAGCAATAGCGTAGTGCCTAGCGGTCCGGGTACTGGTGGAAGCACTCCATCAATCGGCTCAGGTGGAAATACGCCATCAATTGTATCAGGTGGCAACACTCCGTCAATTAGAACAGGCGGTAATACACCATCAATAGGTAGCGGTGGTAATACTCCTAACAGTCCAGTTACAGGCGGCTCTGTGATCGGTGGTGTATATACTCCAAGCAATCCAAGTAATAGCGTAGTGCCTAGCGGTCCGGGTACTGGTGAAAGCACTCCATCAATAGGGACAGGCGGAAATACGCCATCAATTGTATCAGGTGGCAACACTCCGTCAATTAGAACAGGCGGTAATACACCATCAATAGGTAGCGGTGGTAATACTCCTAACAGTCCAGTTACAGGCGGCTCTGTGATCGGTGGCGTATATACTCCAAGCAATCCAAGTAACAGCGTAGTGCCTAGCGGTCCAGGTACTGGTGGAAGCACTCCATCAATAGGGACAGGTGGAAGTACAGGAAATAACCCATACACTCCATCCGTTGGAACAGGTGGCAATACTGGTAATAGTCCAAGCAACTACAACCCATCAGTTGGAACTGGAGGAAATACAGGTAATAGCCCAAGCAATTACAACCCATCCGTTGGAACAGGTGGCAATACAGGTAATAGCCCAAGCAACTATAACCCATCAGTAGGAACAGGTGGAAATACTGGTAATAGTCCAAGCAACTACAACCCATCCGTTGGGACTGGAGGAAATACAGGTAATAGCCCAAGTAACTATAACCCATCAGTAGGGACAGGTGGTAATACCGGTAATAGTCCAAGCAACTACAACCCATCATTGGGAACAGGTGGTAACACAGGCAATAGTCCAAGCAATTACAACCCATCAGTAGGAACTGGAGGAAATACAGGCAAAACAGCCCAAGCAATTACAATCCATCCGTTGGGACTGGAGGAAATACAGGTAATAGCCCAAGCAATTATAACCCATCAGTAGGAACTGGAGGAAGTGCGGGTAATAGCCCAAGCAACTACAATCCATCAGTAGGAAGTGGAGGAAATACAGGTAACAGCCCAAGTAATTACAACCCATCAGTAGGAAGTGGAGGAAATACCGGCAACAGTCCAAGTAACTATAACCCATCAGTAGGGACAGGTGGCAATACAGGTAACAGCTCAAGCAACTATAACCCTGCATCTGGTGGTAATATAGGTGCTACAGGTAATAATGCGTATGGTGGTAACACAGGCAATAGCTCAGGCAACTACAACTATAACTCATCAGCTGGTTCAAATGGTGGAGTAAGTAGCACTGGCAGCAGTCCGAACGGCTACAAATCATCTACTGGTTCAAGCTATAATGGTTCAGCAACAAATGGTGCAGTTGGTGTTGTTCCTGCTAACAATGCAAGCGGAAGCACTTACCAACCTTCAAATAATAATGGTTCTGCTTCGGATATATCTGCTATCGGTAGCAGCAGAGATAACCAAGTAGGTGCAGGTGGTAGTGGTAATGGCGGAAGTTCAAATAGTGGAATAAGTCGTTCTAATGCTAATGATGGCTTTAATGCTGCTAAAGATAATGCGAGCATTGGTAATCAAGAAATCAATAAGAGAATGGAAGCTGTTAAAAACGCAGACGGCACTAGCCCTGATTCGGAAGAAGCTGATTCACGTAAACGTGGTGCAGCAGTCGGAGGTGGTGATTGTGATGATTATAATACCGGTAATGTTTACGGTGTATGGATAAGTCCATATTACGGAAAAGCAGTACAAGAAAGCTCTAAGCGACGGATTTAGTGGTTATACAGCTAAATCTGAGGGTGGATCAGTCGGTGTTGATACTGTTATAAATGATAATATAGTCCTTGGTGCTGCTTATACTAGAATCGATACGAAATTACGTTATAAAGATTCAAAATCTGGTAATGTTACAAAAGTCGAAACTAATATGGGTTCTGTATACGGATTATACAATTTTGCAGATAATCTATTTATAGAGGGTATAACCACCTATTCACGTAGTAGAATTAAGACTAATGAGTTACGTGGTACTGTAGATGGTACTGAGAATGCGTATGGTAAATACAACTCAACTTCTTATAGTGCTCAAGTAGTAGGAGGTTATAACTACTTATGGAAAGATAGTTCTCTTGCACCAATGGCAGGTCTAAGATTCACTAGAATTAAAGATTCCGGATATCAAGAGCAGGGGACTACTTTCCAAAACTTAACTATTAAGAAGCGTCAATATAATAAGGTTGAGGGTATACTTGGTGCTGAAATTAAGACGACATTCTATAAGGATGATTTCATAATTAGACCACAAGCCCATGCGTTTATTAATTACGACTTTAGTGGTAAAACACCAGCAATCGTTGCAGAGCTTAATGGTATTAACGAGCCATTACCAGTACAAACACCTAAGGCTACTAAAATGTTATATGATCTAGGAGCAGGTGTAGTAGTTAAGAAAGGTAATATGGAGTATGGAGTACATTATGGTCTTAACTTTGCTAAAAAATACCATGCACAAAGTGGTACTTTAAGACTTAAACTAAACTTCTAAAAAACTAACCTCAAATAGATAAAGGATAAGATTTTTCAGATCTTATCCTTTACTTATTCTAAACGTAATATCCTGCTGAACTATTTTCTGCAAGCAACTCTATTACATCATCATGTCCATAATATTCGGCTAGCTTTAAAGGAGTTTGTCCTAAATAATCGGGTGTAAAATAATCAGCTTTTTTGGTTTGTAGTAATTTTATAGCAGGTATATGGTGACTATTTACAGCCCAATGCATAAGAGTAGAGCCTGATTTATCACAAGCATTAATATCAATATCAGCATTATCAATTAAGAACTCTATTAAATCTTTCCCCGCTCCCGCTTTAATTGCATGATGTAAAGAGGTGCGTCCAAGCAAGTCTTTAGTCCCAAGCTTAACTCCTTTATCGTGTAATGCTTTTACTAAATCTAGATCATTAGCATAGGTGGCTTTAATTAAAAGCTTCTGCCCAATTGTATTATCAATTTTAGTACAATCTGACTTCTCAATTAAAGTTTTAGCTAACTTTGTAATATTTATCTTCTTATCGTGGATTTGAACTATTTTCTCTAGTAGTGTTTGTTTAGAGTTTAAGTTTAAGAATTTATTAGTTAAGTACTCAATAAGGCTTACACTTTTAGAATCAATAGCGAGATTGAAAATTTGATATCCAAGCTCACTTTTAATGTCAAATTTAGCTTCTTTGCTAATTAATGTCTTAATTGATGAGATATTTTTAGATTCTACAGCAAGCTCTAATGGCGTTTTGTTATTATGATTTATATCAAAGAAAAATCTTTGTATCTGCTCATTACCAATTTTTTCTGCCCAATCTTGTAAGGTTAAACCATATTTATCAAACTTATTAAATTTAGTATTCTCATATAAATATTTTACTGTATCTAAATTACCAACTTTGATGGCTAAATGAATAGCAGACCAACCATGCATGTTAGGAGCAATTTGTCCGCCATTTTGAACTAGAAAATGTACCACATCTAAATTACCGCCAAGTATTGCTAGTTCTAAAGCAGTTCTACCTTTGGCATCTTTAATATTAATATTTTGCTTGTTACATACACTCTGTACTAACTCTATATTTTTATATCCTACTGCTAAATGCAAATCTGTCCATTTTTCAGAATCTATAATTTTGGGGGGTATTAAAGATTCAAAAAACTTTCTTATAGGAGTTTTTGAAATAGGCATATGCTTTGGTCTTAAATAGCTAGTATCTGGGCAATATTTGTGTCTGTAGTAGGCTGTAGTCATAGTTATTTTCATTAATTAATATATTTCGGGCGTAATTATTAAAATATATTAATGATAATGTCAATGAAAAACGTTATTGTACTAAGGCTAAATGATGTTGATAAGTAGAATAAAAATCTTCTCAATATAATCTTGTGTGCTTAAGCTTAAATATCATAGAAGACAGTAAAAAATATTAAAATTTTCAATATTTTATTTATTTTTTAGTATGGTTTTAGTAATATTAAGACAAGTTATGATTTAATTAGTAAAACCTCTTGTGGGTAGCATTATTGTATATATTAATTTTTTTATAGAATTATCTTATGTATTGGTTACTTCTTATTCTAGCAGGATTATTTGAAATAGCATTTGTTATTTCATTAAGATATTCAGATGGTTTGACAAAACTAAAACCTACAGTTGCCTTTATTTTTTTTGGAGCTTTAAGCTTTACCTGTCTTGCTAAAACCTTGGGTAAGATCCCAATGGGTACTGCATATGCTGTATGGACAGGCATAGGTGCGGCAGGTACAGTTATATTAGGTATACTTGTTTTCAATGAACCGGTATCTATATTATGCTTATTTTTTGTTACTACCTTAATAGTATCTATAATCGGACTTAAATTTTCTTAAAAATAATTATAACTTAATACCACTATCTTTTATTCAACTAATTTACCTTGTACGTAAAAATCGTATGCGGTTTGGTAAAAGCTAATTGCTTCCTCGGTAAGGCTAATAGAACTCGGGATTTCTTCTTTTTCTTCTCCTAATAATATATAGGTTTTTGGGTGTAGTTTAGGGCTTAAAATTACTAGCTTATCATCTTTTAAAAAGCCTAGTAACTGATAAGTGCTTATAAAAGCTCTATTTGCTGGATTATTTATTATATCCTGTCCCCATAATTTGCTTTTATATTCAAAGCCTAGCAAGCCGAAAATTGTTGGGGCTATATCTATTTGACTTGCTAGATTATCTATTTTTTTCGGCTTTAATATTTGTGGTGCATAGATAATTAGTGGTATATGATACTTCTCTACAGGTAGCTCCGTTTTACCGGCACTTGAAGCACAATGATCGGCAGTAATAACAAAGATAGTATCGTTAAACCATTCTTTAGTTTTAGCAGTTTCTAAGAACTTATTTATCGCATAATCAGTATATTTAACTGCTGCATTACGTCCACCACCTGATGGTAGATCAATCCTATTCTCAGGGAAAGTATAAGGTCGGTGGTTTGAGGTAGTCATAATTAACGAGAAAAATGACTTACCATTTTTATAATCTATATCAGCTTGCTCTATTGACTTGTTTAGAATATCCTCGTCTGCTACTCCCCATACATTTGCAAAGCTTATCTCTGAAGCTGTTAAGTTACCTCGGTCTATTATATTATAGTGATTACCGCCGAAATAATTACGTAAATTATCAAAATAGCTATAACCACCAAATATAAAGTTAGTATTATATCCTTGATTTCTAAACACAGTGCCGATATTAAATAAATTCTGGTTATCAGGTCTACGCACTATTGACGAGCCTGGAGTTGGAGGAATTGATAAAGTTATAGCTTCAAGTCCCCGCACTGTCCTTGTACCAGTAGCATAAATATTAGTGAAGAACATAGCTTTATTTGTTAATTCATCCAAGTAAGGCGTAATATTATCGCTATTACCAAAGCTTTGCATGAATTTGGCACTTAAGCTTTCTACTGTAATAAAGATTACATTATATTTTTGCTTATTCGAATTTTTAGAGATAATAATACGCTCGATAGATTCATTATCTACAAATTTATCACTATTATTTTGTAAGCTATCACGTACTATGCTTAAAGCCTGCTTATCATCTATAGTGGGATAAAAGCTATTATAGTTTAAGCTGTTATTAAGATAAGCCGAGAAAATCTCATAAGGACCGTTTTTAGCAAGCTCTTCTGCATATTTATTAGAGTGGAAATTTAGCTTTTCAGGGCTATAAAATTTAAATGCAATAAAACTAATTGCAGCTAGAATAATTGCTGTAGCTAAACAACATTTTCTATTTATATTATATGCTGCATCAATAACAGCTTTTCGTAAGATATAGGTAGTAATAGCACTAACTATCAGAATTCCGCTAATGATCTCTATATAGGGCATAGATTCTTTAACTGTGCCGATAATTTCATGAGTATATACTAGATAATCAACGGCAATAAAATTAAAGCGAGTACCAAACTCATCCCAAAAAGTAAGTTCAGCTGCTGTAATAAAGATTAGTGAGGCAATAAAACCGCAGTAAAATAAGTAACAAAGCGGCGTGTAGACTAGCCTAAATCTTGATAATGCTAAATTGCCTAGCAATATTAACACTAACATTATAGGCAAGAAATAAACTGTAGAAATAAGATCGTTAACTAATCCGAAAATGAACAGTAATGGCAATTCTATAAGCGAAACTTGTTTATAGAACAATGCATATATGCACAAAGCTATTCTAGTGATTGTTTGAAATATTAAGTAAGTCTTAGCAGTTAGTAATTTCATTGATTTTGTTTTAAATTGTTGATTCTATAATTTTTATATGTCATTCCCGCGTGGCATTGTTGCGTGGATCGAAAAGTACTTTCGGTGTCATGCCGTGGCTTGACCACGGCATCCAGAAAATAATAAAAAATACTAATTTCATTAGTATTTTTAACTGGCTCTAGTTTATAAATCACGGGATGACAGGGGGAAGAATGATCCATACAGGCAATGCCTTCCCGCATAGGAGACACATTCCAAACTCTACCTCTCCGGTAATAATATCTCTCTTTTACCCGTATGATTTGGTACGGAGACTATTCCTTCTTTTTCCATTTTCTCAACTAAATTGGCAGCTTTGTTATAACCGATTCTAAGCGATCTTTGAATATAGCTAATAGAAGATTTACGTTCATCACGTACTATCTGCACAGCTTTTTTATAAAGTACTTCGTCTGATGTACCATCACCGATATCAATACTAGTATCATCTTCATCAGGCTGCTCTGTTACAGCAGATATATATTCTGGTGTGCCTGTTTCTTTTAAATATTCCGTAATTTGCTCGATCTCAGATTCGTTAACAAAAGGTCCATGTACCCTAGTAATTTTAGAGGTATTACCCATAAATAGCATGTCACCCATACCAAGTAACTGCTCTGAACCCTGTTCGCCTAAGATTGTACGGCTGTCGATTTTAGAGGTAACCTTAAAGCTGATACGGCTTGGGAAGTTAGCCTTGATCACACCAGTAATAACGTCAACAGATGGTCTTTGGGTTGCCATAATAATATGGATGCCGGCAGCTCTTGCCATTTGAGCTAAACGCTGTATCAACATCTCGATATCTTTACCGGCAACCAGCATTAAATCAGCCATCTCATCAACAATCACCACTATGAACGGCAGCTTTTCCATATTCATTGCCACGGTTTCATAGATGGGTCTGCCGGTTTCAGGATCAAAGCCTGTTTGAATTGACTTCTCAATTATTCTTCCCTCTTTAACTGCTTCCTGAATCTTAGTATTATAGCCGGCAATATTCTTAACACCGATATTGCTCATCATTCTATAGCGGTTTTCCATTTCTTTAACTGCCCATTTCAGTGCCACCACTGCTTTAGCCGGTTCAGTTACCACGGGCGTTAATAAATGCGGTATTCCGTCATAAGCTGATAGCTCAAGCATTTTCGGGTCAATCATGATAAAGCGGCACTCTTCAGGGGTATAGCGATATAACAGCGAAACGATCATAGCGTTAATTCCCACCGATTTACCTGAACCGGTTGTCCCTGCAACAAGTAAGTGCGGCATTTTGGCAAGGTCTGCAATAAGCGGTTTGCCCGCTAAATCTTTACCTAAGACTAAAGACAATAAAGTAGATGTATCTTGGTATTCTGGTGTTTCTATAAGCTCTTTTAAGCAAAAGAATTCTCGCTGCTTATTAGGTAGCTCAATACCAAGCACATTTTTACCAGGTACTACTGCAATCCTTGTTGATAGGGCTGAGAGCGAGCGGGCTATATCATCAGATAACCCTACTACTCTTGAGGTTTTAGTGCCTGCTGCCGGTTCAAACTCATATAAAGTTACTACCGGACCTTGGCTTATATTAATTATTTGTCCTTTCACACCAAAATCATTTAGCACAGTTAGCAATTCTTCGGCTTTTTGCTTTAATTCTGACGATGAAGCACCTTTTATATGATGATTTTCAGGGTTACGTAGTAGCGAAATTGGCGGCAGTGCTGCTGCGTCATTTTGAGATATTTTAGGAGCAGCAGGTTTATTAAAGAATTTTATTGGATTTACAGGTGCTGGTTTAGCCATAATATGCTTTGGCTCTTCTGTAAATCTTATTTTTTCGCTTACCGGTTTTGTATAAGAAGGGGTAATCTTTATTTTATTATTTGCTTTACCGGAAAATAATTTTGGCAAAGTTAATTGTGAAAATAGATTATAGAAAAAAGTTTGTATTTTATATGCTAAGAATTTACCTAATTTAATGATAAAGCTGCTTAAAGAAGTAAATTTAATTTCAAATAAAACAACAAATATAATAAATGTAAAAAATACTAATAATAAATGAAGCTGATTTGTGAATTGTTTAAGAAAATGAAAAATAATTATACCGGCTGCTCCACCACCATTAGAGGGTACGAATTCTAAATCAAAATTAGATAGTAAAGCTGCGGTGCTGAAAAGAGCAAGTAGCATTACCGATATACGGATAAAGGATTTGCGATATTTCTGTTGCCAGCAATTCTTCCCCCAAATAAAACAAGAAAGCGGTATTATAAAAGCTGCTACCCCAAAAAATTGATATAAAAAATCAGATAAATAAGAACCAAAAATCCCTAATAAATTATTAGTATATCCAGTTGTTGCCGAATTAAAAGACGGGTCATCAAGCTTATATGATATAAGCACAAGAATAGTAGCAAGACCGATTATTCCTAAAATAACAGCTTGTACTTTACTATTTGAAAGAAATTTGTTTACGTAGTATAGCATTAGTTATTGATAAAAATTTACTATAACATACTATTTTGAAGTAAATTAAACAAGAAAATTTACACCTTGCGGAAAAATGTTATACTTAAACTCTATAAAAGGACATGTATTATTTTTATGATTTAAAAAAGCCTAAGCGGGAATGACGATGATATCCATTGAAGTAAAAAAATGTTACATGTAATATCTGTAAAATATATTGATGATTATTATTTACAATTGTCTTTTGATGATGGTACTAGAGGAAATATAAACTTATATAAGCATTTGGTTGGTTCAGTATTTGAACCTCTTAAGGACAAAAATTTATTTGCTAGAGTAACCCTTGACGAAGAATTGCAGACTATTGCTTGGTCTAACGGAGCAGATTTTGCTCCTGAATTCTTAAAAGCCCACCTAGAGAATATAAGGTAAATAGAATTTACACCTTTTAAAAAACTATGTTATAATATAGTTCTATAGAGAACACATAGTATAACATGACCATAAAAATTCATTCCGAGAAAGATTTTGAGAAAATGCGTGCAGCTGGCAGGTTAGCTGCTGAAACACTTGATTTTATAGAACCGCATGTAAAGCCGGGCGTTACTACAAATAGTTTAAACGATCTTTGTCATAATTTTATTATTTCGAATAATGCCATTCCTGCACCTTTAAATTATAAAGGTTTTCCAAAATCTATTTGCACCTCGATAAATCACGTAGTTTGTCACGGCATTCCAAACGATAAGCCATTACGGAATGGTGATATCATAAATATTGATGTTACAGTAATTTTAGATGGTTGGTATGGTGACACTAGCCGTATGTATTATGTTGGCAATGTAGCAATAAAGCCGAAACGCCTTATTCAAGTAACTTATGACGCAATGATGAAAGGGATTGAGGTAGTAAAGCCAGGAGCAAGGCTCGGTGATATAGGTCATGCTATTCAAAGCTATGCTGAGAAGCATAATTATTCTGTGGTGCGTGATTATACTGGTCATGGGATCGGTCGCGTGTTTCATGATGAGCCATCAATATTAAATTATGGTCGCAGCGGAACAGGGCTTGTTCTAGAAGAAGGTATGTTTTTTACTGTTGAACCAATGGTAAATGCCGGCGGATATGATACTATATTAAGTAGCCTTGATGGTTGGACAGTTACCACACGTGACAAGTCTTTATCAGCACAATTTGAGCATACTATAGGCGTTACTAAAGACGGCTTTGAAATATTTACATTATCCCCTAAAAAATTAGATCATCCTCCATATGTTAAACTATAAGCTAATGGAATTCTTTGACAGCGAACCTGAGATAGTTCCCGATATAGCTATAAAAGAAGAGGCAACCCCTCATTATATAGGTCATCGTAAAAGAGCGATTTGTGACTTCAGGAGCGGCAAATTTTTCCGATTATGAACTCTTAGAGCTGATGTTATTTTCTTCTATTCCTCGTAAAGATGTAAAGCCTCTAGCAAAAAAATTACTGGAAAGTTTTAATAGTATTACTGATTTAATCAATATTGATAAAGAAAGATTGCTTAGTATTAGTGGTACTAATGAGAATTTATATATCAATTTTGCTATAGTACGTGAATTAATAAATAGAGCATTAAAACAAAAGATAATAAATAAAAATATTATTGCTTCATAGGGTTCTTTGATTGATTATTTAAAAGTTAATATGGGTAATATGCGGCTTGAACAATTTCGGGTATTATTTTTGAACAAAAAAAATATTTTGATTGCTGATGAAGTTTTAAGCCAAGGAACTATTGATCAGGCTGCTGTATACCCACGAGAGATAATTAAAAGAGCGTTGTTTAATGAGGCGAGTAATATTATACTTGTTCATAATCATCCAAGTGGTAGCCCTGATCCTTCAAAAGCCGATATTGATATGACAAATATAATAGTAGATATGTGTAAAACAATAAATATTGTAGTGCATGATCATGTAATTATCAGTAATAATAAATATTTTAGCTTTAAATCTAACATGTTACTATGAATATAAATAGCTATATTGTATTATTTATTTTTTCTTTTATAGCAACTACTATATTAACATATATATTGACCAAATATTTTAAGACAATTGGTTTAGTTGATATACCTAGTCAGCGTCGTTCTCATAATAAGATTACCCCACGTGGTGGTGGTCTTGCTATCGTAATTGTTGTAATGATTGCTTTAAGCAGTTTTGAATATATAACAAGCGGTTTGCTTACTAACTCGGCAAAAATATTACCGCCATTATTTGTAATTGCGACAGTCTCTTTTTTAGATGATTTAAAACCTGTGCGGGTACTTATCCGTTTGATAACTCATTTAATTTGTTCTGCTTTTGCTATTTCTCTTTTAATTCCTCTAGATTTTGCTGTTAATATTCCTATCCCAATATATCTTATTTTCATTATACTAATTGTAGCTTTAAGCGGCTTCATTAATATATATAATTTTATGGATGGTATAGATGGCATGAGTTGTATAGAGTCTATTCATCTATCAAGTACTATACTTATATTATGTTTACTACAATTTCAGGTACTTGCTAATCCATATTTTATATTTAGTATGAATATTGTTATACTTGGTTGTTCTATTGGATTTTTAATATTTAATTGGCAGCCAGCAAAAATATTCTTAGGAGATGTGGGTAGCATTAGCCTTGGTTTTTTACTGGGTCTTTGTTTGTTAATGCTTGCTACTACAAATATTAACCTATTTATAGCTTGTTTTATCGCTAGCTTGTATTACTTAACTGATGCGGTACTGACTATATTAATTAGATTAGTAAATAAAGAAAAAATTTGGCAGCCTCATTTAAAGCATTTTTTCCAAAAAGCTGTCAAAAAAGGCAAATCCCATAAACGGGTAGTATCGATTATAGCGATTTGTAATGTATTTTTGATGATGTTATCAGTACTATCGTTATACTCACCTATAATATCTGTAATGCTTGCTTTAGGAGTAATTACTTTAACTGTCCAAAGTCTATTAAGATGAAGCTAATTAAAGATGATATTCATAAAATAGTTAGGCATATATTTGCAAGGCAGCATCCTTTGCTTCCTGAAATTATGTTTAATTGGAATAAAATAGTCGGATTTAAATTTAGCGATAAGGTATTACCTTTAAAAATAATTGCTGATACTAATAAAAAGCAAAAGATTAATACGCTATTTATACAAGCAGAAGATCATGCAACAGCTTTAGAAATATCTTTTTACCAAGAAATTATACTAGAACGTATCGCAGTTTATTTAGGCTTTAAGGCAATACACCAGATGCGGGTGACTGTCTATAAGCAAAAATAGTGGTGTTATGGCATTGACTGCGTGGACCGAAAAGCACCATCGGTGTCATCCCGTGGCTTGTCCACAGGATCCAGTAAAATAACTAAAAATATCAATAATATTGATATTTTTAACTGGACCCCGTGAATAAATCACGGGGTGACAGAGGTACAATTAAGCCACGTGGGCAATCTCACAAAATTGTATTAATTACAGTTTAGTGGAATATTTAATATATTATTCCAAACTGTATCCCAGCCTTTTGTATGGGTAATGTTAGGGAAGACCTTATAATTAACACAGTTAGATGAGCTAGCTTTTATATAAAGTTCTGTAATAAAAGTTGGAACTCTTTTGTCATCTGCTCCGGAGAGATGCAATTGAGGAATGTGGCTAATTTGCTTTGCGTAATTTATTGGATTTAATGATTTAGTTAGATAACCACGATAATTATGATGCTTGTCAAATTTCTCAGTATCTAAATTACCGGCAATCGTTATAATATCTTTCACATTACTATTTTGGCTAGCGATTAATATTGTAAGCCCGCCGCCACCTGAAAAGCCGACTAAGCTGAATTTCTGCCCGTTATTAATAGTATTTATAACATCATTAATTGAATTTACTACTTCATAGTTCATTCTTTTATCTAACCAATAATCATTAACACATTTTGCGTTCATCTCTAAAGGAGTATATTGACAAGGTCTTGCTATATAAACAATATTTGGTCGCTTATCGATTGTAGCAAGTCTTAACAACATTGGATTAACAGAGGTAGGGTTGTCAGAATTAACGCCTCCATCTGCAAGATGTCCATCCCCTTCAATGTAAAATACAAAAGGCTGATTACGATCAGTAACACGCTGATAAGTTGTAAGAGTAAAATCACCACCTTTTACAAGTTGTTGCTGAAAATTATTTTGTTTAGCTATGTCTTGCAAATGTTTCACTCTACTTGCCACATCATGGGTAGTAGAACAACCGGAAAGTAGAACAGAAACTAAAAATATTATCCAAATAAAATTTTTCATAATGTATTTAATGGTTATTTTCCTCGTCATTGCGAGCGACTATAAGGAGCGTGGCAATCCAGAAAAAATAACAAAAAATACTAATATTATTAGTATTTTTACTGGATCTAGTTCCCAAGCCACGGGATGACACCGTAGGCTTTGCCACTTCTCGCAATGACGTTACGATAATTAGAACGGTATTTCGTCATCTAAGTCGCTATGATCAAAAGAAGGCTTGGAATGCTTATATTCACTATGACCTGAATCTTGAAGACTAGAACTAGTAGAATTTTTGCTATCCAACAATATTAATTGTGAATTAAAATTTTGCAATACGATTTCTGTAGTATATTTTTCCACACCTGAACTATCATTCCATTTACGAGTTTGTAACGAGCCTTCAATATATAATTTACTACCTTTTTTAACGTAATTTTTTACAACAGATACTAACCCTTCGTTAAATATCACTACTCTATGCCATTCGGTCTTTTCTTTTTTTTCACCGGTAACACGGTCTTTCCAAATGTCGTTGGTGGCTAAAGAAAGATTCGCTATTTCCTTTCCTTCCCCCGTAGTTCTAATTTCAGGATCACGTCCTAAATTGCCTATTAATGTCACTTTATTTAAGCTACCTGCCATAGATTACCTATTTTAAAAATATTATTATTGCAATAATAAAATAAAAGAGCCTATAATACTACAGGTTTTTTAAAATATCCTAAAATTTTTCAGTAAGAGTGATATGAACCAAGAATATATCAAGGTACGTGGTGCTAAAGAGCACAATCTAAAGAATATAAATGTTGATATTCCAAGGAATAAATTTGTCGTTATAACTGGTCTTAGCGGTTCGGGTAAATCTTCCTTAGCGTTTGATACGATTTATGCAGAGGGTCAAAGAAGATATGTTGAGAGCTTATCTTCATATGCAAGACAATTTTTGCATTTGCAAAATAAACCGAATGTCGAGTCTATTTCTGGATTATCGCCAGCTATTGCGATTGATCAGAAAACTACTTCTAAGAATCCACGTTCTACAGTTGGAACTATAACCGAGATTTACGATTATCTCAGGTTATTATATGCAAGGGTTGGGATTCCTTATTCTCCGGCAACGGGTCTGCCTATACATAGTCAAACTGTTTCTGAAATGGTAGATATAATAAACGAATTACCTACGGGAACGAAGATATATTTACTAGCTCCGATTGTTAGAGGGCATAAAGGGGAATTCAAACGTGAGATTATGAATCTGAAAAAGCAAGGATTCCAGAAGTTAATTGTTAATGGGGAAACTTGTGAAATAGATGATTTGCCGAAGCTTGATAAAAATAAAAAACATAATATTGAAGTAATTGTTGATAGGATAGTTTTAGATGAGAATTTAGGCAATAGGCTAGCTGATAGTTTAGAGAGTTCATTAAATCTTGCTGATGGTATTACCTACCTAGAAATCGTAGAATTACCAACTGTAGCTAATACTGAATACGAAAAAAATCAGCGTATAACTTTTTCTGAAAAATATTCTTGTCCAGTGTCAGGATTTCAGCTTACAGAAATTGAACCAAGAATATTTTCCTTTAATAGTCCTTTTGGTGCATGTCCTAAATGTGAGGGAATTGGTAAAGAGTTTTTCTTCGATCGTGATTTAATCGTACCAGATCACAGAATATCTATTAAAGATGGTGCAATAGTGCCGTGGGGCAGTACGTCCTCAAAATTTATCCTAGAGACATTAAAAGCACTTGCTGAGCATTATAGATTTTCTATAGACTCACCTTTTTCAGCTTTATCTGATAATATTAAAACAATTTTATTTGAAGGTTCTGGAGAAGAAGCGATAAGATTTGAGTTTCATGATGGTTCTAAAACACAAGTAATTCATCAGCCATTCGCTGGAATAATACCGAGTTTGCAAGAAAAAGATCGCACTATAGAATCGGTTTTAATCAAGGAAGAGTTAGCTAAATTTAAGTCAGAACATAAATGTACGGCTTGTAATGGCTATAGGCTAAAAGATGAAGCTTTATGTGTTAAAATAGTAAATATTCATATAGGTGAAGTAGCAGATATGAGTATTGCAACACTGCAACAATGGTTTGCTCACCTAGAACAAAAATTAAATAAAAAACAATTATTTATCGCTGAACGTATCCTTAAAGAAATTAATGAAAGACTAAAATTTTTGATGAATGTCGGGCTTGATTACCTAACATTGTCAAGAGAGTCTGGTACTTTATCAGGAGGTGAAAGTCAGCGTATTCGTCTTGCTTCGCAAATAGGATCGGGCTTAAGCGGTGTTTTATACGTACTTGACGAGCCATCTATTGGCTTGCATCAACGTGATAATACTAGATTAATTGAAACGCTAAAAAGGCTAAGAGATCTTGGTAATACTGTTTTAGTGGTTGAGCATGACGAAGAAACAATGTATGAGGCTGATCATATTATCGATATAGGACCTGGTGCTGGTATTCATGGTGGTCGGGTTATTGCTGAGGGTAATGCCGAAGAAATAAAGAATTTTGAAGAAAGTATTACAGGAAGATATTTAAGCGGTCGTCAAACAATTAAAGTGCCAACACAAACACGAACAGGACATGATAATAGAGCAATAGAGCTTATTGGAGCTGTTTCTAATAATTTGGATAATGTCGATATAAAAATTCCGCTTGGTACATTTACTGCTATAACAGGGGTATCAGGAAGCGGAAAATCAAGTTTGATGATCCATACTCTATATAAGGCTGCTTTAAAGCACCTAGAGCCTACAGCAAAAGTATTTCCAGGAAAATATCAAAAATTAAAAGGGCTTGAATATATAGACAAAATTATCGATATTAATCAGTCGCCAATCGGCAGAACTCCGCGTTCTAACCCTGCAACTTATACCGGTGCGTTTACTCATATTAGAGACTGGTTTGTAGAACTGCCTGAGTCAAAAGCCAGAGGTTATAAGGTTGGTAGGTTTTCATTTAACGTTAAGGGTGGTAGATGTGAGGCATGTCAAGGTGATGGGCTAATTAAGATAGAGATGCACTTCTTGCCTGATGTATATGTAAAATGCGACATTTGTAACGGTCATAGATATAATAGAGAAACTTTAGAGATAAAATATAAAGGTAAATCTATTGCTGATATATTAATGATGACGGTAGAAGATGCGATGCAATTCTTTGAAAAAATCCCATTAATCTATGAAAAACTTATTACCTTAAATGAAGTGGGGCTTGGTTACATTAAAATCGGTCAATCGGCAACTACTCTTTCAGGAGGGGAGGCACAGCGTGTTAAACTTGCTAAAGAGCTATCAAGGCGTTCAACCGGTAAAACTCTTTACATACTAGATGAGCCGACTACAGGGCTGCATATTGACGATATCAATAAATTGTTAAAAGTACTGCATAAACTTGTTGATATGGGTAATACTGTTTTAGTTATCGAGCATAATCTAGATGTTATAAAAACAGCTGATTATATTATTGATGTTGGTCCTGAGGGTGGTGATAAAGGTGGTAAGATAGTGGTACATGGCACCCCTGCCGATATTGCTGCTTGCTCTGAAAGCCATACCGGTAGGTATCTAAAGCAGTATTTGAAATGATATAGTTTGTTAGATGCGTAGCATTGACGCGGCAATCTTAGGAATTTGGTACTATATTTATTAGGATTATATTAATTTTCGTAATAACGATTATTTTAATATTTTATCAGAGGAAATAATATTTTTGCAAGAGTAGTTTTCCCTGATTGTCTTGGTCCAGTAATACCTAAAACTGGGTAAAATTTAGAAAATTTTTCTAAAACTCCTTGTATAAAACGTTGATACATTTTAAATATTGCCTAATTGAATTCAGCAGTTTCAATTTAGCACTAATTAATTAAAAATTCAAGAAATTTAGTTTTTCTGTTTTTAGATATTACGCATTTAATATTTACAAACACCCTCTAACTTGGTTAATCATCTGTAGATATTGGTTCCGGTAGCTTTCGGAATCAATATTTTTGATATCCCAGTTTTCACTATTTAGTATTACTGTTTTAACATTTAATTTGTTATATAAGTTTGGATTTTGCTCAGTACTTAAAACAAGACATTTATTATTAGACTCTTTAATTAAAGAGTCTAATTTACTGAAATATCTTAAGCTTTTTTGACTGTCGCTATATAATTTTGTCGTACGGATATTTGTATCAACAAAAAAATACTCGCTACTGTCGCTTAATAAAATCACATCCTTTATATTAGCAAACTCGTTATTTTTAGCTTCTTGCAAATCTTGTAATTCTTTCATTGCTAGCTCAAGATTATTATTAATATCTTGTTGTAATTCAGGAAATTTTTCACTAAATATTTTAGTAAATTCCTGTAGTAAAACTTTTACGTTATCAAGATCAAGCCAAATATGCCAATTACCTTTTATGATGTTTAAATCTTTAATATCGCTGATTTTTATAATGGTGTTAGCATGATTATTAATTAACTTCTCAGCAAACCCATCAAATTCTTTATCTATATAAATAGCGATATTGGCGTTTTTGACTTTCGCTAGATCACTTGGTTTTAAATTATAATGATGCGGGCAGCCGTTACTTATGGCTAAACTCTCTATCTCCGCTTTATCTTTAACAAGCATTGCAGCTATACTTGCAATTGGAGTAATGCTCGTTACTATTTTAGGTTTAGCGTAGCTAGTAAAGCTGAAGAATATGAAAGAGAGAAGGATTATTGTCATCCCGCGGCTTGTCCAGCGTTGTGGAATGGATCTGATGTCATTCCCGCGTAGGCGGGAATCCAGAAAAAAGAAATTTTTATATTTCATAGTTTTGATTCCTAATTAATGACTGGATTCCCGCCTACGCGGGAATGACGTTATCATATCCAATAACTCCGACTTACTTAACTTAAAATCTTGATCTATCCAAATCTTTTTTAAGTAATTTAGTTTTTCGCCTATGTCTTTTTGTTCTATATTTATATTTAGTAAATCATGACCATTTATTGGGAATTTAGGTCGTTCTAATGAATCATATATATTTATAAATTTTGTTATTTGTGAATAATCTATTTTCCCTAATATACTTGCTGCTAATAAATATTCTTTATAGTTTTTATGCTCCAGCCAGATTTTTTTTATATCAAATTCAGTGATTATATTTTTATGAATAAAATCTAATATAGATAATATCTGGATAGTTTCATGTTTTGAGAATTTCCAATCTAGAAAATTTTTTAGGTTTAAATCTTTTTGATAATATAATAATAATGCATATCTAGTACTTAATTCTAGATTAAAGCTTTTGGCTTGCTCTGCAATTTTTATTTCATAATTTTGGATGGAAAATATCAATGCCAAAATCCTTATTTCAAACATGGCTTTTAAAACTTCAGGGCTATTACTAGAAACTATAATTCTATCAAATTCACTTTTTATGCGTTCTCGTGATAAACTCATTAAGCCGCTTTTTAGTTCATCGCATGCTTTAAATCCTTCTGGATCAAGCCTATTTGCATAATAGCTAGAAAAACGAAAGAATCGTAAAATACGTAAATAATCTTCTTTAATTCTTTGGTGAGCAGCTCTTATAAATACTACTTTTTGCTGCTTTAAATCTTCAAATCCATTGAAATAATCATATATTTTACCTTTAAAAGGGCAATAGCTTAAAGCATTAATAGTGAAGTCTCTTCTTTCTGCATCTTCAGCAAAATCATTTGTGAATACTACTTTAGCGTGTCTGCCGTTACATTCAATATCTTTCCGAAGAGTAGTGATTTGGAACTGTTCCTTTTCTAAAATAGCTGTAATTGTGCCAAATTTTAAGCCGGTTGGGATAGTTTTTATCTTAGCTTGGGATAAAATGCTTGTTACTTCATTTGGTAGTAAGTTCGTTGCTATATCAATATCATAGCTCTCTTTATCAAGTAAAGCATCACGAACTGAGCCGCCAATTAATCTTGCTTCTCCTTTTTTATTAAGAAGATTCAAGATTTTTTCATATCCTTTTGAAGGAATGTTTAATGTTTTATTAATAGTTTGCATGACTAGATTTTATTCTACATTTTTTAGAATTGCAAAATATAAGTATAACCGGACTTTTGCTTAAAAAATCTCTATTAATAGTCATCAGATTTCCCATGCATTTTGCTCTATGATTAAGATTGATATGAATTTCGGCTTCGTTGCAATAGTTATTTTTATTAAAGATAATTCTTTGCCCATAATTAGTTATGAAAAGATTATCTTGTAGCGGCAATAATATACTATCTTCTTGTCCAAACCAATTAGCCCAATAAATCCTATTAAATTTTGCCATCTTATCGGCATAAATTTCAAGCTTACCTTGCTTATTCTTAATACCAATTGCCATATTACTTGCATCAAATATTAATTCAGGTTTTGGCGAATAAAGCATAAATATAAAGGATATTACCATAATTACTAGTCCAAATAGTCGCCATGTAGTTTTCCATATACAAATCCAGAAAAATCCAAATAAAAAGAGTAAAATACTAAAATTTGTGATATAGCCGAAATACCAAACTGAGCCAGGTAAATTATTAAAATAGTGGGCTGATTTAATTATTATTTCAATAAAAAACCCTATAATCTCCAAAATATAACTATCAAACCCAATCATAGTAAAAGGCAAGGACAATAGAGCAAGAGGCATCAGAAAAAAAGACATTATAGGCACGGCAATAAGATTTGTCGGTACTGAGTAAGTAGAGAATATAAAAAACTGATTTATTACTACGGGGGCAGTAATGATGCTTGCTAAAAAACTAGAGTAAATATTTGATATGGTATAAAATTTTATTGCTCCAAAAATGCCTTTTTTCTCTCCAAGTAACCACGAATTTTTAAGATAAAACTCATAACCTGCCACAAGTGATAATACTGCAATAAAAGATAGCTGAAAACTCGGATGAAAAATATATTCGGGATTTAGCGATAATATTATAAATGCAGCAATAGCAAGAGAACGAATAGGAAAACCAGCTCTTCCTATAATAATCCCATAAATAAAAATCGCTGCCGTAATAAAAGCTCTGGTTGCTGCGATTTGCATCCCGCTTAGCTCTAAATATCCAAAGCTGCCGATTAATGCACAGTAAGCAGAAACCAATTTTATATTGTAATTATATGCCAAATAATTTGATATATTCAGCAAAAACCTTGTAGTAATGAAAATAATCATTACCACTAGCGACAAATGTAGCCCTGAAACGCATAATACGTGTGATATACCGCTTTGTCGCATATCTTGCATGATTTGCCTGTTTAAGCCTTTCGTCTCACCAAGTAATATCGCAGCTGCAAAATTTCCTTTATCACTACCAAGCTTATTTATTAAATTATTATAAATGAAAATACGTATTTTATAAATAAAGCTATCAATAGTAGTTTCATTGCGTGCTAAAATTTTAGGTTCTGACATCGCATAGCCATTTGCTCCTATATCAGCAAGATATGCATAAAACCCGAAATCATAGCCACCAGGTAATATACTATTTTGAGGTTTATAAAGCTTAGCAAGTAAAGTTATATAGTCATTTACACGAATTTCCTGTAAATATTTTTTCGGTATACTAATTTTTACCTTTTGTAAATCACGATTAATTTTCTCGATTTTTATTTCGCTTAATACTACTTGTCCTCCGATGATGGTTGGTTTGATAGATTCTATTTTGCCGCCAACTAGAGTAATTATAGGCTTATGAATGGTTTGACCATGCACACTTGCCGTGCGGTATTTTGCGACTAATAAACCAATTGCAAATGCAATAATAATACCATAAATAAACTTGATGATGATGCTATATCTTTTGCTAGTAGATAATATTAAAAGTACAAGTAAAATAATCCCAATAGTTGAAAATGAAAAATCAAAATTTAAAGAAAAATAAACTATAATTCCGCAGATGAAACTAATGAAATACCATAAATTAAGATGGTTATATTCGGCTTCAAAAATTGCTTTTAAATAATCTAGCATTTTCAATTATAAGTTAAAAACGCATTATACCCGCCCAGCGATCCTTTTTCAATAGCAAGATCAAATTATTAAAATAAATTAACTATATTATTGATTTTTATTAACCACATTACTATTATATGCGACTTTGGTAAGCATAACTAAATTTTAGGTATTCAAAATATGAGTAAAATAACCATAAATAATTCCGTAAAAAAACTAAGACTTTTAAAATATTCTTTACTTGCTTCTATATCAGCAGCAGCAATAATTGCAGTACCTTTTGAAGGAGTAGCAAGTAGCAAAGATACTTACCAAGATATAATGGAGTATAAGAAAGCATTAAATAGAGCTAGTAGTGTAAAACGTAGACCTTCAACAAAAAAAGGAAGAGAAAGCCTTAAAAGTAATGATTCAAGCCAAGATATAGAAGATTTTTATAAAAATAGCTCACCGGTACAACAAGAGCCAAACTCACAAAGTGATTTTAAGTCTGCACAGGCTAGCACGCCTAAAAAATGTGGAGTATTTTCTCGTCTTTTTGGTAAAGGTAAAAAAGATGATAATACATCAGCGGAAGAGCCAACAAAGCTTACAAAATCTCAAGAACAATTACAAAGAACTAAGGCTGCTAGGCAGGGTGTAGCTGATAAAAATAAAGCAACTACGGATGAAGTAAAAAGAAAAAGTGCAGAATATCAAGCACAGATAGAGCAAGATAATAACGAAAGAATAGAAAAAATTAAAGTTGATAAAGAAGCACAAAAAAAAGCACAAGAAGTACGAAAAAAACAGGCAGCTAAAGCATACGCAGCAGCAAAGAAAAAAAATAATATAGGAGAGGCACGGATACAAAAAAATCTATTAATGGTTGCATTAGGAGCGGAGATAGAAAAGAAAAGAGTATTATTAAATAACCAAGAGAGTGAACAGCAGGTTCAAGATGATTTAAACCAATTAGAAAAAATAAAAAAAATATTAAATCAAAATCCAGAATCTTTAGAGACTACAAGAGAAGGGATAGGACGAATAGAATCGTACGAAGATAAAACTGTAGCAGAAAAGAAATTATTAAAAATAGAAAAAAAACAAGAAAAGCAAGAAGACTTAAAACTAAAAATAATAGGAGAACTGGCTAAGGAAAAGCCAAATCATAATGATATAAAGAAATATTATGAGAAAGTAGAAAGGATTTCTGGAGAAATAAAAACTGAAATAGGACAAATTACTTTTCCACCGCAACTACCTGCTCGAAATAAAAATAACACTAATAATGTAAGCATTCCTGTAACACCTAGAGTGCAAAGGATTGTAGATAATAGCAAGTATGATTCAGGAGGATATTTAAAACCAAACCCGCCCTCAGTACAGGACTATATAGAAGTATTTCCAGATCCAGTTGTAAATGTGCAGCCTCAAAAAGAAGATCAGTCAAAACAATATCCTACGTTTACTCAAGCGGATTTAAACGTACGTATGTTGCCATTGGTTGAAACATATATGGAAGTAGGAGGACTAATAAAAAACCTACAAAAAACACCTAGTTCTTCTCAGCAAAAATTAATTGATACAAGTTTAGCAAGTATAAAAAAAGAGCAAAAAAACTTAGAAAATATAATTCAAGAATTAAATATATTAAGATTAAAGCTAGTTAACAAGCCACAAAATGAAATAAGCTATAATAGGCGAATTGAGGAAAAACTTGCTGAAGCAAAACAAATTGAAAGCAGGATAAATGGATACCAAGATAAGATAAAGACGAATGTAGGATTTATTGCAGCTAATAAAGAAGATACGCATATTGTTCCAAAAAATAATTTAGCTCTTTTAGGACATCAAAATATTGAGTACTCATTACATAGAATTAATAGTGCTAATAGTAATAAGCGTCCAGTATTGTTTGATAGATTACTTAAAGATTTAAATAAGAAAAAAGACGAAGCTAAAGCAGTATGGGAGCAATTTATTATATATAAAGAAAATAAAGATTTAAATGGTGATGAAAACAGGCAAATAGAAGCAGCTGAGGCATTATTAAAACAATATAATAATGATATAAAATTAGTTGAAGAAGCATTTGAAAATTACAAAGAAGATAGTAGAAAAAGTAATGGTATACAAAGTCCAGCATCATCTAATTTAGAATATTTAGCACTTGAAGAGAAATTTACCTCACTACGAAAACATGATGAGCTGGATGAAGAGCTTCAAAAAGTATCCACCAAAAAAAGTAATGTTGAAGCACAATATCATGAATTACGCCGAAAAAGATTAGACCCTGAAAATTCACAATCACTTCAGGATTTAGCCCAGGAAGCTCTAAATTTATCAAAACAAGAATCACAGTTACAACAAGATATAGAGGATTTAGGTTCAACTCCTAGCTCTAGTAATTCATCATATAGTGAGGTAGAAATAAAGGTTCAAGGATATAGTGCAAATCCACCTCAAAGATATGATTCAAGTTTTGAAAGTCTTAAGAATAATTCTGAAATACTAGAAAATGGAGAGATTATATCAGAAGTTAATGATGTAATAAAAGAAGCATATAAAAAGTTTGAAAAATTAGTAAAACCTACTCAAAAAGATTTAAGTATATTAGATTATTTAGATTTAGAGGATAAGGTTCAAAAGGCGGAAGAGAGCTATATTGCAGAACGTAGTGAGAAGCCCCAAAATCTGGAAAATGTTGAAGAGGATTCACGGCTTAAAAAGTTAGCTATGGAAGCACTTAATTTATCTGAGCAGTTGCCATTGCAAGCAGAGGTCAAGAGTCTAGAAGATGATAGCCTTAGTAATTCATCAGATAGTGATGTAGAAATAAAGGCTAAAGGATATAGTGCAACACCGTTAAAGAAATATGCTTCAGTTCATAGCATTAGTGATCTAGTTGGTAGTAAAGAAGACTTAAGCGTAGAATTTGAAAAATTAGTTGAAGCTGAAGGCTTAAACAATGAGTCTAAGATAGATAGAGATGCAGAATTTAAAGAAGTTCTAGAAGGCTTTGAAAAAATAACTGCAGATATAAATTCAGAACTTGAAACACTAACTGCAGCGAAAGGCTTAAACGATCAACCTAACGCAAATATTGGTACAAAAACTGAAGATGCTTCTGATCAACTATTATTATCAACTAATGAACATAGCTCCTTGGGAGTAAGTAATGGTAGAGAGGATAAACCTAGCTCATCAGAATCAAGTGATGGCGGAAAAAGTGAATATAACTTGTTAGGAGTAAGTGATGGTAAAGAGGAAGAAGATAGATTCTTAGGGCTAAGTGATGGTAGAGAGGATAAACCTAGCTCATTAAGGCTAAGTGATGGCAGAAAAAGTGAACATAGCTTGTTAGGAGTAAGTGATGGTAAAGAGGAAGAAGATAGGTTCTTAGGGCTAAGTGATGGTAGTGATGATGAGCATGGTCTTTTAGCATTAAGCGATGGTAGAGAAAATGAAAATGATTCTTTAAAATTAAAAGATGGTGATGATAAACGTAGTTTCTTAAGGTTAAAGAGTGGCGAAAAGGATGAAGATAGCTTTTTAAAATTAATAGATAGTGATGATGATTATGATTCAGGTATAGAAGAAGATTTAGAATATAGTAAACCGCTTAAAAAGATTGATGCAATTACAACTATCCCTCTTCCGCAAGCAGTAGAAGAAGTAAAAAAGAGTGTTGCAGCAATTGCTCCTACTACTAATCAACAAATTCAAACTGTTCAGAAAGTGACGAAAGATTCTATTTTTACTAGACTTGATTCTATTGCAGTAGTTAAAATTAATGAAGATAATAACGCTGCTATAGCAGCTGGTGATGAAGAGTCACCAGTTAAAAGAGGTCTATGGATGCGTACTATGTACGGTGTTAATAACCAAGGTAGAGTTAATAATATTAATGGCTATAGAGGTATTAATAAAGGTGGTACTGTTGGTTTTGACGTTGAGATCGATAATAATATTATAGGTATTGCTTATAGTAACGTTCATTCAGTATTTAAGTTTAAAAATAACAATAATAATGATAAAGAAATTATTAAAAGTCATATAGTTTCTATCTATGGGCAAAAAGAATTACCGAAAAATTTTGTATTGCAAGGTTTAGTTGTTGCTTCTAAGAACTTTATTAAAAATAAAACTACTTATTTATTTAATAATACTAAATTTAAGAGTAATGTAAAACATCGTAACCATAGCTATAACGCAGAAGCTTTACTTAATTATAATTATCTGGCTACAAATAATATAGTCATTACGCCAAATATCGGTTTAAGATACGGAAAATCACGAGATGGTGTATATAATGAAACAGGTATTAGTATTCAAGAAATAGCTCTTGCAACGAAAGAAAATAATATATTATCAGGAATTATCGGTGCTAAAACGAAAATACCTTTAAAAAATAATAATTTAGGGCTTACGCTGCATAGTTCCATAGAGCATAATTTCAATGAAAAAACTCAGAGAGTAAATAGAACTATTCAAATACAAGGTAATAAATTTACGCAAAATCATATAATACCGAAACAAGCAAAAACAGCCTATAATTTAGGAGGGGGTATTATAGGAAGTGTTAAGAATACGATTATTTCGTTGGATTATAACTATTATTTGAATAAACGTTATCATAGCCATCAAGGTAGTATTAAACTTAAAGTAAATCTATAATTTTGCTTGCAATACTTAAAAAGATATTGTATAAAACCTTTGAAGTTATTGTAATTAAAGTGCATTGTTATATTATCTGTTACTCCGTAAGGCTTGCTTAAGTGGATCGGTTTTTCCTCTGTCATCCCGCGACTTGATTGCGGGATCCAGAAAAAATAATGAAAAATACTAAAATTAGTATTTTTAACTGGATTCCGCTACAAGCTCATGGGATGACAAAGATAGGGCTAATACACCAAGGCAACGCCTTGCGGGGATGACAAATTATAATAATATTTCTTAAAGGTCCCTTCGTCTAGCGGTTAGGACACCACCCTTTCACGGTGGGAACACGGGTTCGAGTCCCGTAGGGGTCACCATCCTTATTTCTCGATTATTCCTTACTAAAAATATTGTTGTGCGACTCAAGAGTCGTTATTGTGAAAAAGTATTATTTGCGTATATAAGTTTTCCTTTGTCATCCCGTGGTGGCTTGTTCGTGTGCATCAGTTTCCCCGTCATTGCGAGGAGATACAAAGTATCGACGTGGCAATCTTGTCAAGCATCCTAAGATTGCGTACGTACAAGTTACTTCGTAATTTCCTCACAATGACGGGAAAATTGATCCATACGGCATGACACATATGTAACAAAAAACCTATATAGTTTGACTATGTAGGTTTTTTTGCTTTATAATGTACAAGATGACATTAAGAATCTTAAATAAAAAATTATGTTAAATAATATTAGAAAAACTGCCGATAGTTTTATAATGCGGGTTTTATTCGCAATGATCGTTTTTGCCTTTGTTGGCTTTGGCATTAAAGATGTATTACATGGAAGAGGTGGTGGCAATATCGTAACTTTTTCTCATGCGAAAAACATATCGCAAGAAGATTTTCTGCGGGCAAAATCTTTAGAAATTAACGCTATATCTAAACAAGTAGGAGTAAGCCTAACGGAAGAAGAAATAGCACAATTAAATATAGATAATAGAATCTTAAAAAGGCTTATTTTTGAGAATATCTTAGATTATCTAGTTAGCTATTATGATTTTGATATAAGCGATGATACTGTAAAAAATTTAGTAAAAGAATCACCGGTTTTTAAAAATGATCAAGGAATTTTCGATATAAAGCTCTTTAAAACTTATTTTAGAAATTCTTATACAGATGAAGAAAAATATTTAGTAAATTTTAAAGAAAAAGCCTTAAAAAATATTTTTGCTGGTACTTTTTTAGATAGCTTCTATGTTCCAAAAGCTATGACTGATAATATAGTAAATTATATGGCTGAAAAAAGAGAAGTAGAATTAGTGCAAATGAATCTACAAAACAAGCCAAAAGATTTACAAATTCCAGTTCCCTCTAATCAGGAATTAAAAGATTTTTACCAGAATAACAAATCTTCATTTGAAATACCTGAGAAGCGTAGCTTTTCATATATAAAAGTTACTACTGAAAACTTACAAAAGAAAATCCAAGTTACTAAAGAAGAATTATTAGAATTTTATAATGAGAATAAAGAGGAATTTGGAGAACAAAGTTTTGAGGATGTACAAAAACAATTATATGAACAAATAGAATCTCAAAAAATTGATATCCTAAATATGGAGCTTGCTAAAAACTTAGAAGATGATGTCGTAGCCGGTTCTAGCTTAGTTGAAATTGCAGAAAAATATGAGCTGCCTATTAACAATATTAATAATATAAGTTATGCCGATTTGATCGAAGACAAAATAATTGCCGAAAATGCCGATAGTATTTTTGAGCTTAGCGAGAGGGAATTATCTTATCCGATTGAGGCAGAAGATAAAAGCTATTTAGTACTTGTTGAATTAAAATCTATAAATCCAGCAAAAATACCTGAATTTGATAGTATTAAAGAACAGATAAATAGCACTTGGATAAAGCAATATCTTGCTGATCTTAATATAAAAATTATGAAAGATTTAGCAAAAGAAGATAATTTTGATACAGAAGATAACACATCAAGTGCTAAAATACGTAACAAAACTTATATAAGATCAGAAATGGAAAATGATCAGATGTTAACCCCTGAAATATTATTATCCATTTTTAACACTAAAATAGGTTCTAATACTCCTGTATTTCAAGTAGGCGATGAGCTATATTTTGCCCATATTAAATCTACAAATATAGATGAGCAGGTGGCTAAAAATATTAGAACTAATTCAGAAAAAAATATAGTACACACTATTAAAAATTCTATCATTGATGAATTGATTAACTATACGATCAAGCAAAATGATATGAAAGTGAAGACTATGTAAATGAGTTGTGTCGCCCTGTGACGGCATTGCCCGCGTGGATCGAAAAACGTGATCGGTGTCATCCCGTGGCTCGTCCACGGGATCCAGTAATAAAAAATACAAAAAGCTCGATTTATCTCGCTTTATGCTGGATCTAGTTCCCAAACCACGGGAGACCTTGTTGTTGCGTGGATACCAAATCGTCTGAGCTACGCGAATGAAATGAGCGTGGCAATCCAGAAAAAATAATAAAAAATACTAATAATATTAGTATTTTTTAGCTGGATTGCTTCGTCAATTACTTCACAATTTCCTCGCAATGACGGAAAAACCGATCCACGCAACAATGCCACCACGGGATGATGCCGATGCACACGTACGGTGAGGATTACATACGAGCTAAATAACACAAAATCTAATAAATAATATGAGCTTTAGAGATTTACCCGAGTTTTTGAAATTGTTAGAAAAAAACGGTGAATTAAAGCGTATTTCTGTTGAAGTTAAAACCGATCTAGAAATTACTGAAATCAGCAGAAGAGCATTGGAGCAAAATGGTCCTGCTTTGCTATTTGAGAATGTTATAAAATCTGACGGCAGTAAATCTACAATACCTGTTCTAACTAATCTTTATGCTAGTATCAATCGTATTTGCATGGGGCTTAAGCTTCAGAATATTCAGGAATTAAGAGAGCTTGGAGTTTTACTCGCATTTCTTAAACAACCGCAACCACCATCATCTTTTAAAGAAACATTATCGATGTTACCGCTAGCAAAGCGTATCTTTGCTATGTCGCCTAAAACTGTTTCAAAAGCCGCTTGCCATGAGATTATTATCGACAAGCCTGATCTTAATATATTACCAATCCAAAAATGTTGGTCTCTTGATGTTTCACCTTTAATTACTTGGTCTATAGTTGTAACTAAAGGACCAACCGATGAAAAGGTTGATAATTATAATCTCGGTATATATAGAATGCAGGTTATTTCGGAAAATAAATTATTGATGCGTTGGCTTAAGTTGCGAGGTGGTGCAGAGCATCATAAACGTTGGAAAGGAGCAAAAAGAGAACCTTTCCCAGCTGCTATAGTTATTGGGGCAAATCCGGCAATAACTATGGCATCAGTAATGCCGATACCGGAAAATATTTCGGAATATAATTTTGCTGGGTTGCTTGGTAATGAAAAAGTAGAATTGGTAAAGTGTAAAACCATTGATTTAAAAGTTCCAGCACATAGCGAAATAGTACTTGAGGGGTATGTTAGTCTAGATGAGTATTTACCCGAAGGTCCTTTTGGCGACCATACCGGATATTACAATGATGTTGAAGAATTCCCAGTATTTACTGTAACAGCAATAACGATGAAAAAAAATCCTGTATATTTGAGTACTTATACAGGCAAACCCCCAGATGAGCCATCAATACTCGGTGAAGCATTAAATGAGATTTTTATCCCTCTTATTCAACAACAATTTCCGGAAATTGTTGATTTTTGGTTGCCACCTGAAGGTTGTTCATATAGGGTTGCGGTAGTATCAATTAAAAAGTCTTATCCTGGTCATGCTAAAAGAATAATGCTTGGTGTTTGGTCTTATTTACGGCAATTTATGTATAGCAAATTTATTATCGTGGTCGATGATGATATCGATATTCGTAACTGGCAGGAAGTAATTTGGGCAATCTCAACAAGAGTTGATCCAAAGCGTGATACAACTTTCATAGAAAACTCCCCAATAGATTATTTAGATTTTGCATCCCCAGAGTCAGGGCTTGGCAGCAAAATGGGAATAGATGCAACAGATAAAATATACCCTGAGACAAACAGAAAATGGGGTAAAAAAATCGAAATGGATCAGGAAGTTATCGACAAGATAAATAGTATATGGGATAGTCTAGAGATATAGATGTCATTGCGAGCGACTGCAAGGAGCGTGGCAATCTCATGAAATAGAGTTATAAGATTCCTGAGATTGCTTTGTCGAAACTTACAGTTTCTCCTCGCAATGACTTAGTAACATCACCGGAACTAAAATATGTACAACATACCACATGAAACGATTATCAATAATTTTAAAGAAATAGCTGATAAATATCAAGAATTGATCATGCATTTAATGCAGGGCAAGGGTAGTATAATACCACAAAATTTAATTAATAGTGATAAGAATAGAATTATCGCCACCTTAATGGTAGAACAATTTTGGGCAAATCCTGAAAAATTTTGTAGTATTAATACCCAGTATATTGAAAAGCTAAGAGAGCTTACTACGAATGCCTTTGCGCAATTTGTTGGTAGTCCGGCGAAAGCTATATTTTCCCCAGATAATCGTGATAAAAGATTTAAAGATTCTTTATGGGAAGAGAATGCTTATTTTGATTTTGTTAAACAATATTATCTATTATCCGCTGAATGGCTTAAGAAAAATATCGATCAATATGAATTATCAGATGACCTTAAGCAACATTTAGATTTTTTAACTAGGCACTTTATTGATGCTTTTTCGCCATCAAATTTTGCTTTTTGTAATCCAAAAGTTTTACGTGAAACTTTGAAAAGTGGGGGGCAGAATTTAGTACAAGGGCTTGAAAATTTCCTAAGAGATATAAAAAATTCAGGTGATATATTAAATATTAGAACTACTGATAAATCAGCTTTTAAGCTTGGTGAGAATATTGCAACAACAAAAGGAAAAGTTATATTTCAAAATGATTTGATGCAGCTAATATGCTATGAGCCGAAAGAAAAAGTACATAAGATACCGATACTAATTATTCCCCCTTGCATAAATAAATATTATATTCTCGATTTATCCTCGCATAATTCATTAATATCTTTTTTAGTGGAAAATAATTTTCAAGTTTTCCTTATTTCATGGGTTAATCCGGATTCGTCTTTAGCAGAAAAAGGCTTTGATGATTATTTACAATATGGGATTTTAGCACCTATTGAATATATTAGAAAGCTTGGCTTTAAAAAAATTGACTTCGTTGGATATTGCATGGGCGGAACGTTTCTTGCCATTATTCTTGCATATTTAAAAGTAAAAAAACTAGATTGCACTAATAGTGCTACGTTCTTTACCACCTTGCTTGATTATACTAGTCCTGGTGAGCTTGGAGTATTTTTTAATGAAAATACGATGAAGTATATTAAAGAGGATATGGATTTGAAAGGATATTTTGATGGAAAATATTTATCAAATACCTTTAGTTTACTAAGAGCTAACGATTTAATTTGGACATTTTTTGTAAATAATTATTTACTTGGCAAAAATCCTATGCCTTTTGATTTGTTATATTGGAATGCTGATTCTACAAATTTACCGGCAAGAATGTATCAAGAATATTTACAAAATACCTATTATAATAATTTACTAAAAGAGCCTAATACTTTAGAAATATTAGGAACTAAGATAGATCTTGGTAAAGTTGATTGTAATTCTTTCTTTGTGGCAGCTAAGGAGGATCATATCGCACCTTGGCGTTCAATATATGATGGAATGAAATTGATAAATGGTGATAAGATTTTTTGCTTAACTGATTCAGGGCATGTAGCAGGGGTGGTTAATCCTCCAAAAACTACTAAATATAATTATAGACTTAATGATGATTTAAGTTTAAATAGTAGAGAATGGCTTTTGAAAGCTACAGAATATAAAGGCTCATGGTGTGGCTTGATTGGCTTATTAAAAATAATACTGAACTAGTAAAATCTTTGGATTATAAAAATTTAATAGCAATTGAAGAAGCACCAGGAAGTTACGTTAAAAAATAAAAAAGTTTGTGAAGAGAAAAAATAAAAAATTTACGGAAATATTTATTGCCTTTATTTTAGGCATATCAATAGGTGTTTTAGGATATTCAGATTATGGAACTGATCTAATAAATCAGTTCAAAATATCGCATACACCGCCTCCAAAAATAAAGCATTACAATATTTCGCAGCTTTCTAGAAGTAAAGTTAGTACATGTTTTACTCCCCCATCAGGTTGCATTAAATTTATAGCAGATCAAATTGATACAGCTAGAGAGTCAATTTATATGCATGCATATGGCATGAGCGATTCATTGATTACTGCCGCTTTAATTGATGCTCAAGCACGTGGTGTACAAGTGAAAATCTTACTGGATCGTAGTAATTTAAAGCAAAAATTTTCTAAGTTACACGAATTACAACGAGCAAAAATTGAGGTAGGTATAGATAAAGTTCCGGGTATTGCTCATAATAAAGTTATAATTATCGATAAAAAGAAAGTAATAACCGGTTCATTTAATTTTACTGCTGCTGCTGATAAACGTAATGCAGAAAATGTAATCGTTATAGAAGATGCTGAGCTTGCAGATTCTTATCTACAAAACTGGCTCAGTAGGAAAGCGAGGAATGGATAGGATTGTTATATGGTTTTTATGTCATTCCTGCATAACATTGTTGCGTGGATCGAAAAGCACTTTCGATGTCATGCCGTGGCTTGACCACGGCATCCAAAAAATAATAAAAAATACTAATTTTATTAGTATTTTTAACTGGATCCCGCGATCAAAGTCGCGGGATGACAACTGGAAAAACTGATCCACGCAATAAAGCTTTCCCGTCTACGCGGGAATGACATGTAGCTTAAAATCTAAGCAGGCTTTTTATTAAATACGTTTTTTTGTGCTTGCTGTGCCATATTCTGCATATTAGAAGAAGCTTGATGAACATTTTCAGAAATATTTTTGTTTACTGCTTCTAATATTTTTGCTGAAGATTCATAGGCAATATTTGCAATCTCTTTAGCATTATTCATAGATGTTTCATAAATAGATTTAAAACATTTTTGGTGACAATCGCTAGCTTGCTTAAAATCATTAGTACCCATTGCTTCTTTAGTAGAATTCAAAATGGTATTAACATTATGTTGTATCATTTCGGAGTTTTTCTTAAGCAAATTTTGCATGCTTTCAGTAGCTATTTGATTTGTTGTTACTAAAATATTTAAAGCTCTTTGCATTGTTCCGGTGGTAGATGAAAAATCTATATTAGGCATATTTTTTAAAGAACTCATATAAAGTTCAGGATTCATATAAGATTTCATAAAATCTAAAAATTGTGTATTATTTAACATTATTTTTCTCCTAAAAATAAATTAAACTTTGTAAAATATAAGTGACTGTGTGTTTTGTGGGTTTGTTAAGAACCCTTAACCCATTAGTCCATGCTAACATTTATAAAATTACGAGTCAATAATTGTTAGATGGTAAGTTAATATTAAAATTAATTAAGCTTTATAAATGTTAGATACACAAACACAAGAATTAATAATTAAGTGGCAAAAATACCTCAGCTTGCAAAAAAATTACTCTAATCATACCATGATTTCCTATAATAATGATCTTAAACATTTTCTTGAGTTCATGAATTATTATAATTCGGATATCGTCACAATGGATTATATTAGGGCAGCAGATATAAGATTGATGCGAAGTTGGCTTGCTAAAAGAAAATGTGATAATTTTGTTACTTCATCAATTGCCCGTGGTTTATCTGCCATAAAGAATTTTTATAAATTTTTAGAAAAGACGGCTGAATTACATAATCATGTGGTTTTTTCTATTAAATCTCCCAAAAAAAGTAAACTACTGCCAAAAGCCTTATCTGAAGAAGAGGTAAATATATCACTTGATCATATTGAAGAATATGGAAATAGTCAGTGGATAGAAATTAGAAATAAAGCATTACTTGTTCTTATATATGCTTCAGGTTTACGAATATCTGAAGCGTTATCGATTACAAAGCTTCATTTACAAAATTTAGAATTTATAAAAATAATGGGTAAAGGAGGTAAAGAGAGAGTAATTCCTTGGCTTGCTATTGCTAGAAATTTGATCACAGAATATTTAGAAAAATTACCATATGAATTGAAAGATGATGAACCAATATTTAGAGGGAAGCAAGGTAAGAAATTGCAACCTCCTGTATTTAACCGGGAGTTAATTAAGTTGAAACGGTTTTATGGTTTACCTGAGCGTTTAAGTGCTCATTCATTTAGGCATAGTTTTGCCTCGCATTTACTAGAAAATGGGGCAGATTTACGCTCTATTCAAGAGCTGTTAGGACATAAAAGTTTATCAACTACACAAAGCTATACAAAAACAAGTATAAAGCATTTAGAAACGGCATATGTTACCGCACATCCAATCAAAAAATAAAATGTTATTTAATATTAACAATCTTCTTGCGTTAATTTTAAGTTATATATTATATTAATTTAAAACCTTATAAGTATAGGTACTAAATAGATAATATTGAATTATGAATATGTTTAAAATTACTACATTGCCTGAAGAATATAAGCCGTCTAAAGACGAAGAATATATGTGTAAAAATCACTTAGAATATTTTAGGCAAAAACTTTTAAAGTGGAAAAATTCTTTACTAATTGAATCTCAAGAAACTTTAAATCATCTAAAAGAAGAAAATTGGAATGAATCAGACCCTAATGATCGTGTTACTACTGAAACAGAAACTGCTTTCGAACTTCGTACTAGAGACAGATATCGTAAGTTATGCGAAAAAATAGAGCAAGCATTAAAGCGTATTGAAGAGGGTGAATATGGTTATTGTGAAGAAACAGGCGATCCGATAGGTATAAAAAGGTTAGAAGCACGACCAATAGCTACATTATGTATTGAAGCACAAATGCGGCATGAAAATTATGAAAAAAATCATTTATACGAACCGCAGAGATAATATAAGTAGGTGAAATTAATTATAATGTCACCCCGTGATTTATTCACGGGATCTAGCTAACTAACCTTAGTTTATTGCAATGATTTCAGTTTGTCTAATACTTCCTGAGCATGTCCTTTAGCATTGACAGAACGCCAAATATGTCTAACCCCACTTTCTTTATCAAGTAAGAAAGTTGCTCTATCTATACCCATATATTTTTTACCAAACATGGATTTTTCTACCCATACCCCATATTGTTCGCATAAATTTGAATTTGCATCTGAAGCTAAATCGAATTCTAAGCAATATTTTTCTTTAAACTTATCATGAGAGTCGAGTTTATCTTTTGAAACTCCAATAATTACTGCGTTAAGCTTATCGAATTCTTGGTTTTAACTTATTGAAATCTTGTGCTTCTAAAGTACATCCTGGTGTGTCATCTTTTGGGTAAAAATATAGCACCACAAATTTGCCTTTTAAATCAGATAATTTAATTACTTTCTCTTTCCCTATTTCTAATGTCATAAAATTTCCATGTTTAATTATTAAGTTCAGAGGACTCAACTTAGTTAATCATCTTATATTAAAATATGCGTTTTTAAAATTATTTTTTATCATATTGCTTTTTTTATCGGATTATTTATTATGTAAATACAAAATATCTAGGTTTAATTTTTATTAACTATTTTTAAAAAAATAGTAAGAAATTTGAATGATATAATATAAACAATAACATTAATGATCGGAGAATATCATGAAAAAAATTTTAGTAACATTTGCAACTGCTGCTACATTATTAGTAACCCCTAATGCTTTTGCTGATGATGCTACAAAAAGTGAAATACAAGCACAAGAAGTAGCTCAGGAACAAACAAAAACAATTGCTCAAAAATTAGAAGAGCTAAAAGAAAATTTAAAAGATTTAGCAAAAAATGGTAGTGAAAAGTTTAATCAAACTTTAAGTGATACTTATAATCAAATGTCACAAGCTATTGCAGAAATAAAAGATGAAAAAGGTAAAGAGCTACAAAAAGCTTTAGATGATGCTAATGGAAAAATCAAAGAATATAAAAAAGCTGGTACTAAACAACAAGAACAAATGCGTCAAGCTATTATTGATAAATTAGATGCGTTAAATAAAAATATTAACGAACACAACGAAGAAAAAGCAAAATCATAAGTAATGTATTTCTAGTTGGACCTAGTTCCCAAGCCACGGGAGGCATTGTTGCGTGGATACCAAATCGTCTGAGCTACGCGACTGCAAGGAGCGTGGCAATCCAGGAAAAATAATAAAAATGCTATAAGTTAGCATTTTTTACTGGATTGCTTCGTCAATTACTTCATAATTTCCTCGCAATGACGACTCTCGATCCACGCAACAATGCCGGACTCAGTTAGCAAACCACGGGGTGACAGCGAGAAATAATCTCTACGCAGGAATGGCATAAAAACCGGCTAATTACATATATTTGACTTTAATAAGTTAAGCATGCTATAAGTTAATTACACTCATATAATTGATTCGTATGCTATGACTATTACTAAAGAAAAAATTGCTTTTATGCTAAACGCTGAATTAGGCTTTTCAAAAAGCTTATGCGAAGAGATAATTAATGCAGTTTTTACTAATATTTTAGATATCGCAAAAAAACAAAAATTAACTTTAAAAAACTTCGGTAGCTTTGAAGTTAAGCATAAAAATTCTCGTCCCGGAATAAATTTTCATACAAAATCTCAAATCACTATAGAGCCGAAAAATATATTACGTTTTGTCCCCTCTGCTAAGTTAAAAGCTTTGATTAATGAAAATGACTAAAAAATATTATTCAGCTAGCGAAATAACCAAGCTTTTAAACATTGCTTTATACCAGTTAAGGTATTTAGAAAAAAAAAATCTAGGCTTATCTAATTACAAAATAAAAAATAGAAAATATTACACTGCGAATGATTTTGAATTATTTCAAAAGCATTTAAATATTGATCAAAATATTTCTAGTTCCTTTCCAAATGTTAATATTAATGATAAAATAGATATACTGCTTATTAATTTCAATAATTTATCCCTCCAAATAAAAAAAATCCTTGCCGATGATTTTAGATTGTGTATTGTATTACAAATTTAATATTATATTCTAAGCAACTATGACTTTAGAGAAAGCTGTAAAACCTGTAATTATAGGCATATCAGATACTAAATTAACTGATAGAGAAAAAGCATTGTTACATGAGCATAGTCCGCTAGGGATAGCTTTATTTGCACGAAATATCAAAGCAGATGAAAAAGGAAAGCAAAATAAAGAAGCCCTTGCTCAGCTTATCACTGATATAAAAGAAATATTAGGGGAAAATTCTATTATTGCTATAGATCAAGAGGGTGGTAGAGTACAAAGGCTTACAAAACCAACTTTCTATAATGCACCTCCTGCTAAAGGTTTTGGTGATTTAGCAAAAGATCAAGGATTAGAAATTGCAATAGAAAAATGTAAACAAAATTACAGTAATATAGGTAAAGAACTTAAAGCATTTGGTATTAATTTAGATTTTGCACCGGTAGGCGATATAAGCCATAAAGGAGCACATGATGTTATAGGTAATAGAAGTTTCGGTGTAGAACCTGAAATAGTTGTGCCTTTATGTATAGCAGCTTTGGAAGGTTTGCAGCAAGAAAAGGTGCAAGGTTGTATAAAACATTTGCCGGGGCATGGTAGAGCTAAAGCTGATAGCCATAAAGAATTGCTGAAAGTAAGTAATAGTTTAGAAAAGCTAGAAAAAACTGACTTTAAGGTGTTTAAAGAACTTAGCTCTTTTGATCAAGTGAAGCTTGCTATGACAGCACATATAGTTTATGAGTGCATTGACCCTGATAATCCTGCTACATTATCACCAAAAGTTATTAAATATATTAGAAATGAAATCGGCTATAAAGGTCTTATTATTTCCGATGCAATAGAAATGAAAGCATTAAATGGCGACATGAAAGATATTGCTAAAAAAGCTTTAGAAGCAGGAGTAGATATAGTTTTAGAATGTACTGGTAAGTTAGAAAATATGATTGAAGTACTAGATAGTGTGTCTAAAATATCTATAAATAAATTCGCTAATTTACTACTAAACTAACACGTATAAGTTGCTTTAAGGAAACTATTTTATTAACTTAAGTTAAATTTAATTAAACAATATATTGAAAAAACTTGTTTTTAATATTTAGGTATGATAGCCTTATAACTTTAGTTTGAAAGCATTATAAGCTATTTACTAATAATTGAAGTTAAGAAATTCTTTTGTATATTTATTTAGTAAGTGGGAGAAAAGTGCTTGATTTATGATATAATTAATATAATTAAAGAGGACTTGCATAAAGCCGACATAGAGAACAAGATATTTATGCGTCTTAAAGAACCTTACTCTATTCTTAAAAAAATGAAAAGAAAAGAGGTAGCGGTTCATGAATTGAAAGATTTAATTGCATGTAGAATTATTGTTAAGTCTAAGGATCAATGCTATAATACTCTAGATATAATAAAGGATTCCCCGCATCTATCATTATTGCATACCAAAGATTATATTTGTAGACCGAAAAATAATGGTTATCAATCTATTCATAGTGTAATGCAGCTTCAATATTCTAAACGTAAATTTGAAATACAAATAAGAAGCGAAGAAATGGATAGAGATGCCGAACTTGGTAGAGCAGCCCATCTAAATTATAAAGCAGAACAAGATAAGCATTTGAAGAAAGTTTTTGATATTGCTAATGATACAATATTATATAGAGCTAGACAAATGGTAGAAAGCTTTAAAGGTTTAGAAGAGCAAATTATAGAATATGAAAAAGAAATTATGCGTGTTTGGCATACTAGATATGATGAAATGCTGAAATGGGAAAGTGGGGCTAAGTTATTAATATTTAGCCAAGAATAAATGTATACTCGTTTAATTTGAAAAATTGGCTACGTCGTTCTACAAGTACGCAGGTAGCCACGTATTAAGTATACGCTTCGCTCCTCGTCTTGTGAACTCCTTGCTCTTTTCCAAATTAAACTTCGTCTACCATATGGCAATCAATAGTATCGGACAGTTTTAAAAAAGGAATTGTCATTGCGAGAAAGTTATGTAGTAACTGACGAAGCAATCCAGTAAAATGCATAGCATTTATTAGCGGTATATATCAGTATCATTTTTCTCGCAATAACTTTTTCCCATCTCCAAAACCACAAAAAATATCATAAATTTTATCCCTGAAGGCTTTATTAACAACAATAAAGTTTAATAATTTATTAAGTTAAATTTCGTGATAAAAATATTACATTAGTTAAAACTTTATTAATAAAATATAACGCTTCTTTGTAATTGATTATTACCTATAATATAGTTAATCAGGTAGTTTAGTGGAGTTTCTTAACAAGCTTTAGTTTTTTCTGCGTTAGAAAATATACTTTTTTGTTTAATTCCAAATACTAAATTTTAACTTAAGAAATGGGAAAAAATTATGGCTCAAAAACCAAATTTTCTAAAAAGATTAATCTCAAAAAGGTTGATAAAAACAATTTCTACTGCAGCTTTTATTGCGGCTACCTCAAGTTCCGCTATGGGTGCTGGTGTTCAAAAAACTGTTAATGTTCCAACAGCAAGTTTTGGTACTGGAACAGATTGGCTTCCTGCTGTTGCTGTTGGGAACGGTGATTCCCTTTTATATAGTGCAACAGGCAACACGATAATAGGTAATGTTAATAATACTGTAACTATCAATAATAATGGTATTAATCCCATTTTACAAATAGGAACTGCTACTGCTGGTAATACTGTTGGAGTTGCAGGGGTTGTAGGTAGTAAGCAATTAACTATCATGATGATGAATGAAGCCTCTAATCTTATTTTAGGACCTAATGGTGTTGCTGCTGGAAATTTTGCTGTTGCTGGTGAAGTTGGTAGTTATGCTGGTTTATTAAATATAAATTTTTCCAATACAAATTCTAATATTTCAATTGAAACTGATGGCTTTACTTCAGATGTTACTTTTATTAGTAGTGGAGGTGTTAATGGTACTATTACCCTTAATGCAAAAGGTGTAACTCTTAATGGTAATATTACGAATCTTAAAGCTATTGATTTAAATAATAATAACTTAACATTTGGCGGTAATAATATTCAATTATTAGCTAATGGCAGTGCTATAACTTTTAGAGCTAATGAACAATTGACTCTAACTAGTGCAGCTGATATAGAAATTAATAGTAATATAGCTGTAACTAATGATCAGCAAGGTTCTATAGATGCGAGTGGTTTAGCAAGTGGACAAGGTTTAGTTATTAAGGGTGATATCGGTAATTATTCAACATCTGTAAGACTTGGACAGTTCAATATTGGTTCATCTGCAACTGATTTTAATGCTGGTAATGCTGCTATTGGTAACTTAATTTTTGGAAATAACGGAATAGCATTATTCGCTCACAATAACTATTTAATAACTAAAACTACAAATGCTAGCGGTCAAGGTACAATAATATTTAGACCTGTAGTTGCTGACAATACAAATCTTGTAGCTGGTACAAATTTGGGTAGTGCAGATAACCCGCTTGCAGAAATTAATTTTGCTGCTCCAGCTGGTACTAATACAGATACTATTCTTAACGTTGGTCAAGGCGTTAACTTATATGCTACTGAAATTACCATTGCAGGTGTTAACACTGGTTCATTTAACTTTAATGGTGGCGGAACAAGTATAGTAAGCGGTACTGTTGGTACAGATGCTAATAAATTTAACAATATAACATTAACTAATAATACTACTGTTAAATTCACAGATGATGTTATTTCTAATGGTGCTACTACAATCGGTGGTAATTCTACCTTACAAATTGCCAATGATTATATTGCAGATTCTATCCAAGCTAATGCTGCGGGTGATACAGGTACATTACAATTTGTTAATACTAAGGATATTCTTGTAACGTTAAAAGGTAATCCTAATCCTGATAACGCTTTAGCAGCATTACAAGTTTCAGGTAGTGCTGATGTAGCTATAGATGGTATCGTAAATGTTAACGGTGAAATTAGTCTTGGTGCAAATGTTTTAGGATTTACAAATGGTACTTCGACATGGGGAGATAATACGACTATTTCTACTACTTTGACATCAGATGAAGTTATGGGTAATATCGTTATCAGTGGTGGAGCAGACGTTAAGGTTGCAGGATTGAAAACCATTAAGGTACAAGATAATGCGAGTATAGACTTTATCGGTACAAGAGCCTATACTTTAATCCAAGGTGATATTAGTGCTGATAATGATGACATTGATCCTAACGTAGTTGGAACTAATCGTTATGTAATTTATGGTTTAAGCGGTAATAATGAAACATTAGTAACACGTACCATTGATATCGATAATATAGAAAATATACTTAATAATGATATTAGCGGTAATGGTAATCCAGTTATACGTCATAACCTTGTAACATTCTTAAATCCAAATAATACTGGTAATGCTGAACAAGCATATAACAATATCCTTTTAGCACAGAATACTAATGATGCAGCTACGTCGTTTGCTGCTACTCTTACCGATACAAGTACATCTGTTAATAATATAAATATAAATGTAGCGAAAGAAGAGCAGGGTTTAATTGGTTATAGAGTAGATGAGCTTAGATATCTTTGTACTCCTGAAAGCGATAAAATGGCATCAAGTGAAGGCGGTGTTGCTGCGGGTGATGAACCTATTGACAATGTAGCTTATGGTGTATGGTTTAAACCTTTATATGTAGATACGCATCAAAGCGAGAAAGGTGGTGTAGCAGGTTACAAAGCTAGAACTGTTGGTACTGTAATCGGTTTAGATACTCTAGCTAATGATAATTTAATGATAGGTGCTGCTATTGGTCTTGCTAAAACTGATGTAAAACACCAAAATTATAAAAGAGGTGACAAAACCACTATTGATAGCTTATCATTCTCTCTATATGGTGCACAGCAACTTGTTGCTAATTTCTTCATCCATGGTAATGCAATATTCAGCGTAAACCAAGTAAAGAACAGAAGCCAGCGTTATGTATTCGATAAGAACGGAAATAGAAGTACCCAAATTGCTTCTGCTAATTATAGCAATATGACCTTTGGTGGTAATTTTATGGTAGGTTATGATGCTAGTTTAATGGATGGTTACTCCAATGGCAGGTCTTAGTTACTTAAAATCATCAGATGAAAGCTATAAAGAAAGCGGTACAACATTTGCAAACAGACAAGTTTATAGTAAGTTTAGCGATAGAACTGATTTCATAGGCGGTGCTAAATTAATGGGTTACACCATGAATCTAACCGATCTTATAGTATATCCAGAAGCTCACGCTTTTGTGATTCAGAAAATAGGTGGTAGATTATCTAAAACACAGTATCAGTTAGAAGGACAAGTAAATCCATATATTACTCCATCAGATAAAACAGCCAGAACAACTTACAATCTAGGTTTAAGTGGAACAATAAGACCAGATACTAAAATGGAATACGGAATCGGTTACGATTTAAACATTGCAAAAAAGTTTATTTCGCACCAAGGTACTCTTAAAGTCCGCCTAAACTTCTAGTATACCTTTGATACTTCAAGATTTGAAAGCCAAATTTCGGGATTCGCCTGTGCTCACGTACTATTTGTACGCCTAGCTTAGCTCACCACTTATTTGACTTCCAACTCTTAAAGTATCTGCGGTATACGTAGATACAACTTCAAAAATTGGCTACATCGTCTTAATATATTTTTTAGAAAAAGTCCTCTTTGAAAAAAGGGGGCTTTTTTATTTAAAATAATTTTAAAAGAAGTGTATAATGATACGAAGAAACATAATTTTTTAGTATGATTAAACTTCTATATCCTAAATTTTGGCAAAAGCGGAATATTATAGCTTATATATTATTCCCTATAAGTCTGATATATCAATTTCTAGGATTTTTGCGGCATATTTTTGCACGTCCCATTATATTACCTGCTAAAGTTATTTGTGTCGGTAATTGCAGCGTAGGCGGTACTGGTAAAACGCAGATAGTTATGTATCTAGCTAATTTACTGAAGACCCAAAATATAGATTTTGTTATAGTCACTAAAGCTTATGGTAGTAACCTTAAAGAAGCAACTATTGTAAAAGCAGAGCATAGCACTCTAGAAGTAGGGGATGAGTCTGTAATACTTGCAAAGCACGGCACAATTATTGCTACTAAAAATATTAAGCAAATTTTACCTCTGATTCATGAACTTAAGCCCAGCATAATAATAGTTGATGACTTTCTACAAAATCCTTATTTTCATAAAGATATCACTATAGTTTCTGTAGATAGACAAAGGCTTTTCGGGAATGGATTTTTAATTCCTGCAGGTCCATTACGGGAATACCCAAATAGAGCTTTAAGTGTTGCTGATTTAATTTTTTTAGTGAGTAATAATTCTGATGAAATACCAGTTAGCTTAGCTTCTTATGCAAATAAGTTAATACAAGCACAAATAGTAGCTTCAAGCGATATAGACAAAAATAAAAATTATTTTGCTTTTAGCGGCATAGGTAATCCTGAACGTTTCTTCCTTACCTTAAAAAATCATGGTTTGAATATAGTAGGATATAAAATATTCCCAGATCATTATAACTATTTACAAGCAGATTTAGAAAATTTATATCTACTTGCTAAAACAAATAATGCTACTCTTATCACTACGAGAAAAGATTACGTTAAGATTGGTGATTCGAGTGATATTATTGTATGCTTAGATGTGAAGTTATCTATTAATAATCCTAATTTACTTTATGAAAAAATTTTTAAAAAAGATTAGATATCTAATTGAGTATGCTGTTGTTGTTATTTTTTTGAAGATAATTGGCATATTTGGTATAGATAAAGCAGCAGATATTTGTAGTTTTATAGCTCGCAAAATTGGTATATTATTTGCTGTTAATAAAATTGCCAGACGAAATATTAAAGCTGTTTTCGGTGATGCATTTGATGTAGAAAAAACTATAGACCAGACTTGGGATAATTTCGGTAGGTTCATAGGCGAGTTTGCTTATATTAATGAAATGGATGAGTTAGAACTAGAACGCCGGATTGAGATAATAGGTTTGGAAAATATTAAAAAGCTAAAAGGGCAGCCTTTTTTGTTTTTTACTGGTCATTTTGCTAACTGGGATATTGCTGTTAAAATTATTCATAAAATTTATCCTAAATTTGCTGTAATTTATCGTAAAGCTAATAATCCTTATGTTAATAAACTGATTAATGAGAGTCGTGCTAGTTCTAAGCTAAGACTTATTCCTAAAGGACCAGATGGTAGCAGAGCTTTAGTTAGAGCAATTAAAGGGCATGAATCTATTGCTATGCTTGTTGATCAGAAAATGAATGATGGCATCGAAGTGCCTTTTTTAGGTTATCCTGCCATGACTGCTAACGCTATTGCTAAAATAGCTTTGCAATATGGATATCCGATTGTGCCATGTCAAATTGTTAGGACTAAAGGTAGTTATTTTAAGTTAATAATCCATCCAAATTTAACCTGGGAGCAAACAGGCGATAGTAAAACAGATTGCTATAATATTATGCTTAATATTAACCAAATTTTAGAGGATTGGGTTAAGCAAAATCCTAGCCAGTGGTTCTGGTTTCATAATAGATGGAAAAAAATATAGTGAATTAAGAGACATCATTGCGAATGAGCGAAGTGAGTGCGGCAATCCAGGAAAAATAATAAGAAATGCTATAAATTAGTATTTTCTTACTAGATTGTTTCGTTAATTACTCGTAATTTCCTTGCAATGACAAGAAAAATGATCCATGCTGGCAATGTCTTCTTGTATAGGAATTGTTTTGCGGATCACCTCCAATCCTGTCATCTAGTTGCTTGACCGGCTTTGTTTTATGGATTATTTATGTCGTTCCTGCGGAAGCGGGAATCCAGGCTTTTATGTTGTCATCCCGTGGCTTGTCCACGGGATCCAGAAAAGCAACTTTTAATACTAATAATTTTAGTATTTTAAGCTGGATCCCGCGATCAAGTCGCGGGATGACAGAGGAAAAATTGATCCACGCAACAACGCCTTCCCGTGGAGGCGGGAATCCAGCATAAAGCGAGATACCTAAGCTTTTAATTTTAAAAACTTGCTGCTTTTATGTTTATTTTTCTGAATTCCTGCTTCTGCGGGAAAGCATTGTTGCGTGGATCGAAAGTCGTCTGAGCTATGCGAATGAAATGAGCGTGGCAATCCAGAAAAAATAATAAAAAATACTATAAATTAGCATTTTTTAGCTGGATTGCTTCGTCAATTACTTCGTAATTTCCTCGCAATGACAAGAAAAACTGATCCACGCAGACAAAGCCCCCATGAAGATGACAGGGGAATTTTATTCACCTGGGTAAAGCCAATTTAACACGTTATAAATTAATGGCAATTTAGCTTTAAAATTTCTATACTTCTTGGATGCTGTTCCCCAAATTTTTCTATATGATGATCACGGAAATTTTTATAAAAAGATTTGAGAGGTACATGACAACTTGCTTTAGCAGCGTTTAAATACATGATACTTATTGCATCTTCATTTTTATTAATTGATGCGAATGCATTTCCCTCAGCTACAAATGCTTTAGCTAAATATATGTCAGGTGAAGCAGCAACATCTTTATTGGATCTATTTGGATCTTTAAGGAAAGCTTCCACAGCTTTTTTAGCATATTCTAAAGCTTCATTATTATTTCCAAGTCCTAGTTTTACTATAGACATTTGGGTATAAATACGTCCAAATATCGGATATTCTTCTTTTTCTTTAGGTTTTTTCATATTATACACCTCTTCTAATAAAGGAAGAGCGTCATTATAATTTTTAAGGTTATTTAATATATCTATTTTAAGCAAATATAAGCCGGTAAGAAATACATCTTGAGGCTTCATGCCGTTATCAATACAAGCATCTATTGTAGCATTAATTTGCTTTAATGCTTCCTCATATTTACCTTGAGCAAGAAATAAGTGAGCTTTTGCATAATCTAATGTTGCAGCGTCTGTTTTATCTATTAGATTTTGATTAAACATATCTTGCATTATCTGGATATTTGCTTCTGCTTCCTTTAGATTTCCTAATTGAACATTAGATATAACTAAACCAAAAACTATATTACTTTTTGAGGTTCCATATTCTTTAACTCCCTCAAATACTTTTTTAGCTTTCATAAAATATTCAATTGCTTCTCTACTTTCCGAGTTCTTTGAATAATACCACCCTATGCGTCCTAAATAAGTAGCATACGCTCCTTTCTCGTCATTATCCATCATCAATAATTTAAAATTATTTTCTTTTTCGTTTTTGTCAAACCAATCAACTAATATTTTACTTCTTGTTAAATCACATGCTGTAACATATTGTATTAATAAGTTTAGTTTTAATTCTAAAATTTTATATATTGAGATATTATAATTTTCTGCATTTTGGGTAATTATTTCAATATTGTCCAACACAGTTTTATTTTTTCTAAAAACATTTCCTTTTATTAAACTTTTAGGGATAGTATTTAAAAGATTGGTGATAAGTTGATTGAGATTTTCTTTATTATCATTTTCATTAATCTGTAATATTTTTTCAACTATAACATCATGCATTTCAAATATTGGATTATTTTCATTTGGCTCAATATTAGTGATTAAAGCAAATTTGGAAATATTATAAATGTCATCATCTAAATGATCTTTATCCGAGGTGATAGAAATTAGAAATTCTTTTGAAAAACTTTGATTGTTAATTAAAGCTATTTCATTTAGTAATTTTTGGGCAGAAGGGCTTAACTCACTAATAGCAAGTGTAATATTTAGTTTAATTTTATCATCAGCTTCTTGTATTTTTTTCTTATATTCGTTTAAACTTAAACCTTGTACCTGATTCAATATTTGCGATCCTTGAACCATAAGAATTGGATAACCTTTAAATTCTTGGACTAAAAATTCTATCGATTCTGGATTATTACTTTCTAAAATATTTTCTACAAGCATTTTAGATTCTTTTTCCTCAAAAGCAGTAATTTTTACGATATTTGGTAATAATTCACTGTCCTGTGAACAAAATATAATATTGCCGTTATGTTCCCAATTAATAAAATTTGCTACTTTTTTATTCTGTCCTATTTTTAAATTATCAAATACTAGTAACCATCTGTTTTTACTGGTTAAATAGGTCATTAATTCTTTTCTTACTACATTGATATTTTCTGAAACTACCGCAGAATTTGCTTTTATATTAATAGCCTTTGCAAGATTTACTAATTGTCCATCAATATCTAAATTGCAATCTATAAACCAAATAATATCATAATCAGCCTTATTATCTTTATCATAAGCGTACATCCTAGCAATTTGAGTTTTTCCCATGCCACTGACACCTACCAAACTAGATTGTTTATATTTGATTAAGTTACTTTTAATCTTTTTTAGTTGTGATATATGATCTATAAAATAACTAACAGGTGTAACAAGATTGGATATTTGTTCCCTTGCAAACACATTATTGCTCATTAACAATATGATGATTATTGATATATATTTTTTCATAGTATTTTTGCTAATTATAATCCTTAGATGTAAAGGTTTAGGATTTTTTCGATCAAAAGTCAATAGAATTTTATTATGAAATGAAAAAGATAAGTATTTTAGATTAGGATTTACGGCAGTTAAATATAAAATCAAACGGATTTATCGGTTTATTATCTAATATAATTTCAAAATGTAGATGTTCACCTGTAGCATTACCGGTCTTTCCTTGAGTGCCTATAAATTGACCACGTGTAACTTTTGTTCCCTCTTTAACATGTATTTCTTTTAAATGAGCATATTTAGTGACAAATTTATGTGAATGTTTAATCTCAATGAAATTTCCGTAATCACGTACTCTAGCGGTCTTAATTACTACTCCGCTTGCTGATGCATATATCGGTGCTTCTTTTTTTGCTTGTAAATCAATGCCATTATGAAAACATTTTTTCTTCCGTTTCTTTTTATGCGGGCTTATTCTATTGCCATAATGGCTAGTGATTTTAGGTTCATATTCCGGCAACATAAGAGGTATTTTAGAAATTATTCTATCAAGTTTTGCTAACTCAGACATATTATTTCTGTGAGTGGTTTTTTTAGCAAAATAACTAGTTTCGGCGTTAGAAAGGAATTTATATTTTGAATTTAATTTCGTAACCAATTCTTTTATAGCAGATATTTTTAAACCAGCAGCGTTATTAAGTTCAGTAGGATTTTTGTTATGGAATTTCTGTAAGAAAATTTTATTTTGTTTAAGATCATTAATTATAACACCTAAATTTTTAGCATATAAACATTTATTGTTTTTATTTGTAAGATTATATTGAACTACTAATTCTGCATGATTTATATTATATTTTTTTTCTAATTGAGAAGAGGTAGTAGAAAGTAGGGTTTTATCATTAGAGAATTCAAGAGTACTACAGCTTTGAAGAAAAAAAAGGGTAATTAGTAAAAAAATATTTCTTCGGGTAAACATTAAAAGTCAATATAAGTAAATTTCAGATTTAAAGCATAACTTAGATATTTTGTTAACTCTTCTAATTCCTGTCTAATATTAGGCGGGTTAATCAACATCAATCCACATTTTACCATATTCTTATCACTAGATAAAAGTTCATATTCAATAATTAATGTTTCTTTAAATCCGATAGTTTTATAATTGTGGTAAAAATCACTTACTAGTAACAAATCCTTTATAGGATACCAAATCAAAGTAGAATTATTTAAAGCTGAAACTTTGATTTTTTTCAGTGCAATAATTAGTTTTTGAAACTCATTTTTTACTTCAAATGGTGGATCAAGAAATATTAATCCTCTATTTTCTTTAAAAGGCAGAAAAGCTTTTATAGCATTATATGCATCAATGCAGTGTGTATTATTTGGTAATAGCTTTTTTAAATCAAGGTAATCAGCCGGATGGAGTTCACAAGCAATTAAACGATCTTGAAGTCGTAATAATTTATTAATTATAAAAGGTGATCCAGGATAAAAATTCTGACCCACGGAATTTATTACAGACAGAAATATTTTTAATGATTTAGGAGTATGATCTAGAGCTTGTAATAATTTACCGATTCCGTTGTTATATTCTAAAGTTTTGGAAGCGGCTTCTGAAGCTAAATCGTATAGTCCAAGCCCTGCAAAAGCATCTAAAACGGCAAAAGGTTTTTCTTTGTTTTTCAGCTGCTCTAAAATCGTAATTAAAACTAGATGCTTAACTATATCGGCAAAATTGCCTGCATGATAAATATGACGGTAGTTCAAAGTTATAGACTATATTTTTATTTTAGTAACTTTTCTGCTTCTTCTGACGAGATGTAATAAATTATATCATATTATAATGTCTTATACAATTAATCATAAAAACTGTTTATTTCTTTACTTGATAAGTTATATTATTACCAGTGCTGGAATAATAAATTATTAAATTTAAATTATGAAAAAATTATATGTAGCATTATTAACTATAATACTAAGTAGTAGTGTTTATGCTAATAGTCCTCATAACCTTTTTAAAACCGCTCAATATATATTTGGTATTAACTTACATGGTATAATCCATATTGGAGCATTTTATGGTGGTGAAAAAGACTTTTATAAGACTCTAAATATAGAAAATGTATTGTGGATTGAGGCTGATCCAGATACATACAAAAAATTATTAGAAAATGTTAAGCCCAATGGTACTACATGTATAGCAGAAAACTTTGCTGTTACAAATGAAAATGGAATTACTAAATTTCATAGAACTAATAATGGGCAGTCTAGCTCTTTATTAGAGTTAAATTTACATAAAGTTATTCATCCAGATGTTTTGTTTAAAGAAACTATAGAGGTAACTCAAAAGCGATTAGATACATATTTTCAGGAATCGCAATATGATGTAAAAAAATATAATGTTATTTTAATAGATGTTCAAGGAGCTGAATTATTAGCTTTGCAGGGAGCGGTAAACACTTTAAAAACGATTGATTGTATAATAGCGGAGGTTAATTATGCGGAGTTGTATACAAATGGAACAAATAATATGGGATTTAGATAAATTTCTTGCTGATCAAGGGTTTTTAAGAATTGATACTGTTTCTGCAACATGTGGATGGGGTGATGCACTTTATATTAAAAGAAATTTATTATTAAAACATTCTGATTCTGTAAAATAAATTAAAAGCAGTGTACTCTCGTTATTAAAAAATTGACAACGATGCTTCCATATACCAATTATGTACTTTGCGGGCAAAAATCTGCATAAGGAGCAAAGACTTATTTTATTATAAAGTGTTGCTCTTTCTTATGCCTACATGATAGCTCATAAAATATATTTTTAGCACAAACTAATCACTTATGAGATTCATAATTAAGTTTATCATTAGCTCTTTTTGTTTAGGATCGCTTTCAGCAATAAGTAACGCCATTGAGATCATAGTATTAACCCCAACATTTTTTGTGCCAATTTTGGCTTTAGTAAGATAAATTAAAAAAAGTAGGCATCCTATTCGTTTATTGCCATCGTTAAACGGATGATCTTTTATTATGAAATATAATAAATGAGCTGCTTTCTCTTCTGCAGAATTATATAAAGATTTACCATCAAAAGTTTGGTCAATATTACCTAAAATTGCTTTTAAGCTACTACCTCTTTCAGCTCCAAATAAGTTACTTATCTCTGAATCCATTTGTTTGCTTAATTCTTGCTTTAACTTCATAATTGCTTCTAAAGATTCTTGATAGGTCAATAATTCATTACTTTCTGATTGTAATTTGATTGGTGGATTTAGCTTGTCTTCGTCATATTTAATTAATATATCCCAAGTTTTAGAATAATTTTTAATAAGATTAATTAACTCTTGTCCTGTACTATTTACTAAATTCTGATTTATTAAAGTATTTGTTAGAAGTTCTACCGTTTGATGTAGTTGATTTAATCTTTTTTGAGTGATTTTATCATGATTAATATTATAGCCTTTAATCAGATATTCTTTAAGCAAGTTAGTAGCCCATTTTCTAAAAGCTATACCTCTCTTAGAATTTACCCGATACCCTACTGATATTATCATGTCTAAATTATAATATTTGGTATTATATATTTTATCATCTAAAGCAGTATGTGCAAAATTTGCACATACTGTATTATCTAATTCTCTATCACTGAGAATTTTATTAATATGCTTTGTGATAACTGTTCTATCTCTATCAAAAAGTTTAGCTAATTGGTTTTGGGTTAACCAAACTGTATCATTATATAATTGTACATCAACATTAACTTCCCCATTCTCGTCTTGGTAAATTACTAACTGACTTTCTGCTGCTTTATTTATACTCATACTAGGTTCTGTAAACATTTCTCATTAATTTAATTTTAGTTCTTTGCAGCTAGCAGTTATAAGATTTTTTTGAAGTAATTACAACCTTTACTTTAATTTTTTTAAAAAATATGAATCGTAAGTAGAAACATTTATAGAACTTGAGCATTCCTTACGATTGTAAGCCATTCTGCTTCATCAATAATTTTAATTCCTAGCTCTTTTGCTTTTTTGAGCTTACTACCTGCATCCTCTCCGGCTATTACTAAATCGGTATTAGAAGAAACACTAGCTGCAACTTTTGCTCCAAGTTTCTCGGCAGTTGCTTTTGCTTCAGCTCGTGACAAAGTTGGCATGCTGCCAGTAAATACTACTATTTTACCTGTTAAGCTACTTTGCTCTCTAGTCTCTTTATAATCTTCAATATTTAATACTTCACTTAAATTTTTGATAAGCTCAATATTTTCCTTAACATCAAAAAAATCAATGATATCTACTAACATTTTGTCGCCGATACCGTCAAGATTGTTTAATTTTTGATAAATTTCAGGATCGTTTTCCTTTAGTAATTCCATTTGAGCTATAAAATTTTCATAGCTACCAAATTCTCTAGCGAGTAACTTAGCGTTCTGCTCACCTATATGCCTTATACCTAAGGCATATATAAACCTAGGCAAACTAACATTTTTTGATTTTTCAATATTGTTAAAAAGATTTTCTACGGATTTTTTACCCCACCCGTCCATATTTTCAAGCTTAGTTAAGCTAGCTTCGTTTTTTTCTTTTAAAAAGAATATGTCATAAGGGTTACTAATTAAACCTTTATCGATTAAAAACTCGACTTGTTTACGCCCAAGCCCTTCAATATCCATAGCGTTTTTTGATACGAAATGACGTATACGCTCATAATTCTGAGCAGGGCAGTTAAGACCATTATCACAACGTATTATAATATCTTCAGGAACATAATGTAATTTAGAATTGCAAGAAGGGCAAAATAAAGGAGGATCGAATGTTGTGGCATCAGCAGAACGTTTAGCAAGATCAACTCCGGTAATTTGTGGGATTACATCACCTGCACGTTGCAAAAATACATAATCGCCAACCCGTACGTCTTTTCGTGCTATCTCTTGATAGTTATGTAATGTTGCTCTGCTAACTATAACTCCACCGATTTCTATAGGCTCCAGCTCTGCTACTGGTGTTAATGTGCCGGTTCTGCCTACTTGTACTGTAATAGAAAGCAGTTTAGTTTGCCCTATTATAGCGGGGAATTTGTGAGCGGTAGCAAACCTTGGGGATCTAGCAATAAAGCCCATCCTATCTTGTAAGGCGAAGTCATTTAGCTTATATACTACTCCATCAATTTCATAAGGTAAATTTTCTCTGTTAGTTTTTAAATATTCGTAAAAGCTGAATATCTCTTCTTCGGAGTTTGCAAGTTTACCTATTTCATTAACGTTAAAACCAAGCTCTTTAAATTTTGCAAGTAGCTGATCTTGAGAGTTTGCTAGCTCCTCTTTTGCAGAACCTATAGCATAAACAAAATATTTCAGTGGTCTTTTTGCAGTAACGGAAGGATCAAGCTGACGAAGCGAGCCGGCAGCCGCATTACGAGGATTAGCAAATTTATCTTTGCCTTGCTGTTCTTGCTCTTGGTTTAAACTTGTAAAGTCGTTTTTTTCAATGTAAATTTCCCCCCGTACTTCTAAAAGTTCTGGAGCATTATTAATTTTGTGAGGAAAATCTTTTATTGTTTTGATATTTGCCGTTATATCCTCACCTATATAGCCATCGCCTCTTGTTGCACCTGTTATAAGAATGCCGTTTTTATAGGTAGCAGCAAATGATAAACCATCTATTTTAGGCTCGCAAAAGATAGGAGAGAATTGATTAAGACGTAAAAAGCTTTTAATACGGTCTAAAAAATCTTTCACATCCTCTTCATCAAATACATTACTAAGCGATAGCATCGGTACTTGATGTGTGACTTTAGCAAATTTATTTTCGATTTTAGCACCTACTTTTTTGCTAGGGCTATTTTCTAGTATGAGATGAGGAAATTTTTGCTCTAACTTTAGATTAGTGTTAAATAGCTGGTCATACTCGGCATCTGAAACTAGTGGCTTATCTTCTATATAATAAGCATGGTTATATTCTGCTATTTTATCAGCTAGCTCTTGTAATAATTTTTTTGCTTCTTCTTCAGATATTAAATCGATGTTTTGATATTTTTTGTTCATTGATTAGCTTATACTTCAAACGATCTTATAGGTATGATTCGAAAAGCCTACTCAGTGTCATCTAGTTGCTTGACCAGCGTTATTGCATGACGCCTCAATCGTCATTGCGAACGAACGAAGTGAGTGTGGCAATCCAGAAAAATAATAAAAAAATGCTAATTTATAGCATTTTTTAATTGGATTGCTTCGTCAATTACTTCGTAATTTCTTTAGCTCAGACGGAAAAATAGAGCCATGCAACAACGCCGATCCTATAGATCAATTATATCACCTGTTATTTTAGCTTTACCTTTCATTATGCCTATTATAGAGTTTTTAGATTTTTCTAAAGGTTCTAATTTTGCAATCGGTATATTTTTTTTTGTAATAATTACGGATTGATGAGTTTTGTGTAGATCTTCAATTATTTCTAAGCAATGTGATTGAAAATCGTCAATAGCCACTTTGTTAGACATATATAATCTGTTACGTTAAACTTATATTATATCATATAAATATGTAAAAGGATAAAAGATTATTTGAAATTTTTTTCTTCTTTTTTTCTAAGCAATCCAATCAAGAAACCGCTAACAGTAATGAATACTCCGAGCCAGATAAAGCTCATCATCGGTTTATAATATATTTTAGCATGAATTATATCGCCGTCTATATTGCTTAAGACAGTGTAAAGATCATATAGTAAATAAGAATATATATCGCTTTCTTGTGACAAGCCTTTCTCGACTATATAAAGCCTATTTTCTGGTTTTAATATGGTTATGTTATGGTTGTTATCCTCAAGCCAAAATTCAGCGATTTGCCTATAGTAATTTTTGCCTTGGGCGAACTTAACATTTTGCAAAGTTACTTTAAACTCATTAAATTTTGTACTTGTGCCAACGCTGCCGGTAAAGTCCATTTCACTTTGCAATAATGCATTCATAGTAATACTAAAAGCGATCAGTGCAAAGCCGAAATGCCCAAGGATCATGCTAGCAGTACTTGCTTTTAAAGATTGTCTAAAATAATTGGTTTTGACTATAAAATATAAAATGTTATGTAGCATTAAGAAGATAGAGGCGATCGTAGTTAAAACAGATATGACCCTAAAATTTACCCTAAGCGATATTAGATATGTTATTATTAAAGATAATATTAGGATAATAATATGTTTCTTAATTGAGCTTTTAGTAGTAAATAATCCGATAGTGAAAAGAATAGGTATAACGAAAATAAGAAAATTATTAATAAAGAATCTCTCATCGATAATAATAGGTTTATCGTCAAATAAAGAATAAGCTAAAGGATAAAGTGTGGCGGATATTAATACGATAAGGCTTAGAAAGAAAAGAGTGTTACCGATGGTTATACCCGTCATTGCGAAGCCACAATAGTGGCTGTGGCAATCTCGGACAACCTCCTGAGATTGCTTCGTCAATGCTAATGCACCTCCTCGCAGTGACAGCATAGCATACAACCCCAAAGCACCAATACCCATAATCAAAAATATAACAAGTAAATATATACCTCGCTCAGGTGAGAATGCAAAAGAGTGGATTGAGGTAATAAAACCAGATCGGACTAAAAAAGTACTGAATATTACTAATAAAAAAGTAACAATTGACAAAATCGACGTCCAGTTTTGCATATTTCCGGTTCTTGTCATGACTATTATAGAATGGTGCAGCATGATTCCGGATAGCCATGGAAATAGCGAAATATTTTCAACAGGATCGAAGAACCAGAATCCTCCCCAACCGAGTTCTCTATACGCCCACCATGAACCAAGAGCTATGCCGATTGTGGTAAATAAAATACCGATATTGGAGAATGTTTTAAGGAGGCTTATGTCATTCCCGCGAAAGCGGGAATCCAGTAAATAATTTGCAAAAGAACTGGATTCCCGCTTTCGCGGGAATGACATAGAGGAGCGGGATGACACTAACATTGCACAAACAATAGTAAATGGTACTACGTAGCTGACATAACCTAAATAAAGTAGAGGAGGGTGGATGCTTAGAGCGATATCTTGCAGCATCGGGTTTAGCCCCAGTCCTTCCTTAGGAGTAAAGGAAAATGTATTAAACGGATTAGAAGTGAAATAAATAAAGCTGCTAAAAAGTAGTTGTATAACTGACAGGATAATAATAGGTAATTTTTTATCTTCTTGGTTTTTAATTAGGAAGATATAACAGCAACTAACAATTTGTAATAAAGTAAACCATAATAATATTGAACCCTCATGGCTCGACCAACTACCGGCTATTTTATATATTAACGGCTTTAATGTACTGGAGTTTAAGAAAACATTTTGCAAAGAAAAGTCAGAAACAATAAAAGCATACACCAAGGTACAGAAAGCGAGCAGGGTGCATAAGATAGCGGTGTAGAAACAAATGTCATACCGCAACGTCATTGCGAGGAGAGGCAAAGCATCGACGCGGCAATCTCGTAAAGTTTTCTGAGATTGCCACGCTCCTTTTAGTCGCTCGCAATGACGAATGACAAGTGACAAGCCACTTAAGCACATAATAGCAATGAGGAAAAAATTACCAATTTCACTCACTGTCTGATATTTCCTCTATGGTAGGTAATATGATAATTCTTAAGCTATCGATTTTATTAGCGATTTTCTTTAAAATTATTATTTTGAAGTTAAATAACTCAATTACTTCGCCTCGATTTGGAATTCTAGCAATTTTATGGATTATTAACCCTGCTATAGTATTTGCATCATCATCCGGTAAGTTCCAATCAAGTTCTCGATTAACATCTCTAATAGTCGTGGTACCTTTTATAACATATTCAGTATCAGATTTTTTAATAATTTCATCACTATGCCTATCATGTTCATCAGTGATAGGACCAACTATTTCCTCTATAACATCTTCAAGAGTAATGATGCCTTGCAAATCCCCATATTCATCGACAACACAAGCAAAATGGTTATTACGCTCTCTGAAAGCATTTAGCTGATCTACAACAAGTGCATTTTCGGGAATAAACCATGGAGGTGTTAAAAGCTCATTAATATTAATCTTCTTTTGATCGTTATTATGTTCATAAAGCGATTTCAGCAAATCTTTTAAATTTAAAATACCGATTATATTATCTCGATTATCTTTCCATAAAGGTATACGTGTATGAGAACTTGATAACAAGGTTTTAATTATTACCTCGCTAGGTAGATCAATATTAATAGCTATAATATTACTCCTATGAGTCATAATTTCCGATACCGTCATATTACGTATATCTAAAATTCCGCCAAGCATATTACGATCGGTTTTATATACGCCGCCCTCTTGATGGTAATGCTCAATTACGCCTCTAACTTCCTCAGTACCGGATATTTGAGGATTTAAATTAATGTGGAATATGAAACAAAATATCCTTGTAATGTAATCAAGAGCAATATTAATAGGTTTAAAAAGCTTTAGAAAAATTACAATTGTTGAAGCCATTTTAAGAGCTAATTGCTCAGCTTTGGCAACAGCTATGGCTTTAGGTACTACTTCAGCAAAAACAATAATTATAAAAGCCATGACGGCAGAAGCAACCAAAGGACCATTATCACCAAGAAAGCTGATAAATAAAGTAGTCGCAATAGTAGTACAAACAGTGTTGATTAAACTATTACCGATTAGCAAAGTTCCAATTACTTTTTCTTTTTTCTTCAAAACCTGTAAAACAGTCTTAGCACGCTTGTCGCCAGCAATCTTAAGTTTATGAATCTTCCCAGGGGAAGAAGCAGTAATAGCAGTTTCGGTAGCAGCAAATAATGCAGATAAGGCGATCATTATTATAATAATGATCACAAATATAGTGGTCATTTGATGTTAAATTATAAAATTAACTATAAGTAATTATATTAGGAATTAAGCATTTTGCCTAATCTTTTTTGCATGCTTATTTTATTTGAAAAATTGGTGGTAAAGTTTTAGCTTTCAAAATTATAATCAACGTCGTATAGATGAGTCTCTTGTTTTTTGGCTCTTAATCATATCTTGGAATGTAGTATTCGATACGTTATTATTTGTTTTTATCTGTTGCCCGAGCCATTGAGCATCTTGTTTAAACATAGCGTCAGTTAATATCTGGGCGTGGTGTTCTCTTAATCTTAGTCCTTTTTCGCCTTTAGATTGTTCTGTGGAAAGTATTTCTTGCCCTTTAGCAATCTTGATACCATTATCTACAGTAAAAACACCACAAGCTGATTGATCGGTTTGTTGCTTCGTCTGCTCATCAATTATAATCGGCTTATTAGGAAGATTTCTTAAAGTTTTATCTATTAATTTCGGTAATTTCTGACCATCATAATTAATAGAGTTACCTAGTGAATCGTTAAAAGTTAATATTATTTGGTTATCTTTTTTGTTATATTTAGCTACTAAAACTGTCCAATGACCATAACCCATCTCAACAGGGATAACAGCAGCTTCTTTTCCATTATCTTTTATATCTTTAGTGGCTCTATTTAAAATATCTTCATTAATTTGTTGTTGAGCTTCTCCTCCTCTGATTAAATCATTTTTTAGCTTTTCACGTTCTGCATCTGAAAGTTTGAGTATTTCTTCCCTCTTCTTAGCATCACCTAATAATTTGAGTTCGTTCTGTTTTATCGGGAATAAGATTAGCAATCTTTATTGTGTCTTGAACCTCAGCTAAAATTTCATTCTTCTCTTCGCCTTTTGCTGTATAATCTTTAAGCATTTCTTCTGTTATAACTGTATTACGAAAAGTTATAGCTGGTTGCACTGAAAACTTTTTTTCATCTAGTTGTGCTGTTAAAAGATGCGTAATCTCATTTTCAGTATACCAATAATCTTTATTTTTTACATTTCTAATATTTTCTTCAGATATTTCATATTTAAAATCGTTTATATTGAAACTATTACTCATGTTAGGAGGATTTGCAGGAGCGTTATCTGATATCATTGCTTTATAAGCTTGCTCTGTCATACCAACTTTTTTCCAATCTTTTTGTGAGGAATTAGCATTAATTTGTTGTGCAGCTTGTTGCTGTGTTGCCGCTAAAGTTGGCGTAGTTTTTTCTTGTATTTGCTCCTTTGGTAATTTAATTAACTCTGCTTCTGTTTTTGTCGTAGGTTGTGGTTGAGGGGGTTGAGCTTCTTCTTTTGTACCAAAGTAACTAGTTATTACACTTTTAAAATAGTTAAAGACTCTTCTAAAAAAACTTGGCTGTTCTGGCTGTTTAGTTTCATATGATATGGTCGGTTCTTTTTTTGTATTATCAGGAATATTTTTCATAATTTGCTCTCTATCGAAATTAAAATCTATAGGATTTACTTCGGATTTTCCTAAATCTTTTTGAAATTGCCGTGATATTTGAGATACGTATTTTTTTAAATTTTCAGCAGCATTATTTGGATCTTTTAAAATTTCGGTAATTTCAAGTTTAAGACCATAAATTTGATCTTCAGAAGTAATACCAAATTTAGCCGTTATAAGATTTGCTGCTTGATCTAAGGATAAGGGCCAAGTTTTTACAATTACTCTTCCTCCTTGATTTTTAGTTGTTTTTATCAGCTTGTCTAATTCTGCTTTGTCAGGTATAGCACCGGAAAGTAATTTATTAACTTTTTTATCATCAGCAAGGTTGTTAAAAACCGATAACACGGAATCTATATCTGTAATAGTAGTAGCTTTACCTCTATTTATTGTATTTTCATTTATAGCAAGCTCCTTATCTTGCTCATTTGCAAAAAATACATGGCTGGTTTTTGTAAAAAGTTCTTTCCAATATGCTGCTAATGCAGGATTTTCTGCTAGTGAATTATAATGCTCGAAAGTAATAGTACTTTTTATATTTAAATTTTGTAGATTGATTAAATCTTGCAATTTAAAAATAGGGGCTGTGTTATTGTTACTGAGCTGAACATTAAAAATAGGGCTTTTATTTTGTTCTCTAGATTCTTTAAGTATTTCTGCAAAAATACGATCTTTATCTGGTATGCTTGATTCTTTATTAGTCTGAAGTGAGACAATTGTTGGTGGGTCTAGAACTGTTTCTTTTGATATTTTTTCTAATATTTGATTATTACCACCAAGTAAAAGAGTAAATATGATAGGTTCAGCCATCATTAACCTTTGTTAATAAAAGAGTTAATTATTATTATCCTTATTTTAAGGAGTTGGGTCAAGACATATTTAATGCTCCATGCTTTAACTTGTATAATTTATCCATTCTATGTGCTAATTCATGATTATGCGTTACCATTACAATAGCTGTATTTTGTTCCTTGGCTACTTTTAAAAATAAGTTAAATACTTCATTGGTAGTTTTAGGGTCTAAATTGCCTGTAGGCTCGTCTGCTAAGATAATTTTTGGCTTATTAATTAAGCTGCGTGCTATTGCGACACGTTGCTGCTCCCCTCCTGATAATTCACCTGGCATATTATGTAGCTTTTTGCCAAGATCCAAACTATTCAATATATTTTTTGCTGCTTCTATTGCTTCTTTTTGGTTAGAGCCATTAATAAGACGAGGCATAATAACGTTTTCAATTGCAGTAAAATCTTTTAATAAATGATGTTGCTGATAAATGAAACCCAAATAATTAAGACGGATTAGATGGTTTGTTTTATACTCGTTATTTGCAATAATAACTTCGCCGTTAGTTGGTTTATCAAGCAAGCCTGCAATATGTAGTAAAGTCGATTTACCACTACCTGAAGAGCCAATTACAGCAATTAGCTCGCCCTCGTTAATATCTAAATTAAGGTCGTCTAATACTCTGATAATAGAGTTGCCTTGCCTATAATGTTTAGAGACATTTTTTAAAGTTAGGATTTTATTACTCATATCTTAAGGCATCCACAGGATTTAATTTTGAAGCTTTGTAAGAGGGATAAATTGTTGCTAAGAAGCATAATATTATAGATAAAGAAGCGATTAAGATAATATCCTGACTTCTTACTTCTGATGGTAGGCTATAAAGAAAATAAACTGCTGCTTCAAAAATCTTAGTACCGGTTATATTTTCTAAAAAGTTTTTGATAGTCCCGATATTATAAGAAAAAGTAATACCAAGAATTAAACCAAGTATAGTACCAAGCAAACCAATAAACATGCCATTATAGATAAAAATTAGCATTATCTGATTTGTGCTTGCTCCCATTGTTCTTAAAATTGCTATATCGGAAGTTTTATCTTTCACTAGCATAAATAAGCTTGAGATAATATTAAAGGCAGCAACTGTAATGATTAAAGAAAGGATAGTAAACATGGCTGTACGCTCAACAGCCAAAGCACTTAAAAATTGTGAATTCAAAGTTTGCCAGCTAAATATTTGTAAACTTGTACCTAGTAATAGCTGCACTTTATGTGAATATGCAAGAGCCTTATCAGGATGCAGGGTATTAACTTCAATTAAGTTTATATTATTTCCAAGAGATAGAAAATTTTGTGCTGCTTCAAGTGGCATTAATATGGTTGCTGAATCATAATCATACATACCGCTATTAAAAATCGCTATAACTTTAAATTCTTTTGATCTTGGTACACTGCCAAAAGCGGTGGAAATGGAATTCGGTGAGATTAATTTAACTTTATCGTTAACTGTTACACCTAAATTAGCAGCTAAACCTTGTCCAAGTGCTATTACATTCTTACCGTGGAAATTATCAAAACTACCAAAATTAACATTTTTAAAGATTTCATTTTTTAATTTTAAATCATTTAAATCAATACCTTTAATAATAGCACCGCTATTATTATTTTTGCCTAGTGCTAAAGCTTGACCATTAGCAATAATATTTACATGTTTTACGTAATTTTGCTGCAATAATTTAGCTTTAATTTCTTCGTAATTATCAATACTGCTAGTTTGCGGGCTTATGACTATATCGCCGTTTAAACCGATAATATTTTTAGTTAGTTCTGTATGAAAGCCATTCATCACCGACATAACGACTATTAATGCCGCAACGCCGATCATTACTCCAAGCAGAGAAAAGCCTGAAATAATAGAAACAAATTTTTCATTTTTTTTAGCTTTGAAATATCTAAAAGCTACTGTAAAGATAAAGTTATTATTAATCATTTTTGTTGTTTTGTTATTTTGTCATTGCGAGGAGAATTACAGAGTAATTCGACGCGGCAATCTCAGGAAGCTTATACTACTTCATGAGATTGCTTCGTCGCTACGCTCCTCGCAATGACGATTATATCATCTACCCAACATTAGAAATCTCAAAGATTTTATCATATTTAAATAATTTAGGTAACGTTATTAAACTGAATGCTGTGATAACACATATGGTGATTCCAAGAGGAGCAAAAGTACCATTATATAACCAACCCACTAATTGTAATCCTACAGCAGTTATAATTAATCTAGCCGAGGTAAAAATAGCAGTCATACGGGCTTTACCGTCAGGGATTGCTTCTAGCAGCATTGGCCATAATATATTAATAGGATATATTACGCCAAGCGATAATAAAAGCGTCACAGCTGTTATTATTAATGGATCGTTTATGTTAAATATAGCTAATGTAATACTTCCAAGTAAAAACAATACTACACACATAATGCCAAAGTAAAAGCAGTGTTTAACACCAAATTTTTTAAAGCAATAGCCGCTAGTAAAGCTCATAATTGAAAATAAAGCTGCAATCGATCCTTGATATAACCCAAAATATTCTAAACTAACTCCTAAATCTTGCATATATAAAATAGGGGCAATTCCAATAAATATCCAATATCCTTGTGCAAGAAACATCATGGTAAGTATATAATATATGGCTTTTGGTGATTTGAAAATAGGATAATATTCTTTTAAGGAAATTTGTACTTTACTATTAGCTTGTCCTTTTGGAATAAAAAATATTGCAAGAACTAAGCTAATAAGCCCTAAAATAAATAATAAAACAAAATTAGCACGCCACCCCCAAAATAAATCAACATAGCTACCTATAACAGGAGCGGTTGCCATAGAAAGTGAAATAGTGCCATTTAGAATCCCCATTAATTTTTGTTGTTCCTGTACTGAATAAATATCAGCAAGTACTACATATACTAAAACAGCAACAGCTGATATTCCAGCACCTTGCAAGAATCTGCCAAATAATATGCTTTCATAATTATTGGAAAATACACAAAATAAACTGCCAAGATTAAAAATTAGTAATCCAAGTATGATTATTGGTTTGCGTCCGTATCTGTCCCCTAAATTACCAACTATAAGCGAGGTAATACAATAAGCAGTTAGATTTACCCCAAGTAGTAACTCTGTCATAAAGGGTGAGAGGTTAAACGTGTCTTGTATATCTGGGAAACTTGGAACAAACAAATCTACTTCTGCTCCGGCTAAAATTTCCATGATTATTACAGTAATAAATAGTCTCATAAAATTATATTATTAAATATTAGTTATAAGTTGTAACTTTGTTGTATGAGTCGCTTTTTTCCGTCATTGCGAGGAAATTACAAAGTAATTGACGAAGCAATCCAGTTAAAAAATGCTAACTTATAGCATTTTTTATTATTTTTTCTGGATACCGTGGACAAGCCACGGTATGACACCGAGAGCGTTTTTCGATCTACGCAACAAAGACGCCACGGGGTGAAAGAGAGAAATAATCCACGCAAACAAGCCTTAAGTGGGAATGATATTGAATGCTTTTGTAGAGCCGTACAATGATCACAGAACTCAAGAAATATCAAAATAGATGATATTACTTCTTTTTACAGTAAAATATAAGAATTTTTTATTATTTTTTGTATTTTTGTTTGCGGAAGTTTTTGGAGAAGAAATTATAAAAATAGGTTTAGAGTAAATATAAAACCACTCTAAACCTACCTAAAATTTAACTTTAATAAATCTAAAAGAATTATCAATTACATAGAAGCAGGCTTTGTTACTAATGCTTGAACTTCAGGTTTTAGCATATTATATTGATCCATTGTTAAACCGGTATTCATCCAGTTTTGTACATCTGATGGTAACTTACCATATTGATCAGCTGTTAAGCTTGCTAACCAACCATTTACAGCAGTAGGATCCATTGCTTTAATAGAATCTATAGTAACAGAAGCCGGATCAGGCATTTGTTGAGTTGTTGTTGAAGAAGCAAATACTGGTGCTGAAAAAGCTAGAATTAATAGAATTTTCAATAAATTTTTCATTTTATAAACCTTTTTTGTTTTGTAAAGTTGATTATAACAAAGCTATAACAGCTTTCAAGCTAAATTACACCAAACCTTTGAAAATTTTTATGTAAGCAAATTTATATTGTAGCAAATATATCATTAATTATAGATGTTGTTGTGTGGATTGGGTAAGGAGTCTGTCATTCCCGCCTATGCAGGAATGACATCTGAGCCTTAATTATATCAAACTAGCCAATGATAAATAATCGTTAGGGGTAAGGTTTTCTGCTCGGCAATTATCGCTTATATCTAGCTTAGCTAAAAGTTCAGATATGTTAGGGGCAAGGTTTTTTAGCGATGATTTAATCATTTTTCGGCGTCCTGCAAAAGCCATTTTAGTTATCAATTCAACTTTACTTATTAAATCACTGTTGGGAATATTTTCTAAAGGAGTCAACTTAACTATTGTTGAATATACTTTAGGGGGCGGGTAGAAAGCTGTAGGTGCTACATCAAAGCATTTTTCTACTGTTGCAATTAAGCTGCATATTACCGATAACCTGCCATATGCTTTAGTTGAGGGTTTAGCACAAATCCGCTCTACTACCTCTTTTTGCAACATCAATGTCATGCTAGTAACAAGGCTTGCTTCTTTTAACCATCTGATTACTAGTTCAGTTCCTATATGATAGGGTAGATTAGAAATGATAGTTATCTTATTATTATTTAAATCGCTTAATTTAAGTTTAAGAGCGTCCTGTTTGATTATATTTAGATTAGGGTGATATTGCTTAATCTCGTTAAGTAAAGGTATGCATCTTTCATCTGTTTCAATAACTGTTAAAAGTTTTGGATTTTTATGTAATATTGACCTAGTAAGTCCGCCTGTACCAGGACCTATTTCTAGAACGTTACTATTTTCTTCAAGTCCACTAGCTCGCACGATCTTATCACATAAGCTACTATCAAAAATAAAATTCTGCCCATGCTTTTTGAGAGGATGGATTTGATGACTCGCTGCATGTTTAGCAATTGATGGAAGCATATTTAAGTTATATAGTTTTATTTATTTTTTCGTCATTGCGAGGAGAAACGTAGTTTCGACGCGGCAATCTCAGGAATTTTATACTACTTCATGAGATTGCCGTGCTCCTTTACAGTCGCTCGCAATGACGATTTTAAGATGACTTAAAATTAGCAATTACCGGTATATGATCGGAGGGTTTTTCCTTAGTTCTTAAATTATAATCCATATAGCAATTTTCCAGGTAGTCAATGCTATTATTGCTACCAAGGATCATATCTATTCTCATACCTTTATTTTGTTCAAAACATCCAGCTCTATAGTCCCACCATGAAAATTCTTGTTTTTTGGGATGTAAGAACCTATAATAATCTTCAAATCCAGAATTTAAAATAGTCCGCATTTTCTTTTGTTCAATTTCTGTAAAGCAGGTAGTATTTGCAAGTGCTGTAGGTGAATATACATCAATATCAAAAGGTGCAATATTAAAATCACCACCTATAATGGTTTTTTCATCAAAAGATTTTTTGCTTGATAGATAATTAAAAAAACTATCATAGAATGCTAGTTTTGCCGTAAATTTATCGCTACCCACCATTGAACCGTTAGGAGCATATAAAGAAATGATATTACAAAATCCGATAGGTAATAATATTCTTGCTTCTATAAATCTTGCTTGATCAGAACAGTGATTATTTGGAAAATCCTTAACTATTTCATCAGCAGGAAATTTTGAAAGAATAGCAACGCCGTTATATGATTTCTGCCCATGAACATAAAAATTATAAGGTAGGTCAGATAACTCCTCGAAAGGGAATTTATCACTCTCGCATTTTAATTCTTGTAGTAATAAAATATCAGGATTTTCGTTTGCTAAAAAATCACGCAATATATTAATTCGCATTTTTATGGAATTAATATTCCAAGTAGCAATTTTCATTAAACCTCTCGTGCAAAACCTAATTTTTCTTTATAAAATAAGTTATGTAATAAGTCTATTTTATTTTTCTGCACCACTTTCTGCTTCGTTAGTTATTACTTCCTTATTGCGGAATCTCCACTCACGGAAACCAAAATGATAAAGTAAAAGATGGGTAATAAATGCACTGACAATTATTATGATCATAGAATATTTTATCGTATCGTAATTTGGATTAGCACCATACATATCTAACAATATACTAAAGACTAAAGCCCATATTAGTGTTATTTCAATACTAAGACCTTTTGGTACTCTTTTTACAGAATTTTCTCCAATAATAAAATCTCTAATTATAATTCCACCGTTAGAAGTAAGGAATGCGAATAATGGACCCCAAAAATTTAAAGGTTCAATTTTCTGAATAATAACCATTGCAACACCGATAATTATAAAAGCCGATTGTCCGAATGCATCACAAACTGCTATCGTATTGTTTAAAGAATTTTCTAAATAACTATCTTCGGTAATTTGTTTATTATAATAACTAAATAGTTTGACAGCGATAAAACCAAGTAGCACCACTGTAAATATATAATAAAAATAAGATGGGGTGAAATATAGATTTAAATGTCCTGTATCGTGATTTATTATTAGATCAAGCATTATACAGCTGCTAACAGATGGCAATATTGCCAATAAAAACGTACCGAATAAGGTACTATTATTTTTTATACCTAGAATAATTCCCGAAAAAGCAAAAGCAATGCTGCCAAGTAATCCTATTATATGACACCAATGTGAGTCGATAGATTTCGGCAGTAAAATATGATAAATGTAAGTTTTAACAATTTTTTTATATTCGTTACTTGCAAGAAAATCATCTATAGCAAAATTAAATTGTTCAACTACATTTAAAGATACGGTTTTTTTACTGAACATCAAATGTAACGGGGTTTTAATATTTAAAGGAACTTCTACTATTTTTCTATCTGTAGGTTTGCTTAAAATATTCACTGAACCGACTATTTTATCACTAATAAAACCATCAATCTCTTTTTTTACCATCCCATTTATTAATTCTACATTATTTTGATATATTTTAATTATATCTTGGTTTTTATCGTCAAATAAAAAATCTGTGAATTTTTGTTCTCCATATATTGTACCTTTTACTATTCCAATCTGAAGATTAAATAAGCGTATTTGTGCCATTAATTCATCACTATTTTGAAAACTTAGTTTTTTAGCTAATTGTTCGATAATAAATAAAGAGAATTCTTCCATGCGATATGGCTTTGAAAAATAAGCATAATTATTTCTCTCATCAGTATAAGTAGCACCTGCAGTCATGTCAGCAGCACCGCTTTGAATATCTAACTGATCTTGATACCAATTATCTTGGTGATACTCGATATTAATACCTATTTTTGCAGCAAGAGCATTAATTAATTCAATATCCATACCAGAAACATTAGCAGTACCGTTTGAAGTAACCATCCAGTATTGGTAAGGCTCATTTATATACCATGCAGTTGTTAAAGTTTTTTTATCAGGTAAGTTCTCGCATTCTAAAGCTGCTTCTTGTTTAGATATTGAATTGCTTAAGGAATAAAAACTTTTTAAAATAATTAGTATAAAAATAAAAAGTTTGAAAATTTTCATTTCTTCACACACCTTAAAATAAAATTAATCACGAACTGCTTTAATATTTCCATCAAAAAATTGTATATTTAAAACTTTTTCAGTAGTAGTTTTAGAAGATACAAAATTACCTGATTCCCCTTTAACTATAGCAAAGCCACGTTTTAGTACATTATGATAGTCTAAGCTTAATAGTAACAGACTATTTAATTCTAATTTATACTCAAAATTTTTCAAAGTATTATTTGCCGATTTTATGATATAAGCGGCTTTATGTGTTAATTCGAGTGTCTTATAAGTAATGATTTTATGAGGATGGATTCTTTCTTTTGAAAATGATTTAAGCTTTGTTTCTTTTAGACTAATTAGGCATGGTAAGGAGTCTAATAGGTTAAATCCCGTTTCATCGAGTAATTGTTGTTTATGATTCATATAATGAGCAAGATACCTATTTATTTTATCATAATTTGTAATAGCTTGTTCATGATTTTTAACTAACTGCTTGGTATTAGTTACTAATACTTTTTCATAAGATTGCAGGGTGCTATTTAAAATAGACCGCACAGGTACAGCAAATTCAGCGGCAGCAGTTGGGGTAGGGGCTCTTTTATCGGCTGCTAAATCTATCAAAGTATAATCTACTTCGTGACCTACAGCTGAGATAATAGGGATTTTGGAGTTGTAAGTAGCACGCACTAGTACTTCATCATTAAACGACCAAAGGTCTTCGATAGAACCACCGCCTCTTGCAACTATTATAACGTCCGGCTTATTTGCTTCTTCTAGCTTGTTAAAACCATCTATGGCTTCAGCAATCTCATTACCAGAATTCTCGCCTTGTACACTAACGGGCCATATTATTACATGAGTTGGAAAACGTTCACGGATTCGATGAATGATATCTTGTATAACAGCACCAGTTATTGAAGTTATAACGCCTATTTTACTAGGTAAAAATGGTATAGGTTTACGTATTTTGTTAAATAATCCCTCTTTTTCTAAACGTGCTTTACGTTCGTTTAGAATTTGTATCATAGCTCCGAGTCCTGCGGGCTGTAAATTCTCGACTGATAGCTGATAACGCGAATTGCCGGCATAACTCGAAAGCTTGCCGCTAATTACTACTTCCATCCCGTCATTTAACGGAAACTTGATTTTAGCAAGAATAGGACGCCAGCAAGTGCAAGCTAAAATTGCAGTGTTTTCTTTTAAGTTAAAATAAGCATGCCCTGAACTAGCTATTTTTAAGCCAGAAATCTCGCCTTTTACTTTAATATAACCAAAATTATTTTCTAATAATTCTTTAATTTTATTAGAAATTTCACTAACGGAAAATTCTTTAGTAGTTTGACTGGAAGTAAAATTATCTAGCATTTGGGTATTTTGTTTTTGGCTTATTCGTCATTGCGAGAAGAAACTGCAAGTTTCGACGAAGCAATCTCGGGAGGTTTATACGAGATTGCAGCAAGGCTTCGCTCCTCGCAATGACGTTTATCATCCCAATAGAATAACCCTCCAATACTCAAAAGAGCAAGCAAAATTTTTATTATTTGCTATATTAATAATAGCTTGCTATTATTTCCTACTATTTAAATATTTGGTTAATAGATAAATGCTACGGGTAATATTTCTATTTATTATCGTAATATCTCCTTTGTTTAGTTTCGCAAATAGCTTGACAAAAAGCAGCGGCGTTAAAATTAATAATTTAATTGCTGATTTTGTAGAATATAATGAAAATAAGGGATTAATATATGCTAAAGGTAATCTAAAAATTCTTACGGATGAGCATTTGCTAACAGCAGATAATTTACTTTATGACGTAAATAATGATATTTTATGGGTAGAGGGTAATGTAAGAGTTAAAGATAAAGACAATAGAATTACATTAGGTGATAAGGCAATCTTAAAAAATGAATTTAAACAAGGTGTAGTGTCTAAATTTATTATGCTTTTTAATAATAATAGCCTTTTAGTTGCTAAGCTCGCTGAAAGAATAGATGAAAATAATATACGGCTTCATTATGCTAAGTTTACTCCCTGCGAAGTTACTTGTAGTGGAAATCCCCTCTGGCAAATTTCTGCTAAAAATACTGATATTCATTCTGCAGAGCATAAAATAGTTTATAAAAATGTATTTTTCGAGGTATATGGTATACCAGTTTTTTACTTGCCATATTTTTTCCATCCAACTCCGTCAGCTCCTGCTTCCTCAGGGCTACTAGTGCCAGATGTGAAGAATGGAAGATTTGGAGTGCCTATATATTTACGGGCAAAGCCTAATATGGATTTTACATTAACTCCAAGAGTTTTTAATAAAGACCCAATTTTTGAGCTAGAAGGGCGTTATAGACCAAATAATACCGATAATATAAGTTTTGATGGTAGTTATGGTAGACTACCTTACCTTTTGGAAAAAAACGGAGATAAAATAAAGGATAAAAAAATCTCTTCCTATCATTATATTGTAAATGGTAATTTTTATAGTAGTGATAAAGTTTATAATTATGGTTTTAAAGCAGAGCGTACGTCTGATAAAGCTTATTTAAAAAATTATTATAATAACTATGCTTCATACCTAACTTCTAGGGTATTTTTAAATAAGATTCACAAGGCGGATTATTTTCAGATAGAAGCTTTAACTTCGCAAGGGTTAGGTAGTAATGATAGCAGATCTAACTATCCACTAGTATTACCAAAAATCACTACAAAAAATGTAATAAGTCTAAATGATGACGAAAGTAGGCATATCGTTATCGAAAATAACACTTTAATGTATAAAGAAAGGATAGGAAAGCAGCTTACTAGAACTTCTCTACAATTATCTTATATTCATAATCTTATGACTTCTTCGGGACAAATTTTTGAGTTTGTTGCTCGGGATAGAGGAGATTTTTATATAACAAAACAGGCTTATTTTGAGAGAACAAGAGCAGCTAAATCGCTTCAACGTAATATACCGGAATTTCAAACTTTATGGCGTTACCCATTCGCAGGTGCTATAACAAAAACAATAAATGTACTTATTGAGCCGATAGTTTCTTTTACTATAGGGCGTAAATTATCCAGTAAAGATATGAAGTTTGTTATAATTGACCCTATGAAATATGAGCTATCAGGAAAAAATCTTTTCTTATCCAATCGTTATAGCGGTATTGATTGCCATGATTTCGGTAATAGATTAAATTATGGTTTAAACGCTAGTTTTGCTAAAGAACAAAATTATTTAAGATTATTTTTAGGTCAGTCTCTTAATACTAGATATAGTGTATATCAGAAAGCAAGTGATACTGAAAATATTGGTAAAATTTCAGGAAATATTTATGATAATTTAGAATTATTTTATGATTTTCGAAAAAATAGATATTTTAAGCCTATACGTGATGAGGTAGGAGCTAATTTATATTATGGTAGAATAAGTTTAACCGGGAGTCTTATTCAGCTTACAAATCTTAAAAAGTATTATAGAGCAGAAGATATGCAGCTTTCAAGTAATCGAGCAAGACAATTTTACGGAAATGTCAATTACCAATTGACAGATAATTGGTCTGTTGGAATTGGTGGACGTATTGATCTTTCAAAAGGCTCAGCAGATTTATTGACTAGAACTATTAGAGTGACATACGCTAAAGATTGTGTTAGAATCGCAGCTAAGATTTATTCTGATTATTTATCCGATGAAAGTAGAGGAATTAAAAAAACTAAATCCTCGCTTACTATTTCTGTTGGTTTAAGAGTCCTGAATATGTAGTATACTCGTTTTATTTGAAAAATTGGCTACGTTGTCTTTTGCTGATAATCCTCACGTACTATATGTACGCTGCGGTTATCAGCTTCAAGACGCCTTGCTCTTTTCCAAATAAAACTTCGTCTACTAAATTGTATTAATATTACATAATATTACAGAGTTAAATATGAAAAAATTATTACTAATAATTACTGTTTTTTTTACATGTAGTGCGGTTGCTGAAACATCAAACATAGTGGCACTTGTAAATAATGAACCGATTACTCTTAATGAGTTTCGTGCCAGAAAAAAAATGATCATGGCATTAAACAATGTTGAGGAGGTAACACCTGCTCAGGATAAGCAGTTAAGTGATATAGCTATAAAAAGCTTGATTGATGAATCTTTACTTTTCCAATATTATGGTGATAAAGAAATTTCACAAGAAGAAATAGATAACGCTATCAAATCTATTGAAGATCGTAACAAAATGCCTCATGGTTCTCTTCTTCAATATTTAAAAAGTAGATCGGTTAATCCTGATAGCTTTATTTCCCAAATTAAGTCTGAACTAATCAAGATGAATGTTTTATCAGGTTTATCAAGGTCAGTACAAGTAAGTAATAAAGAAATAGATGTAGCAATTTTATCTAGCGACCAAAAAGAAGTAGAAGTGTCAATGCAGATTTTTACCTCTAAAGATAAGAGTGATAAAACTTTTGCACAGATGAATAATTTAAAAAGTAAGTTAAAGAACTGTTCAGATGTTAAGAAATCTCTTTATGAGAATTTCGCAACAATGACAGTAATTACTGATAAGCTTAGTAAAATAGAAGAAGCCAAGCAAACTATAGTAAAAGATTTGAGTCCTAATCAAGCAAGTAATGTTTTTGAAAAATATAATGAGTTTGAGATAGTACAGGTATGTACTAAAAAAATCTTAAACATTAGCGAAGATGAAAATAATTATGTGGTAAATTTTCTAACAAATAAAAAGATTTCTCAAAAAGCTCAGAAGTTTTTCGAAGATATGCATAAGAAGGCATATATAAAAATAACTCTTCCTTTGTAGGATTTGTGCGGTGTTATCCCGTGGACAAGCCATGGGATGACACCGAAGACGTTTTTCGATCCATACAAAAATGACATCAATAACCTCACATCAAAAGATAAAAATATGTCTCCAAAATTCATGAAGTTTTATGAAAAATACATGACTGTAGTAGGTACAGTTGGTAATTTCATGTTTTACGTACAAGCTCATAAAATTTTTACCTGTAAATCGGCAGCATCTGTATCACTTCCTGCTTTTACTATAAGTGCTGTTGCTTTAAGTAGCTGGTTATTATACGGTATTTTAATAAAAAATACTCCTATCATAATTGCAAATATAGTGGGCTTTATCGGTGCATTACTTGTTTTGGTAGCTATAATATTACATTAAATATAATGACTAAAAAGATTATTGCCTTAGTAGGGCGTCCAAATGTTGGTAAATCAACGTTGTTTAATCGCTTAAGTACACGTAAAAAAGCTATTGTTCATGATCTACCCGGTGTTACTAGAGATAGGAAATATACGGATGGTAGAATAGGCTCGTTTGAGTTTTCGCTTATTGATACGCCAGGGCTTGAAGAAAATCCTGATAGCTTTGGTAAAAGACTAATGGAGCAGACTACTAAAGCGATAAATGAAGCAGATTTAATTTGCTTTATGGTGGATAGTAGAAGCGGAATATTGCCTGATGATAAATTACTTAGCGATTTTGTTAGAAAATATAATAAGCCGGCGGTCTTAGTAATTAATAAATGTGAAAAGGCTTTTGATTTTGATAAGGAATATTACAAGCTTGGATTTGATAGTATGGTTGCTATCTCTGCCGAACATGGCACAGGAATGATTGATTTATATGATGAAATTATTGCCAAATTACCCGAAGAAAATTCAGAAGAAGCAGAAATAAATGACCCAATTAAAGGGGATTGTCTGCAAATAGTAGTAAGCGGTAGACCTAATGCCGGAAAATCTACTTTTATAAATGCTTTGATTAACGATGAAAGATTGCTAACTGGACCGGAAGCAGGGATTACTCGTGAATCAATTGAAATTGATTGGCAGTATAAAGGTAATCATATCAAATTGATTGATACGGCAGGGCTTCGTAAAAAAGCCGCTATTACAGAATCTTTAGAAAAACTATCAGCATCAGATGCCATTAATAGCATTAAATTTGCTAATACTGTGATTTTAATGATTGATGCTTTATCGCCTTTGAAACAGCAGGATTTAAACATTGCAAGCCATGTAGCAAATGAAAGGCGAAGTATTGTTATAGTAGTTAATAAATGGGATTTAGTTAAAGAATCCGAGAAAGAAGCGTTTAAAGAAGAGTTTTATTATCAGATTAATACTCATCTGCCTCAGATTAAAGGCGTTCCTGCCTTATTTATCTCAGCAAAAAATAAACAAAATATAGCCGATGTATTAGATAGCTGTATTAAGATTTACAAAACTTGGAATAAAAAAATAACTACCAGCAAATTAAATGAATGGCTTAATTTTACTACCGAAGCACATCCATTGCCTTTGCAAAAAGGTGGTAAGCGAGTGCGTGTAAAATATATGACGCAAACAAAAACTAGACCGCCTACATTCAAATTATTTTCCAACAACCCGGAAAAAATAACCGATAGCTATACAAGATATTTAGTAAATAATATGCGTGAAGCTTTCGACATGCCAGGCGTTCCTATTAGGTTTATCTACATAAAAACCAAAAATCCGTATACGTAGATAGAACTTGAAAAATTGGCTATGTCGTCTTTGTAAGTTTTTGGATGCTCACGTATTAAGTAACTGCTGCCGCTCCTCAGCTTACAGACCGATTACTCTTTTCCAAGTTGACCTTCGTATACTAACTTTTTATTTAATGAAGTGTATATTAAATTTGTTTTCAAAACAATAAACCATTCCATAAGTCTGATAAAAATTCTCTATTATTTTTTCTTTAGAAATATTTAATTTTAATACTAATTTAGCATGCCACTACAAATTAGTATTACTATTTTGTAGTATAGCACCAAATAGTATCCTAATATTTTACTTGCTCCCTTTTTGGGATCTTAATATTATAAGATACAATCGACTTTGCTGCATGGCTCGAGAAAATCTCACAATGTCATTCCTAGCTAAAAGCAGGAATCCAGAAAAAGTACAAATGAGCAAGTTTTTGAGGTTAAAAGCTCAATTTTATCTCGCTTTATGCTGGATTCCTGCTTTCGCAGGAATGACATCATAAGAACGTCTTCACCGAGCCATCCAGAAAACTAGGAAAACTGTCCGATACTATTGATTTGTAGGAACTCATGCAGAATATAGCTTCAATCGATAAGGTTTATACATGAAATTTTGCGAGTCTCGATTGTGCTCACGTATTTTTATACGCTCCGCAATCTCGCTCGGTATTGTTGCGTAGATCGAAAAACGCCCTAAGGTAGTCATACCGTGGCTTGGGAACTAGATCCAGAAAATAATAAAAAATACTAATTTTATTAGTATTTTTAACTGGATCCCGTGAATAAATCACGGGATGACAGGAAGGAGAATGATCTACGCAACAATACCATCTCGCTCGTAAATTTAATGTCTAAACCTTATTGCTTTTTGCTATATGATAAAATTAATGCTAGAGAGGTTTAAGTGGAATTACATATCATAAAAACAGAAGAAGAATATAATGAGGTTTTGAGAGAAATTGACAAGCTATTATATGCACCTGTAAACTCAGCAGAAACAGAAAAGTTAGAAATATTATCTTTATTAGTAGAAGATTATGAGAATAAGCATTATAAAATAGAAATTCCTGATCCTATCGAAGCTATAAACTTTAGATTAGAGCAATTAGGACTTTCTCGTAAAGATTTAGAAAAAAGCATAGGTTCTAGAAGTAGAGTATCAGAAATTCTTAACAAAAAAAGAACATTAACTCTACCTATGATTAGAAAGTTACATAAAGAATTACATATACCGGCTGATATTTTAATTCAAGAATGTGAAAAAAAACGAGCTTAAGTAAGTTGTAAATTGGGAAAATTATAACATATAAATTATTATCAACCTTGCAATTTCATAATAAGATTTTGAATTTACAAGGATAATTTTAACAAAATAATAACAAAATTAATTTTTTATGCTCCTCTACTAGTTTGCTTACCAACATTGTTTTGTCTTTCTTCTAATACCTTATTTGTGTGAGGTCCTACCGGTTTTTTACTAAGTGTACTTGTTCCTAAATTAACTATACTTTTTGCGACTAATCCTAGAACTTTTGGGTCTGCTAATAATTTAAACGCCGGTACTATAACCCCACCATATTCATGTTTATTTATCTTATCGGCAATTTTAATTAATTCAGGTGCATGTTTACCGGCTAGTTCTACTAACTTTTTACCTTCTAATTTTAGTTTTTGTCCTATTGGTTTTGTATCTAAAAATTCCTGTACAATAGGTCCTAAAGTTTTTGCATGTGTTGTTAATAAGTCAGGTATATCTTTCTCAATTATCTTATTTATTTCAGGGTTATTATTTTTTATTTCTATTAAAGTACGAAGTAATACTTTTTCTTCTTTTGGAAGTGACTTAATTAATGCAGCTTTTTGCATTATATCGGCAACTTTATCACTATCGGCAAGGGCGAAATTAGCAAGTTTAGTAATTGATGGCATAGCATCCTGTAAGAAAGGCATTGACGCTTCTGCTGCTTTATGTATAAATTCTGGATCTTTTCCTGAGGATTTTATTCTTTCTGTCACTGTAGAATGTTTTAAAACAGCTAATATATTTTCTTGATTATCCTTCAAATATTTTGGCAATTCTTTTTCTAAAACAGGAGATAAATTATCTATAATAATCTTAGCATTTTTAACCAATTCTACTACTTCAGGCTTTTTTGCTGCTAATAAATCTTTTTTGCTTGTAGTATCTAATCCTGCCATATTTAGGTTGGTATTAGACCAACGCTGATTTGCTTTAAATTGATTCAAAGCATCTATAGCGGCAGGGGCACTTTCGATGAATTTATCACTAGAATTTGCAAGTAATGCTACTGTATTTATAATTAATTCAGGCTTAGCAAATTTTTGTGCTTTATTATTTATTATATTTTCTGCAAACTGAGCTATTTCTTTCTGACTCTCAGGCTTTTTTAGAAAATTTACTAGATCTTTCTTAAGAACAGGGCTTAATTGATCTGAAGTAATAATCTCACGTATATTTTGTAATATATTAGCTTGGGATGATTCATTTTTTTGTTTAATATTCTTATATATTCCTTGCACTTTTGGATTTAGATCATTTTCTAATGCTTTAGATATTATATCTACTCCAAGTGTAGATAATTCTCTAATAAATTTAGGGCTGATGCCATCCAATACATTTATTTTTTCTGTTTCGGAAGTTTGAAAATTCTTAGTTATTTTACCAAATCGCTTATTTAAAATAGGCGTAAGAACATATGGAATAACAGTAGATTCTAAAATAGCTTCCTTAGAACTATTTGATATACTTGTTGAATGTAAAATATCAGCACATTTTTTTATAAGCGGTTCAGCATCTTGTATCATTTTGCTACCAGCTTCAATAGAGCCGGCACTATCAGCAGCGTTCTTGGCAGCTTTTAAGTTATTAAATTCTGTCACAAGATCAGGTAAAACTTGAGCCGCTTCCCAAGTAAATTGTAAAGCACTAGCACCATCACTAACAGCCTGGGTAACTGTTTGTATTATACCCAAATTACCCTTATTAAGATCTAAATATTTCTTATTTAATTCATCATATTTTTTATTACCGGTTTCGATCCCAAGAGCTGCCCAGCCTGTTTCTAGATAAGTAAGATTTTGATATTCTTCATCAAGCTGCTGCTTTATTTTATCGAGGGATTCCTGATCTTGGTTCTTAGACATTCCACAACCTTTGCATAATTTAGTTAATATTAGTTTACTATAATTATTTAAAGGTTTATAAAAATTTATATTTTAATTTTTATTAATCTTTAGGAGTATGGTTATATTACAATAGTTTAAATATTTCTAATTCAAGTAAGTTGTAAATCAGATAATTTTTCTATTCCGATTATGGTTATGTTTTCGGTTTTTTTATATGTGCTGTTGCCACTCGTTACTATATATAGATGTTCTAATTTTAGATCAGTAAGAGCAATATGCATAGATTTAGTAATTTCAGGAGTGTCAGAGTTTTTTACTTCAAAACCATATTTTTTACCATTCTTAATAATTAATAAATCTAATTCAGCTCCTGTTTGTGTTCGCCAAAAAAAACATTCTGCATCTATTTTAAATTTACGTATTAGTTCCTCTATTACAAATCCTTCAAAGGATAGACCTCGCTTAGGGTGAACATACCAATCATTTTCGTTAACTCCTAGTAACGCATGTAATATCCCACTATCTCGTATGTAAACTTTTGGTGCTTTAACTTGACGTTTTGAAATATTTTCATGCCAAGGTTTTAACAGTCTAATCATGAAAGTTTGTTCTAATATTTCAGTGTAACGTCTGATAGTCATATCAGTTAAGCCAAGCGATCTTCCAAGTTCGCTATAATTTAGTAACTGTCCGTGATTATGGGCAAGCATCATCCATAATTGCCTCATTAGATGCGGATTAAGGGATATTCCAAGAGCCGGTAAATCACGCTCGATAAAGCTAGTAATGTAGCTGTTACGCCATCTAAGGCTTAAATCATGATTTTTTGCTAAATATGATTTTGGAAATCCGCCTCTTAGCCATAATTCTTTAAAGTCAGTTATTTCTGTTAAACTGAACGGCGTAAGTTCTGTATATTCAATGCGACCTGCTAATGATTCTGAGGATTGTCTAAGTAATTCACCTGATGCACTGCCTAAAATTAAGAATTTTTTATTTGAATAATCAGCAAGAACACGTAAATAAGGGAAAAGTTCCGGCTGCCTTTGAATTTCATCGATAACTATTAATCCATCTAGTGGGTCTAGAGTTGCTTTAGGATTTTTAAGCTGATCTAAATGGGATGGATCTTCTAAATCAAAAAAATAATTTTTATCATTAAGTTGCTTGATATAGCTATGTGCTAAGGTAGTTTTCCCGCACTGTCTTGGTCCAAGAATGGCACATATAGGGAATATATCAAAAGAATCTTTGATGTATTCTAAGTAATAATTTCTTTCTATCATCCTTGCAATTTCATAATATGAATTTGAATTTACAATATAACTTTAACAAAATAATTACAAGATTTTTAGTCTAATTCATCTACTTTATCATATAATTTTTCTAAATGATGCTTTACTAGACGTAATATTTTTGCTTCAGGGCTAAGGTTTTTGATAGCCCATTTTTTAATCCAAGGTTCAGCAAGTTGCCACATATTAACGTTTTCGTCCAATTGTCTACCTATCCCTTCGACCATTATTAAAGTTTTTTGTAATAATAATAGATCCGGCTGCACTTCCATACCAAAATCCTCGGTGATTTTAAATAAATGAGCAAGCAACTTACCAACTGAAATATTTTTAGTAGGTGCACCCACAACCGGTTCGGTAACAGCTCTGCAACTTTGGGTAAATAAATCTAAATCGGTATTAATAGGGACGTAACCAGCTTTTAAATGTACTTTGGCAACTAATTTATAATCACGATTTAAAAAACCAAATAAGCTTTCGGCAACCGCTAAACGATCTTTTTCTTTAAGTCTACCCATAATACCGAAATCAAGCAGAATGAGCTTACCTAGTTTATCTACTAAAATATTTCCTAGGTGTAAATCAGCGTGGAAAAAGCCGTCTCTATAAGCTTGGTTAAAGAACATTACGGCAAAGTTTTGGGCTATTTTTGCAGGCTCTAGCCCCATTTCTTTTAATAGCGGAGTATCATATATAGAAGTGCCTTCTAACCACTGCGTAGTTAGTATATTTTCTGATGTTAGATCCCAATATATTTTAGGGATTATTACGTTATGATCTTTACGCATATTATCAGCAAGCTCTGAAGCAGCAGCAGCCTCGAGGCGTAAATCAAGCTCAAATTTCATAGTTTCATGAAATTTATCAACTACTTTAAGAGGTTTTAGCCTTTTTGCTTTAGAAAATTTTGAGGCAATTTTTGCAAGGAAATATAATAGCCTGATATCCCTATTATATTTTTTATGAATATTAGGACGCAATATTTTCACCGCTACATATTCACCTGTTGTAAGCTGTGCCTTATGTACCTGCGAGATCGATGCAGCAGCTATAGGCGTGTCATTGAAGTGTAAGAACGGGAGGGGGGCGTTATTGCGAGCAGTCGAAGACTGCGTGGCAATCTTTTTCTTGCTTGCTGAGATTGCTTCATCGACATAAATGTCTCCTCGCAATGACGTTACCATCCTCCTAGCCACCTTACTGTCAAATGGTGGTAATTTATCCTGTAACAATCTTAAGTAATCTGCTATTTGTGTTCCTACTAAATCAGGTCTAGTGGAAAGCGTTTGCCCAAATTTTATATAAATCGGTCCAAGGCTGCTTAAAGTTTCTATTAAGTGTTTGCCGTAATCTTCTTTTGATTTTCTAAATAACGATAATGGAGCAAAAAATAATGCTAATATATAGCCAATAAATCTAATATCTTTAGGTATTTTAACATTAGAAGTATTAGTCAAAATTTGTTTTTTGCTAATGATATGAAAAATACGTAATAAATTAAAAAAATTACAAATCATAACTTATATGCACTATGAATGGCAACAATGCCGCCGCTTAGGTTTTTATAGTTAATTTCTTCAAAGCCTGCCTCTTTAATCATTATTCTAAACTCGTCTTGCGATGGAAATAAGTCTATACTTTCAACTAAATAGTCATAGGCTTCTTTATTGCCGGTAATTATTTGACCAATTTTAGGGATAACATTAAACGAATAGAATTTGTAGAAATCTTGTAATAAACTTTCTTTTACCTTGGAAAATTCAAGACAGACAAACTTACCCATAGGTTTTAAAACTCTATAAGCTTCTTTTAGAGCTTTATTAATATCAGGAACGTTTCGAATCCCAAATGCAATGGTATAATAGTCAAAGCTATTATCAGGAAATGGTAATTCTTCGGCAGTTGCTACAGTAAATTTAAGATTCTGAAATAAGTTTAGATCAATTGATTTTTTCTTAGCCTGCCTTAGCATTTCTTCATTAATATCGCTTAAAGTTAAAGAGATGTTACTACCCCTATCTTTCGCTTTTTTAGCAAGCTTCAAAGCAATATCGCCGCTACCGCTAGCAACATCTAATATATTAGAGTTAAGATTTGGGACTTGTCTAATAAACTCATCTTTCCATAAGCGATGCATTCCAAAGCTCATAAGATCATTCATTAAGTCGTATTTATCAGCAACGTTAGAAAAAACGCTATTTACGAGCGATTGTTTTTCGTTTGCTTTTATTTTCTTAAATCCAAAATTTGTTTGGTTCATTTGGTTTATATGTTATATGGATCGGCTCTGTCATCCCGTGGCTTGTCCACGGGATCCAAAAAAACAATAAAAAATACTGACGTATTTTTAACTGGATCCCGTGGACAAGCCACGGGATGACATTAACAGTTCGCATAATAGTTTCCATTATGTATATTCAATTAAATATAGTATAAACATAAAATTATTAAAATAATAGTAAAAATGCCGGAACTTCCTGAAGTAGAAACTTTAAAAAATTCCCTAGAAAGTAAATTAATAGGGCTTGTTATAAAGAAAGTGGAGTTTAAAAGAGATAATCTACGTTATAAATTATCTGCTGATTTAGCTGACCAAATCGTAAATACGAATATAATAAATGTTAGGCGTCGTGCCAAATATTTAATAATCGACTTTGATAATAATCATTCTTTAATAGTTCACTTAGGTATGAGCGGTAGGTTTACACTGCAATCTACAGGCTACGAAGCCAAAAAACATGACCATGTAGTTTTTAACTTAAGTAATAATGAAAAGCTGATTTTTAACGATACTCGAAGATTTGGGATGATTTACAGCTTTCGTACCGAGCTTTTGGAGAAAGATTTTTTTGCTAATCTAGCGTTAGAACCTCTATCTGATTTATTTGAGCTTCAATATTTAAAAAGTAAGCTAATGAATAAAAAAGTACCGATAAAAAATTTACTCATGGATAATAGAATTGTCGTTGGAGTCGGCAATATTTATGCTTCTGAAAGTCTTCATTTAGCTAAAATTCATCCTGATAAATTCGGAAAAGATTTAAACGATGATGAGATAAAGAATTTAATTGCAGCAGTTAAGAATGTTCTATCTAAAGCTATAATTGCTGGCGGCACTACTCTTAAAGATTTTGTTAATGGTGATAATAAACCAGGCTATTTTACACAGCAACTTATGGTTTATGCAAGAGACGGGCAAGAGTGCCTAAGCTGCTCTAATAACATTATTAAGACAAAACACTCAGGAAGAAGTACTTTTTATTGTAAAATCTGTCAAAAAGCTTGACTTATTTTTTAAAGCCATCTATAAAGCCTGTCATTATTTATTCAATCAATAGTTGAAATCATATGAAAGTAAAGCCGGTTATTATGGCAGGTGGTAGTGGTAAGAGGTTATGGCCTCTATCTGCCAGTAATAAACCAAAGCAATTTAAAAAAATATTAGGTGATTTAACTTTATTACAGCAAACTTTAATCAGAAATAAATTTTTAGGGAAACCTACAATAATTACCTCTAACCAATATGAAGAAATTACTAAACAGCAAGCAGCAGATATAGAAATAGAATTTGAATTCATCACCGAACCGGAGCAGAAAAATACAGCAATTTGTGCAATTATTACGGCTCTGTCAGCTAAGGCACAAGGGTTCGATAGGTTAGTATTACTACCGGCGGACCATCATATAGAAGATGAAGAAAATTACTTCAATACTATAAATAAAGCTTTATGTTTTGTTGAGCAATATGGAATTTGTATTATCGGTATTCCAATAAATAGCGTAAATACCGAGTATGGCTATATAAAATCGGGAATTTCGATTGCAGAAAATATTTACCAAGTTGACAATTTTATTGAAAAACCTGAATTTAAGGAAGCAGAAAGATATTGTAGTAGTAATGAATATTTTTGGAATTCAGGAATTTTTATATATGATATTAGTTTTTTCTTAAGTTTAGCGATGGGTATACAACCTCAATTATTTAAAATTGCAGCTGCGGCATATGATAGTGCTATAAAAACTAAAAATAATATAGTAATAAACTCGCCTATATATAACGAAGCCGAATCTATTTCGATAGATCACGCTATAATGGAATATATTTCTCAAATGGTTATGGTCAAAGCGGATTTTATTTGGAATGATCTTGGCAGCTGGTCTTCTTTATTGGAATTAAAGCAACAAAACATACAGGATAATTACTGTGAGGGGAATGTAATAATTAGTAATACCACTAATTCTTTCATTAGTTCTAATAGCAAAGTAACGACAGTGATAGGGCTTGACAATGTGATGGTTATCAATACTATACAGGGTCTTTTAGTTGCCAATAAATCAAGAATGACAGAAATAAAAGAATTAGTAATGAAAATGGGAGAAATTTGAAGTGAGTAGATGTAGTAATTTGGAAGTATTTAATAATTTAATACATAAATCGTATAAGTTAAAGCCTCACAACAATATACAGCAAGCTAAAATCTTATTTAAAGCTCTTCTTAATGCCACTTTAGATTCATCCATGATAGATTATAAAAGTTTTGCAAATAACTTTATAGTAAATATTTTATCCCTTGAAGGAGAAGTTAATAAAATATTAGAAAGTTTTAAAGCTGATATTATGAATAAAAATACTGAAGCTTGTTATGTTCTTGCTAAGGTTTATGAGATAGGCTTTTTTAATCAGCCAAAAGATGAATATAATTCTATGTTATTAACATTGATAGGTTATAAATTAGGAAATAGAGATTGTAGAAAAATTATTGAATCTGAGCCATCAAAATATACAATATTAGAATATACAGCTAATAATTTTATTGAGAATTATTTAGGAAAAAATTTGCTTATTTGTCTTGATGATGCAATATCGTCAGCTCATTTACCTTCTTTATATAATTCAGCTATTAGCGATGGTTATGATAATAGTTATGGGAACGGATATAATTTTAGCTCACATGATTATATTCATTCTTCTGATCTACTGGGAAATTAAGCTTGAGAAGTGTAAAATAATCAATTTACTAATAAAATATTTATAATTTAATAGTTTAATTATTGACTTGTTTATATATTCCCTATATATCCCTAATAAATGAAAGGTATAAAAAATTAAAATCTTCTTTTAAAAGTAGCATGTAATGCTGTTTTTAAAAGAAAAAAAGTATGTACCTTAATTTGTTTAAAATAATGATGTTTAAGCTCCGTCATTAACATAAGTCTATTTATACGTTAAGTAACAGCGGAGTTAATTTAAATCACAGAATTGATTTCTATGTTACTAAAAAAACTAAATCATATTGTGAGTTATAACATGGAAAATACAACAGAAGAACAAATATTATTATCTGAATCTGAAATTGATGAAGAAGAGAAACGACTAAGAGCAGAAGATTCACGCAAACAACTCAAAGCAATATTAATAACTCTTGCAATTATTCTAACTAGTTTTTTAACTTTTACTTATTTCTTTTTTAATTATATTGAAGAAAAAGCAGAAGAATATAAAAAACAACAAGAGCAAGAAGCACCGCAAGTTGAAGCTCAAAAGATAAAAGAGACAAAATAAGGCTTAATGTCATTCCAGCAGAAGCGGGAAGGCATTGCCCGTGTGGATACCAAATTGTCATTGCGAGTGAGTAAAGCGAGTGCGGCAATCCAGAAAAAATAATAAAAAATACTAATTTTATTAGTATTTTTAACTGGATCCCGTGGTCAAGCCACGGGATGACATCGAGGGTGCTTTTCGATCCACCCAACAATCCCTTTGTAGGAATGACATAGAATAAAAACTGTCGGGTACTATTGAATGACATATATGGCATTTTTCGAGCCATGCAATAAAGCCGTAATTTTCTTGCAATGACGGAAAAATGATCCACACAACAAAACTAATTACTTTCCATTAATTAATTTTTTTAAGTAATTGATTTTATAAGACCAGAAGTAATTTTCATTACTTTTTAAGGCTTTTATATCTAGAACGAAATCATTTTCATCATAGATAAAAATTTTAATTAGCTTGAGATATGATAAAGTACCAAGGATAATAGAGCGGAATAAACCCAGGAAAGATTTTAGCAATTGTTTATCAATTATAAGTATAATTTTATTGCATGGCAATTTGAATAAACTACGAATTAGAGTATAATAAGCATAAGATTTATAAGGTTTCTTAGCTAAAATAAATTCTATCATTAAATCCCTATCTATCCCATCTGGATAGATTTCCCGCAATAATTCTTCGCTTTTAATAATAAAATCTAAATATGGCTCGATAAGGGCTATTCTTTTTTCTACAATATTGTTCATAACGGTTTAATCTCCTTTAAATTAATTTAATTTTGATCACCAAGAAGCAAAGCTTGTTTGGTGACCGGGGAGTTCGAAAACCGTCGACAAGAACAGCTGAGTAGCTTTTAGGCTTAAAGTATTAACTTTAAGCCCTGAACATGGCTACAACCTCCCCGACCCTGATATGATCGAGGAAAATCATTTAAAGGCTGATTTAAACCTCTTGCCGTTAGGGTTTCGACACCCAAGAACAGCCTTTAGCTGCTCCAAAATGATTCTAGGCAAAACTTTAAATAAGTCAATCTGATTTTATAGGCTTTTAAGTGCAATGTATAGTAAACTGATTTGAACGCATGTAGCAGGTCGCTCGTTGTCTCGCCTATTATTATAGGATCTACCATCATGCCTGTCACAAAATTCAATGGAATTGACTATAGTTTTATCTGTCATTGTGAGGAAATTATGAAATAATTGACTAAGCAAGGAAGTATAAAAAATACTAAATCATAGTATTTTTTATTATTTTTTCTAGATTGCCACGCCCTTTTAGCTATGCATATCCTGGCAATGACAAATTCTTTTTTAATAATTATCCGGTACTAATAAGAAAGTATTTTAGTTATTTTTTCTTTTTAGTTTTTGGTTTGTTTTTTTAGATTTTTTAAAATATGGATCAGGATCAAACCAACTAATGTCAGTTATACTTTGTTTTTTGTAAAATGTATCAAATTTATTTAGATAACTCTCAAAATCTTTATTCTCTTCAGCTAGTCTATTAGCTATGTTCCAATCAACCTCGGACTTTTCTTTAGCCGGAATTAATATATTACTATTTTTAGGATCTTTTTTGTCTAATAAAATGAAGCCTATATCATGCCTTGCACATAGCATTTCTAATTCATGTCGAGTATCATTTTGTTTACTTTCAATTAAATCAGCAGCAACCAAATACCCAAAGTGAGCCCAAGAGGAATTTGACAAAGCTTGAAAAAAAGACTCTCGTAAATTACTGCGTGTAATTTCTGTTTTTACTTCGAAAGACCAAAGTTTTGCTTGTTTTCCTACAGAATGTTTAGCACATTCTTTAATTATTAATCACTAGAATTTACGTAATTTATAAATTTAGAAAATAATGTTTTGAAGTTATTAGTAGTAGCATTTGCTACTTCTTTGGAGGGGATATTTTTGAGTTCGGCGACTTTCTCAGCAACATATCTAACGAAAGCCGGTTCGTTTTGTTTGCCACGCATAGGGGTAGGGGCTAGATAAGGTGCATCGGTTTCAATCAGTAACCTATCAAGTGGCACATATTTAACTATTTCCTGCAAATCAGTTGCATTTTTAAAAGTTATAATACCTGACATTGAAATATATAAACCGATATCTAGCATTTTTTCCGCTAGCTTTTTTGAAGAAGTAAAGCAATGTATCAACCCAGGAAATTTATTATTACGCATTTCCGAGGTTAAAATATCTATAGTATCATGGTCTGCTTCTCTTGTGTGAACAATAAGCGGTAACTTTGTCGTAGCCGCAGCTTCTATATGATGTAATAAGAAATTTTTTTGTAGTTTTTTATCATAAGGCTCGTGATAATAATCAAGCCCAGTTTCACCTATTCCAATGATTTTGGGGTGATTAGTAAGTTCTATAATTGTTGTAGCGTCATTGCGAGGAAAGGCGAAGCCTTGACGTGGCAATCTCATTAAAATTTCCTGAGATTGCCAAAGCACTTGCAGTGCTTCGCAATGTCGTTCTTTATTTACCTCGCACGGATGTACACCGACAGATGCAAAAATATTTTTATATTTTTCCGCTATTTCTAAAATAACCGGAAAGTCATCAAGTTTAGTGCAAATAGTTTGCATATATTGCACGTTATTTTCTATAGCTTGTTTGATTATGTTGTCTATTTCTACATCTTTTAGTAAGTTAAGATGGCAATGTGAATCTATTAGCATATGTGTTTCTAATAAGTGAAAGGGGGTAGAGACCGTCATTGCGAGGAAAAACTATAAGTTTTGACGAAGCAATCCAGTAAAAAATGTTAACTTATAGCATTTTTTATTATTTTTTCTAGATTGCCACGCTCCTTGCAGTCGCGTAGCTCAGACGATTTGGTATCCACGCAACAATGCCTTTGCGAGGAGAGGCAAAGCCGAGGGCGGAGGCAATCCAGTGAAGCATCCTGAGATTGCTTCGTCGAAACTTTCAGTTTCTTCTCGCAATGACGTGAAATATTACTCAAACCTTGGAAATACTATAACCGGTTCTAGAATATCGCTAGCTGGTGTTAAAGCAAACTCAAGCGATAAATGCTTAAATAAACGCTCTTCTGCGTTTACCCCTAGCTGATCAAGCATTTTACCAGCAGAACTTGGCATAAAAGCCTGAAGCATTATGGCGATATAACGCAAAGTTTCTAGCAGAGCATATAACACCTCTAGCATTTTCTCAGGGTCTGTTTTTTTCAAATTCCAAGGAGCTTCGCTATCAATATAAATATTTGCTTCTTCGGCTAAATTAATAATATTATCAAGAATCTTGTTAATTTCGGTTTTTTCCATTAGCAGAATATTCTGTTTAGCAGAGTTAATTGCTGTTTTTAAAAGCGGTAACTCATATATTTTATTAATTGCATCTTGCGTGATTGCCGGCACTTTACCATCATTATTTTTATAAACAAAAGAAGTAGTACGTTGCAATAAATTACCGATCTTATTGGATAATTCGCTATTAATACGGGTAATTAGATTGCTGCGGGCAAAGTTACCATCTGCTCCAAATGTTATCTCACGCATTAAAAAATATCTAACCTGATCAACACCAAACTCTTCTATCAGCTTAATCGGATCAATGGTATTCCCAAGTGATTTAGAAATTTTCTGTCCCTCATTAGTCCACCAACCATGTGCCATAATTGTCTTAGGCAGTGGAACTTCAGCAGCCATTAAGAAAGCAGGCCAATAAACGGCATGGAAACGTAGAATATCTTTGCCGACTACCTGTAAATTTGCTGGCCAAAACTTGCCGTAATTGCTATTTTGATCAGGATAACCAAGGGCTGAGATATAATTAGCAAGTGCATCAAGCCATACATAAATCACGTGCTTATTATCGTTTGGGACTTTGATACCCCAGTTAAAAGTGGTGCGTGATACGGACAAATCTTTTAGACCTGACTTAACAAAGCTGATGACCTCGTTACGTCTTGATATAGGTCTGATAAAATCAGGGTTTAGCTTATAAAACTCAAGCAATTTATCTTGCCATTTTGAAAGATTAAAGAAATAGCTAGGTTCTTTAACCCATTCCACAGTTGCACCGGTTGGGGCTAATTTGTCCGCTGTTAGCTCAGATTCATCATAAAAAGCTTCATCACGAACGGCATACCAGCCCTCATAAAAACCCTCATAAATAAAGCCGTTATCTAGTAATTTCTGCCAAAACATAGCTACTGCTTTTTTATGCCTTTCTTCCGTTGTTCTGATAAAATCATCATTTGAAATATGCATGGCAGTCATAAGATGACGAAAACTTTGAGAAGTCTGATCAGTAAATTTTTGCGGATCAATATTTTTATTAATAGCAGCTTTTTCTACTTTCTGCCCATGTTCATCAGTGCCTGTTAAAAACATGACTTCACGACCGCTAAGACGCATAAAGCGGGCAATCACGTCACTTGCAACGCTGGTATAAGCATGCCCAATATGCGGGACATCATTAACATAATATATGGGAGTGGTAATATAATAGGTATTATTCATATTAAATTTAAGTGTTTTTTTATTAACTTGTGTACTTGCGTAGGATCAAGATCGGAAGCCTTAATTGTTACTATTCTCTCAGGAAATTTTTTACTTAATCCTTTAAAGCAATCATAAATTTTATTGTAAAAATCTAACCCTCTTACGTCAAATTTATTGCTCATATTTCGTGAATTTACCCGCTCAATGGCAATAGAAGATTCTACATCAATAAAAAAGGTAATGTCCGGCATAAGAGGCGGCATTAAGTCTTTGTACAGATTATATACGAGTTCTATACCGTTTTCTAGCTCTAATCCTTGATAGCAGGCTGTTGAGTCAATAAACCGGTCGCATATTACTATTTTCCCTGCCTGTAAAGCCGGTATAATTTTTTTTACCATATGGTCATAACGTGCTGCCATAGCTTGCAGTAGTTCAGACATCGGCAGTAGATCGGTATGCACTAGGATCTCACGCATCTTTTCTGCTACGCTAGTGCCGCCAACTTCACGGGTTAAAATTACGGGAATATTTTGGGATTTTAGATATTCGTATAACATTTGACATTGGGTAGATTTGCCAATTCCTTCCCCTCCCTCAAAAGTGATAAATGTTCCTTGTTTCAATTTGCTCATTAATTGCAATTATTTTTAACTATAACTTTCTAATAATATCTTTTAAAAAAATATTTACAAGGATTGTATATCGCTAATAAATGAAAAGTGGATAGAGTAGTTTATACGTCGAGTATATGCTTTTTTCAAGGTAGAAAAATTACACCCCTAAAGTTTTTTTGCCTTTAGTTTGCTCTTGCTCTACAGATTGAGTATGGGATTTGGCATGAGGGATCGCCAGATCAACTATATGTTCATAGCGTGCTCCGTTTTCAAGTAAAACACGACCACATTTATTCACTAAAGTTATATCATCTTTAGTAAATTTATTGAGAATAGTTTCTGTAATGTCATAAAGAAATTTCCAAGATAATTCTATTCGTTCTTGTAAGGTGAGTTTTTTATTATCCTGATTTTTGTTATTAAGAGCAAAAGTTTCCTCAGAATTATTTTCTCCAGAAGTCGTAATATTTTTTTTACGTGATGCTGTTTTATATATTAAATATATTACTAATACTAATAAACATCCTATAGCAATTAAAATATGAGTATTAAGCACTTTTTGACCTGCCTTGTGTTTGATTTAAGTTTTGTGATTTGGAAAGCACTGTAATTATTGCCTTACCTACTTTAACTAACTCTGCTACCTCAGGAGCTAATTTAGCTATTGTTAAAATCGGCTTAGGTATTAGGTTAGTTGTTATTATCCCGCTTATAACGCTTTCTAATTTTTGTCCCCCTGGTATTACTCCTGCTATTTTTTTCACATCACTTGCAATTTTGGTAGCTGCTTCTGCTGCTTTAAATAAAGAAGTTATTTTATCAACAAAAGGAGTTTCAGGGTTTGCTGCTTTTAATAATTCTGTTTTTGTACTATTTAATCTATCACTAATAGTATTTTTGATGGAATGCAATTTTTCATCTTTTATCTCTTCAGGAAGTGCTTTTTCTACATCACTTTTTATTTTTGATATTTTTTCTTCTACCTCTTTAGTAGTTTGCGGTATAGCTTTGTTAGCTTCTATCACGTAATCTAACGATGATTCATTATTAGGATTTTTTGCTATTTTAATTACTTTCTCAATAGATTCTTTTGATATTTCTGAAACTTTTGAAATTTCAATAATTTTCTTAACAGGATCTTTGGATATTTCTGAAATTTCGGCAACTTGTTCAGCTTTTTTATAAACGTCCTTAAGGTTTTTATTATCCTTTATTTCTTGTTGCATATTTTTAATATCGTTATGCCATTTTTTTATTTTTGGCAATAGTTTTTCATGGTCGATGAGATTATTGACTTTTTCAAGTATACCGCTTGCTTTTATGAACGTTGAAAGAATAGGTAGTTGAGTTGCAATTACAGTAATTAATATATTTTCTAATGATGTTATAATTTTCTTAGAAGCACCAGGATAAACTTCATCTAATTCTTTTTGAAATTTTAGAACTTGTTCTAAAACACTTAAACATTTTTCTACGATAATTCCGTCAAATAGAAATATATCTTTTGTCTTTAACTGATCTTGATAATTCACTAAGAGATGTTTTTACTGTTTTGTTAAAAAGTTTTTCTATCTTCTCTAAATCTAAATTTTCAGTTTGTGCTAATTCTTTTAAGGAGCTTTTTAAAATAATAAGAATATTAGCTTCTAAATCTTTTATATTAGTTTTTAAAGAACCAGAAAAACTATTTAGTCTTTTTAAAAGGTTTAATAACTCTGTTTCTTGTTCTTTACTTAAACCAACAAACTGAGAAAAATCTATTAGAGTTTTAGGCATATATGTTATTTATTATCAATTATTAATTAATTGTAACGCTTTGTGTAGAAAAATGAAATATAAAATAGTTATCATTGCCCTTAGAATTAATTTTTGTTATATTACGTGCTAACATTGTTACATAGTATTATATTATCTAACTTAAAAATAGCTATATTCTTGAAAGATTAAACTAATCTTACTACCATATTACCAACTCATTTAAAAAATTTATGCGTAAGTTAACTATATTTATTTTCTCATTATTACTAACTTCTCCCGTTATTGCAATAGATTTGCAAGAAGCTTTAACAGAAGGGTATAAAAATAACAATGATCTGAAGACTGCAAGAGTTAAATTTGTTAATTCTATTGAGCAATTTCCTCAAGCTTTTTCAGGATTTATGCCTAATGCAGCGTTGAGTGTTAACAGAAATAATAGTAAAACCAAATATGCTAGGAGATATGCTCAACAACTTAACAGCCCCCCGGAAGTAGATAATAATCAAGCGACAGTGGTAATTGAACAATCTTTATTTAATGGTGGTTCAGATGTTGCTGCTCTTAGATCTGCACAGGCAGCTTTTAGATCGTCACGTGGTCAATATTATTCTAGTGAGCAAAAAGTATTATTAGATTTAATCACCGCTTATCTTGATTATTTTGAAAGTAAAGAGAAATATGATATTTCAGAAAGTAGAGTTCGTACTAATATCCAACAAGTAAACACTGTAGAAGAAAAATTAAGGCTTGGTGAAGCAACTGAGATAGATATAGCAACTGCAAGAGCAGGGCTTGCAGCAGCAGAAACGAATAAGCTAACCGCTTATGCTGATTTCCAAGCAAAAAAAGCAAACTTTATTAGGGTATTCGGTATAGAACCTACTGATATAGCTATGCCTATTTTACCTCAAGGATTGCCAAATTCATTAGATGAGCTAACAAAAAGAGCTGTTAATTTAAATCCTGATATTAATTCAGCAAGACATAGCGTAACTTCAGCAAAAGCACAAGAGTTAGTAGAAAAGGGAAAATTATTGCCGCAAGTAAGTGTAAAATTGCAATCTGGTAGAACTAATTATAATCCGCAAAATTTAAACACTGAGCAAATAAATACTAGAAATGTTACTACTACGTTATCTGTTAATGTTCCTATTTATCCAAATGGAGGAGCTCAATATTCAAAAATTAGATCAGCTAAAAATCAAACAAGAAATAGTGCGATACAGCTTGATGGTGCAATAAGACAAGTGCAGGCGTATGTTATAAGTATATGGGAGGGTTTTGAAGCAGCAAAATCTCGTATTATTGCAGCAGATCAAGGAGTAGCGGCAGCTCAGATATCTTATGATGGTACAGTACAAGAGGAAATAGTAGGTTCTAAAACAATGTTAGATGTTTTAAGTGCTGAAGAAAAGCTCTATGATGCAAAAATAACACGTGTTGATGCTTATAAAGCCTCTATACTTACTGCATATCAAATGAAATCATTAACTGGTGAGTTAACTGCTCAAAGTTTAAAGCTTAAGGTAAAATACTTCAGTCCTGAAGAGGAATTTAAGACTATTAAAAAGAAAATGTTTATAGGTTTCTAAGTGAGTAAGGAAAGCCAAGATATGTCGATAGAAGACATTCTAAAATCTGTTAAAGGAGTAATTAACGAGCGTAAAAATTTAAACAATGAGGACGAAGATATACTTGAGTTAACAGAAATAATAGACCAAGATGAAGAGGAGCTAATATCAACTAAATCTGCTGAAAAAGTAAATGATATTTTAAAAGATTTCACCTCAACTATTAAAGATAAAAATTTAGATAATAATGTTTCATCTAAAAATGCTCTTGAAGAATTAGTAATCGAAATGCTAAAGCCGGAACTTAAAACATGGCTTGATAAAAACCTACCTTCGCTTGTAAAAGAATTAGTAGAGAGTGAAATAAAAAAATTAGTACAAAATAGTAGGAAGTAGAGAATGTTAGGTTAAGCGTCATTGCGAGGAGAAACGTAGTTTCGACGTGGCAATCTTGTTAAACATCCTGTAATTGCACACGTACAAAAATTACAGTTTTTCCTCGCAATGACGGAAAAATTGAGCCACGCAGGTAAAGCTGCTACAAGATGATAAACTCAAATAACTATTTAATAGGGAAATATATGTTAAATAAATTATGCAGGATATTATTTTTTATAAGTCTATCCCTAGTTGCGTTGCAAAGCTATGCTGCTGCACCGCCGCCATTACCTATGCCATCACAAAATTCTGATATAAAAAGCAAAGATGAGCAGCCTACTTCTGACTCTAGATCATCTATGTCCATTTTTGATAAGATTAAACAATTTTTCCATAAATCACCAAAAAAAGCTCCATTGCCTAACCCGCAAGCACAACAAGATAAGCCAAGTGATAAATTAGTTTCACAAGAATCTAACAAAAACGAAGTACAATTGCCTAATGCAAGCAATGAAACTCATCAAACTGATACAAACTTAGTTTCACATAATGATACAAATAGCGAGAAAGAGGCATCTGAGCCTTTTATAGATATGGGTAGTGCAACACTGTCTAGTGCAAGCAATCAGACTCATCAAGCTAATGCAAATTTAGCTTCACATAATGATACAAATAATGAGAAAGAAGCATCTGAGCCTTTTATAGATATGGGTAGTGCAACACTGCCTAGTGCAAGTAATCAGACTCATCAAACTAATATGAATTTAGCTTCACATAGTGATACGAATAGTGAAAAAGAAGCATCTGAGCCTTTTATAGATATGGGTAATGCAACATTGCCTAGTGCAAGCAATCAGACTCATCAAACTAATACGAATTTAGCTTCTCATGATGATACAAAAGATGTGGCATCTTCTAATAACAAAGAAGCAAATAGTACGCCTTTGCCTAATACTGCAAATAATGAAGAAACACAGCCCGAGCTTAAAGTAGCTGGATCTCTTATATCTAATCCACCTCTTCGTCCAGGCAGCTATGTAGTACCACCTGCACCACGTACCCAAGTATATCAACCTATTGCTCTGCCACCTACGCATCAATATATAAAGCTTACTCCTCCACCAGAGGCGAATGAACAGCAAGATAATGTAACTGCACCGCCCCCTCCTCAAGTGGTAGCACCAACAGTAATGCCAGCTACTCCTGTTCCTGTAGTTAATCAGCCTACAGCAAGTGACGTAGTAACACCGCCAGTAACAACTCCTGCACCTGTACCGGCAACACCATCTACGCCTAATACGCCTGTACCTACAGTTAATCAACCGACAGCACCAACTGCACCTAGTAATACGCCTATACCAGCGGTACAGCCTGTAGTTCCGCCTGCAACAATGCCAACTACAACCGATTCTTCAGCCAAAACTGATAATTCGAAAGAAACATTTACTGCCGATGTAAATTCGCCGAAAAAACAAGATTGGAATACTCCATTAAAACCTGTTGAAGTGTTATCTGCAAATCAGAATCAAGGTTCTAATAATACTAATGCTGCTAACAATTCAGCTCCAGCTAATCAAAAACAGGTACAACCACAAAATACAAGCACTCCAGTAAGTTCTTCAAATGTAGTTGTTAAGAAGCAAGATAATATCGTTAATACAGAACTAACGGAATCAGCAACGAAATTTGCTAAAGACGAAAGCCAAATGTTATTATTACCTGATGATGATATTATACTTGGTAAGTTAACCGAGCAGGCTACTTTAGATCAGATGGATATATATTCATATATTAAGCTATTCCAGAAAAAAGCAGAATGGATAGCAAATGCTGATAGAAGAAAAGCTGTAGAAAGTTTCGTTAAATATGACAACGATCTAAATAAGAAAAAAGATATTACCGCTACCTTATCTTATTGTAGTGCAATAGATAACTCTTTTAGAGCAATCGATAGAAATAACCTTTCTAAATTACGTGTTTTACTTGATGTTTACCCTATATTACAAGAAAAAAATAATAAAGGTGATACATTACTTACTGCTGCTGTTTATAAAGATAATTATTATCTAGCAAAATATTTAGTAATACGCGGCATAAAAATTTCTACTTTAAACTCTGAATGTCAATATCCTCTAGATATCGCCATAGCACGTGGAAACACTAATATAGCGTGTATGCTGACCAAAGCTAAGGGTTACTAATACTCGTCTTACATTATTATTAATTATATATTTTCTTCAAACCATAATTGCTTTTCTATACTAAATAGTTTAATTTAAAGAAGTATAAAAAATTCTTTTTTAATCGTAATTCTAACTTATGAGCGATCTATTTAGCTTCAACAAAGAAAAAAAACCTAAGATAGTTAACAATACATATAGTGCAAAAGATATTGAAGTATTAGAGGGGCTTGAACCTGTTCGTAAAAGACCTGGTATGTATATTGGTGGCACAGACTTAAATGCTATGCATCATTTAGTCTCTGAGGTGCTTGATAACTCTATGGATGAGGCTGTAGCCGGTTTTGCAAGTATTATCACGATAAAAATGCATCAGGATCACAGTATAACCATATCGGATAATGGTCGTGGAATCCCTATCGATAATCATCCTAAATTCCCTAATAAATCAGCATTAGAAGTTATTTTAACTACGCTTCATTCTGGCGGTAAATTTTCAAGCAATGTTTATCAAACTGCTGGTGGGTTGCATGGTGTTGGGGTATCAGTAGTTAATGCCTTAGCAGAACATCTAGAAATTAAAGTATATAAGCAGGGTAAATTATATAAGCAAAGCTATGCAAAAGGTGAAAAATTAACCGAATTAATATGTGAAGAAACACCTAAAAGGCTAAAAGGTACATCGATAAACTTCATCCCTGATCCAGAAATTTTTGGCGAAAAACTACATTTTAATCCTAAAAAAGTTTATGAGCTTGCAAGATCGAAAGCTTATTTATATCGAGGTGTTACTATAGAATGGGAGTGTGAAATTGAAGCATCTAGCGATGTACCTAAGAAAGCATTAATAAACTTCCCAAATGGTTTAAAAGATTATTTAAGCTCAAAAATAACACCAGATGATTTAATTACGCCAGAAATCTTTTCTGGGAATGTTGAATCAGAGCAAGACGGCATAAAGCTTGAATGGGCAATTTGTTGGCAAAATAATGATAGCTCGGCATTTATTCAATCTTACTGTAATACAGTCCCAACACCCTTAGGCGGAACTCACGAACAAGGTCTTAAATCTGCTTTACTACGCGGACTTAAAGCATATGGTGAAATGGTTGGGAATAAAAAAACCGCTAATCTAACTATTGAAGATATTTTAGAAACTGCAAGTGTTGTACTATCTATTTTTATAGCCGAGCCTACTTTTCAAGGGCAAACTAAAGAAAAATTAGTATCTCAAGGTGTAAGCAAACCTGCTGAAAATATTATAAAAGACCATTTTGACCATTTTCTTAGTAGCAACAAAATTATAGCTAATAATTTGCTTGAGCATTTTATAGCCATTGCTGAGTTTAGATTAAATAAGAAAAATGAAAAAACTATTTCTCGTAAAAATGCTACGCAAAAATTACGTCTGCCCGGTAAGCTTGCTGACTGCACAAGAACTTCACCAGAAGGTACAGAATTATTTATTGTAGAAGGTGATTCGGCAGGTGGTTCAGCTAAACAAGCACGTAATAGAGAAACGCAAGCGGTATTGCCGTTATGGGGAAAAGTCTTAAATGTTGCAAGCTCTACGCTTGAAAAGATAGTTAATAACCAAGCTATACAAGATTTAGAAATAGCTCTTGCTTGTGGTAGTATGAAGAATTATAAAAAAGAAAACTTGCGTTATGAGAAAATAATTATTATGACTGATGCCGATGTTGATGGTGCTCACATAGCTTCATTATTAATGACTTTCTTCTTTTTAAGAATGCCAAAATTAGTAGAAGATGGACATTTATATTTAGCAAAACCACCACTTTATCGCTTAACGCAGTCTAATAAAACTTATTATGCAAATGATGAAGAGGAAAAAGCCAAACTAACAGATAAATTATCCAAGAGTAGTAAAGCTAAGATTGAAGTTGGTAGATTTAAAGGACTCGGTGAAATGATGCCTATGCAGTTAAAAGAAACTACCATGCATCCAGAAAAAAGATCATTATTAAAGGTTACTTTAGAAGATTTTCAAAATGTTGATAAAATAGTAGATGATTTGATGGGCAAAAAGCCGGAAAAAAGATTCCAATTTATTTATGAACAGGCTTTAGTTAAAATGGATAAGATTATTAACGAGTTGGATATTTAAGATAAGCGTCATTGCGAGGAGCGAAGCGACGAAGCAATCTCATGAAGTAGTACAAGACTCCTAAGATTGCTTCGTCGAAGCTTACAGTTTCTCCTCGCAATGACGGGATGACAATGAAAATGGAGTATTATGTATTTACGTTTAATTATAGCATTATTTTTTACTATAAATTTTGTTTCTGTATTTGCCGCTACTAAAGAAGAAACGAAAGAGCCTCAAAATAAAATAACAAACGAAGAAGCTTATAAGCAGTTTCAGGAAATATTTGAACGTGTTGAAAAAGAATACGTAGAAATACCAGATAAACAAAAAATGATAGATGAAGCGATTAACGGCATGTTAAATTCGCTTGATCCGCATTCAGGTTATTACACAGGTGAGGATTTTGAAGATATTTTTACATTTACTAAAGGTGAGTTTGGCGGAATTGGAGTTACCATAATGTATGATAGCGGGGCTATAAAAATAATATCTCCTATTGATGATTTGCCTGCATTCAAAGCTGGTCTAAAAGGAGGGGATTACATAGTTGGGGTGAATAACGAGTTAGTATCTACAATTGGTCCTAACAAAGCCGTGAAAGAAATGCGAGGTACGCCGGGGACTAAAGTTAAATTACTGGTTATAAAAGCCGATGAGGTAAAACCACAAGATATAGAGCTTACTCGTGAAATAGTGAAAATGAACCCAATAAAAGCACATTTGGAAAAAAATAATATTGCTTATATACGTATTATTACTTTTAACGAATCAACAATCTCTGAATTGAAAGCAGCAGTAAAAAAGCTTAAATCTGAAAGTAAAGACGATATTAAAGGTATTATTCTCGATATACGTAATAATGCAGGAGGTATACTAGAACAGGCAATTGCTGTTAGTGATTACTTTATTGATTCCGGTATAATATTGACGACAAAAGGTAGAGCTAACTTGATCGATACTGAAACCAAAGCAAATGAGTTTTCACTGAAAGCTCCAAAAGTTCCTATGATAGTCCTGATAAACGGCAATTCTGCTTCAGCTGCGGAAATAGTAGCAGGAGCGTTGCAAGATCATAAAAGAGCGATAATACTTGGGACTAAATCTTTTGGTAAAGGTTCAGTTCAGGCTTTGACTCAAATTAATCAAAGAGCAGCTGTAAAACTTACTATCGCTAAATATTACACACCAAGCGGTCGTTCTATTCAAGCAGATGGTATAGAGCCTGATATTATAATTGAACCAGCAAAAGTAGAATATCCAGAGGTTAAAAAAATAGATAAACGTTTTTCTGAAAGTTCTTTAAAAAATTATTTGAAGAATGATGCCGAAAAAGATAATTCATCCAAAAATAAAGATAGTAAAAAAGAAACAAAAGATAAAAATAACAAACAAGAAGATAACGAATTATCTGAATTATACAAAAAAGATTACCAATTTGCTCGTGCTTATGATGTAATTACAGGGTTAATTATTAATAAGAATCTGGAAACAAAAGGGGAAGTTAAATAAGAGTGAACCAGCCCCACCTATGTCACCCCACTAGGTCCAGTTAAAAATATCAATGATATTGATATTTTTAATTGTTTTTCTGGATCCCGTGGTCAAGCCACGGGATGACAGGGGGGGAGAATGATCCACGCGGGCAATGCCTTGCGAGAAGCGAAGCGAAGTGACAATCTTATGAAATAGTACAGGATTTTTGAGATTGCTGCGTCGATTCTACGAATCTCTTCGCAATGACGTGAGACATTACACTACTACTAAATGAAGAGTTGAGTAGACGAAGTTTAATTTGGAAAAGAGCAAGGCGTTTTAAAGCTTTTAACCGCAGCGTATACTTAATACGTGAGGATTAAAAGCAAAAAACAACGACGCCAATTTTTCAAATTAAACGAGTATACAGAAAAATAAGGTGATAATGAACCATAATAAATATATAGTCAGATTATCATTTGTTGTATTATTTCTTAATATTGTCATAAATATGATGTTTTATCGTTATTTTATGATAAAAGAGATGATAGTAAAACAGGTAGCTTTACAAAACACTAAAATTGCTTGTCTTTATACCCGCAATATTTGGAATGCTCATGAAAATGTAATTAATAAATTACATAAATTTGGCTATTTAAAATTATTACAAGATCAAGAATTCATTGATTTTGTCATTATTACTGCTGATTGGTTTACTAATCTTGATATTAACATTTCTCTGTATGATCTTAACGGTAATAAATTTATTACCAGTAATATGCTAAATATGTATAGTGTGGATAATTATCCAGATGATAGTTTAGTTGAAATATTCACCGCAAAAATTGATAAATATTTTTTTAGATCTCTTACTGCAAAAGCACCTTTGTTAAGTGCTCTTGAAGGTGTTACAAGTCATATATTACTTCCTAGGGTTATAATTCAGAATGAAAATGATTTAACAGAAAAAAAAGCTTCTTTTATTACTAGCTATATACCTATTATAGGTAGTGATTTAAACAATTTTCCAGTAGATGCAATACTTGAGATTAATACTAATATTACTAATCAGTGGCAAAATATAATATCTCTTGAGCAAAAAGTTTTCATAACTTTTATTATTATTTTTATAATATTTTGTACTATAATTGTTAGTAATACCAATTATGCTAGGCATATTATCGAAGAGCAGCTAGTAACAAATAGAAATTTAAAAGCTGAAATAATAAAGGTAGAAAAGACTAGCTCCTCAAATACAAAATTCTTTGCCAATATTAGTCATGAGTTACGAACCCCTCTTAACGCTATAATAGGCTTTTCTGAAATTTTAATGTCAGAAAAAGATCCAGAAAAAAGTAGAAATTATATTAAAGATATTAATGATGCCGGTAAGCATCTACTTAGTATGATTAACGATATTTTGGATCTTTCTAAGGCTTCTGCGGATAAGCTAAAAGTAGATAGTATTGATCTTGATTTAAATAAACTGGTTAGCTCATCACTTATACTTGTTAAGCCTCGTGCTGATCAAGCTGGAGTAGAATTAGTTAACAAGTCACCGAAAGAGCATATTGTTATAAAGGCAGATCCAAAAAGACTTAAGCAAGTATTTTTAAATCTTCTATCAAATGCTGTAAAATTTACAAATGCCGGTGGAAGTGTTACTATTACAATGGAAAAAGATGAGCTAGCTAAATTAGTATATATAAAAGTTATAGATACCGGTATTGGTATTGAAGAAAAAGATATACCAAAAACTTTGTCAACATTTGGACAGATTGATAGTGAACTTAGCCGCAAATATGAAGGTACAGGGCTTGGACTGCCGCTTACTAAAAAGTTAGTTGAGCTTATGAATGGTAAATTTGATCTGCAAAGTAAAATAAATGAAGGAACTACTATTATACTGACTTTTGCTTATGACGGCAGCATCGAAATATAAAATATACTCGATGAACTTCAAAAATTGGCTACGTCGTTCTATAAGTACTGCGGTGCTCACGTATTAAGTAACTGCTGCCGCTCCTCGTCTTATGAACTCCTTGCTCTTTTTGAAGTTGATCTTCGTATAGGTCAAATTTTAGGATCCGCCTGTGCTCACGTAGTTATCTACTGCTTGTGCAGGCTTACCACTTACTTGACTTTCAAATCTTAAAATATCTGCGGTATATGATAGATTATTGTAAGATTTTTAAAAACATGTGGAATGTTAGAAAATTTTCAGTATTATAAGAAACATTATTGTAAAAATAAAAAATAATATGAAGCTAGTTATTTTAATATTTACTCTTTTATTTTCATTATTAACGTTTGCAGAAAGTGGCACTATAAAGGGACAACCTTTAAAATATGCAGCAAGTAATGATTTTGAAAGTAGATTGGATGAACAAGAACAAGAAATTAGAAGATTAATTGGTAAAATTGAAGTTCTACAACATAAAATTGATATATTAAGCAAAAATTCTAATATTCCACAATTAAGTGAAAATGTTGAAGCCTCAGAAACAGAACATCAAAATACTCCTGATGTCTTTGACGTGAGCCTACTTAAAGATATGCCTAATAGCGTAGAGGAGGTAAAAACTGCTCCTGAACCTAACAAGGATGTTGCACCTGATAAACAAGCTTATGATTTAGCTCTTGCTTCTTACAAAGATAATAAGACTGATGATGCTAAAAATAAATTCAAAAACTTTATCCAAAAATACCCTAAGAGTTCAATGATTAGTAATGCTTATTTTTGGTATGGAGAATGCTTTTTTAAACAAAAAGATTATAATACAGCTGCTGTTAATTATCTAAAAGGTTATAAAGAATCGCCAAAAGGAGCAAAATCCTCTGATGGTCTATTAAAGCTAGCACTTTCACTTGGTGAATTAAAGAAGACTACAGAAGCTTGCAATATGCTTGATAAGCTGAATAAGGAATTTCCAAGTAATAGAACAGCTGCATCTAAAAAAATGGCGGAAGATGCTAAGTTTAAATTTGGCTGTACCACTAAATCAAAATAAAAAATATGACAGATATTCTAGACGAAGTATTAAATGATCAAAATGAAGAAAAAAGGCTGATTTTTTTTAAAAGACTTTTACCTATAGTAATAATTATTGCCTTAATAGCTATTACTATAATGGTCATTAACAATAACAATAAAAATAAGCAAATTGAAAATAACCAAAAAAATGGTGACATTTTTGTTAAAGCAGTTAATTTAGAAGTTGTGCAAGGTAATAGGGAACTTGCTATTAGTACCTTAGAAAATTTAGTTGGCATTAGTGATACTAAGATAAAAGAGATTGCTTTACTAGAGCAAGTTGCTATAAAACTTTCAGGGCAACAAAATTCAGAAGCCAAAGATTTACTTGGTAAGATTATTGAAAATAAGGAATATTCAGAAATCGTTACTTCATATGCTCGTATTGCATGGTGTAGTCTCGTTATCGATGATGAAAATCTAGATATTGCTGATAAAGAAAAATTAGTAAAATATTTAAATTATTTTGATGATGAAAATAAGCCTTTTTGGGCTACAGCAAATATTATGAAAGCTATTTGGGATATTAAGAGCAATATGCTTGCAGAAGCAGAAAAGAATTTAAGAATTTTAGTAGCATCAAATAACACTTCAGATTTACTAAAAGATCAGGCAAAAGCTTTGCTTGCAGGCTTAGATAGAGCTAAATAATAGAATTAAAGGAGAAATATGATCAAGAAAATAGTAAGTTTATTATTACCGCTCATTATTTTAAGTGCATGTAACGCACTTGGTCCAAAAAGAGTAAAAAATATAGTTGAATTAACTCCTAAATTATCTCTGCAATCTAACGAACCAATATATTTAGGAAATAGTGCAAATATATATGCATTTAATCCAAATATGTTAAAAAACAAGCGATATGATTTTGTTAAAAATAAAACCATTACAGAGCCTGTTTTTGTTGGTGATATGATTTATGCGTTAGACATTAGGTCAAATGTTTCAGCATTCTCTATAGAAAAGAATAAAGTTATTTGGTCTTATAATTTAAGCCGAAATAAAAAAGATAATTATATTGGTGGTGGCATCCTACATTTTAACGATAAGTTATATGTAACATATGGTTCAAGATTATTAGTAGTACTTGATGCAAAAACAGGTTATGAAATAATTAGAAAACAGCTTCCTGATATCATCCGAACAAAACCGGTTATGCTAAATGATAGCACGGTTTTAGTCCAAACAATCAGCAATCAAACAACAGCTTTAAATGCTGAAACTTTAAAAAACGTTTGGGAGCATGAGAGTTTAGCTGAAGTTCTATCAGCAAGCTATTTCATGACACCGATAGTACATAAAGATAGTGTAATAATAACTTATAATTCCGGACAAATACTTGCATTAAATACAAAAAATGGTGAAGTAAAATGGAATTTTGAATTTGCAAGTTTCGATCATGTAGCTATACCAAATTTTGAAGAAGCTAGCATTTTATGTACTCCTATTTATGATAATAATAATTTATATATAGCAACAGGACTCGGTAAACTTATTAAATTAAATCTCGATACAGGAGCAGCTATTTGGCAAGTAAATGCTGAGGATATTCAATCAACATCCTTAATCGGTAATAGTTTATTTGTCACAAATAATGCAAGGCAGATAGCTGCTTTTAATCCTGAAACAGGCTTAGTAAAATTTGTAGCTGATTTAAATGATGGAAAAGATTCCAAAAAACTCAAAGCTTCTACTTTCTTAGCACCTTTTATAGCAGAGAATAACGGCAGTCGCAGCCTAGATATTATTTCTATGAGTGGTGTTTTATATAGCTTTGATTTAGATAATAATGATCATTTAGGTACAGTGCCAAATATTACTAAAATCATTAATAATATCCATTATTATGGTTTAACTGCTAATAAAAACTTATATTTTTCTACCGATAGAAAAATAATATAAATATAACTTGACAAACTACTGGTATTAATGCTATTAAATATGGCTTTAGATCTTTATTCAAAAATTTTAATTAAAAAGATATTGTTGTGAAAACTTATTCTGCAAAACCATCGGAAATTGAAAAAAAATGGTGGGTTATAGACGCAAAAAATGTTGTACTTGGAAGACTTGCAAGTAGAGTTGCTAATATGCTTCGTGGTAAACATAAACCTAGCTTTACTCCTCATATGGATTGTGGTGATAATATAATCATAATCAATGCAGAGCATGTAACATTAACCGGTAAAAAAGCAAATCCTAAAGATGGGAAGATATATTATAGACATACGGGATTCCCAGGCGGTATTAAGGATACTACTGCAGGTAAAATTTTAAGTGGTAAACACCCTGAGCGAGTCATTAAAATGGCAGTTAAAAGAATGATTACAAGAAATGCTTTAGGTGCTAAGCAAATGAGTAATCTATATATTTATGCAAATAATGAACATCCTCACGCAGGACAGCAGCCTGTAGTTTATGATTTTGCAAGCCAAAATCCAAAAAATAAGAAGTAATCAACTATGACAACGTTAAAGATTAAAACAGACAAAGTAGAAAAGCCGCTAAATAAGGAAGCTTTAATTGCTGACAAACAAACAGTTAAAACTCCTAAAGAGAAAATGGATAATTCAGGTAGATTCTATGCTACTGGTAAAAGAAAAAACGCTATAGCACGAGTTTGGCTTAAACCAGGAAAAGGGCAAGTAATTGTTAATAAAAAAAGCTTAGATCAATATTTTGCTTCTGAAACGCAAGTCAAAACTATATTGCAACCTTTTACTTTAACGAAAACTAATAATCAGTATGATATAGTTTGTACAGTTAGAGGGGGTGGTATTTCAGGGCAGAAAGGTGCTATCTTGCATGGTATATCTAAAGCATTAGCACAATCAGCTCCAGACTTTCATGCTGTTTTACGTAAAGGTGGCTTCTTAACACGTGATTCTAGAGTAGTAGAGCGTAAGAAATACGGGCAACATAAAGCACGTAAGAAAACACAATTCTCTAAACGTTAATTTATTGTTTTATTTCGTTTTCGTGTAGGTGAAGCATTATTGCGTGGGTCGAAAAACGCCCTCTGCGTCATCCCGTGGCGGCATTGTTGCGTAAATCAAGAGTCGTCATTGCGAGCGACTGCAAGGAGCGTGGCAATCCAGAAAAAATAATAAAAAATGCTATAAGTTAGCATTTTTTACTGGATTGCTTCGTCAATTACTTCGTAATTTCCTCGCAATGACGAAAAAACTGATCCACGTGGGGCAAGCCTTAGGCGAGAATGACATTGAAGCCATGCAATAACTAGGTACAAGCTAACTAGGTGTCACCGAACACGCTTTTAGATTGGACGCAATTAAGACTAACTGAAGAACAATAAAATATCGCATTTACAGCAAAATCCACAATAAAAACACATCTTTGGCGGGGTAGCTCAGTTGGTTAGAGCGACGGAATCATAATCCGTGTGTCGGGGGTTCAAATCCCTCCCTCGCTACCATTTCTTCTTTTTTTAATATTCTGTCTACAGTAAAATAGCACTAGATAATTTAAAAAAATCAGTGCCATTGTGAAAAAAAATAATATTATTAGATAGCTTTTATATCATTCCCGCTTAAGGCTTGTCCCACGTAGAGCGGAAAATATTCTTGGTGTCATTCTTAGCTAAAAGTTTGGCTTTATTGAATGGCTCGATTTTTTTTGCTGTCACCCCTTGGCTGGATTATAATACCGGACAGTTATTATTATATGTCATTCCCGCGTGGTATTGTTGCGTGGATCATTTTCCCCTGTCATCCCGTGATTTATGAACTAGAGCCAGCTTAGTATTTTTTATTATTTTCTGGATCTAGTTCCCAAGCAACTAGATGACACCGATCACGTTTTTTGATCTACGCAACAATGCTTTCCCGCCGTTGCTAAGAATGACATATAAGGTCACCTACGCCTGATTAAAATATAACATTTTTTTAAAACTGTCCGGTATTATAGGCTCTGACCATGAGAGCCAGAAAGAACAAGATCAATCAAGCTTTTAAAATAACTAATTACTCATTGTGAATCAGGAATATCTCCTAACTGTAATACTTCAGGATTGAAAAATTTAAACATTGCAAGATGACAAGAATCATAATCCCCTGTTTTGTTATCATTATACTTTTTAATCGTGTTAATACTTTTAGAATCCTCTGCAATATTATACAAATTCCTAATCACTAAATCGTTACTTGGGGATGGATTAATGAATTTATAATTACTTCTATTATGAGTAAATTGTATTTTTGTTGCTGATTCTAGTGTTAACTCACTTATATCTAGGTCATTCTCAGTTTGTTCAAAGTTTTTACCATTTGCAATATTAATAGAATTCACTTTACTATATGCACATAAATTATCAAATATTGTATTGGCATTAACAAAAATATTTTCTAAATATGAGCACTGATTTAATATTAAAGGGTTATTGTTAGTCAAACTATTTTCTTCAATAATAAGGTCGATCGATTTTCCTCATGATTATATATAATAATTTCTGAGTCCAAATTAATCTGAGTAACAGTGCAATAGTTTCCGAATTTAACAGAATCCCCAAAACCATTAATATTAACCATACCACCCTGAATTTCAACAATAATTCCATTATCATAAGAAATCATAGTATAATTTAAATTGTGATTATTGTTATAGGTAATTTTAAAACCATCAGCAGGTATAATAGCTTCTTTAGTTTTGATCTTAAGCTCTCCTGCAAAGTTATTAAAAATAATTCCTTCATTATTAGTTTCAATCTCAACATTCTTACTGCAATCATTATAAAAAATTTTAGTATAACTCAAATCTCTACCCTTACTGTTATCATTAACAACTGTAACATTATTTTCTGGTATAACAGCAGATTTAAATGTAAATGTACATATATGTTCAGAATCACTAATGCTTATAGGACCTAAATCATTATTAGAATTAGTTATTGTTAACCTACTCATATTTTAACCTATTGTTAATTGTTGGTAGCAAAAACATTACACATAATAAAATTAATTATCAATTAAAAATTTAAGTTACCTACTAAAAAATTAATTGATTTTTTAATAATTTACGTATATTGATAGATTAACTTTTAATTAATCTTTATAAAATAAATGCCTAATAAAATTATACCTACCCCTTTTGAAGCTATTCAAAATAATGACATGAAAGCATTAAAAGCTTGGCTTGAGTCAGGAGGAAACCCTAATGCTGAAGACGAAAATGGTAATAGTCTTGTTGAATTGCTTGCCACTCGGCATAATTTAGAAGGGATAAAAATACTTTCACCTTATAACCCCGATATGAGCGTAAAACGCAATAGTGTTGGTGAGTTTAGTAAGAATATTGTAAGTTTAGTAAGTACAGGAAGTGAAGAGCTAAGAAATTTTATTGATCTCGAAGTAGCATTTTATGAGGAAGATTTTAGTTTAACTGAAATTGCATTTGGTGAATTATTTTTGCATTCAAAACCAGTATATAGACAAAATAAAAATTTTCATAGCCAATATAATCAGATAATAGACTTTATAAAGTATAAATTAACAACTTTAAATATTAATTCTATAAAAAACAATCTGAATGCTTTAGAAGAGCATATGAAAAAATTATATTATCTTCACGAATTTGTAAACGATAAGCAATATTTTACAAATAAACTTGTTACAATGTTTCTAGAAAAAAAAATTAATGAATATACAAATACACAATATGTAACTGATGAAAGTTTTGTAGATTTTGAAAATAACTATTACGAGGATGAGAAAATTAAATTATTAGGGTATAACATTCATTGAATTAAAAAAATATTTTTTAACTTATTTTCTTCCTAAATAATTACTTTTATTAGTATTAATATTATTAGATTTAATATAACTTTGCCATTTGTGAGTTGGCGTATAAACATATCTATTTACTACTCGATTACCAATCTCTCTTAAATTTTGTTGAGAGGTTTAGTATCCTATATTATTATTATTTTCTTGATTATTTAGTTTTAATTCTTCAGTAATAAAATTTATTATTCCTTTCTTATTAACTATTAAATTATTAATAGGTATTTTTTGTAATTCTTCTGATAAAATATTTTTTATTTCTCTACGTACTTCATTATTAATCGGGCTTACCTTATCGATCGCTTCTATTGCTGAATTTATTATCTCTTTTGATAATTTATTTTCAATTCCACGATTCGATTTAAAAAAATCATATTTAGGAGGGTTGATATTTGAATTAATATCTGCTGATAATACCCAAGCTTTTTTATTTAAGCTTTCTAATTTAGGTAAACGCGGCGGCTTTGGGGGAGGCAGATTATATGAGGAATTATTTTTATCAAGTTTATTTAATATTCTTTGAGCATTAATTTCTGTTTCTAAAAACACTTTTACTTTTGTATGAGCATAATGCTCTGCAATAGATAAAATAGTATTCCTACTATCTTCTATTTCTAAATTAGCTCCATTTCTACAAGCATTTTTACTAGTTCCAAATTACCGTTTTTGCAAGCTAAACGCAAGGGTGTATCATTCTTTACATTATATTCATTTATATTAGCTCCATGCTTTAATAATAGTATAGCTGTTTCTAAATCTCCTTTTTTGCACGTAGCCATCAATGGAGTAGTTCCATCAATATTAGCTAAATTAGGGTTAGCTTTATGATTTATTAAAAGCTGAAATATTTTTACATTACCTTCATTATATGCACTATACAAAAGAGTAGTGCCTGTTTTTCTATTTATAACGTCAGGATTAGCTCCTTTTTCTAATAACAAATTTGCTATACCTACAAGATTTTTAACACAGGCAATATATAAAAGTGATTCTCCATCAGCCTCAACAAAATGAGGATCTGCCCCTTTTTCTAGTAAAGTTTGTGCTATTTCAGAATTCTTATTATGAATTGCAATAAATAAAGGAGTAATACCTATACTGTGATTTATCAATTCAGGTTTTAAATTATCCAGAATATTATTTAGGGCTTTTGTTGTTTCATTTTTAAGTTTTATATCTAAGTTAAAAAGTGAATCAATTAAACCTATTATTGTAACGCTAATAAAATCTCTCGTATTTTCATTATCAACATTACTAATATATTCATGAAATTTTCCTATATCTCTTATAGATATATAATTCTTAAATAACTCACAAAAATTTTTCCCTTCAATCTCTAAATAGTTCTGTATTTCTTTTGTCAATTTTTCTTCAGTTATATTTATTTGTAAAATATTCGAAATTCTAGTAGTAATTGAATAATCTTGTGGAGTACGAATAGTCTTAAATTTTACAATATGCCTCTCACTTTCTATTTGACTAAAAGTTGCACCCTGATAATTTTCAAGTTGATCATAAAGATATTGCAAATAAGGTGATAAACTATTTTCATTCATATAACGAGTAAGTGAACGAATACGAATAAATTTTTCAAGGTCTGTAGATGAAAGGTAGCTAGATTTTATATGAGTTACTACTATGCTGCCAATATTTAAAGCTTCTATGTCTTTATTGGCAGTTCCTCCATAACATGACCATAAATGGATATATAAAGGATTATTTGGCAAGAGTTGTTGTAATGATATTAGAAAATCTTTTGTTTTAGTATATTCTTGATCTAATAATATCTTATGTTCTTTATTAGATCTAGTGCCATGAGCTGAAATGTCAATTCTTGTATTAGCTCCTATTTGCAGATTAAGAATTTGTAATGTTTTATATATTTCGGTTATTTTAACTGGGTTTGTCCCATCTCCTATTATTAAACAATCTTCTCTATCGTATAACTTTGAAATTTCAGAATCAATATCATTGTCAGGACCTACTATAAAAAGTGCTTTTAGCTCTCTAGGTTCTGCTTTTTCACTAATTATAGCTTTAGACATATTTTTAATAATATTTAATTCTTATTAATTAATAAGAACATATTTTATTAAAAAAATATAAGTAATTGGTAAAAATTAGTTTAAAAAGCGGTATTGTTGTAATAAAAAAGTTGCAATTAACTCGTAAATTAAAACCATTATCATTTTATGAAAGCTCTATAAATATTTTTATTCATAGTAGAAAACTAATTTACTTCTTATATTTTTAGTAGTACTTGTATTGTACACAAAATATAAAAAGGATATTAATTATGCTAAAGAATGACACATATATACCTTTAATACTTCAAGATTTGGCAAGCCAAATTTCGGGATTCGTCTGTGCTCACGTAGTTTATCTACGTTCCGCAGACTCACCGCTTATTTGACTTACCAACTTTTGAAGTATTTGCGGTATAAAGAAAACTTAAATGCAAATATTAGGGATTCGTTATTACAAGATATTAGAGAAGTTATCGAATATAAAAAGAATGATATTACTTATGGTTTACTTACAGGTAGTTTTGGTATTCACAACTATAGAATGCAAGACATAAATAGCTTTATATTTGATGAAATAGCAAAAAAATACCGTATTAATAATAAAGATGAATTTAAGAAAGGTATTTCTTTTATAAAAGAAAATGCTCACTTATATGCTCCGTTAATCGATCATGACAAAACTAAATTCAGCAATCTTGTCCATGATGATTGTTATCAGGAACTAACGAAAATTATAGGTATGACACCTGAGGAGTATCTCAATTCACTTTAGGCTTAACACACCATAAAGCTACTAGTGATATCATGGTTATATAAATGGCAATCGATATACTGCTATTTGTGATATGCCAAAGCATTAAGGAGGTAGACGGGGTAAGCCGTCCGATTAGTGAAGAGCCGATGCTGCTGCCGATACCAACTAGCATATATTTATCGGCAGTTTTAAACAGATCATTTAGCCAGCAATTTAATGGGGCAAGAAAGCTAACTCCAGCTAATATAATAAATATACGAACAAAATTAACATACCATATTGATGAGTTGTTTAAAAACCACCATAGAGGAATTAAGCTTAAAATCATTAATATAAGAGTGCCTCTTAATATTTTAAGATAATGAAATTTTTTGGTTAGATTCCCGATTACCGTAATCATAATCATGTCAAAAATCAGAAATTCCGTATTAAACTTCATCATTGTTTCTAAAGAAATACCAGTAATTAGAGGAATAAAGCTATTCATAAAGACGAACGGCACTATGTAAGTCATATATGAAAAGCCTATGGCAAAGCTGATTCGTATGATATTTAGTTTATTATTCCATATTGTGAGTAGGTCATTTATTATGTCATTGCGATGAAAAATAGGCGTTACCCTAGTGTCATCCCGTGGCTTGACCACGGGATCCAGTAAATTAGCAGATGGTAATGCGGTAGCTGGTTTTCTGGATCCCGTGGACAAGCCACGGGATGACAAAGGTGAGGAACTCTTCCTTAAAAAATAACCGACAAGTGCAGTAAGCCCGCCAAATATAAAGCATATCCGCCAGTAATCATTATAATCAGTATTTAAAACTATAGTACTGATAAAGGATGCAAAAATAATCCCAAACATGGTAGAGGTATTATAAAGATAAGAAGCTTTAAAGGCTTTTTTTTCTTCTTTATTCTCTAAAATAAATAACTTAGCAATAGCACATTCTCCTTCAGAATATATACCCTGCATAGTCCTAATTACGACTAATAATAGCGGTGCAAGCCATCCTATTTGGGCATGTGAGGGTATTAAGCCTATCAAAGCAGTGGTTAAAGCAACGCCGATTAAAGAGTGAGATAATGCAAAAACCCCTCCGTATTTTTTAGCAATTACTCCAAAAAAGTAAGAGCCTATAGGACGAGTAAATAGGGAAGTAGCAAGAACGCTATAAGTTAAAATTAACGCTACTATTTTATCGTGATTCGGGAAAAAAATGCCAGCAAGCAGCGGAGCAAGAAACCCATAAAGTGCAGTATCAAAATGGTCTAACGCATTACCGATTAATATTGAGATGTCTCTTTTATTTAAGGAGTTTTTCATTTTGTAGGCATATTATATAATCTATAGCTAATAAGATACCATAGATGATAAACGACGAAGCTACCAACTACAGCAGAAATAGAAAATAGGAAATCACTGCCATTAACTGTGCCATACGGAACGCTAGAAGATAAAGCACCAGCATAAATACCTACACTGCACATAGAAAAGTATGAAAATAATGCTGTTCTAAATTCATACCCTTTAAATTTATCAATCAGTATTAAAATATTGCAGATAAAAATCGATCCTAAGCAACTTCCGATCAATATAACATATAATATATTTAAGTTTTTATTACCACCATGTAGCGATAATAAGATAAAGCATATTAGTAGGATTAAAGTTAATATAAAATTAGCTAAATATTTATTTGCTTTATTTATTAAATAACAAATAGGTATTATGGAAAAAAATATTCCTGTAAAAATATATTTTAATATTAGTGATAGATTAATTAATGCTAATTCTTTTTTTAACGCAAATGCTTCATAATACCAAAATATATCTAAGGTAACATAAGATACTACAAATCCCGTTAATATCTGTAACTCTACATTTTTTATCAAAGATGAAAACTTTGAATCTAATTTCAAAGTGTGAATAGTAGGGTTAGAATGTAGAAACTTAGTTAAAATATTAATACAGTATAATAAAGCACAAATTATTATGGTATTATTTGTTGGGTTAATGAATTGACTTGTTAAGTTTATTATTAAATTGCCGCATGCCCACAATAATATTATACAAGCTAAGAAAAAATATTTTTTCTCGCCGGAAGTTTCAATAATTTCTAGTACTGTTGAGGTGAAATATGCAAATATTCCTGCGTTGATTATAATAAAATTAATTTTAATGAAAGTAAAATCATCTAGCAAAACTAAGTTAATAGTACAAAGAATAAGTAATATTAAACTAGTAATAATAATTACTTTATTACTTAATTTATTGATTAGCTGGGTTAAAGCGAAAGCAGCAATTATTGAGCCTAGGAATTTAGTTTGATTGATATTATTTATCTCTTCTCCACCTAAACCTTTATTTATAAGTAAGAAAATTTTAGAAGTATAAAAATTTGTAGCATTAATACAAGAAAAAATAAATATTCCCAAAAGTGAAAATAAAATTGTCTTATAATCATTTTTTAAAGTCATAAATTAAGTGTTTGCTAAACATACATACATGGTATATAACTCATAGTTAATAAGTTTACTGTATCAAGATACGATACAAAGGTTAAAACTATTTTAGATATACAGAGTTTAGTATAAATAGTTATTCTAAATAATTAAAGAGATTTGTAATTTCATTAAGATATTTATAGTTAATATTTTAGTATGATGAGCTTATATAGCATTAGATATATAAAATAAATATCTAATGTAGTTTTTATATATGATAAATAATTTAATGTAAGAAAAATAATAATATAATTCGCTACTTAATTTACCTATGGTTATGCACAGAATCCAAAGAAAGATAGGTATTTATTTAAATAGATTAATACAAGATATGCTTAAGGTGTTATATTAATTATTTATTCTTCGAGTTAGTGAGCGAGATTAATGAATAAAAAGATAATAATTGATGCTAATTTCTCAAATGAAACAAGAGTGGTTTTATTGGGACAAAGCAATAATATAGAAGATATTGAATTCCAAACAACAAGAAAACAACAAAATAAAGGTAATATTTATTTAGCAAAAGTAACAAGAATAGAGCCATCTTTACAAGCTGTGTTCATAGAATATGGTATGGATAAAAGCGGCTTTTTGCCTTTTAGCGAAATACATCCCAATTATTATAATTTACCTGCGTCAGAGAAAAATTTTCCAATTAATGCATTTCCTGAGATAGTACCGCCTAATATCATTCTTGATGATGAGGATGAGGTGCGGGCAGCTACTTCATATGACCCCTTAATCGATGGTGAAGAAATTGATCTAAAGGCTATAGAGGATTTAGTAGAGAGTAAATTTCAGTCAGAGCTTAATTTAGAAGCAGCAGATGATATTGAAATTATCCAAAGCGATAAGGAAGAAAATATTCCTCAATATAAGCAATATAAAGTACAAGACGTAATAAGAAAAAACCAAATATTATTAGTTCAGGTTACTAAGGAAGAAAGAGGAAATAAATGTGCAGCTTTCACTACTTATGTATCTTTAGCGGGTAAATATTGTGTCTTAATGCCTAATAAAGCAGCACAAAACGGTATATCTCGAAAAATATCAAATGGTGATGAAAGAAAAAGGCTTAAGAATATTTTAAATAAGGTAGTAAACGGCGATAAAAGCCCTTATAGCGTAATTATCAGGACAGCAGGTAGAGGTTGCAGTACTTTGGACCTGAAAAAAGATTATAGCTATTTATCAAGGTTATGGAATAAAATCCGTAAAAGTACTATTAAATTTCCAGCTCCTTGTTTTATTCATGAAGAAGATAGCATAATACGTAAAACTATACGTGATATGTGTGACCATAATGTTAAAGAGGTCATAATTCATGGGCAAGAAGCATATGAAGATGCGGCAAAATTTATGCAAGATTTGTTACCTTCAGAGATGACAAAACTTAAAGAGCATAAAAGTAAAACGCCTATATTTACTAAGTTTCAAGTAGAGGAACAGTTAATTAAGCTATACCAGCCTGTGGTAACTTTACCTTCAGGAGGATATATTGTTATTAATCCAACTGAAGCTCTTATTTCTATAGATGTGAATTCCGGTAGATCAACTTCAGAAAAAAATATTGAAGAAACAGCCTTAAAAACTAATTTAGAAGCAGCAAAAGAAATAGCAAGACAAGTTAAGCTTAGAGATTTATCAGGTTTAATAGTCGTTGATTTCATTGATATGGATGAGACAAAAAATCGTAAAATTATCGAGAGATCTTTTAAAGAATTCTTAAGTCGTGATCGGGCACGTATACAAACCGGTAATATTAGCCAGTTTGGATTGCTTGAATTTTCAAGGCAGAGGTTACGTTCTTCTTTCCTAGAAACTAACTCCTCAATTTGTTCTCATTGTAATGGCAAAGGCGTTGTTAGAGCAGATGAGTCGAATGCTATGCTAATCTTGCGTACTATTGAAAATGAAATTTTCGAAGATAGAATTGATATAATAAATGTTTTTGCTAATGTTTCTTCGGTTATTTATCTACTTAACAATAAACGTAATGAGATAAAATTTATTGAAGAAAAATATAATATAAGGCTTAATTTTTATTCTGATCCTAACGCTACATCTGATAGCTATTCAATCGAGAAAGTAAAATTATTAAAGAAAAATAATAATAATCTCAATGCTGGTAAGCCGGTGATTCAAAATCATAGTGCTGATTATACCGAAGAAGAGCCTAAAAAAGAGCAGCTGCGTAAGAATAAGCATAAATGGAAAACAGGCAATAATAACAATGTTGTTAGTGAAGAAAAGAAAAAAACGCCTGAAGTAAAAGAGGTAAAAGATCAGGTAGTAAGTGTTGTAAAGGAAGAAGTAGAGATTACGGATGATGGTGTAGTAGTAGAAGAGAAACCGCTACCAAAAAAGACAAAACGCAGATATCGTAATAAAAAATCGAATAAAAAACGTACTTCAGAAAATAAAGAGAATTCTGTTGCAGAAAATAGCGGGGGCGGTGAGGGGTAATATAGGTCATTGCGAGGAGATGTGTATCATCCTAAGGTAGTAAGCCTGTAGGGTATTGTTGCGTGGATCAGTTTTTCCGTCATTGCCACGCTCCTTACAGTCGCTCGCAATGACGATTTGGTATCCACGCAACAATGCCGCCACGGGGGGTGACACCGATCCTTAAATTGACACACATGTGCCTATGTAGGAATGACATAAGAAGTAGGTAACACCACCTTGGCTATAGAAAATAAATATTTCAATGAAAACCGAACTACCTGAACGCTCTTTACATATTAGGGGCAGGCTAAATTTTATAGTGCAACAAATTTTAGAACTTGCTCAAGATAAAATTGCTATGATTATCTTATATGGCTCTTTTGCTAGAGGTGATTGGGTACGTGATCTACCTAACGGCTATCATAGCGATACAGATATTTTGATTATTTTGAAAAAAGGTAAGTATAAAGGTCATGCTACTTTAAATTTAGAAGATAATATATATAAAAGATTAATAAAGACAGGAGTAATAAACCCTAAACAAATTATTCCGTATGATTCACGGATATCTATAATTCTTGAATCAATAGAAGAAATAAATAGACAGTTAGAAAAAGGACGTTATTTCTATACCGATCTTAAAAAAGAAGGCATTCTTTTGTATGATAGTGGAGAGTATGTTTTAAGTGAGGCTAAAGAGCTGCCTTGGAGCGAGATGAAAGAAATAGCTCAAGATGATTATGATTATTGGTTTGAAAAAGGATGCGGTTTTTTTATTGATTGTAAATACCCAATTGAGAGAAACCATCTCAATATAAGTGCTTTTTATCTTCATCAAGCTACCGAAAGTTTCTATAATGCTATTTTATTAGTTTTTTCTAATTATAAGCCGAAGTTACATGATTTAGAAAAACTAAGTAGTATGGCAGAAAATTATAGCAGTGAGTTATTGCAAGTTTTTCCTATTGCAACGCCTGAACAAAAAGAATGTTTCGAGTTGTTAAAAAAAGCTTATGTTGATGCAAGATATGATAAAAATTATAAGATTACGAAAGAACAACTGCTTTATCTTATTGAGCGAATAGAAAAATTAAAAGAAATTACTGAAAGGATTTGTATAGCAAGGATTAGTAGGTAGCGTGTCATCCCGTGGTGGCGTTGTTGCGTGGATACCAAATCGTCATTGCGAGCGAATGAAATGAGCGTGGCAATCCAGAAAAAATAATAAAAAATACTAATAATATTAGTATTTTTTAGCTGGATTGCTTCGTCAATTACTTCGTAATTTTCTCGCAATGACGGAAAAACCGATCTACGCAACAACGCCACCACGGGATAACATCGAACGCTATCTTTGATCGTGTAGCTTATGACGATTAATTATAAAAAAATCTCTATTGTTTTATGTTCTCAAATTTGTTTCTAGACTCTCATCTACGCAGGAATGACACTGAAAGAGTCACAAAATGGCTATTTACTTGTTGTATAATGGTCGTGGTGATGATTATTGTAGGCGGGATAACAAGGCTTACGGATTCCGGTTTGTCGATAGTTGAGTGGCGTCCGGTAACGGGTATTTTGCCCCCTTTTAGTTATGATACTTGGCAAGCTGAATTCGCTAAATATAAAGCATTTCCGGAATATAATGCAGTTAATTACGGGATGACTTTATCAGAGTTTAAATTCATCTATTTATTAGAGTTTGTGCATCGCTTGCTTGGTAGGGCTACAGGTTTGATATATGTATTACCTTTAATATATTTTTATTTTAAAGGGATCATAAAAAATCGTGATATATTATCCTATATAATTGTTTTGCTGTTATTCTGCATGCAAGGCTTTATGGGGTGGTATATGGTAAAAAGCGGTTTAGTTAACCACCCATCTGTTAGCCATTTTCGTCTAGCTTTTCATCTAATTATTGCCGTAATTATTTATCATTTGCTTTTTTACAAGCTATTCAAAAATTGTTGTGATATTTTACTAATTCCATCACAAATAAATTTAAAATTACCGCTAATATTTTCTGTTGCTGCTATTGCTATGATATACGTACAGATTTTTTTAGGTGCTTTAGTGGCAGGGCTTGATGCAGGGCTAGTATATAATAGCTTTCCATTGATGGGTGGCAATTTTATTCCTATAGAAATAAAAGATAATTTCATTAGCTTCAAAAATTGGTCTGATCCGGTTTTTGTCCAGTTTATACACCGTCTAGGTGCTTATAGTTTGTCTATAATCATCATGGCTTTGATTATTTCTTTGTTAAAAGTTAAAAATCCAAAATTAAATAAAGTAGCATTTTATTTGGCTATTGCTTTATTAATACAATTATCCACCGGCATAATTACTCTTTTATATTACGTTCCTATAATAGCAGCTTCTATGCATCAATTTTTTGCTATAGTGCTTTTATCTGTAGTAATTTGGTGCTATTCTCTAATAAAAAATTCTTAATGATCATCACTGTAAACAGCCCTATTGCCTCAAGGTTAGATAAATATTTAAGGCGTTTATATCCTCTTTTGACCCAAGGAGTGATAGAGAAAGCATTACGTCAAAAGCAAATAATCGTTAATTCTAAAAAAGCAGAAGCAAGTTTAAGAGTGGTGGAAGGTGATGAAATTTTTATTCATGATAAGTTTAATTTACCTATAGCTCAACCAACTAAACTAGTTTTTACTGATGCTGAAATTACATTAGCAAAGAAAATTACCACTGAATATTTAATATATGAGGATGATAATATAATAGCGATTAATAAACCTGCGGGTCTTGCAACGCAAGGCGGTAGTAAAATTAATTTATCGGTCGATTCTGCATTAAAATATTTAAACAGCCAAGGAGCTGATTTTAAGTTAGTACATAGACTCGATAAAGAAACAAGCGGTTTACTTTTAATTGCTAAAAATTATGTAAGTAGTGTAAAACTTCATGATGCTTTTAAAGAAAAATTGGTTGAAAAGACCTATCTCGCTGTAACCTATGGAAAACCAATTAAAGATCAAGGAGAGGTCAAAACTAACATAGAAAAAAGTAAGGGGAGTATACCTAAAATTACTGATATTTCAACGAATAATGGTAAACTTGCCATTACTTATTATAAATTACTTAAATCACTTACCAATAACTTGTTTTTGGTTGAATTTATTCCGATTACGGGTAGAATGCATCAATTAAGATTGCATGCTAAATTACTAGGTTGTCCAATATTTGGTGATAATAAATATGGCAATGACAAATTAATGCCGTATAGTAAATATATGTTTTTGCATGCTAGTAATATAGTATTGTCTAAAAAAGTTTTTGGCAAAGAAGTTAATTTAGAAGCAAAATTGCCTTCTTATTTTAATAAAGTTTAAGTTTTAGTTGGTATAGAGTTAAAGTTATTATGTTCCGTAGTTATATTTTTTTGTTGGTGCTTTTAGTCATTAATTGTGTTGATAGTTTTGCAGATATTCAGCAAAGAATTAGTGAAGCAGAAAAAGAATATATAAGCAATAGGTTTGTAAATGCTGTTTTTATGTTTGCCGATGACTATAAGCAGCTATTAACCGGAGCTAAAGGAATTTTTGCTTTAAACGGGGAGCAGTTAAAAGCAAATGAAATGATGCCTATTGCTTCTGCTACGAAACCCATAACTGCGGCAGGAATTTTAAGGTTACAAGAGCAAAAATTATTAAATGTTAATGATAAGATATATAAATATATTGATTTAGAAATGTGGCAAGGTAAAGTACCGGATTGGGCATATAAAATATCAATTCATAATTTATTAACTCATAGTAGTGGTATTGCTGAATATTTTAGTTTTGTAAAACTTGATTTAAATATGACTAGAAAAGATGCCCGTAAAAAAATATTACAATATGTTGCGTCTAAGCCTTTAGAAGTACCTATAGGGAAAAAGTTTAAATATAGTAATACTAATTTCGTTATACTTGGTATGATTATTGAAAAAGTAACTAAAAAAGATTTATGTAATTTTTTTCAAGATGAATTTTTTAAACCATTAAATATGAAATCTACTAGTTTTGCTTCATATAGTGAAGCGGCTAGAATTCAAAGAAATGTGGTTAGTTCTAATTACCCAGTAAGATATTTTATAACGCCAAATAATAGTAATAAACCTATATTTACTCCTGCAACTGCTGATTTTGTAGCACTTCCTTGTGCTGATGGCGGGATTATATCAACTCCAAGCGACCTTATTAAATGGTATAGAGCGTTAAATAGTGGCAAAATTCTTTCTACAAAGTCCTATAAGCTTATGACTACTAAGTATTTTCCTGCAAAAGAAATAGATGGGCGTAAAACTTACATGGGCTATGGTATCTATATTACTGACCTTGATTTTAAACATACAATGATTCATTTTTCTGGTAAAGCTTTAGGAGTGCAGAGTGAAATGGGATATATTTTGCCTAATAATCTTTATTTTGCTATACTAAGTAATACTATGGTAAAAATTCCTGAGGAAATGCAAGATAAAATTGATCTAAAAAATCCTCTAAACCAAATTGGAATAATTTATTTCAGAGACGCAATAGTAAATGCAGCTATAAAAGATGATAAAACCTAAATGAAGATAGTTACGTGGAATATTAATTCGCTACGTTTACGTATTGATTTATTAAAAAGATTGGCATATGAACATCAGCCTGATATTATTTTATTACAAGAGACAAAAGTAGATGATCCTTTATTTCCTCTTGAAGTAATTAAAAATATAGGCTATGAACATGTAATATATTCGGGGCAGAAATCATATAACGGCGTTGCTATTATCTCAAAACTTCTACTGCAAAATGTTTTTTCGCTTGAGCTATATAACGGTGATAAAAGGCATATAGCAGCTACTGTTAATAATATTGAGATACATAATTTTTATGTTCCTGCCGGTGGTGATATACCTGACATAGAGCTAAATTCGAAGTTTAAGCATAAGCTAGAATATATAAGGTTGATGCAAGAATGGCTGACTAATAACCGCACCAGAGATGATAAGATTATAATTGCAGGTGATTTAAATATTGCACCGCACCCGCATGATGTATGGTCTAGCAAGCAGCTGCGAAATATTATTAGCCATACTGATATTGAGCGTTCTTTATTGGTAGAATTGCAAAACTCGTTAGAGTTTATTGATAGTAGTAGGCATTTTGTGCCACTTGATGAAAAATTTTATACTTGGTGGAGTTATAGAAACGTAGATTGGAAAAAATCTAACAGAGGTAGACGGCTTGATCATATTTGGGTTAGTAATAATTTAAAAGATGAGTTATTTTCTATACATTTATTATCAGAAGCAAGAGATTGGAGGCCACCTTCTGATCATGTGCCGTATTTTGTAAGTTTGAAAAAATTGTAGTGTCCCGTCATTGCGAGGAGAAACTATCAGTTTCGACGAAGCAACCTCAGGATTTTTCATGAGATTGCCGCGTCGGCTTCGCCTCCTCGCAATGACGTTTAAGATTATAAGGAGTAATTAGTGGATATTAAATTAGGAAAATATAAACCGGTAAAAGAAGAATACGTAAAGAGCTTCAAAGATATGTTATTGCTTAGGCGTTTTGAAGAAAAATGTGGGCAGTTATATGGTATGGGTGAAATAGGGGGTTTTTGTCATTTATATATCGGACAGGAAGCAGTAATTTCTGCTGTAGATATGGTTAAACAAAAAGAAGATAGTATGGTTACCAGCTATCGTGATCATGCTCATATTATTTTAGCAGGTACAGAGCCTAAATATGTGCTTGCGGAGCTTATGGGGCGTGCTACAGGCTGTTCAAAAGGTAAGGGTGGCTCGATGCATTTGTTTGATGTGCCAAATAAGTTTTATGGTGGACATGGTATTGTAGGAGCTCAAGTGCCAATAGGTACAGGGCTTGCTTTTGCTGAGAAATATAATGGCACGAACAATATTTGTTTTACTTTTTTAGGGGATGGAGCTGTTAATCAAGGTCAAGTATATGAAGCCTTTAACATGGCTGCTTTATGGGGTTTACCGGTAGTTTATATTATCGAAAATAATGAGTATTCTATGGGTACTTCGGTTGCTCGTTCTACCTTTATGCGTGATCTTTATAAAAAAGGTGAGTCGTTTGGGATTAAAGGATTCCAGCTAAATGGCATGGATTTTGAGGAAATGTATAATGGTGCTAAACAAGCAGCGGAATATGTTAGAGAAAATAGTATGCCTCTGATATTAGAGGTAAAAACTTACCGCTATCGTGGGCATTCAATGTCCGATCCGGCAAAATATCGTAGTAAAGAAGAAGTAGAGACATATAAAGAACGTGATCCTATTACTGAAATACGGAAGATAATATTAGAAAATAACTATGCAGGTGAAGCTGATTTAAAAGAAATAGAGCAGTCAGTTAAAGAGATTATTAAGGAAGCTGTGGAGTTTTCAGAAAACTCACCACTGCCTAATGAAGAAGAGCTATATACACAAATTTATGTTTGAGTGTCGTCATTGCGAGGAGAAACTGCAAGTTTCGACGAAGCAATCTCAGGATTTTTCATGAGATTGCCGCGTCGGCTTCGCCTCCTCGCAATGACGCAAGAATATTCAATTTAACTAAAAAGAAAGATGCAAATAACTGTACGGGAAGCATTGCGTGATGCGATGCAAGAAGAGATGATAAGAGATGACAAAGTTTTTGTCATGGGTGAAGAAGTCGCTGAGTATCAAGGAGCTTACAAAGTAACGCAAGGATTGCTTGAGCAGTTTGGTCCTAAAAGGGTAATCGATACACCAATAACGGAGTATGGTTTTGCTGGGCTTGCCGTTGGAGCAGCCTTTGCAGGGCTTCGTCCAATCGTTGAGTTTATGACCTTTAACTTTGCTATGCAAGCGATGGATCATATAGTTAACTCGGCTGCTAAAACGCATTACATGTCAGGTGGTCAGGTCAGATGTCCAATAGTATTTAGAGGTCCAAACGGAGCAGCAAGTAGAGTAGCAGCACAACATAGCCAGAACTACGCAGCTTGTTATGCTCATATACCTGGGCTGAAAGTAGTAGCCCCATATAGTGCTGAAGATCATAAAGGGCTAATGATTACAGCTATTAGAGACGATAATCCGGTTATTTTCTTAGAAAATGAGATTTTATATGGTCACAGTTTCGATGTTTCTGAAAATGTTGAGCCTATCCCTTTTGGTAAGGCAAAAATCTTAAAAGAGGGCGATAGTGTTACTATAGTGACATTCTCGATTCAGGTGAAACTTGCATTAGATGCTGCAAATATTTTACAAAGCGATAATATTAATTGTGAGGTCATTGATTTACGTACCATCAAACCGCTTGATATAGATACTATAATAGAGTCGGTAAAAAAAACCGGTCGTTTAGTTGTAGTTGAAGAAGGATGGTTTTTTGCCGGTATCGGTGCAACTATCGCATCCATCGTTATGAAAGAAGCATTTGATTATTTGGATGCACCGGTAGAGATCGTAAGCGGTAAAGACGTCCCGCTTCCTTATGCAGTAAATCTAGAAAAATTAGCTTTACCTAGTGAGGGGGATGTAATAGAAGCCGTTAAAAAAGCTTGTTATATATAAATATAAAGTTTAATGATTAAAAGCTTAACATCTTTTCGTTTTATAATAGCTTTTATTATTTTTTTATTTCATTGTAGAATTCATTTTGATTGGAAATTAGGTCTAGAGTTTATTGATACCTTTTTTCTTAATGGTGCTACTTTTATGACAGGGTTTTTTGTGTTATCTGGCTTTATTATGGCTCATGTTTATAATAAAACAGATTTTACAAAAAGAGAAAATATCCTTAATTTTTATTTAAAACGTTTTGCTAAAATCTATCCTACATATCTATTTGTAACAATTATATATTTTATATTTTTAAATAATCTTACTTTCAATCAGCTTATACGAAGCTTAATTAATGACATGTTCTTGATACAAAGCTTTTTTCCTAGTATGTTTCCATTAGGCATAAATGGTGGAACTTGGTCTTTAACAGTTGAAATGTTCTTATATTTTCTATTTCCTTTTTTAATGCTAATTTTTGCCGGTGAAAAAGGTAAAAAAACTATATTAGTTATTGTTGCTATTATGCTTGTACTTATAAGTTATAATGCATATATAAACAAATCTGATTACATATACGCTAATCCGGTTTTTAGAACTTTTGATTTTATGTGCGGAATAGGTTTTTATTTTGCAAAAGAAAATTTTACCAAGGTTAAGTTTGCTAATTTTATAAATTTACTAATAATAGCTTTATTAGCTTTCATTTGCATAAATTGTGAAAGGCAATATCAGTATATGAACGGACAGTTTATAATTACTCCTTTGCTTGGGTTATGGATTGTAACAGTCTATCATTCTAAATCCAAGTTTTATAATAATAAAATTTTGGAATATTTAGGAAAAATTAGTTATTCTTTTTATCTATGGCAATTTGTTGCGATGGAAGTTGGAAAGAAATTAATTCAGAATTATCCAGATATTAGCTTTCATTTTGTAGTTATAATAGCTTTTATTATCAATTTTATAATTTCTGTTGTGTCATATCATCTATTGGAAGAAAAAACTCGAAATTTTATAGTAAAAAATTTTCTTATAAAAAAAGCTTGTTAAATCTTTCTAAAAATAATCAGAAAATTATACTCGTTTTATGGTTTGGTAACTAGAACCAAGAGTGAATTAACTATAAATTATGTCCACTTAAAACAATCTCTACTCCATCTTCATCTATAGATGCATTATTTGTATTAGAAAATGCAATAAGTGACTTATTTAACTCATTATATGAGGTAGTAGTTGTTGTTTTGCTTGTAGAGTTTAGATCGTTATCTAATCTCTTATTTTCAATAGATGAATATAAATTATGATGTGAGTCATTACTGATAGTTTTATGTTTCTTTGTATTATTATATTCCATACTATTTGTTTTACGCTTGTGTCCAGGAGGTGCTAGATCTCTAAATGAGGAAGTTTCATTTATATCTTTAGGCAAGGTTATGCGAGGTAGTAAAGGCTTAAAGTTATTAATAGGTATATTTATATCAGGTAAAATTGGTACTGAAGGCTTATGATGCATAAAATGATTAAAAGTTGCAACATTATAGTTAAAATCTATAACAGGCTTAAAAATATACTCTAAATTAATCAGTACCCCCATAAATTGCGATGATATTTCGTCCTTATTTTTAAAATTAACTATATTTAAAAGAGTATTTTTAGCCTTTGTAAAAGTTGGATAACTTTGAGCATATATTAATTTTTTATAAGCAAGATGAAGAGGGGTATCTCCATCTTTGTTTGGTATTCCTAGATTAAAGCCAATAGATGGAATATGCTTTAGAAAATCAATTTTATCGTATCTAACACATTTATGAATAACATTTTCACCTTGTTCATCAATAATATCAGTACTAACTATATTTAATGGGTATCTTTGCCACTGTTCTAACTGCATAAATTTAAAGTGCTTTAAAAAAGCAGCACTAATAAGATCATTAGCTTGCTCTATACCTAAAGTATTTAATATATCTATAATAGCTTTATCTTCTCCAACTATATTTTGATGTATTACTTGCAAGAACTCATCAAGTATTTGTGTGCATTTTTTTGGCATCTTTATTCCTAAAATATAATAATGCTTAGATATTAATAAAAAATTGAAAAAGTAAAAGAGTTTTTTATAAAAAAATAGTAAATTTTTATTTATTAACTCTGCTAAGGCTCATCATTATATTGATATATCTAAATAAATAACTTATTATAAAAATAAAAATCTTATGTTTGATTTCTCTGCTTATATAGATTTACCGCTTGTTTGGGGCGGTCTTATAGCTACTGCTATTTGTTTATATGTCTTGTTAGACGGTTTTGATTTAGGGATCGGTATATTATTCCCGTTCGCTCCAACTGATGATTGTCGTCATAAGATGATCAATTCCATTGCTCCTTTTTGGGATGGTAATGAAACTTGGTTAGTGCTTGGTGGCGGTGGGTTACTTGCTGCTTTCCCTCTTGCGTATTCTTTGCTATTACCGGCCTTGTATATCCCTATTATCCTGATGTTACTCGGTCTTATATTCCGCGGAGTTGCTTTTGAATTTCGGTTTAAAGCACATATAGGACATCGTTATATTTGGGATTATGCTTTTCATTTTAGTTCTATGCTTGCTGCTTTTTGTCAAGGTTTAATGCTTGGCACATTTGTGCAAGGTATAGAAGTAGAGGGACGGGAATTTGTAGGGAACGCATTTGATTTTCTGACTCCTTTTTCAGTGATGACGGGAATAGCATTGATATTTGGTTACGCTCTCTTAGGTGGTACGTGGCTTATCATGAAAACCGAAAAAGAAACGCAAGATTGGGCGTATAAATCTACACTATATATCTTATTTTATGTCGCACTTTTTATGGGGCTTGTAAGCCTTTGGGTGCCTTTCTTGAATGATCAAATACGTCATCGTTGGTTTAGTATACCAAATATTTACTACTTATCTGTTGTTCCTATTTTAACCTCTATAGTATTTATTAGGTTAATTAAAGCTGTAAGAGATAAAAAAGAAGTAGCTCCATTTATATATACTATTTCTTTGTTTTTATTAGGATATTTAGGGCTTGCTATAAGTATATGGTCATTTATAGTGCCTTATAAGGTAACGCTTGCAAAAGCAGCAGCAGCACCGGAGTCGCAATCTTTACTATTAGTTGGGGCAGGGATATTTTTACCTGTTATACTTGGTTACACTTTTTATTGTTATTATATATTCCGTGGCAAATCTTCGCATCACCCTATGTATTAAAAATTTATATTTCAAAATGACTTCCCGTTTGAATAGATGGCAGTGGTTTATTGTCCTATGGCTTACGGGATTACTATCAACATTCCTGCTATCTTGTTTGGTTAAATTGATATTTTGGCAATAAAGTTGCTATAATTACTTTTTCCTGCTATGTGGTTTTTATACCATCTCTTCTTCTCTATATTTAATTATAAGAATCAGTATTATCTCCATTTCGTTAATAACTATTAAGTTAAATTTCCAACTGTAATTTCAACTTTCTGTATATTTTTATTTTAGGCTTGTTGAATAACTTGTAATATAAATATTATATTAATTAATATTAAACATATCGGAGTGTTATTATGTATATGGGAGAAGAAAAGCAAGATTATGAACAAAAACCAAATATAATTCTAGAATTTTTGGAAAATAATGTAAAATTCACGTTGGCAGAAATATTAGAAAAAAATTCAGCAAATAAGGTTATAACCGACTGGATTTCTAATATGAGTATAGAAAAGCAAAAACAACTTACAGACTTGATAAATTCTGAATTTTGTTCGGAGTTAGAATATATAATTGGTGAAGAATTAGGGGAATATGCTGATTTTGGAACAGAGGTAAAGGAAATTACGGAGGCAGACGTTGTAAATGTATATAAAAAGATTGTTGATAATTCTAATGATTATTTAGCAATAATTGATAACATCTTGATTATAGACAGGCAGCACAATAATTTTGTGTTAGGTGTCTATGCTGAAGATAAAGTGGAACAATTTTTATCAAAAAAAGAATATAATATTACGATTGAAACTATACAATATAGTATAAATTATAACTATTGGAATGAGAAAGAAAATGTCATTGTTTCCACATGGCTTAAAAATTTAGACTCAGAAAAAAAAGAACAAATATTACTAACAGTAATAAAAAAAGAATTGAAACTGTAAAACAAAAAATAATACCAAATATCTTTAAAGAAAAATATGATGTTAGCCTATCTGAAGAAGATATTGCTGCAGAGTATAAAAAAATTAGCGATAAAGAAATTAATCAAATAATTAGAGATTGTTGTAAATTACCTATTACATATTTTGCCGATAGTTGTAATGAATGGTCTGGATCAGAAGAACTAGCTCGTAATACTTATAAAGATCATATATCGGTAGATGATACAACTATATTAGGAAATAATATACATTAATATTGTACAAATTGTAAATCCAATTTCTAATTTGTACAATATTATAGTTAAATTAATAATCTGGATAATTAATTTGATATAAAGTTTAAGTGATGATTTTGTTAATTTTATTCCAAGGTAAAACTTCTATATTTCCTCTTATTTGCTCCGTATCGCCTGTATATACTAAATAACCTTTTTCTTGATTTGCTAAGCTGCTCCAATAGTTAATTCCTTTAAAAAATTCTTGAATTATAGTTTTACTTGCTTTGACTTCAATTGGAGTTAGCTTATCACTTTCAATTAATATATCAAGTTCATGACCATGGCTATCTCGCCAAAAATATATCCCCTCTTCTTTGCCTTTATTAAGACGATTTTTAAGTATCTCAATTATTATCATATTTTCAAACAAGCTTCCTTTGGCATAATACTTTTCTAACTGCTCCATCGATTCTAATCCCAGTAAAGTACAAGCAAGACCAGTATCGTAAAAATATAACTTTTCTTGCTTAACTAAGCGTTTATTATAATTTTTATGATGCGGTTTAACTAAATAAATTATAAAGCTTGTTTGCAATAAAGAAAGCCACGACTTTACAGTGTTATAGCTAACCCCGCATTCAGTAGCTATAGATGAGAAATTTACTAATTGTCCGATACGAGTAGCACAGATTTTTAAAAAAGTCTGAAATGTGGAAATATCACTAATATTTTTAATTTGCCTTACATCCCTTTCTATGTAAGTACGGATGTAGTTTCTATACCACACACTAGGTAATAAATCTTGAGTATAAAGCTTAGGATAAAAGCCTTTAAATATAAAATTTAGAGGATCACCTGTAACAGGTAGTTTTTTACTTATTTCGTTATAGCTAAGAGGAAGTAAATAAACTATAGCTGCTCTACCCGCTAAGGATTGTGAGATGCTTTCAAGCAATAAAAAATTCTGTGAACCTGTTAAAATAAACTGTCCAGCAATTTGGTCATTATCTACTTTCGTTTGTATATATGAAAATAAATTAGGGCAGTATTGTACTTCATCAATGATTGCACCTTGACTATAAGTAGATAAAAAACCTCTAGGGTCATTTTGGGCAAACTCTCTTATATCTATATCCTCAAGTGAGACATAGGGTTTATCTGAAAAAATCATTTTTACTAAAGTAGTTTTACCGGATTGGCGTGGACCTGTAACAGTAACCACCGGATAATACTTTGCCGAATATTTTATATAATCGGTTATATCACGATCAAACATAATATAAATTTGCTAATATTACTTATTGTACAAATTATAAATCCAATTTCTATTTTGTACAATATTTTTATATCTTAATCCTCTAGAAACTTAAAAATTTTCTACATACCTAATGACAAAATCAAAATATGAATATATTATTTAATTTTAAGATAATTAAATAATATATTCAATGAGTGCAGATACTAATATTAGCGATGGTTTAGAAGTCGCTGTGCAAGATCATTTATCGATTTTTTCTTTAATAAGTTCATCTGATATTATCGGTAAGTCAGTTATGTTAATGTTGCTTATCGCTTCTATTTGGTCGTGGGCTATCATTTTGGATAAAGTATTTAAGCTAATGCAAGTGCAACGAAAAATGCGATCATTTGAAAATACTTTTTGGTCAGGTGGTGTTTTAGAGCAGTTATATGATAGCATAAAAAGGTCAGTTAATAATCCGCTAGCTTTAATATTCATCTCAGCTATGGATGAATGTAAAAGTATAAATACTAAGGGACTTCCTGAGCTATTAAAAAATAATCATAAAGAGCGTATTACAAATTCTATGTATCTTGCTCAAAACCGAGAAATCGAAAAACTTGAGAAGAACTTAAGCTTTCTAGCAACTGTCGGCTCTAGTAGTCCTTTTATTGGGCTATTTGGTACTGTCTGGGGAATTATGCATAGTTTCCAATCAATTGCTACTTCTAAAAATACCTCACTTGCAGTAGTAGCACCTGGTATTGCTGAGGCGTTACTTGCAACCGCAATAGGCTTATTTGCAGCTATTCCAGCAGTAATTTTTTATAATTATCTTATTTCCCGTATTACTCTGATCAATAATAAAATGGAAGATTTTATTAGCGAGTTAAACTCCATACTTTCTAAGGCAATAGATCAGGAGAAAATGTAATGGCTATTAAGCTTGCTGGAAGTAATAGAAAAAGTAAAAGAGCTGTAGTTAGTGAAATCAACGTTACGCCGCTTGTCGATGTGATGCTTGTGTTACTAATTATTTTTATGATCACTTCCCCAATGTTAGTTTCAGGTGTAAATGTCGACTTACCTGAAACAAATTCAAGCCCAATTTCAGGACAAAATGAGCCTTTAGTTGTTACTATCAATAATAAAGGGGAAGTTTTCTTGCTTGAAACACCTATTGAAAGAAAGCATTTAACTGATAAGCTTGTAAATATCACTAAAGAGAAAAAAGATACTAGGATTTTTGTAAGAGGTGATAAAAACGTTTCTTATGGTGAAGTGGTAGAAGTAGTATCAGAAATTCATGCAGCCGGATTTTCTCGTGTAGCTCTTATTTCAAATATTAAAAATAATGAAAAGTAACGATACAAACAATAAGGATAATTTCACAGTTTTCTTTAGCTGCTCTATTGCACTGCACTTACTTCTTTTATATTTTTTTCTATTTGGTATGCCATCTCTTTTTGAAAAATTACCAGAAGAACAAACCATAACTTTTGAAATGTTGCCTATTAGTGAGAAAGCTAATATCATAACGCAAACGAAGCAAAAAGAAGCTCCGATAGAGAACGAAGATGCTAAAAAATCAGAGCAGACTAAACCTAAAGAAGAGAAGCCTAAAGATTTACCTAAAGAGGAAAAAGCAAAAGAACCTGAAATCAAACCAGTAGAAGAAAAGCCAAAAATAGAAGAAAAAAAGCCGATAGAGGAGAAAAAACCAGAAGAAGTAAAGGAAGCACTACCTAAGAAAAAAGAGGAAATAAAAGAAGAAAAGCCTAAAGAAGAGGAAAAAAAACAGGTAGCAGAGGCAAAAAAAACTGAAGAAAAGAAAGAAGAAAAAAAGCCGATAGAGAAACCTAAAGAGGAAAAAAAGCAAGAACCTAAAACTGATGAGCTTGATTCTTTATTAAAGAACTTGGAACAGTCTTCAGAAAGTGATAATGTAAAATCGAATAAGCATAAAAGGTCAGAGAAAGTTGATAATAAGAAAGAGGCTAAGGGAGTTTATTCAGAAGGATTACCTCTTTCAGATAATGAAAGTTCATCAATAAGGCGTCAGATTGAAAGAAATTGGAGCAATATTCCGGCAGGTGCTAGGGGTAATAAGAATCTAATAATATTTATTCATATTGTTTTAGATAAAGCAGGTAATGTAGAACAGGCAAAAGTTGTAAAAAAAATTTGCCCTGGGATTCCAAGTAGTATTTGCGAAGCATTAGCAGATAGTGCAGTTAGGGCAGTATGGAAAGCAAGCCCTATCGAAAATCTTGATCCTGCAAGATTTAATCATTGGAAAGAGTTTGAGTTTACCTTTAATCCGGGTAAGTTGTAATTTGTCATCCTGTGGCGGTATTGCCTGCATGGATCATTTTCCCCCTGTCATCCCGTGAATAAATCACGGGATGGCTACCTTAGGGCGTTTTTCGATCCATGCGGGCAATTCTAGCCACGAGGTGACGCCACCACACAAAGGAGTAATTTAGTGAAAAACATTATATATTTTGTTTTACTATTTTTTAGTTTTAATAGCTATGCTATTGAGACAATCAATATTGAATATGGAACGGCTGACCCAACTCCGATAGCGGTGAATAATTTTGAGGCTGATTCTGCTTCAGATAATACAGTAGGTCATGAAATAGTGAAAGTTATATCTAATGATCTAAAACTTTGTGGGTTGTTTCGTCCTATTTCTTCGGCTTCTTTTATAGAAGAAAAAACTGGTATTGGGTATAAACCGCTTTTTGCTGCATGGCGTCAAATTAATGCTAGTTTACTGGTTAATGGGGCAGTAAAAAAGCTTGAAAATGGTAAGCTTAGAATCAGTTTTATATTATGGGATACATTACTTGAAAAACAGCTCGGCGGTGAAGTACTTGAACTACCTGAAAATTTATGGCGAAGAGCAGCCCATAAAATTGCTGATAAAATCTATGAAAAAATCACAGGTGATACTGGTTATTTTGATAGTAAGATAATATATGTAGCTGAAAGTGGTCCTGATTTAAAAAAGGTAAAAAGAATTGCTTTAATGGATTATGATGGGGCTAATAATCGATATATTACCGATGGTAAATCGTTAGTTTTAACTCCAAGATTTTCTGGTTCAGCAGATAAGATTTTTTATGTTTCCTATGCTACTAAAAGACGAACTCTTGTTTATGAAAAGGATTTAAAAACAGGCAAAGAAAGTATAGTTGGTGATTTTGCTGGAATATCCTTTGCACCAAGATTTGCCCCTGATGGTAAAAAAGCTGTAATGTCTATAGCTAAGAACGGCTCAACTCATATTTATGAGATTGACCTTGCAACAAAAAGGCTTCATAAACTGACTGATGGTTTTGGCATTAATACTTCCCCGAGCTATTCACCGGATGGACGTAGAATTGTCTTTAATTCTGATAGAAATGGTGTTCCTCAACTATATATAATGAATTCTGATGGTAGCAATGTCCAGCGTATTAGCTTTGGTGGTGGTTCTTATATGGCTCCTAGCTGGTCGCCTCGAGGGGATTATATAGCATTTACTAAAATTATTAGAGGTTCAGAAGGTAAAACTTTTAATATCGGTGTTATGAAGCCATATCCGCAAGATGATGAAAATAGTGAAAGAGTAATAGCAAGTGGTTATTTAGTCGAAAGCCCTTGTTGGTCGCCTAATGGACGGGTTATTATGTTTGCTAAAGGTTGGTCATCAAACGGCAAATCTTCCGGCAAAAATAGAATTTATGCAATTGACTTGACTGGTCATAACGAGCGAGAAATCAAAACACCCGGTGATGCGTCCGATCCTGAATGGTCAAATTTACTAAATTAACATCTTATGAATTCCCTAATCTAATATATTTACTTTATATTAAATTTGTGTTAAAATACTCCAGTTTTAATAATTTAGGCTTAATTTTTTATGAAAAATAAAGCCAAAAAGCTATTAATGACGCTCGTTGCAAGCAGTACATTAATTACTAGCAGTAGTACACTAGCTACTCCTCCTCAAACCTTTTCAAATGTTTTTACTTTTGGTGATAGTTTTTCTACGCCAGCTAATAGTTGGTCAGCTTTAAGTAACCGAACATTACGGTTTTAAGTATGTAAACAATCAAACAAATTTTTCATTAGGCGGAGCCTCAACTAACAGCTTAAGTCCTGAATTAAGTACTTATAAAGCAAATGTAAAAACATTTGACCCTAACGCTCTTTATATGATGTATATGGGACCAAATGATGCGGACTCCATACTTATTGCATTACGATCCGATCTAAGTGAATTATTATTTACCCGTGGTTTAACTTTTGAGCAGATTATGAGCGGCGTTAAAGATGGCTCTTTAACTTCTAACGATTTTCCCGATACTACTGCAGAAGTAGTTTCTAGAGGGAATAATGTTAGTGAATTCGTTAAAAATATATCTGATGGCGGGGCTAAATATATAGTAGTCTTAAATCATTTTAATGAGTCCTACAGGCAATTTATATTAGGTGGTACTGATGAAGAGGAAAATTTTGCAGGGGGATTTTTAAGTAATTCATTTAATCAAGCTATTTACAGTGCGATAAATAAATCCGCTCCATCTGCAAATGTAATATATGCAGATTATGGAAGGTTAGTAGCAGAGCTTGCCACTAATCCATCGAGCTTCTTTACTGCAAATGAGCTGGAAAACACAATAGAAGATGAAGGTGTATTTGACCTTACTGCTCATCCAACGCCAGCAGCACATAAAATTACTGCCCAATATATTCTTTCTGTAATTGAGTCACCGAGCCGCATCGCTTATGTAAGAGAAATACCAATCGCAATTGGTGAAAATGTAGCTCAAAATATTCGTTCTAAATCTTATGATTTAACAATGAATGAAAGTGAAATGTTTAGTGGTGATATAAATGGCAATTACCTAGATTTCCATACTAAATCCAAAACTGTCAAAGATATTGGGATTAAAAAATCAGATACCTCTGAAATCGCTGCAAATTTTAACTATAAGCTTGCAGATAATTTAGTAGTAGGTTTTGGTATCAATGGTGATAAATCTAATATGAGCTTTAAAAATAATAATGGTAAAGCAGAGATTAAAGAATTATTACTAACATTAAATGGTACTTATAAATTTGATAACCCTATATTTGTGTATGGTGCTATCGGTAGTGGCTGGATTAAATATGATATCAAACGTCAAATTAACCTTGGTCAAGCTATAAGAATAGAACAAGGTAAACCAAGAGGTATGCATTATATCGCTACTATCGGTACGGGATATCAATATAATGCCTTTGCAGAAACAAATCTAACACCTTTTATAAATGTTAATTATCAAAAAGTTTCCTTAAAGTCATATACTGAGAAAGGTGAAATCAGTAGTACTACTATGAGTTTTAATATCCCTGATCGTAAATCTGTAATAACAGAAATAGGTGCTAGAATTGATGGAAACGTTAATGTGAAAGAAAATATTTCTGTTACTCCGTCATTCACATTGACATATGGATATGATTTTATAAACCCAATTAAGAAACAAGCTAAGGCTAAAGTATCTGATATGCCAAAGCAATTCGAAGTACCTACTTATAAAACAGACAAATCATATGTTGGTATTAGTGGTGAGTTATCAGCTCAAACTAATAATATAAATTATGGTGTCAGAGCTGGAAGTAGATTAAGTAAGAATACAAAATTCTGGTTCGCTGGTTTATTTTGTAAATATTCGTTTTAATTGATTATTGTGTGGATCAGTTTTCCAGTTGTCATCCCGCGACTTGATCGCGGGATCCAGTTAAAAATACTAATAAAATTATTATTTTTTGGATGCCGTGGTCAAGCCACGGTATGACTACCTTAGGGCGTTTTTCGATCCACGCAGGCAATGCCTTCCCGCGTAGGCGGGAATCCAGAAAAATAAACATAAAAGCAGCAAGTTTTTAAAATTAAAAGCTTAGGTATCTCGCTTATGCTGGATTCCCGCTTCCGCGGGAATGACGTATAAGTCATGCAACTTAGTGCTATGACTTAATTACGTAGATAATTTTTTATTAGGTCAAATTTATAACCTTTTTTATGGAGCTTAGTAATTAACTGTTGTAATTGTTCTGGACCATTGAATTGCTCTTGAAACATTTCATCATGCATAAGCAATATTAATTTATTAGGTAAAATCGTATTTCCGGCATTAAATTTATCTTCTATTTCTTGTACTAAATGTGTAACTGACTGGATTGGTTTACCATGTATATTATGAGCCCATTCTAAATCCCATCCAAAGATATAAAAACCATTTTTATATATCGCATCGTCATTGTCTCTACCACATCTTCTGCTTTTGTAATATATGGATCATCTTTTTTAAGATTAGGGGTCGGAATACATCTCTTCCTGGTAACCTTGTAATAATATGGTCACCTTTTAAACCTAAAGTAATATTATTTTTCTTTAAATCTTGAATTACATCCGAGCAATGATGATAAAAATACCTATAATGATTGTGTGCATGAGTATAGCTATGATTTCCTACATCAATAAGAGGAGATTTTCTAGCATTATTTATAAAATTTCTTACATCTTGTTTTGCATTATCATAATGTAACCCCACCATAAACAGCGTAATAGGAGTTTTATTTTTCAACATAACATTAATCAAATTCTTTGTACCTGGTAACGGTCCATCATCGGATGTTATATAAATGGTACGAGCATTTGGTAATGATCCATATGATGTACTTACGATAGTTAATAAGTAACCTAATATAATTATTTTTAAAATTTTCATAATGTTAACCCCTTTTAAAGTTATATCTATTGATTATAAAAAGTTTATTGTCGTTTTATTTGAAAAATTGGCAATAATATTTCTTATTTTTGATCCTCAAGTATTAAAACGTACGCTGAGGTCAAAAATTTAGATGCTTCTTGCTTTTTTTAAAGTTGATTTTTACTTATTAGGAGGGTTATCTTTCTGCTCTAAACTGAATAAAGTAAAGCCTGTAAAGATTTTACTTTCTTTTTTACCGGTTGCATATTCTTCTAAAGACACTTCAACAATTTCTTTAGGACCTATTGGGGTTGCATGCCTAAAATAAAGCTTATCGTTTTTGGTAAATACAAACCCAACGTGAGCTATATTATGTTCTGATTTTGTTAGCTCTAATAGTTTTGGGTTGTCCATTGTCATAACCATAAGATATATTTTTCCTGCAAATTGCTTTGTCAGTTCTTGCTTATGCTCTAAGAAATCAGTAAAGCTTATATAACTAATATCAGATTTAAAAGGTTTGATGGATTTTATCTGATTATATTTTTCACCAAATGAAAAGCATTCATCTCTAGATACATTATCTTTAATATAATTATTAATTTGTGTTTCAAGTAGACCTGCTTTATTAATCATCGCAGTTTTAACTTTAGCATATGGAAGATTTGCAAATACATTTTCCATTGTAAGATATTTACTATTATTCTTTAACCATTCATCCATAAAATGATTTCTGTTAACATATGATATATCGTCAGAAGGAAACATAATTTTTGCTAGAGCTTCTGCTAACTGCTCTTTAAATTTTACAGGATCCACATTTGGTTCTTTTATTTCTGCTAATGCTATAACCATTTCTATATAGCTAAAGCAGTCAAAAGTTTCTAGATTAATTAGCTCATTCTTATCTCTATTCTTATCCCAAATAATTAAATTTGTGCCTAGTTCCGTATCATAAGGCTTACCTATGAAATAGTCAGAATATGCCAATATTTTATTGGAAAAATTCTCGTTTTTTAATGATATTGCTAGCTTGTGAAGATTTTGCATATTAATAGGAGAGATTTTATTTGTTTGTGTATTTTCACTTTGGACTTTATCCGTAGTAGTAGGGGATTCATTAAAAGCATAACTATTAAAGGAAATAATAGAACAAATGCTTAAAGTTAAAATTAATTTCTTTCTCATCATAAACCTCTCCTATTTAATAAAAGAGGTATTATAAAGAAAAATTAACTATCCATCAAGAATTAGTTAATAAATATTTACTATTTGAGAACTTTCATTAGCTCTTCCCATTCTCGTTTAGTCATTCCGCTAGTTTCATGGGTAACTTTTTCACCGCTTATCATTTTTTTAATCACTTCTAAACCTTTACAAGAAATATTTGCTCCGCACATACGATATTCTTCAAAAGCTTCATAAGTAAAAGGTACCCAAGCTTTAACTATATCAAGCATCTTTTCGGCATAAACTCTAATTTCATATTGAGCGTGCGGATCAGCTCGTAGCCTTAAGAAGTGAAGCAAGTTATGTAAATTAATTTTCCAATACCATTCCGTATAATAATTTAATGTCAAATTCATACGAGCAAGCTCCCTAGCTATACCGGTAGTATTTTCGTCTATGACATTACCATCTTCGTCGGTATTCATTAATTCCGTATAGTGCTTATAACAATTTCGGGCATCTTCTTCTAATATGTTAAGGACCTTTTCGGCTACTTCTTTTGGTAGGCTATCGCTTTCTCGGCATTGTTTATTAGTACTAGATTGCGGGGCAATATTTTGTGGTTCAGGTAAATAAAACTCATTACCTAATATTGAGTATCTAGCAGAATATTCGTTAACGCTGGCTGTTCTATGCCTAATCCACTGTCTTGCAATAAAGATCGGTAATTTAATATGAAACTTAATATCACACATCTCAAAAGGCGTAGTATGATAGTGACGTAGCAAATAATTGATCAACCCTTTATCTTGGTTTAGCTGTTTTGTGCCTTTGCCGTAAGAAACACGAGCAGCTTGTACTATAGCACTATCATCACCCATATAGTCGATTACTCTAATAAAACCGTGATCTAATACCTTTATAGGCTCGTATAAAATTTCTTCAAGTGCCGGAACTACTACTCTTTTTGTTGCGTTATTCATTTATTCCTCTGTGTTTTTTGATTATCATAATAATGATTCCATATCTTTAGTACTTTTATTCTTTTGTTTTTTTCATCAACTTCGTAGAATAATCTATGCTGTATATTAATCCTTCGAGAATACATTCCTTCATATATACCAGAAAGTTTTTTATATGGTGGTGGTATTTGAAATGGATTTTGAGCAATTAAATCAAGTAGTTGTAAGCAACTATCTTTATGATGTGATTTTTCAATTTTCTTAAAATCTTTTTTTGCATCATGGGAATAATATAATGTATACACTTGGGCTAATCTAATTTGGTACTACATTCAGTATAAGGTGTATTCTTGCCTTTAATTAAAGAATTACTTAATTTTTTATTTGATGCTACTAATAAAGTTTCTTGTATATCTTCCCAATCTTCTTGAGAAACAAGTATAGCACTATTCCTTTTTCCTTTTATTAGGGTTGGTTGATGGTACAACGTAACCTCATCAATAAGCTTATCTATATGTTTAAATTCTTCACTTGTAACTAAATTGTGCATATGTTTTACCTGTTTTTATAATAAATAACTATATAGATTTCTGCCGTTTCTTTTTAGCCATAATTTAGCCGGTTGGTATTCGGGATAAATATCCTCAACTAGCTGCCAAAAATTTTTGCTATGGTTCATTTCCTTTAAATGTGCCATTTCATGAGCTACTAAATATTTTAGGACCTCATAAGGAGCAAAAACTATTCGCCAGTTAAAAGAAAGATTGCCGCAGCTAGAGCAGCTGCCCCATTTCGTAGTTACATTTTTCATTATTCTAATATTAGAATAAATTAAATTATGCTTTTTGGAAATGGTTTCTACTATAGCTTTTATTTCTGATAGTAATTTCTTTTTCAAAAATACTTCAATGCTAATTTTTTTAAGTACTTTGCTGCAATATACTTCCAATGCGTCATTTTGTAATTTTACCTGATTTTCAGGTGAATCAGTATGAATTATTTGATAATCTTTGCCTAAAATGGAAATCTTATTGTCTTCATTGGCAGGTTTAGCCATGTTACGGTGTAATTTTTGCCTAACCCAATGTTCTTTACTTAGCAAAAAATTATAACCCTTTTCAGCTTTTACCTTAAGGGGTAATACAAGCTCAGCCCCTTTATGTGTAATTCGGATAGTTATATTCTTAGCCTGAGTGCTTCTTCTGACTGTTACATTCTGAGGATCACCATATTTAGTTAAAGTAATAAGTTCCATTTTAGAATGCGATATATTTAGTTGGATCAACTGCTACTTTGCCTTTACGCATAGCTAGATACAGCTTATCTTCCACATGCCCGATTATGCTAGTTTTAGTAACCTTATCGCCTTTTTTAACTGATAAATCTTTTAAGCCGGCATAAGCTACTTCTAGATCATCTTTATCTAATTTAACGATTACTAAATTACCGAATTGTGCATTATTTCCTGAAAATATAACAGTTCCTGAGCCTATAGAATTAACACTGCTTTCTTCTAAAACAGCAATATCTATGCCTTTATTCTTCCCCTCTTTAAACTCGGTGACAATCTCGCCGTCCAGAGGTTTTTCAAAAATTAACTTTGTTATTTCTTCATCATGTTTTGTGGTAGGAATCACTACAGCATCATTATCATCTTCGGTAGTTTCTATTGCAGGCTCTTCTAAAGAGCCGCTTACTTCTAATTTAGGAGCTTCTTCTATAGTGCTACTAGTTATTATCCCCTCATCATTATCAATAACATTACCAGAATTACTAACGGTAATTCCTCTTTCTTTATACTCGATTGGGGCAGGAGGTTGATCAACGCAAGCAGTTAGAAAAAAGCATAATATAGTACTAAGTGTACACCGAATCAGTAGAGAATTAGCATACGAAGTTTTATTTGGAAAAGAGCAAGAAATTTGTAGCCCGAGGAACGGAGCGTACACACTTAGTACGTGAGTACCGAAGGAGCTGCAAAGATGACGTAGCCAATTTTTCAAATAAAACGAGTATGCAACAGGGTATTTCATATATTTAATAAGATTATTATATTGTGTTGGTCAATAAATTATACTTATTATATAATTCTTATCATTCATTTTCCATTAAAAAAATTAATTATGAAAACTTACGATATTGTTATAGCAAGTGATCACTCCGGTTATGAACTTAAATCCATAATTATCGAATATTTACAAAAAAAATCTTTGAGTGTTTACGATTGCGGAACACATAATACGCAATCCGTTGACTATCCTGATTATGCCAAAAAAGTAGTAAATAATATTATTGAAAAGCTCGTTCGCATTGGTATTTTAATCGGTGACACGGGCATTGGTATGTCGATTGCTGCTAATCGTAGTTCAGAAATAAGAGCGGCTTTATGTGTTAATGTGTCAACAGCTGAGAGTGCTAAAGCTCATAACGATGCTAATATTTTGGTGTTGGGTGCAAAAATCCTAGATCAAGGAGAGGTATTTAATATTATAGATAAATTTCTAGCTACTAAATTCGAGGGCGGTAGACATAGCGTTAGATTGTTGAAGATTAAATAATGATGAAAACTTGGTGTTATTTATTGTATTACTCTGTTATCTCGTGGTGACATTGTTGCGTAGATTAGTTTTTCCGTCATTGCGAGGAAATTACGAAGTAATTAACGAAGCAATCTAGTTAAAAAATGCTAATTTATAGCATTTTTTATTATTTTTTCTGGATTGCCACGCTCATTTCATTCGCTCGCAATGACGACTCTCGATCCACGCAACAATGACATATAATTCTTAATTTATTAAAAACATATTTTTATGCAAGCTCTAAATACAACTTATATTTTGCTCATCACAACAATAATGATTTTCTTATTCTGCTCTAATAAACGAGTCATGTATTCGGTTATGAGCATTACGGTCTTATCAGCTTTTTATCAAGGCATAATAAATATTATCGGGCTTGGTGCGTTAGCTGTTTTTTCTGCTATCACTTATACTTATTTCAATTTCCCACAGCTGAATAAAGTAATAAGAACATTATTATTTATATTAACCTCGGTTTGCTTTGCGGCATTTACTTTCCATAAAGTTCTTGGATTTTTTAACGTAATTGCGATTAGTAATTTACAATTATCTAAAGCTTCCATGCCATTTTCAATGTATTTGAATTTTGATAAGGTAATGCCGGCATTAATAATTTTTGCTATGAGTAATCTATATATTTCAGAAAAACAAGGAAGTAACGAAATAATAGACCTATTGGATAACGTAGCTAATAAAGAGGAATTTGTAGGAGACACGAAGCACAGCACCGCAGCGTACACATTAGTACGTGAGGATAAGGGGCTAGGATCGACACCCAAATTACCTTTAGAAGCAAGTTATGCAATAGGTCTAATTAAATATACATTATTTTCGCTATTGTCATGTATAGTAATAATTATAACTCTAGTATTAGTAAGCGGTTATGTTTTATTTGAGCCTAAACTTCCAGATATATTACTGATATGGATGATTAATAATTTCTTTTTTATCTGTTTTAGTGAAGAAGTATTTTTTAGGGGATTTATACAAAGAACTCTGCAAAATCTTTTACCGAAACAACAAATGTTAGCACTAGTTATAGCATCTTTAATATTCGGAGTGGCACATTTTCAAGGTGGTTTGACATATGTAATTCTAAGTAGCACTTGTGGATTTTTCTATGGCTATGCATACTATAAAACCAATAAAATATTATGCTCTATGATGGTTCATTTCGGTCTAAACCTGTCTCACTTATTACTATTTACTTATCCTGTTCTAATTTAAAAATTTATGAAAAGTAATCCAATACTTAATTTTATATTTGAAGTTTGTAAGCCTTTTAAATGGTTAATTTTAGGGCAATTTGCCGTTGCTATTATTTGGGCAATCGATATGAGTCTTCGCCCATATATATTAAAACTGATGCTTGATAAAATTCCATTATTAAATGCTGAAAATATAGTAAGTGAGTTATCAGGATTGATGATTTTTTATCTTAGCATGTCGTTAGTCATAATCCTTATGTGGAGGTTTTTAGATTATATCGGCATTAAATTATATTCGCCTATGCAGCGTTATATAGCAGATATTCTGATGGAGAAAATGATGCAACATTCGCAAAATTTATTTCAGAATCATTTTGCCGGCAATCTTGCTAATAAAGTAAAAGACGTAATGGGTAATATACCCGATTTACTATATGCGGTAATAAATCAGTTTTTTGGTAATTTTATAGCAATAATAATAGCCATTTTTACAGTCTCTACAATAAATTATAAATTTGGGATTTTATTAGGTATTTGGGTAGTTATCTTTACAATCTCTGCTGTTTGTTTTGCCAAACGTGCTAAGAAATTATCAGCAGAATCTTCGCAAATACGCTCAAAACTAGTCGGTTATATTGTCGATATTTTAAGCAATATTATCAGCGTGCATTTATTTGCTTCAAAAAAGATAGAGTCAAAAAGATTAAGCGGTCAACTTAATGAATATGTAAAAGCTAGCCAAAAACGTGACTGGTGGTTTTTATATATGTTTGCTTTTCAAGGCGTATTATTTGTTATCTATCAGATAATTGGTTTTATTCTCCTAATATCGGGCTTTAAGCAGGGAGTCGTTACTACTGGTGATTTTGCTCTGCTTATAACTCTTAATATTTCGATTATAGATATTTTATGGTCTTTATCTCGCGATATTTTAAAATTTTCTAGAGCAGTAGGTGAAACGAGGCAGGGGCTTGATATTGCTTTAACTCCGCTTGAAATAATTGACAAACCTAATGCCAAGAATTTGATAATTAAAAAGGGAGAGATAATTTTTAATAAAGTAAAATTCCAATATAAAAATACTACGCCGTTATTTCAAAATAAATCGTTAGTAATCAAGCCAGGAGGAAAAGTAGGACTGGTAGGTTATTCCGGAAGTGGCAAGACAACTTTTGTTAATTTGATCCTTAGAATGTATGATATAGCAGAAGGAAAAATAGCTATTGACGATCAAGATATTAAAGAAATTACGCGAGAGTCGCTACGTAATAATATAGGCGTAATACCGCAAGAAGCTTCACTTTTTCATCGCAGCCTTATGGAAAATATTAGATATGGTAGACCTGATGCTTCAGATGCAGAAGTAATAGAGGCTGCTAAAAAAGCTTATGCACATGAGTTTATTAAAAAATTATCCTTGGGCTATGAGTCGTTAGTTGGTGAGCGAGGTATCAAGCTATCAGGCGGACAAAGACAGAGAATAGCAATCGCTAGAGCTATCCTTAAAAATGCTCCAATTTTGATTTTAGATGAAGCCACTTCACAACTAGATTCTGTGACTGAGGAATATATTCAAAAAAGCTTATGGGATTTAATGCAGGGAAAAACAACTATAGTAATTGCCCACCGTTTATCAACGCTCTTGCATATGGATAGGATTATTGTTTTTGATAAAGGTAGAATTGTCGAAGACGGCAGCCATAACGAGCTACTAGATCGTAACGGGTTATATAAGACTTTATGGGACTCTCAAATTGGGGGCTTTTTGCCTGATAAAGAATTGTAAAGCTGTTGTGTAGCTTGAAAAGCATATATACCGCAGATACTTCAAAAGTTGGTAAGTCAAATAAGCGGTGAGTCTGCGGAGCGTACAGAAGTACGTAAGCAAAGACGAATCCCGAAATTTGGCTTGCCAAATCTTGAAGTATCAATGGTATACATCCAGCATAAATCGAGATAAATCAAGTTTTTTGTATTTTTTTACTGGATCCCGTGGACAAGCCTATAGTACCGGACAATTATTAAAAAAATGTTATATTTTATTCAGATGTAGGTGACTTTGTATGTCATTCCCGCGAAAGCGGGAATCCAGGAAAAAAAAAGTCTAAATACAGTAATTTTTTAGAATATAAAAGCTCGATTTATCTCGCTTTATGCTGGATTCCCGCCGTTGCTAAGAATGACATAGAATAATAACTGTCCGGTACTATTGGACAAGCCACGGGAGGCATTGTCACGTGGATCGAAAAGCACTTTCGATGTCATCTAGTTGCTTGACCACGGCATCCAAAAAATAATAAAAAATACTAATTTTATTAGTATTTTTAACTGGATCCCGCTACAAGCTCGCGGGATGACAACTGGAAAACTGATTCACGCAACAATGCCGCTACGGGATGACACCAAGAATGTTTTTCGATTTATGCAATAATAATTCTTTACTTCCCAGCTCTTTTACGATCATTGGGGTCGAGTAGAGCTTTACGTAAGCGGATAGATTTCGGTGTTACCTCAACTCGCTCATCATCCTGTATATAGCTGATTGCTTGCTCTAAAGTTAAAAGCATTGGTGGGGTTAATTTAATAGCCTCATCTTTACCGGATGCTCTGACGTTGCTTAGCTGTTTAGCCTTAAGCGGATTTACCTCCAAATCGTTATCACGGCTATGTTCACCGATAATCATCCCTCTATATACTTTGTCACCTGGATTGATAAACATTTTTCCCCTATCTTCCAGATTCCATAAAGCGTAAGCAACAGCGTCACCATCGCCGTTAGAGATAAGTACGCCCTTAGTCCTCCCTTCGATAGTGCCTTTATAATCAGCATAGCCATGGAAAATACGGTTCATGATACCAGTACCACGAGTTTCAGTTAAGAATTGGCTGTGATAACCAATTAAACCTCTTGATGGACCGATAAAGGTAACACGGCTTTTGCCGCCACCTGATGGTCTCATATCGGTCATTTCGCATTTTCTAAGCGATAAGGAGCTTACGACCACACCAACATAATCATCGTCAACGTCAACTTGGATTTCTTCCATAGGTTCTTGTTTATTGCCGTTTTCGCCTGTTTGGAATAATACTTCTGGTCTACTGATTGATAATTCAAAGCCTTCACGACGCATAGTCTCGATTAAGATACCAAGCTGTAATTCTCCACGTCCTGCAACTTGGAAAGCGTTTGATCCAGGTGCTTCGGTTACTTTAAGGGCTACGTTACTCTCAAGCTCACGCATCAATCTGCTGCCAATTAAGCTTGATGTAACTTTCGTACCCTCTTTACCTGCAAGTGGTGAGTCATTAACGCTAAAGGTCATAGATAGGGTTGGTGGATCAATCGGTAGTGATGGCAGTGCCTCAGTTACTTCAGGTGCACATATCGTATCGGCAACGTTAGCATTTTCAGCACCAGCAATGGCGATAATATCACCGGCTGTAGCCTCATCTATAGCGATTCTCTCGAGTCCTCTAAAGGCTAATATTTTAGTGATTCGCCCATTTTCAAGTACTTTATTTTCACGGTTTAGTACTTTAATATTTTGGTTAACCTTAACGCTACCGCTTTGTACTCTACCGGTTAAAATTCTACCGAAGAAAGGGTTGAATTCTCTAGTAGTAACAAGCATAGAAAAAGGTGCTTTAGCATCAGCTATAGGAGCGTGTACATGCTTTACTATTAGGTCAAATAAAGGTGCAAGATCATCTGCTAAATTGTCTAAAGGATTTATCGTTTCATCAAAATTTAATGAAGCTCTTCCTGCTCTACCTGAAGCATAAACTATTTTATCTATGAAATTAAGCTGATCATCATTTGCTTCTAACGCTACAAATAGCTCGTATACTTCATCAATAACTTTATTTATTCTTTGGTCATCTCTATCGATCTTATTGATAACAACGATAGGTTTTAAACCAAGCTTTAAGGCTTTAGAAAGCACAAATTTTGTTTGTGGCATTGGTCCTTCTGATGCATCAACAAGTAGCATAACGCCGTCAACCATGCTAAGTATGCGTTCTACTTCACCGCCAAAGTCAGCGTGTCCTGGTGTGTCTACTATATTGATACGTACATCACCCCACATAAGGGCAGTACATTTTGCAAGTATGGTAATCCCACGTTCACGCTCAAGGTCGTTAGAGTCCATAGCACGTTCGGCTACTTGTTGGTTAGCTCTAAAAGTGCCACTTTGTTTAAGCATGTTGTCAACAAGCGTGGTTTTCCCATGATCAACGTGGGCAATAATTGCTATATTACGAATAGATGTCATCTTTAAAAATTCTCACAAGTTTACAATAGTTTTCTGCATTATATACCAAAATAGCAAAAATTGGAATAAACTTCTTGTAAAACTCATGAATTCAATTTAAAGAACAATATATATTAACTTTTACAATTCCATTTATGAAGCAAAAAAAACTATTATGTCTTGATGTTGACGGAACAATATTTTTCAAGAGTTTACATAATTACCTTGGTGAGAAATTAACTATAGATCATAAATTTGGAATATCTATCACCGAAAAACTAAAAATACAGTATACAGATGAGTTTTTGAGAAATCCGTCTTTAGGTTGGAGGAATGAAAAAAGACTAGTAACTTTAATAAAAAAGGCTTGGTTATCTGAGTATGAGGTGGCTTTAGTATCATTTAACGATTACCCACAAGCAGTAGAATATGCTATGACAAAAATACTTAAAGAAGATGTGGAAAAGCTACATATAGTGTCTTATTTGCCAGAAGCTCTAAAGCAATATTATATGGTTCATCCTGTTTGTGACAAACAGAAGCATATAGAAGAAGCTATGCAAAAAGTAGGAGTAACAAATCCGGCAAATGTATTATTAATTGAAGATACATTATATAATGTAGAGGCTGCAAAGAAAGCTGGAATGAAAGCTGTATTAATAGAGTCGAAAGATACAAGTTTTAAGATTGCTTTTGACGCTTTAAGGGAGCTTAATAAAATTCATATGGTTGATAATGTTAACTTGGAAGAACCTTTGACAGAACCAGAGCTTGAAGATAGTAATAGTGATAAGGATGTTAGTATGGGCGATGATCAAGGAAGTTATAAATCTGATGATGGAGAATGGCAGCAGGATGTGCCAATGTTAGCAGAACATTCAGACTAGACAAATCATATTATGTTATTTATTCTTGATTAGTGGAGTGTTTTAGATTATTCGTTATTGCGAGGAGAAACTGTAAGTTTCGACGTGGCAATCTCAGGAGGTTTATATTGCTTTATGAGATTGCCGCGTCGATGCGTTGCATCTCCTCGCAATGACAATAACGGTCTATTTAATAAAAACAGAGTTATATCGTGCAGTATAGATTATTAGGGTTGCTTTTAATAATAAGTTTTTCATATTTTGCTCAAGCAGAGTTGCCAAATAAAGAAGATAATTTTAAAGTTAGAGTGGCTATTGTTGATGTTCAATCGATTTTAGAAGGGTCAATGGCTATAAAAAATTTGCGTAATAAAGTTGAAAAAATTAATCAAAAAATTCAAGAAGATATTAACACAAAAGAAGCAGAATTTAAGCCTATGGAAGAAAGCGTGATGAAAGAACGTTCTTCTTTAAGTGAAGATGAGTTTGAAAAGAAAGTAAGCGAATTTTATGAAAAAGTTACTGAAGTAAAAAAAGAAATTCAGAGTAAAAAAGCAAGACTTGAGCAAGCTCATGCTGAAGCTATGAGTAAAATTCATGAATTAACGATTACAATAATTAGTGAGCTTGCAGAAAAATATAGCGTTAATTTAGTCATTCCAAGTGCTCAAATTTTATATGCAAAAGATAATTTAAATATAACTTCTGAAGTAACTTTTATATTGAATGAGAGATTAAAAGAAGTCCAAATCAATTATAATTATTAATAAGTATCAATATGGCAGAATTTACACCGATTACAATTGCATATGGGGATGGTATAGGTCCTGAAATAATGGAAGTCGTGCTTTATATATTACGTAAAGCTGAAGCACGAATCCGTTTAGAAACTATAGAAGTAGGGGAAAAACTCTATGTAAAGCATTATAGTTCAGGTATAAGTGAACAAAGTTGGGAGTCGATAGAACGCACGGGAATTATACTTAAAGCTCCGATTACTACGCCGCAAGGAGGAGGATATAAAAGCCTAAATGTTACGATTCGTAAAACATTACAACTTTTTGCTAATATTCGCCCCTCTGTTTCGTTTCATCCTTTTACTAAAACTCAGCATCCAAATCTAAACCTAACTATCATACGTGAGAATGAGGAAGATTTATATGCCGGTATAGAATACCGCCAGACGCATAATATGTATGAATCAGTTAAGCTTATTAGCCGTACCGGTTGCGAGAAAATTATCAGATATGCCTTTGAGTATGCAGTAAAAAATAACCGCAAAAAAGTTACTTGTTTAAGTAAGGATAATATCATGAAATTTTCCGATGGGATTTTTCATAAAGTATTTAATGAAATTGCCAAAGAATATCCGCAAATCAATAATGAACATTATATTATCGATATCGGCACTGCAAGGCTTGCGACTAAACCGGAAATATTTGATGTTATCGTAACTTCTAATTTGTATGGTGATATTATTTCTGACGTAGCAGCTGAAATTTCAGGTTCGGTAGGCTTAGCTGGTTCTGCCAATATCGGAGAGCATTATGCAATGTTTGAAGCAGTACACGGAAGTGCTCCTGATATTGCAAGTCAAGACATCGCAAACCCATCAGGGCTATTAAATGCTGCTATAATGATGTTAGTGCATATAGGGCAGGGTGATATTGCCACTCTAATCGAAAATGCTTGGAAGAAGACTATAGAAGATGGCATGCATACAGCAGATATATATAATAAAGACCATTCTACTAAAAAGGTCGGCACAAAAGAATTCGCCGAGGAAGTAGTAAAAAGGCTAGGTCAGAAGCCAGAGAAATTAGCTAAAGCAGATTATCCGTTAGTTACTAAAAAGCAGGAAAGTAATACCACATATAAAATCAACACTAAAGAATCGAAAAAATTAGTCGGCACGGATATATTTGTAAATATGAATGTCGCTTCTGCTCATGATATAGCTGATAAGGTAAATAAGCTTGATCTCGGTAATTTTGAGCTGAAAACAATCTCTTCTAAAGGACTGAAATTATGGCCTCGTGATACAAGATTCGAGACCATATCCGATCATTGGTGTTGTCGTTTTATGGCTAAAGACGGAAAAGAATTAAAGCATTTAGATATAACAAAATTACTTGAGACCTTAAGCAAAGCAAATATCGACTTTATCAAAGTAGAAAATCTTTTTGAGTTTGATGGTAAAGCTGGATATAGCTTAGCCCAAGGGGAATAAGGGTTCTCAAAATGTCATCCTGCGACTTGTCCAGCACCGTCATTGCGAGCGAATGAAATGAGCGTGGCAATCTCATGAAGTAAGACTCCTGAGATTGCCGCGTCAAGGCTTTGCCTTTCCTCGCAATGACGGAAAAACTTAAACACATAAATAATAATATATGCACAACATCACCTCCTCATTTCCAGTTGCTAGCTCAGCTTCAGAAATTCTTGAGTTAATAAAAAATATCCCCGCCGAGGCATTAATTTTTCTAGATGTAGACGATACTATTATAACACCGAAATCAGTTACTTTTAGAAAACCGCCCTATAATCAAATGCTTGATAGAATTAAGGCAAACAAAAGTAATTATGATAATTTTGAAGAGATTGTCAGTAATTGGCGTTTGCAGCGGAAAGTGATACTGATTGATGAAGAATGGGTGCAGGTTTTAAATACTCTTAAAAAAAATTATTTCGTTTATGCCCTTACACAGATGAGTACAGGGAAATTTGGCAATATTCCATCCATGCAAGAATGGCGATATGAAGAATTAAAAAGTTTAGGTATAGAATTTTCTGACAATGAAAAATTGGCAATTTTTAGTCCAGCTAAAAAAGATGAGGCAGTTTTTTATAAAGGAATATTTATAACAGGTAACCATTCAAAAAGTGGTACTTTAGCCAAATTTTCTAAAGAGCTACAAGCTAGTTTTATCGTGTTTGTTGATGATCGCAAAAATCATATAGAAGATATGCAAAATTATTGCGAAAAGAATAATATCGGCTTTTTAGGTATTTTGTTTGAGGGACTTAAAAATTTATCAGGGGAGCCTGATCCAAAACTTGCCAAGTTTCAAGAGCAATATTTGATAGAAAATGCTGAATGGCTTGAGGATAATGAAGCTCATAAGCTTATGGCAGAGAGTAGTTAGGTTATTCATGCATAGGTCTTGTTCCAACCCTGTCATCCCGTGGTGGATGAATAAAATTAAAAGAGATAATAAAATGAGTGTAGTTTATAAGGTGGAAAATTTGGAAGATGCACGAGATTTTTTATCTTCTGCACAAGGTGAGTATATATTAACAAATTCTGAAAGCAGTGTAAAATATTATGGTATGTTAGTAGTTGATCATATGCTTGAAACTTTACAAAAAGAATTTCCTAAAAAAGTTATAGATGTTATTGTGGATATTGATGATGACCATGCAGCTTTGTTTACTGCAATGAAACTAAATTATAAAAATATAGTATATACGGGTAACTCAGACGAGGCGAAGAAACAGCTGTATCTGTCATCCCACGACTTGATCGCGGGATCTTATAACCTGTAATAAAAGACCCCGTGGTCAAGCCACGGGGTGACATTAAGTAATAAAAAAACCATGAACATAAAAGATATAGGAGTAATAATTGCTAAAAAACCATTAAAGGAAAATACGTTTATTATTACAGTTTTTACCAAAAATCATGGTTTATATTCAGGTGTTGCAAAAGAATCTTCGAAAAAAAGCAAGTTTATATATCAAGAAGGTAATGTAGTAGATTTTTTATGGCAAGCAAGACTTCATGAACATATCGGAATTGCCAAATGCGAGCTTGTCAAATCTTATACCGGTCATTTTATTATAAATAAAGCTAAGCTATATGCTTTTAATTCCGTCATATCTTTAATCAAAGAGTTATTTCACGAAAGAGAAGAGCATTATAATTTTTTCTCATTGCTAATAAACTATCTGGATAATCTAGCAAAAAATTTTTGTTTTCATGATTATATTAATTTTGAGCTAGCACTGCTTGCTGAAATGGGCTATGAACTTGACTTTACTAAATGCGGTGTTAGCAATACTACACAAGATTTAGCTTATCTATCACCTAAATCAGGCAGAGCTGTATCATATGAGGTAGGAACACCTTATAAAGATAAATTATTACCTTTGCCAAAATTTCTGCTATCTGGTAATGACAAAATTACCTTAGAAGAAAAAAGGCAAGCTTTAAGCTTAACAAGTTACTTCTTTAATAGATATTTATTCCATAATCACAGACAGCTTGAGATAAGACAAGTTTTTGTAGAATATATACTTGTTGCTACTACTGCTTAAGAGCTGCTTGCTTGGATCAGCTCCATTTCTGTCATGCCGTGGCTTGGGAACTAGATCCAGAAAATAATAAAAAATACTAATTTTATTAGTATTTTTTAACTAGATTGCTTCGTCAATTATTTGATAATTTCCTCGCAATGACGAGACTTTTTTAAAACTGTCCGGTACTATAGAATAAATCACAATTTACAATAAATTAACGTACTCTACCAGTTGCTGGGCTTTTTTGTAATGAATCACTAACTGCTGCCCCAAAATCCTTTACACTTGTAGCAAGCTTACCATTGGCTATAGCAGAATTTACAGCTGCACTAACAGTAACTTTTATTACTTCACATCCAGCAAGTACAACTCCCCATGCAGCTTTCAAAATCTTATTTTCACCTACAAAACCATGCAATTTTTCTTGTGCTTTTTCTGCTTGATCAGTTACAAACTTTTGTAACTTACCAAGCGGAGTATTTTTTTCTAAATGTTCAGCTAAATTTTTTATAGGTGACGAGATAATTTCATCAATATTATTTTTGACATTTTCAGTATGATTTTTGAATTCTTCACTAATAATATTAAAATCTTTCATAGCATTTAAAAGAGCTTTGTTTGTTGGATCTTTACTTATTGCTTTTTTTAAACTCTCTATTATTTTATCAAAATTATTATTAACTTCTGTTAATTTTATCCCGATATCATTAAATTTTATTTCTTCTTTATTTTGTTTTTCGGGTTCTTGTCCCCCTATAGTAATTTCTCTTACCATTTTTTTACTCCAAAATTATTTACTTAAAGATAATTAAGATTTCAGAAATGTCAACAATACTCTTTATAAACTTTTTGACTTTAATAACAAAATATTTGTACTAAGTAACGGGGCAAATACATTTTTGACTTCGTTTAATAATGCTTTATTGCTTATATCTTTATTTAATTCTTTACGCACTATATCAAATATCTCTCCTAAGCTTCTTTCCTCTGCCATATATTTAAATATGTATTTAGTATTAGCTAATATCGACATTGAGATATTAACATTATTTAATACGCCATTATTAATAGTAAAATTAATAACATTACTTATTGTTGAAGCATTAGATTCTAGATACTCATAAATTTGTTTAGCAAAATTAGTGATATTATAGAAATAAGGCACATTATCAAGATCATCAAGTGATGCTACACTATCTTTTTGATTTGATATATAAAAAGAGTGTTTAGTAATATTACCAGTAAGTATTTCACAAATTGCTTCTTGAGCTACTTTATCCATTTTCTTAATTTTTTGCAAAAGGGATGAATCTTTTATATAATTTTCTGGTTTTAATAAAACTTTCTCAATCGGATCAAGATAATCAACAAAATTTAAACTGGCATTTTCTACAAGTTTATATAACTCAGGAATAGAATAGGCTTTATCTCGTTTATGCAAAAACATGTCATAAACTTCAGCTTCACTCAAATTTTTATAATTTGAAAATAATTCCCAACCTCTTTTATGCCAATTGGTAGCAGGCAAATTATCTAAAATTAATTTTCCGTTTATCACCTCTTCGACACGGTTTTTAGCATCTTTATTCACCATATTCATTAAATCTTGAATCTGATAAACACCGGTACGACCATATTTTGCGTATACCATCAAACCCATACCACCTTCTGGCTTTAAAGAATCCTTTAGATTTTTTAATCCCATATCGGGATTTGCTAAATGATTAAGTGCATCGGTACAATTTATGTAATCAAATTTTCCAAGTTTTAGATTAGGTATATTTAATATAGAATCGTTAACCCATTTGATGTTTTTAAGACCACGTATTTCAGCACGTTTTTGTGCTACTTCCATACTAGACTTGTTTAAATCCAAATATATTATCTCGGCATTTTTATTTTTCAGCTGATCTGCAAGATAAATAGCCGAATCACCTGTACCGCCACCAGCTATTAGACATCTAAAATCATTATCAAAATTTTCTTTACCTTTATATAAAAAATGATTTAACTCTCCTAAAAACTCACCGCAAACATTAAGTAAACGTTCTTTTTCTTGATTTGGATCTCTAAATGGATGGGGATAGTTTTGATAATGCTCTTCGACTTTGGCTAAATCTTTTGAAATTTTTGTAGAAGCATCTTTTATTTTTTTAAAATTGCTTATAAACATCATTTTTAAGTTATTATTACATCTTTTATAATTAACTGAATAGTATAATTATTTTGCCAATTATTTGTCTTTAATGTTCCTAATACTGAAATATTATGTGCTTTAGGACTAAGTAATACCTCTTCAAATGAAGTACCTAACGAATTAAAAGCAATAGCTTGTAATGCTTTACTACTGGAACTTTTTTTATTCGGAGCAAACAAGCATCTAATATGCTTACTTCCCACTATATCCGCTTTTAATACAAATAAATTATCAAATTTAAATATAGGTTCATAATTACCTTGACCAAAAGGCTCCAAAGTACTTAATTCCTCCATTAAAGGTAAGCGGACGCTACTAAGACTTAAATCAAGATCATATTCTGCTTGCTTATAATTTTCTAGTCTATTTAGACTAATTCTAAAAGCGTTATTTAAAAATTCTTGTAATTCTTGTATTTTTTCGGCAACTACTGTAAAACCTGCTGCCATGGCGTGTCCTCCGCCTGTAATTAGTAAATTTTTGACTTTAGCATTAATAATCTCAGCACCAAAATCAATACCTAAAATAGAGCGACATGATGCTTTACCAATTCCGTCATTTAGGGCTATAACTGCTACCGGCTTATCAAACTTCTCTTTAAGTCTTCCTGCAACAATACCTATAACACCGGGATGCCATCCTTCTTTAACAATAAATAATAAACTATTATCTTGCTGTGTCTTAGCCATTTCCATTGCTTCTTCTATCATCAGCATTTCAATGACTTTACGTTCATTATTATGCTTCTCAAGCTCCTCAGCTAATTTAAGAGCTTCATTAGAGCAATTGGTAGATAATAGATTAGCACCTAAACTTGATTTTCCTACTCTACCGCCAGCATTAATACGCGGGCCTAAAATAAAACCTAAATGATAACATTTTGGGATTTCATTAAGCCCTGCCATATCATATAACGTTTTAATGCCGATATTTTGCCTTTGATGCATTATTTTTAAGCCGCTCGATACAAAAGCACGGTTTAACCCAATAAGCTTTACCATATCGCACACAGTACCAAGAGCCACCAAATCCAAATATTTCATCAAATTAGGCGGAAGAGTTTTCTCAAAATAATTTTGCTTCTTTAAATCTGATAATATCCCAGTTGCAAATAAAAAAGCAACCCCTACAGCTGCAAGATGTTTACATTCACTTGTCTCATCAACACGATTCGGATTCACTATAGCTACCGCTTCAGGTAATATTTCAGTAGCTATATGATGATCAATAACGATTACGTCAAGCCCTGCATCCTTTGCGTATTTCAAGGCTTCATGAGCCATCGCACCACAATCAACTGTTATTAATAATTCAGTGCCGTTATCTTTAATTTTTTGCATAGCAGAAGGAGTAGGACCGTACCCTTCAGCTATACGATCAGGGACATAAATATCACAAACAATATTTAAATCTTTGAAAACATTTTTAAGTAATGCTGACGAAGTAGCACCATCGACGTCATAATCGGCAAATATACATATTTTTTGCTTATTTAAGATAGCTTTAATAGCTCTATCTACTGCCTTTTGCATATCAAGTAGATGGAAAGGATCAGGAAGCAAATTCTTGATTTTCGGCATTAAAAAATCTTCTGCCTTAGCTATATCATCAATCCTTAAAGATATCATTCTAGCAAGCAAATCACTGATTTTAAAACTACGGCATAATTCTATGACTATCTCCTCGTTAACGCTTCTACGCTGCCATATTTTACCATTTATAGATGCTTGCGATTTCATTAATTACCTAAATTGTTTAAACGTTTTCATATGATGTTAGGTAATTATACAACAAAAATCATCATTTTTACCCATACAATCAAACGTACCACAATCACTTTCCTTTTCTGAATCTAAAATTTTTGTTTGACTATTATTATCACTATCCTTGTGCTCTTTTAATGAGTCTGTATCAGCAGTGATACTAATTATTTCTAAATCTTCATCATTATACTTATCTTTTTTATTTAACAAGTTTAATTCATTACTATTTAAACTGTTATTAGAATCAGCTTTTTCTATTCTTACATTTCCAATTGACACGCTAGACATTCTACCTTGAGGATCATATGTATATATCGTTATATCATTTTCATCTTTATCCATACTTCACCTCTTATAGATTTGTTCTATTTTTCATATAATTTTAGAACTAAATTCTTGACTCATTCCAGCTAAAATTAAATGGCTTTCCTCTTCCATGTCTAAATAGTTTATATTTAGACAATTATCATTTTTTATTTTTTGTTCTCTTAAGTGCTTCTTATAAGCATTAATATCTCCTTTACCATCTTTATCAATAAATCCAGCTTTCTTTGCTGATTTCTCTTCTCTATAACCCGCATAGGCTGATAAAAGTTCTTCTTTATTATCAGAATTTTTAAAACCAAGTTTTTCTGCTTTAAACTGTAATCTTCTAATTTCTAATCTTTCTTTTGCTAACTCTTTGCTTGTTTTATTCTGAGATTCTTTCAATAGTTTACGTTTACCCATATGAACCCTTTATATATCTGAAAGCTTCTTAGCCTCATCATTTGCAATTAAAGCCTCAATAAATTCATCTAACTGTCCGTTAATTACCTCATCTATTTTATAAAGAGTAAGATTTATTCGATGATCCGATACACGTCCTTGTGGAAAATTATAAGTACGTATACGCTCCGAACGATCCCCAGAGCCTATTTGCTCACGTCTATTATTGGCTCTTTCTTGATCTTTTTTCCTACGTTCTTCTTCATATATTCTAGCACGTAAGATCTTTAATGCTTTAGCTTTGTTTTTATGTTGGGATTTTTCATCTTGTAGTGCTACAGTAATACCGGTAGGTATATGTGTTATTCGGACAGCAGAATCAGTTGTATTAACGTGCTGCCCTCCTGCTCCTGAAGCTCTATAAGTATCAATTCTTAAATCTTTTTCCTCAAGTTTAATATCAACATCTTCTACTTCAGGAAGTACAGCAACAGTAGCGGCTGAGGTATGAATACGCCCCTGCGATTCAGTTTCCGGAACACGCTGCACTCTATGGACTCCTGATTCAAATTTGAGCTTAGAGAATACATCTTTACCTTTTATAGATGCTGAAACTTCTTTGTATCCCCCTATGCCTGTCTCATCAATAGATAATATCTCAAAACGCCAGCCCTTTAATTCAGCATATCTTTGATACATATTAAACAGCTTAGCAGCAAAAAGTGCTGCCTCTTCACCGCCTGTGCCTGCTCTAATTTCAATAATAGCACTTTTACTATCCGCTTCATCTTTTGGCAGTAATGCTATTTTTACGGAACGCTCAAGAGTTGGCAACGAATCTTCAAGATTGCGTATTTCTTCCTCAATCATTTCTAGAGTTGCCTTATCTAAACTAGGATCTTGCTTAAAATTATTTGCTTCTTCAAGTTCAGCTTTAGCTTTGTTATATTCTTTAATTTTTTGGACAATATCTTCAAGGTCAGCATATTCCTTGGAAGCTTTAACAAACTCCTCTCCTCCTATTCCTGAGGATAGTTTTTCACTTAAATCCTCATATTTACCTAAAATTTTTGTCAGATTGTCCGAAAAGCTTGAAATGTTCATATTATTTTATTCGTGATTTATTTGTGGTGAGGTATCGTCATTGCGAACGACCGCAGGGAGTGCGGCAATCTCATGAAACAATATTAGGACTTCTGAGATTGCTTCGTCGAAACTTTCAGTTTCTTCTCGCAATGACGGTGAATGAGATTACAACAATAATAGGGCAGGGCTTTCTATAAACCTCTTAAACGCAGCTAAAAATTCTGCTCCAACTGCTCCATCTACTACTCTGTGGTCAGCAGAAAGAGTTACGTCCATAATTGTTGATATACTTATTTGATCATTTTTGACTATAGCACGTTTTGAGCTACTGCCAACGCCCATTATACAACTTTGCGGCGGGTTAATTATAGCATTGAAATTTTTAATACCATACATACCAAGATTTGAAATAGTAAACCCTCCGCCTTGGAATTCTTCGGGAGTTAGTTTATTTTCTCTAGCTTTCTTGATTAACCCTTTCATTTCACTAGACAGCTCTACAATATTTTTCTGGTTAGCATTTCTAATTATCGGAGTAACAAGTCCATTTTCAATTGCTACCGCTACTGAAATATCAACATTATTGTAGTATCTAATAGCATCATCCCCCCACGATGCATTAGCGTTCGGCACTTCTTGCAAAGCTTTAGCAACAGCTAGGATAATAAAGTCATTAACTGATATTTTTGCTGATTTATCATCACCAAAAGACTTATTAATATCTTCTCTTATATCTAGTAACTTATCAACATTAAATTCTATTGATAAATAAAAATGTGGAACTGTTTGTTTTGATTCAAGAAGACGCTTAGCTATAATTTTACGTATATTGTTATTAGGTGCTAAACGATATTCTTCAGGATTTCTACTAACTATTTTATTATTTAAGGTTTTTGAGCCGCCTTTATGCGATAATACATCTTGTTTGATTATTCTGCCATGCGGTCCACTACCTTTAATTTCTTCAAGTTTCACATTTTGGATTTTTGCAAGTCTTTTAGCAAGCGGTGAAGCAAATACCTTAATATTGTTTTGATTTGAAGCGGTTGCGATATTTTCTTCCTTAACGTTCTGAGGAGCTATAGTTTCAGCAGGTTTCGATATTTCTTCTTTTTTAGGTGAGTTACTGTTGTTTTTCGCTATAAATTCTTCAATTTCGGATGATTCTTCCCCCTCTTCGATTAATACCGCTATTAACGAATTCACAGGCACGTTCTGACTACCTTGAGGAATAATTATTTTAGCAAGAGTACCCTCATCTACTGCCTCTACTTCCATAGTTGCTTTATCGGTTTCGATTTCAGCGATTACTTCTCCGGGATTGATTTTATCCCCTTCTTTTTTTAACCACCTTGCTAAATTCCCTTCCGTCATAGTTGGAGATAAAGCAGGCATTAAAATTTTGATTGGCATAATTTGTTATAGTTTTGATTTTTTATTAGTATTTTTGGTTTATAGTAAATCAACATCGTCATTGCGAGGAGATGCGTAGCAGAGGGCGAAGGCAATCTCAGGAGGCTTAATAAGATTGCCGCGTCGGTTATTAAAATAACCTCCTCGCAATGACGTATTACATTACACACTTATTGTCAGGGCTAACTATCATTATCATTTGTTTGCCTGCCATTTTAGCTTGCTGATCGATCTTAGCAAGTCCCTCTAATCCTACTTCTATACGTTTAAATAATTCCTCACCAACATCCTTATGAAGAATTTCTCTACCTTTAAACCATAAAGAGATTTTTACTTTATCACCATCTTTTAGAAATTCTTTTATTTTCCTTAGTTTAGTTTCAAAGTCACCTATACTAATATTAGGTTTGAATTTCATTTCTTTAAGTACGACTATTTTTTGCTTTTTACGTGCTTCATGCAAACGCTTTTTGCTTTCGTACTTAAATTTACCGAAATCTAAAATTTTACATACAGGAGGCTCAGCATTAGGCGATATCTCAACCAAATCAAGACCGACTCTTTCAGCCATATCAAGTGCTTGCCTAATATTTACGATGCCATGCATCTCACCATTTTCGCCTACTAAACGAACCTCTCTAGCTCTGATTTCTCTATTAGCTTTAGGAAAATTATTTTTAGAAATAAAACTACTCCGTCTTATGTTGTTTCATATTGCATTTAACTTATTTTACTCTAAATTACAAGTAAATAAAATATTTTATCTTTATTTTTATATATTCTATTAAAAAAATGGGAAAGATATAATTAAACAAATACCGAATACCAATACAGCAACAATACCAAATATTGTTAGACAAATTCTAGTTAATTTAGCAACTTTTTCCTTTATTTTTAAATTTTGTAATTCTATCTCATGTTTATGAGCTTGCTCTTTTTGTGCCATATTCACTAACTTTTCTAAAGTACCTGGATAAATATTTTCATATTCGGTAACTGTATCAATTGGCAGCAATATATGCTCAAACTTTTTACGATAAAAATTTTTATCTATTTCATTAGAATGAAAACTCTTAGCATAGCCCTTGTTTAATCTATTATTTTTTGTAAAAAAACTTTTAGTCTCTTTCATATTCTCTTATTATTTTTTGAAACGTATATGCTAAATTATCTCTTACTATCTCAAAATAGTCAAACAATGCTACTTCTTTCTTTTGTTCTATATTGTTGCTTGTTTTGAATATAGTTTTTAATTCATTAAAAATCACTTTTATAAAGCTTTGTTTCATTATTATATTAAATGTGAATTTATAAAATCTTTGTCAGGTATTAGCGGTTCGCCTCTAAAATTTATAGCATTATTAAATTTATTGCAACAAGTTATAAAATTTTTATCACATCCTGATATAATTTTTACTTCTCTAGCATCCTTAGCATAATCAGGTATAACATCTTCTAATATAACTAAATCACCGAAACTACTTAAAACTTTACTACTAAAGTTATTATCACAAAATATAATTTGACCACCGTTATAATAGCCATTTTCTTGATCTAAATTTTCTATTCTTAAACTTTCTTTTAGAATTTCTTTAATCTTATAGACTCCACTATATAAGTTTTTATCTATTTTGCATTTATTATCCCCAAAACTCACTCTGTATGTTTTACTATATCTATTAATTATAGTTTGGTTATATTTTATTGTTTCAGGCTTTAAATGCATTTTAAAGTTCAAATCATATTTTGTATATAAAGTGCAATAATATGTAATAAAATGCTCAAAAACACCATTATTATATAATATTATTTTAACAGCAGCATTATTTAAATTCATTTCTGCCGTGATGCCTTTTTCTTCAAAAATACCCTCAATAATTACTTGATTTTGTGCGGAATCATTAAATTCTGCTTCTTTCAAATCTAAACCGGAATTCGGTAAAAAAATTATATCTTCATTTTTTATAATATGATCGTTACCCGTTAGATTTAATTCCTTACCATTTGCTAACTTAATTTGAAAGCAATAAGCAAAATTTTCTAACTTTGTAATTATCTTTTTAATTAAAATACTCATACTATTACTTCCATCAATTCTATATCTGATAACTCTATAGAGCCATCACTACAATAAGAATACTCAAAGCTATCTACACTAAATCTAACTGCTAAATCGAAAACAAAATCTGCTGTTAAAATTTCATCCTGATTTAAAGGGTTTGGTAAAGTTATAGCTCCGTCATTATAATCTATTACTCCCATAGTTCTGATATTATTAATATATAATGTAACGCTGTTATTAACAGGCTTAGTAATTACTCTTTCATATGGCAAAATAGGATCAGCATATATTTTCTTTAGCTGAAATTTATTTAAGTTACCACCCCCTTTGGCAATAATCCCTTCAGTCACTTTATAATCAGCATAGTCTCTAAATCTAAAAGCAAAGTTACTACCCCGCCTTGCTTTGAAGAAACTATTAAATTGCTCAAATTCAGCTGCACTTAGTTTAGCGTTTTTAATTAAATATTTCTGACAAACATTTTTGCGGTCTAAATGCCTTGCTTCTCTACCGGATTTAGTCATAACATGAGAGGTAGCAAATTCAGGCTTTCCAACCGCAAAGCTCTCGATAAATTCCGGCATACGGATATCATGAAAATTCATAAAATACCTAAATTACTATTCAAAAAGCACTAAATCATTTTTAATCAAAGAACGAAAATCTTCGTTCATATCTATATTCCATCTTTTTATATCTATATGTATTGACACATCAGACTCGTCTAGTGCTTCCTTAATTTCAAACAACACTTCATAATTAATATTATCCATAATACAAAGGTCAAGATCGGAAAATTTTTTTGCCTTACCCTTAACTCTTGAGCCGTAAGCATAAAATTTATAAGGATATTTCTTAAGTATAGAACGTAATATTAACAAATCTTGCTTTTTAATCTGAACCACTATATTTCTCCAAATTATTTATAAGCTCATTTAAAGCATCAGAAAAATCATCAAAAATGTTAATTACTAGTTCTAAATTTTTTTCATTATAAGTATGAACTGTAATATTACGAATCTCTATAAACTTAAACCATCTTGTTGGATCTGAAATCAAACCACTAACCGCTGCTTCACGAAATACATCCTTTAAAATATAAGGGGTTTTACCGGATTTTTCACAAAAGCGTTTCATTGTTTTCCAAGCTAATTCATAACAAAATTCAAAGGCTTTAATGCTACCGGCTTTATTCTGTTCGGTCTCTAGATGTTTACGGAATTCTTCAAATTTATTCCTTGATTTTAATAAGCTACTTATATCTAGCCCTGCGATTAAATGCATTTCATACTCCTATTCTTTGCTTTAATAATGTCTGGTAATTCATTACTAATTTGTTACTCACTAAATCTTTACTAGCTTGGAACTCGATTTTATTGGCTTTTATTCCCGCAACATTTTCAAATGAATGATGCTTTATTTTATCCTCTATTTCACTTGCAAGCTTTAATGCCATATTACGATTCTTATCATTAGTAAAAATACATATTTCAAACTCTAACTGCACTATATTTTGTACTTTAGTTGATATATCATTAACATTTAATATATTAATAAGTAAAAACGGATATTTTGCATCCTGAGCTATTGAAAAATATATCTTATTAACTTTAGTTTTTATATCATTATCGTTTATAAGTAATTTATACAAACTTAATTGAAAATTATAGATAAAATCATGATACATATATTTCCAGTGCTATAATATTTAAAAATTTGCTCTTTTCTTCAACATTAATAACTCGCTTAATCTCAAATTCTCGCTCTTTAAATAGAATACGCATTTTGGTCGTAATATTTTTGATAAATCTTATTTTAAATAAAAAATATCCTTCCGTTATGACATGCCCAAAGCTTATATTCTCTAATGCTAAAAATTTATTATCACATAAAGGTATAATCTCGGCATAAACTGTGAGCTTCTCTATCCATCTATCTTCTTCCATAGGCTCTAGCGTAATATTTTCCAAAAACTTAATCTGATGCCTAAAATTTCTTATAGCTGTTTTTTGCATATTTTAACCTTTCACATTCTTATATTTCTGTAAGGTAAATACAGGTTTTTCACCTCCTTAGAGAGACCTACACAGTTTTGTGCTTGCCGGTCATACATCTCGGCTATATGCAGCATAATCCCGTGTTTTATGGCATGCGGTATATTATCTTTATCGTAACCACTTATATACTCCACTGTAAGCTCTTCATTATTTAAGGATTTAGTTAAAGCTAAAATATTCTGATCTATTACATAATCATCGAGAGTTAGTTCATTTTCCTGATCTTTGAATTTTTTTGTTACTTTCAATATCCTAAGCACAGGGTTATATTTTAATAAAAACTCTCTTTTGCCATAAATATTGCAAACAAATTTTATTTGTTTAGATATGAAATTCAGCTTAGTAAAATTTTCAGCTGCTGTTATTGCTGCGTCAATCAAACCTAATATCAAATCATCATCATAATTTGCTTCCACCCGCATATAATTTTTGACCTGCTCTAAACCCCATACTTCTTGCAGAAATATTTTAGTAATCTGAAAATTGTTTTTTTGTGGCATATGTAACCTTTTTGTCATTAAACGTCATTGCGAGGAAAAACTGTAAGTTTTGTACGTACGCAATCTCAGGAGTTTTATACTACTTCATGAGATTGCCGCGTCGATTCTACGAATCTCCTCGCAATGACGAAGTATTTAACTAAAAACTCCCACCTTAATAGCCTCCGGATTCACTACATCCCCACCAACTCTCTTCACTGCATAGAATTTGACAAAAGGCTTTTCGGTGTAGGGATCACGCATGATATTAATACCGCTTCTATCTACTATTTTGTAACCTGATTTAAAATCACCTATTGCAATAGCTGCTGTATCTTTATCAACTGGTTTCATGTTAGAGCTACAAACCACGGGAATACCGAATATAGTTTGCTTAAAGGACTCGGAAAGAGATTGCTGCCAGATAAAACGCCCTTGATTATCTTTAAGTTTCTGCACTTCTGATAAAGTTGCTCGGTTCATTAACAGCGTTGCATTGGCTAAATATTCCTCTTTGAGAGAATTTATAAAATCTAATAAGTTATCTGTTGTAATTTTATTACCCATTTTAACTTTTTCGATTTTATCATGATCAGGAGACAAGATGCCCCTCGGTTTTTTTACCCCATCACCATTTATAAATGCCTCATTTTCCGCTTTAACAAAGCTATCACGTAATCTCTCACTTAGCCAAGTCTCTATTTTAATAGTTGCATCATCGAGCAAAGCTTGGCTAGCTTTCGGTTGAGCATATAACTCATGAACAAATATCCGTTGTTGCTTTAATTTTGCTGCATTTGTTTCATCTCTTGCTTCTACTTCACCAATCCATCCACTATTAAATTTGCCGTCTTCGCTTATTATATCAAGAGCGTTTGTAGAAATTGTTTCAATTGAAGCAAGTTGCCTCATAGGCGATCTGGCATTTACTTCTGTAATGATACTATTATACAGGGTTTGTAATATTAAAAACCCACCTGCTTCAGCACCGCTATTTAAAGATGATTTTTGAGTAAAGCTATTTTCTTCACCTTTACGGACATAATTGATAAAAGCTGTTTTTTGTTCTTGGTCTTCGATATTTATATTATTTGGTCTTTCTAAGATATTTTGGATATTATGGACTTTTTCTTGTAATTCAGTGATTTGATTCGAATACTCCGTATTACTCTCTACCTCTTGTCCTTTAGTGATATATAAAATCTTAGCACTTTGATTAGCAGGAAAAGTAACAATACTTATTTCTAACAAATCAGCTTCGGTAATTACTCTCTGTTTTGCATCATTAAAAACCGAATTTTTTATATAAAAGCCGATCGATAAACCATCTATCGCCCCTTGCTTTATTAACTCTATTGCTTCACGACCAGCTTTAACCTTATTATTTATCACTGCTTCCATTTTTAAACCGTGATCATCTTCCACAAGATGACTAATAATTCCGATTGGTTTTTTACTATCATGCTGCCAAAGGAATTTTATATTTTGATGAGCGACATTTGCAAAAGCCCCTTTAACTATTAAGTCATTGTGATGATCGGCAATATTATAGACACTTGCATAGCCATTAATTACTACTTCACTATTAGTTGAGGATTTTATTTCTATATTGTCAAAAGTTTGATTACTGTAGATTATTTTTTTCATATGTTTATTACCTATTCTTCGTTGTCACTCTGCGGCTTGTATCTGCTAGATCTATTAAAAGTTGCAGTTCTGAAGTTAAAAATACTATAACTGAAAAAATGCTAGCACTAAGAGAGGATATAAAATTTGACTAACATATAAAGCTCCTCTATTATCTTAATCAATATATAATCACAAATAGAGTTCTAGTTATGAACAAAAATATAAAACTATTTTTTGCAGCAATTTTTATCGTATTCAGTGTAGGAAATAATATTATTTTGGCTGACGATTATCCCAAAAGTGAACAAGAACAGAAATGGGATGAAGTAGGTTCGATAGCTGGGGAAGAAGGGCTAGTTTTTAGACCAGGCAGAATTAAAAATGAATCTACTAAAGCAGCTGGTTGCTCAATTAATAAATATCTATGGCAAGCATCAATAAACACTCTAAGTTTTATTCCTCTTGCATCAGCTGACTCAAATGGCGGCGTTATCATTACAGAATGGTATAGCCCTCCCGCTACACCCAATTTTCGTTTTAAAATAAACATATTTATTAAGGATGATGTGATACATCCTGACGCAATTGAAGTAAAAGTATTTGAAGAAGTGCTGAAAAATAAACAATGGGTAATGAATGACAATACTTCGAATCTTGCTATCACACTTGAAGACAAAATTCTAAGAAAAGCAAGGGAAATATATATTAATAGTGCGAAATGATATGTCATTCCCACTCCTGTCATCCCGTGATTTATGAACTAGAGCCAGTTAAAAATACTAATAAAATTAGTATTTTTTATTATTTTCTGGATCTAGTTCCCAAGCTACGGTATGACATCAAGGCGTTTTTCGATCCACACAGAATGACATACATACCAAAAGAAATAAAAAACATGAATATCGAACAAAAATGGCAACAAATTTGGCAAGAAGAAAAAGCCTTTGAAGTACCAAATGAAAGCAGCAAACCTAAATATTACGTTTTAGAGATGCTACCTTATCCATCCGGTAAAATTCACGTAGGTCACGTACGTAATTATTCTATAGGTGATATAGTTGCTAGATTCATGACTATGCAAGGCTTTAACGTACTTCATCCTATGGGCTGGGACTCTTTCGGCTTGCCAGCAGAAAATGCTGCAATAAAAAACAACTCTCATCCAAAAGAGTGGACTTATTCAAATATCGAGAATATGAAAAAGCAGCTGAAATCGATGGGCTTTTCTTATGATTGGTCTAGAGAGATAAATAGTTGCGACCCTGATTATTATAAACATGAGCAAAAATTCTTCTTAGAGCTTTACGAAAGAAATCTTGCTTATCAAAAAGAATCTCTTGTTAACTGGGATCCGGTTGATAATACTGTACTTGCAAACGAACAGGTTGTTGATGGGCGTGGTTGGCGTTCAGGTGCGATAGTTGAAAAGCGTTATTTAAAGCAATGGTTTTTAAAAATCACGAATTACGCTGAAGAGCTATTAAATGAAATTCCAAATTTAACGGAATGGTCTGAAGCAGTTCGCTCTATGCAAGAAAAATGGATCGGCAAATCAATAGGTGCTAACTTTCGTTTCAAAATTAAAGATAATGAAGATGCTATAGAGGTTTTCTCAACTAAGCCTGAAACTATCTTTGGAGCTAGCTTTGTAGGTATTGCTTTTAACCATCCAATAATAGAAAAATTAGTTTCTAAAACTCCTGAAATAGAAAATTTCATAGCTAAATGTTCAAATATAACTGGCTCTGCTGAACTTGACAAAGCTGAGAAAGAGGGAATATTTACCGGTCTTTACGTTGTTCATCCTTTTGACTCAAATATAACTATACCTGTTGTTATTACTAATTTCGTGTTGATGGATTACGGCACAGGTGCAGTTTTTGGCTGCCCTGCTCATGATCAGCGTGACCATGAGTTAGCTGTTAAAATGAACTTACCTATAAAGCAGGTAATTGAAGCGGATATTGATGTGCAGAAAACCGCCTATACTGAAGATGGGATAATTATTAATTCTGGTTTTCTAAATGGCTTATCTACTAATGAAGCTAAGCAAAAAGTCATAGAAGAATTTGAGAAATTAGGCATAGGCAAACGCACAATAAATTATCGACTGAAAGATTGGGGAATTTCAAGACAACGTTTTTGGGGCTGCCCTATCCCTATAATCCACTGTGAGTCTTGCGGTTTAGTACCTGTACCTGACTCGGATTTACCGGTTACGCTACCTGATGACGTGAAATTTGATGGTCAAGGCAATCCTTTAGACAATCACCCAACTTGGAAGCATGTTAACTGCCCGAAATGTAGCAAGCCTGCTATTCGTGAAACTGATACTTTTGATACGTTTTTCGAATCTTCTTGGTATTTCACAAGATATTGTAATAGCCAGGCTCTAGAAATGACCGATAAAAAAGCTTGCGATTATTGGTTGCCGGTTGATAAATATATTGGCGGAATTGAACATGCGGTAATGCATTTATTATATGCAAGGTTTTTTACCAAAGTAATGAACGAGCAGAATTATGTTAGCGTCCGTGAACCTTTTAAAGGGTTATTCACGCAAGGTATGGTGCTGCACGCTACTTATAAAGACGAGCATAATAATTGGCTATATCCTGAGGAAGTAATTAAAAAAGGTAATGAATTTTTCCATAAAGATAATGGTGGTTTGGTTACACAAGGTCGCATCGAGAAAATGAGTAAATCCAAAAAGAACCTCATTGATCTTGAAACTATGCAACAACAATATGGTGCAGATGCAATAAGATTTTTTGTATTATCTGACAGCCCACCGGAAAAAGATTTAGAATGGTCAGCAAGCGGTATTGAAGGAAGTGCACGTTTCATCAATAAGCTTGAACAAATGCAAGAAGCGATAATAAAGCTTTCAGATAATGACAATACTAATAAAGAATTAAAGAGGTTAATCCATTTCACCATTAAATATGTTGCTGAGGATATAAAACATTTTGCTTTAAATAGAGCAATAGCACGTATGCGTGAACTTTTTAATGCTATATCGAGCGAGATAAATAAAGAAGAAATTGACGTGCAGAACGCAAAACACGGCTTTAATGTACTAATTCAGCTATTAAATCCTTTCATTCCACATATTACAGAAGAAATTTGGCAAAAGCTTGGTCACAAAACATTTTTATATAATGCGGCATTTTCTACTTTTGATGAATCGATGCTAGAGCTAGACACATATGTTATAGCAGTTCAGGTTAACGGCAAACTTCGTGATACTTATGAGTTTAATACATCCGCAAGTGAAGATGAAATAAAGCAAATTGTTATTAACTTACCGAAAGTTCAAAAATTTTTAGAAAGCAAAGAACCTAAAAAAATTATCCTTGTTCCTAAAAAGATCATAAATATTATTTGTTGAAGATTCTCATTACGCAACTCCTGTCATCCCGTGACTTGATCACGGGAACTTATATCATATTCTGTGTCCTGAGATCCCGTGGACAAGCCACGGGATGACATCTTATAATAACCTAACAAATTGTCATATTTTACCTAAATATTAAACTATCCATAAACATTGTGACAAAAATGTTATAAAAAAATGTTGCTTTCTTTTAGATTCGGCATTAACGTATATATTTATGTCAACATTTTAGGGTAAGTCATAATGTCACTGATAGATGTTTTAATAGTAGACGATGAAGAAGATATACGGAATATCATTGCTGCAATTTTAAAGGATGAGGGTTTTAATCCTAAAGTTGCAGCTAATAGTACGCAAGCTCTTAAAATACTTGCTGAAAAGCCAGTATCTGCAGTGATACTTGATATTTGGCTTCAAGGAAGTGAGATGGATGGTCTTGGTATCTTAGAGGTGATTAAAAAACGCTACCCTTTAATGCCAGTAATAATTATTAGTGGTCATGGTACAATAGAGACAGCAGTAAATGCTATAAAAATGGGAGCTTACGACTATATAGAAAAACCTTTTAATAATGATAAGCTAGTTATTTTACTCAAAAGAGCTTGTGAAGTTACAAAGCTAAAACGTGAGAATATAGATTTAAAATCAAAAGTTATAGATAAGACTGAGCTAGTAGGCAACTCCACTATTACTTTAAAATATAAAGCAGAAATAGACAAAGCGGCAAGCTCCAGTAGCCGTATTATGATTCATGGTAAAGTAGGTAGTGGTAAAGAGTTAACAGCAAGGTTAATTCATAAAAAATCAAAGAGAGTTAATAATCCATTCATTATTTTCAGTCCTACATGCATGACTTTAGAAAAAATCAATCAAGAGTTATTTGGGGAAGCAGAAAAACAAGAAAGCAATAATAACAGTAACAAACGACCTACTATTTTAGAATTTGCTAATAACGGCACTTTATATATAGACGAAGTTAGTAATATCCCAGTTCCAATTCAAATAAAATTATTAAAATTTTTAAAAGATCATACCATAAAAAAACCTTGTGGGAAAATTGTCAAAGTTGACATAAAAATCATCACTGGTACTTCTAAAAATATTCAGGAAGAGGTTAATAACGGTAGGTTTTTAGAAGATTTATATTATCGCCTAAATGTATCGTCATTAAAAGTACCATCATTATTTGAGAGAAAAGAAGATATACCACTGCTAGTCAAATATTTCGTTAAACAACTTTCAAAATTTTCAGGTTTAAAGGAACGTATTTTTGCCGATGAAACTATTGCTGCATTACAATCTTACGAGTGGCCAGGTAATATTAGACAGTTACGCAACGTTGTTGAGTGGACTTTAATTATGAATCCTATCACTTCAGGAAATAATGAAATCATTAAACCCTATATGATACCTTCAGAGATTCTAGCAAACAGCGTTAATCTAACTAAACTTGAAGATAGCTTTGATATGCTATCTATGCCCCTTAGAGAAGCTAGAGAAGTTTTTGAACGCCAATATCTATCAGCACAAATGAGTCGTTTTAATAATAATATCTCGAAAACATCTTCATTTGTTGGTATGGAGCGATCAGCATTGCATCGTAAATTAAAACTATTAAGCTTGCATATACCTCCGACAGGCAGAATAAACGAGGAGGAATATGAAGAAGCAAACGCCTAACCTACTTCTAGTATTTACTTTTTCGCTATTCTTAACTAACTGCTCTGAACCTACACGTGATGCGAATGGTTTATTAACTGATAGCCAAAGTACTGTGATTAGGAATTACATAATATCACAAAATGCTAAAAACCTTAAAGTTAACCTTAAAGGACAATTTGGCTCAAATCTAAGAGGATTAAAACTAATTGGAGTAAAATTAATAGACGAAGATTTATCAGAGGTAGATTTAACTTCATGCGAAATATTACGTGCTGATTTTACTGGAGCTAATTTACAAAAAGCTATCTTAACAAATGCTATCATACAAGAAAGTAATTTTGCAAATGGGACAATACAAAATGTTTCAGGATATAACTCTGATTTCCAAGGCTCTATTTTTGATAATATTACTCTGCAAGATATAAATTTTGTTCAGGCAAATTTTAGTAATACTGCTTTTAGTAAAACTACTATTAAAAATGTAAATTTTGAAAATGCTAAGCTTGAAAATATATTATGGAATAACAATACTCTTGATGGGGTTAATTTTCAAAAAGCCGTTCTTAAAAGCAATAGTTTTAAAAATACTAATATAGAAAATTCAATATTTTATGGTGCAGATTTAGAGGGGAGTATCATAAATAATACTAATTTTACTAATAATTATTTTGAATCTAGTGACTTAAGTAGAGCGAAATTAACTGCCGTAATAATTAAGGATTCTAATTTTACACAAAGTATATTTAATGAGATAAATTTTAACAATGTACAGTCTAATAACTCTATTTTTTCTTATACTACTTTTCAAGGTTCAACCCTGCAAAATATCAGTATAGTTAAATGTGATTTACAAAGTAGTGTAATTAGCGGCTCTACTTTAACTCAGTTTAAAGTAGATACTAGCTTATTAAATAATGTAAGCCTAAATGATATTAAGTTTAATAATTTATCGATAAAAAATAGTAACGCTAATTTTGCAAGATTTAATAAAATGGCTGGGGTAAATATTACTTTCAACAATTTAAGTTGGACTAATAATATCTTTAGCAATAATGATGTTAAGCAGTTCACAGTAATTAATACCGACTTAAATAATAGTGAATTATCAAACTCGAATATAAGCAATAGTCAGTTTAGTAATGTAAATTTTTCTAAAACATTAATGCAAAATGTAAATTTTTCGGATGTAAAAATTACTTCAGGAAATTTAAATCAGATAGCTTTAATAGGATCTAATTTAACGAATACTACATTTAACAATTCTTCTTTTTATAATTCGCAAATAAATAACAGCCACTATATAAATTCGACTTTTGTTAATACCAACTTTGCAAGCAATATCATTTTAAATAGTGAAGATTTTAGTAAATTTCCATCAAATATATTAATTACTTCAGTAAAGGATTTACCAAAAACTACTAATTTAACAAATATGAATTTAGCAAATTTTGACTTAAGTAATTTAATATTTAACGCAGTTAACTTTTCTGGTGCTATTTTTAAAAATGCTAATTTAGCAAATACAGCAATTAAAAGTTCTATTATAGAAAAAGCAGATTTTTCTAATGCAATAGTTAGTAAAACAGACTTTTCAAACTCTACATTAACGGATAGTATATTTAAATCGGCTAAAATTGATCAAGCTAATTTCACTGGTAGTAACTTAACTAATGCTGACTTTACTGAGGCAGAAATTAAAAATACTCAGCTTGATAAAGCTACAACTACCGGAGTAAAGGGGATAGATAATTCTAATTGATAGAATGAGAAATTAGAATTTTATCTCAAGAGTTAACGATTAGGTAAAAATCCGTATAGTACCAGATAGTTATTAAAAAAATGTTATATTTTATTCAAATATAGGTGACCTTATATGTCATTCCCACATAGGCTTTGCCTGCGTGAATCATTTTCCCCTGTCATCCCGTGATTTATTCACGGGATCCAGTTAAAAATACTAATAAAATTAGTATTTTTAATTATTTTTCCTGGATTGCCACGCTCATTTCATTCGCTCGCAATGACGATTTGAAAACCTAATAAAAACTATCTGGTACTATTAAAAATTCGTTAGAATCGATAGAAAGGAGTATTAACTGTTAAAAAAATTTTTGATTTTCAGCTTATCTTCTTTAGATAAATCAGGTTTGAACCTGTATATGTCCTTTTTGTTTGGGCTTTCGGGTCTATATTTAAATTCACCTCTAGCAGTTTTGATTGTAACGATCTGATCAGGAGCACCCCATTTAGGAAAGTCATAATTTATCACTACATCACCATTTTGTAAACCCGATTTATAAGCATTACTGTTTTCATCAATATTTTTTATCATATTATTATTTAATAAAGCATCTCTATCAAAACCACGATCATACGCCCCCATTTTTGTTTTCTCAATCGGTAATATTTTAGCTACATCACTTAAATCTATAGTATTACCTTGCTCTATATATTCGTTTATTTCTTTATCTATTCCTTTTGGAATATAATTTTTAGTGATCTGTTTAAAATAATCTGTAGAAAATTCTTTTTGCTTTGCTGTTTTAAATAAATCAAGCATAACATTATCTAACGATTTACTTTTACTATTCTCTTTTATAAGGTTATTTAGATAAAGTGCAAAAATAAATCCACGATAATAAGGCAATTTACTTACGGCGTAATTTCTCCAAGAATCTTCTTCAATTTTGCTATTAGGTTCATTTATTACTGGTGATAAATAATAATCCTTAAAAAATTGGTTAAATTCTTCTACAAATTCTTCCACAGTTATAACTCCAGAACGCAAAGCCAAAACTCTAGAATAATAATCAGTAAATCCTTCGCTCCACCAATAATTTAAATCTGAAGTATTACGTATTTTCTTACCTATCCAATTATGCAAATGCTCATGAGCAAGTAAAGTCGTATAATCCTGCTTATTCAAACCTTGTGGAATAAAAGCGGTAAAACTATGAGTTAAGGCTGTGCCGCCCATATGCATTGGTTGATCGCCCTCAACTAAACTTATTAAATAATATGGAAAATCATTATCATGAAAAAATGCTCGCTGACCTTTAATAATTTTATTTGTATAAGAAGCTATTTCTTGGTCTTTCAAATCGAACTGACCATGCAAAGAAAGATAAACAGGATTTTTTTTATTAACTATTTTATAAATACGTAAATCTCCTGCCGCATAAATAGCATCATATAGCCCAATTGGCGTAGCTTTAAACTTGATATTTTTACCAAGACCATAATCGGATATAGCCTGCCAAGCTTCGGGAATATTATTCCACTCAACATTATATTCTACTATATCCTCTTTCTTTAGATCTCTAGGAGTAGCAAAAAGTCCCCAACCGGGTGAATGGATTAAATTTTGTCTAATTATAGCCTCATGAACTTTTGAAGGGTTACCGGTTTTTTGGTATATTTCATAGCTTAAACGAATAATATTGATTTTTCCTATATTAAAAATAGCTTCATTAGAGTTTTGATTTCTAAATTTTAATTTCCCGATCGGATATTCTAGCTTAACATTTTTGATTTGCTGATAGTAAGAAGCACTAGCCCAAGCATATGGTAAATCTAAAATAACTTCACCGTCGATATCGCCTATTATTTCCGTTTCAACCTTGATAGCGGAAACAGGACGATCATTTAAAGGGGTTATTTTATAATTTATCTGCCGATAAGTATTTGCTAGTACCAAAGTTGGAATTAGAATTATAGATATTATTAAAAATTTTTTTATTAGATTCATTTACAAAACTCATAGACCTAGTTAGCAAGCCACGAGGTGATAGGGGAAAATGATCCACGCAAGCAATGCCGTCATGGGGTGAAAATGGTTAAGACTGATACATATAACAACCTTTAAGCATAATGACAGATTTAACATTTTAAGAACTACCTAACAATAATTTCAAATCCTTTAAGTGAGCTATTGAAGATATAAAATCATGAGTTAAATTTTCTGACCTGGAACAAATAATATTATTAAATCCAAGCTTTAAAGCCTCTTTTATTCTTGCTTCGGCTTTGGCAGTTTTTCTTATTTCACCCGATAGGCTTATTTCACCAAAAAATACGCTATGCTCCGGTAGAGGCTTATTTGTAGCTGCGGAAATAAGGCTAGCTGCTACCGCTAAATCTGATGCAGGTTCGTTTATTTTAAGTCCGCCTGCAATACTTAAATATACTTCATAATTGGCAAGATTTAGTCCTATTCTGCTACTTAATACCGCAAGCATCATTGATAACCTGTTAACGTCCCAGCCGACAGCAGAGCGTCTAGGCGTTACCATATTTGACGGCACTATTAAAGCTTGCACTTCCATAAGTAGTGGTCTTGAACCTTCGATTCCAGCAAAAATTGCTGTACCTATCACATTTTGCTCTCGCTTCATCAAAAATAACTCGGATGGGTTAGTGACCTCGATAAGCCCGCTACTGCTCATCTCAAACACACCTATTTCCCCAACTCCGCCAAAACGGTTTTTATAAGAGCGTAAAATACGGAAATGGTTATTATGATCACCCTCGAAATATAGTACAGTATCAACTAAATGCTCAAGCAATTTAGGACCTGCTAACTGCCCATCTTTGGTTACGTGACAGCTAAGTAGAATAATGATATTATTTTGCTTGGCATAATTAACAAACTCATGAGCACATGTACGAATTTGGGAAACAGTACCAGGAGGGGAAGATAGTTCCCGTGTTGCAATTGTTTGAATAGAGTCGATAACCACTAAATCGATATTACCTTTATTCGCCTCAAGGCTTGCTATAATATCTTCTAAATTATTAGCAGCTAAAATATTTGTTTTATCATTAACTAAATCTAGTCTTAAAGCTCTTAGCTTTATCTGATCAAGCGACTCTTCACCTGTTATATATAAACATTTTACTTTTGAAGCAAAACTGCCGGCAACTAGCTGCAACAATAAGGTAGATTTTCCAATACCAGGATCGCCGCCTATTAATATAGCTGAACCGAGTACTAAACCGCCGCCTAGGACCCTATCTAACTCACCAATTGGCGTAGAAATACGCACCTGATCAGTTACATTACTAGATAATTGTTCGAAATCTTGTTTACTTCCTATTTTGGCAATATTCTTATTTGAAATTACTTTTTCTTCAACAATACTACCCCATACCCCACAATCAAAGCACTGCCCCGACCATTTAGGGCTAGTATTCCCACAATTAGAACAAATATAGTGCTTTTTCTCTTTGGTCATGTTATTTCTCATCAAGTAAAAATAATATAGTCAATTAAGAAAATAATTTCAATTTAAGAATTTATAAACGCTAGTATAGGATAAGATTTTAAAAAACCTTATCCTGTATTCATTCGTATTATAAAGATTGGGTTAATGCAGTTGAATTTAATTATAAGCTGTAAGAAGAAGCATCCTTATTATGTAGTGATTCACCGTAACTTTCTGCTTCTGATGCTCCTAAAATTGATACTCCATCATTTATAGGAGTTTTAGCTTCATCTTCTCTAGAAATTTCTAGAAAACTAAATATTTCTTTTTGCTTAGTATCCATGTTTTTATGAGAAAGTAGCATTTTAACTATATTAGTTTTTTCATTAGAAAAAGCTATCAATAAAGCGGTTTCTTTACCTTTGTTTAATTCATTAATTTTAATATCTTCACGAGAAAGTAGCACTTTAACTATCTCAGGCTTATCGTTATCAACGGCTTTATGTAAAGGAGTCTTTCCTTGGTTATCTTTTTCATTTACATCAGTTTCTTTACGAAGAAGTAGCATTTTAACTATCTCAGGTCTATTACTCTTAACCGCTCCATGTAAAGGAGTCTCTCCTTGGTTATCTTTTTCATTTACATCAATCTCTTCACAAAGAAGTAGCATTTCAATTATCTTATGGTTGTAACTACGTATAGCTTTATGTAAAGGAGTATCTCCATATTTATCTTTTTCATTGACATTAATATTTTCACAGGAAAGTAACATTTCAACTATCTCAGGGTTACTACTCTTAATAGCTAGATGTAAAGGAGAATTTCCTCCTAAATCTTTTGTATTAACTTCAAGATTTTTATAAGAAGTTAGGAATTTAACTACCTCAGTTTTTCCCTGATCAATAGCTGCATGTAAAAGTGTATTACCATTTTCATCTTCTGCGTTAATATCAAACTCTTCAAGATTTATTAGATATCTGAATATGTCTTCATCAAAATTAACTATTACTTTATTATCTACAGATCTAGAATAGAAATCTATTTTTTCTTCCATTAATGTTCGTATGATATCATTTTTATCAAAAAATGTAGCTATAGGAAAAATCTCTTTTCCTAACTCTGTAACGTTTATAAATTGTATAAGATCATCTAATATAAATTCTATGAGTTCATATATTGTACTATCTTGACTTTCATGCAATCCCAATAATATCTTAGTTAATTCATTAGATATTTTAATTCCTTGATAGTTACTTAAATTTTTGGTATCTTTTTCAAAGAATGCAGCTATTAGTTCTAACTCTTTTTTATCAAAATTATCTATTTTGCCAAGCTCAATAAGTTTTCTTAAAGTTAAAGGACAGATACCTGCAATAACGCATTCTATAAGTTTAAAATTAGATTTTATATCTATCTCATTTATTTTATATAATTCTCTGCTTTCTATGTAGTTTATATCAATAAAGCTAATTTGTTTGTCACTAAGCAGTTTTAAAATATTATCTTTTAATAAATCCACTGATTTTTCGTCTGGTATATCCATTAAATCTTTCAATCCTTGTAAAGGCTTATCAGGATAAAAATTACGAGCTGCTTCAAATAGCTTTTTTACCAAAGAAACTCCATCATCATCAGTCATATGACTATGCTCTGCTAAGGTGCATAGTAAGTCATAATTACTTAAATAAGGTTCTATTTCTTCTTTTGTCACTATTCCTTCTTTTACTAATTTATGTTCTTCAACATTAGTTACCTCTTTTCTTCCTCTTAAATTACTTTGCTGTTTTTGTAAGTTTTGAAAGTTTTGTTTGTTAAGATCTTGAAGAGAGGTTTTATACTCATTAATTAAAGCTTTTTTTTCTTCAATAGAAGTAATTTGATTTGGGTGCTAGGCGAAGTGGATAAATTACAGTTGGTGAGAATCCAATCTACGTAAAGTTTAGCCAGCAGCGTAGAACCAAATCTCACATGTAAGGAGGTAACGAATTATGTGAAGCTGAGAGGCGGGATGTATTGGGTTGTAACGCAAGTGAAGGATATAAGCTCCGAAATGTACAATATTGTAGAGGTTGACATGTTGTATCACATGGAAAGCAGAATGTGTAGTTGCGATAAGGCAAGCAACTATTGCTCTACCGGAGTCTCAGGCCACGACACGATACAAGATGGAATTTATCTAAATCTAGGAGATCCATTGTATTCTTACGTAAGTGAGTACTTTGAAACAAGTTGTCAAGAGCAAGGATTAAAGGAAGATACAATGGAAGTCGGACTGACTAATAGTACTTTGAGCATGGGAAAGCCATGTACATGGGGAAGTGGTCAGCAATATAGCGTTAGTTTAAGTACGCTTAATTCACTAATACACGGAGGTTAGAGAGTAGAATGGAAAGTAAACTTAAACTTATATCTGCGAAAGCTAAGGAAGATAAGAGACTAAAATTTACGGCATTAGTGCATCATGTAAATAAGGAAAATCTTATTGAATGTTACAAGGAGCTAAAGAAAAATAGAGCTTGTGGCATAGATGAAGTAACAGTTGAAGAATATGGCAAGAATCTTGAAGAGAATATAGACAATCTGCTACATAGACTGAAGGATAAAAGCTATAGAGCCAATGCTGTACGACGGGTAGAAATACCTAAAGCTAATAGTAAAGAAAAGCGAGGGCTTGGCATTCCGACAGTTGAAGATAAATTAGTGCAGCTAGTAGTTAAGAAGTTATTAGAAGCAATATATGAACAAGATTTTCTAGAGTGCTCTTATGGATTCAGGCCTAACTTAAGCTGTCATGCAGCAATAAAAGCGTTAGATACAGTAGTAATGAAAAAGCCAATTAACTATGTTGTAGAAGTTGATATTAGAAAATTTTACGATAACATAAATCATTACTGGTTGCAAAGGTGTTTAGAAGAGAGAATATTAGACAAGAATTTTATATGGCTAATAAGAAGGCTTTTAAAAGCAGGAGTAATCAAGGATGGTGTTGTTAGTACCAGCGATCAAGGTACATCGCAAGGCTCAGTGGCAAGCCCAATTCTTGCAAATATCTATTTACATTATGTTTTAGATTTATGGTTTGGGAAAGTTGTTAAACCAAAAGCTAAAGGCTATGTTGAACTAATCAGATATTGTGATGATTTTGTGGTGTGTTGCGAAAGTCAGAAGGATGCGGAAGAATTTTTAAGCCTACTACATGATAGATTAAAAAGTTTTGGATTAGCTATATCAGAAGAGAAAACAAGGATTGTTAAGTTTGGTAGACGTCCTTGGCAACTCGCCAGTAAAAATAAAGAGAAATTAGAGACATTTAACTTTCTGGGTTTTACCCATTATTGCGGGAAAAGTAGGCAAGGATACTTTATAATGGGTCATAAGACTATAAAGAGTAGCTTTGCAAGAAAACTAAAAGAAACGCAAGAATGGTTAAAAGCAATAAGATCTCAAGCAGTTTTAAAAGACTGGTGGCCAATACTGAAATCAAAATTAACAGGACATTATTTCCTTCAATTATAGAATAAAGTTCTTTAGCTGGTAATAAGTTAACTTTTGCTTTCATGTTAATACTTTATTAAAATTTTTGATGTATTTTAATAAATAATTATTAATTTGTCAATAATTTGTGTTGAGTAAATTAAGGGATATCGTTTAAAAGTGCTGTTACGTGAATTAGCTCAGCTAATGTCACCCCGTGGCTTGACCCTATAGTACCGGACAGTTTTAAAAAAGTGTTATATTTTATTCAGGTGTAGGTGACCTTATATGTCATTCCCGTCGTTGCTAAGAATGACATAGAAGCTATGCGATAATACTCGGCAGGCAAATGACATAATCATATTATAACATCTTTATAGTATTACCTCAAATAGAATGATAACATATATAAAATATTATATAATTTCAAGAAAATCTTTAGTTTATTTAGCACTTAAAAAAGATACTATTAATTACATAATTTTCTTATAAAAAAAATATTACAAGCCATAACTTTCTTGATCTTCTTCTAATCCTCCTAAAACAGATGTATCTAGTTCTATATTAGAAATCGGCACAGAATCATTTTGCACTTTTTCAGTAAGCTTAGCTTCATGTAAACGTAAAATTTCAGCTATTTCAGTTTCTTTCCACCAAATAGCACACTCTAAGAGAGTATTGCCAGTACTATTTTTTTCATTTACTTTAATATCCGGGTGAGAAAGCAAAAGCTTTACTAGTTCAGTTTTACCCTCTCTGATAGCCTTTTCTAAAGGAGCTCGATTCCATTTGTCTTTTTCATTAACTTTAATATCTGGATGAGAAAGTAATAATTTAACTATTTTAGATTTACCACTATCGATAGCTTTCTCTAAAAGAGTTTCTCCCAGCTGATTTTTTTCTTTAACGTTAATATCTTTATGTGAAAGCAAAAGCTCTACTATTTCAGTTTTACCATGACTAATAGCCTGCTCTAAAGGAGTTTTATCCCATCCATCTTTTTCATTTACTTTAATATCTGGATGTGAAAGTAATAGCTCTACTATTTCTTTTTTATCCAACCAAATGGCTTGATTTAATGGGGTATTTCTGGCGTTATCCTGTTCATTAATATTAACCTCTGAAAAAGAAAGCAGTTTTTTCACTATAAATGTTTTACCAAGATTAATCGCTGAATGAAAAACAGTATTACCAGAACTGTTTTTGTCATTAATTTTAATATTTTTATAGGAAAGTAAACTTTCTACTAATTCAGATTTATCATAAAAAATTATACTATTTAAAATATTGTTACCATATTGATCTTTTTGATTAATATCAATGCAGTTATGAGAAATTAAAAGTTCAAATATTTCCAGTTTAATAATAGCAAAATTTAAAAGCGAATAATTATTTTGATTTTCTTTATTAACATCTAGATGAGAAAGTACTATTTTAACTATTTCAGGATTATTACTATTGACAGCTTGATATAAACATTCTTTTTCCTCATTGATATTCATATTCGGATGAAAAATTAATTTCTTAACTATCTCAACTTTATTACCTTTAATAGCCAACATTAAAGGAGTATTTCCCCATTGATCTTTTGCATTAAGTTTAACATCGTTATGGGAGAGTAACTTTTCAACTATTTCAAGTTTGTCATTATTGATAGCTCGATGTAAAAATGTTCTATTTTCTTGGTCTTTTTCATTAACATTAATATTCGGATAAGGAAGTAGCATTTCGACTATTTCAGCTTCAGCACAAATAACAGCTAACTCTAAAAGAGTACTTCCATTCTGATTTTTTGTACTTAAATCAATATCTGGATGAGAAAGTAATGCTTCAACTACTTGATATTTATTGCTACTAACCGCACACACTAAAGGAGTATTACCATTCTGATCCTTTTTATTAATTTTAATATCTTTATGAGAAACTAGTATTTCAACTATTTCGATTAAGCTATTAGTAATAGCCTGATGTAGAGGAGTATTACCATGTTGATCTTTTCCATTAACTTCAATATTTGGATGTGTAAGTAGGAGTTTAGCTATTTCAAGCTCTCTCTCTTTAATAGATGCTTCTAAAAGAGTCTCGTCGTCTTCACCTAGTTCATTAACATTTAACCCCTCAAAACCTAATAAATATTCAAATATTTCTATATTATCAAAATTGAATTCTAAAGACTTAATTAAAGCTTTAGAAGAAGGGTTAATTTTGGCTTCTTTTAATTTTTTTATTATATTTATATTTTCATAGCATGCAGCCGCTACAACAAGTTCTTCTGCTACATTTTGTACATTTATAAAAGGTATTAGATCATCTAAATCATAGGCAAGTTCTTCATTTAAATTTAATAATAGTTTACTTACCTCATTAGATAATTTTGTTTCTTGAGATTTATTTAAAGCATCAGTATCTTTTTCAAAAAATGCAGCTACTAGCTCTAATTCATTTCTATTAAAATTATCTATTTTATCGTCTTCAATAAGTTTTTGTAAACTTAAAGGGCAGCCACCTGCAATAATACATTCTAAAAGCTTAAAATGAGCTTTTATTTCTATCTGATTTATTCTATGTAATTCTTTGCTTTCTATATAATTTATATCTACAAAGCTAATTTGTTTGTTGTCAAGCAATTCTAAAATATTATCTCCTAATAAACTACTTGCCTTTTGGTATGGTAACTCCATCAACTCTTTTAACCCTTGTGATGGATTAGAATAAAAATTTCTAGCTATTTCAAATAATCTTTTTACCAGAGGAGTATTTTCTTCATTCGTTAAACTGCTGTTTTCGGCTAATAAATTAAGCAATTCATAATTGCTTAAATAAGGCTCTATTTTTTCTTTTGTTACTATTCCTTCTTTTACTAATTTATGTTCTTCAACATTAGTTATTTCTTTATTATCTCTTAAATCATCTTGCTTCTTTTGTAAATTCTGAGCTATTTGCTTATTAAAAGCTTCAATTTCTAGTTTGTATTGACTAATTATGACTTTCTTTTCATCAGGTGAAGTAGCTTGATCTAATCTATTTAAATATTCTTTTTCTAATTCAGTACTTGGTTCTAATTTAGTATTTTGTTTTATATTTTTTAGAATTCCATTTTTTATTAATTCTGCAGTTTGCGTATATATATTTTTTTGTTCTTCTTTAGTAATTTTTTTATATTTACAGTAGTCTATAATTGCCTGATTAATTTCCTCAATTTCATCATCTAATCCCGAATAATCGCTATTTTTTTGGATTAAACCAATGCTTGTTATTTGCTCTACAATATATTTAATAATATCTTCTTGCTTATTTGATTCTAGCGGGAATATATTTTGTATTATTGATTTTAAGTTTATTAAAATCATCCCATAAAGTTCTTGATAAATTATCTTTTTCTTTCATGTTACTAACTTAATTAAAAATTCTTAACTCGTCAATAATTTATTAACTATTTGAGATAGGATAGATTAAGAAATGTCGCTCGTTAATCAAAAAATACTCTATATGTCATTTCCGCGGAGGCTTTGTTGCGTGGATCATTTTTCTCTGTCATCCCGCGACTTGATCGCGGGATCTTGTGCTATAGAATGTGCCTGAGATACCGCGGTCAAGCCGCAGTATGACAGACTTTTTCCTGGATTCCTGCTTCCGCAGGAATGACATATAGAGATGAAGCAAAATTAGTCAATCAACTATATGACAATTATACTTCAAAACCAATAATTTAGTATTGCCATATAGTTTCTCACGTATAATTTCGATATTTTCGTCTAAAACGTAATCATCTGTTTTAGACATTTCAACCACTATTATAGCGTTTGTATTGAGCCAGTTATTCTTTATAAGCAGCTCATTACTTTCGGCACTATTTTGTTATGATAAGGGGGGTCAACGAAGATAAGATCAAAAACCGTATTTGCTTTCGGCAGATTTAAGGCATTAATATTAACGAAATTAACTTTATCCTGAATATTTAAGGTCTTAGCAAATTCTTCTGCTATTTTTAATGAATATAGATCAATATCAATTAAAGTAGCAAAGCCTGCTCCTCTTGATAAACTTTCGAAAGCTAGGCTACCGCTACCAGCAAATAAATCTAGTACTTTAATATTTTCATTGAATAATTTATTACCTATAAACTTACCGGAAGTTAATATGCTAAATATTGCTTCCTTAAGTTTACCAGTATAGGGACGATATTTAATATTTTTAGCAATAGGTATTTTCTGATTTTGAAATTTACCTAATATTATTTTTAACACTTATATAATTTTTTAGTTACTTCTCGGTATTCATTCGGCTTAAGATTATCAAGTTTAAAATCACCATACTCAGTTCTAATTAACTTATTAACTTTTAATCCAAAATGCTCGAATATTCTTCTAATTTCCCGATTTTTGCCCTCAAACAAAATAACTTCAAGCCATGAGTTAGTGGAATTTTTCCTAAGCAACTTTATTGATTGTGGATTATAAAATATTCCGTCAATTTCTAAATTTTTATAATTACTTTTTAGTAGAAGATCAGGATTTCCATAAGCTCTAACATGATATACTCGTTTTAACTTACTTGAAGGTAGTTCAAACTGCCGAGCTAAATCACCATTATTGGTTAGTAGTAATAAACCCTCGCTATTTAAATCTAACCTACCTATCGAAATTACACGCGGTAACCCAGTTAATTGTTCAAATACAGTTTTACGAGATAGTGGATCTTTATGAGTAGTAATTAAACCAACAGGCTTGTAGTAAATCCATAGCCTTGATTTTTGAGAAGAAGTAATTAATGAACCTGATACCTCAATTTGATTATCGATATCAACATTTGTAGCAGGTGACGTAACTATTACCCCGTCTACTTTCACTTGTCCATCAAGAATTAGCTTTTCGGCATCTCGCCTAGAACAAACTCCTGCATTACTAATTAATTTGGCTAACCTTTGCACTTTACTATTTTTTTATGCTGAATTTATTTTGGTTTATGATTTGCTGCCACGCAACAAATAATCTAATTTACGGCTAGCTTATATTTTAAATTAACCAGTTTTATATGACAATTGATACTACATTTATTGTTTGCTAACTTAGTAGAAGAAGGTTTTTTAGGGCTTTTAGCAAGAGTCTTAGTTTGTGGTTTTTTTATATTAATATTCTTTAAAAATTTTTCTGTTTCAGCATGTAAATATTCTATTTTTACTTTAGCTAAACCTTGCTTTTTAAAAGCTAAAACCTCTGCTGCTTTTGCAGATACGTCTATTATACGATTTGGTTTATAAGGTCCACGATCATTAACCATTAAAATCACTGATTTATTATTAGCTTTGTTAGTTACTTTAACTAAACATGGAAGAGGAAGAGTTTTGTGAGCAGCAGTTAATAAATTTTTATTAAAAATATCCCCATTAGCAGTTTTTTTACCATGGAATTTGTCTCCACCTCCACCATACCAAGAAGCATAACCTGTTTCAGTAAAGCTTTTTGGAGCATGAGGTTTATAAGTTTTGCCCTTTATTTTATATTGGTTACCAACCTTATAATGTCCTTTATAAACTAAATTATGGGGATCGTCTTTTGATAGTTCCTTATGTGAATGCTTACGAGAACATGGTAGCTTTTTTGAATTATTACAACCACTTAAAAAAAAACAATAAAAGATTAATAAAATTAGTAAAACAAATTTATGATTCATCACCCTCAGTGTTACTATTAAAATTATCTGCTATTTTAGCATAACACACAACTTTTTCAACACCTTTTATTTTTGAGGCAAGATCAGCAAAGTTTTCTAGCTCTTCTTCTGACCTTGCAACTCCAAATAAATAAACCACATTATCTACTGTTAAAACAGTATAATTAGCAAATTTAATGTCCTTTCTGACGAGATTCTTAGCTTTAATCTGTGCTGTTATCATACTATCTCTAGTATATTGTGCTAAGTCAAAGTGATTACTATTTTTACTTACTTTTAACTCATTAATTACTTCAGTTACGCCTTTTTGATTCCAAGCAATTTCTACTGCTTTCAACGCATCTTCCTCTTTCTGAATATTTCCTGTTAACAGCACTCTACCTTCAGACACCTCAACTTTGATTTTAGCCCCTAATTCTTTAAAATTATTTTTTACTAGACCAGCTTTAATACCGGCTGAAATTCTTGAATCATTTAATGTTCCAGATATTGGCTGATCTTTTGAAGCAACAATACCAGTAGTAGTTGCTGCGGTAAAAATAGCCGGTAAACAACCTGAAAGATTAAAGACTAGAGTTATGAAAACTAAAATTCTTAATATAGTATTATTAATAAATGAAAAGTTGGTAGACAAGTATACCTTTAATACTTCAAGATTTGGCGAGCCAAATTTCGGGATTCGTCTTTGCTCACGTAGTTTATCTACGTTCCGCAGACTCACCGCTTATTTGACTTACCAACTTTTGAAGTATTTGCGGTATATATAACTATATTTTACTATCGGGTAACTTATTTTTCAATAGTAGAGGCAATTGAAGTAAAATGAATACAAAAGTAATCGGCACTACGCCGAATACTTTAAACTTAACCCATGTTTCATCTGGGAAATTACGCCAAACTATTTCGTTAACTATAGCCATGAAAAAGAAAAAAGTTGCTGTTCTGTAGCTTAAAGTAATCCAACTTTCTTCTTTGAGGCGGATTATACTTTCTAAAGCATATTTAATAAAAGGATTTTTCTTAATACCGCTTGTAAGGAAAATTATTCCAAAAATAACATATAATATAGTCGGTTTGATTTTTATATACATCGAATCACCACTAATTAAAGTTATAATACCTGAAACAAGTAATACAGCTGTAGAAATAATGGAAAGCTTTGACACTTTTTTATCTATAATATAACAAAGGGTAATACAAATAACAGAAGTAATAAGCATATAGAGGGTAGCACTCTGTATGCCGCCACCATAAAAAAATCCTGCGAAGAATGCTACTACTGGACCAATTTCTGATAAAAGTTTAAACATATTTTGATATTTCTTAACTTATTTGTTGTGTATTTTCTTTTGGTAATGGTGCTAAGATATTTTTAGAGTATCTTAGTCGCACTTGTATGAAAATATTTATTAATAATATAGTGGTAAAGTAAGCAAGCACTTGTAAACCATTAGGTCTTGCAATATAACCAGTAACAATATGTAAAATTTTGCCGATCATACTTCTATCTGCTACTAACCAAGAGCTATCCCAAACTTGATCAGATAAGAACATAACTAAACCAGATGAGGTTAAAATTCCTGCCGCACTCGCTGCAAAACCACCTGCGATCAACATTAATAATATAGTAGAAATTTTAAAAATATATTTTTGATTAGCTATTTTAATTAAACCAAAATATATTATTAGACCAAGTAGAAAGCCGCTTGTAGCACCTATGATTAAGCCATGTATATAGTTACTACTTGTTATAGTTTCAACTGAAGAAATACTATATACCAAAATAATAATTTCTGCACCTTCTCGCAATATAGTGCTAGCGACTAAAAAAACCAACATTAAATAGCTGGAATTACCTTCATGAATTTTTGTTGAAATATTGTTTATATGTTGTTTAACTTTCGTTCCATAGCCTTGCATCCATATTATTGTCCAGCTAAGTAAAATAGTGATCAATATCATAATTCCGGAGTCAAATAATTCATCCCCCATGCCGCCGAAAGATAAAGATAACTTACGAGTAAAAAAGGCAAAAATTGAAGCGGATACTACCCCAAGCACTCCACCAGCAATAATATAAATACGTGATTTTTCTATATGCTTTGTTACGGCTAGTATTATACCAACTAACAAAGATATTTCCAAACATTCACGAAATACTATTAAAGCAATTTTAAACATATTTTTACTTAATCCTTAACAATTAAAAACCCTTGTGCTGTATCTTGGTGAAAATCTCCAAAAAAATCATATTTTCCCGGCTTTAAAGGAGCAAGTATAATTTTTATAGAATCATGTGGCATCACGATTTTTTCCCGATGTAAATCATGACTTTCAAATTCTTCTACAGTATCATCTTCATTATGAATAACTAGCCTTATTTTAGTAGATTTTGGCACTTCTACTATGTCTGGAACAAATTTATGATCCTTTATAACTATTTTTATTTCTAATATCTCATCATTATTATTGTTAGAATTTTTATTTGCTAAAATAAAAAGACTTATCCCTGCTATTAATAAAAATATTAAACTCGCCAATATAATAATATTTTTATTTTTTTGATTCGTTTGCATATTAAACTCCCAGCTTAAATAAAGTTTAAAACAAATTTTTGTTTATAAAATTTTTAATATTCTCACATATCAATTAAATCTCATATCTTTAATAATTATAAAATTCACCCTGCAAATTTTATTAAAGCTATAAGATATACAATAATTATCATAATGACAAGCACAGATAATAAAATATAATTTTTTTGTTTCTTAATATCAGATATTTTACGTTGTTTCATATTTATTATTTAAAATCATTAATTTCAAGCATTAGATATTCATTTAAAGGTAGTGATTCTTGTGAAATTATCTTATTTATATTAGACCCTAATGCCTTAAAAGTCTGTCCTTTAGCAATAACAGTTCGAGTACCAACTGGTACTTTACCTTGCAAAGCATAAGAAAAAATTAGAGGATAGGTAATATCACCAATTTTCATATCGACTTTTTGCCCTTTAGCTTTTGAGTCATATAACACTTCGCCATTTGCAAGGCGAGTAATTTTAGCATTAAAAGTTATCTTTTCATTACATAATAAAGGAATACGATAAGCTATTTCATTATCATAAATTTTAACTTCATTACTGTTAATAAAATTTTGTGGCAATATAGATTTGAGCATTACATTAACTCTATATGCACTATCGGCATTATCATTATTAGCACCAACACTAGCAGCATATTTAGCAGGAATAATAGCTTCTCTTGCTTGCCCTACATTCATTCCTACTATTACGTTATCAAGACCAAGCATTACAGCACCCGAACCTATAGTAAAAGTTTTAGTATCTTCTGAGATTAAATTATTACTCATATCCGATATTTGATAAAATACTGTAACTACATGACCACAAGAGGCAGGACCAACGTTCCCAGTACCAATTGTATTAATTTTAAATAGAGAGGTTATTAAGTCTTTATGTACAGGAATGGTATAATCTTTAGTATCTATAGGTTTATTTAATGGCTGTAAAATATTTTCGAAGAATGCTTTACCTTCCTCAGTTTTAAGAGCATTAATTACTATTTTGGAAATTGTTCGTTCAAATAAATTGCCATTTAGAGAGACAGGAGGCTCGTTATTAATACTAACTTGATTTTCGTTATTAGCTGAGTTATTTACACTTGCTTGTTCTATAATCGTAGCATTATTATCATCAGAAGAGATTTTTAACTTTGCTATATTATAAAGTACTAAAGCTACAATTATTAAAGATAGAAGTTTTTGCATATTAATAATATTAGTATTACAATTAAATTTACTATAACAATCAATTATTTAATAATCAAATGAGAATAAAAATAATTTGATTAATATGAATAATTGTTTTAACTTGATTATAGTATAGATCGGGAGTCGTCATTGCGAGGAGCGTAGCTTTGATGCAATCTCATGAAAGAAATATAAAATTCCTAAGATTGCCGCGTCGATGCGTTGCCTCTCCTTGCAATGACAAAAAATAACAAAAAATAAAGTGGTGAAAAGTGAAAAAATTTATATTTTGTTTTTTATGTTTCTGGACATTAAATATATTTGCTGCTTCCAAAGGCTATCCTAATAAGCTTAATCGTTGTAAAATTACAAGAAATATATTTAATGATTATGAACCAAAAGTTTTTGAGTCTACCAATAATTTATTACGTAAGACAGGGCAGATATCTAGATTTTATGGTGAAAAAATCATAATAAAAGGAATAGTACTAGATCAGAATTGTGTACCAGTTGCAGATGCTAAAGTTTATTTATGGCAAGCAGGTAGCGGTGGTAAATATCCTTATGAACCTTTAAAAACACGTGTTGATAAAAGAAGATTTACCGGTAAAAAAGATTCTAGCTTTACTGGTAGCGGCACTGCTACTACTAATAATAAAGGGGAATATTACTTTGTCAGTATGTTACCTTATAAATCTGCTGGTAATTTAAAAAGTGTTAATATAAGAGTAGAACATCCAGATCTTAAAACATTAGACACACGTTTAGATTTATCTAATAAAAATATATGCAGCAATGAATGTGGTGAGATTAATCCCGCTTTGATTGAGCCTCAACAACATCTGAAATCATTTTGTTTTGACTTAGTATTACAAGGTACGACATTGAAGAGATATTGATATCTGTCATGAGCTACGCAACTGCAAGGAGCTTGGCAATCTCATGAAACAATACTAAATTCCTGAGATTGCGTGCGTACAATTACTTTGTAATTTCCTCGCAATGACGTCATTGTCATCAGTCGGTGGTTCTAAAGGTTTTTTTATGCCGCAGCTACATAACATAGTGCATAAAAGTAAAAGTACAACGAAATCAAATTTTTTCATTACAATAATAAATTATTTTATGGGTTTAAGTAATTATAATAAATATTTTTTGACCATTACAGTATTTTTATTATTAATAATAGTTTTTACTCCTAAAATTTATGCAAATCCTAAGAATGGCTCAAATGTTCCTGATGATATAATTTTTTTTGATGAAGAAAAAAATCAATATTCTCTTGATCAGTTCGAGGGAAAAACTATATTATTAGTATTTTGGGCTACTTGGAGTGCTAATTGTGTAAAAGAGATGCCCGATCTTGATACATTACAGAAAGATTTTAGAAAGTTGCCTTTTTCAGTGATTCCAGTTTCAGAAGATTATCAAGACGTAAAAGTTATTATAGAGTATTATAAAAGTTACCAGATAAGATATTTACCAATTTATCAAGATTATAGAAATCAGCTATTTAAGGCTTTAGGAGTAATTAGTTTACCTACAAGCATATTAATAGATCCAAATGGTAAAATAGTAACTAGTTTTATTGGTAACACTAATTGGTATGATGAAAAAATTAGAGAAACTATTTTATCTGCTATACCAGGAAATTATCCAGAACCTAAAAATAGCTATAATGGGCAATCTTTGAATAAACCAGCAAAGCCTTTGCAGCCTATAAAAAAAGGAACAGTAAAAGATCTAATAAATCCTTTAGAAGCACCTGCTGAAGAAGCACCAAAAGATAACAATGAGCAAGATAATGAATGAAGTAAATAAATCAACTATTGCGAATGCAGAGTTTGAACCAATAATAGCTAAGCCTCAGATAAGTAAATTAGAGCAATTATTTGCTTCGATCTTTGGTGATTCTAAAGAAGTAGTTGCCGTTTTACGTTTAAACGGTGTTATAGGTAAAGTTAGTACTGTGCAGTCAGGGCTTACTTTAGAGTCACTAAATGAGCTAATAGAAAAAGCTTTTAAAATAAAAAAGCTAAAAGCTTTGTGCCTTATTATCAACTCCCCAGGTGGATCGCCTGTACAATCGGAACTTATTGCAAAACGTATCCGCACGCTTGCTAAAGAGCATAAAATCAAAATTTATAGCTTTATAGAAGATATGGCCGCCTCAGGTGGTTATTGGCTAGCTTGTGCTGGTGATCAAATATATGCTTTGCATAGCTCGATTATAGGTAGTATTGGTGTAGTCTCAAGCGGCTTTGGCTTTCATGAAGCAATTAATAAGCTTGGAATAGAAAGAAGAGTTTATACAGAGGGGAAAAATAAAGCAGTTTTAGATCCTTTCAAACCTATTAACAAAGAGGATGTAAAAATTATTAAAGATCTACAAAAGCAAGTTTATGAGCATTTTGTTGATTATGTAAAAACAAGAAGAGTCGGTAAATTAACTCAACAAGACGATATTTTATTTAATGGCGAATTCTGGGCAGGACGAACAGCTCTTGATTATGGTTTAATTGATGACCTTGGCGATATGTATAGTACTATGAAAGCTAAATTTGGTGATAATATTAAATTTCAATATCTTTGTGCTAAACAGCCATGGATTAAAAGAAAGCTTGGTATGGCAAGTAAAATACTAACTGATAATTTTGCTGACTCCTTAATTAATGCAGTTGAAAATAAGATTATTAACGATAAATTTGATATAAAGTAACATGACTATAACACAAGTTAAAATTAAGAAATTAGATAATTTTTTTGGCAAATTACCTGAATATGCTACGGATCATAGTGCTGGTATGGATTTAACGGCAGCAAACGAGCAACCTATAACTATAAAAGCAGGTGAGATACAGCTAATTCCAACTGGTATAGCTATTGCACTACCGGAATTATTCGAAGCACAGATAAGACCACGTTCGGGTCTTGCCGCTAAAAATGGCATTACAGTTGCTAATTCCCCCGGTACTATTGATGCTGATTATCGTGGTGAGATAAAAGTTATTCTTATTAATTTAGGCAAAGATGACTTTGTTATAGAAAAAGGTATGAGAATTGCTCAAATGATAATATCAAAATATGAGCGTATATCATGGAAAGAAAGCGAAACTCTTGAAGAGACTGCAAGAGGTAGTGGCGGCTTCGGTTCTACAGGAGTATACCTTTGATACTTCAAGATTTGGTAAATACTCAGATAGAACTTCAGAAATTGGTGACAATGTTCTATAAGTACTGCGATGCTCACGTATTAAGTAACTGCTGCCGCTCCTCGTCTTATGAACCGATTACTCTTTTTGAAGTTGATCTTCGTATAAGTCAAATTTCGGGATTCGTTTTTGCTCACGTAGTTTATCTACGTTCCGCAGACTCACCACTTATTTGACTTACCAACTTTTGAAGTATCTGCGGTATATAAATTTAGTCATTATAACTCATGAAAATTCTAGCATTTGATACGGCAAATAATACGGCATCGGTAGCACTTTCAGATAAAGACAATATCTTAGCGTATGCGGAAGAAGTACGCCCGTCTATGCAGGCAGAAAATCTAATGCCGATGATAGAGCAGATAATGAAAGCTGCTCAGTGTTCGTATGATGAGCTGGATTATTTAGCTGTAACAAACGGTCCAGGTAGTTTTACAGGAATTAGGATAGGGCTTGCTTGTGCTAAAGGTATATTATTTGCTAAAGAGAATATTAAAGGTGTAGCGGTTAGTAATTTTGAGCATGCTTATTTTAGAGCTATAGGGCAGGTTAAAGATTATGATAAGATATATGTATTCTTAAACGCCTATCGTAGTCAGCTTTATTTACAGATTTTTGATAAATCAGGTAAAACAAATGAGCCGTTATTAATAGATTTTGACTCTGCTATAGGACTACTTAAAAACGAAAAAGGGAATATAATTTGTTGTGGTAGCGGTCTTGAATTTATATATACTCAAGTTAAAAATCTGCCGAATATAATAATTCTGCCACGCTTTGCTAGAGTTAAAGCTTTTATTATTTGTAGATATGTAGCAAGCTTACTTGCAAATAAGGCGGAGTTAAATAGTGCTATAGAGCCGCTTTATATCCGCCCACCTGATGCTAAAATAAGCGTCATAAATAGCAAATTACAGAAGTAATTTAACTAAACCAATATTGCTTTAGAACAATACACATCATCAATACCTAACGTTTCAATAAGAGGCATAGAATCTTCAATATAACTTGTATTGTGATATAAATTAGGTATCTGGATATTTTTTTCAATAGAGATATTTTGCATCACTTGGGGTAAATCGTGATTTGAAATAGTAGTTTTTAATAATCTTTCATCTGAGGTTGTATCTAAAGCTTTTTCTAAATAAATAGCAGGAAGTATACTTTTCAATTTAACTATAATAAAAAACTTTATTTTATCAGAAGTCATATTTTGTTTTTTAGATTGTTCAGCTTTATTAAATTCAATTATATTCTCTTCACCGAATATAAATTCATCATTAGCCTTAAAGGAAGCAGGTTTAAAGGATTTGTTTCTTCCAAACGAGTTAAATATTTTTGTTAATCTACTTATTGCTATTATCATAATTCTATCTTATTTATTAATTTTAATAATCAGCGTTGCAATATATTAGGAATTACAGAATAATCAAGAAAAAAGTTAATATAATTTAATATTTTATTACAAAATTACTTGAAAGCCTAGTAAAATAAGCATTTAGTAAAATACAAGTTTTAATAAAAATTTTAATAAAAAACAGTTAATATTCCTCAATAATTATCCTTGCATTATTTTTTGGATAAAATTATAAATTCTATTTCATTAAATTAAGAGGAGTTATGCCTATACATCCGAATACGTTGCTTAATTATTAACATTTCCCTTGCTAGTATTATTATATAGCCTTAAAGTTAAATATTAATATTAGTGAGAGATATATGAATTTACTAGCAAGTATTACCGGCAAGAATTATGTAAACGGGCAGTTTATAACGGCTTCAAAGCAAATCTCGGTTGTTAATCCTTCGACTTTAAAAGAGATTGCGACTGTGCCGAATTTGGAATTATCAGAAATTAATTCTGCAATAGATAACACAGTGCAAACCTTTTCAGCATGGTCGCAAAGTTCTTTTGAAGAAAGGATAGCGATTCTCCGCAAATGGCATGCTTTAGTAATCGAAAATATTGATGAGCTAAGTCATATATTAACCTTAGAGCAAGGGAAAATACTTGCTGAATCAAAAAAAGAGATCCTATATGGGGCATCTTTTATTGATTGGTATACATATGCAATTCATAATATTCATTCTGTTGTAAAGCCTGGCAATAATAAAAACCATAAAATCGTTACGCATTATGAGCCGGTAGGTCCAGCTGCTGCTATAACACCTTGGAACTTTCCAAATGCCATGATTACCCGCAAGGTAGTTCCTGCAATAGCAGCTGGTTGTAGCGTTATATTAAAGCCGTCAAGCCTTACACCGCTTTCAGCATTAGTACTAGCAAAGTTAGCTTACGACGCCGGATTGCCGGCAGGAGTGTTTAACGTTATTACTGGTGATTCTAACATTATCGGTAAGGCTTTTTGTGAAGATTTTAGACTGCGTAAATTATCGTTTACTGGTTCTACAAATGTTGGCAAAATTCTATACCAAGCTTCGGCAAATACTGTAAAGCGTTTATCTTTAGAGCTTGGCGGTAATGCTCCTTTCATTATAACAGCTGATAATGATCTAGAAAAAGTTGCAGATGATTTGGTTATTTCTAAGACTCGAAATAGCGGACAGTCTTGTACTTCCCCTAATAGAATATTTGTAGAAGAATCTATATATGAAAAATTTATAGAAATTCTAACTCCTAAATTTAACAAACTTAAAGCAGGTGACGGATTTGATAACGCATCGGATGTAGGTCCACTAATTAATTCTGCTGCTATAGAGAAAATCCAAAAATTGCTTGCCGATGCTCAAAATAGAGGGGCTAAGTTAATTTGCGGTGGTAAGGCTAATAATAATTTCATTGAGCCAACTATTATTATTGATTGTTTAGATAATATGGATATTTTTAAAACGGAAATATTTGGACCAGTAATTGCTTGCTATAAATTTAAGAGTTTAGACGAGGTAATAGAGCGTGCCAATAATACCGAATATGGTCTGCAAGGATATGTATATTCACGAAATTTAAGTGTTGCTAAGATGATGGCAACAAAGCTTGATTTCGGTATGATATCGATTAATGATCCGCTGCCAGCTAATGCTAAAGCTCCTTTTGCAGGACGTAAGGCTTCAGGTTTTGGAGTTGAAGGGTCATTTGAAGGGATATTTGAATATTTAAACACCAAATATATAAATTTACAACAAACATAGAATGAAAATATATGCCTACATTTAGCTCTCTTAAGCCAGAGCTAAAAAAGGAAATAGAAGATATCATTAATTTAGCCATACAAGAAAATATTAATAATGAAGAATTGACTATAAAATGTAAAAGTTTTTTTGAGTCAGTATTTTCAGATAATAACAAATCTTGTATTGATGAATGTTATCAAATCTTATTTAATTGTGTGAGACAGAATTTTAAAGAGTCTATTTCTATACCTGATCCCATTACAATTTTAACAGTTCAATTATCATGTTTATATGATCCTTCTTCTCTGCCTTTAGGTGTAACTAATTTAGATAATAACGAGGAGTAAAAATTATGCCGGTACTTATGGATAATTTTGAAAAAAAATTAAAGAAGTTAGTGAAATATTAAATATAAATAATAGAGAAATAGTTGATTTAGAGTTACGAGAAGCATCCAATGATTTTGCTCAATTATTAGATCAATATAATTTGGTTTCTAGAGAGCAATTTTATCCTCTTAAAATACTAATAGAATTATTTGATGAGAAAAAAATAATAATACCGACAGAACTCAGTAACGCTTTGTTTTATCTACTAATTGATATTCAAGATAATTTTATTGATTCAGAAGACTTTGTAGAAGATGTAGATAATTGTTTAGAGATTGTTGATGCTTTAGGTGATTATTATTAACTTTATATATAACTAATTAATAGTATGAGAAGTAAAAATTATGCCGGCACTTATAAATGAATTTGACAAAGAATTAAAAGCAATTTATGAAAAATTTTATTTAATAAAAAATAAAGACTTTACGTTACCGGAAAATCAAAAAGATATACAAACTTTCTTGATGTTAGTATCTGATTATTTAGGAAGAAATTTAGAGGAAAAGACAAAATTGTCAATTGGTTACTTACCAATTCTAATAAAATTAATAAAAATATTTTTTGAAATAAATAAAAAATTATCTGATGAGCTTGAAGAGTCTTTGGATAAAGTTTTAAATCTATATAAAGCCAAAGAGGATACTAAAGAATTCCAAATAGAGATAGAAGAAAGCTTAAATATTGTTAGGACGCTAGGATTGTTATGTGATGAAAATATGGAAGATTTTTGAATTGATTGATTTTTTAAGAATATATTGACAGCTTGTTATATCTCCGTGTATTAAATTAATATAAATCTCGGAGTTTTTATGACCATAACTTTTCAACTTATACAAGAGTTTAATTTTACTGAAGCAGTTAAAGAATTAACAAGAGAGAACGTAAACGAGCGAGGAGATATCGTTGTTACATTAAATTTTAACAATAAACAATTCAATTATGCAGCGAAGAACGTTAATACTTTAGAAGCTTTATGTTTTATGAGTTCGGTATTATCTTTAACTTCCACTTCTCAACAGCAATTAAAAGACAGATTAAATATATTAAAAAGTTGTATCAAAACTGCATATAATAAAATGCACGAATATGATAATGCAATTTGGAATGGAAGAGATGATAACAATAACAGCACAGCAATATGGCTTGCTTGGGGAGGAGTCTCAGAAAAGCTTAAGGATTTGTTAGATAAGCACCCTAAATTGATAGAGGATGAACAAGAACTTACCCGTAATGCTTTTGACGTAACAATGGAAGTGGGGCATTTAAATATAGAGCAAAAAACAGAATTAGCTAAAGTTTTAATTCCTTTAGGAATACAAATTAATAATTTAAATACATATAACATCATATTGCAAAATGAAAATTATTTAGCAGCTTTTAAAAATATCATAGAAGATGCTAGTAATTTATCTTCAGAAATATTTAGTAAATTTTTAGATAATGTAATTAGCAAAATAGGTATTTTAATTAGTAATTCTAAAGCCCAAAAAATAGATAATTCTGTTATTAAAAATGCTATAACAAAATGTTATGAAATAATTGAACAAATATTTAAGCATGAAGAAAAAATAAATATTAAAGACATATTAGAAAAAGATTTAAGTACTTCAAATACTTATGTTTCTCCATTTTTACACTGGTTATTAGAATTGGGTAATAATAAATTGACTTCTATTTTACAAAATTATGATCAAAATAAAAAGTTTGATTTTTATGTAAAAGATTGGAATGGTAAGGAAGCATACAGAAGTGCATTAGAATGGTTAGCTAGTTATAAATTTGATCTTTTAAAAGATAAAACTTTTACAGCTTATTTAAATCCATCTAAGAAACAAGAAAATGAAAAGATACTAATAAGTTTAGTAAGTAATAATACTAAAGTAAATAGTGAAAAGCCAATAGCACCTTTCTTTGAAGAATTATTAAAGCATAGGCCTCCTTTATTTGGTAATGATCTTAAAGGTACAAAACAAGCTATTTGCAATAAAATGTTTCAAGAATCAGTAAATGCTAAAAATATTGAACCTACGTTGTATACAGATCAAACGCTAGATTTTGCTACATGTTTAATTGCTATACAATAATTTGAAAAAGAAATGGTGGATAGTCTAGGCGTTGCTAATCTTAACCCGTACGATTAAAGTTTTGTTACGTGGATTCTTTCCTACCTGTCACCCCGTGGCTTGCTAACTAGGTCCAGCTAAAAAATACTAATAATATTAGTATTTTTTATTATTCTTCTAGATCTAGTTCCCAAGCCACGGCATGACAGCGTACGTGTTTTTCAACCCACGTGGGCAACGCTTATGCGGTGATGACACCGTCTTCATAGGTAATAAAACTACTTCCATACTTACTTTACCCTTTACCCTCACAAAGTTATTGTTTGTTTTACTTTTTGTGATTATTATCGCATAGAAAATTAACTTAATTCTATGCCAAATATAGACATTCTTATTTTTACTAGTTTTTTAGCGATTAATTTAATCGTTGGATTTGCGGATATTAAAAATATAAAAAATATTCGGGAATATGCGATTGGGAAAAGAAATTTCTCGACCGGTACGATAGTTGCAACTCTAATTGCTACTTGGATCGGCACTAGCACTTTCCTAATCGATAATTCACGAATATATATTGACGGGTTGTTTTACTTGCTTCCTAGCATACTCGGTAGTGTTGTTAGTTGGCTATTAATTGCCTATTTTCTTGCTCCTCGTTTCGAACATTTTTTAGGCAGTATGTCAGTGGCGGAAATAATGGGGGAGGCTTACGGCAATAAAGTTCGAAATCTTACCGCTATTGTTAGCATATTAATGGCTATAGGCAGGATTGCTATTCAGTTTCATATAGCCAGTCTAGTGCTAGAGTTATTTTTTGGTATTTCAAATTTTTACGTAGATTTGTTTTTAGCGACTTTCATAATAAGCTATTCGGCTTTCGGCGGCGTTAAATCGGTTACTTTTACCGAAGCCGTACAGTTTTTTACCTATAGTGCCGTTATTCCAGTAATAGGGATTATAGTGTGGAATGTTTTTAGTGATCCTATTATTTCTATCGACTCAAATGTGCAGCATCGTCTTACCGATTTAGGTATGGTATTTAATTATACGAACCCTAAATTTTGGATATCCCTAAATATCTTTATATATTTTGCCATTCCCTCACTTGGTCCTTCAATTTTTCAAAGAATATTGATGGCAAAGGATATACACCAGATATCAAGAACCTTTTTTATTTCAGCAATTATTTGCCTTTGTTTATCTGTCTTATTCATTTGGATTGCGATATTATTGCTTTCCCAAAATGCTGTCGATAGTAGTCAATTATTTTCTCAGATTACTAAAAGCTATATAGGATTTAAAGGCTTAATAGTTGGCGTTATTATGGCAATGATAATCTCAAGCACTAACTCTTATATTAACGTTGCAACAGTAAGCTTTATTAATGATATCTGTAAAAAAACCTCGCTGCAATATAGCTATGTAACTGCGATTATCATAGGCTTGATAGGGTTCGTTATCTCACTTTATACGAAAGACCTAATTAATATATTCTTATTACTCACCAGCGTCTATTTGCCTATAATTACCTTACCGTTAATTCTCTTAATATACGGCTTTAAATCAACTGCTAAAACCTTTGTTATCGGTACAGTAGCAGCATTATTAACCATCATAGCATGGCAATTATTTTCTTTAAGGCAGATTATAGGAATTTATCCGATCTTGCCGGCTGCGATCATAAATTTACTCTTTTTCCTTGGTAGTCATTATATTTTAAAACAGCCAGGCGGTTTTGGTTCGTTAAAAGAGCCGCTGAGCGTAAGGCTGATAAAGCAAGAGCGAAGAAGAAGATTCTGGGGTTTATTCCGCTTAATCAAGAATTTTAATCCTTTGATATATTGGAATAATACATTACCACGCCAAGAAATCACTTATAGCTATGTTGGGATATTTATTTTAATCTCTATCTTTTCATCCTTATATCTTACGCCTAACAGTAGGATAATGAACCATCTAAATATATATAATATCATTTATCACTGTACGCTTGTAACTTCTGCAATACTTATCACTTATCCGTTATGGCCTTTGAGATTTCAGAAGAAATATATTATATCGTTGTTCTGGTTTATTGCTAATTTTGGGATATTGATATTTTTTAGTAGTTTGCTTGTTTTATCAAGCAACTTCTATCAATTACAATTGATGAGTTCAATAATTAACCTACTAATAATTGCGACATTGTTTAGATGGCATACTACTTTACTTATGACTATTATTGGCGTATTTGCTAGCATAGAGTTTTATAAATATTTTATGGATGAGAAGCTGTTAATTAATATAGATAGCTTCCAGTTCAAAGTGATATATTTCCTTACTTTATTCAGTGGGTTGTTAATCGTTTTCTTAAGACCAAGGCAAGAGCAGGAAAGATTAATTAACCTAAAAAATACTCATTTAGGGGATAGGGTTAGTTTTAGAGAGCAGGAACTTGAAAAATTACTTGATTTAAAACATGAATTTTTACGTAATATAAACCATGAAATAAATACGCCGCTAACCGGTATTATTAGCCTTGGTGAAACTTTATGGGCTAATTACGATAGATTTAGTGATGATCAACGTCGTAATGCAGTAGAGATAATAGCTAAAAGCTCTAGTAGGTTAAATAGTTTGATAGGCAATATTTTAGATTTCTCAAAACTATCTAGTCTTGGTTATGAGTTAAAAAAAGAAAGCATAAATTTAAGCGAGCTATTGCATGAGCGAATAAAAATATGTAAGAAATTATATTTGAACAATAAGAAGTTAGAATTTATAGCTGAAATTGAAGAAAATATAGTGCTTAAATGCGATCCTCATTATATTAGCCATACATTCGATAATTTGATAATTAACGCTATTAGCTATTGTAATGACGGCATAATAAAAATTGATTTACAAAAGCAAGAAAATAATATTTTATTTACTATTAAAGATGATGGAATAGGCGTTCCAAAAGAGGAACTACAAACTATATTCGGTGTGTTCGTCGTAAGCTCGAAAACCCGCTCACCTGCAGGTGGTAGAGGAATGGGGCTTGCTTTGTGTAAAAAGGTAATAGAGCTGCATGGCGGAAAAATCTGGGCAGAAAATGATGAGCAAGGGAAGACGACTTTTGTTTTTACTATGCCCCTTTAATGTCATACCGCGAGCTTGTAGCGGTATCCAAAAAAACAATAAAAAATACTAACGTATTTTTAACTGGCTCTAGTTCCCAAGCCACGGGATGACAATGAAACAATAACAAAATAATAAGTATATGAAAACAATTTTACTTATAGCATTACTTAGCACGCAATATAAAGGTGATAACGATAATGTTTTAGCAATTACTGAGGCTTTAAAACAACAATATCAAAAGGAAAACTTACAGATTGATATAGTTAATTTGGAAATCGATAAGCTAGATCCTAATCAGATAGAAAAATATCCAAATCAGGTAATTATTATAGGTGCAGGGCTTGATGGTATTAAAGCATTTACTATTTTAAACTCTAACAAAGGCACTAGTAAATTTATTTGGAGTGGTCATCAATTAATAAATGAAGTAACAGAAAATTTAAAGATTCTAGATAATATAGTGTTACCATCCTATGCTTTAAATCAAAAGCAAATTAAACAAATTCAAGAAGCAAAGGTTAAGTTAATAGAAACTACAGGCATACCTCATACTCTTACAAAAGAGGATTGTATAAAGGAGTATAAAGATTTAGCTGATAAAAAGTTAATTCCTGATTCTTCTAACGGCTATATATTTACCTGTCTATCAGGTGATGCTCCTGATTCAAATGGAAAAATAAAATTTTATACCCAAGAAGAAGCTTATAAATTGGGTGAGCAATTAGCTCAAATTGTAAAATTAAAAAATATGATGCTTTTAGTGACAAATGGACCTAGAACCGGTCAATATGATCCTAAGGCTTTTCCTGATAAAGTAAAACTTCCAGTACATGAAAAAAATAGTGATATTGATTTAGTTAGTAAAGCTTTTTTAAAAGGAGTAGAAAGTATATTAGGTAATGAAGCAGAGGAAAAAGTAAAATTTGAGAATTTTGTATTTGGAAAGCCAAGTGTATTCAAAGGATATTTAGGTGCAGCCATAGAAAATGAAAAAAGCATAGTAGTTATTGGCGGGGAATCTTCAAGCCAAATCACGCAAGCTTTAGACTTAGTAGCAGGTAGGTTATATATTAAGAAAAATACTGCTATGAATGATGTTCATAAAAAGCAAGTAAATAAAATACTAGAAACTAATAAAGGAGCTAAATTATTAAAGGATAATGAAGTTAATTTAATTATTAATGTTATTACTGATGAAGCCTATAGTGATGCTGAAACAGTTGCAAAGGAGTTTGAAGAAGAAAATCATTTTTTTAATGAAGAGGAATGTTTATATGGAGATAGAGGTTTAAAAATTATAGGATATACATCAGAGCTAGGAACGGCATAAAAAACATGAAAAAAATTATTTTTAATAAACAACAAGATTTTGTCTCAATTATAGCACCGGCATCAAGCTGTCCTGATGCACAAGATAGGTTAGCTAAATCAATTGAAATGCTGAATTCACAAGGATTTAAGACCTTAGTAGATGATAAAATATTTATGGGGGATGAGCTACCATTTTTTGCTGCTCCGAAGGCTGAAAGGCTGAGAATGTTTAAAGAGGCGATGGAAAACGAGCAAGTTAGAATAATCTGGGCTTTTCGTGGTGGATATGGTTGTAGTGAGATTGTAGAAGATTGTTTTAACATAGAGAAGAAAGGTGATAAAATCCTGATAGGTTATAGCGATATTACAGCACTGCATCTACTTTTAAATGGTCATTATGATATTCCAACTATTCACGGCTCAGTGCTAACTTCTTTTTTGCCGCCTGTAAATCAAGATATTAATTCTATCCTAAATGTTTTAAAAGGTGAAGATAGTAAAATTGCTCTTTCGCCAATAAATAAAATTAATGACAATCCTATAGAGGGAAAAATACTAGGCGGTAATTTAACGGTTTTTAGCAAGCTAATTGGCACTTCTATTAATCTAAAAACAAACAATATATTGCTACTCGAAGACATCAACGAAAAAGGTTATGCAATTCATCGTAATCTAGTACAACTAAAAAATGCTGGTATATTTGATGGAATAGAGGCGATAATTTTTGGTGATTTTACTAGCGGGGATGAAAATACAGAATTAGCTATAAAAAGCTTCTGTTTAAATTAATTCCAAATATTGAGACTTATAGAGCTGAAGGAATAGGGCATGGAGCAGTAAACCAACCGGTTATTATGAATCATGAAGTAGTTATAAGCGGTAATTACTTAAGTTTCTCTAGTCCTTTTGCCTTAGAAGATTAATATATGATACAAACCATTAGAATAGGGACTAGAAAAAGTAAACTCGCTTTAACACAAACTAACCTAGTTATTGAGCAAATCAAAAAGCATTTTCCTAATATTAATTGTGAGATAGTAGAAATTACTACTAGCGGTGATTTGATCCAAAATAAACCTTTATATGATATAGGCGGTAAGGCTTTATTCTTGAAAGAAATAGAGCAGGCTTTGCTTGATAAAAAGGTTGATTTGGCTGTTCATTCTTTGAAAGATGTTCCAGGAATAATACCTGAAGATTTGAGTATTGCAGCTGTTTTAGAGCGGGAAGATTCAAGAGATGTGTTTGTTTGTCTAACACATAAATCCATCGAAGAACTGCCAAAAAATGCCGTAATAGGGACTTCTTCGGTACGCCGAAAATTATGTGTACAAAGAATAAGACCGGATTTAGAAATAATAGTGTTTAGGGGTAATGTTGACTCAAGAATCAATAAGCTAATTAATAAGGAAGTCGACGCAACCATACTTGCATATGCCGGCTTAAAAAGGCTTAATGCATTTAATCCGGAATATTGTCATTTGATAGAGCATTCGCAGATGTTGCCATGTATAGGGCAAGGTGTTATTGCGATTGAAATACGAAAAGATGATCATGCTATGATTGAGATATGCAAACAAATTAACCACCTACCGACTTTTGAATTGGTAAAGCCGGAAAGAGCACTTTTAGAATATTTAGATGCAAATTGCCGCACGCCTATAGGTGCTTATTCGAAATATTTAGATAATGGTGATATACAAACCGATTTTATGCTTGGTAATCTCGATGGTAGTAAAATAGTTTCCCATACAGAAATATCTAGCCCAAAAACCTCAAAAGAAGCAGGCATAAAAGCCGCTAAAATAATGTTAAGTAACCTCGAATAATCTATGAATTTTCAACAGTAAGATGGTATTGTTACGTGGATCGGTTTTTCCGTCTGAGCTAAGGAAATTACGAAGTAATTGACGAAGCAATCCAGCTAAAAAATGCTAAAATTAGTTATTTTTTACTATTTTTCTGGATTGCCACGCGGTCTACGACCGCTCGCAATGACAGTTTTAATAATACTCCAATTTTCTCCGGACACTACTGTGCCTACGCGGGAATGACATAGGATAATAACTGCCCGGTACTATAGTGCTATTGATGCGGTAATAACTATAAATCCCTACTCTTTCTCCGCATTCTTTCTAGCAGATGGGGATAGCATGACACTTAGTTCTTTTAACGCCTTATCTTCTACGTAATTCGGAGCGTTCATTAATAAATCTTCGGCTTGCTGATTTAATGGAAAAGCGATTATCTCCCTTATATTAGTAGCTTCCGCAAGTAACATAACGATTCGGTCTATACCTGGAGCTATGCCGCCGTGTGGAGGAGCTCCAAATTTAAACGCTCTAATCATACCGCCAAATCGTTTATCCACTTCTTCTTCACTATAACCAGCTATAGCAAATGCCTTATACGTTATCTCAGGCTTATGATTTCTAACAGCACCGCTAGAAAGCTCTATGCCATTACAAACAATATCATACTGATATGCGGTAAGCTCTAGCAACTCTTCGGTTGTTTTTGCGTTCTCAAGAGCTTCTAACCCACCCTGAGGCATAGAAAACGGATTATGGCTAAAATCAATTTTACCGGTTTCTTCGTTTAGCTCATAAAATGGAAAATCGGTAATCCAGCAGAATTTAAAGCAATCTTTTTCAAGTAAATCTAGCTCATCAGCAAGTTTAATTCTTACCTTACCGGCAAGTTTAGCAGCTTTATCTTTCTTATCGCTAGCAAAAAATACCGCATCTCCATTGCTAATATTAGCAGTAGCCTTCAAATCTTCTAACTGCTGAGTGCTTAAGAATTTTGCAACTGGTCCTTTTGCTTCCCCGCTTTCGCTAAACTGAATATAGCCAAGTCCTCCAGCTCCCTCCGATATTGCGAATTCTATCATTTTATCGAAGAAACTACGAGGCTGACTTGCAGCACTTGGTGCAGGAATTGCTCGGACAATACTACCTTTCTTGATATTTTCCCTAAAAATAGCAAAGTCTGAATCTCTAAAAATTTCCGTTACATCGGCAATAATAATAGGGTTACGTAAATCAGGCTTATCAGAGCCGTATTTTAACATAGACTCATTATATGGAATGCGGATAAATGGTGCTTCTGATACTTTCTTATCTGTAAATTTAGTAAATAGCTCATACATTATAGGCTCGATTGTGGTGAATATATCTTCTTGCGTAACAAACGACATTTCGATATCTAGCTGATAAAACTCGCCTGGTGACCTATCTGCTCTTGCGTCTTCATCACGAAAACATGGAGCGATTTGGAAATAGCGATCAAATCCCGATACCATCAATAGCTGCTTAAATTGTTGTGGTGCTTGCGGTAATGCATAAAACTTGCCTGGATGTAATCTACTTGGGACTAAGAAATCCCTTGCTCCCTCAGGTGAGCTAGCGGTAAGAATTGGTGTTTGAAATTCGGTAAAGCCTCTTGCAATCATTAAATGATGAATATAAGAAATAATTTGTGAACGTAGCATTATATTATTATGCAACTTCTCACGTCTTAAATCTAAAAAGCGATGTTTAAGCCTTGAGTCTTCAGGTGCGTCTTTTTCCGTATTAATCACAAACGGCAGAGTATCAGCAGCTGATTCAACAATAAACTCACCAGCTAAAACTTCTATATGACCGGTAGGAAGTGTGTTATTAATAGTCTCTTCTGATCTTGCTACTACTTTCCCAACTACTGTTACAACTGACTCATAACGTAAACGGCTAGCATCGTCCATAAGCTGCGGATTTTGGTCGGTAAACACGATTTGTGTTATGCCATAATGATCACGTAAATCTACAAAAACTAGATTGCCATGATCTCTTCTTCTATGTACCCAACCAGACAGTTTTACTTCAGTCCCAACATCGGAAATTTTTAATTCATTACAATTATGAGTTCTATATTTATGCATTTTATCTTTGTTTTTTAAATCAACTCACTATAATCAAAATAGCTAAATCCTGCAATAAAATTATCTAGGTTCTGTGAAAGGTTCTAATTGATTTTGAGTTTTGAACTATTTTTTAGCGAAAATTAATAAGATTTTTGACGGAATAGTTATTCATATTTCAAAAAAATCTTGTAATTTGCAGCAAAAAAGAGTCAAAATTAAATCTTTTTAGAAATCTTCACAGAGCCTAGGATACAAAAGTAATATTTAGGAATTTTAAGAAATTTTTTAGTTCCTGACGAGCAACTATATGTGAGCTGTTAAATGCTCGGTCATAATTTGCGACTTTTAAATCAAGTAGAGTTAAACCTTGCAGAAATAACTCTCTATATATTACACGTTCACTAAAACCATCAGCGAGTTTAAAATTGATTCTTTTAGCAAGCTTGTTCAATACGTTACTAACACGTCTTTTATTTAGAGCATCAAGGTTACTTAAACGATTACGCAAAATTATCCAATCTATACTCCCTCTATCACGACTAGCACGCTGCATTTTCTGTTCCCATATCATTTGGCTATAGATTGAGGGGCTGATAATTTCATCTTTATTGTCAACTTTTGCTATTACGTCTAAATCTAAAAAGCTATCATTTATCGGCGTAATAATGGTGTCAGCATAAGAATGAGCAAGCCTTGATAAAGCAGTATGGCTACCAGGCGTATCGATTACTATATAATCAGCATCCATATTATCCTTTAATATCTGCTCAAAACTATTTGCTTGCTCTTCTTCAGAACTTTCTTTGACATGGAAATGCTTTGGTACTAATACCGGTTTGTCAGGGTTTTGCTCATTATACAAATCTCGATTTTTTAGGTAATTAGTTAAAGAGCTTTGGCGAGAATCAGTATCAATACTTACAACTGAATATTTTTGATAAAGTAGTGCCACTATTAAATGGATAGAGCAGGTTGTTTTACCTGCCCCACCTTTTTCATTACCTATAACAAATATATAAGGCTTACTGCTCATAATTTTCCTTTATAAATTTCTCAAGTAGCCTTACACCATAACCTACAGCACCCTTCGGGCCAAGCGATGAGGGTTTATTGCTATTTGCAACGCCTGCTATATCTAAATGTGCCCATTCTACCCCTTCTTGAATAAAACGTTTGATAAAATGAGCAGCGGTAGAACTTCCAGCAGCTCCTGGCACATTACCGATATTTGCCATATCAGCTATGTCGGAGTTAATCATTGCATCATAATCTTCATGAAGCGGCATTCTCCATAATTTTTCATTTACTTCTTCACCAGCTTTTATTAGCTTATCAGCAAGCTCATCATTATTAGAAAAACAACCAGCATATGTAGGACCTAAAGAAACGACTATAGCACCGGTTAACGTCGCAACGTCAATCACGCATTTAGGTTTGAATTTTTCTTGTGCATACCAAACAGCATCAGCAAGAACTAAACGCCCCTCTGCATCGGTATTTAAAACTTCAGCAGTTTGACCTGACATAGTAGTTACAACATCCCCAGGACGCTGTGCATTACCTGATGGCATATTTTCAACGAGCCCTACAACACCTACGATATTTACCGGCAATTCTTGACTAGCAACCGCAATCATAGTACCAACTACTGCGGCAGAACCACACATGTCATATCTCATTAAATGCATATTATTTGATGGTTTTAGAGATATACCTCCTGTATCAAAAATAACTCCTTTTCCGACTAGAGCAATATAAGGAGCCTCTTTGCTTGCACCTTGATATTCCATTACCACTAGCTTTGATTCATTTTGTGAACCTTGACCAACTCCAAGAAGAGCACCCATGCCAAGATTTTTCATTTCTCTTTCACCAAGAATAGAAACATCGACATTTAATTCTTCTAGTGTTTCTGCTATTCTTTCAGCATATATTTGTGGAGTTTTAATATTTGATGGTTCATTACTAATATCTCTTGTGAAAAAGACCCCTTCAGCAATTAATTTTTTAACTTCAAACAACTTTGCTGCTTCTACGTTATTATCTGTAGAGATTTCAAATGATTCTACAACAAACTTATCTGCTTCTTTTAAAGTAGTTCTATATTTATCGAATCTGTAGGAAGCAAGTAACGCACCACTAGCAATTAAAGATGCAACAAGCGATGATGTAAAGCTGCTTATTCTATTCTTAATTTTTAAGCCAATAGTAGCGATTTTAGCATTAGTAGCATTTTGTAGGATTTTACCCGCTAATTCTTCAATCTTAACCTCAGTTAGTTTTTCTTCACTTCCAAGCCCTGCTAATACTAAATATTTTACTTCCCCTGACTTAACAACAGAAGGAATAATTTTGATCTGCCCATATTTACCAGTAAATTGTAATTTATTGGCAATAGTCTTGGAGATCAAACCATGATGTTGTTGGTCAAGGTTTATTAGTTCACTATCAAGTTTTAATTTGTCATCAATAAACACTATTAATGCTTGAGTATTTAATGATTCTTCCTCAGTAAATTTTACATGTAGCATATTTATTTTTCCTTATTAACATTTTCCTAGATAATTCTATTTATCTTATGAAACTTTGCAAGTATTAATTGCCTATAGAGAAACCAAATTAAAAACTAATTGACATAATTTAACGTTTTTTATATTTTTTGCCTAGTAATAATTAAAATTAAGTAATTTAATGCTGAGTCTAGAAGCTAAAACCTTTTTACACATTGAAAATAGATATAAAGAAATAAAAGAATTTCATAATGTTTATGATCTTACACCTCATCCAACAAGATATAATATTCTTAAATACACATTAAAATTCATTTCTTTACCATTTATAATAGCTATTCAAGCTATAAAATTTGTTACATTAGATACTGTTTCACTTACATATTTAAACATTGGTAATACTCTTTTAAAAAAAATAAATAAAAGCATTGAAAAGAAAATAAAAGAAGGTTCATGTAAAGAAACTGATGACAATATCCCGAAAATTGTTGAATATATATTAAAAAAATATGAAGAAAAGCCTGAATTAATAGAGCAGCCTAAATTTTCATTGTTACAAAATTTTATAATAAAAGTTAAAAAATATGTACCATTCGCTTCAAAACTTATAAATTTCTGGGATAATGGGGGAGTAAAGCATTCTGAGGAAATGGTAGAGAAACAAGAATTAGTCGAAATCATTTATAAGAAAATTGTTTCTGCAATATATATGGCAGGTAAGAATGGTGAAACAATGGAAACGGAAGATGTAAAAAAACTTTTTCCTGAAGTAGATTTTAAAGAATTTGAAGAAAAAGTTGAGTTGGTTAATACCGAAGCAGTCAAAATAAAAGATAACAACCCGGTATCTTTACCATGTAGTCAACCGCCTATTATCCTAGAATCTGAAGAAGTTGAGGTTACTACTGGCTCTGATGATATCATAGAAATTCCAGCAGAACCGGCTATTGCTATTCCAAATAATACTATAAACCCGCTAGTAAATCTAATGATGCTGAAAGCGGTATATGATGGAATAAATCGAGTACAGCAAGGAATGGCTGAATTTTATCAGGAGCAGGTAGCTATAGAAAATGATATAGAAATTCAAAATGCACTTTTTGATGAATTTTGTCAAGAACAGTGGGCTATAGAAAAAAGCATGAAAATTGAAAATGCCCCTATTCCATATTACATAGAGCCGCACCAATATTATGGTTATGATAATGCTCTTTTAGGAAATAATTATATCCCACAAGCAATAGCATGTTGTTGAAAATTTAACGTCATTGTGAGAGAAAACTGACATTATTACATGGCTCACCCCCACTCCTGTCACCCCGTGATTTATTCACGAGGTCCAGTTAAAAATGTCAATATTGTTGATATTTTTAGTTGTTTTTTAGATTCCGTGGTGGCATTGTTGCGTAGATCAAAACACGTGTTCGGTGTCATACCGTGGCTTGACCACGGTATCCAGAAAAACAACTTTTTATACTAATAATATTAGTATTTTTTAGCTGGACCTAGTTCCCAAGCCACGGGGTGCATTGTTGTGTGGATTGAGAGTCGTCATTGCGAGGAAATTACGAAGTAATTGACGAAGCAAGGAAGTAAAAAAATGCTAACTTTATAACATTTTTTATTATTTTTTTCTGGATTGCCACGCTCCTTGCAGTCGCGTAGCTCAGACGATTTGGTATCCACGCAACAATGCCTCCACGGCATGACTACCTTAGGATGTTTTTCAATGCATGCGGACAAGCCTCTGCGGGGATAACACAAAACACTTTTTTCAAACTATACACAAAGCTTGTGAGAGAGTTAAACCTACAACTTAACTTTTAATTTAACAAAACCTTGGTGGCTTTTATACTTCTTTTGTAAGTGACAATTATACTCGACTAATACACTTATATTACCTTTTTCAGCTAAAATATTAGCACCGATATTGTAGCCAATTTTAGGTTGTTTTGGTAATGCAACAATTTCAGTAACTTCTCTATCTCTCCATTTTATTTTAGCCTCAAGTTTGTTATTTTTGTTGTTAAAATAATTCTCTACAGAAGCCATAATTGTTGGTGTAATGCTTACTGCTCCTATTTTCTGTGGAGCTAACGATACATTACCGCCTACAATACTAGACCATATATTTTGCTTTTTAGAGGCAATACTTAAATGCTGAATACCAGCTCCGCTTTCTTGATAAGTACCATCTTTAATATAACCATATCTTATCCCGATATTTGGAGTGAAGCTCACTTTATTGCCGATAAGATAATTATAACTTAATAAACTTTCAAAATTATAATTATTATTCTTATATTTACCGTTTGCAATAGTGCCTAAGCGGTTGATCTTACTCTTTACAATATTATGGTTATAAGCAAACATACCTTGGATCATAAAGTTTTTTGGCAACTCTTTTTGACCATATAAAGCTATGATATGACTATCGACATTAGTATTTAATTTACCGCCGTTAGATTTAAACTTTGAATCTAGTCTAGTATAAGCGATACCGACTAAATCTTTATCATTATCAGATCCAATATCAAAACCGATAGTACCACCGGAAGTATGCCCTCTATACCCTATAAAACCTTTTTGAGTACCTTGCTTACTGATTCCATAAGTTCCTGATATCCAAAAACCTTTATCAAGCACTCTTTCATCTTCATCACCGGCAGCAACTCCAGTAAAACTATTTATTCTGCTAGATACAGTACCTTTGCTTACAGTATAAATGTCTTGAGTTGAATTAAAAATCGTTGCGACTACTTTCTCATCTTCTTTTACTGCTACCTGCATTGTCGCTACTTCTAAAGCTTCAATTCTTGCTTCTTCTGCACGTTTTGTCTCGAAGATAACAAATTCTTCTTTAGCTTTTTCCTCTTTATCTAATTCTTCTGCTTCTTTAAAAGATTCACTGCTTCCAGTTTGTTCTTGATCTTGTCTTCGGTTTTCACCTTGAGTTTGATTTTGTGCTTGCAGATGAACTTGATTTTGACCCTGCTCCTGTAGTCCTCTTAATTTTAATATTACCGTCCTTAGATCCCCATTCTCTCTTAATAATTCTGCCATTTGTGCTTGTAGTATTTGCACGGCTTCATTTTCCGGTAAAACTATTACCTCCTTTGCTTCTACATTTCCTTGGCGAGTTATTACTCGTGCTACAGGTACTGGATTTGGAGATAAATCAGGAATTATCGGATTTGCTTCAATTCCTGTTCCAAATTTATCCGTTGTGATATTTTCTATTGTTCCGTCTGCTCTTTCAATTGTAAGTCTAGTATCATTTATAAGATTGGCTCTCTCCATATTATCTATATATGCAATAACAGCTCTTCTTTTTGCATCCTTTATTAATTCTTCTTCATATATATTATATTTAACTTGTGTAACACCAGGTTGTGGTTTAAATGGAGAGCGTATATACTCAGATTCCTCGCCATAATTATCAACAACTAAGTTAGCCATCTTATCATCATATTGCTGTTGAGTAAGGTTACCATTTTGGAATTGATGAGTTAAAAGATCCATATCATTTTTAATCATTAATGCTTTCTCTTGATAAGCTAATACCATTCCTCTTCCATCTTTTATAGCATTAATTTCTGCTTGTGTTAGATATTTCTTATACTCATTTTTTTCTTCTGATTTATCAACGACATTATCATAATATAAAGTATAATTGTTACGTTCTTGGTGACGTGGAACTTGAATATTTTCAACAGCTTTTACTATATCGACACCATTTATTACTTCTGTTCTAATATCTTCTTTCAAATTTTTTAGTAATACTTCTTTTTCACGAAGTTGATCAAGTGTTAAGTCCTTATCTCTAAATGCTCTAATCCCCTGTAGTTCAAAAGTTCTTCCTGCTTCAATAAGTTTATCAGTAACATCTATTTCTTTAATTATATTATCTCTTACATGAAAATATTTTATTTTATAATTATCACCTACAGTAAAGCTACTTTTATATCCAATTGTAGGATTAACATTAATTGGTTTTACTTGAACTGGTGGAAGAACTTTATTAGGGTTTACCGGGATATTGATTATATCATCTTTATTATAGTGCCAGTCATTTGCCTTTATTGTTTCAAGTATTTGTACTTTTCGAGCTAATGTTAATGGTGAATTATTTTCTTTTACTTTATTTAAGGTTCTTTCTATTTCTTTTCTTATATTTTCATTCAGAGCTTCTCTTAATATAGGTTTAAAGAAGCGAATACCATCAAAATTATCATTAGCTCCTGTAATTTCTGGGTTTATTGCTACATGCGGTACAAATCCTCCTATTTTAATAGTATTCATAATTATATTTCTTGCAGCTCTTTCTGCTTCTCTTTCAGCTGCAGACCTTAATACGTTCTGACCTTTTGCAGCTTCATTTCGAGCATTTAGCTTTGCCTCCACTACTTTTTCATCAATTATCTTTCCTTGTTCATCTCTTAAAATAGGTTTTAAATTTTTTCTTCCTTTTAATGCTGCATTAGTACCGACTGCTGCCATATTATTAAAAGCTTCAACGTCCATACCTTTTTTAATAACACGCTTACGAGCTTTTTTAATATCCGCCTCTGCTGTAGCTTGAGCTTCTAGATTTATACCGGTTAATATAGTAGTTGCAGCACAAATTAAAATTAATTTAGAAAAGTTTTTTGATTTTGTATTAGACATAATATTCAGCACCCCTTAATAAATAATTATTAATTATAATTTAAAAATATTAGTATTTTAGTTACTATTAATGGAAATTATACACGAAAAAAATATTATGTCAAAAAATTTTTATTGAAATTATATAAGATAATATGTAGGGTATTTGTACCTTTAATATTTCAAGCTTTGGAAGTTGTAGTAAAATGATTTGAACGCATGTAGCAAATTATTCGTTGTCTCGTCTATTGTTATAGGTTCTACCCTCACGCCTGTCATAAAATTTAACTAAGTTTACTATACATTTCGGGATTCGCCTGTGTTCAACTATTCTTGTATACCTAGCTGGCATTGCCCACGTGGGGCTTTGTTGCATAGATCACTTCCCCCTGTCACCCCGTGGCTTGTCCACGGGGTCCAGAAAACAACTTTTAATACTAGTAATTTTAGTATTTTAAGCTGAATCCCGCTACAAGTGAGCTAGATGACACAAGGGAAAAATCGATCCACGCGGGCAATGTCTCCTCGTAATGACGAAAAAATCAAACTATGCAACAACTGCCTCTATAGAATATTAACTATCCTCGCAATGTGGTGTTTTACCAAGTTTGTCTACCTCATCTATTTTATTTTCTACTGATGATGTTATATATGAACTTATAGTTGAACAAATTAAATCCACTGGAGTATAATCATCATTATTTTTTATACATATTTTTATTCCTGGACATTTTAGCAATATCTTTATTATATCTAGGTTTCTTTTTTCATAAGCATAATGCAGTGCTGTTTTACCATAGATGTCTTGTTCGTTTACGTCGCATTTTTTATGTAAATATATCCTTATATTTGAGACATTACCGTCCAAAACTGCTTTATGTAGTGGCGGTAATTGCTTAAATTTATCTATCTTAATTCTTGCTTTATTTTCAAAAAAGTCCCACATAATATGCTGCTATAGGTTGTATGTGCGTCTTATAGCATATTATGTTTAGTAAAGCAACTACTAATTGAATAAATTTTTAGTTATTTCATACCAACAGTTTTCGGGGATATTTGATTTGTTACTAAAACCACATATAATTAAATGATCTTTAGCCCTAGTCATTGCAACGTAGAGTAGCCTTATATATTCTTGTAGATCTTTTAGCTTTTCTGCATCTTTCATTTTTTGTAGAAATTCAGGAGTGTCAGCAGCATTAGCAGAAAAGAACATTCGACCACTTGTATAACTTGCTTCTAAAGGTAATTTATGCGTCAATCCGGTACTCGCATCCTCACGTACTAAAGTATATGCTGCGGTGCTGCGTTCCGTGTTTCCTATAAATTCCTCTTTATTAGCTGCGTTCTCCAAATGGTCTATTCCCCCATTATCATGCCAAATAAATTTACTACTGCTGATAGGTAGGGTGGTGGAGTCGCATAATATAACAATTGGTGCTTCCAAGCCTTTAGAACCGTGTACGGTCATCACTCTTATTTTATCGGAATGCTCCATATCACGCTTAATCCAAATATCGTTATTCTCAAACCAAGCTACAAAACCTTGCAGAGAATTATCCATATCATTTGCGTAATTACTGCTTAGTGTTAGCAGCTCATTTACCATATCATCGATATGTAAATTTAGAGTATTCGCGACTAAGATAAAGAAATTATCAAGAGTAGAATTTTGATAAAGTTCAATAAAAGAAGTAAGTTTATTATATATATCCGTATATGAGGACAGATTTTCCCACAAACTTTCATCATTTTTATTCATTAGAAGTTCGTATAATTGTTGCTCGCTAATACCGATAATCGGTGATTTAAGTAAGGCTGCAAGGTTTAAATCGTCGTAAGGTAAAAGTACGAATTTAGCTACCGAAATTAAATCCATCATCGATAAATGCTCTTTAAGGTTTACTTTATCGCTTGCCTCGACTTTAAGGTTAGCTTTGTTAAGCTCTTTTATAAGATTATTGCTAAATTCATCTCGCTTTCTTACCAAAATCATAAAATCTTTTTCGGATATAGGATTACCGGTTGCTGGTAGAATTTCTTTGCTGGCTATTTTTTCCTTTATGAAGCTAATAATTTTTTCTATAAGTAAATCAGCTGATGAAAGAGCATTGGCATAATCTTGTGGCAATGCCCAAAAAAGTTCCTCCTGCTTTTCGCTTGTTACCAAAGACCAAACTGTTACAGAACCGGTATGTGTACGAAATGCAGAAATTACCGGATTATCGGATAGGAAAAGAGTAGGGTAATGAGCTTTTATATATTTAAAAACCTGATGAGTAAATTGTAAAATTTCGCCGCATGATCTATAAGAATATTCAAGTGTAATTTTCTTAAATTTTTTATTTGCTTTAGCGAGATTCGTTTGTAATTTCTCATTCACTAAATTAAAATTCGCAAGATCAGCACCTTGAAAACTATAAATAGATTGCTTATCATCACCAACTATAAAGATGCTACTATCAGGTCTATTAAACTCGGTTATTAGAGTGGTGATTATGTTCCACTGATTACGGCTTGTATCTTGTGCCTCGTCGACAAGTATGTGATTAATCTCACTTTCAAGCTTATGCGATAACCACTCATGTATAGCTTTATTCTCAAATAATTTTTCGGTATAATAAATTAAATCATCATAATCAAGCAAGTTATTTTCTTCTTTAAATTTCTCATATTTCTCTAGCAAAATATAAGCAAGTTTACAAAGTAAATTAGTATGATATTCTAGCTCTTCTATGCGATATTCTTCATCTAATTTATAAATCTGAGATGTTAGCTTCTCTAACTCTAACAGTAATTTAGGATATTTTTGGGTTAGCTCTTTCGATAAAAGGCTTTTACGTTTTTTTCCGTCTTTGGTAAAAAATAACTCTTTCGGCTCTATTTCTAAATCATAATCTGCAAATAAATTTTTTACCTTATCATAGATATTATTTAGCTCGGATAGTGCTAATCTCTTATTGTGTATTTCTGCCGGAATAGTTTTATAAGTGAATAATTTTTTGAATTTAATTTTTTGGTCAATAATCTCGCTGAAAATATCCTGCAAAGTTATTTCATGAAAACGATTTAGTAAAGTTTTAATTAAATCATTATGTTCATCGCTTAAATAAATCTCATTTCGTATTTTTAGAAAGATATCTTGTAATTGAGTCTCTTCAAGAATCTGAAACTCGGGTGTTATGCCGGCTTCTACGGGAAAAGTTTTAAGGATTTTTTGGCAAAAAGCATGGATCGTATAAATGTTTAAAGGTTCATTATTATCAAGCAATTTACTATATAGATTTTTTGCATTTTCAAGCTCTAAAGCAAGCGGCTTTTGACCACTCATTAAGAAAAGCTCTTGTTCTAGTTGTTTGGGATCACAAAGAGAGAAAGTTTTGAGTTTGTTACTAATTCTTAGCTGCATTTCTACGCTAGCTGCGTTAGTAAAAGTAAGGCATAATATATTTTGAAAATTTACTCCTTTGATTAATAGGCGTAAAAACCGATCAGTTAGAATTTTGGTTTTACCAGTACCAGCAGACGCCGACACCCAAACGGAATAATCAGGATCAGAAGCTTGTTGTTGTAAATTGTTCATTAGTTATAATTTTAAATATATGTAAAAAATAATATTAAAATTATAACGCTAACTAAAGATTATACAATATCTTCATCTGAATTATATTCTACTCCCATAAGAGCTAAATCATTTTCTGCATATGGTTCTAGAGCTTTCATTTGTTTTTTTCAAGGTTTAGTATGTAATTTATTATGTGATGTTTTTTTGTGAGTGCTGTTGCTTATCTATAATTATCTTTAAAGTAGCATCAATTGTTTGAGGATAATTATTAGTACTTGAGTATTTAGATTTAGCGTAATTATAGTATGATAGAGCTTTTTCGTACTCTCCTAATTCCATATAATCATCAGCAATATTTAAGTAATTTTGATATGTTTTTTCTTGTAATAAAAGCTTTCTATGTTCTTTAAGAATAGTATATTTTTTTAAAAAAGCAGTTGAACTGATATTAAATATATTGCTAAAATCATTTGCACATTTTTCTATATCAAGATTTTTTTCTATAAAAAGAGATTTGTTTTCCAAAGCTTTCTGTACATATATTTTAAATTGTATTTCATGTAAATCTTGTATTTTCTGAATTATAAGAGCTTGTTTTTCAAGATTATTAATTTCTAAAAATCTTGCTTTATTATAAAATTTTAAAGCAAATTCAAACATTACGTTTTTAATATATAAATCACCAATTTCAATATATAAATCTGAATTAGCTAAGCTAGGATTTTCTTTAATTTGCGATTTATATTGGCGAATTAACTTATAAGCTTCCCGCTGTTTATCAAAATCTAGAAGATTGGATATTAGATGATTAGTCATAAACTCCTGCAAAATCAAAAAATTATACTCATAATATTTATTTGTTTTGCTTTTGCAAGTAAAAATTTAAATTTTGGAAAGGTTATTTTTCTTTCTATATATTACATAAATTACAACTAAAGATGCGGCGAGTCCAAACCAAGTAAAAGCGTATTCTAAATGATCATTTCTAATAGCTGCTAAATGATTTATTGAAAGCGGTAGCAAAATATCTAGATTGCTAATATCTTTGCTCTCTTCAATGAGATAAAAATTTTTAAGATTTAATCCTAAAACTTTAGATGCCTCTTGTAAGTCTAAGGTCAACCATACGTTGTTTTTAATATCATTTGCAGGTAAGTAGCTACGAGTTTTTTCGGATGTCATAGTAACGCCGATAAGCTCATGGGGTTGGTCATTGGTTGCTTGTGTAATAATATTTTTATTGCGGTTACTAAACCAACCACGTGCTACTAAAATAATTTTGTCTTCATCGGTCTTAAATGGTGTAACTAAATAATAGCCATCCTTTTCACTCGACATTGACCGCCTACCATATAAATATATGTCTTTATCAGGTAAAAAATGCCCATTAAGTTTTATTTTTTGATAAGGTAAGTTGTCATGAATTTCAGCTAAATCGATTGCAGGGGAGGTAAGATTTTCTTGCATCGATGCTAAAAATAGCTTCTTTTCTTTTAAGCGATTAAGCTGCCAAAAACCTAAAGAGATGAGTATTATAAAGGTGATGAGTACGGTGAGTTTGGTTTTCATAATTGGGTTTTAGGAATGTTAATAATCGTCATTGCGAGGAAATTACGTAGTAATTGACGAAGCAATCTCATGCAATAGTATAAAATTCCTGAGATTGTCACGTCGATGCTATGCATCTCCTCGCAATGACGCTTTACGAAGCAGGTTTTAAAATCTTGCTTAAGAATTCCTTGTGTTTTTGTAATTCTTCTTTTGTTGGTTTAATAACGGGAATATTCCTATGTGCCTGAGAATCCAAGCGATTATAGCTAAAATTATTTACCTTAGCAGCTTTATCAAGCATCTTAAAGGCTGACTGCCTACCGCCGGTTAGTTCTACATATACTTCAGCAAGTAAAGCTGCATCTTTAAGAGCTCCATGAAGTTGTCTGCCGGAATTATCCACCTTAAATCTTTTACATAAAGCATCAAGGCTATATTTTGATCCAGGAAACATACTTCTAGCCATCACTAAAGTATCAATAGCATGTTCAAGTTCTAGGAGTTTAATTTCAGCTCTTTTTAATAATGATAATTCATGATTTAGAAATTTAACATCGAAAGGTGCATTATGAATGACGAGCTTACTATCGGCAATAAACTCTAAAAAATCATCTGCAATAGTATGAAATAGTGGTTTATCTTTTAGAAACTCGCCGGAAATGCCGTGAATTCTATAAGCCTCAAATGGCATGTCTCGTTCTGGATTAAGATAGAAATGAAAATGTCTGCCGGTTAGTACCTTATTTACCATTTCAATAGCACCGATCTCAACAATTCGGTGACCGCCTTTTGGATCAAGTCCCGTAGTTTCGGTATCTAAAATTATTTCTCTTAAACTTGACATTCCAAATCCTCTATTAACTTTGCTATCTGAGTTTCTAATTCTAACATATCAACGCCGCTATTTATAGCAAAATCTGCTTTTGCTATTTTACTCTCCTGCGAAAGCTGAATTTCCTTTATCTTGTTATAGATTTCCATATCAAAAGAAGATCTGGTTGTTGCTCTGTGCATTCTTATTTCTTCAGAGCAATGCACAGTCACGACAAAATCAAAATATTTATCAAATTTAGCTTCGTATAATAGCGGTATTTCGGCAAATCCGAATTTGGATTTTATGTTTTCCTGTTTAAATTGAATTAGCTTATCTATTAGGAGTGGATAAATAAAGTTTTGTAATTTCTCACGTGCGAGATCATTGTTATAAATTAAATTACTAATCTTTCCAATGTTAAAAGTTTCAAGCTCCGGCAATAATTTTAAAATACCGGTTTGGATCTTTGAATCTTGATATAATTCTTTTATACATCTATCGGCACAAAAAGTCTTATATCCTTTTTCTGCTAAATAATCCAAAATAAAAGTTTTGCCCGATGCATAGCTACCGGTAATACCTATTGCTAACATTTTGTTATAAAAATTTTATGTTCATTAGCGAGTTTTATAGTTTTCTCTTCTTCAGCTATAATTACTTGGTTTTTTTGAATTGCAACGCCTTTGTAATTATATTTAGCAAGATTTTTTATAGTATTAACGCCTATAGTTGGTAAATCTAGCCTATTATCTTGTCCTATTTTTGAAAGTTTAATAAGCACTCCACCGCAAGATTTTTTACGTAAGTCTGCACATCTAGCTATTAAATTATCCGTTCCCTCAGCCGCTTCTATGCCAAGCACATAACCATCTTCAACTATAACCGACTGACCAATATCAAATTTACTTAAATGATTTAATAATTTTACCCCAAATTCAATATCTTTTTTATCAGAATTTGTAGGGCTAGTATCAGTTATAATATTAGAATCACATTGTTGATTTTGATATATCTCACTACTTGAAATTATCTTAAAACCATAATTCTCAAAGAATTTAGCTACTATTCTTAATAAATTATCATCCCCACGAATTTTTTGGCTAATTATTTTAAGAAGTAATAAACTACCTATTTTATCCACTGCTAAATTTTTAAAATTTGGTCTATCGACTCCTCCTATAAGAATAATATTTTTTACGTTATGTTGTGTAAAATATTTAATAGCTGCTCCAACCATACCGATTTTAAGAGGTTGATACTCAAAGTCTTTAATTAACTCTATATCAGCTTCGCCCTCTATCGCAGCTATATAACAATTACCACCTTGTTTTCTATAATTACCTGCTATTAAAGAAGGTAATGAACCTTTACCAGCAATAATTCCAAGATTTGGGAGCATAAAATAGTTTGTAATTTAAAATCTAATATTGATTATAAGCGTATTTTAAATATAAATCTATAAAACCTTTACAAATTAATCAAATTAAGCGATAATAGTAAGTGCTAATATAGCTATAGTAATAAACGTAATTTAGAATAGAGGTTGCGGACTCGGGGGCAGTACCCGACGCCTCCACCAATACTCATACTCGATGAATTTCAAAAATTTGCTACGTTGTCCTACAAGTACTCCGGTACTCACGTATTAAGTATACGCTCCGTTCCTCGTCTTGTGGACGCCTTGCTCTTTTTGAAATTGATCTTCGTATAACAATATGATGCAAATACTGCTTGTATTTTAAAAATTGAATTTTATTTTGATGGGTGAGTGAGCGGAGCGTATACTTAATACGTGAGCATCACGAATCCCTGATAAAATGAAAGAGCAATTTTTAAAAGATAAGTAGTATTTTGAGGGGGCGAAATAGGATCGACGTGCCTAATAAAAAAATTGCTTTTACTCGGGATGATTCCGCCGCAGGCTTTTGCCTTACGGGTCAAAACAAAGAAACGCAAACGATAACTATCGTTCTGCAGGTACTCCAGCTTTAGCTGTAGCATAAACCTGCGCGGTTTGGGGGTTTACCGGGCAACAGAAAAACCCTCATGTATACTCGTTTAATTTGAAAAATTGGCGTCGTTGTTTTTTGCTTTTAATCCTCACGTATTAAGTATACGCTGCGGTTAAAAGCTTCAAAACGCCTTGCTCTTTTCCAAATAAAACTTCGTCTACTTACTTACTATTATTTAGTTCTTTTATATATGAATATCGAATATAAAAAATTTTTAAATGAATCTATGTTGGAATTTGTAAAAAAGGTTTTGGCAAGGATTCAGCATGAAAATTTATATTGGGACCAATTAATATATATATCATATAAGACCGATCATCCAGCTGTCATTTTGCCTTTAAAAGTTAGACAAGCATACCCAAAAGAAATAACGATAGTACTTCAGAATCAATTTGAGAATATAATAGTAAAAGATACCGGATTTTCTGTAATGTTAAGTTTTAGCGGCATTAAGGAAACAATTTATATACCATTTGATGCTCTTATTAGTTTTGTTGATTCAAGCAATAGTTATAGTTTTACTTTTAATCAGCAATTAAATATCCAAAATAATAATACAGCTGAAATATTGAAAATAGAAAAGCAAATTTTGGAAGAAGAAAATAATGATAAAATTGATGAAGCTTTATTGTCAAAAAATGTTATTATGCTAGATAAATTCCGTAACTCTTCTAAGTCTAAACCTATTAAACCTAGTTAAAATATTGAAAGAAGATATATCGAAAGTAGTTATATATACCGATGGTGCATGTTCTGGTAATCCAGGTCCAGGAGGGTGGGGAGCGTTACTTCAATTTAATGAGGTGAATAAGGAAATATTTGGACATGAGCTTGAGACTACTAATAACCGTATGGAAATTACAGCAGCTCTTGAAGCACTAAAAATTCTAAAAAAACCTTGTCATGTGGAAATTTATACTGATAGTAAATATTTACAACAAGGTATTACCGTTTGGATCCATAATTGGATAAAAAACAACTGGTGTAAAAGCAACAATGAACCCGTTAAAAATGCTGATTTATGGCAAAATTTGTACGAAGAATTAAGCAAACATACTATCATTTGGAAATGGGTAAAAGGACATGCAAGTAATAGCGGTAATATTGCTGCTGATAAACTTGCAGTACAAGGAAGACAAACTGCTATAGAAATTTTAAAATGTCGTGGATAAATAAGTTTTTTATTACTTTTTTTCATAAAAAAGTAGGAGAAGATGAGTTACTAAACCAATATTACGAAAGTAAGAAGCTTGACTATTTAGGGCGTCCTAAAAGATTTGTTATTTATAAAAATGCTAACGAACCAACAAAAATTTCGCCAAGTTGGCATGCATGGCTGCATCATTTAGTAAATGAAGTGCCGAGAAATGTTAAGCTTTTTTCTTGGCAAGAAAGTAACAAAATAAGCCAAAAATCATCTAAATCGTCAAATGCTAGATATAGTAGATGGCAACCATAAATTAACTATTTGGTATAAAAAACAATGAAACAAAATATTATTGAAACAATTATTGGTTTTGCAGTATTAATTATTGCTTTCCTATTCTTAATTTTTGCTTATAAAACTGGCAGTTCTATGACTAATGCCAAAGGCTATCAGCTCACTGCCAGCTTTCAAAGTGCGGAAGGGATATCAGTCGGAAGTGACGTGATGATTTCAGGTATAAAAATCGGTAATGTTAAAAAGATTTTTTTAGATCCAACCAGCTATTTTGCTACTGTATATTTAAATGTCAATGAGAATGTTAAAATACCTAAAGACTCAAAAGCTCAAGTAGTTACTAGTGGTTTACTCGGAGGTAAATATATTGCAATCGTACCAGGAAACGATAATGATGATTTAACACCTAATGAGGAAATAAAATATACTCAATCGGCAATTAATATCGAATCCTTAATTAACAAAATTGTTTCTTCATTCGGTAGTAAGTAAATCCCTCAATATCTGGGCTTTGCTTCCTCTTTTTGGAATTATAAATTTAGTTTTTATATTATATAGTTTTTTAAGAAAACTAATAATTGATTCAGAATTTTGTATCGGTACGTTAATTATTATTTCTTTAGCAGGTTTTCTTGTTTGATAAAACTGCCCAATAAAAGACTCTAAAACTTTTAATTTAGTGCTTGTTCTGCTATAAATGGGGGAATAGTTTTGCTCCCCCCATTTCTGTCCTCCCCTGTAAAGTGTAACCTTAATATAAAATCTATCATTTTCTTCAGTAATAATAAGCACATTAGCATCTATTATCCTTTCATATTGTTTTCCGATACGTAATTTAGATAATTTTATAAGATTAATTCTATCTCTAATCAAAGCTGCTTTTTCAAAATGAGAATCATCGCTTAGAGTCTGCATTTTAAGAGCTAATTTTCCTAGTAATTTTTCTATATTGCTTGATAAAAAATCGTTAATCTGTTCTATCAATTCGGCATAATCTTCTTTAGAAATATTACCTGTGCAAGGAGCAAAGCATTTGCCAATTTCATATTCTAAACACGGACGTTTTCTAAAGGCAAAATCGCTATCGCTACAAGTTCGTAGCTTAAAGATTTTTTGTAACTCTGTAATGATCAAGTCGATTTGATGTCCAGAGGTGAAAGGTCCAAACAATTTATTTCCTGTTGAATTATCTACATAACATTTTACTAATGTAGGGAAGTCATGGTCTGATCGTAGCTTTATATAGCTAGCTGATTTATCTCGTCTAAGTAATATATTAAAACGTGGTTGATGTTGCCTAATTAATTGTGTTTCCAGCAAAAAAGCTTCGCTTTCTGAAGTAGTAACTTTATATTCAACTAAATAAACTTGACGCACCATTCTAGCTATTCTGCCACGCAAATTATTTTTACTATAATAGTTTAAACGTTTTTTTAAATTTTTAGCTTTACCTATATAAATAATTTCCTTATCAGAATTATACATTAAATATATTCCTGGTAGAGTAGGAACTAAAGGTAGTAACTTTTTTATTAGGTTTGCTAACATCTAACAAAATAATTAAAATAAATAATAAATATAAATATCATTTTTTATGCAGAAGCCAAGTTATTTAAATTTCGACAATAAAAATTATAGATGGAAAAACGATATTGATTATCGCAAGGAGCCTGAAAAATATAGAGTAGAGAAAGGTGAGCAAGGCGTGCTTATTTGTCAGCCTTATAAAAATGAAATATTACCTTTCTGGAAGTTTAAAACCCCTGAAATTGCTAAAGAAAGTAGTGAAAAAATATATGATATGTTTTTGGAGTATTTAAATGATGATGATTTTGTGGGGGCAGATATGGCTCGTAAATATTTACAAATGGGTTTTACCAGAAGCAGACGTTACACTAATTATAAGGGGGGTAAAAAATATGATGCTGAGCATGATTACGAGCAGTTAGAAAAAGGAACAGGTGATCCTGAAAAAGCCATAAGTGCTGAGATATTTTTTAAAAAATGGCAAGAAGCGGAAGAAAATGAGAAATATAAAGCTATGAAGAAAGAATAGAAAAAGCAATTTGGTTAAATAAAAATAATGTAATTAAGCTATTGTAAAGAAGATTTTAGAGGTGTATCATCTAACTATAAGCAAAATAATTTGCTTAATAAAACATAAATTAATAAAGGAGTAAATTATGAAAGACTTAAAAGTTGGTTCTGCTAAAGAAGATATCGAAGGAATCAAAAAAGATATAGAGAGCCTAGTTTCAAGGTTACATAATTTAAAAGGTAAATCTGGTGACATCCTAGACGAGCAGCTAGATAATTTATCATCTGTTATGGATCATTACAAACATAAAGGAATAGAAAAAGGTAAAGCTAATGTAGCTGATTTATGTGAGTCGACACGTGACCACCCTTTGCGGAATCTCGCCTACGCTTTTGGTGCAGGTGTGTTACTCGCTATTCTTATGAAATAGGTAGTTCAATGTTAAAATCTCTAATATTTGAGTTATTAAAAAGTAGCATGGAGCAGGAAAAAAAATCTTACGGTAAGCCGTTTGTATATTTTTTCAATGTTCTAGGTTTAGCTTTAATAATTGCTGCTAATTATCTTTATGTTGCGGATGCGGTAAAATTCTGTTCTCTTATGAATATCGGTATAGCATCTATAGTAATTTCTATTATTATTGAAGCTATCAGATGTTATCTAAAATACAAAAATAGATATCGTACAATAAATATGTTAAGGGATAAAAGTAGAAATCTAGTAGATGGTGTAAGTGATCAGTTTGCAGATTTAATTCCTAATAAAACCTTGATTAAATATTTACCAACGATTATCCGCTATGTTCCAACCACTATGTTAACATTTTTAATAGGTGTTTACATAAAAAGAAAATTTGCTAAAAATATTACAAATCCGCTTTTAGGTAAATGGTAATAAAATAAGATAATAGTAATTTAAAAATTACTATTATCTTATAAATAAAATTATGAGTATAATTCTACGTGATCAAATATAGTTTCGCCTAAGCCTATAATATCATCATTTATGTTGGTTTCTAATATTGGGGCTTCAAGGTTATTTGAGATTAATTGCTCATGAAAATCTTTTACCGGCATATACTGAATAAACTTGCCTTCATAATTTCCACTAATGTGAGGCGTAGATCCATCATAATTAGAAAGAAATTCTACAAGTGTTTTAGTATCTACTTGTTGATTTGCAAAAAATTCGCTAAATTTTTCACAATTAAAACTTGTAACTAAAGAAGACTCGTTTTCGCTAGCAGTGATGAATAAAATAGCATTTTTGCTGCTTTCTTCCCAAGCTTTATGATATTGACCTGAATAGCAACTTCTAATAAGATATACAGTTTCCTTTGCTAAATCATCTGGAAATTCTGATATTACTTTTTGTAATTTTCCTTCTTCTTTTGAGTCATGAGAATGAATCATTACAAAAACAAAATCTAGTTTTTAGTCTCTAATATTTTTTGCTTCTTTTTGAAGTGTTTCAGATATTTGGTCTGAAAAAAGATATTTAGAACCGGTGCCATATGTTACTAATTGATCAAATAAAGGGCGTAAATTATTATATTCATAATTACAACTATTATAATTCCAAGTTTTCCCCCCATCATCTTGTATAATAAAAGCTAAGTTATTTTTATCTATACTAGTAATTTCGGTAAATATATTACTAAATAATGAATAAAGAGGTATATCTTTTTCATTAATTTTAAGAGTTAAGTTATACTTAAAATTATCTTGATTTATAGCAAAATTCATGAATCTAAGTTTGTTTCTATATTATTGCTGGTCAGGTTTTTTACACTTTCAAAATCACCTTTAATAAAAGCGATATCTAAATCAGTTGCCTCTAAACGTTTTAGTTCTTTCACTCTTTCAGGGGAGTCAGCTAACTTTTTAATTGTTTTAATAGCAATAGGAAGTAATGCTGTTATTTCTTCATTTTCAGGGTCGTGACTATCTGTTATAGCTTGATCAATTGCACATCTTATAATATCAATATAACTATTATTTGCTTTACTAGTTTTAACAAATTCTACTTTTTTTATATTTTTTAATTGAGTAATTAAACCTTGTAAATTTAAATTAAAAATATCTGTGTTATGACTATCAAAATTTAATTTTCCATGCATAAATAATTTCCTTTAATAATTATAAATTAACTTTTAGTGCATTACCATATAATATGGTTCTAAAGTTTGTCAACAAAAAGTTTATAATAATTAAGATTTCAGTATAATAAATATTAATATAAATTAAACTAATGATTAGTTTATCAACTTTCTTTTGAAGCAGCGTAAATATTTTACATTAGTTTAATATCAAGCTATTCTTGATTATTATTAAAAAATCTTTAACAGAGGTGATTATGACTAAAAATAAAAAATCAGTTCGATTTAATGAAAATCCACAAATTAAAGAGTTTGATCCAAAACTCGATAAAAATAGCGATATCTATTCTATAAAGAGAAAAATAATTAATATAGTTGACGATGAGGTAGAAAATGAAACTAAATTACTTACTGTAACTCAGTTTCTTGTTAAAAAAACTCTGCATGGTAAAGATTTCAGATATGAGATAACTGGTTTTATTAATAAAGCTGGGGAATATATAACTGAACCTGAACAGATAAAACAAAATTTAAAATTATACGCTTTTGCAGAATTTGCCGATTTACAAAAAGATATTTTAGGCAAGTTTGATAAGGAGGGTAATTTAAAAATATCTAAAAATTTTGAAGCCGATGAAGAGATAGTATTACGAAAAAATGGTAAGTTATTGTTTGTTAAAACAGAGAAAGGCTTAGTAATATAGGCAAGGAGAATTGAAGAAAGTGAATAAAATTTTACAAAAAGATGGATTCTTTTTTGAAGATTCAGGTAGAGATGTAAAAGTTCCAAAAAGTGCAATAAGTCCTAATGGAAAGCCAAAAAAGTCGATTCTTAAAAGAAGTTAAAATAATATTTTATTCTTATCGTAAAAAAGAAATTTAAAAATTATTTAAAATAGTGTTTGACAACATTCGAAATTATGGATATAAAATCAATCACACAAGGTTTGAAACACAAAACTTTGTAGCTGTTTAAAAAGTTGATAAAGCTAAAAACTAAATACACCGCGATAATAAAAATTTATATCGTGAGTTAGATACTGAAGAAATTGTAAAATTAATTCTGTATGCATCGTGTAATCTCAAGTAATAAAGCGTAAGTAAATATAATAAGAGCATTTGGTGGATGCCTTGGCATTAGAAGGCGATGAAGGACGTAATACGCTGCGATAAGCTTCGGGGAGCTGCGAATAAGCTTTGATCCGAAAATTTCCGAATGGGGAAACCCACCTAATTTATTAGGTATTGTATAGTGAATACATAGCTATATGAGGCAAACCCAGCGAACTGAAATATCTAAGTAGCTGGAGGAAAGGACATCAACCGAGACTCCGTTAGTAGTGACGAGCGAACGCGGACCAGGCCAGTGGCTTCAAAAAAATAACTAAAACAACATGGAAAGGTTGACTGTAGAGGGTGATAGTCCCGTATAGGTAAAAAGTTTGAAGTCCTTGAGTAAGGCGGGACACGTGAAATCCTGTCTGAACATAGGGGGACCACCCTCTAAGCCTAAGTACTCTCTAGTGACCGATAGTGAACAAGTACCGTGAGGGAAAGGTGAAAAGTACCCCGACAAGGGGAGTGAAATAGTATCTGAAACCAAATGCTTACAAGCAGTCGGAGCAAGCATTTATGTCTTGTGACGGCGTACCTTTTGTATAATGGGTCAGCGACTTAGTTTATCTAGCAAGCTTAAGCCGTTAGGTGTAGGCGTAGCGAAAGCGAGTCTGAATAGGGCGACTATAGTTAGATGAATTAGACCCGAAACCGAGTGATCTAGCCATGGCCAGGTTGAAAGCGGAGTAAAATCCGCTGAAGGACCGAACCCACTACTGTTGAAAAAGTAGGGGATGAGCTGTGGTTAGGGGTGAAAGACCAATCAAACTCGGATATAGCTGGTTCTCCGCGAAATCTATTTAGGTAGAGCGTTATAGCGGTTACCATCGGAGGTAGAGCACTGAATGAGCTAGGGGGTCCCACAGACTTACCAAACTCAATCAAACTCCGAATGCCGATGAGTATAGCATAGCAGACAGACTATGGGTGCTAAGGTCCATAGTCGAGAGGGAAAAAGCCCAGACCGCCATCTAAGGTCCCTAAATCATGACTAAGTGTTAAAGGATGTGAGAAGACCAAAACAACTAGGATGTTGGCTTAGAAGCAGCCATCATTTAAAGAAAGCGTAATAGCTCACTAGTCTAAATAAGTTTTCTTGCGCCAACAATGTAACGGGGCTCAAGTCATGTACCGAAGATGCGGATTCACACATTTGGTGTGAGTGGTAGCGGAGCGTTCCGTAAGCCTGTGAAGGTGAACCGTAAGGTTTGCTGGAGGTATCGGAAGTGAGAATGCTGACATAAGTAGCGATAAAGAATGCGAGAAACATTCTCGCCGAAAGTCCAAGGGTTCTTGCGTAAAGTTAATCTGCGCAAGGTTAGTCGGTCCCTAAGGTGAGGCTGAAAGGCGTAATCGATGGGAATCAGGTTAATATTCCTGAACCTGAAGGATGTGACGAAAGTAGTAAGTTGTACAGTCTTAATTGGATTGATTGTGCAGCGAATATTTTCCAGGAAATAACACCTTCATTATAGACCGTACCCGAAACCGACACAGGTGGACAGGTAGAGTATACCAAGGCGCTTGAGAAAACGATGCTGAAGGAACTAGGCAAATTGCATCTGTAACTTCGGAAGAAAGATGACCTACATATGGGCAACCATTTGTGGGTGGCACAAGCTAGGGGGTAGCGACTGTTTATTAAAAACACAGGGCTCTGCAAAGTCAATAGACGAAGTATAGGGTCTGACGCCTGCCCAGTGCTGGAAGATTAAGAGGAGGGGTGCAAGCTCTGAATTGAAGTCCCAGTGAACGGCGGCCGTAACTATGACGGTCCTAAGGTAGCGAAATTCCTTGTCGGGTAAGTTCCGACCCGCACGAATGGCGTAACGATTTCCCCGCTGTCTCCAGTATCGACTCAGCGAAATTGAATTCTCCGTGAAGATGCGGAGTTCCCGCGGTCAGACGGAAAGACCCCGTGAACCTTTACTATAGCTTTGCACTGGTGTTAGGAATCAAATGTGCAGGATAGGTGGGAGACTATGAAGCAGAGGCGTCAGCCTTTGTGGAGTCATCCTTGAGATACCACCCTTTTGGTTCTTGACATCTAACCGAGATCCTTGAATCAGGATCCGAGACAATGCATGGTGGGTAGTTTGACTGGGGCGGTCGCCTCCCAAAGAGTAACGGAGGCGCGCGATGGTTAGCTCAGGTTGGTCGGAAATCAACTTTTAGAGTGCAATGGCATAAGCTAGCCTGACTGCGAGTCTGACAAGACGAGCAGAGACGAAAGTCGGTCATAGTGATCCGGTGGTCCCGAGTGGAATGGCCATCGCTCAACGAATAAAAGGTACTCCGGGGATAACAGGCTGATGATTTCCAAGCGTCCATAGCGACGAAATCGTTTGGCACCTCGATGTCGGCTCATCACATCCTGGGGCTGGAGAAGGTCCCAAGGGTTCGGCTGTTCGCCGATTAAAGTGGTACGTGAGCTGGGTTTAGAACGTCGTGAGACAGTTCGGTCCCTATCTGCCGTGGGTGTAGGAAGTTTGAGAGGATCTGCCTTTAGTACGAGAGGACCAAGGTGGACGTACCCCTGGTGGACCAGTTGTCGTGCCAACGGCACAGCTGGGTAGCTAAGTACGGAAGGGATAACCGCTGAATGCATCTAAGCAGGAAACCCACCTCAAAACTAGACTTCCCCATTAGAGCCGTGGAAGACCACCACGTTGATAGGTCAGGTGTGGAAGCACAGTAATGTGTGTAGCTAACTGATACTAATAGCTCGATTGATTTACTTTGCTGTGAGATTACACATGTATATAGTGTTTATTCTATAATATGTCAGTATCAACTCACAAAGTTATCAGGTTAAAATAGCTTTATCAATTAATAAAAGTGTTGTTGCATGATTGTTATCCCGTGGCTTGACCACGAGATCCAGTAAAATATAATGTCATCTCGTGGCTTGTCCACGGGATCTCAGGATACAAATTGTGATACAAGATAATTAAGCCATGCAACAACACTAACAGCAACCAATACAAATCTACTATTTAAAAAGTTTGTATTGCTAGCTTGGTGGTTATAGCATGAGTGAAACACACGATCCCATCCCGAACTCGAACGTGAAACCTCATAGCGCTAATGGTACTATGTCATAAGGCATGGGAGAGTAAGTCGCTGCCAAGCTTGCAATGCAAATTTTTTAATTCCTCTTGTTAAATCTTCTTTTTATACTCAAAAAATTAAGTTCAATTACAAAAAGTAGAGGCTATAAATAATAAAATGAGCTATGAGCGACAAAAAGCATCGTTAGGACATTCAATCATTTTATTATATACTCCTAATAAATGAAGAGTTGGGTATACGAAGATCAACTTGGAAAAGAGTAATCGGTCTAAAGCCCTCTGAGCGAAGCGTATACTTAATACGTGGCTACCTGCGATCTTATAAGACGACGTAGCCAATTTTTCAAGTTCTATCTGAGTAGATACATAAGATATGATTTTTCTTTATATATTTTTTAGTATTATTTTTTTAACTAGCTGTCAGAATGATAATCACAGAAACAGCGATCTTAAATATATTTATAACGAAATTCAAGAAAATCATCCTGGTATTTTTAATAAAGAAGACCCTACATTTAAGGAAAACCTTAAACATAATTATCTAAAAGCAAACAAAGCTTTTTATAAAACATCTCAACAAAACCCTAAGCAAATTATAGAAGCTTTTATCAGCACTTTTAACGATACTCATTTAAGCGTTAATTGGTATAATGAAATGCCAAAAATAATACCTTATAATTTTAAACCATTTCAAATTAAGTATTTTCTTAAAAATATTGTTTGGATAGAGTTACCTAACTTTGATTTAACTGAATCGCAACAACAAGAATTTAATTCACTTCTTGCTGCAATTAAAAACTTTAGAAAAAAGAATATAATAGTTTTTGATTTAAGGGGTAATCAAGGAGGAAACTCTGATTATGGTAGCGAACTTATTAACCAATTATTTGGGAAAAATTATGCTACACAACAAAGAAATCTAGCTTATAAAAATGTTTATGTAGATTGGCGGGTAAGCCTTAATAATTTAAATCATGTTAAAAATTTATATAAACGATATCAAAATCCTTGTCTTAAAAATATTATTGAAGGTTTAGAGAAAAATTTACAAGAAAAGCAACCTTATTATAGAGAGTTACTATTTGATAAATCTTTACCCTTAAATACTTCTTTACTAAATCCGGTTAAAGCAAAAATTATTATAATTATTGATGAGAAAAATGTAAGTAGCACACTTGATTTTATCGATGAGTTAGAAATAATGACTCAAAATGTAATTCTTGTAGGAAAGACTACAAAGGCAGATCGGTTATATATGGAATTAAGAACGGTCGAGCTACCAAGTAAGCTAGGCGTTTTTTCTTTTCCTATTAAGGTTTATAGGAATCGCAATCGAGGCGACAATATACCTTATATTCCTGACTTTGAAATCGATCCTAAAAATACGCCTAAATTAGAAGATTTTATTTTAAATAAAAATTATGATTAATAACTTAATTTCTGATATCCGTTATTTATAACGTTTGGTTTTGCATTACCAGTATATTTTAGTGATATATAATAATTACTAATCTGTTCTAGTTTTATGCATTCATCAATATCATATATATTATCTGTATGTAACATTTGGTGATTAGCAAAAAGTTTATTCCTTGCTGCTTTTATTGCTTCTGCTCTAGATTTTGCTACTGTTAAAGTCATAAAATGACTTTCGCCAAAATTATCTTGTAGGTAATAACCTAAATTGACAAAAAATAAACTATTAGGCGTTGGTTTTATTTTGCCTTGATTAACTTCTATCTCAAATCCATCAATATTTTCTATCATAAACCAAGAATCTATATGGAAAGATTTAGGGTTGCCAATCCATTTTTCTTTAACTTTATTTGCTATTTCAATATCAGATTGTCCTATAACAAACACTACATCATGAATTTCTATATTGCATTTATCGATTTTTCCTCCTAAATAAAAGATAAATAATTTAGGTTTATTATTATTTTGGTTTTCAAAAAATTTCATAATATAATATTAGTATGGATATATTTAAAAATAATATAATTAGTAAATATAAAGAGCAAGGAAAAGCTTGGCTTGAAAAATGGTATTGCTAAGTAACGACTGATAGTAATAAATTTTTATTAAAAAGTAGAAGAATAGAGTTATAGATCATATCAATAGCCTTACTGTATCGCTTAGTTTTACGATTGAATCTAGCAAGATAATTCCGTATTAGAGAGTTAAATGACTCTACTAAAGCAGTTTCTTTTTTAGTAAAATAATGCCGTTTTGCTATCTTATATGCTCCATAAACATCGTAATGATCGCTGCATGAAATATCTATCTCATAATTCTCCTCGAGCCTTAAAGCCATAGGTAAATATGAACTAATATCTCGTCCTTTACTCACTTCAAAGTCAACAACTTGATTTCGGACTCTATCAACAGCAAGCCATACATAGACTTTGTTAGTTTTTTTTGACAATACGAAAATAACTCGTCTAATTCTATTATCTCTATTTTCTTTACATCTTCAGGTATCTCTATCTCATTTAAACGTTGACGCAATATTTTTGAAAATTTACGTATCCATTTTATTATTAATGGATTTGGCACATTCTCCATTCTCTCTATTGACATTATACCAGCTCTTTCCAGATACCATTTAATTACTCTGAGTTTTTGTTCTGTACTATATCTTTCTCTTAAATCTCCTTCTCTATAACTCTTCCCGCAACTCTTATATTTATATCTTTGCTTCCTTTTTACATAACCGTTTTTACTCTCTCTGCTGACCCGCAGCTCTTACATTTTCCTTCCATTTTAAAACCCTTTTTCTTTAACTTTAACACTTCTTTCTATACTTCTCTATACTTAGTCAGTAATGCCGTATTTTTTATCTAAAAAATACCCCACTTTTTTTATTATTAATTATAATGGAATTTTCGTTACCGTTGCTATCATTAAAATCTATTTGTTCAAGAATGCAAGTACTATTCGGAATAATTTTTTTCCAAATAGTACTAATAGGTCCTTTGGTAGGAATATGAAATATACCTGAAGCAAATACTTTATAGCCGTAAGGATTATCGGGTAAAATAGTTATATTACCAGGCAACATAATTATTGTTTTTTCAAACCCTAAAGCAGTAGTTGTATTTTGAATTAATAATTTTAAATTTGATTTTATAGGATCTTCTTTAAGTAGTATTCCTGCAGGAAAAGGAGTTCTTAAAAGTAATGTACCGTTATAAGAAAAAGTTCCTTTTATATTAATGTTGTAATCACACTTTTCATCACTATCAAAAGCTAATTGCTCAATAAAATTTGTGTAAGGAAAATCTTTTTCTTTACATTCCTCAAAATCTTCAACGTATACTAAGCCAATAATATTTCTTTCTTCTTGACCGTGAACTGCAATATTCTCTGCAACCAAATAATAAATCAGTTCTACTGTTTTTTCTTCAGTGATGCCTAGCTGCATTAATTTCTTTTTAGCGATCTCCTTAGACCACATTAACGAGGGAATACTATGCACAGAAGTAGGAAAACCTGTATTTTTTATTCCATATTTGTATGTAAAGTACCAAAATGCTTCAGCTGCAAGTTTTTCTATTAATAAAGGGTTAATATTCATATGTTTATTTTCTAATAATACAATTATGTTTTATACAACTAATAATATATAATATAATTTAGCTTAAGCAACTATTAAAAGAATAAATTATCTAAATTTTTAATTTCTATTCCATTTTCTTATTTATATATCCCTTTTATTTTTACTGTTTATTATTTATATTATTAGCTTCATTTTTTATTAAAAGGAATATACTCAAAAACATTATAAATTAATATTTTTTACCATTAAATAATTTGTACTACCTTTAAATGCACCGCTTTGTGCTTCATATTTTCCAACTTGCTTGAAACCGGCTTTATTATAAACATGTATAGCCCGTGGGTTATTTTCATCAGGATCGATAAAAAAAGTATCGCTTAATGGCTCAATAGATTTATGATAAAATTTTATAAAAGCTTCTAGAGTATTGCCAGCTAACCCTTTACATAAAAAGTTTTTATTACCTATACCAAAATCAAGAGTTATAGTATGACCTGATTTAGATAGATATTTTTTTTGAATATCTGACAAATTTTGATCTTTTTCAAGAATATCCGATAAAATAAAACAAAGCGGTTTATTATCTATAAAGCCAATCCAATAATAAGTTGTTCCATAAAAATAATATTGTTTCCTACCATTAATAAAATTTATAATATCTTCTTTATGCTCTTTACTATTATCCAAAATTCTTTTATATGAGGCTCTTCTAGCCAACTAAAAATAATATAATCAGTATATATAAAGAGCAAGGAAAAGCTTGGCTTGAAAAATTGCCTAAGATTGTAACAGAGCTAGCTATAGATTGGAATTTAACGGAACTTAAATCTATAAATAATTTATCTTTTAACTATGTTCTTTCAGGCTATCAAAATAATACACCTATTATATTAAAAATAAGCTTTGATAACACTGAACTATTGAAAGAAGCAGAAGCCTTAAAAGCTTTTAGAAATTTTGGTGCTGTAGCTATTCTAGCTCAAAAACATAATGCATTATTGCTTGAAAGAGCAGTGCTAGGTGTTTCCTTAAAAGAATATACTTCTTTTCTTTCAAAAGTAGTATTTCATACTCCTTTTGAAAGAAGATTATAATAATAAGTATTCTAGATGGAAAGCGGTTCCCATCTAGAATACGAATTTAATTTATTTCTTTATTTTTCCAACTCTTCATTTATTAGCAATATACCTATTTACAAAGAGCAAAAATTTTGAGAGATAAGCTACTTGAGCGTACCGAACCTCAAACTTTACTTCATGGTGATTTACATCATGACAATATACTACAAAATGGAAAGCAGTGGGTGGCAATTGACCCTAAAGGAGTGATTGGATATCCTATAAATGAAATATGGGCATTTATTATAGATATAGAGAAAGATACAGAATTTGTAGCAAATTATTTTAGATTTAATCTACAAGAAGTTAGAAATTGCTATTTCGTCCAGCTTATTTTAGCCATTTGCTGGAATCTTGAAGATGGGATAGAAAATAAATTAATTTCTGAAACTAGCTAAAAAAGCTTATGAATTAGTTTAGTTATTTCTTAGCAATCCAGAAAAAATAATAAAAAATGCTATGCATTTTACTGGATTGCGTACGTACAATTACTTCGTAATTTCCTCGCAATGACAGGTTCTTTTTTAATAACTGTCGGGTACTATTAAAAATCTTATAAATTACTTACGTAAATTGAAATAACCCGTTAAATATTGCAATAAATCAACTAGTAAAGTTAATTTGCCTTTCTAAAAGGAAAATCCATCCATATGTCATCATCAAAATTTTCTTCTTCATTCAATTTATTTAATATATCATTTAGTTTCTGTGTTTTGTCTATCTGCTCAGATATATTTTTTAAGTTCATATCATCAATTTTTAAAATTTTTATTTTTGCTTTGATCATGTTCATTAAAGTATTTTCCTTATTTTTGTTTGGTGTCTCTCAGTAAGAGCATAAATTACTTTAAGACATAATATATTAGTAACTAAAAAAATAAAAATAATAATTATTTTTCATCTAACTTTATTAACAATAGTTGAATTATATGTTAAAAAGATATCAGTAAAAATTACGGATGGTTTTTAAATTTATAATTGATATCATTTATTTCATATTTATTTTTAGTACAGAATATTTTATTGATTGTATAATTATGTCTAGTTTAGCTGAAATCAATGCTCTTGCTTATCAATATTACTTATCTACTCAAAGAGATTAAAAACTATATATGATCATTTAATAAGCCTTGGAGTTCCCTTTTTTGGATATATAAAAATTTTTAAGGATGGTTCTTATTTACCGCTTATATCAAATATTACAACTGAGTTTATGCAAGCCTATTTTTCTATAATAAAAAATCAAGGATTTACGGGTACTACAGTAATTAATAAAACAATTAATACGAAATATAACTATGTATTTTTTCCAACTGAAATAGAACATTACGATAAAAGAAAAGATCCAATTATGAATCTTATGTATGATTTCAATATTTGGAAAAATATGCTCGGTATATATAAGCTAATTAACTCAGAATTTATAGAATGTTATATGTTTAGTATGGAAGGTAGTACTATTCAAGCTATGAATTTTTACTTAAATAACACTCAATTACTAGAATATGGTATAGATTATTTTGATGTTAAAGCAAAAGATCTTATAGATACTACTGATAAGACAAAACTAGCTTATTTTAAACAGAAACTTAATTTTAATATATTAGATCAAAAAGAATTAATTTTGCAGCAATCAAAACAATTTTCATTGAATGCCGAAGTAAAAACAGGAAAATATAGCAAATTATCTTATAGAGAAACGGAGTGTATATATTATTTATCTTTAGGAAATAGTATGAAAGAAATAGGAAGTATTTTAAATTTATCTCCTAGAACTGTAGAACATCATTTAAATAGTATAAAGCAAAAAACAGGCTTATTATATAAATCACAACTAGTTAAAGAGTTTATTAAAAATGCTCCCTCAGCACTTTTTAAAGATATAAGAACCTAAATAAAATTCATAATAATATTGTAGAATTAAAGATTGTAAAATATAATATTTCTTCAAGTTTTTCAATTTTTTTATGAACCACTCACCTAAACCCATCCCTTTTTTATGGTCGATTATAAAGCCATATAAATATTTCTATCTTATTATGATGATTGCACCGATTGCAAGCGGTGTTTATCCTATCATATATAATTATGCTGTAAAGCTGGTATTAGATTTATTTACGCAAAACGAGAAAATTACATTTGCTCAAAGCTATAAACCAATAATGGTTTTTATAGCGGCACAAGCTCTACTTGATGGAGCTTGGCGAGCTCATAATTTTGCTCAGCTTAAAACGATGCCTTATGTTTTTCAAGATATGATGGATAAAATATGTAATCATTGTTTCAATTTACCATATAGTTATTTTCAGGATAATCTTTCCGGTTCTATAGTAGGGAAAGTACGTGGCATAGGTGATAATTATTATAAAATACATGAAGCAATCGAATATAAATTAAGTAAGCCATTATTAATTACTATATTATCTAGTATCACTCTTGCTAATACTAATCTTAAAATATTTATCGCTGTCATCGCTTTTACTGCTGTTTATTTACCGCTTGCATTACAATTTTTTACCAAGCTTGCTAAAATGGAACAAGATAAGCAAGATTCTTGGTATAATTTATTTGGTATAGTAGCCGCTTGCATAACAAATATTTTTACTGTTTTTTCATTTGCAGCAAAAAAGCGTGAGTTAAATAAAGTACAAGATTATTATTGCAAAGTGCATAACCCTTTGACAATCAGATATTTTAAATATGATCTTATTATCTGTGTAATATTATCTTTAGTATATTGGGTATATTTAATAGGAATATTTATATATGTAATTTACTTGCGTAATTTAGGAGAGATTAGCATTGGTGATATAGCTTTTATTATGTCGCTAACTTTTTTAGTTGCTGAAAATTCATGGCATACAACTATGGAGCTTAAAAGCTTTTTAGAGAAAATTGCAGCTTTCCGTTCCGCCTTTACAATTATACAAGCACCGCAAGATACAATAGATAAAGAAAATGCAGCTGAAATAAAAATTTCCAAAGGTGAAATAATATTTAAAGAAATATCTTTCGCCTATAAAGAAGATAGTAATGTATTTAAAAATCTTAATTTGCATATTAAAGCCGGCGAGAAAGTTGGTATTGTCGGGCATTCAGGCGGTGGTAAATCTACTTTGATTGCGTTGTTGTTGAAGAATTTTAAAGCCTCAAGCGGCGATATTATTATCGATAAGCAAAGTATTTATGATAGTTCCTCTGATAGTTTGCGATCACAAATATCGTTAATTCCACAAGATATTATGCTATTCCATCGCTCTATAGGTGAGAATATCGGTTATGCCAAAGAAAATGCTACGCAGGTCGAAATAGAAAATGCTGCAAAAGCTGCAAATATTCATGAATTTATAGAAAACTTGCCGGAGAAGTATAACACTATTGTCGGTGAGAGGGGCGTAAAGCTAAGCGGCGGGCAGAGGCAACGTATAGCGATTGCTAGGGCTATTCTTAAGAATGCCCCGATCTTAATTTTAGATGAAGCAACCTCAAGCCTTGATAGCCATACCGAGCAGGAAATACAGAAATCCATTAACGCAATGCTCGATATTGATAATGTAACTATACTTGCTATAGCTCATAGACTATCCACCATCAAACATATGGATAGAATTATAGTTATGGATAAAGGTGATATCGTTGAAAGTGGTAATTTTACGGAACTGCTTTCCATAGAAAAAGGTAAATTTAAGGAGCTATGGGAACATCAAGTTAACGGCTTTGTTTAATTTACTATATGCCTTAATATTTAACCTTTTAAACAACAGATGATTACTTTTCTATTATATTTTTGTACAATCTAAGTGATTTAAAACAATATTATAATTTTTAAGTTGTGAATATAAAGCAATATTTAAATTATTTTTAATATATTCAAAATCAGAGTTTTTCTTAATGTCAATATTGAATCTAATATAGAAAGTTAAGCCGTTATTATCTACTTTTGTTAAAAATACATTCGCTTCTTCATTAGGAATTATAAAATCTAATTTGCCTATTGATGTTTTAAGTTTATCCATCAAACTTTCAGGATTTAATTTAGTTTCGCTACTCGGGAATGTTATTTCTACCTGATATTTTACTATATTATTGTCTAGGGTCCAATTTGTTACATTATTTAAAATAATTTCACTACTAGGAATAAGGATAGAATGATTGGTAGTAGTTTGTAAAATAATACATCTAATACCTATTGTTTTTACTTTTCCGATTACACCTTTTATTTCAATTATATCCCCTTCTTTAATCGGTTGCTCGATCATTATAATAATTCCACTAATAAAATTAGTAATTAATGTTTGCGTACCGAATCCTAAACCGAATGCTAATGCTCCGCCTAAAATGGCTAAGCTTCCCATAGGGATATTAGCTAGAGACATAGCAATAATTATATATAAAATACGTATAGAATATGTAATTAGTTTACTTATAATACTTGTGCTAGTGTTGTTACCATTAAATCTATGACTTACAAAGTTATTAACAGATTTAGATAAGCGTTCTGAATATTTAATACCAAATAGTAAAAGTAGTATGAAAATACAGATATTACTTACTGTGATCTGGTTATTAGCAATAGGAAACAATTCATATTTCCATAAAGCAAGAAATTTTTGAGAAATTAATTCAATTCCCTCTTCAATATGATACATATTAATTCCTTTATAATAATTTGTTTTTTAAAAAATATAACAAGAAAAGTTAATATATAAATAATATAGTAAATTTAAAATGTATCAAAAATATAAATTCAATTTAGAAAATCAATTGATTGATAAGTTGCTTTTGAGTAACACATAATTTAATAAAGCTTGAAAGAAAAGTTACATTTTAGCTTTTACAAAGATTACAATATTGGTTTTAAAAAGTAATATTATGGAATTTAAAATATGGACTTAATTCCTAAATAGTAAGGAAAAATGTATAATAGATGTTTAAAATTAAGCTTGGATAAAAAACAGACAGCTTTTTTATGGGGGGCAAGAAAAACAGGTAAATCTACTTATCTAAAAGAATTATATCCAAACTCTATATATTACGATTTATTAAAAACAGATTTACAGCTGAAATATTTAAAAAAGTCTTCAGACTTCCGAGAAGAAATTTTAGGGCTTGAAAAAGATAAACTCGCTTTACCTATTATAATAGATGAAATCCAAAAAGTACCTGTATTGCTTGATGAAATACATTGGCTTATAGAGAATACGGATTGTTATTTTATTTTATGTGGTTCAAGTACAAGAAAATTAAGAATTGCCGGTACAAATTTATTGGGAGGCAGAGCGATAAAATATAATTTTTATCTATTAGTATATCCAGAGATAAAAAAAGATTTTAATTTACTCAAGATATTCAATAATGGCTTAATTCCATCACATTTTATCAGTAATAACCCTCGTAAATTGTTAAAAGCATATGTAGAAGATTATTTAACAAATGAAATCAGAGTCGAAGGGTTAGTACGAAACATAGCAGCTTTCGGTAGATTTATGGATAGTATTGCTTTTTCTCATGGTGAGTTATTAAACTATTCTAATATAGCACGTGATTGTAGCATAGATGCAAAAACAGTTAAGGAATATTATCAAATACTTGTTGATACTTTAGTAGGATATTTACTTTATCCATATAGCAAAAAAGTTAGCAGAGAAATTATATCATCTGTGCCAAAATTTTATTTTTTTGATGTTGGGGTTGCAAATAATATTACCCAGCATCAATTTGATAATACAAAAGGGCAAGAAGCAGGAAAAGCCTTAGAACATTATATATTTACCGAGTTAAAAGCTTATATAGGTTTAAATGATCTTGATTATCGTATAAATTATTGGCGTACTAAAACAGGTCTAGAGGTTGATTTTATAATTAGCACAGTTCGTGGTAATAAGATTTTACCGATAGAAGTAAAAATCTCAGAAAATGTACATAATAGTGAGCTTCGAGGTATTAAATCTTTTATGGAAGAGCATAAAGTACATAAAGGCTATATAGTATGCTTAGAAGAAAGGCTAAGGAAAATAACTTGGGACACGCAAGAAATAGATATAATACCTCTGCAACAATTTTTAGAAAAATTATGGAATAATGAAATTATTTTTTAAAGTTGTAGATCCGTCACCCTATTGTGGTATTGTTGCATGACTCATTTGTCTCCCAGATTCTGCGGGAATGGTATAGAAATCATGCCGCAATACTACTTTTAGCTAAGAATGAATTAAAATATAAGCTGTCCAGTTATCATTTTTTTATAGCAGTTATAAATTAATTTTGAAGTTTATACTTCCTAAATGCGATATAAATTTATTTGCTTTAGTTCCATTATAATTTATTCCTATCTCAATTGATTTTGTTTTAAGGCTTAATTTTGCCCCATAACTAAAACTTAAAGGTAGTTTCCTAATATATATAGGTAATATTCTATTATCTATAATATTTGTTTGAGCACTTGGTATTTTTGACTTAATATTTTTATGGGCAAAAGCATATATTTCAGGAGTAATAATTACTGATTTTAGTGTATTTGGATTTGCTAATTTTACCCCTAAGATACTTTCAATCGTCTGCTCTTTAACACTTGCTATTGATAAATTATCTTCTAAATATGATGCTTCTCTAATTTTGTTATATTTAAGTCCTAACATAGGCTTAATATGCGTAGTACTAAATAACTTATAGTTAGAGCCAAGCATTACTTGTATAGTACTAGTATAGGCTTTGTGAGTATTTTTTCTTTGATTAAAGTTAATTATATCACTAATTCCATATATTCCAATTATACTTGTAAAGATGTTTTGGTTTGAAGGTATATATAGTCCATACAATGAGTAGTAATTACTTCTAACTGTAGTTTTATATTTTGGAAAATTAAATTTTGTTTCTACTCTAGTAAAATTTGCTCCAAGTTGCAAAGAATTGTTTAAGTGTGCATCATGCCCTATTATTGTGCCTCTACTTGTACTATGATATCTACTTATTTCTTTTGTTTCTTTTTGAGTTGCTTTGCCTATAAATGGATTAATATAAAATCCATAAATTTGCTCTTCATCTCCTGCGGCTAATGCTCCAAAATTTCTTGTTAATGAATTTAATCTATTATCAATATTAGATATTAAAATATCGGTATTATTAACCACTCTACGTGGTGCAAATTCTGTGGTTGTAGAATTTTTCGTTGATGTTAAGCTATTGTTAGCATGATGTACTAAATTATTTTCAAAATTTTCTTCAGTATTACTATTTATTTTGCTTTCATCATTTAGATTATAATTATCAGCTACTCCATTTTTAGCTAAATTATCTATATTTTCGTTTAAACTGTTATCTGCATCAAAATTATGCTCGATCAATTCAATTATTTCGTTATAATTTGACTCTAATTCTTCATCATTTAAGGCTATAACGGAATTATTATCTGGTATATCTTGCAAATTATCTGCTTCATTGTGGGTATTGGAGCTTTCCTCTAATATTTTGAGAGGAAGGATAATATGACAGAGAGTGTAAAACTAAATCATCAATTATACTATCATCTATAAGATCAGTATCGTCCCATAAAAAATCATTATCATCAAATACAAAATCATTGAGGTTATTACTTTCTATAGTTGGGTTTTCTGTATGTGGAGATGCTTTAATTTGAATTGATATTAATATGACTAATAAAAAAATATATTTCATTACTTGTTACCTATTTTTAATACTTCAAATAAAAATTAAATTACCATATTTTATGGTAATAATCAATTAGAAATTAAAGTAGTTAATTAAAATCTTTCTTGAACGATTTTTTATTTAGAAAAAATGAAGAAGTGAATAATAAAGTAAGTCAGCTTTTAGGTGGGGAAAAAGCTAGATTAAGCCTAGCTAAAATTGCAGCTAGCTCACCAAAGCTTTTAGTACTTGATGAAATCACTAACAACCTTGATTTAGAGACAAAGGAGCATATAATACAAATTTTAAAATCATATCTAAGTGCGATGTTAATTATTTCACATGATATGGATTTTTTGAAAGTAATCGAAATAAAGGATTTTTTTAGAAGATAATAAAAGATATGGTTTAGTAGGTGCCAACGGAGCTGGTAAAACAACCTTTTTTAAAGTTTTAATGAGAGAGGAAGAACCGGCATTCGGCGAGGTTAATGTACCTAAAAATTCTAAAGTAGGATGTTTAAAGCAAGATCAATTTCTCTTTGAAAATACCAAAATTATAGATACGGTAATAGCAGGCAATAAAGAATTATGGCAAGCCTTGCAAGAAAAAGAAGAAATATTGAATAAGCAAGAATGTAGTGATGAAGATGGCTATAAGCTTGGTGAACTTGAGCAAATAATATTTGATAATGATGGATATAGTGCTGAAGTTTTTGCAAGTAGTTTGCTTACAGGGCTTGGGATAAATGAAAAATATCATTATGAGCCTCTTTCTATATTATCAGGGGGTTATAAATTGCGGGTTTTACTTGCTCAAAGTCTGTTTAATAATCCTGATATTTTATTATTAGATGAGCCGACAAACCATTTGGATATTGTTTCAATTTATTGGCTTGAGAATTATTTAAAAAATTCTTTTAAAGGAATATTAATTTTTATTTCACATGATTTGGCTTTTTTAAATAATGTTGCAACGGATATTTTAGATATAGATTATGGAGAAATAAAATCATATACGGGTAATTATGATAATTTTGTTCAAGAAAAAGCAATAATAGCTGAACAGAAATTAAGTGAGCGAAATTTTTTAGAAAAAAAAATAGAAAATATGCAAGCTTGGGTGGATAAATTTAGAGCAGGTACAAGAGCAAGGCAAAGTAGCTCGCGAGAAAAGCAGTTAGAAAAAATACAAGTGCCGGATTTGCAAAAAACTTCACGAATTAGTCCGTTATTTAGATTTTTGCAGCTAAGATCTTCAGGGAAGTTAGTATTAAAAATTGATCAGATAACTAAGAGTTTTGAGGATAAACAAATATTAAATAAAGTAGGTTTTAGCGTATCACGAGGCGAGAAAATTATCATTATCGGTGCAAATGGTATCGGCAAATCTACTTTATTAAAAATTTTGATGAATAAAATAGAAGCTGATCAGGGTAGTTATGAATGGGGATATGAAGCACAAATATCTTATTTTGCTCAAGATCATCATGAATTACTTAATAAAAATATTAGCATTCTTGACTGGCTTAAAAATTACGCTGAAAAAGAAACAGAGAACACCATAAGAAATATATTAGGGCAGGTATTATTTCGTAGTGATGAAGTAAATAAAAATATTCTAAATTTAAGTGGTGGAGAGGGAGCAAGATTATTACTTGCTAAAATGATACTAGAAAAAAGCAATATTTTAGTTCTTGACGAGCCAACAAACCATCTTGATTTAGAATCACGAGAAGCACTTAAAAAAGCCTTGGTTGATTTTGAGGGTACAGTAATATTAGTTACTCACGATCGTGACTTTGCAAGCCTAGCAACTAGAATTATCGCTCTTTCTCATAAAAGAAATATTATCGATTTTAAAGGTAAATATAAAGAATATGTTGAAAAATACGGCAATGATTATCTAAAAATCTGATAATAAAAAATATATATTTAATTCATTAGCACATTCTTATATAGTCATAAGCCAGTATATAAATAATTTTACTTGGTATGAATTTTCAAGAGTTTAAGCATAAATATGGTTATGATGCTGCTACTAAAATGATGCAGCAATATTTAGATATTAAATTTGCTCACCTAGATTGCTTATTGCTTTTTAGAATGGGTGATTTTTATGAAATGTTTTATGAAGATGCCGTGCTTGCTAGCGGCGTACTCGGTATTGCTCTAACTAAGAGGGGTAAGAATGGTGATGAAGAAGTCCCGATGTGCGGCGTACCTTACCATGCTCTTGAGAATTACCTAACTAAATTAATCGAAGAAAATTATAAGGTCGCTATTTGCGATCAGCTTGAAACCCCTGAAGAGGCAAAAAATAGAGGAGGTTATAAGGCAGTAGTTAATAGAAATGTTACCCGGATTATAACACCTGGCACAGTGATTGAGGAAAACCTAATTACCACTGCTGAGCCGAATTATCTAGCAAGTCTTGTTGTGCCGAAAAACAAAGATACGGCAGCACTTTGCTATGCTGACCTTTCTACTTCCACGATTTTTGTAGTTAATGTTCCTGAGCTTGAAATTCTTAATGAACTTGCTCGCCTAAAACCTCATGAAATTCTGCTTAGCGAGCATTTAAGGTCTTCTGATCTTGCGAGTAATATTTCCAAGCAACTAAATTTCCGCATTACTTATCAAGTCGATAGTTTTTTTGCCGCTAATAAGTGTGAAAAGATTATTCTAGATTTTTATAAGATGCAAGATATTAAAGGGGTAGGGGAAATATCTAGCAGTCAAATTTGTGCGATAGGTAGTATCTTGGAATATCTTACCCTAACGCAAAAAGAAAATATCCCCAATTTACCAAAGCCAAAGATTATCGATTTTCATAGCTACATGACAATTGATTTTTCAACAAGACGTAATCTTGAGATTGTTACAAATTCATGCGGAGGGAATAAAGGAAGCTTGCTTAGCACCCTTAACCACACTGTTACTAAACAAGGTGGGCGGTTGTTATATAACTTCCTATCAAGTCCGTTAACTGATACTCATAAAATAAATCAGCGTTTAAATATAACGGAGTTTTTCCATTCTAATCTAGATATAACCGCAAAAGTCCGTGAGCTACTAAAGAAAACTAGCGATATAGAGCGTTGTTTAACCCGTATTACTATGAATAGAGGTTCGGGGCGTGATTTGCTTAGTATTAAATATACGTTAGAGACGGCTAACTCTATCAAAGAAATATTTTTCGATAATTATGGCTTTGAGCTACCAAGTTTTATTGAAAAAATTGTTAAGCCATTAATAAGAAATGATGAGCTATATAATTTAATAGAAGAAAGCATATGCGAAGATGCCCCGAATAATTTAAATGATGGTGGTGTTATAAAACATTCATATCACCCAAAAGTATTACAGTTACATGATCTAATTAATAACGGCAAATTACATATTGAAAAACTAAAAGATCAGTATAAAAGAGAAACGGGAATAGATAGTTTAAAAATATCTCACAATAATGTGATAGGGCTGTTTATCGATATCACCGCTAAAAATGCTAATAAGATTAATGACCCTAAATTTATTCATCGTCAAACGACTGTTAATAGCGTGCGTTATACTACAATTGAATTGCAAAAACTTGAAAGTGATCTAGTTAATGCTAAAACCTTGGTAGTGAGTTTGGAAAAAGAGTTATACGAAGATATATGCAAGCGGGTAACGAAGCAATCCGATTATTTGCGGATTCTTGCCAGTTCTCTAAGTGGTATTGATGTATTTTGTAATTTTGCTTATATTGCAAGTGAAAATGATTATGTCAGACCTGAATTTACCGATGATTTAAGCTTTGACATCGTTAAAGGGCGGCATCCAGTAGTCGAAGAAGCTTTGAATAAAGAGAGAAAAAGCTTTGTGCATAATGATTGTCATTTATCGGAAGCGGAGCGTATTTGGCTAATCACTGGTCCTAATATGGCAGGTAAAAGTACTTTCCTAAGGCAAAATGCCATTATCGCAATCATTGCTCAAATAGGTTCATTCGTGCCTGCTAAAAGTGCTAGAATAGGGATGGTGGATAAAATATTTAGCAGAATCGGGGCAGCTGACGACCTGATTAAAGGACAATCGACTTTTATGGCAGAAATGCTAGAGACGTCAGCGATCCTTGCACAATCTACCAAAAACTCCCTAATTATATTAGATGAGGTCGGCAGAGGTACTTCAACTTATGATGGTGTATCTATTGCTTGGTCGGTGCTTGAATATATCCATGATAAATTAAAATGTCGCTGCTTATTTGCAACGCATTATCATGAGCTAACTATTATGGATAATTTTCTGCCAGCTATGCAAAATTATACTATTGCTATTGAGGAATCAGGCAAAGATATTTTATTTTTACATAATATTATAGCAGGTGCAGCTGATAGATCGTATGGCATCCATGTTGCAGCCTTAGCGGGGCTGCCTGCAAGTGTTATTAATAGAGCCGAGCAGATTCTGCTTAAATTCGAGAAAAATGCAGCAGGTAAAGGAAAGAATATTTTATCGACAGAGTCAAATAATTTGAGTTTATTTGCTCTTGAGCCTCCTAAACAGATGCAGAATTCTAAACTTGAAGAAAAATTTAAAACCATAGATCCCGATAAACTCTCGCCTAAAGAAGCTCTTGAGTTGATTTATGAACTGAAAAAATCGTTTTAAAATAAATGCAATATATTAATAATTTTCTAATTTAACTGTTGCAATTTATTCCATTATTTCTTATATTCAAAGTCGCTTAAATAAAAAGCACAAGGGTGTTTTAATATTAATAATGAATTTTATCCCCTTAAATTCAAATATTAAAATGCCCACAGCTAATTATTCTATATTTAAGCGGGTGTAGCTCAGGGGTAGAGCGCTACCTTGCCAAGGTCGAAGTCGAGGGTTCGAATCCCTTCACCCGCTCCAATAATTTTCTTCCAAATTTCTGCTTTTAGTTAAAATGATATTTTTGTTAAATCAATAGGATTGGTGACAACATAACGCCATAGCTTATCTATGCCTTTAGTTATGCCGATGCGTGTAGTGGTAGAATAGGGGAGTTTTAAATTGATGTCGCTAACAAAAAATTCGTTGTTATTGATTAGGTCAATTTTATTATGAGAGATGTTAATCCCTAAATATTTACATAGCTTGCCTGGTCCATCTAACTTTGATACTTCAAGATTTGGTACGTCAAATTTCGGGATGTGCCTTTGCTCACGTAGTTTTCTATGCCTAGCTGCCTCACCACTTATTTGACTTCCAACTTTTGAAGTATCTGCGGTATATAAATCCTTAGTAGAAATAATATATGCTCCTCTAATTAAAGTAGCAGCAGGAAAGCCATCAGTTTCGGTTACGAAGTTTAGACAATAATACATGCCGTAAATCAGATAAACATAGCTAAAACCAGCCGGACCAAACATTATATCAGTTCTTTTTGTACGACCTCTTGCAGCATGACAAGCTGGATCGTCTTGTCCAATATAGCTTTCAGTTTCAGTAATAATAGCTGTTTTGCCTTGAAAATATAAAACCTTACCCAGCAGCTCCTGACTTACTATATTAGTATCTCTTGCAAAAAACTCACGTCCCAAAGGGATTAATTTATTATTCATTTTTATTTAGTAGGTGGAACAGGATCATATCCGCCATCACAAAAAGGTTGGCATTTGATTATTCTTTTAACAGCAAGCCATAATCCTTTTATATTGCCGTGCGAGGTTATAGCATCTTTAGCATACTCTGAACAAGTAGGGTAAAAGCGGCAATTATTACCTAGCAACGGGGAGATAAAGTATTGGTAGAATTTGAGTAACAATAATAATATACTAGTCATTTTGCAGTTTATTTATTAGCTCTTCCATCTTTTCCGGCGTTAAATCTTCATAATAATCGTCGTTAATTTGCACTACCGGAGCGTTAACGCATGCTCCTAAACATTCAATTTCAATTAAGCTAAATTTCTGATCTTTTGTAACTTCTTTATCTTTTATGCCAAGTTTTTCCTTGCAAGTTTTCATTATATCATCGCTACCACGTAGCCAACAAGGGGTAGTAGTGCACACTTGGATATGATTCTTACCGACAGGCTTAAGGTTAAACATAGTGTAAAAAGTTGCCACCTCATAAGCTCGCATATACGGCATTTCTAGCATATTAGCCACATATTCAATAGCAGGAACAGGCAGCCAGCCACCATTTTGACGTTGAGCTAAATCAAGAAGTGGTAATATGGCACTTCTTTTGCCCTCCGGTGGATATTTTTTTATGATATCCTCCGCTAGACTTAAATTTTTCTTATCAAAACTAAAATTTGTAATTTTTGTATTCATATACTCCTAATATCATGAATAATTTAGTAGACGAAGTTTTATTTGGAAAAGAGCAAGAAGCCTCGGAATTTTTGACCGCAGCGTACACGCGAGTAAAGTGAGGATCAAAAATGAGAAGCGACGTAGCCAATTTTTCAAATAAAACGAGTCTACCTATCGATCTCACCAAATACTATATCAAGCGTTGCTATAATAGTAATAACATCTGCCATTAAATGACCTTTGGACATAAAATCAAGACCTTGTAAGTGAGCAAATCCTGGGGCTTTGATTCGGCATCTGTAAGGTCTATTGCCACCAGTAGAGTATAAATACACACCAAACTCACCTTTTGGGGCTTCTACTGCCTTATAAGTCTCACCAGCTGGAACATCATACCCCTCGGTATAAAGCTTAAAGTGATGGATCATTGCTTCCATAGATTCTTTCATTTTAGCCCTTGTTGGTGGTGCTAATTTTGGATCATCGGTTTTAACCGGACCTTGCGGCATTTTCTCTATACACTGTTTGATTATCTTAATAGATTCGTACATCTCAAGCATACGCACTAAATATCGGTCATAACAATCGCCGTTTTTACCGATCGGTACTTCAAAATCCATTTCACCATACACGTCGTAAGGGTTTGATTTTCGCAAATCCCAAGCTATGCCCGAACCTCTGAGCATCGGACCTGAAAACCCCCAGTCCATTGCCTCTTTTTGGGAAACAACGCCAATATCCACTAAACGCTGCTTCCATAACCTATTTTCATTTAATAGATTTTCAATATCTTGCAGCTTAGGAGGGAACTGATCAATAAATTTGTCTATATCCTCGAGTAAACCATCAGGTAAATCCTCAGCAACGCCGCCCGGTCTGAAATAGTTTGAGTGCATACGAGAGCCGGAAACACGCTCGTAAAATTCCATGATTTTCTCACGCTCTTCAAATAGCCATAATAAAGGGGTGGTTGCTCCGACATCTAAAGCTTGGCTGCCTATATTCAAGGTGTGGTTCAGGATTCTCGTTAGTTCTGAAAATAGTACCCTGATAAACTGAGCTCTTCGTGGTATTTCGCACTCTAATAGCGACTCAGCAGCTAAAGCAAAAGCGTGTTCTTGACACATTGGTGAAACATAATCAAGGCGATCAAAGTAAGGGATAGCCTGCAAGTATGTTTTATGCTCAATCAGCTTTTCGGTACCTCTATGCAATAATCCAATGTGAGGATCAGCATTATTTACTACTTCCCCATCCATTTCAAGAATTAGCCTTAAAACGCCGTGCGTTGCCGGATGCTGCGGACCAAGATTTAACGTTATACTTTTGGTGTTATTAGTCATATTATTTGTCATTGCGAGGAGCCACAGGCGACGTGGCAATCCAGTTAAATAATTTCATCATATAAATTTTTCCAATTTACGTTCATGCTTTGTTAGTAATAATATCAGTCGGTTGTTTCATAATTTTTCCTAGATTGCCGCGTCGGGACTATGTCCCTCCTCGCAATGACATTATTTTATATTTCTTCTATATTAATAGAACCTAAGGGTAATACTTCAAAATTATCGGTTATTATACAATCAAATTGAAAAGGCTTAAAATAAGCAAAAGTATTATATAATTCTTGATTTTGTTTATTTGCTAAAACAAGTTGGTATGAAAAAGAAAACTTATTATAATTTATTTGCCATCCATAATTAGACTTAGAATCTTCAATGTAACGTATAAATGATTTATTTACAGGATCAATTACCATATGTTTTGAAAAGTCATTAATAGTACATAGATGTATATAGGGTACTTCTTTTTCAACAAATGCTTTAAAAAATTCTGTATCTATTTTTAATGAAAAATTTTTATCTAAAGTTAATTTATTTCGTTGACCTTTTACGATATACGGAATCATTGCTTTACTAGTAATCACTCTAATCATTTAGCTTTCTCATCTCCTGGTAATACATAAGTAGGGCTGTGCCAAGGTGAGCTAAAATCAAACTCCCGATATTCTATATCTAAATTGACCGGTTCGTATGCTACTTTTTTCGTCTGTTCATCATATTTAACTTGCGTATAGCCGGTTAACGGAAAGTCTTTACGTAAAGGATGCCCCTCAAATTCATAATCGGTGAGTATTCGCCGTTTATCATCATTGCCGTCAAAATTTATGCCGAACATATCATAAACTTCACGCTCATACCAACAAGCGGCATTAAATATATTGATTATAGATGGTACGCTTTCTTTTTCAGACACATAAGTTTTAATGATAAGACGTTTATTTAGTTTTAAGCTTAGTAAGTTATAAACTACCTCGAACCTCTTATTTATTAAGTCTATTTTCCCTGGCTTCTCGCTTTTGCGGGAATAACATCGGTCAGGGAAATCGCTACCAAATAAGTCGGTTAGTACAGTAAAACGTAGCTCTTCTGATTCTTTTAAAGCTTTTAAGAAAGGTAATAAAAAACTTGGCTCAACTTTATACGCTAGGTAATCCTTAACTGTGATGGAAGTTATCAATATACTTGATTTAGCGGCAAGCTTCTCAATGATTTTTTCTAGCGTCATATTTAAAACCTGTAGTGCGTTTGATTTTCTTTTGTAATTGCATAAGCCCGTAAATTAAAGCTTCCGCTGTAGGAGGGCAGCCAGGGACATATACGTCAACCGGTACGATGCGGTCGCAACCTCGTACTACTGAATAAGAGAAGTGATAATATCCCCCGCCATTAGCACAGCTACCCATTGAAAGCACCCATTTAGGTTCAGCCATCTGGTCGTATACTTTGCGTAATGCCGGTGCCATTTTGTTGGTAAGCGTTCCTGCAACTATCATAAGATCGGACTGTCTTGGGCTTGGTCTAAACAGCATGCCAAAGCGATCCATATCATACCTACTTGCTGCTGCTTGCATCATCTCAACAGCACAACAAGCAAGCCCAAAGGTCATAGGCCATAAGGAATTGCTTCTCGTCCAGCCAATAACATCATCGACTTTAGTTAATAAGAACCCTCGATTTGAAAGCTCATTATTTAGCAATTCGTCTTCCTGATAAAAATTATTATGCATTTTTATTCTTACATAAAGTTAAATATAGTTGCGTAAATCGAGAGCGTCATTGCGAGAAGAAACTGCAAGTTTCGACGAAGCAATCTCATGAAGTAATATAATATTCCTGAGATTGTCACGTCGCTACGCTCCTCGCAATGACGAAAATTAAGCCGCAGGATGACATCCCGTATTTCTCACTCCCAATCTAAAGCTCCTTTCTTCCATTCATACACAAAGCCTACAGTAAGTACGAATAAGAAGAACATCATTGAGAAAAAGCCTATTTTGCCTATTGTTCCAAGGCTAATAGCCCAAGGAACTAAAAATGTGATTTCAAGGTCAAAGATAATAAATAAAATAGCGACTAAATAAAATCGTATGTCAAATTTTGATCTGGCATCGTCGAAAGGTTCAAACCCACATTCATAAGGCTCTAATTTATCTTTATTATATTTTTTAGTGGCTAATAAATTCGGTAGAATCATTATTAAGCTAGATACTAATGTTGCAATACCAAAAAATATAGCAATAGGTAAATATTCTTGTAAAAGTTCTGAGTTTTGCAGCATATATTTTATTGTTATGTTTTGGTGTCATTGCGAGGAGAGGCGAAGCATCGACGCGGCAATCTCAGGATGCTTGACAAGATTGCTTCGTCGCTTTGCTCCTCGCAATGACACTGTATTCTATATTTACCCCAAATAACATTATTTATCAATGACAATATCGGGTTTGACTAATAACTTCATTAAAATTAGTACCCAAATGCTGCTTGCCACCCACCATATTTGCCAAACATTATATGAAATCATGCCGATAATGTAATAATTTATGAAACATGCATAAGAGCTTGCTCTAAAATTATCATTTCCTATATTACCAATTTGTTTAAGGTATTTGTAAATCAAGATTAAGAATAAAGCTAATCCCACTAGCCCTAGCTCAAGAGTAATTTGTAGTATATTGTTATGCGGGTGAAGCGGCAAAGGATGCCATTTTTCACCTTTATAATCGATCATTTCACTATCTTTAACTTCTATATATTTAGAAGAGTTAAAGCCATTAATCATAAGCGGTTTTTCAGCAATTTTATTTGCAACGAAATGCCAGATAAATAAACGATGTGCCGCTGATGGATGGGTAGATAAATATTTATCTGATAACTCCTTAGGATTAATTTGTATGGCTATAACTGGAAATAGTAACGAGCCGGTTATTAGACCGAATATTATTAGTTTAGAAAATATCGGCTTTATAAGTCTTGCTAAAATAAATACTATCCCGCCTAAACTAAATCCTAGAAAACTTGCTAAACTATCAGAGATACTTAATAAATAAAGTACTAAGATATATAATATTAGAGCGTGATAATATTTTTTATCATAAATTAAAATAGCTATTACTACCCACGCAGTAATTGAAAGTAAAGCACAACCTCGATCTAGCATATAAAGGTTAAAATTTGCCTTAAATATTTTAGTTAAGAAGCCATGGGAAAAATATTCAATAAAGAATAGTAAAATTGCCGTAAGAGTACCAAATATTAAAGCTTTTTTAAGCTGTGGGCGATTTTGAAATGGCTTGAAATTACTGACAACAAAGCCAAGAAATAAGATTGTAAAGACTTGAACAAAATTAATTAGGTTGTTGGTAGGTTTAATTGCAAATAAACAAGATATCAAGCACCAACCAGCGAATAGTAGTTCTGTTTTTATCGTCATTGCGAGGAAATTACAAAGTAATTGACGAAGCAATCTCAGGATGTTAAATGAGATTGTAACAATGCTTTGCTCCTCGCAATGACGATTAGGTATCCATGCGGCAATATTTTGTAGTAATGATATGAGTAAAAACACCGTTACAGTAGCTGCGACTGATAAGCCGGCAACCATGCCAAGGCTTGGGATTAAGAATATAAAAAAGTAGTTTATCATTTTAACTTAAAAACACTCTTTAGCAAAGATTTCATAAATAGGGTGTTCGAATGTGGAAAGTGAAATGCTGCCGGAGGTCATCCACCCTTGAAAAAGTAATTTAGGGTCTTCGTCAATTATATATTCCGTTATAGTCATCAATATATAATTATCTTCGTTATACGGATCAAGGTTTTTAACACATTTATGTATTTTAATTTTTATATTACCGAAATATTGTTCTTCCCCAACTTTAAACGTAAGTTTTTCAGATTTAGCAGTAGTCTTATTTAAGGCAATAATCTCACAATTATCACAATTTTTGAATTCTGTACTATCACTAATGGCTTGATTGGAATTTAAAACCGGTGGATCATTATTAATAAGGTTAAATATATCATTCTCAATATCTTCAGTAGTCGTAACAGAATCTAACTCTTCTGCAAATATGATAGGCGAGTAGGTAAATATAATAAATGCTAAAATGATCTTTAAATGCTTCATAAGTAAATTAACTATAGTTTTTTAAATTATATACTATGAGAGATTAATGGCAACTAGGTTTTGTGGTAATTTGTAACAATGTGTCATCCCGTGGCTTGACCACGGGATCCAGAAAATAATAAAATTTATCTCGCTTTATGCTGGATCTCGCAGTCAAGCCGCGGGATGACAGGAGTGAAGCCCTGACTACTACAATAATATATTATGATCTATTCAAAAGAATTATTAAATTCGGTTTTGCGTCAGGATTTTCCTAGTTTTATAATTAAGGTATTTAATACTATTAATCCAGGTGCTGAGTATTATCCCAGTAAACATATTAACATAATTAGCGATTATTTAAGGGCTGTGCAGAATGGTGATATTAATCGTTTAATAATTAACATACCGCCTAGGAGTTTGAAATCTATCTGCGTTAGTGTTGCTTGGACTGCTTTTTTATTAGGACTTGACCCAACCAAGCGTATTATGTCGGCTAGCTATTCTCAAATGCTTAGTGTTAAACATTCGCTTGATTGTCGGTTTATTTTAAATTCCGATTGGTATAAGGAACTTTTCCCAAATACTATACTTAGCAAAACTCATAATCAAAAAAGCAAGTTTCTAACAACTGCTAATGGTTTTAGATTTGCAACATCGGTAGGTGGTTCGGCTACAGGGGAGGGCGGGGATATCTTAATTATCGATGATCCGCATAACCCTACGCAAATACATTCTTATAAAATACGTCAAAAAGTGATAGATTGGTTTGAACAAACCTTTGTCAGTAGGCTTAATAATCGTAATCGTGGTGCGATAGTTTTGGTTATGCAGCGTCTACATAGTGATGATTTAGCTGGATATTTGCTTAATAGTAGCAATGGGTGGCATCACTTAAAAATTCCGGCTATTGCTGATTGTGATTATTCTTTTGAACTAACAGCAAATTCTTATGTTAAAGGTGAAGTATTGGAGAATTATAAAGAGCCTGCTGATTGCTTAGCAAAATTAGAACAGGAAATAGGTAGTTATAATTATCATGCTCAATATTTACAAGAGCCTATACCACAAGGCTCATCACTGCTTAATATGGAAGATATTAGCTTTTATGAAAATTTGCCTGAGAAGTTTGATTATTTAGTCCAAAGCTGGGATACGGCGATTAAGATTTCTGAAGATTCTGACTATAGCGTTTGCACTATATGGGGTATTTTAGGGCAGAAATATTACCTTATTTCATTGGTTCGGAAAAAAATTAATTATCCTGAGCTGAAGAATTTGACGGAAAAACTAGCAAATCAATATAAACCAAGATTTATATTAATAGAAGATAAAGCAAGCGGTCAGCAACTAATTCAAGATTTAGGTTTTTTAGGTGATAATATTAGAGTGGTGGGTATTAAGCCTAAGCTTGATAAAGTTACAAGATTTGCTTCGGTAGTGCCGTTATTTCAAGCTGGTATAGTGTTAGTGCCTAGACAATCAACCATAGCCTTAAAGGAATTACTAAACTTCCCGCATATCAAAAATGACGATATAGTAGATTCAGTTAGCCAATTTCTAAACTTTATGAAAAATAAATCGCAAAAACTTCCTGCAAGAATCAGGAGTATAATTGTTTAGTAATTAGGGCTAAACTTAATAGCAATCCGGCATAATGATTTGCTTTAAATCTTGTCATGCAATTAGCCGGATTATGAATGTCTAAAGTTGCTATTTGTAATATTAATAAGGTTGAAGCACCGAGGATAGGTAGATAGTCTAGATTATAGACGGCAGCTGAAATAAATAATAAAATAAATCCAACGTAAAATATATAAAGCCAAAATTTATATGCTTTATTCTCTAAATAAATGCTTAAGGATTTCACTCCTATTTTCTTATCGTCATTTATATCCATAAATCCATATATCGTATCATACCCTATCGTCCATAAACAGCAGGCTAAATACATCGTAATTGCTGCTATATCCAGCTTATTCTGAACTGCTGCATAGGCTATTAGCGTTCCTAAATTAAATGTAAAACCTAAAAAAACTTGCGGGAGGTAGGTAACACGCTTCATTAGCGGATATATACTAATCATCATCACTGCGAAAAAACCTATATATATGGCTGTCTTATTCAAAGCTAGCAAAATAAAAAGCGAGATTATACCAAGAATAAAAAGTATGGCAATAGCATATTTTATAGACAAAATACCGCTAGCTAGAGGGCGGTTTTTAGTTCGTGCAACATGCTTATCGAATTTTCGGTCAAATATATCGTTGATAATACATCCGCTACTTCTTGTTGTGATGCTGCCTAGGATAAATAGTGGTAGTAAATATATTAAATCTGCTCTAGATGGATTGGCAAGCAGTAAACCAAATAAGGCAGGGAAGAAGACTAGTAAATAAGCTACCGGCTTATCTGCTCGCATTAATTTTAAAGTTAATAATAATTTATGCATGATTTTTTGACTTTCAGATGATTATTATATTTAGTTTTCTATCATCTGATAATAAATTAATGCTAATATAGCTGAATTAGCTAAAGATATTATAGGAAAATATACAAATATGTATAATGAATTTAATATTTAGTATATTTATGATTAATTGCGAATAATTTGAATGGTGGAAGCAAATAGTACGATTTGCTAACCACCATGGATAAAAGACAGTATATAAACGACCCTTTTTTATGCAACAAAATTCACAAGCAGCATAAAAATTTAGAGAGTGGGGACTGATTGTTTTCGTGTTTTTCTAATCTATATAAAACTACTATCACCCTCTGCTCCTGATATGCTAATATTATCATTTATATTTTGGTGGTCGATTATTGCATTAATATCATCTTCTAAATCTAGAATATTTCCTTTGGTAATTTTGTTTTTACTTAAAAGGTCTTGTAGGTTATTTGTTACTTGTTCTATATCGACTTTATTAATTAGAAGCTTAGCTTTATATGCAATGTTCTTTAATTGTTCTGCTATTTTAGTTTTATCATTAACATTAATAGTAGCATTATTAGATATTTTATCGTTTAAGTCATCCGTTAACTTTTGAAATTTATCATCCGTTTTTGCTATATTTTTATTTCGCTGTAAATATTTCTCAATTATAATTTGACTTTGTTGATCTATATTATTTTGCTCTAAATCTATATGCGTAATAGTAGTATTTTCTTTTAAAGCTTTAATAATTGCGTTTATTCCTACAGTCCCTATATAATTCGCATTAAGGCAAAGATGCGTAAGAGTCTTAAGCTGTAAGATTTCGGCTAACACTAATATTTTGTGATTACCTAACTCACATCCGCTAAAATCAAGTTTCTTTAATTGTGTACTTACTTTTAAAGCTTCAGTAATAATTTTTATACCTTGTTCACTTATAGTGCTACCCATAAAATCGATAGCGGTAATTGTCTTAATAACTTTTAATTTATCTGCGATTAATTTAGCAAAATCATTTGTTATTATCTGATAACAAAGACTGACAGAGGTAGGATCGTGAAAAAATTTATTTACTGTTTCGGCAAGTTCGTTATTTTCTAAAAGTATTTGTTTTTGTTGTTCTTCATATTTCTTTTCTGCTTTTTCTTTATTCTTCTCATATAAGTTTTCTTTGCTATAATTATATCGCTCAAGTTCTTTCTTAATTTTTATTGCTGCTTTATATTTTTCTATGGCTTCACTGTATTTTTCTTGATTGTATAAATCATCACCTGCGGCATTTAAACTTTCTGCTTTTTTTTCTGCTATAGCTTGATTTCTTTCTAGATATTCTTCAATTGTTTTGAATATCGGTTTGCCTATGTTGTTGGCTCCAAAATAGAGCGATGTAAGAGTAGAATTATCTTTTAGCATTTCAGCGAATTTCGTTGCTCCGGCGTCGCCTATTTTGTTCTTTGAAAGATTAAGCGAAGTAAGAGTAGAATTATCTTTTAGAACTCTAGCGAGTTCCGTTGCTCCGGCTTCGCCTATGTTTTTAATTGAAAGATCAAGCGTTGTAGCATCTTTCCTTAAACTATCGGCTTGCCGGTTCAATCCTCTTTTTTCTAGAAATTCTATTAAGTTTTCATGAAGTGTTTAGATAACTAAGTATATTGTTATAATAATCCAGTAATTCTTCAGCACAATTTACCACACTAGCTAAATAATCCTTTTTTTCAGGATGATCCTCTATTTCATAAAGGGCTGTTACTAATGAAAAAATCCCATTACATGGAATCTTTAATCCATGTACCATATTTTGCACCACATCTCTTTTAAATAACTCAGATTCTTTCAATTTATTATTTGCTTCTTGTAATTCTAATTTACATTTAATTATATCAGTATAATTTGTGATCGTCGAGTTAATGATATTCTCTTCTTGCTGATATGGTATTAATGTGACAGATATGGGAGATAATTGAAGATTCCAATTTGTTTTAGTAATATTATGATTATCTTTTGGTTGATTTTGATTATTAATTGTCATAGCATCTCCTTGCTGTTAAAGTTAAGAAAACAGCTCAGAGGTTAAAGTGCTAAAATTTTGTAGTTTTAATTTAACCTCTGAACTAGAGTTGCACCACGACCACTCTTAACAAGGACAGATATCCTAACTATTCCATGAAGTACAGAGGATTTAAGAGCTTTTTTGACAGATTTTTATACAATTAGGCAAACAGCTGCACAAATGAGACAGAGCTAAATTACTATTGTTTGTTATCTCAACTCTTTTATCCATTACATCTAAATCCAAAGTAGCATTAATTATGCTACAAAAACTATCAAAAATTCCTTTGAATATGGTATTTTGCTGGCATTTAAGCCTACTTTGTACTATAATTATAGTATAAATATTTTAATAATAATTTCATGTCAGTAAATAACTCAAACAAAACACAACCATTTCTACAATGGGTTGGCGGTAAAAGAAAAATAGTTGATCAATGTAGCAGCCTTTTAGCTGGCACATCTATTTGTGCTATAGATTTTTCTTTTATTGAACCGCAAAAAAATGATTTTGTTTATTTTGATCCTCCTTATCATAAATCAGGTGAGAAGTTTTATACCAGATTACCCTTTGATGAAAATGAGCAAACGAGACTTAAAGATTTTGTTACAGAACTTAATGATAAAGGTGTTAAAATAATGGTTTCTAATAGTAATACTCCCTTTATTAGAAACTCATACAAAAATTTTAATATTAGTACTATTAAGGTTAAATATTCCATGCCTGAACACAATAAAATATCTGATGAAGTAGTTATTACAAATTATCAATTACCACAATAGCTTAGTTATATTCAAACTTGATTAATTCAAAGCAATAATCTTGAGTCTTAAAAGCTTCTGTAAGATCTTGCATATGACGATTTCTAACATAGTAATCATTAAAAGCTGTTGTTGATTTAAGGATTAGCTTTTTGTTGACTATATCTTCCTCTACCACTACTAATTTACTTAATACCCCAAAATCAATATATTGGTTATAACGTTCAATAAGAAATTTCCTCACTTTATACCATACTGAATCAGGATTTAATTGTCTGCTAAGCTGCAATAGATAATTTTGTTGTGCATCTTCAGTGTTATACTGATTAGTTGCAAGCTCAGCAAATGGTATGATTTGTAACTGTCCAATACTATTGCCATAGATCATTCGTACTTGCTGCAATATTTTATCTTGGCTATGTTCTGAAAGAAGCATATTTTTAAGCAATTTTATTTGATACCTATTATCTACTACCCCAATAAAGCAGCAAGAGCTTAATAATTCATAGGCAGTATCATGATCAAAAATACCGACGATTTTACGTTTTAACTGGGCTTGTCTGCTAGTATTGTTACTGCTTTCTATTTTATCTAGATATTGCTCCTTAACTTTATGCACATTGCTAGATTTAAACTGAAACTTCTCACAATTAGCTTGAGTAGTTTCTCTCAGTTCATGAGCTAAAGCTTTAGCCATGTAATTTAAAAACACTTTTTTATGACCAAAATGATGTTCTGGGTATTGTTCAGCTAATTTCAATAAGAGCTTGTTAATAAAAGTAAGATTAAATTCTCGATTTGATTTTATCTGTAATAAATCAGCCTCTTCTTGGGTTAATGGATGGAAATCTGTTAATTTTTTTCTTTTGAACCAGCTTTTATGATTAACGGCATTAATTGATGCATTATTGCTGTTTGATGGTGTAGAGTTATATTTTTTAGAGATTTTATTAATAACTGCTTGAGTGCAGTATTAATCCGTGTAGCACCTATTGTGATATTAGCACTAGAGAAATTAGTATTATCAGCTTGTTGTTGATCGTTGATTAAGCTTGTTGCCTTGAATTGTAAATTTGTTTCAAGTTGTTGTTCTTGTAACTGAGTTTGGTTATTGTAATTAGATTCATTTTTTTTATTTTGAAAAATTGTAGATCTGTTAGATCTAGATTTATTAGATATATTTTTATTATTATCTATATATAAGTAGTTGGCGAAATTTTTTTCAGGTTGACCTGAAATTTCTTTCGGGTTGGAGCGAAAAATTTTTTGTGTATGGCTGAAAATTTTTTCGTTTTCAGCTGAAGATGTATGATTATAAGGCTGGAAATCTTTTGCTAATTTTATACAAGGAGTGTTACGACATTTGATACCATATTTAATTACTGTTGTGGTAGAAAGATTGATGAACCCGGATTGTTCTAGTTCGAGTAGACATTGTCTTACTCTTCGTTGACAAACTCCTAGAGATTCTTCAAAGAAATGATAGGTTTCCTGGAGTTCGTCGATAGAATTGTTATAATAGATTTGTAAGCGGAAGACTATTAGGGATAAGAGCTGTCTTGAGGTTTTACTTAAGATTTTACCATTATTAGAGGTCAGATTATTCCATTCAGGTGGAATAAAATTACCGACAAAATTGTAGAATATAACAGAGCTATTATCACTATTGTTTACTAAAGAAGCATTACATGAAATTAAAGCTCCACAGGCAAAACGAGATGTATATAAAGATACCAAAGAAAAAGGATTATTGCTAATCGTATCATATGGTGGTAGTAAAATATTTTATTTGGGCACAGTACTTGATAAGAAATATCATAGAATTAAAATAGGTGTGTTCCCTGATCTATCAATTATTGATGCTAGAGCCAAAGCATCTGAATTAAAAGGGGAGATTGCAAAAGGATATAATCCCGTCGCAGAAAAGATTAGATTAGCTAAGGAACTGACATTTAAAGAGCTTTATGACAAATACCTTAATGAATATAGTAAAATTAATAATAAAAGATGGAAAGATTATGCTGCCTCGGTAGATAGATATGCCAAACATTTATATCACAAAAAAATATCCACCATTCAAAATACACTAAAATTATTAACAATTATGGCTTAACTTGATGCGTATGCTTATTTGGACAGAGCCCCTATTAACTCAAAAATTTATAAATCGAATCTTACCGTAATTGTTCCTGAGTGTGTGCTATATTTCTTGTGCATGTAGTAGTTGTAATCAAACTGTAATTTAATATTATTATTTTGAGCTATTACTCCGGCACCTATGTTATACCCTAGTCTTGAATTTCTTGTCATATCTACTTTTTTGATCTCTTTAGGAATATCCTGGTTACTTGTAAATGTAGCTGTTATTGCCTTATGACTTGCAAAAAAATTTCTTTCTATACTGCCTTGTAATGATGGAATTAGTTTAAGATGCGAATTAATATCTGTAGAATTTAATATTATCTTACTGCCTATAGTACAGTTGAACACCTTTCTAGATTTCCTTGAAATCTTTAACAAATAATCATATGCTCCTTGTTCCTTGTATAAATTATTCAGCATATTATAATATTTTAGACTAATGTTCGGAACTAATTGCATACCACTTGTAAAATTGTGATAATAGCTTAAATTACCTTCAATGCCCATACCACGAATATAGGATTTACCATGTCTCTGGGCATTGATTACATTTTTGATATTGCTACCTGATAGTGAACCAATTAATTGTAGAGAAACGTTTCTATCTAAATCTTTTTGGTAATAAGCACTGACCATGTGTGAATTAATACGGCTTTTGCCTAGTGTTTCACTAAATCGTAAGTATGAATGAATATTGCCGTAGGCAATGCCTAATATATAGCTATCATTAAATGATATTTCTCCTCCTAGTATTATGGCTAGCATTCTTCCTGTGTAAGATGATATGCTGCTACCACTGTCTTGTTTACTAATAGCGTAACCACTATTATCCCAAATACTAAAACCTCTATTCTGCTCATCGCCCCCTGATATTGGTTGTGATTTACCATTTAATCCTATTAATCTGTTTTGGATTATTTGATTAAATATCTTTAACGCTAACATTACCTCATTATTACTTGCTCTGAACTGACTGATGCGGTCTAATATCCTGCTGCTTGGTTCTTTTAATTCATCTTTTAGATTAAGATCCTCAATGTTATTATTCCTATCAGATGATTCTAAGTTTTGATTACTGTTGTAACTACTATTTGGAGTATTATGATTAGTCTGATTACCACCACTACCATCTACTGCATCTAGTTCATCTTTTAGGTTAAGACCCTCAATATCATTATTTCTATCAGATGGTTCTAAGTTTTGGTTACTGTTGTAACTACTATTTGGAGTATTATGATTAGTCTGATTACCACCACTACCATCTACTGCATCTAGTTCATCTTTTAGGTTAAGACCCTCAATATCATTATTTCTATCAGATGGTTCTAAGTTTTGGTTACTGTTGTAACTACTATTTGGAGTATTATGATTAGTCTGATTACCACCACTACCATCTACTGCATCTAGTTCATCTTTTAGGTTAAGACCCTCAATATCATTATTTCTATCAGATGGTTCTAAGTTTTGGTTACTGTTGTAACTACTATTTGGAGTATTATGATTAGTCTGATTAGCGCCACTACTTACTGCATCCAATTCTAGGTTACAATCATTAAAAATATTAATTCCATTGTCTGATGATAAGTCTAAGGATGAGGTTAAAGCATCTAAATTATCTGATCTACTAGATTGAGATTTTTTAGGAGTTGAAGTAACAATATGACCTTCATCAAAATTACTATGTTTTGATATCATATCATCGATTTTTTTTAATTCTTTCTCTAATAATTCGGTTGAAGATTCATCAGAGCTTATAAGGCTTTGTTGGGATTTTTCATATAGTTTTTTTCTATTATTTAATTTTCTTAGTTCTGAATCTTCATATTCAATATCTTCCAACTCTTCTTTCCTTTTTTCTATAGCATGATTGATTGATCGTATTTTGTTATTAATGTTCTCCAGATGTGATATCCTATAATCTCTACGATCGTTTGACGTCTTTATTAAATCTTGCTTTTTTTCCAAAAGTTCTATTATTCCATTATGATCACTAAGGATATTTGTTGGGAGTGTATTGGAAGCAGCTATAACATTATTGCCAATGAATATTATAGTAATACTATAATTTGTGTATCTAAAAAATAGATATATTATTTTTTTGAGCATAAGTGTATTTAGAGCTTTTAAGGATTATTGTGGCTCAAGGGTTAATGTTTGTGTTTTATTTTGAGTATTAGGTTTAACAGTTTAGTAAGTTTTAAATTCACAGTAGCACCATCATATATACGCGAGCATCTGTAATGCGTAAACTACTTGCTTTTATGCATGCCATTATTAAAAATAATTCTTGCTGGACACCTAATTTTTGTTAATTCTTATTGACTTGCATTATAGATGCTCGCGTTTTAAAGATTTTACAACATGTAAACTTTTATCTGGACTATTATCTCATAGCAATAATTTAATACAAAATTATAGCTTATTGAAAATATAATGCACTATTAAAAAGCATCATAAAAAATTTTATAATTATGAATACTAAAGAAAAAGCTAAAGTACTTAGCTGTTTTGATGTAGCTAATTATTTTTTAGTATTAGTTGATAGAGAAGCAGGGGATAGTATAACCCATGTATGGACCTTCCCAATAAGGCAAGAAAAAAATAACACTTAATAGCAAAAAAGCAAATGCAGTCATGTATTCGACTTATAGTTAACAAATTAACTAATTTAAATTAGCAAATTTATCCTATTGCCCTGATGGAATTCGCTGGCTTACACACTATATACTTATCAGTTTTTCGGCTTCTAAAGAGCCGTTGGGTTATTCAGTTTTTTTGTAAGCTAAGTTTGTCTTATTTACCACCATTATCATTTTCTTTCGCATATTCTAGATCGGAATTTCATTAATATTTATAAAAATTTATATTTTCTATAAATTATTTTTGTTATTTATTATATTACTCATTTATTTAGTTACACATTTTACTTTCTAAGTAATCATTACCTGAACTTAGTACAGCAAATACTACTCTTGCTAATTTGTTAGCCACAGCCACTACCGTTTTATTATGACCATTTCGTTCAATTAAATTAAACATCCATGCTGTAAACTTACTATAAATTTTCTTGGACTTTTCTTCTTTAGATATAAATCTTATCTTAGCATTAAGTACTGCTCTACTACCTTGGATTAATAGGGTACGTAAATATACATCACCTCGTTTACTAATGCCTAATAATTTTTCTTTACCTCCACTAGAATGCTGTCTTGGGACTAGTCCTAACCATGCTGATAATTGCCTACCATTCTTAAAATTTCTTGCATTGCCTATTGAGGCTACTAAGGCAGTAGCAGTAATTAAACCAATACCAGCTATGGCCATTAATTGTTGACATTGTACCAAGTTCATAGCTATTACTTTTAGTCGTTTTTCTAATTCTTTTATTTTTTTATCATTCTCTACAAATTCTTCTTTTAATTCATAAAATGTTTGGTAACTTAATGAACTCAATTTCCCCTCATCTAAAATTTCAGTTAATTTCACTACAACATTATTAATACCTTGTGGAATAATAAAACCAAATTCATTTAACAATCCTCGAATTTCATTAGCTAGTGCAGTGCGATTTCTTACTAATCTTTCTCTAACACGGTGAATTGATAAAACATCTTGTTGTTCTATTGTCTTAATTGGTACAAATCTCATGTTAGGCCTTGCCACAGCTTCACATATTGCTTCAGCATCTGCCTGATCGTTTTTATTAGTCTTAACATATGGTTTTACAAATTGTGGTGCCATTAATTTTACTTCATGACCTAGTTTTATTAATTCTCTAGCCCAATAATTTGCTCCTCCACATGCCTCTATTCCTACTAAACATTTTGGTGTATTGACCATAAAACTTAATAGCTGATCTCTCATTAATTTTTTCTTTAACACTGTCTTACCATTTTTATCTACACCATGAATTTAGCTGGTAGAGCGATTAGTTTCCTGAATCGCCCCCCATTTAGAACCGCATCATGCCCTATTAAGGCAATGGGCTCAAGATATTATCCTTCACACGGTCTTCATTTATAAGATTTGATGTTATATTTTTACTTTTGGTAATGGGTTGCGTTCGATAAACAATTTAAATTTTTCCCAAGTAAACGATTTCCTTTGACTGCGTCGATTTAGCCATTTGAACAATATTCTCACTGCTTGATATACAAAAATACTCACTGCTTTATAATTGAAACTTACTCCATAATATTGGATATGTCCTCTTAACTTGCTGCAAAAGCTTTGCCATATAGTAGGCAGTTTATTATTGCTCTTAATGTCTTTACACCAGTCCTTAACTCTCGTTAGTTTGGTACTTATCCGTTTGCTGCAACTTTTTACCTTAGGTATTACCTTACCTTTTCTAGACTTGCCAAGGTAAAAAGTAAAACCTAGAAAATTAAATGCTTCTTGTTTTATGCCTTGTCTTAAACCTTTCTTTGAAAATCTTACCAACTTGGTCTTTTCCTCATTAAGTTTAAGATTATATTTCTCAAGACGCTTTGTTAAAGCTGTTCTAATTTTCTTTGTTTCCTCTTTATACCTACAACATATCACAGCATCGTCACCATAGCGAAACAATGTTACAGTTCCTTTGCAGTGCTGTTTTACTACTTCCTCAAACCATTGATCTAAAACATAATGAGCGAAGATGTTTGCAAGTATCGGACTGGCACAGATACCTTGCACTATCCCTTCTTCTTGAATAATCAGCTCTCCTTCACATAGTACTCCGGCTTTAAACATGCGAACTATGTTTCTTATCAACTTCTTATCATGAATCTTCTCTTGTAACATTTTCATTAGTATGTTCCTATCAATGGTACCAAAAAAATTGGCTAAGTCTATATCCAGTATGCTCTCAACTTCATTTTTATCAAGATGTTGCCTAAGCTCTCTCAAAGCATCATGACTCCCAATTCCTACTCTGAATCCATAAGAACATTCATAGAATATTGGTTCATAAATACTTTCAAGTGTTTTCTGCATCATCTTTTGACAAATCTTATCTTCAAAATTGCTAATTCCTAAAGTACGGTATTTACCCAGTTTACCTTCTTTTGGTATTTTTACTTCCAAAATGTTACCTGGCTTATAAGCCATATTCTTTAGTTTATTAACTAATTCTTTGATATTTCCTGTGAGCTTCGATCCATACTTAACCTTATTCACTCCATCTACTCCCATTGCTTTATTTGCATCAAGCTCTTGGTAGCAAACTGTAAGTGCTTCTTCATTGAACAAGTGCATGAGATTGTTAAAGACCTTGCCTTTATCCTTTGAAGATAACCATGCTATTCTCTTCAGTTTCGTTTCTGTCTTTGCTTGATATTCTGTTGTTACCATAACATTTCCCTAAAGAGATCGACTCTACCCACGGGCCTTCCCTCCATTAGCATTACCCAACTTCGTCGGTACTATACCCGATCTGACTTCCTATACTTCTTTTCAGCTTCCTCGCTGTTATACTTGTCAGCTAATACTGCCCTTTCAAGCAGGAATTATAGGATCTCCCACGTTCCTAAATAAACTTTTATTACATGCCATGCTCTTAGACCCCAAAGACCCCACCTCCAACTGCCTATTTGTGTTGCCTGTGATGTTGCATTCCTGATTTTTCACTCAGTCTGCGGTCTTATAAATTAAAGTTAACGAGGCTCAATAACTTCAGCCTTTCAGCTTACGGCCTATAATATTTCTGTCTACGCTTAACTGGTTTTGTTACCAAAACCAATCCAAGACTCGATACATAGTGTGCTAGGTCAACACTTCTATGACTGCTCCTTCCTCAGCTAGTTTATTTACGCTTCGTGGCGCACGAAAAATTCTCTTTGCAATATCTATGCCAATTGTGGTAACTTCCATTTTAGCCTCCTGATTTTTTTAATAATTTAATATTAATTATAGAAGATTAGCTTCCGCTTTTCATTCTTTATATCGGGAGGTCCATTCCATTAGTTAAAGCTGCAGAAATTAATATATTTTGTTCAAGGCATTAATCTTGCTTTATTTGATAAAGTGTTGTTTGAAGAAGAGATCAAGGCTTGGAAACATGGGTCGGTAGTACCGGCTTTACGCTCAATATTTGGCAGCTTTAGAGATAATGTAATTCCTTTGCCCAGAGAAATAGACTTTGCTATTTATGACTTAGCAACAAAAAAATTACTTCACAAAGTATATTCTTTTTATGGTGAACATTCAGCTGCTTATTTACGTCATTTAACACATAAACATTCTATTTGGTATGAAGCTATAGAGAATGCAGATAATACTATTACTAAAGAACAGATACAGGAATTTTTTAAAGCTAATATAATAAATGATATTAAAGATTATATTTTATCAACTACTAAAGCAGATATTGTACAAATAGAAAATGCTGAAGATGGGTGGTGGATGAATTATGATAGTGGCGTACCTGCTGAAGATATTACAGAATACCTTTTGAAGGTAAAGAAGAAAAAAGAAGGTAATAAAAGTTGAAAGTCATTTGGTCTGATGAAGCCCTAGAGCAGTTACAATTCTGGAAACGTACTAACTCTAAAATAAGTAATTAGAATTAATGGTTAATTTAAATTAGCTTTATTATTAAAAAGGAATTGAACCGGCACATTTTCACTATTTTCTACAAGAAAACGATAATATTGTTTTGCTACATCCACAGCATCATAACTACAGCAGGACTGAATAGCAAGTTTTAAACATTCTAATTTTAACTCTACATCACTTCTAAACATACACAACTCACCCATAATTTATTTCATTAATATTAGCAAAATTACTGCTAGTTATCAACAAATTCATGGATAGAGCTATAGATTCTATCTCCAGATATCCACAGTTTTAGATGAATTACAACTTTTTTTGTGATGGCTTAAAACTCCACTGGCAATGTAAAAATTAGGATGTTAATGTCATGACTAGCAAAACTTATCTATTAATGGAAATATCACTTAATTAATATGAATAATAATTGTGCTAATCAAAGATTATATTGGTCACTCTCTACTCCCCTAAAATATATGGGTTTAAGCTTAGATGAGTGGTTTGTTATCTTACTTGGTATAGTACCTGGAATAGTGTTACTAAATAGCGGACATGCTAAGCTTGGGATGATATGTATTATAGCTGGAGTTGTACTTTGTTATGCATTTAAGAAGTTTAAGAAACTATCGGAGTATTTTGTACTTAAGAGTTATTTAGTTGCTAAGAAATGGCTATATGCTCCTACTTCTTATCCTAATTTGCTTGGTAAAAAAATAGGTAAGTAATGGATCATTTATTTAAGCAAAGCTCTATTCAGCAGCTAGTTAAATATAATAAGAGATTATTGCTTATCACATTGCTGCTTGCGTTTACGAGTCTTCTTGGGATGATTAAAACAGTTAGCACGGAAGAAAAATGGTTATTAATTCCGGCAATGGAGCCAGATAGAAGAATGATAGTATCATCCAAAAGCTATCATGAGACCTATCTTAAAGAATGGGCAGTTTTTGTAATGAAAGAATTATTTACTACTTCGTCTGAGGAGGTGGAGAGACAAATAGCTGATATGAAAGTAGTATCTAGTAATACAGAGCAATTGGATAAATTTTTTAAGGAACATTTAAATTTTGTTAAGGGCTCTAATATTTCATCGGTATTTTTTCCTAAAAAAGTAAAAGTCATTGAGGATGGAGTATTAATTAACGGAACATTTCGTTATTGGTTTTCCGAAAATAAGCATATAGCAGCTGATAAAACTTATTTGTTAACCTACAAGCGAGGAGCAAATCATTTATTATTACTTACAGGTATTAAGGAAGAAGAGGCAAATAAGCAATGAAAAGTTTGAAGTCAGAGTTACAGATATTAGTAGTTTGCGTTGGAATAATGCTTGCAAGCTTTAGTAGTAATGCTTATGGGATAAGCTATATGTTACATGCTGATTCTTTGTTAGAGCTGCAAATAGCCAAAGATGCTCCAACTAGGATTAATATCGAAGGAGAAAAAATTAATGATATCTTTATTCATCCGCAGGAAGCTGCAGAAGTAGTAGTACATGATTCAGGCTGTTTATTTATTTTACCGCAGCAAGATAACAGTAAACTTTACCTAACTCTAATTGGAGAAAATGGTACGACCCAAGATTTAATCTTGAATTTTACTAAAACTAAACCAGCTCCTATTAGACTCATTAAGTTTGATTTAGAAAAAGAAGTAACAAAGTTAACTAATAATAAGGAAGATAAGCATCATGAATGTAAAAAACAAAGATGTAATAGAAAAAGAAAATAATAAACAGTATTTAAGAATAATATATCCTTTATTGCCGGTATTGTTAATTTTTTGTGTAAATGTAATACTATCTGAAGTTGCTTTAGGAGAAACATTAGAAGGACAGTTAGATCGCATTGGTGGGCTCTCTACTGGTAAACTTAAAACTATCGGGATATCAGGAGCAACGATTTTATCATCAATCTGGGCAGTAGTCAGGGGTAATTTAAGACTTGCCGGAGCAATTGTAGCCATTGGTATTATTTTAGGGTTTTATTTAGAGTGGGTCTCTAGTGGGATGAAAATCAGTTAGATAATTAAGATATTGATTAAAAGCAATGGATCAAGATTTCAATAAGCAGGAAGAAATAAAAGGTAAAGTAGAGAATCATACATTACCATCTGCATTTAGTAAAAGATTATCAGGACTCATAGAGATAATTAAAAACAGACCATTAGTTACTTTAGCTTGCATAGGAGTAATAATGGTTTTGGTATTTTATGGATTTTCAGAAAGTGAGGTAAAAGCTTCCCGAGGTTTACAAGAAGATAGACAATCAAGGGAAATATCAGGAATAGAAAAGGCCATAGATCCAAGGGCAAAATGGACTGCAGAAATATTAAATGAAGTTAAAAACATGCAGAACCATTTAGAGAAGCTAATAGAGAATAAATATTTAGAAACTAAAACTAAAATTGATGATTTTAGTCAAAAGTTAGAATCATTAGAGAAGCCTCATGAAGAAACTATATTATATGATGGCAATGATTTTAATAATAATCAAAAAATAGAAGATTTACTAGATAATAACCTTGAGCAAAGCATTGTTGCTGCTCCTACTGCTCCAGTAAAAAGATTACTTGGCTATGTAAAAAGAGCTGACTTAAGGATAAAAAAAGACGTTAAAGATTATATTACTACCGGCAGCTTTGCACGAGGGGTGCTGCTTACTGGAGTAGTAGTTGGAACCGGCACTAATAACTCAGCATCTCCTGAGCCAATAATGATAAGGCTTGTTGATACAGCTATTTTTTCTAAAGGATATAAAACGGAGCAAATCAAAGAAGCAATTTTAATTGGTTCTTGCAGCGGGGATATTTCATCAGAGCGGGCTAAATGTCGTTTGGAGACGGTATCTTTACTAAATAGTAATGGAGAGATAATTGAAAAACCGGTAGAAGGTTGGTTAATAGGAGAAGATGGTAGACCTGGAATTAAAGGGATAGTTGTTGATAGATCATCAGATATAGCAAGAATGGCGGTGCTTAACGGCGTACTTGGCGGGATAGCACAATTTTTCCAGAACCAGGCAAGCAATAGCATATTTCCGGTGTCACCGATTACCGGGCAACAAAATGCTTTAAAAGCTCAGGATTCTTTGAAAGCTGGTGTTTATGCCGGCACTGGTAATGCTTTAGAAAAGCTTGCTGATTTTGCAATTAAACGAGCAGAAAGTATGAGTCCAGTGATTGTTGTAGCTTCAGGTAGAGTAATAGATGTAGTATTTAGAAAAGGTTTTGATTTAAGAGAGAATAAAGAGGCTGATAAAGTAGATAGATTACTGCCGCCAACTACTACTGATTATTCGCAAAATAGCACAAATTATAGTAATGATCAAAATTATTCTGGGAATAAAGTGACAAGTTTTTCTAAGGCAAAAACTAAATTGCAAGAACATTTTATCAAGGATAATGGGACTGATGAAATGACAGATATTGATTTGCAGTCAGAACAACAATATCCGGGTAATTTTTAATGAATAATAAAATAATTAATCTGCTTTTGTTATTAATGTTAAGTTTTAGCGTTGCTAATTGTAAATTGATGCCATATAGAAACGATTTTGATTGCCCGCTGCCCCAAGGACTAAAATGTAAATCATTATATGAAGTAAATAAAATGGCAGATCTTGATATATTTAATCCAAATAGTAATAATGATAAGCCTAATTTTAAATCGAGATACTCTGCTAGATGCTTTGGAAGGTATAATAATGATATCAGGAATTGATAAAGATTTTGCTCGGGAAAGACTAGCTAAACATTTTGTTTATGAATCATATGATGAGGAGAGTAGCTTGTTTTTTAATAGAGCTTCAGTAGGATTTGTCCTGCTTGGCTGGCCGTTAGTTGGAACAAGCTTGCAAGCTCAAGGAGAGATAGCTGAATTTTTAAAAAGTGATGAGAATTTACCGGCAGGAAGTAGTTTTCAAATATTGATGATTGGCTCTGATCATATAAGAGAATATCTAGATAACTGGCAGTTACATAGAAAAAATACAATCTTTGCTGAGCTTAGCAGTAGAAGAACAAAATTTTTAGAGCAAAAAGCAAAGGAAGAGGGAAATATCAAAGATGTAGTTTTATTAATTTCAGTCACTATTCCGATGCTAACGATTGATATTAATGAGATGATACGAAGAAGAGAAGTACTGCAAGATACATTTAAATCAATTGGGCTTACTACTTATAATGTTGAGGCAACATTGCTATTAAAATTTGTCCGTTTAATATTTGGCTGGAGGGAAGAAGAACATCCTGAACTTAACCCTTATGAAATATTATCTGAGCAGATTTTACCCGGTAATTTTTCTTTATATGAAAAGGAAGATTATGTAAGTCTTAATGATAATCAAATATTTATAAGCTTAGAGACAGGAAAAAGACCTTCTGAGTGGCGTTTATCAGCCATGGATTTATTTTTAGGTAATGAGCTAAGACGAGATGAATATATTAGAGCAAATTTTTTAATTCATTTTGGTTTGCAGATTATACCAAATCAGTTAGTGGCTAAAACATCTGCTATTACCAAAAGAGAAGCTTTAGAGAGAAATATTAATGCCGGGATGGGTAAATTCTTTCCTAATCTGCAACTAGAAGCACAAGATTTAGCAGGGGCAGTAGCGTGCTTGCAAAGCGGTGATAGAGTAGTAAATATCCACTTAAATGTCATTATGTGGGATCAGAAGAATAAAGCCAAAGGGGCAGCATCACAGTTTTGCTCACAGCTGCGAAGAAGTGGCTGGTATTTTGTCCCTTGTAAATATGATCATTTAGCGGTGGTGCTTGCTAGTTTACCTATGCAGTTAGTTGAAGCCATACCAAATTCTTTAGTGGGTAAGTTTAATAGATTCAATAATATATTTAACAAAAAGACTCGGGGAATTGGCGTAGCATTATCAAATCTTGGTAGAGGCATAAGGACTATTGCCTCAGAAAGTAAGGTGTTACTGCCTATCATTGGTGAATGGAAAGGGGATTTAAGCTCTCCTGGAATGTTACTTACCGGTAGAAGAGGACAGATTATGTATTGGTCGCCCTTTGGTTCAGCATTAATTGGCTCAAATTTATATACTGCATCTGCAGCTCCAAATGAAAATTTTAATCTTTGTATAGCAGGAGTACCAGGATCCGGTAAATCAGTGTTTATGCAAGAATTAATGCTATCGGTCTTAGGTACTGGCGGCAGAGTATTTGTTCTTGATTATGGTAGATCATTTAAAAGAACTTGTTTGTTATTAGGTGGTAATTATATTGAATTTGATGTAAAAAATCCGATATCAATTAATCCATTCTCAGAAATTCCAGCAGGCGGCAGTGAAGACTCAATTGAAGCACAGGCAGATTTTCTAGCAAGTTTTCCATCGATTCTAGCTACCATGGCAGCTCCTCAGTATGGCACTAATGATTTGCAGCAACCAATGCTGCAAAAAGCCTTAATAGCTGTTTGGCAAGAAAAAGGAGCAAGAGCTGAGATAACTGATATAGCAGATTGGTTGCTAAAAAGAGAAGAGTCTTACGCACAAGAACTTGGTAATATGTTATTTCCGTTCACCAGAGATGGTCAATATGGCAAGTTTTTTAGTGGTAAGGCAAAATTATCCTTAAGCTCAGATATAGTAGTAATTGAAACTGATCATCTTCGTAGTAGCCCGGCATTACTTGCAGTAATTGTACAAATCATGATTGTGCATATTAACCAAAGCATGGTTAAAGGTGATAGGAAGCGTCCCTTTCTAATCATGATTGATGAAGCATGGAAATTACTATCTGGCAAGAGATCTGGAGAATTTATTGAAGAAGCAGGAAGAATAGCTAGAAAATACAATGGCTCAATTACTCTTGCTACTCAGCAATTAACTGATTACTTCAGGGAAGCAGGATCAGCTGCTGAAAAAGCTTTTGAGAACTCATCACATAAAGTTATTCTTAAGCAAAATCCTGAGAGCTTTAAAGCAATGAGAGCCAACCCCAAACTTGCAGGTTTTGTCGATGAGGACTGGAAGCTAAATTTACTACAATCAATTCATTCGAATCCACCGCATTATAGTGAAGCAGCGATTTATGGACCTAATGTCCATGGAGTTGTAGCAAGATTAATGTTAGATCCATTTACTCTAATGCTAACATCTACTAATGCTAGGGATTATAGGGCTTTAGAAGATAGAATGATTGCGGGAATGAGCGTTACAGATGCCATCAATAATATACTGGAAGAGCGAGGTTTGGTTTAAAGTGATTAAAAAATATGAGAAGGTATTTAGACATAAAAATTATTGTCATCAGCTTTTTTGTTTTATTTTTAGCTATATTGCAAGTCAGTAATGTTAATGCGGATGGTGTTAATAAGCTTGGCAAAAGCAGCAAAATATTAGATTATGGTGTTAGAGGTCATATATTTCCCATTATTGAAGAATCTTTACTAGAGATAATTATGGCGAGGCTCAAAATAGTAAAACAAAATGGAAATTTAGAGAAAATACAGGAAGAATTTCAAAATAGAGCAAAGCAAAAAATCTCTAGACCAACTCCTGTCTTAGCTCTAGCAAAAGCAAATAAAAACCTTAGCTGGTACTATGATCCAAGCTTTATACAAAAGACAGATATAAAAGATCAAGCGGGAAACATCATAGTAAAAGCTGGAACAAGTGTGAATCCTTTAGAAAAAATAAGTTGGGGGGAGCTATTGATATTTATTGATGGAGATGATGAGCAGCAGGTTAAGTGGGCTAAATTACAAATAGGAAGATTAGTACTTACTAAAGGAAACCCTATAGAGCTTGGGCAAGAATTAAACAAGCAAATATTTTTTGATCAAGGGGGTGTGCTTACTACTCGTTTTAAGATAAAAGCTATTCCAGCTATAATAGAGCAAAAAGGGATTTTATTAAAGATTAGTGAAATAAAGATTAATTGAAATATTATAGTATTTGAGTAAAAATTAAGGTGTGAATAAAAACTGATAAAATCCGGAGGTAATCTATGAAGAAATGGCAATTACCAGAAGCAAAGCAAAATTTAGAAAAGATAATAGATCATGTATTACAAGGTAAGGTGCATGCAATAGTAAAATCTAGTGGAGAAGTAGTATATCTAATTGCAGGTGAGAAAAATAATATGATAGCTGAGCAAGCAAAGGTAGGTTGTCAAGCAAATACAGATTTAGTCACTTCTGAAATATACAAGTAATAATGAAGTTAATAATGTTTATTATAATTATTTTGCTTGGTAATTATAGTTATGCATCAATTGGCTGCGTAGGCAGGTTTGTAAATCCAATCACTGATGTTTGCTGGAAATGTTTATTTCCAATTACTATCGGAGGAGTAAAAATTGTATCAAGTTCTATGGCTGATACTAATAACCCAAGGCAAATTGTTTGTTTTTGCCCTAAGCCTTCGATTCCGATGCCAGTTCCTGGTATTCCAATTGGATTCTGGGAGCCGGTAAGACTGGTGGATGTAACTAAATCCCCTATGTGCATGGTAAGTCTTGGAGGCATTAATCTTGGTACTAGCATGCAAAAAGGTGTTAAGGATGATATAGAGGGAAGTAGCTTTTATCATGTTCATTGGTATATATATCCGGTTATTTACTGGCTTGAGATCTTACTTGATTTTGCCTGTTTAGAGATGTCACAAGTAGATATCACATATTTAACTGAATTTGATCCATTATGGGGAGACGATAGCAAAGCTGCCATATTAAATCCTGAAAGTTTATTATTTGGCAGTATTACAGCTCAAAGTGCATGTATAGCTGATTGTGTAAGCTGTAGTTCTGGTAGTCTTTCTAATGATGCGATGTTTTGGTGCGGTGGATGTCAAGGATATCTTTATCCCTTTACCGGTACAACTAGCTCTCATAATGGTGGAGTTGGATCTTCTGCATTAATAGTAGCTAAATTTATGGCTAAGTTACATAGGGAATTGTTACTCTGGGGGTATATGGGAAGAGAAGGATTATGTTCTAAATATCCAATGCCAATAATCAAAAAGAGCCAATATAGACTGCAGATGACTTATCCTATACCAGAGGTGCATTCTTGTAAAAAAATTGGTGAGACTGAAATTATCTGGCAGCAGGGAAGAGAATTTCCTGTTAAAGGTGAAGATTTTGGTTATTCGATCTGGCGTAAACGCAGTTGCTGTTTATTTTAATTTGTAAAATTTTTATAAAATTGAGAAGTATGCAATTTAACCTAAAAACAATAATTTTAACTTGTTTACTAATATTAGGTAGCACAAGTTCTTTGGCACAACCAGAAGTATTGTTACATAATATAGTACAACCTAAATTAGAGACTAAAACATATAATCAAATCTACATTTTTGTTTCATTTTCAATGCCTGATTCAGCATTAAAGAGTTATTATATTGAAGCAGAACAAAAAGGTGTAAGACTTGTAATGCGAGGTTTAAAAAATAATTCATTTGTTGAGACTAAAGCAAAAGCCGATGAAATTGGTATTAGTTTTGATATTGATCCAAATCTATTTGAGAAATATCAAATTACTTCTGTACCGATAGTAGTGATAGATAATAACCAAGGCAAAGTTAAAAAACTAGCAGGTCATATAGGATTAAATGATGCATTGCAGATAATGCAAGAGGAACAAATGTGAGACAAAGTATTCGGGCTGTTGAAAAAGTTATAAAAAGAAGTAGAAAAGAGTTAATCTAAGGAATAAGCTGTATTTTTATGCTTAAATGAAGGTGTAAAGATGCAGGGTTATAAGCTTGATCAAAGTGTGAGATGTAATAGCCTTAGCTTAAGGCACATGATACCTAATGATCATTTATTAGTGAGGATTCATGAAGCTAAAGAATTAGAGTTTTCTTTTATCTATGAAATAACTAAGAATCGTTATTGTGCTAATTACGGACGTCCATCAATTGATCCTGTATTATTTTTTAGGATGCAAATAATAAGTTACTTATATGGTATAAAGTCAAATAGACGATTATGTAAAGAAATTCAGTTAAATATAGCATATAGGTGGTTTTGTGGTTTAAGTTTAGAGGATAAAGTACCGGATCATTCATCATTAAGTAGGATAAGAGATAGATTTGGGGTAGAACTATTTCAAGAAATATTTATAAGCTTGATTAAGCAATGGTATGAACTAGATATTATAAAAGGAGAAACAATTATTTCAGATGCCTCTTTAGTTGAATCTAATGCCTCTATGAATAGCCTAATATTAAGAAAAGATCAAGGTGATTCACAAAAGAGAGAATTAAAAAAATATGAACGTCGTTATCATGATTTCCGAGAAGGGAAAAAAGTAAGGAAAATATCTAATCAAACTCATGTCAGTAGGACAGATCCTGATTGTAGTCTTGTATCAAGAACTAATGGTTATAAAAAGCTATGTTATAAGACCCACTACTCAATTGATTCAGATTCACGTATTATAATAGATTGTTATGTAAGTACAGGATCACAACATGAGTGTATTGTACTTCCAAGTAGAGTTTGGAATATATTAAATAATTTTTCTTTTAGAGTAAAAGAATGGATAGCAGACAAAGGTTATGGTAGAGGTCCAACCTATGGATATTTTAAATTACTTGGAATTACAACTTATATACCTTTACATGTAGATAATCTTGGTGAAGGAAAAATAAGTAGGGGGGAATTTCAATATGATAGAGAACAGGATAGATATAAGTGTCCACAGGGACATTATCTTTATCCGTATGATAAATTAGATAAAAAACAAATAAAACGTTATCGTATTACAGGAGGGCATTGTAAAAATTGCTCTCTAAAATCAGGTTGTATTTCTGATAATTATAGTAATAGAGGACGATTTATTTATCGTAATCCTTATCAGGATGAAATAGATGAGGTAAAGGTCAGACAGAATAGAATTGATTTTAAGAAAAAACTAATTGAGAGAAAGTGGAAAATAGAAGGTCTATTTGGTGAAGCTAAGGAGAATCATGGTTTACGAGGAGCAAAATTTAGAAGTGTACAGAAAACACAGATTCAAATACTGATGATTGCGATAGTACAAAATTTTAAACGGATACTTAAAATTATTTTTTGGTTTTTTTATCTACTGCTATTAAAGATAAAAAAATATTAAAGTATTTGCAACCTTATTGATTTTTTCAACAGCCCGTGTAGTGTTTTACACTTAATTTATGTGGTGATATGGATCGTACCATATTAGCTTTCTTAGCATAATTTATTGCCCTTGCCTAAATTTATCCTTATTTGACAATACTCAATTTATCCCTCACTGGTACCATGCTGTTTGTTTAATACTTCAAATACTAAGTTTTGTAGTTCTACTACTGCTTGAGATAACCTTAATTGTTTAGCTATAGGAATATAGAATAGTAAAGTTTGTTCTGCTATCTTTTTTTGTTTTTCATATGAACTATGATAAGTAATTGTACGCATATTATGAATACGATCTGCAATTTTTATCATTAAAACTCTTACATCTTCTTGTTCGATTAATTTTTGTATATTTTCGTACTGTGATAAATTTAATTTTTTTCTACCTTGTTCAAATTTTGTTACCCCATTCACTAATTTTGCCACTGTTGGATTAAAAATTGCTTCTATGGTTGATAAACTCATCGAGGTATCCTCAACAATATCATGAAGTAGTGATGATAATAAAGTATCTTCGTCTGAAGTGAATTGTAATAATATGTCGGTTACAATTAGTGGATGTATATAAAAATGTTCCCCAGATTTACGGGTTTGTTTCGCATGATATTTTTTTATTAGATTTATGGCTTTTTTGATTTGTTTTATATCTATATTTGGGTTTTTCTTATTAATATCTTGAATTAATGTAGTTTCTATTTTTTTAGCATCTAAGGAATCAACAATAAATTCCTGTAAAATTGAGTTATTTTCTTTAAAATCCATAACTTTTGGTCTAATATCACGTACGCGTAACGGAATAACAAAAATTATGCTATATTCATTATTGAATCCATTATAATGCAATGCACCATAATGAGAATTTATTATCTTTACATTTTCTGCTTTACATAAATCTTGTGGAATATTTAAAGTAAAAGCAGCTTTTGTTGTGTCACCCATATAAAAATTTGGTAACTCATCAATTTTTCCTAATGCTGTTACTACAAATCTAATAGCTGGGATTTTCTTAGTATAGTTTTTTATAGAATCAATTCTGTACCATAACTCGGCAGAATCTATAAAAATATGAATATAATTATTATTTAAATTATATTCATGTACTTGCATTATAGTATTTATCAGTAGTTTTTTTATTAAATTTATATCACATTCTATAGTTTTGTAATTTGCTGTATTAAAAAAAGCTAAAGCAGGAGTATTCTCTGACTTCGCTATTCTTGTCTTAACCTCATTCAGTAATAAATTTATATCAATACTTTCTACTTCAAGCCTTATATAATCTTTAGCTTGAGTTGCAATCTCTTCTAGATACTTTGTAACAGAAGTTAGCTTATTATAGGCTTTAGTAAATGCTTCGCTAGAATCTACCATCATTTGTTTGCGTATATTATTTGTGACTTCTTGTGCTTGTTTTAATATTTCTAATCCTTCTTTACCAAGACCACGAGCTAATTTCTCTTGGTAATTTAAAGCATCTACTAATTTATCAGTAGTAGAACTATATAACTCTCTTAACTCTTGCTGATTATTAAGTAATAAATATGAATATTGTTGCTTTCTACGAACAAAAATTATGCCAATAATAACAGAAAAAAAACATGTATAAGCCAATATATAAATAACATTAGTGCTTAGTATAAAACTGTTAAATAGTAAGTAGTATGCAGTAAAGGCAAGCAATGTACCGGTAATAGATAACACTGTAAATACTATCCAATTCACAAGCACAATTAATAATATTATTGCAAATGCAATATTTATCAACCATTCTACATTGCCTTTTTCTAGAAGAAAAATAAAAGTAGAGGAGAAGGGCAAACAATAAAATAGCGTTAAATGATAATATGCTGGAAAATATTTTTTTAAAATAGATGGCCAATAAGGTTTTAACATCAGTCCTATGCACATTAAGCCGCCTATTATTCTAAGTAATAAAATCCAGTGGTATAAATTAGGTTCTGCATAACTATACATGAATATAGGTAGCATATAATTAAAAATCATAAATAATGCAAATATATTTGCACTAACACCATAACCTTCTATTTCAGGCTGTGAGTAATTTATAAATTGCTTAGAAAAAGATTTTAATGATGTAAATAATTTGCTGGAATAACTAGCTTTTATAGTGAATTGATTACCATCATCTCTTTTTACCATTATAAATCCTTTATTTAGAATATAATGGCTAATAAAAAAACTAATCAAATTTATAACAACGCTTATAGGAATTAGTAGCTCATTATCAAAAAATAATTTACCAATGATAAAAGTTACGGTAGTAATTATTGATGGTATAAAAAAAGAAAGAGAACTACCTTTAAGACCTATAATGCCTGCAATTAAAGGAATTGTAAAAATTAATGCTACAATCTCAGATGCTATATTTATCCCTTTAGCTAAATCTACTATTCCTGCATATTGGATCCTAGGCAAAACATTATTCACTGATGCTGTTACTGCAATTATCCCTAGCCCAAACGTACTATAACGTGCTAATTTTAGCTCATCAATATTAATATTTTTTTTATCACAAACTGGTTTTATTACATCATGAGAAAGCAATAATGCTCCTGAATTTAAAAAGGAGTCAGCAGTAGACATAACCGCACCAATTAATCCAATAGCTAGGATGCCTTTAGCACCAGCAAAGAAGTAATTATTTATTAAATAAGTAATTATTTCACTCCCTCTAGAAGGTATATTTACGTCTCCAGTTTCTTTCAAAACTATAGCAGACAAACCAATTAAGGTAAGTAGCCCAAAGAATATGATTAGAAAAAACATACTAATATAATAACTATTGGTAAGTTGCTTACTATTTCTAGCCATAAGCATTCTTTGTATGAAAGGAAAACTTAAAGGAAAAGCTGGAAAAATATACCATACACAATAGATAAGATAATCTTTTAAATTAGGATGGTGCAGAATATCGAAATACTGAGTAGGTATTTTGGTGATTAAAGATTCCATACCACCAACTTTATTAAGTACTACATAGGCTATCATTGGTATCATTATCATTACTGCTATAAATTGTATAAGATCAGTAATAGTGACAGATTTTATGCCACCTGTAGAAGAGTAGATTATCAAAAATGTTCCACCAAATATTATCCCCCATAATTTTGGCATTCCTAATAACTCAGCAACATTACCAAGCCATATAATTTGCAAAGTTACTAAGGTAATAGTATAGAAACTACCAAGAATACCTATAGTAAAACGGGTTTTTGTACCATAAATTTGTCCCATTAATTCAGCGGTAGTTAAGCAACCATCAAAATATTTAATACGCGGTAAAATAAAGAAAATAATAAATGAGAAGCAAAATATCACACCGCACAAAATTGTTGATAATATTGGCAAAATACCATCATCAAATACATAACCCGCATATCCTATCCCTTTAGAACCCGTAATATATGTGGCCAGTATGGTAATTGTGAGTATTCCACTACCAAATACTTTATTGCCTATAGCATATTCTGCTATATCTTTGATGTGTTTACTTGCTCGAAGACCAACAATGAATGTTATTATGAGAAATATAATAACTATAATATTATCTATATTTAGGTTATACATATTGACCTTAAAAAATTTAATGTCCCCCTACGGGGATAAAAAATCCCTAGCTTAAAGTGTAGAAGTTTAGACGAACTGTTGAAAAAATCAACCACTTTCATCTGAGAGATGAAAGTTTGATTATGGCGACTAGAAGTCGCATGTCAAGCTAAAACTTATTCGAGTCTTATGTTAGAAATCATATCTGATTCATGTGCATCAGTATGCTTATTAGGATCTGTCAGGAAGATCATACGCATCAAGTTAAGAAAAGCAAGTAGGTTATACTGGTATTACGGTAGTAAATTATGAATTAAAAAGAAGCTAATATATGGTATAAATTTTTGCAAGATTAACAACTAAATTGTGAGAATTTGTACTATGGGGAAAATAGTAAACTTAGCAAAACTATGCCAAGAGTTTTTTGGAGAGACAGCCAATAATTTATCCATTACAACAGGATTTATTAAGAGACAACGAAAAATAACTGGTTCAGCTTTTCTAAAAGCTATAGTGTTTGGTAATATGAGCGATAGTAATTGTAGTCTTGATGGAATGCGTAACTTTTTAAGTGAAGAAACTATAGATATTTCTGCCCAAGGCTTAGACTTTAGGTTTACTGAGGTAGCAGTAAAATTTATGCAGTCAATGTATGAACAATGCTTGAAATTATTTAGAAATACTATGCCGCTTGATTGCAACATTTTGCAGCAATTTAATAGCGTTAAATTATTGGATAGTAGCCATATTATTCTACCTGCCAATATGGCGGATATGTATAAGGGTTGCAGTGCTTGCTATAAGGGGCGTAGTAGTACAGTGCAATCTTCTCTTAAATTACAGGTAGTATTTGATTATTTAAATCAATCGTTAGATAAAGTCGATATAACAGAAGGTATAAGGGCTGATCAAGGATATAGAGAACATTTATCAAACATATCTACTAAGGACTTATTAATATCTGATTTAGGTTATTTTGTCCCAGCTTCATTTATTCAAATTATCGAACTTGGTGCATATTTTATTAGTCGTTATAAAGCAGATACTAATATATATGACCATATCACTGAGGAAAAAATTGATTTATTAAACTTATTAGATAATAAATTCTTTTTATCAAAAGATGTACTTTTAGGTAAACAAGCAAAAGTTAAGCTACGGATTATATGTCATAAATTGACTGATGAACAGGCTATTGGTAGAAGAAGGAAGGCTAATTTATTAGCTAAGTCTCATAAATATAAATCTTCTTCAAGAAACCAGAGATTACTAGATTGGTCAATATTTATCACTAATATATCAGAGGATATGGTTAATGCTGAGCATATAATGATAATTTATCGAGCAAGATGGCAAATTGAATTATTATTTAAATTATATAAAAGTCATGCAAAAATTGAGAATCTTAAAGGGAGAAGTAAACCTGCAAGAGTTTTGTGTGAATTATATGGTAAATTATGTAGTGTGCTTATTTTTCATGGATTATCGAATTGTGTAGAATTAGCAAATGATAGAGAAATTAGTTTAACCAAAGCATTTATTGAACTACAGAAAAGGTCAAGAGAATTATTCCTGTCTATTACTGGACGTCTTAATGATTTAGAGCAGTTCCTTAAGAAATTAATTATAGATTGGGGGAAATTTTCTTTGAAAGATAAATATCGTAAAACCAGATTATCTTCCTTAAATACACTAAAATTATTAACAATTATGGCTTAACTTGATGCGTATGCTTATTTGGACAGAGCCCCTATTAACTCAAAAATTTATAAATCGAATCTTACCGTAATTGTTCCTGAGTGTGTGCTATATTTCTTGTGCATGTAGTAGTTGTAATCAAACTGTAATTTAATATTATTATTTTGAGCTATTACTCCGGCACCTATGTTATACCCTAGTCTTGAATTTCTTGTCATATCTACTTTTTTGATCTCTTTAGGAATATCCTGGTTACTTGTAAATGTAGCTGTTATTGCCTTATGACTTGCAAAAAAATTTCTTTCTATACTGCCTTGTAATGATGGAATTAGTTTAAGATGCGAATTAATATCTGTAGAATTTAATATTATCTTACTGCCTATAGTACAGTTGAACACCTTTCTAGATTTCCTTGAAATCTTTAACAAATAATCATATGCTCCTTGTTCCTTGTATAAATTATTCAGCATATTATAATATTTTAGACTAATGTTCGGAACTAATTGCATACCACTTGTAAAATTGTGATAATAGCTTAAATTACCTTCAATGCCCATACCACGAATATAGGATTTACCATGTCTCTGGGCATTGATTACATTTTTGATATTGCTACCTGATAGTGAACCAATTAATTGTAGAGAAACGTTTCTATCTAAATCTTTTTGGTAATAAGCACTGACCATGTGTGAATTAATACGGCTTTTGCCTAGTGTTTCACTAAATCGTAAGTATGAATGAATATTGCCGTAGGCAATGCCTAATATATAGCTATCATTAAATGATATTTCTCCTCCTAGTATTATGGCTAGCATTCTTCCTGTGTAAGATGATATGCTGCTACCACTGTCTTGTTTACTAATAGCGTAACCACTATTATCCCAAATACTAAAACCTCTATTCTGCTCATCGCCCCCTGATATTGGTTGTGATTTACCATTTAATCCTATTAATCTGTTTTGGATTATTTGATTAAATATCTTTAACGCTAACATTACCTCATTATTACTTGCTCTGAACTGACTGATGCGGTCTAATATCCTGCTGCTTGGTTCTTTTAATTCATCTTTTAGATTAAGATCCTCAATGTTATTATTCCTATCAGATGATTCTAAGTTTTGATTACTGTTGTAACTACTATTTGGAGTATTATGATTAGTCTGATTACCACCACTACCATCTACTGCATCTAGTTCATCTTTTAGGTTAAGACCCTCAATATCATTATTTCTATCAGATGGTTCTAAGTTTTGGTTACTGTTGTAACTACTATTTGGAGTATTATGATTAGTCTGATTACCACCACTACCATCTACTGCATCTAGTTCATCTTTTAGGTTAAGACCCTCAATATCATTATTTCTATCAGATGGTTCTAAGTTTTGGTTACTGTTGTAACTACTATTTGGAGTATTATGATTAGTCTGATTACCACCACTACCATCTACTGCATCTAGTTCATCTTTTAGGTTAAGACCCTCAATATCATTATTTCTATCAGATGGTTCTAAGTTTTGGTTACTGTTGTAACTACTATTTGGAGTATTATGATTAGTCTGATTAGCGCCACTACTTACTGCATCCAATTCTAGGTTACAATCATTAAAAATATTAATTCCATTGTCTGATGATAAGTCTAAGGATGAGGTTAAAGCATCTAAATTATCTGATCTACTAGATTGAGATTTTTTAGGAGTTGAAGTAACAATATGACCTTCATCAAAATTACTATGTTTTGATATCATATCATCGATTTTTTTTAATTCTTTCTCTAATAATTCGGTTGAAGATTCATCAGAGCTTATAAGGCTTTGTTGGGATTTTTCATATAGTTTTTTTCTATTATTTAATTTTCTTAGTTCTGAATCTTCATATTCAATATCTTCCAACTCTTCTTTCCTTTTTTCTATAGCATGATTGATTGATCGTATTTTGTTATTAATGTTCTCCAGATGTGATATCCTATAATCTCTACGATCGTTTGACGTCTTTATTAAATCTTGCTTTTTTTCCAAAAGTTCTATTATTCCATTATGATCACTAAGGATATTTGTTGGGAGTGTATTGGAAGCAGCTATAACATTATTGCCAATGAATATTATAGTAATACTATAATTTGTGTATCTAAAAAATAGATATATTATTTTTTTGAGCATAAGTGTATTTAGAGCTTTTAAGGATTATTGTGGCTCAAGGGTTAATGTTTGTGTTTTATTTTGAGTATTAGGTTTAACAGTTTAGTAAGTTTTAAATTCACAGTAGCACCATCATATATACGCGAGCATCTGTAATGCGTAAACTACTTGCTTTTATGCATGCCATTATTAAAAATAATTCTTGCTGGACACCTAATTTTTGTTAATTCTTATTGACTTGCATTATAGATGCTCGCGTTTTAAAGATTTTACAACATGTAAACTTTTATCTGGACTATTATCTCATAGCAATAATTTAATACAAAATTATAGCTTATTGAAAATATAATGCACTATTAAAAAGCATCATAAAAAATTTTATAATTATGAATACTAAAGAAAAAGCTAAAGTACTTAGCTGTTTTGATGTAGCTAATTATTTTTTAGTATTAGTTGATAGAGAAGCAGGGGATAGTATAACCCATGTATGGACCTTCCCAATAAGGCAAGAAAAAAATAACACTTAATAGCAAAAAAGCAAATGCAGTCATGTATTCGACTTATAGTTAACAAATTAACTAATTTAAATTAGCAAATTTATCCTATTGCCCTGATGGAATTCGCTGGCTTACACACTATATACTTATCAGTTTTTCGGCTTCTAAAGAGCCGTTGGGTTATTCAGTTTTTTTGTAAGCTAAGTTTGTCTTATTTACCACCATTATCATTTTCTTTCGCATATTCTAGATCGGAATTTCATTAATATTTATAAAAATTTATATTTTCTATAAATTATTTTTGTTATTTATTATATTACTCATTTATTTAGTTACACATTTTACTTTCTAAGTAATCATTACCTGAACTTAGTACAGCAAATACTACTCTTGCTAATTTGTTAGCCACAGCCACTACCGTTTTATTATGACCATTTCGTTCAATTAAATTAAACATCCATGCTGTAAACTTACTATAAATTTTCTTGGACTTTTCTTCTTTAGATATAAATCTTATCTTAGCATTAAGTACTGCTCTACTACCTTGGATTAATAGGGTACGTAAATATACATCACCTCGTTTACTAATGCCTAATAATTTTTCTTTACCTCCACTAGAATGCTGTCTTGGGACTAGTCCTAACCATGCTGATAATTGCCTACCATTCTTAAAATTTCTTGCATTGCCTATTGAGGCTACTAAGGCAGTAGCAGTAATTAAACCAATACCAGCTATGGCCATTAATTGTTGACATTGTACCAAGTTCATAGCTATTACTTTTAGTCGTTTTTCTAATTCTTTTATTTTTTTATCATTCTCTACAAATTCTTCTTTTAATTCATAAAATGTTTGGTAACTTAATGAACTCAATTTCCCCTCATCTAAAATTTCAGTTAATTTCACTACAACATTATTAATACCTTGTGGAATAATAAAACCAAATTCATTTAACAATCCTCGAATTTCATTAGCTAGTGCAGTGCGATTTCTTACTAATCTTTCTCTAACACGGTGAATTGATAAAACATCTTGTTGTTCTATTGTCTTAATTGGTACAAATCTCATGTTAGGCCTTGCCACAGCTTCACATATTGCTTCAGCATCTGCCTGATCGTTTTTATTAGTCTTAACATATGGTTTTACAAATTGTGGTGCCATTAATTTTACTTCATGACCTAGTTTTATTAATTCTCTAGCCCAATAATTTGCTCCTCCACATGCCTCTATTCCTACTAAACATTTTGGTGTATTGACCATAAAACTTAATAGCTGATCTCTCATTAATTTTTTCTTTAACACTGTCTTACCATTTTTATCTACACCATGAATTTAGCTGGTAGAGCGATTAGTTTCCTGAATCGCCCCCCATTTAGAACCGCATCATGCCCTATTAAGGCAATGGGCTCAAGATATTATCCTTCACACGGTCTTCATTTATAAGATTTGATGTTATATTTTTACTTTTGGTAATGGGTTGCGTTCGATAAACAATTTAAATTTTTCCCAAGTAAACGATTTCCTTTGACTGCGTCGATTTAGCCATTTGAACAATATTCTCACTGCTTGATATACAAAAATACTCACTGCTTTATAATTGAAACTTACTCCATAATATTGGATATGTCCTCTTAACTTGCTGCAAAAGCTTTGCCATATAGTAGGCAGTTTATTATTGCTCTTAATGTCTTTACACCAGTCCTTAACTCTCGTTAGTTTGGTACTTATCCGTTTGCTGCAACTTTTTACCTTAGGTATTACCTTACCTTTTCTAGACTTGCCAAGGTAAAAAGTAAAACCTAGAAAATTAAATGCTTCTTGTTTTATGCCTTGTCTTAAACCTTTCTTTGAAAATCTTACCAACTTGGTCTTTTCCTCATTAAGTTTAAGATTATATTTCTCAAGACGCTTTGTTAAAGCTGTTCTAATTTTCTTTGTTTCCTCTTTATACCTACAACATATCACAGCATCGTCACCATAGCGAAACAATGTTACAGTTCCTTTGCAGTGCTGTTTTACTACTTCCTCAAACCATTGATCTAAAACATAATGAGCGAAGATGTTTGCAAGTATCGGACTGGCACAGATACCTTGCACTATCCCTTCTTCTTGAATAATCAGCTCTCCTTCACATAGTACTCCGGCTTTAAACATGCGAACTATGTTTCTTATCAACTTCTTATCATGAATCTTCTCTTGTAACATTTTCATTAGTATGTTCCTATCAATGGTACCAAAAAAATTGGCTAAGTCTATATCCAGTATGCTCTCAACTTCATTTTTATCAAGATGTTGCCTAAGCTCTCTCAAAGCATCATGACTCCCAATTCCTACTCTGAATCCATAAGAACATTCATAGAATATTGGTTCATAAATACTTTCAAGTGTTTTCTGCATCATCTTTTGACAAATCTTATCTTCAAAATTGCTAATTCCTAAAGTACGGTATTTACCCAGTTTACCTTCTTTTGGTATTTTTACTTCCAAAATGTTACCTGGCTTATAAGCCATATTCTTTAGTTTATTAACTAATTCTTTGATATTTCCTGTGAGCTTCGATCCATACTTAACCTTATTCACTCCATCTACTCCCATTGCTTTATTTGCATCAAGCTCTTGGTAGCAAACTGTAAGTGCTTCTTCATTGAACAAGTGCATGAGATTGTTAAAGACCTTGCCTTTATCCTTTGAAGATAACCATGCTATTCTCTTCAGTTTCGTTTCTGTCTTTGCTTGATATTCTGTTGTTACCATAACATTTCCCTAAAGAGATCGACTCTACCCACGGGCCTTCCCTCCATTAGCATTACCCAACTTCGTCGGTACTATACCCGATCTGACTTCCTATACTTCTTTTCAGCTTCCTCGCTGTTATACTTGTCAGCTAATACTGCCCTTTCAAGCAGGAATTATAGGATCTCCCACGTTCCTAAATAAACTTTTATTACATGCCATGCTCTTAGACCCCAAAGACCCCACCTCCAACTGCCTATTTGTGTTGCCTGTGATGTTGCATTCCTGATTTTTCACTCAGTCTGCGGTCTTATAAATTAAAGTTAACGAGGCTCAATAACTTCAGCCTTTCAGCTTACGGCCTATAATATTTCTGTCTACGCTTAACTGGTTTTGTTACCAAAACCAATCCAAGACTCGATACATAGTGTGCTAGGTCAACACTTCTATGACTGCTCCTTCCTCAGCTAGTTTATTTACGCTTCGTGGCGCACGAAAAATTCTCTTTGCAATATCTATGCCAATTGTGGTAACTTCCATTTTAGCCTCCTGATTTTTTTAATAATTTAATATTAATTATAGAAGATTAGCTTCCGCTTTTCATTCTTTATATCGGGAGGTCCATTCCATTAGTTAAAGCTGCAGAAATTAATATATTTTGTTCAAGGCATTAATCTTGCTTTATTTGATAAAGTGTTGTTTGAAGAAGAGATCAAGGCTTGGAAACATGGGTCGGTAGTACCGGCTTTACGCTCAATATTTGGCAGCTTTAGAGATAATGTAATTCCTTTGCCCAGAGAAATAGACTTTGCTATTTATGACTTAGCAACAAAAAAATTACTTCACAAAGTATATTCTTTTTATGGTGAACATTCAGCTGCTTATTTACGTCATTTAACACATAAACATTCTATTTGGTATGAAGCTATAGAGAATGCAGATAATACTATTACTAAAGAACAGATACAGGAATTTTTTAAAGCTAATATAATAAATGATATTAAAGATTATATTTTATCAACTACTAAAGCAGATATTGTACAAATAGAAAATGCTGAAGATGGGTGGTGGATGAATTATGATAGTGGCGTACCTGCTGAAGATATTACAGAATACCTTTTGAAGGTAAAGAAGAAAAAAGAAGGTAATAAAAGTTGAAAGTCATTTGGTCTGATGAAGCCCTAGAGCAGTTACAATTCTGGAAACGTACTAACTCTAAAATAAGTAATTAGAATTAATGGTTAATTTAAATTAGCTTTATTATTAAAAAGGAATTGAACCGGCACATTTTCACTATTTTCTACAAGAAAACGATAATATTGTTTTGCTACATCCACAGCATCATAACTACAGCAGGACTGAATAGCAAGTTTTAAACATTCTAATTTTAACTCTACATCACTTCTAAACATACACAACTCACCCATAATTTATTTCATTAATATTAGCAAAATTACTGCTAGTTATCAACAAATTCATGGATAGAGCTATAGATTCTATCTCCAGATATCCACAGTTTTAGATGAATTACAACTTTTTTTGTGATGGCTTAAAACTCCACTGGCAATGTAAAAATTAGGATGTTAATGTCATGACTAGCAAAACTTATCTATTAATGGAAATATCACTTAATTAATATGAATAATAATTGTGCTAATCAAAGATTATATTGGTCACTCTCTACTCCCCTAAAATATATGGGTTTAAGCTTAGATGAGTGGTTTGTTATCTTACTTGGTATAGTACCTGGAATAGTGTTACTAAATAGCGGACATGCTAAGCTTGGGATGATATGTATTATAGCTGGAGTTGTACTTTGTTATGCATTTAAGAAGTTTAAGAAACTATCGGAGTATTTTGTACTTAAGAGTTATTTAGTTGCTAAGAAATGGCTATATGCTCCTACTTCTTATCCTAATTTGCTTGGTAAAAAAATAGGTAAGTAATGGATCATTTATTTAAGCAAAGCTCTATTCAGCAGCTAGTTAAATATAATAAGAGATTATTGCTTATCACATTGCTGCTTGCGTTTACGAGTCTTCTTGGGATGATTAAAACAGTTAGCACGGAAGAAAAATGGTTATTAATTCCGGCAATGGAGCCAGATAGAAGAATGATAGTATCATCCAAAAGCTATCATGAGACCTATCTTAAAGAATGGGCAGTTTTTGTAATGAAAGAATTATTTACTACTTCGTCTGAGGAGGTGGAGAGACAAATAGCTGATATGAAAGTAGTATCTAGTAATACAGAGCAATTGGATAAATTTTTTAAGGAACATTTAAATTTTGTTAAGGGCTCTAATATTTCATCGGTATTTTTTCCTAAAAAAGTAAAAGTCATTGAGGATGGAGTATTAATTAACGGAACATTTCGTTATTGGTTTTCCGAAAATAAGCATATAGCAGCTGATAAAACTTATTTGTTAACCTACAAGCGAGGAGCAAATCATTTATTATTACTTACAGGTATTAAGGAAGAAGAGGCAAATAAGCAATGAAAAGTTTGAAGTCAGAGTTACAGATATTAGTAGTTTGCGTTGGAATAATGCTTGCAAGCTTTAGTAGTAATGCTTATGGGATAAGCTATATGTTACATGCTGATTCTTTGTTAGAGCTGCAAATAGCCAAAGATGCTCCAACTAGGATTAATATCGAAGGAGAAAAAATTAATGATATCTTTATTCATCCGCAGGAAGCTGCAGAAGTAGTAGTACATGATTCAGGCTGTTTATTTATTTTACCGCAGCAAGATAACAGTAAACTTTACCTAACTCTAATTGGAGAAAATGGTACGACCCAAGATTTAATCTTGAATTTTACTAAAACTAAACCAGCTCCTATTAGACTCATTAAGTTTGATTTAGAAAAAGAAGTAACAAAGTTAACTAATAATAAGGAAGATAAGCATCATGAATGTAAAAAACAAAGATGTAATAGAAAAAGAAAATAATAAACAGTATTTAAGAATAATATATCCTTTATTGCCGGTATTGTTAATTTTTTGTGTAAATGTAATACTATCTGAAGTTGCTTTAGGAGAAACATTAGAAGGACAGTTAGATCGCATTGGTGGGCTCTCTACTGGTAAACTTAAAACTATCGGGATATCAGGAGCAACGATTTTATCATCAATCTGGGCAGTAGTCAGGGGTAATTTAAGACTTGCCGGAGCAATTGTAGCCATTGGTATTATTTTAGGGTTTTATTTAGAGTGGGTCTCTAGTGGGATGAAAATCAGTTAGATAATTAAGATATTGATTAAAAGCAATGGATCAAGATTTCAATAAGCAGGAAGAAATAAAAGGTAAAGTAGAGAATCATACATTACCATCTGCATTTAGTAAAAGATTATCAGGACTCATAGAGATAATTAAAAACAGACCATTAGTTACTTTAGCTTGCATAGGAGTAATAATGGTTTTGGTATTTTATGGATTTTCAGAAAGTGAGGTAAAAGCTTCCCGAGGTTTACAAGAAGATAGACAATCAAGGGAAATATCAGGAATAGAAAAGGCCATAGATCCAAGGGCAAAATGGACTGCAGAAATATTAAATGAAGTTAAAAACATGCAGAACCATTTAGAGAAGCTAATAGAGAATAAATATTTAGAAACTAAAACTAAAATTGATGATTTTAGTCAAAAGTTAGAATCATTAGAGAAGCCTCATGAAGAAACTATATTATATGATGGCAATGATTTTAATAATAATCAAAAAATAGAAGATTTACTAGATAATAACCTTGAGCAAAGCATTGTTGCTGCTCCTACTGCTCCAGTAAAAAGATTACTTGGCTATGTAAAAAGAGCTGACTTAAGGATAAAAAAAGACGTTAAAGATTATATTACTACCGGCAGCTTTGCACGAGGGGTGCTGCTTACTGGAGTAGTAGTTGGAACCGGCACTAATAACTCAGCATCTCCTGAGCCAATAATGATAAGGCTTGTTGATACAGCTATTTTTTCTAAAGGATATAAAACGGAGCAAATCAAAGAAGCAATTTTAATTGGTTCTTGCAGCGGGGATATTTCATCAGAGCGGGCTAAATGTCGTTTGGAGACGGTATCTTTACTAAATAGTAATGGAGAGATAATTGAAAAACCGGTAGAAGGTTGGTTAATAGGAGAAGATGGTAGACCTGGAATTAAAGGGATAGTTGTTGATAGATCATCAGATATAGCAAGAATGGCGGTGCTTAACGGCGTACTTGGCGGGATAGCACAATTTTTCCAGAACCAGGCAAGCAATAGCATATTTCCGGTGTCACCGATTACCGGGCAACAAAATGCTTTAAAAGCTCAGGATTCTTTGAAAGCTGGTGTTTATGCCGGCACTGGTAATGCTTTAGAAAAGCTTGCTGATTTTGCAATTAAACGAGCAGAAAGTATGAGTCCAGTGATTGTTGTAGCTTCAGGTAGAGTAATAGATGTAGTATTTAGAAAAGGTTTTGATTTAAGAGAGAATAAAGAGGCTGATAAAGTAGATAGATTACTGCCGCCAACTACTACTGATTATTCGCAAAATAGCACAAATTATAGTAATGATCAAAATTATTCTGGGAATAAAGTGACAAGTTTTTCTAAGGCAAAAACTAAATTGCAAGAACATTTTATCAAGGATAATGGGACTGATGAAATGACAGATATTGATTTGCAGTCAGAACAACAATATCCGGGTAATTTTTAATGAATAATAAAATAATTAATCTGCTTTTGTTATTAATGTTAAGTTTTAGCGTTGCTAATTGTAAATTGATGCCATATAGAAACGATTTTGATTGCCCGCTGCCCCAAGGACTAAAATGTAAATCATTATATGAAGTAAATAAAATGGCAGATCTTGATATATTTAATCCAAATAGTAATAATGATAAGCCTAATTTTAAATCGAGATACTCTGCTAGATGCTTTGGAAGGTATAATAATGATATCAGGAATTGATAAAGATTTTGCTCGGGAAAGACTAGCTAAACATTTTGTTTATGAATCATATGATGAGGAGAGTAGCTTGTTTTTTAATAGAGCTTCAGTAGGATTTGTCCTGCTTGGCTGGCCGTTAGTTGGAACAAGCTTGCAAGCTCAAGGAGAGATAGCTGAATTTTTAAAAAGTGATGAGAATTTACCGGCAGGAAGTAGTTTTCAAATATTGATGATTGGCTCTGATCATATAAGAGAATATCTAGATAACTGGCAGTTACATAGAAAAAATACAATCTTTGCTGAGCTTAGCAGTAGAAGAACAAAATTTTTAGAGCAAAAAGCAAAGGAAGAGGGAAATATCAAAGATGTAGTTTTATTAATTTCAGTCACTATTCCGATGCTAACGATTGATATTAATGAGATGATACGAAGAAGAGAAGTACTGCAAGATACATTTAAATCAATTGGGCTTACTACTTATAATGTTGAGGCAACATTGCTATTAAAATTTGTCCGTTTAATATTTGGCTGGAGGGAAGAAGAACATCCTGAACTTAACCCTTATGAAATATTATCTGAGCAGATTTTACCCGGTAATTTTTCTTTATATGAAAAGGAAGATTATGTAAGTCTTAATGATAATCAAATATTTATAAGCTTAGAGACAGGAAAAAGACCTTCTGAGTGGCGTTTATCAGCCATGGATTTATTTTTAGGTAATGAGCTAAGACGAGATGAATATATTAGAGCAAATTTTTTAATTCATTTTGGTTTGCAGATTATACCAAATCAGTTAGTGGCTAAAACATCTGCTATTACCAAAAGAGAAGCTTTAGAGAGAAATATTAATGCCGGGATGGGTAAATTCTTTCCTAATCTGCAACTAGAAGCACAAGATTTAGCAGGGGCAGTAGCGTGCTTGCAAAGCGGTGATAGAGTAGTAAATATCCACTTAAATGTCATTATGTGGGATCAGAAGAATAAAGCCAAAGGGGCAGCATCACAGTTTTGCTCACAGCTGCGAAGAAGTGGCTGGTATTTTGTCCCTTGTAAATATGATCATTTAGCGGTGGTGCTTGCTAGTTTACCTATGCAGTTAGTTGAAGCCATACCAAATTCTTTAGTGGGTAAGTTTAATAGATTCAATAATATATTTAACAAAAAGACTCGGGGAATTGGCGTAGCATTATCAAATCTTGGTAGAGGCATAAGGACTATTGCCTCAGAAAGTAAGGTGTTACTGCCTATCATTGGTGAATGGAAAGGGGATTTAAGCTCTCCTGGAATGTTACTTACCGGTAGAAGAGGACAGATTATGTATTGGTCGCCCTTTGGTTCAGCATTAATTGGCTCAAATTTATATACTGCATCTGCAGCTCCAAATGAAAATTTTAATCTTTGTATAGCAGGAGTACCAGGATCCGGTAAATCAGTGTTTATGCAAGAATTAATGCTATCGGTCTTAGGTACTGGCGGCAGAGTATTTGTTCTTGATTATGGTAGATCATTTAAAAGAACTTGTTTGTTATTAGGTGGTAATTATATTGAATTTGATGTAAAAAATCCGATATCAATTAATCCATTCTCAGAAATTCCAGCAGGCGGCAGTGAAGACTCAATTGAAGCACAGGCAGATTTTCTAGCAAGTTTTCCATCGATTCTAGCTACCATGGCAGCTCCTCAGTATGGCACTAATGATTTGCAGCAACCAATGCTGCAAAAAGCCTTAATAGCTGTTTGGCAAGAAAAAGGAGCAAGAGCTGAGATAACTGATATAGCAGATTGGTTGCTAAAAAGAGAAGAGTCTTACGCACAAGAACTTGGTAATATGTTATTTCCGTTCACCAGAGATGGTCAATATGGCAAGTTTTTTAGTGGTAAGGCAAAATTATCCTTAAGCTCAGATATAGTAGTAATTGAAACTGATCATCTTCGTAGTAGCCCGGCATTACTTGCAGTAATTGTACAAATCATGATTGTGCATATTAACCAAAGCATGGTTAAAGGTGATAGGAAGCGTCCCTTTCTAATCATGATTGATGAAGCATGGAAATTACTATCTGGCAAGAGATCTGGAGAATTTATTGAAGAAGCAGGAAGAATAGCTAGAAAATACAATGGCTCAATTACTCTTGCTACTCAGCAATTAACTGATTACTTCAGGGAAGCAGGATCAGCTGCTGAAAAAGCTTTTGAGAACTCATCACATAAAGTTATTCTTAAGCAAAATCCTGAGAGCTTTAAAGCAATGAGAGCCAACCCCAAACTTGCAGGTTTTGTCGATGAGGACTGGAAGCTAAATTTACTACAATCAATTCATTCGAATCCACCGCATTATAGTGAAGCAGCGATTTATGGACCTAATGTCCATGGAGTTGTAGCAAGATTAATGTTAGATCCATTTACTCTAATGCTAACATCTACTAATGCTAGGGATTATAGGGCTTTAGAAGATAGAATGATTGCGGGAATGAGCGTTACAGATGCCATCAATAATATACTGGAAGAGCGAGGTTTGGTTTAAAGTGATTAAAAAATATGAGAAGGTATTTAGACATAAAAATTATTGTCATCAGCTTTTTTGTTTTATTTTTAGCTATATTGCAAGTCAGTAATGTTAATGCGGATGGTGTTAATAAGCTTGGCAAAAGCAGCAAAATATTAGATTATGGTGTTAGAGGTCATATATTTCCCATTATTGAAGAATCTTTACTAGAGATAATTATGGCGAGGCTCAAAATAGTAAAACAAAATGGAAATTTAGAGAAAATACAGGAAGAATTTCAAAATAGAGCAAAGCAAAAAATCTCTAGACCAACTCCTGTCTTAGCTCTAGCAAAAGCAAATAAAAACCTTAGCTGGTACTATGATCCAAGCTTTATACAAAAGACAGATATAAAAGATCAAGCGGGAAACATCATAGTAAAAGCTGGAACAAGTGTGAATCCTTTAGAAAAAATAAGTTGGGGGGAGCTATTGATATTTATTGATGGAGATGATGAGCAGCAGGTTAAGTGGGCTAAATTACAAATAGGAAGATTAGTACTTACTAAAGGAAACCCTATAGAGCTTGGGCAAGAATTAAACAAGCAAATATTTTTTGATCAAGGGGGTGTGCTTACTACTCGTTTTAAGATAAAAGCTATTCCAGCTATAATAGAGCAAAAAGGGATTTTATTAAAGATTAGTGAAATAAAGATTAATTGAAATATTATAGTATTTGAGTAAAAATTAAGGTGTGAATAAAAACTGATAAAATCCGGAGGTAATCTATGAAGAAATGGCAATTACCAGAAGCAAAGCAAAATTTAGAAAAGATAATAGATCATGTATTACAAGGTAAGGTGCATGCAATAGTAAAATCTAGTGGAGAAGTAGTATATCTAATTGCAGGTGAGAAAAATAATATGATAGCTGAGCAAGCAAAGGTAGGTTGTCAAGCAAATACAGATTTAGTCACTTCTGAAATATACAAGTAATAATGAAGTTAATAATGTTTATTATAATTATTTTGCTTGGTAATTATAGTTATGCATCAATTGGCTGCGTAGGCAGGTTTGTAAATCCAATCACTGATGTTTGCTGGAAATGTTTATTTCCAATTACTATCGGAGGAGTAAAAATTGTATCAAGTTCTATGGCTGATACTAATAACCCAAGGCAAATTGTTTGTTTTTGCCCTAAGCCTTCGATTCCGATGCCAGTTCCTGGTATTCCAATTGGATTCTGGGAGCCGGTAAGACTGGTGGATGTAACTAAATCCCCTATGTGCATGGTAAGTCTTGGAGGCATTAATCTTGGTACTAGCATGCAAAAAGGTGTTAAGGATGATATAGAGGGAAGTAGCTTTTATCATGTTCATTGGTATATATATCCGGTTATTTACTGGCTTGAGATCTTACTTGATTTTGCCTGTTTAGAGATGTCACAAGTAGATATCACATATTTAACTGAATTTGATCCATTATGGGGAGACGATAGCAAAGCTGCCATATTAAATCCTGAAAGTTTATTATTTGGCAGTATTACAGCTCAAAGTGCATGTATAGCTGATTGTGTAAGCTGTAGTTCTGGTAGTCTTTCTAATGATGCGATGTTTTGGTGCGGTGGATGTCAAGGATATCTTTATCCCTTTACCGGTACAACTAGCTCTCATAATGGTGGAGTTGGATCTTCTGCATTAATAGTAGCTAAATTTATGGCTAAGTTACATAGGGAATTGTTACTCTGGGGGTATATGGGAAGAGAAGGATTATGTTCTAAATATCCAATGCCAATAATCAAAAAGAGCCAATATAGACTGCAGATGACTTATCCTATACCAGAGGTGCATTCTTGTAAAAAAATTGGTGAGACTGAAATTATCTGGCAGCAGGGAAGAGAATTTCCTGTTAAAGGTGAAGATTTTGGTTATTCGATCTGGCGTAAACGCAGTTGCTGTTTATTTTAATTTGTAAAATTTTTATAAAATTGAGAAGTATGCAATTTAACCTAAAAACAATAATTTTAACTTGTTTACTAATATTAGGTAGCACAAGTTCTTTGGCACAACCAGAAGTATTGTTACATAATATAGTACAACCTAAATTAGAGACTAAAACATATAATCAAATCTACATTTTTGTTTCATTTTCAATGCCTGATTCAGCATTAAAGAGTTATTATATTGAAGCAGAACAAAAAGGTGTAAGACTTGTAATGCGAGGTTTAAAAAATAATTCATTTGTTGAGACTAAAGCAAAAGCCGATGAAATTGGTATTAGTTTTGATATTGATCCAAATCTATTTGAGAAATATCAAATTACTTCTGTACCGATAGTAGTGATAGATAATAACCAAGGCAAAGTTAAAAAACTAGCAGGTCATATAGGATTAAATGATGCATTGCAGATAATGCAAGAGGAACAAATGTGAGACAAAGTATTCGGGCTGTTGAAAAAGTTATAAAAAGAAGTAGAAAAGAGTTAATCTAAGGAATAAGCTGTATTTTTATGCTTAAATGAAGGTGTAAAGATGCAGGGTTATAAGCTTGATCAAAGTGTGAGATGTAATAGCCTTAGCTTAAGGCACATGATACCTAATGATCATTTATTAGTGAGGATTCATGAAGCTAAAGAATTAGAGTTTTCTTTTATCTATGAAATAACTAAGAATCGTTATTGTGCTAATTACGGACGTCCATCAATTGATCCTGTATTATTTTTTAGGATGCAAATAATAAGTTACTTATATGGTATAAAGTCAAATAGACGATTATGTAAAGAAATTCAGTTAAATATAGCATATAGGTGGTTTTGTGGTTTAAGTTTAGAGGATAAAGTACCGGATCATTCATCATTAAGTAGGATAAGAGATAGATTTGGGGTAGAACTATTTCAAGAAATATTTATAAGCTTGATTAAGCAATGGTATGAACTAGATATTATAAAAGGAGAAACAATTATTTCAGATGCCTCTTTAGTTGAATCTAATGCCTCTATGAATAGCCTAATATTAAGAAAAGATCAAGGTGATTCACAAAAGAGAGAATTAAAAAAATATGAACGTCGTTATCATGATTTCCGAGAAGGGAAAAAAGTAAGGAAAATATCTAATCAAACTCATGTCAGTAGGACAGATCCTGATTGTAGTCTTGTATCAAGAACTAATGGTTATAAAAAGCTATGTTATAAGACCCACTACTCAATTGATTCAGATTCACGTATTATAATAGATTGTTATGTAAGTACAGGATCACAACATGAGTGTATTGTACTTCCAAGTAGAGTTTGGAATATATTAAATAATTTTTCTTTTAGAGTAAAAGAATGGATAGCAGACAAAGGTTATGGTAGAGGTCCAACCTATGGATATTTTAAATTACTTGGAATTACAACTTATATACCTTTACATGTAGATAATCTTGGTGAAGGAAAAATAAGTAGGGGGGAATTTCAATATGATAGAGAACAGGATAGATATAAGTGTCCACAGGGACATTATCTTTATCCGTATGATAAATTAGATAAAAAACAAATAAAACGTTATCGTATTACAGGAGGGCATTGTAAAAATTGCTCTCTAAAATCAGGTTGTATTTCTGATAATTATAGTAATAGAGGACGATTTATTTATCGTAATCCTTATCAGGATGAAATAGATGAGGTAAAGGTCAGACAGAATAGAATTGATTTTAAGAAAAAACTAATTGAGAGAAAGTGGAAAATAGAAGGTCTATTTGGTGAAGCTAAGGAGAATCATGGTTTACGAGGAGCAAAATTTAGAAGTGTACAGAAAACACAGATTCAAATACTGATGATTGCGATAGTACAAAATTTTAAACGGATACTTAAAATTATTTTTTGGTTTTTTTATCTACTGCTATTAAAGATAAAAAAATATTAAAGTATTTGCAACCTTATTGATTTTTTCAACAGCCCGTCTGAAGGTTTATACTATATTCAGCCCAATGTACATTATCACTGATGGGAAAAGTCAGCAATATATTTGCCGTAAATATTGGAAGATATACTAAAACATCACCTGAGCAAAGAATTGCATTTGCATCCGTTAAATCCATTTGGGATGAGAAGCCACTCAAAGACTGCTTGCTGCCTGAAATCTAAAAATATAGCTCTTTTTGACACTATTTTACTTAACTTGACGGCACCCAATCTAATGAATGGCTTCCAAGTAAATCCGGTTCATACTGAGCAACTACTTTACTATAATCACCCACACTATAACCGCCGCCACCTTTTGCAGGATCCATATCTAATGAGGCATCCCAACCGCTTACGTTTCCAAGCCCTTTAGCACCAATGAAATACTTGTTTATTTCTGCTTGATCCTCAACAGTGTTTACTTTGCCGTTTAAATGCTTAGCATACATTGTACATAGACCGGTCATTTTGTAAATTTGTTCAGTGCTTAAGTTAGTCCAAATCTCTTTTAATTGTTTTATTGCACCTTTTCTGTTGCCGTCTGTGTCATTTGCAGCATCGCCTTCAAGAGAAAGTCTAGCACATTCGAAAAGATTAGAGCTTGAACCTTGACCAAATTCCATAGACATACAGTTAACAAGCGATGGCGTAATACCTGCTTCGTATAATTTGTTAAGGAAAATTACACCATTTGCATTAAATCCCATTAACCCAGGAGCACCGTCTACAGGTAAGGTATAAGAGACTTTTAATTCAGGATGTGCTTTAATCACCTCAGTTATTGCTACAATATGTCTATCTAAAGCTTCATTATGGGCTAAGAACCCACCCTCGAAATCAAAATCAATTGCAGTCAAATCATAATTTTTGATAGCTTTTAAATAAATATCTACAATTTGTTTAATGTCTGTTATTGGTCCCTCTATTGGTTCATTTGATGCACCGCCAAAAGATAAAATTATATCACCATTCTTTTCTCTAATACCACTAATATAAGATTTATAATAATCAGAAACAATTACGTCTCCTTCATATTGCTGATTATCATTTCCATCAGACATACTTAGGTTACCGCCCCAACAAGCTTTTACTTCACCTGTATTTTTATCGGTAGCAGCAGTAATAAACCCTAAGAAATATCCTTTTAAATTTGTTGATTCAGCCCATTTATCAATAGGTGGTGTAGGCCAAGCCGTTGCATCAACGAAAGGCGAACCCTTAATATGATTACCTTCTTGCCAAGCTGCAGGACCTTTTAAAGCTTCACCGGTAGAAGCGTAATATAAGCTAGGCACAGAAGTATTATTAGCATAGTCAAACACTGTAATATAAATTTCGTAATTTGTATTAGTAGTTAAGTTTTTTAAAGAAATGCTATTAGTTATAGTAGATGCTTCATGATATTTTGTTTCATTAGTGACTCTATACTTTACTATATATTTATCAACACCTGTATCTTTATCTATACTTGGTGTCCAGTTTAAAGAAAAACTTGTAGGGCCAGAAGAAGTTGTTGTTATATTTTTGACTGGTGTTGGAGGAGTATGATCTTCAGGTATTACTATAGGTTCACCGCTAAAAGTAAAGTCAGTAGGTAATGAAGGATATGTGGAGGTGCTAGAAAAACTAACACCAAAAGTTAAAGTTGTAGAACTTTTAGCTTTTAATAAAGATAAATGCTCTGATAATTTTCCTTTAATTACAGGAGGAGTAAATGTTTGTTGAGCAAAACCTGTGTATGCTCTAATTTCACTACCTGGAGTAATGTTGTGTATTTTATTCACGTCAAAGCTTATTTCAGGAGAATTTACATCCTGATCAGTGTTATTTCTGATTGTAAGCTCTAATGGTATATACCAATCAGCTAAGTCTTTTCCCCATTTTGCTGTAATTATATAAGATAGTGGCATAATAACCTCCTCTAATTTATTAAAAAAAAATTGTTCTTAATATAAAAATAGACTGAATAATAAGCTATCTTTATACTTAATTATAAAAATTGCTGAGAATGAGGTTAACATAAGTATTTATTGTCATATGTGCACTCATCCTTACTTTCAAGCTAGCATATTATCTTTTTTTTTAGATAATTAAATTTATGTTACTGCCATATTTCTGTATCATTGTTGTAAGTCTGCACTGTTACAAATAGAGAGAAGTAGTAATATAGGTTCTGTCACATCTAGCAAAATTATAGAAAATGATAACGACGCTATGCGGGTTTCAAGGCAGAAATTTGGCCATTTTATTACAGATGCGACAGAGTCATCATTGATGCCCTCCTTAAGCTCTTCTATATTTTGATAATCATTAATAAATATTTCAGTGTCCTAAAGAAACGCTCAATAACAATATTGTCAATACTCCTGCCATTACCATTCATTGATATCTGAATATTATTATCTTTGAGAATCTGTATATGATCCATTACTGGTATATTGACTACCTTGATCACTATTAAATATCTGTGGAGCTTGATACTTACTTAATGATTCCTTCAATACATCAGTTACCAAGGTGCCGTCAAGACTTATTTAACCGTTCTTTAATGATCCTATAATGATTTGGGGTCAACTCATCATATCGCCATATAAATACCCCCCCTAAATTCAAATCAATAATTTGATCTAGAAAGTAATTTAAATTCCAGTCTGTCAGCCCTACGGTAGTCAAGGCTAACACAATTTTATCTTGTTCTATGCCATAAGAGATACTTTGTACTAATGCTTGTTTTACATTATTGATAATATCATCTTGATTCCACATTGCAGCAGCGTAACAATAATGCACTAATCTATCGCATTGACCTGATGCGATAATCGCCTTAACTTTGTCGGTAATCTTCTTCCCTTTTTCTGTATTTGGATTGTTATAAGAATAACCTGCAATAAAACCAAAACTAGTTTCTTTATTATTTTTTTTTAGCATTTTCATTGTTTCAATAACAAATGCAGTGTTCATATTACACTCGTCATCAAAATCAACGCCATCCCAACCATTATTAATGGTCGTAGATATAATGCGGGATACATCATTCATACTAGAGGGTTTTTCTTCAGGAGTACATCCACCCCCGCCATAAACCCAAAGTCTTTTACCTGTAAAACAAGGATTATACTCTGGTTTTGGTTCATGTTCTGGACTCCACCCTTGAGAAGTCATGCTTCCTGTTGTTAGTTCCTCAAGATTTGTAACCATACCATACATTATGTAGTCAAATTCATTCAATGGGTAACGAGTTAAAGACATACTCCAACCACCAAGTAATTTACTCATACACACCTTTTTCATTTTTGTTGTGGGCAGTAGTACCAAACAGATAATCCTGAGTACTTAAGTTATCATATTTATGATCTTTAGTCCAATAATAATCCATGTTTATTAATTATAAATGTAAGTGCCTATAAGTAATAGCAAAGCATCCAACCATTTTACTCACATCCGATAGAGATGGCATATATGATATCAGATTACTTATTTAGAACAGATATACTAGTCACTAGTATATTGCATGATACTATAGAGGATACAGAACTTACCAAGGAGAAAATATTACAAGAATTTGGAGAGAATATAGCCAATCAAGTAATGGATTTGACTAGGATTAAGGATAATGGTATAAAGATTAGTTCTGCTGAAATGGTAGAGATGTTATACAAAGAGAAGAAACATGATGTACTGCTAATAAAACTTTTTGATAGGCTACATAATATGCAGACACTAGGGGTAAAATTTCCTGAAAAAATCAGAAAGATTGTAAATGAAACTCTTAAAAAATTTATAACCCTAGGTATTTATTTTGAAGATCAGGTATATGGAGTATTAAATATATCAAACAAAATAGCCGAACTATGCCATCATTATTCACCTATAAAAAAACGTATGTTACAGGATCAAACAATTATATTTAAGGATAATTACCAGCTTCCTTTTCCAACTGCTCAAAATGCGATAATCCATAATTATATCCGCCATATACTGGTATCAAAATAATTAATAATCCCCAATTACCAAAATATTTTATAACATAAATAGTACCGAAAGAGGTTAGTATATATACTATTGCACGTGAAAACGCATATGAAAAGTTACTATAAGTAAATCGTTGAAATATTGGAAAATATTTGAAGAAAATAGGAAATGCTGGTGATTTAGATGGACCAAATATTACAAAAAATAGTTGTAATAACATCACACAAAATGGCGTTGTTAATCCATGCTCTAATATATATGGACAAAATGGAATAAAAATAAGCATAGTCATTATTTTTATTTTTAGTATTTTCAGTGGATATATTCTACGGCTTAAATATGCTATTGATAGCATATTAATCATTGCAGCAATTGATACCAAAAAGTTGTGACTAATAACTTCCTCTGGCGTATAACCGAATTGATTTTTAAGAATATTGCCACAATAAATGAAAGCAAAATAAAAAGTTAATGGCCAACTATAATCTATTAAAAATAAAGCTAAAATGCTTTTTTTGTCAGGTTTTTCAGACCACATAGGGTCATCTTGTAATATTCTGTGATGCGTATCATTATCTTGCAGTATTTTTTTTACTCGTGCTTTTGCATTTGCAAATTCCGGCGTTTCTCTAAGAGCAGTTCTAGCTATCGTTCCTATGAACGCAATTAATGCTCCTATCCAAAACACTATCCTCCAATTGAATGCAAATGAGGTAACAATATATGCCATACATAAAGCGGCGGTACTTCCCACAGCAGCAACAGCATCTATTAATGTTACAACTGAATATTGTGCAGGTGGTTTAGTAATTTCAGTGAGATAAAGTTGTGCTCCCATCAGTTCTCCCATCGAAGACATACCTTGTACAATGCGACATATAGTCATTATCACAGTGGCAGTAATACCTATTTGAGCATATGTAGGGAGAGTAGCCATAATTATACAGGCTATAGACATCATAAAAGTAGTAATAACTACTGTGATTTTACGTCCAATATGATCACCAATCCAACCAAAAATTAATGCTCCAACAGGTCTAAAAACAAAAGTAGAACAAAATGCTGCTGCATAAAGAGCTGTAGTTTCAGGATTAGCTTTTGGGAAAAAAAGTTCATTAATGACCACTGCCATATGCACATAAATCATTAGATCAAAATACTCTAAGAATGTGCCTACAGATAATAAGCCAATAGCTTCCATCCGTTGCCTTACAGTAAGCTCTCTTGCTTCTTGCTGATTTTTTATCATTTTTGCACCTTTCAATTATTATGGATGTACTCCAATATTTGCTATTAATTGGCTCTATTATCATTTCAGCTTTTATTGTTTCTAAAACTATCTTTGTTTTTTCTGATGCACTATATTATTTTGCTTTTTTATAAATATCATTGCATGTTGTATTTATATTTTATTTTATAATTTTACTGCCCAGTTTTTGGGTACCATTATAATATTTTCTTACAATAATATTGTATCTCTGTAACAATACTTATACAAGAAGTATTATTAGGAGTTATGCCTTTAACTACGCAGAGTAAATCTCGGGGGCAAGCCCGAAAGAAATCTATTGAATAAATTGACTGGATTTAAATTATGAATTATTTTTGTTATCAATCTACTTTCAATACAGACTCTGAGATATGTCATATCAGGGAGCATAAATGATGCTAAAATTTTTAAAGTATTATTTTTATATAATACTATTATTAAGTACAAAATCTATGGCATCGCTAAATCCAGAAGCAGAACAATATATATCAAGCATGCTTAATAAACATGTACCATATCAGGTAAGTGTTCTTAACAATAATTTTATTATCAATAATGTTAACGCTTATCCTCCTGGAAAATTAACGGCCATGTTTGCAAAATTTTTAATAGACAACAATTTAGTAAAAAATAAGGTGTTTGCAGATATAGGATCTGGATGCTTTGCCTTAGGTATAATAGCTGCAAAGAACGGGGCTCATACAATTATTGGTAGTGATATAAGTGAACATGCAATACAATGTGCAAAAGATAATTTGATACTTCATGGTATTACAAACAATATGTATTTATTTAATGGAGAAGGTGTATTACCGTTGTTACCAAAATTTCTCGGTAAGATAGATATACTTGTCTCAGGGGTGCCTTGGGATAATTTATCTAAAAATGAATTTAACGGTATAATACCTGCAAGACAATCAATCAGCCGAGCTTTTTATGATGTTGATAATGCACTCATAAAAGATATTATGTTGCAAGGTTTTAATTTATTATCAAATCAAGGAAGAATATTTATTACTTCATCACTAAGAAAAATTCAACGAATAGAGCAATTATGCTCAGAGTATCAACTGAATTGTAAGATACTTAAAAGCGAGGATATACACAATGATGGTAACACACATTATATATTAGAAATAACTCGTATAAAATATTTAACTGATAGTAGTTGATACGGAATGTGGTAAAAGTTGTTGACAGTCAAAAATTGTATTAATTGACATTGTAGAAGTCAAGACGGGCTGTTGAAAAAATCAATAAGGTTGCAAATACTTTAATATTTTTTTATCTTTAATAGCAGTAGATAAAAAAACCAAAAAATAATTTTAAGTATCCGTTTAAAATTTTGTACTATCGCAATCATCAGTATTTGAATCTGTGTTTTCTGTACACTTCTAAATTTTGCTCCTCGTAAACCATGATTCTCCTTAGCTTCACCAAATAGACCTTCTATTTTCCACTTTCTCTCAATTAGTTTTTTCTTAAAATCAATTCTATTCTGTCTGACCTTTACCTCATCTATTTCATCCTGATAAGGATTACGATAAATAAATCGTCCTCTATTACTATAATTATCAGAAATACAACCTGATTTTAGAGAGCAATTTTTACAATGCCCTCCTGTAATACGATAACGTTTTATTTGTTTTTTATCTAATTTATCATACAGATAAAGATAATGTCCCTGTGGACACTTATATCTATCCTGTTCTCTATCATATTGAAATTCCCCCCTACTTATTTTTCCTTCACCAAGATTATCTACATGTAAAGGTATATAAGTTGTAATTCCAAGTAATTTAAAATATCCATAGGTTGGACCTCTACCATAACCTTTGTCTGCTATCCATTCTTTTACTCTAAAAGAAAAATTATTTAATATATTCCAAACTCTACTTGGAAGTACAATACACTCATGTTGTGATCCTGTACTTACATAACAATCTATTATAATACGTGAATCTGAATCAATTGAGTAGTGGGTCTTATAACATAGCTTTTTATAACCATTAGTTCTTGATACAAGACTACAATCAGGATCTGTCCTACTGACATGAGTTTGATTAGATATTTTCCTTACTTTTTTCCCTTCTCGGAAATCATGATAACGACGTTCATATTTTTTTAATTCTCTCTTTTGTGAATCACCTTGATCTTTTCTTAATATTAGGCTATTCATAGAGGTATTAGATTCAACTAAAGAGGCATCTGAAATAATTGTTTCTCCTTTTATAATATCTAGTTCATACCATTGCTTAATCAAGCTTATAAATATTTCTTGAAATAGTTCTACCCCAAATCTATCTCTTATCCTACTTAATGATGAATGATCCGGTACTTTATCCTCTAAACTTAAACCACAAAACCACCTATATGCTATATTTAACTGAATTTCTTTACATAATCGTCTATTTGACTTTATACCATATAAGTAACTTATTATTTGCATCCTAAAAAATAATACAGGATCAATTGATGGACGTCCGTAATTAGCACAATAACGATTCTTAGTTATTTCATAGATAAAAGAAAACTCTAATTCTTTAGCTTCATGAATCCTCACTAATAAATGATCATTAGGTATCATGTGCCTTAAGCTAAGGCTATTACATCTCACACTTTGATCAAGCTTATAACCCTGCATCTTTACACCTTCATTTAAGCATAAAAATACAGCTTATTCCTTAGATTAACTCTTTTCTACTTCTTTTTATAACTTTTTCAACAGCCCGTCTCAACTATTACATATAGACTATCTGGGTTTCAAACTTTCTTTTGTGATACATACTACCGCCCTAGACAAAAAGCATTATTGCATCATTTAAATTAGGCAACATAAGTGTTGATAAACTCATAATTAGTGCACATGTCATCATCTTATCTAATGCCCATACTCGCCAAAAATATTTTTTCACACAATTGCTAGTCTCTTGCGACTGGTTAACCACCTTATTTGTATAATCTTTGCTTCTCATTATTTTACTACTTTATATTTTTATTCTTGATTCTTATATTCTTTAAAATTTAAATCTTTAGATAATTCTGCTTCTAACGCTTCTATGGTAGGAAGATCTGTTTTTATTTCCTCCGGTAGGTTTTCTGTTAATCTATATTCAGCTAAACCAATAGGTTTACTCATATCTCGTAATGTATATTCGGCTAATACATTATTTTTAGATTTACATAAAATTAGCCCAATAGTTGGGTTATCACTTGAATGCTTTAATAAATCATCTACTGCTGATAAATAAAAATTCATTTTTCCCGCATATTCCGGTTTAAAGTCCTTATTCTTTAGCTCAATCACTACAAAACAACGTAATTTTAAATGGTAAAATAATAAATCAATATAAAAATCCTGATCTCCTACCTCTAAGTGATACTGTCGGCCTACAAATGCAAATCCTGCACCCAATTCTAATAAAAACTTTTCTACATGTTTTACTAATTCTTTTTCTACTTCTCGCTCATGTGCTTCATTACCTATATTCAAAAAATCAAAAATATATGGGTCTTTAAGTGTATGATAAGCTAAATCTGATTGTGGAGATGGTAATGTATCTTGAAAATTTGTTATTGCCTTACCTTGACGCTTATGTAACGCAAGTTCGATTTGCATAACCATAATATTGCGTGACCAACCATACTCTATTGCCTGGTGTATATAAAATAATCTAGTGCGTTTATCCGATATTTTGTCTAATAGAGTCACATTATGATACCACGTTAATTGTGCAAGCACCTCTTGCACAAATTGAAAATCTTGATATTCTTCAGCAAAGCGTCGCATGTATTTTAAATTTCTACTACTAAAACCTTTCATTTCAGGAAAAGCTGAGTGTAAATCTTGACTTAAATTATCTATTACTTTAGAACCCCAGCCATATCTCTTTTGACGATCTAAAATCTCAGTACCAATATAATGGTAAAGTGTTGTTAGCTCCGTGTTAACTGCTCTAGCCGCTCTCAATCTGCTTGTAGCAACTCGATTCTTTAATTTCTCTAAAAACTCTGCATATCCTTGAATATTAATGCTAGTACCATCACTCCCACTATATTGCTTTATTACCATGATTACCTTATTACCTCGCTTTAAATTCTTCTTGACTTGTTGCTATTATTACTTTTAACTTATTTATGTTAGTAGGTTTCCTGCTCTTCTTCTTGTCACCTACTAACGTTATTCTTTATGACTCTTGCTGCTGGAGGCGTTCTTTTTTCTATTCGTCGCCAGCAGTTATTTTACGTCTAATCTAAATCTTGATTTCAGATATCTTAAGCCTCTTGCCGTCTTGTACCACTATCGCCGGAACTTGCTCAATACCAAACTTATTCGTTAACTCACCTGCCTGATCAAAATATAATGTTCTACCTATATCCTCTTGTAACTCCAGTATTTTTCCACCTACAAGAATTATCATTTCTAAATTATTATATTCTTCTTGGCGTTCTTGTGTAACTATCATCTGCGTATTATTTTGTTCTGCACCATCTAATCGCTGCTTAAGCCACTCCATTTGCTCCTGACTTCTTCCATCGATGAATATTAGCTCGCGATCAAACACCATGTGATCTAGAGGATTCACTTTTGTACCTGCCTTATGTAATATCTTGCCGTCAGATAATTTTATATCCTTTGTTAAGGTAAAACTTGGATCATACCAAAACTCCCTTGGCTTACTTGTAGCTCTTATGCCAACAACAGGTGCTGGCTCTAATACCTGACGTCTTGCTGTTCGTAGCATCTCTTCTTGATGTTGCTGCAAATCAAGCGTCGATAAACGATTCTTAATCATGCTGACAAACCCTTCCTCTACTACCTCGTATGTTGCACCTTGCTTTCCTGGATCCATAGCATGGGCATCAATAATAAATATTACTTTACAAATTATTAGTATTTTAAATGTTAATTTAATCATTATATACTACTATTTATGACATTTAATTGATGCATTACTTTTTCATATACTATTTTACTAATAGATTTAGCATTTCTCCCTTCCACATAATTATCTCCTACAAATATCACACGGTGATATTTATCCTCATAATTAATCGCTTCTCTCCGAATTAAACTGATTGCCTTATTAATCTCTCCAAAAAACATCCTGCCCGCAGGATCTTGGCTCTGTTCAAGTCTTGCTTTTTCTAAATCCATTATCTCACTGCGTGATACATATAATATTTGCATTTTATCTTGGTAATTAGAGAGCATTTGCGATCCAAGATGTCCACAACAACACCCAATTAGAAATATTAACAATATTATCATAAGTCTTGTCACATTCACTTGATGCTTATTTACTGTAATATTATTTACAGCCTCCACCTGAAGTGATGTCTTAGACTCGTTATTTGATATCTGATTCTGATTCATATTAGAATTATCTCCTCTCTGCCGCTTTTTGGCTCTATACTTTTATGATCCACTTTAAATGCTGGTAGTTTCTTGCCCTTTCTTTTGATAAGCTCTCTAATTGCCGTATCCTTATCTATTCCATTATTCTTGCATTGATGCAAAAAGCCATAATCCTCACTCTCCGTCGAATACAAGCACTCGCTATACGGATCTACCACTAATCTTCCTACAACACGTAAGTTACTGCCCATGATCATAATCTCAGAATATTTATTTTCCGGATCTTTGGTAATAGTCTCGATTAATGCCGCACAGTTCTTAAATTTCTCAGAATGTCTCATCTGACCAATCCCAGCTGGTTCTTGACGCAGCACTGCCGTCCAGCTACTGTTATTTAAAATTGCTTGATGCTTCGGTCCGTTATCTAAATCTTTGTACTCTTGTACGCAGGTGATTAAACTCCCACCGTATTTTCTGACAGTTCTTGCAAATGCTTCTAAAAAACCTACGCTATGATCTATAATTCTCCATGCTTCATCAACAATTAATACAAATCTCTTATACTTCTATCCCCACATAAAAATTGCATTGTTATTTGCATTAATATTATGCCCAAAATGACTGACAAGAATACCTCATCACCTTTAACTTCTTCAAATTCAAATACAGTTAAAGGTGAATTGAATTTAGCATTCTTTCCTTGCCTAAAATACCTGCCATGAACTCCACTCGATGTATATGGATATAGAGATATTGCAAGATCTCTTCCCATACCATTTTCCATCTCTTCTAGAACCCCCGCATATTTATCTAAGTTTAGCGTATCCCCGTATTGCTTTATCCCTTCATTTAATCCCTTTTCAATTATAGCTTCTTTTGTGTTATCTCCGCTCACACCGCACATTGTAGCTATAGTAGTTTTTGCATAAATAATCGCATCCTTGGTTACAAAATGCTCTCCAATCTTTAAAACCTCAATAGTCTCATTCTCGGCGACCTCTTTTGCCTTATTATTTTCCAAGAATAATATTTCTAATCCTTCAGCAGTTAAACCGGTACGCTGCATAATCTCATCTTTGCTTTTACCTTCTCGCTTTAGCTTCTGAGCTTCTAAATAAACAGCTCCGCTACCTATAATCCCATGAAACGGATTAAGTGATAGATCATTTAATGCATTAAATCTTAAGAACTCACTATTATCCATAGCCTCAGCAATATTTTGGTAAGACGATCCTATATCTAGCACAAATACTTGTACATTTTGCGACACTAAACTAGTAGCGAGTTCCTGCAAAAAAAATGACTTCCCACTGCCTGACGGTGCCATCACGCATACATTATAGTTACCGGCACCTCCTACCCTATAAAATGGATTCCAGTTAAACATCTCACCTTTGTGACCAAGTAGTAATACACCGCTTCTATTAATACCTTTCCATTCTCCATGAATAGGTAATTTAGCAACTACCTCACTTGCAGGAACGTTTTTTACTAATTGAAAGAATTTTAAAGACTTCCAAAAAACTGCTTGCTGCATTGGCAGTATTGATAATAAACCAACAAGATGCAATTTATCGTTTCTAGCTAGTTGAAAATCTAAACTATTATAATGGCTCAGCAGTTTCTCTTCTGCTATTTCCACTCCATTTTTTGTAGTTGTGATAAATATTTGCAAATTCTCAGTTAAAAATCTCTCACCATTCTTATTGCGATCAATTAATACTTTCCACCACTTCGCTTCATTCTGTAAACTAATGTCATCGGACTGTTGAAAAAGTGCTTTATACCTAATCCTTTCTATGTAATAACTTAAAATTTTACTAAATAAACGCATTTTAGCGTAAACTAAGAGTTTATATTTTGTAATATATTTAAATCATTGTAGACTTTTTCAACAGCCCGTATTAATATTATTATGTTAGTTACTTTAGTGATGAATGCAATCAGTTCTTACTCTGCTACTATGGAGGATAGTTATAATAGTGCCAGACAGTATGAACACAGTATTAAGCTTGGTAATCCTAATCAAATGGGCAATAAGATAATATTTGATAAAGAGGTAAATATATCAAATTTAAGTAAAATGAATGATCAAGACTTAACAAATCAAGGTAGTGTTATGCTAAATAACTCTGCACAAGGGCAATTACTGCAACAAAGTGAGCTGAAGAAAATAAATGCAATGCAAGAATATGACCTTAATCCTGACAATCCCTTAATTAGTAATTCAGCTAAGATTGAGGCAGATCCATTAAAGCATACAGAAGGGACTGCACTTAATGTTAGTGAAAAAGTATTCAAAACCAAAATTAATAAGAGTTGCTGTGAAGGGGCAGAATTTGAAATAGATATTATCAGGAATCTTATACTAGATGCTGAATTAATAGATAAATGGGGCGATTGGCAAGATAAAGCAATAGCATTTTCAGGTTCTGAGATAAGTAACAGTTATCGTCACTGGCTTTATCCTGTCTTTTGGAAAAAGAAAAGACATTTCGGTAAGCGTAAAACAATATACAGCATGCATATGCATAATAATCAAGCAATAATGCTTGATGTAAGAGCAGCAATTGCCGGTAAGTTAAATGTTTCTCTTGATCATATTGATACATATATGGGCATTTCTTCTCAAGGAGAAGGAGCGTTAACTGAAGGCTGGGATAGAGATATAGTAAAATGGGATAGATATGTTTTTACTTATAAATATCGTGATAAAATCAAGGAATTTAGAGAAAAAAGTGAATATTTCCAAATAGTAAATAAATCTTTAGAAGCTTTGCTTGAAGAACATGAATGCCATGAAATAAATCGCATATGTCTTGAAGCTGGTGATAAATTATTTTTTAATCAATATAATGTTAATCGTCCATGCTGGAGTGAGCAAATTAAATATCAATGTAGTAGTGAGCCAAAATATGGGTGTGATCATTTAAAGAAGCAAGCTTGTGAACTTGCAAGGAGCAATTGCGTTAAGCAAGCTGCTAGTATTTGTTTGCAATGGCACAAAGATTACATATGTATAGCCCAGAAAAAAGAGTTTAGCTCCTCTATAGCAGGATCAAAAATGTTTTGTTTAGGAGGGAATTGTCATACTGCAACTATTGTGCCAAAGAATGATATTGCAAGTATTGGGCACCTTGCCATGCTAAATGAAATGAAAAAAGATATGCAGACAAATCCGATTTCAGTATTTAAAGGGCATGCCAGCAGTTGCCGCAAAGTAAATATTGGTAATTTTCTTAATTGTTGTTCTGGGTTTAAAGGCTGGGGCAAAGATTTAGGATTAAGTAGGTGTAATGCAGAAGAAAAAGCCTTAGCCTTAAAAAAAGCAAAAGGTCAGTGCTACTATGTTGGTACATATTGTGCTAAGAAAGATAAAATATTTAAGACATGTATTACTAAAAAATCTACTTATTGTTGTTTTAATTCAAAACTTGCAAGAGTATTTCAAGAACAAGGCAAAAAACAATTAGCTATTGGTTTTGGCACAGCACAATATGCTAATTGTAGGGGATTTACAGTAGAAGAGCTGCAAAGAATAGATTTTTCTAAGTTTGATTTAGAGGAGCTATTTAGTGATTTACTTGATCATGCTAAAAGTAAAATGAGTAAGAGTTTTCCACAGCAACTAAAAAACCAGATGCCTATAATGCAACAACAAAGGTCTAATAATAATTGTACTGATTCAAATTTATCTTATTAAAATAATGAAGTGGTTAGTAAACACAATAACTAAATCATCACTAGCTATTACATTACTAGTAATTAATTTATGGTTATTAATCAATGATTGGTCAAATCATGCATTTGCTGGTACTATGGAGTTAGATAGTAGTAATAAAAATGAAATGATCAGGTTTAATGTAAATAATCAATTTTGGCAACAACCTCAAGGGTTTTTATGGTATAATGAGGATCATGTTTACAAGCCAGAAATATTAAAATTTTCTCAAGATAAAAAAAAGCAAGAGCCAGAACTTGAGCCTTATGATGAAAGGATAGAAGCTTTAAAGAAGGAATTTAATAGAGCTCAGCGTCAAGCTCTTGATAATCCAACGCTAGAAAATGTCATTATTGCTCAAAGGTTACATAAACAAATTTTAGAAAAATCACATAAATTTGCCACCATGTGGCAACTAGCAACGATACTAGATTACAAGCTAGTAAACATGGATGAACCAGTAAATTCCTTACATAAAAAATTATATGAAGTAAGGCAAGAAGAAGAAAACAGCAAAAAACTAAGATTGTTAGCTAAGAATTGGGGATTAATTATGCAAGTAAATCAAGGATGCAATTACTGTCAGGCATTTACCCCTATTGTAAGAGAATTTGCAGATAAATATGGCTTTCAATTAATTTTTGTAAGTAATAGTGAAACTAGATTTCAAGGGATGCCAACCATTAAAGATACCGGTTTATTACAAACACTAAATCCTGCAAAGCTTGTACCGGTATTATATTTAGTCGATAGCAGCGGCAAACAAATATATCTAATTGCAAAAGGCATTATTAGTGAAAATAAAATTTCTGAAAATATTTTATTGATAGTGCAGTACTATAATGTACTAAAGGTTAGTGATTATGATTGGTAACAATAAGTTTAGAAGAGTGATCTACATAAAACATGTGATGCATATTTTCATGATAGTTTTATTGTTACAAGCGACAACATCTTATGCTTGGGATTTACAGGATGTATTTGAAGGGATGAGTGTTAATGTAACGAAACCTGGTTCATATCAATCTCAAGCTGCCGGCTATTATGCAGCAGGAGGACTATCAATGCGGACTAGTAAAACAGCTTTTAATCCGATCTCTATAACTCCGCCAACACTGACCATGAGCTGTAGTGGTATTGATTCTTATCTTGGTAGTTTTTCTATTATTTCAGGAGATGAGTTAGTACAGCTGATGAAAAATATAGGTTCGCAAGCAAAAGCTTATGCATTTTCATTGGGCCTTAAGACCTTTGCTCCGCAAATAGAAAATGCCCTAAAAGATTTAAGAAATCTTGCTATGGAAATGAATCAATTTGCTAAGGGCGATTGTGAAATGACTAAGGCTCTTTTTGCTTCAGTACTGCCTAAAGATTCAGCAATGAGAGAATCAGTTTGCAAGGATTTACAATCCAGCTCTGGCTTTGATTATTTTGCTGCCGGTAAAAAATGTCGTAGTGATTTAGAGCAGAAACAAGCTTTAGCGAATATCCAAAATAAAGATCCAGAGCTAATGCTAGATAATTATAATATTTTTATCAGGGCAGCAGAAAAAGCAGGGATTCCTGAAAATATGAGAAATGCCATTATGTCAATGACGGGAACTATAATAGTTCGAGATAATAATGTCTATTTCTTTGCGTCACTTGCTCAAGATGAAAAGAGCTGGATTGCTCATTTAAAAGGCGGAGAATCAGCCTCAATTTATACTTGTGATAATATTCATTGTTTAAACCCAGCTCTAAGACGCAATATTACTATTGCTCCAGATCAATCATATCAAGGCAAGGCTAAAACAAAACTAGATGAATTAAAGAGTAAACTGGCAAGCAACAATGAGTTTAGTAATACAGACATATCTTTCCTATCTTCAATAGGAGAAGCATTTCCAATATATGATTATATTACTTTAGAGGCAATATCTGGGGTAACTATTTTAGATAGCTCCTCAGAATTAGTGGCTAGTTACAGCTTGTTGCAGCATTTAAAGGAGGTAGTCTCTGAGGTCAGAAAAGCAGTAACTATGCTAAAATCCAAGCAAGTAGCAGATCATCATTTAACTGCCTACTTAAAAGCTTTAGATCAAGTACAACTTTTTGCTCAGGAGAAATGGAGTAATATGCTAACAAGTAGTGATCAGATTGATAGAAGAGCAAGATTAATAGAACAACATTTAATTGCTAAAGAGAAGGTTTAAAAATTAATTATAAATTAAAATTAGATGAGCAAGCAGATAAGCAGTACAAAAATAAGCAAAGCAGATAAAAATTAAAAAGAATATGGCAGATTACGTAATACATACATTTGGTGGAGGAGATATATTATGGCAAATTTTTAATGGTATAGGAAGAGTCTTTGCCTCAAATAGTGAGTATTTTACACCGGTAGGTAAATTTGCTTTGACAATCGGTGGAATTTGGGCAGCAACTCGTGCTATTTTTAGAGGTAATATTGGTATTTTTGCCATGGAGTGGTTTTTTCCATCCTTATTTATTTTTATCTTTTTATTTGCTCCAAAAGCAAATGTATGGCTTAAGGATGAAATATCAATGCAGGCTCCTGTTAAAATTGATAATATTCCAATAGGAATTGCTTTATTTGCCTCTATATCATCAAAAATAAGTTATTCCTTATCAGAAATGCTAGAAAAACATTTACTACCACCTGATGAAGGGTTATCAAGCAGGAAGAATGGGATTATGTTTGGGGCAAAAGCTGTCGGTAAAATCAAAGATATTCAAATAGAAGATCCAGTAACTTTAACCAACGCAAAAGAATTCTTAAGACAATGCTTTATGAAACCTTATATAATCGGTAATATTTTAGGTAAAAAAGCCGAAGCACAAAGAGCCAGTGATATAATTGCTTTTATCGAACAAAATATGCCGAATAATTTTGGTATTTATTATAAAGACCCAAGTAATTCTGCTATTTCTTTTAAAACTTGCAAGCAAGTAACTCCTTTAATTAAGGCAGCTATTAATAAAGAATTAAATGATGGGTTATTAACTAAATTTGCAAATATCATAGGGATTCAGTCTGATAGGCAAGAGATATTATCTAGCAGATTAAAAACTATGACCTCTGATACTCTAAAATATCTTAAAAAAGAGCAAACAGATATTCACCAGTGGATGAGGCAAGCAATGTTACTTAATGCTAATCGTGAAGCTTATGATGATTTAAGAGAAAAATTTTTGCTATCTAGAATATATCCTCAGTTAGTTAGTATGAATGCTACCCGCGGATTATTTCAACAATCATTTTCTTATCTGGTTGCAGGAGAGATGGCAGCAAATATAATGCCTATCTTACAATCAGTATTTTTTGCCTTAGTAATTTGTCTCATCTTCGTAGTATTTCCAATGTCGATGCTGCCAGGCGGTTATACTATCTTTAAGACCTGGATCACATTAATTATCTGGGTAACTAGCTGGTCGGTATTTTTTACGGTGATTCATTGTTTAGGGATGATTAGCTTAGCTAGTAAAGGCGTGAGTCACCTTACTGGTTTAAATATCTTATCGCAGGGGAGTTTTTCAGAAATTCTGTTGCATGAGTTTGCAACATTTCAGATGTTAGCAGCTTCAGTTCCAATGTTATCATGGGCAGTATTAAAGGCTTGTGCTCATGCAACTACCACTTTGGCTAATCAATTTTCTCCAGTACCGGTTGCAAGTAATATTGGTGCTAATATTGCTGATAATAACCTTGCTATGGATAATTATAGTATCGGCAATCGAACTGTTGCTCAACAAAATCTTTCCCCACTACTTCAAATGGCAGGAGGAATTATTGATGATGGGGGAATGAGAGTCACCAGTACTGCTAGTGGTAGACAAGTGCTGACTCAAGCAGTAGACTCACTTGTTAACAACTACCGCTCTTCTAAATTATTACAGGATAGTTATCAATCTCAGTTTATGAGCTCACAAAGTTATCTTGACTCATTAAATGATAGATATAGTGATTTAACTACTACAGGAAATTCTATAGCAACTGAAATAGGAAAAAGATTAAGCTATGAAGAAGCAAAATCTATAGGTATTACTGATAGCCAGTATCTAGCCTTGCAGCAGATGAATTCAGATAGCATCGCTGCTACTGATCATACTGGTAGCAGTAATAGAAAAGGAACTGGTACTAGTGCTGAGGGAAGTATAGGGTTAAATACTATGGTTGGTACTGCAATATCAAGAGTTACATCAGATCATGTCCAAGGAAAAGAACAAGGAAAATCAGTCAACCAACAACAATCATATAATGAAGCATTATCTAAGATTAAAAGTGCCACTAAAGAGGGTAGATTAGGTCACACAAATAGTGATCTGCAGTCATTTAGTAATAATCTAAATAGTAATTTTTCTGAGCAACAATCTGTAGGGCAAGAAATAGCCAGAACTAAACAAAATATCGAGCAATTAAGCTATAATATGAATTACGTGTCTCAAAACTCTGCTGCTATTGATTGTAATTTAAATGAACCGGTATTAAATAGCATAATTGCCAAAAATATTCCTGGAGTAAGTAGTAAAGAGCAAGCTGCTATGTGGGCAAGTACTCACCAAAAAGATGCTGAACAAATAGCGTTAGATATAGCTAAAATTAATAATACTATACCGCAAAATTTAAGTTCTACAAGTAGCTCTCATATTCCATCTAAAGAAAGCTTGCGATCAAGTTTTGATGAAAATAAACAACGATTAAATGATCAAGCGGCTATTAGTAGTATTGATGACAGAAGAAATGATATTTATGATAAAAATGTAGAACAAATGCTAATTAATAATGTAGATAATAATGAAGTAGAAAAAGTAAAGATTCTTGAGCAGTTATCTGCTAAAGTAAAAGATAAGAGGGAACAAATTGAAGATGAATTTAATAAAACTCCTGAATCAACGATTGTCAGAACTGGCCAGCAAATAGCAGATAATCTTGAAATAAGTAGCAAGGCGATAAAGAAAAGAAACACTAAACTACCAGGCTATAAAAATGAAAATAATTAAGGATAAGTTTATGAAAAATATCAAAAAATTAGCATTCATATTCATCTTACCATTAATATTTTTTAGCAGTGCTTTTGCAGAAAATACCACTAGTATTGTTAATGACAAACCACAACCAATAGATCTACAAAACAAGATTCAAGATCCAAATATTTTAATTGAAGAATATTTTAATATTGGTAAGTCATTATATAAATTAGGTAAGTATGAGGAAGCAATAAAAAATTTAAACCTCGCAATTGAATATAAACCTAATTATGCCGATGCTTATAACTATAAAGGAATGGTTTTAGCTAATTTAGGAAAATATGAGGAAGCAATTAAAAATTATGATTTAGCTATTAAATATGAGTATGATTTTGCGGAAGCATATAATAATAAAGGAGTATCATATAAAAAATTAGGTAAATACCAAGAAGCGATTGTATTTTATAACATAGCTATAAAATATAAACCAAATTTTGCATCAGCATATAATAATAAAGGTAGTGTATTAAATGACTTAAGAAAATATCCAGAAGCAATAGAACAGTATAATCTTGCACTTAAATATGACATAAAATACCCGGAAGCTTATTATAATAAAGGAATTGCTTTAATAAACTTAGGTCAATATCAAGAAGCAATTGAAAATTGTAACTTAGCAATTCAATATAAACCTGATTATGCATACGCCTATTATAATAAAGCAACATCTTTAATGCATTTAGGGAAATATGAGGAAGCAATTAAAAATTTTGACTTGGCTATCAAATATAAGCTTGATGATGAAGCAACATACAATTTGAAAGGCTATACATTGAGTATATTAGGTAAGCACCAAGAGGCAATTAAAAATTATGATTTAGCCATTAATCACAAACCAAATTATGCAGCGGTATATTGTAACAAAGGTACATCTTTAAGAAAATTAGGAAAATATAAAGATGCAATTAAGAGCTATGATTTAGCTATTAAGCATCAAGATGATTATTCTGAAAGTTATTTTGAAAAAGGTATTGTTTTAGTTAATTTAGGTAAACACAAAGAAGCTACAAAGAACTTTAACTTGGCTCTTAAATATAGGTCTAATCTTATAGAGGAATATGAAAGAGCAATTAAAGGTCTAAGGAAATTAGGTAATGATCTTATGGCTAATGAGTTTGAAGAAAAATTAAAGATAATGCAAGATAATTTATAATTCTATGCAACCACAAAATCAAAATAATTTTACTCGTGGTTCACAAATTTTTGCTCATCAGCTACGAATGTTTAGTCAAGGAAGTATCAATGCTTTAACTATTGGGTTAGTATTTACTGTAGTTTGGTTAATGTGGCGTATATATCAGAAATTATCCTTAGTAAGCTTATATTATTTTATTATAGAGAGATACGTACAATTAAAACTTGCCATAGGAGAGCATTTTTACCCTATAAGCCAAATAGGCATTAAATTCTATTATTTAGAACAAAAAGCTTGGGTTTACCGTAATGCTGAAGAATTTGTGCATAAATTCTGGCATATTACACCACATTCGCATAATATCAATCAATTTGGGCAATTTTTATTGCATTCAGCTTGGCAAGAAGGTATCATTACTTTTACTGTTGGAATATTTACTGCTATAATCTTTTTTATGTATCGAGGTAAAAAAGCTGTTATTCAAGATAAGATCAGAGGAGCAGATTTTGTCAAAGCAGGTATTTTAGCAAAAATGCTTTATAAAAACAAGCAAGCTGCTAATATTTGCTTTTCTGGATTACCATTAGTTAAAAATAGTGAAAGGAGACATATTCTTATTACCGGTACTACAGGTAGCGGTAAAACTAATATGTTAAATGAGCTATTACCTCAGATTAGAAAAGAGCGAGGTAGAGCAATTATTGTTGATTTAACAGGTAGCTTTACTGATCGATTTTTTGATTCCAAATGTGATAAGATACTTAATCCCTTACAAGAGAATAGTTCAGCATGGTTACCATGGAATGATTGTCATGAAATTTGGGATTATAATGATATGGCAAGTAACTTTAGTAATTATAATCCAAAATTAGATGATTTTTTTGCTAAAAGTGCTGAGTTGGTACTGGCTGAAGGATTAAGATTATATCAGGATAGTAAAGACATCAAAAAGCTAATAAATACTATTCTTTATGCAAATAATAAGGAATTTGTTAGGGTCTTTAAAAATAGTGCAGTAGCCGGTATAATTAGCAGTAGTGCCCCTGAGACATCTTCAGGTATTCAAGCAACTGTTAGTAAAAATATTGAAGCTCTGCAACATTTAAAGCCTGATGGTAGTTTTAGTATTAGAAAGTGGTTTACTGCGGACAAAGGTTGGTTATTTATAACTAGTACTCCTAATCAAAGAGTAATGCTTCGACCACTTATTGCTGCATGGATTAGCATAGCGATAAAAGCATTAATGAATAGAAATATCAATAATACTCATAGTAATATGTGGTTTGTAATTGATGAGCTGCCAGCTTTACACAAGATATCTTCACTCCCTATAGCTTTAGCTGAGAGTAGGAAATATGGTGGCTGCGTTGTTGCAGGTATGCAAAATATTCATCAATTAGAGGAAATATATGGTCATGCAGGAGCAGCTTCAATGCTTGATCTATTTGGCAGCAAGTTTATTTTTCGAGTAAGTGATCAACAAACAGCACATAAATCAGCTTTAATGCTTGGTGAGCAAGAAATTATTGAAACTCAAGAGAATCTCTCTTATGGTGCTAACTCCATGCGTGATGGAGTAAATATGCACAGCTTAGAGAAAAGAAAATTATTAGTAATGCCTTCTGAAATTATGAATCTAGAAGATCTTACCTGTTATGTAAAACTTGCGGGTAATTTCCCTATTACTAAACTTAAAATGAATTTACAAACTTGATTTAAATCTAAAAATATAAAACCATTTTAATGGTATTTTTAAAAGATTTCAATTGTTTGATGGAGGGGGGGGAACCTTATAAAGAAATATTCTATTATAATGCCCCTTTAAATCGCTAATTTAGTATTACGAGTTTTAGAGGTAAGCTGTGTATAAAAAACTTTTTTGTTATTTCAGAATTTTTATAAATGATTTTTCAAACAGCAGAGTAAATTTTACAAGAAATATGTTTACTCTAAAGAACTAATAAAAGCTTCATCAAGACCGGTTACACTAGAAATTAAAGCAATATTACAACCTTGGGATAATAGTTTTTTTGCTATTTCAACTCCTTCCTCAGCTTTTCCTTCAGCTTTTCCAATTTGGATACCTTTAGTTTCACCAACTTGTAAGCCTTCAAGAATACCTAACTCTTTTCCTTCTTGTTGCCAATGCTCTGCTAAACTTCTTATAAGCCTTGTTCCTATTTCCGTATTCAACTTTGTTGATAATAAATTCTCTAGCTTTATTTTATCAGCTTGCTCTATCTTTGTCAAAGTATAATATAGTATCATTTCTAGATAATCATAGCCTATCGTTATTTTGGTTAATTCCGGTAATATATCTGATATTTCTTGCCATCTTTTTAACAACTCTCTCTCATGTATATGCTTGAGAAAAAATTCTAATATCCCTGACCATATCCTTTGTTTAAACTCTTCATCTGGTATTTCATGGACATTCACTAATTGGTAATCATTAATCCATAATTCTCTTGCTAATTTGTTATTGGCAAATAAATCCCACAAATTCCTTGCAACATTGTATTTCTCCTGACTATTGTAGAATATCATCGGGTATACCAACGGTAAAGTTTTAGATTTAGGATTTTGTATTAAATATCGCTCACAAATATTAATCATATATTTAAATAGCCTAAAAGCCATAAAATGATCTGCTTTTGATTGATGTTCGACAAGCAAAAATAAATATCCATCTTGTTTATCAAATTTGCATGAGAATAAAACATCAGAGATAGAATCTTTTAAAGAGCTTTCTACAAAAGTGGTATTTTCCATTGCTAAACTAGGAAAATCTATTAAACTTTTAATATTTGGGGGCAAATGTGCATTAAAGAACTCATTAGCAACTAGAGGATTCTCCAGTGCCTTACGAAATATCTTATCATGCTTAGCTTTCTTCTTATCCTGATCTGGATCACCCAGCAGGTTTCCTTGTTCACTCATATATTTATATTTTTTAACTTGATAAAATATTATTACACTACACTCTAAACTCTTATTCCTTGATTTAGCTTGATCTCAGATACTTGCTTTACCGCACTTCTTATTTCTTTAGCTATTTCTGAGCTTGGACTTATATATTGCATTATTTGTTTATCTCTTCCTATGGCATTTAAGTAATCTTCAGGGACGAGATGGCTTTTGCCTTGAAAATCATGTACTACTATATCACAAAATTTTTTATCACCAAGATTATAATTAGGATCAAATTTATTCTGCATAATTTGTAAATCTTTCTGTATCTTCTGCTCTATTGCTGCTATGCAAATCTTGTTACTATAAGCAGTACAAGAATCTATACCTTTTTCTCTGTAGATTTGTAAAGCAGTATCGATATTTTCTGCTGTGCCAAACTGTGCTAAAGCTTTTATTTGCTGTTGTTGCAAATTATTTAGTTCGTTATTATCGTTATTTACCATTTTTGACAATAGTAATTCTATATACTGAAATTGTGATTTGCTATCATCACTTGCTTTTAAGGATGACTGTTTAGTTATTTTACTAGCTACTGTTAATTTTGCTATTTCAGGCTCTATAAGCTTGTTTATAGATTCTGCTCCTTGGGATTTTAACATATCGTTAAAATCGCCTTTTTCTGGTGGTCGTATTATTGATACTACAGCTCCTTTGCTAATTAATTCTTCCTGAGCTTTCATTACAGTGTGAACCGATACTGCTTCTTGACCATCATTATCAGCAGCAATTATTATTCTCTCACCTTTGATAGGCTCATAGTTCCTAATGTTACTTACACCTAAACTACAAAGAATTTTGCCTTTAATACCAGCTTCTGCAATGCTTAAAGCCGTTTCTACCCCTTCTGCTATAATCGTTATATTACTAACTGAATTATTGCCATCTGTACTGCTTTGTACATTCCTGCTTTGTACGTTCTGCTGTTCGTTATTTTTATTAATCTCAACAAAAGAACCTCTGATTCTACCAAATGAACGTTTATTAACCTCAATATCAGCTTTATTATTTGTGTCTTTGTTTAAATAAATTGATTGTCCACCGGTAATATTACCATCTTTATTTCTAGCAAAAGCAATTAATGCAGGATAATATTGTTTGCTATTACTGTCCCACATCATATTGGTTCTAAGATCATTATTTAGTTGATATCCTGTTAATATTTTTTTAATTCCACGATGTTCTAATAAATATTTTTTTGCTATATTATTTGGCGTCATATAGATTATAGAATCTGATTTTTCATATAATTCTTCAGCTCTCTTTATCTTAGATATTTCAGCATATTTCGCTTGTTGATCTTGATTCTTAACTTTTTGGTCAAATTGCTCTTTTATCTTATCTTCTAATAACTTGCTATTGTTTGACACACCAACCATATCTTGTAAATATTTCTTAGCTTCTACAAAATCACAATTTTTTTCTCTTTGTACTAAGGTAAATAAATCTCCTCCCTCTCCTTTACTAAAATCATACCATCTGCCAGCTTTACTGCCACCTATCCTCATCACTATTTTGCCATCTTTCTCCCAGCGTAACACTTGACTATTTGATAAATGCTTGTTTGGACTGCCTAGCAAATTTCTACCTATTTCTTCCGCTTTAAATGATAATAGTTGCTTTAATTCTACTGCTTTTTGTTTATTAATAGAATTATAATCTATTTTATTCTTTGCCATAATATCCTCTTGTAACTTAACACTGATTGTTGTATCTTGTTTATTACAATTCGTAAGGTTATAAGAAGAGCTTTTTTGCTCTTCTTGGGCTTTATGGCTTGTGGCAAAATTTGTGCTAGTGCTTCTTAGGATTTCTGCTACTTTAGCAGATGATCTTGATCTCACTCTTAAGTGGTAATAGTTATCATTACTGTGTAATCTATCCTTAATATCTTCTACTACCCCTTTAAACCAATTACCTACTTTATCTATAATATTAGGACTCTTATTTTTTTGATCTTGAATCGCTACTAATTCTTCTAAAGTTTTAAAATTAATGCTAGATAGCCTATTATCTATTTTACTAAGTTGCGATATTAAACTGGCCATATTCCTGGTAGCCTCCCTATTATAATAGAGTTTTACCTCTTCTATATGTCTAGTCATGGCTACATAAGAATTTCTGCTATTTCCTGCTAGATTATGTAATACATAGACATCTTTAATTGAGGCTCCTTGTGCTTTATACACTGTAGAAGCATAGCCATGTTTAAAGCTTACATCTTGAGGATTAAATTCTATTTCTTTCCCGCTATCTGTTTTAGTAACAAACTTATCGTTGCTTACTGAAGTTATCGTTGCAAATTCCCCATTTTCTATTTGTAAATCTTTAATAGTTGTTTTAAACAAAATACGATCTCCTGCCATATAATCTTCATACTGCTGAGCTGGTATATAGCATCTATATTCTTGACCAGTAAGCAAGCCTTTAGCTTTTAGTAACTCCCTGATCCCTTGATTAATACTATCTACTTCAGCATTACGCATGGTAATTATTAAACGCTCATTTAGAGCAAATTTGCTGTTACTCCAATCGTTAATTAATCTTGCCATTGATTCTTCTAGCGTATGATCAATCTTTAAACATTTATGCTGTGCAAGTAAACGCAAACCACCGGCAATATCTGATTTTGCAAAGCATGAAGCCATTTCTCTTGCCCATGCCTTGCTTTGTCTTCTAATGTTACTTAATTCATATGAGCCAAATTTACTAGCCAATACTGTAAACATTCCTCCTCGCTCAACGGAAGTTAGTTGTCTCTCATCTCCAGCCAGTATTAGATTACAATTGTTACTCCTTGCTACTTTTAGTAATTCTAAATAATCACTATTACCTACCATTCCTGCTTCATCTACTACTAGCGTAGTATTTCTTGGTAGATTAGCTTTACCATTATACAATTTAAATAAAAATCCTTTTACTGTATGACACTTCTGGTAGCCTTTACTTTTAAGTTCTGATGCTGCTTTATGAGTAGGAGCGAGTCCTATAATATTTTGCCCATGATTGGTGGCAATTTTATAAGCTTTCGCAAGTACTTGTGACTTACCGCTGCCAGCTCTACCTTGAAGGATTCTAATACCTTGACTATTAATTAATATATGATGCAGGCTTGCTCTTTGTGCTTCATTAACACTAGCTAGGTTGTCGATAGCACTTTTAAGCTTAATAACGTTATTAAAATGAATCTGACTATTGATCTTATCTGCTATTCTTAGTATCCTTAATTCTTCATCCCTTATCTCTTGAGTAGTATAGTATTTAGTATCAGTGCCATCTTCATTATATAGTTTTACCAGCCTATCTGAATTTAATATTTCCCTTATTAGTTTTTGCTTTTCTGCTTCTTCTTTAATCTCTTTTACTGCTTTTTCTATATCCAATTTAGTAAAAATAGCTTGATGACGAATCATGCGATCAAGCACTCCATCCGCTCCTTTGATAATTTCAAGATGGGCAAGCCTGCATATGTTATTTTGCTCAGATATTTCATTGATAATACTTCTCATTCTAGTAGGACCAACATGCTGCTGTGGCATAAAACTTATCGGGTCTACTCTGATTTCTAAACCTAACTTAGCAAAATATTGATTGATTACTTCTTTAGCTTTTTCATGAATAATTTTATCTTCGGGGATAATGAATGCTTTGCCCTTAACTTTGGCAAATTTAGGATTTAAATCTACTGCCTTAGCTCCTAAAGCTTTACCGTCTTCTGTGAATCTTCTGGTGGTAACAAGCAGATGGGCATGCCAATTCTTCTCTCCATCATGTGGCTGATGAATATCAACCTGAACTCCAAGTCCATTTCTTACCCATCCCATCTCTTCGATTATTTTATGGGTAATAGTTATTCTATCATCTAAATCTAATTCCTTATCATCAGGTAGAGCTATAACTACATCTTTTAATAATTGACTATTTTTTCTTTTCTCACTCCTTTCCACTTCATTCATCAAGATACTTGGATTTTTGAATTTCTGATCTACGTGGCTAGGTAATAATACTGCATGGTAAACATTATCGCCTTTTTTGCTAAAATTATAAGTAATGTTAGTTCTCTCATCTTTAATAATCAGCCTTGCATTATAAGCAGCTTTCAGACAAGCATTTTTACCTTCACTTCTGCCAACTATTTCTATTCTTGCAAACTGTATTGCCATGGTTTGTTAATTCTAACAATGTTCAATCCATCATTGACATTACCATGCAATCTTAAAATCATCCACTGAATCTCAAACATATGAACCAGCAAACAAAAATAAACCTTTAGGTTTATATATTGCGTCTCTCCCTGTTTTTACAAACAAGCAGAGAACAAAATGCTAAGCATTATGTAATAATATAGACAAACTATTAGAGGTAAGTTATCAACTATAAGGATATTATAGGTATTTTGTGTTAAAGTTTAAGTTAGCCGAGTTAGTTAAAGAGCTATAATCGGTGGCTTTTAATGGTACGGTTTAAGCAGTCCGTAAGAAAGCATGATTTTGGAGTTGTTGGTAATATCATTGATGGTATTGTATGTTTTATTAATATATAAGAGACCTCGTTTAGGAGATTAATTTTTAACACCACTCCAACTTTAAATTAGCTCGGTCTGATTGTGAACGTAGGAGGTTGTATGCCAAATAGTAAAAATAATAAACAAAAACTAGCTGTAATTAATCCCGATGCAGCGTGTATAGATATTGGTTCTAGAGAACATTACGTATGTGTACCAGCTGACAGAGATGATAAGAATGTTCGCAAGTTTGCAGCTTTTACAAGTGATTTAAAAGAAATGGCAAATTGGTTAAAAAAATGTGGTGTTAAGACTATAGCTCTGGAGTCAACAGGAGTGTATTGGATACCTATATTTCAGATTTTAGAGAGTAGTGGTTTTGAAGTAATATTAGTTAATGCCAGACATGTAAAAAATGTACCTGGTCGTAAGACAGATATTAAAGATTGCCAATGGTTACAACAACTACATAGCTATGGATTATTAAATGGATCATTCCGCCCAAAAGATCAAATATGTGTACTCAGAACTTTTACAAGGCAAAGGGACAGATTAACAAAAAGTGCTGTAACCCATATCAACCGTATGCAGAAAGCCCTTAATGAAATGAATATTCAGTTACATCATGTGATTAGTGATATAACGGGCGTTACTGGGATAAGTATAATAAAAGCAATTATTGCTGGTGAAAGAGATACAAATAAATTAGCAGCGTTTAGAGATCATCGTATAAAGAATGATGAAGAAACTATAATTAAAGCACTAGAGGGAGATTATCGTAAAGAGCATCTTATAGTATTAAAGCAAGAATTAGATATTTATGAGTTTTACCTAAAACAAATCAATGAGTGTGACAAAGAAATAGAAGCATATTACAAAGAGTTTGAGAAACGTGGTGATGGTGAGTTAATAAATAGTACAAAACAATACAGAAGTAAAAATGCTCCAAAGTTTAATTTACAACAATCACTATATAATGCAACAGGAGTAGATTTTACTACGATTCCAGGATTAAGTGAATTAAGTGTACAAACAATAGTATCTGAAGTGGGATTAGATATGGACAAATGGGTTACAGAGAAACATTTTACATCTTGGCTTGGTTTAAGTCCTACTAACAAAATTACTGGTGGTAAAGTGTTTTATACTAGAACAAAGAAGGTAGAAAATAAAGCAAGTATGGCTTTTAGAATGGCTGCTTTTAACCTAGGTAAAGGAAAATCAGCATTAGCAGGATTTTACAGAAGGATCAAAAGTAGAGCTGGTGTACAAAAAGCTATTACTGCTACAGCAAGGAAGCTGGCATGTATATTTTATCGCTTACTAAGATATGGTCAAGACTATATAGAAAAGGGAATTGAAAATTATGAAAAACAATATCAAGAAACAATAGTAAAAAACTTTCAGAAACAGGCAGCAAAACTAGGGTTTAGTGTGATTAAAATAGAGCATTCTTGAGATCTAGTTTGTTAGGAGAAAAGCTCGTACCCGTCGTTTAATTGAAATCGGTGGCTTAGTTGTTAAAGCTAAACTTGATGATTTACCCACTAACAGTTTACTAGGAGCTTTTGTTTCTTTAAAAGAAAAATTAATACAAAATCCTAATATCCAAGATCACTGGACTAAAATCGGCAAAAATATTTTTGATAATCACGAATTAAGATAATTTAATATTAATATCATATATAAAATTTTTAATATTTAAATTAAGGAGTAGATAAATTGTATATCATCTGATACCATTATATGGTATTTAAAACAGTCAAGTAATGATAGAATATATTAAACATAATGAAGGAACATTTACTTCATTAACAACAGAACAAAAAAAAGCTGTAGGATTATTATCAATTGGAACATTTTTAGAATATTTTGATCTGATGCTATATGTTCATATGACAGTTTTATTGAATGAATTATTTTTTCCTAAGGCAGACCCTCATACTCAAGCTATTTACTCTGCTTTTGCATTTTGTTCCACTTATGTTTCGAGTAACCCCTATTGCTTCCAAAGCTGATTTCTCAGGTCTGTAGCCATAAGCATACGCATCAAGTTAAGGTGTAAACTGCCTTTATTACAGTAGTTTATGAATAGTTTGATGATAGGCATCATATGTACCTATGAAGACATATTTAAATATAAATGCCTTATTTAGGGTAAAACAAAACATAATGATTTTACACTTAAAATGCTTGAATATGAGATATATCCCTTAACTTGATGCGTATGGTAGCCATAAGAGTCTGGATAAAAATATGGTTCTACTAAAGGTTCAAAAACTAACTTTACTACCATCTGAGCTATCCTATCTGATACTGTTGGTATCCCTAGTATTCTTTCACCACCAGCTTTCTTCGGTATGGCTACCACTTTGACTGGTGGTGGAAAGTAACTGCCCGATGATAATCTATTCCATAATTTATAAAGATTTTCCTTTAAGTCTTCTTCAAAGCTTTCTATGGATTGTTGATCTACCCCAGCAACTCCATCATTTGCTTTGACTAGTTTAAACGCTTTCATTACTAGTTCTTTTGGAATAGTAAATGGTTTTGTTGTACTCAAAATATCCTCCTTTTGCAAGTTGCTTTTTAAATATAACTACCTAACGCAATCCCTTCGCTCCACCTCCATTACAGAAGCTTCTCCGCTACTACGAATTGCTCCGCCCTAGTTTCTTGCATCGGTACTCTCATATTCACGATATCCACCTTTTATATTTCTCCCTTAACATCAAGATGACTAGTTCCCATAGTTCCTTATAAAAGCCAAGATCAGAATCACGCTACCTCTACGCCGAACACCACCTGCACAGTAAATCAGGTTTCTTGCAAATTTATCCTAGAAGGAGGACACGCTTCTAGTTTTGATGTCAAACTTCTACTCTTACGACGCGTCAACAGTAGTTCAGGTTTATTCGTCTTTCTGATCCATACCTGCCGAGTTTATCTCGATTTTTCCTCAGTCGCTCACAACTATCACTCTTTATGATAGCTGCACTGGGTGGTTTGAAGCCCGCTCCTGTAAACCGACTCCGAAGGACCTTCCTTCATCTTCTATAAAGCTTATGAACAAGTAGTTGTTATTCTCTTGTTTCTCTATGGCACACTATCCTCTATAGTATCATGCAATATACTAGTTACTAGTATATCTGTTCTAAATAAGTAATCTGATATCATATATGCTACTTCTATCGGATGTGAATAAAATGGTTCTCCTGATTGACGCATCTGACTACCATGATATTTCTTAGCATAGTATATAGCTTTCTTTACCTCCAATACACCCACTGGTGGTACTTTTACTACACTATTTAAATATATTACTTTATCTAATAACTTCTTAGCATAAATACATATCTCAAAATTTGTTTGATAACCTTCTATCTTTTTCATTAATGCTTATTAATTATTTTCAATACTTTTTACCTAAATTTTCCAACTAATCCTATATCTTTTGATTATATGATTATATATATAACAGCTGTGATTTCTCCACCAGCATATGATCCAACAAAAAAGCCAGTTTTTCATACCTACCACTATGCTCGTTCAGCAACATTGTTATCAATCTCTATTTTACCATTATCTAAAAACCTCATTACAGAGTTGTCTCATTATTTAGAGAACATAAGCAATAGCTCTATTCTTGGCACTTTTTTAAGTAGTATATGATACGGGCGCTAGGCGAAGTGGATAAATTACAGTTGGTGAGAATCCAATCTACGTAAAGTTTAGCCAGCAGCGTAGAACCAAATCTCACATGTAAGGAGGTAACGAATTATGTGAAGCTGAGAGGCGGGATGTATTGGGTTGTAACGCAAGTGAAGGATATAAGCTCCGAAATGTACAATATTGTAGAGGTTGACATGTTGTATCACATGGAAAGCAGAATGTGTAGTTGCGATAAGGCAAGCAACTATTGCTCTACCGGAGTCTCAGGCCACGACACGATACAAGATGGAATTTATCTAAATCTAGGAGATCCATTGTATTCTTACGTAAGTGAGTACTTTGAAACAAGTTGTCAAGAGCAAGGATTAAAGGAAGATACAATGGAAGTCGGACTGACTAATAGTACTTTGAGCATGGGAAAGCCATGTACATGGGGAAGTGGTCAGCAATATAGCGTTAGTTTAAGTACGCTTAATTCACTAATACACGGAGGTTAGAGAGTAGAATGGAAAGTAAACTTAAACTTATATCTGCGAAAGCTAAGGAAGATAAGAGACTAAAATTTACGGCATTAGTGCATCATGTAAATAAGGAAAATCTTATTGAATGTTACAAGGAGCTAAAGAAAAATAGAGCTTGTGGCATAGATGAAGTAACAGTTGAAGAATATGGCAAGAATCTTGAAGAGAATATAGACAATCTGCTACATAGACTGAAGGATAAAAGCTATAGAGCCAATGCTGTACGACGGGTAGAAATACCTAAAGCTAATAGTAAAGAAAAGCGAGGGCTTGGCATTCCGACAGTTGAAGATAAATTAGTGCAGCTAGTAGTTAAGAAGTTATTAGAAGCAATATATGAACAAGATTTTCTAGAGTGCTCTTATGGATTCAGGCCTAACTTAAGCTGTCATGCAGCAATAAAAGCGTTAGATACAGTAGTAATGAAAAAGCCAATTAACTATGTTGTAGAAGTTGATATTAGAAAATTTTACGATAACATAAATCATTACTGGTTGCAAAGGTGTTTAGAAGAGAGAATATTAGACAAGAATTTTATATGGCTAATAAGAAGGCTTTTAAAAGCAGGAGTAATCAAGGATGGTGTTGTTAGTACCAGCGATCAAGGTACATCGCAAGGCTCAGTGGCAAGCCCAATTCTTGCAAATATCTATTTACATTATGTTTTAGATTTATGGTTTGGGAAAGTTGTTAAACCAAAAGCTAAAGGCTATGTTGAACTAATCAGATATTGTGATGATTTTGTGGTGTGTTGCGAAAGTCAGAAGGATGCGGAAGAATTTTTAAGCCTACTACATGATAGATTAAAAAGTTTTGGATTAGCTATATCAGAAGAGAAAACAAGGATTGTTAAGTTTGGTAGACGTCCTTGGCAACTCGCCAGTAAAAATAAAGAGAAATTAGAGACATTTAACTTTCTGGGTTTTACCCATTATTGCGGGAAAAGTAGGCAAGGATACTTTATAATGGGTCATAAGACTATAAAGAGTAGCTTTGCAAGAAAACTAAAAGAAACGCAAGAATGGTTAAAAGCAATAAGATCTCAAGCAGTTTTAAAAGACTGGTGGCCAATACTGAAATCAAAATTAACAGGACATTATAATTATTTTGGAATTAGCGGTAATTATCAATCTATCTCTAAATTCTATCATAGAACTGTGCAGATAGTACATAAGTGGATAAACCGTAGAGGTAGTAGGAAAGTAAGCTATATATGGTTACGAAACTATTTACAGTGGAATCCACTACCAATGCCTAAAATAATGTATTCTCTATATAGTAAAACTATTGTTGTAAAGCAGAATAGCTATATTGAAGAGCCTTATGTGGGAAAACCACCTGTAGGGTTCTGTGAGGGCTATCATAGCAATGAAACTTCACTAATTAGGAAGTGGTAAGAGCTATGATTTCTACTCGACAATATCTCCTGTTAACTCTGTTGGTTTTATAAAAAAGTTATCTTGTTGAACCGTAAAAACAAATTCATTATTAATAGAACAGTTATTTTGTTGTTGTTTATCTTGTATACCAACATCATAATTATTGAGTCTTGTTAAACCATCTATTACTTTAGATATAACAGCATCAAAGGATTTTATTATTATTGTTTCTTGATTTTTTTCTGATGTTCTACCATACATTTCTGTTCTTACAGTTGTGATAATTTTAATTACATCATCAGCTGATTGCACATCTTGTAATTTATTGGCAAAATTTTTAATCAAGATTAGTGATATATCAGCACATATCCCAGAATCAGGTTGTTGTAATCCAGAATATATAATATTCATAGTTTTAATTCCTAAACTTAAAAACTGATTTTTTAGTTTTATAAAACTATTGCTACAGCTTGATATATAATCAAGAGGATCAATAATTGATAGACTATCGCCATATTTAAAGAAGACAACAGCATGGTTATTGTTCTTATAATCTTGTATACCTAAAATGCTTAAATATTTATTATACTCATGTACATATTCAACTATTACTTTACTTTGATTTAGTATTCTTTTAGCACCATTTATATTTTGCAGATTATAGTGAATTGATTTTTGATCCAAGCCATCCATCTCGTAAAAACCATTGTATCTAATATCATTATGCTCATAATTATTATACCACTGAAATATCGGCTCTCTATTCATATGTAACATGCTTATCTGCTGAACCATATTTTGACTACATTTATTATTTATATAATTTAGTGATTGAGCAAGATCATCTTCAACATAATCATTAGTACTGTCATTAACCCCATATTTTCTAATATATTTTACATAGTATAAAAATACTGGTGTATTATTTACATGTGCTGTTTCTATCAATTGAACTGTATTTGTGCTGCACTTTATAAGTATTTGGTGTAGTGATTGTATTATATCACATTTAAAATTTACACAATAATTAACATACCAAAAGAATATGTTATTATCATTCATACGTAGTTGTTCTATCGACTGTATTGTATCTGTACTACATTTCATAAGTATTTGGGTTAGTGATATTTCAATGTCATTATCTATTAATTCCTCTACTACATTATTTTCATAATTGTTAAGATTTATTCCATGATTTTCTATATGTTGCATATACCAATGAAATATTAATTTATCATCCATATGTAATTGTTCTATTGCCTGTATTGTATTTCTGCTGCACTCCATAAGTATACTATATAGTGATCGTGCTATATCATTTATATCAATAATATCATTATATGTAAGGTCTATCATATGTTGTATATACCAATGCAATATTGATAATCCACTAATAGTAGTTTTAGTATCTAATTCTTTAAGCAATAATTGATTACAGTTAGTTATAATATAATCAATAACCTCGTAAAGAGTAGTATCACTAGTTTGATTGTACACAGATATGATTTTTTCTATATGCTGTATCATCTCACTATGATTGACACTACTTAAGTACCAGTTAATTGCTAGTTGATTATGAATTGTGACTTCTCTTCCTAAAGCATCAATAAGATTTAAATTATCTACATCTAGAATATCGTTTATAATTGTTAAGATATCATTATCATTTAATACAGAGATAATAGTTTTTATTGCTGTAACTTTGTCATTATGAGTTACACTGTTGTGAGTACCTAAGTACCATTGTATTGCCGACTGATTATGTACCTGAATGTGTATTAATTCTTTTTTCAGGTCTGTACTATCTGCAGTTAGAATATCTTTTATAATGGTCAAGATATCATTATCATTTAATACAGGGATAATAGTTTTTATTGCTGTAACTTTGTCATTATGAGTTACACTGTGAGTACCTAAGTACCATTGTATTGCCGACTGATTATGTACCTGAATGTGTATTAATTCTTTTTTCACTGTATCATCTGCAGTTAGAATATATTTTATAATTGTTAAGATATTATCATCCTCAAATATAGGGATAATAGTTTTTATTGCTGTAACTTTGTCATTATGAGTTACACTGTTGTGAGTACCTAAGTACCATTGTATTGCCGACTGATTATGTACCTGAATGTGTATTAATTCTTTTTTCAGGTCTGTACTATCTGCAGTTAGAATATATTTTATAATTGTTAAGATATTATCATCCTCAAATATAGGGATAATAGTTTTTATTGCTGTAACTTTGTCATTATGAGTTACACTGTGAGTACCTAAGTACCACTTAATTGCTTGCTGATCATGAACCTGGATATTTATTAATTCTTTTTTCACTGTATCATCTGCAGTTAGAATATCTTTTATAATGGTCAAGATATCATTATCATTTAATACAGGAATAATAGAATTTATTGCTATAACTTTGTCATTATGAGTTACGTTATGATTACCTAAATACCACTTAATTGCTTGCTGATTATGTACCTGAATGTTTGCTAGTTCTGTACTAAAACAAGTATAGTCATCTTGAGGGAAAAAAATAATATACTCAATTAGCTGTATTATTAAAGTGTCATTACATTTTCCTATAATGCTCTTTAATGCTTCTAATTTAGTATTATTATTTATATTTCTATTGTTAATATACCATTCTAAAAATTCTTAACCATCAATCTTGATGTCGAGTAAATCTCTAATAATATCTTGATTACACTTAATTAAAATGTTGTTAATTGCCGCTATCAAATCTGTGGGTGTATTATCAGCAACGTGCTCACTTATTGACTTGATATACCACGTAAAAAATGGATCAATACCACGTAGTTTTCCTCCTTTTGCTTTAATAATTGGTATATCAAGCGTCAAAATATATTGACAAAATTCTATAACATAGCTATCGCTATGTCGCAATAAACTATTCGTTACTTCAATTCTATTTTCTTGATCTTGTTGATTATTAAAATACCATTTGTACGGTGCTTGTTCATTGATATTTATCTTTTTTAATGTCCTTTCATTACATTTGGTTAAAATATTTTTTACTTCTTTGAGGAATTCAGGAAGGGTAGGATTATTAAAACAAGTGTTAATGTACCACTGAATTACAGATATATTACCAATTTTAGCATCTTCTAATTTCGCAATAACAACACTATTGCTTTCTACATCTAGTTCTAGAATGTACTCTATAAATTTTATTCTCTGTTCTGTAGTAATATTAACACTATTAGTATAGAAATATTTATCAATAAGTTGATAAATATGTATTGGATTTTCATGTTGAGCTAATAAGGATTCATCATTCGAGAATTGAAAACTGAATTCCGAATTATCATTATCCAACATACTTATAATTGCATTTTTATTATATATTAAAAATTTACCATGGTTTTTTTTATAATCTTTATTAATATACTGAATAAACTCAGTAGCAAAATCTTTTTTATTGAGAAATATTGTTAAAAAATTTTTGTGTTTTGATGTACAAAAATAATCCATAGTATTTTTGTCATATGTTTGTTGTTGTATAGTTAACAAGAGCAAAGATAAATGCTTACGTGCATCATATAAGATTAGATTGAAATAATCTTGTACTAAGTACTTAAGTGATTCCTCATTATTTTTATAAAATCTATTTATATTCAATGTTTTTGTATTCTTGATACCTAACGCTTGTAAATTATTTATTATTTCGTAATATTTATCATCCATGTGCTGTTTCTGTGCAGATAAACTGTTAAGTAAGCTTTGTACTTTTCGTGCATTTATTTTAATTTCAAGTTTTTTATTTTGTAAATATTTTATGTATGAATTGAATTCATCTCCTGCTGAAGAATTTAGATTTTTTTTGACATTATGTACAAGAAATAATAGTATTTCTTTCAGATATTGGTTTATTACATTTTCATCCTTGATATTGCTTATCTTAGTATTTTGTTGTATAAAAATAGGTATGTCGAGTACTTTAAATAAGCTATTACGTATGTTATATAGTTGCTCTTCCAAATTGATACTATCTAAGGAATATACTAAATTATTTACTTTTTCATTAAGACTTCTTACTAAAGTTGCTTCCTGAGATACTTCATATTTACTATCAAAGTGTTTAGCACTCACTCTTGTATCCCAGACATATAATAAATATGGTATAAAAATACTACTAAAAAATACTTGGACTTTCTGTTGACAGCATACACTGTCATTTTCATCTATTCTGTTCTGAAGTTCATCTTTTATAACCTCATATTCCTCTTTAGAATTTGGGATTTTATGAAAAAACTCTAATAAACATTGTGCTTTTGAAAAGCAATCATAAGTTTTGCTTCCAACAATGAAAAAATGTTTAATAAGTGATAGAAAAAAGGTAATAGGAATAATATGATTCCCATCATTTCCTGTACCTATTCTCTTATAGTGTATATTTGAAATATGAAAAGAACCTTTTTCTTTTACTACCTCAACATATACATTGATAATATTAAATGTATATAAAAGCCATTTTTGTAATATTTGGCTATTATTGTTAGTAGAACTACTAGGATTAGACATTATTTGATTCATTATTATCCAATTTTACTTAAAATTTATGTATTTTATATTCTTTATAAGGCAGATTTTAATAATGCAGCATCTTTAAAATATCCTGTTACTTAAAGCCACTTGTTCTAAAACATAGCGTGAGTTTAGATTTTTACTCACCTTACGCACGCAGGAGCACATATTTAAGAGTTGATAGATAAAGTGCAATTATTAAAAATATCTAACTTTAGAGTTAAAATATTATGCTACATCTACTATCTAATTTCTTTAAAAATTCAATGATATAATCACTATTAACTTTAGGATTATCAGTTGTTACTAAATTTAGACTCTTTAGATCAATCGCACCTATAATATGCTTACGTTTCCAACCATTAAAACTTGGTAAAGTCTTAGCTACATTCTTCCTAATCCAACCAAATCTTGCTCTAGATTGATATTGAGGATGAACACTATCCATAAAGTAAATAGACTTGTCCCTAGCTAAATTATTTCTTAACAAACTATATTGTAGCTTAAATTCCTCTTGTTTAGCTAAATCTATTTTCCCAGAAAGTAACTTAGGTTTTTTATAACTAAAACCCAGTCTATGTAAAAGATTGATTACCCCAGCTAATGTATAAATTACTCCATATTCCCTTTCTATATATAAACCTATATCTCTAGCATAAACATAATTATTCATTTCTAGGTGGTTTATTAATTCTTCTTCCTATCCTCTAGTAAGGTTTAATATCACTACCCCCATTTTCGGGCTTAAGCTTCTTATCATTATGATAGTCTATTAAATGTTTTCTTATCCCTTCATTGCTCAGTAATAAAACTTTTGCTATCTCAGCAATACTATAACCATCATCATACATGAGAACGGCTTTGATTCGATCATAAATTCTCTTATCCCTCTCACCTCTATGACACAGCTTTAATTCTTCTCTTTCTACTGATATTAATTTCCTATAACTCATCCTGATTTTATAATACTTTCTTACTTCAATGACAACTATTCATTTATTAGAGGTATACTCATTATAATAATCTATTAAAATAATCAGTAAGAGAAGAAAATGGTACTGTGTTATTATATAAATTTGATTTTTTGTAATTTGTAGTTATATTAAAACAATGTGTGTGTAATTGTCTTGCAACTTTTGGCATTTTTAGGTAAGTAGCAATAGTGAAGAAGAACTGTAAAGTTTCTAAAATCGTTTTCCACCCTTTTTCAGGAGATTTAGCTCCTACTGTTTGTATATTATGTAATCGGTCACATAATTTAATTAATAGCAACTCTTTTTTCTTTTGCTGATATAATATTTTAACTATTTCTGCTGCACTAATTTTTTTAGCATTTTTAACTCGTGTTAAATCTTCAACTTGATTAGCAATCTTATGGCCAAATTCTTGTATAATCATTTCTTTAGTAAGTAATGTATCTTCAATACAATCGTGCAATATGCTGGTTACTATGATATCTGTTCTAAATAAATAATCAGAAACCATATATGCTACTTCTAAAGGATGTGAATAATACAACTCTCCTGTTTCTCGTTTTTGTCCGCCATGATATTTTTTAGCAAAATAAATTGCTTTTTTAATTTTATTAAGATCAACTTTGTGCTCAGAAATCTTATTAATAAGTATGATTTTAGTTAATAGCCTTTTACTATATCGGCAATTTGATAGATCTGTAATTTTTACTTTGTCTAGCTCAATATCTATACCTTTAAGTAAGTTTAACTTTCCTACAATAGGAGCTATAGTTTTTTGATGATTTTCTTGATTTTTTGCCATCTATCTATCCCTAATATTATTTAAGTGTAGTAAGAATCATAGCAATAATCAAGAAAATCATACTTGTTAATTAATAGAGTACTTTCAAAACTTTACTTTTAGAGATAATTTGTGTGTGTATTATCATCAAAACCTTATAAGTATCAACATTATTTATCATAAATCAGATCATCAAGAAGAGGTAACTTAATTGGTATATTACAGACGATAGTAGTACTTTTACCTTGTTCACTTGTTACTTCAATCTCTCCATTTAGCTCACCAATTAGACGTTTTACAAAACTTAATCCTGATCCAAGTCCATGATATTGCATAGCAATATCAAATTTATCAATCTTTTCATGAAGATGTTGCCTGATTTCTTTAGATAAACCAACACCACTATCATGTACCATAAATTGGAATACCATTTCTCTATTTTGTTGTTCTGATTCTAATAATGCAGGACTAATAGCAAACATGTTCACTGTTACCACAACTTTACCTTCTTTAGTAAAGTTAATAGCGTTATCTATTAACTGCTCTAATATTACTCCTATTCGATAAGTATCACTAATTATAGCATTTGTTAAATCATACTGAAAATTACAAGATAAATTTAATCCCTTACGTTGAGCTATTGGCATCGCTTTATCAATAATCTTGTTTACCAACTGTTTTGGATCAAACTTATTTAAAACTATAGGAGGTAGTCCAGAATTATTCTGTAGATAACTAATTATGTTGTTATAATAATCCAGTAATTCTTCAGCACAATTTACTACACTAGCTAGATAATCCTTTTTCTCAGGATTATCTTCTATTTCATAAAGAGCTGTTACTAATGAAAAAATTCCATTACATGGAATCTTTAATCCATGTACCATATTTTGAACTACATCTCTTTTAAATAACTCAGATTCTTTCAATTTATTATTTGCTTCTTGTAATTCTAATTTATATTTAATTATATCAGTATAATTTGTGATCGTCGAATTAATGACATTCTCTTCTTGCTGATATGGTATTAATGTGACAGATATGGGAGATAATTGAAGATTCCAATTTGTTTTAGTAATATTATGATTATCTTTTGGTTGATTTTGATTATTAATTGTCATAACATTTCCTTGCTGTTAAAGTTAAGAAAACAGCTCAGAGGTTAAGGTGATAAAATTTTGTTGTTTTTAACTTAGCCTCTGAACTCAGAACTGCACCACGGCCGCTCTTAACAAGGACAGATATCACCACAATTCTGCGAAGTACAGAGGATTTAAGAGCTTTTTGACAGATTTTTATACAATTAGGCAAACAGCTGCACAAATGAGACACTGCTAAATTAATATTGTTGGTTAACTCAATTCTTTATCCATTACATATAAATCAAAATCAGCATTAATTATGCTACAAAAATTATCAGAAATTCCTTCGAGTACAGCATTTTGCTAGCATTTAAGCCTATTTTATACTATAATTATAGTGTAAATATTTGAATAATAATTTCATGTCAGTAAATAACTCAAACAAAACACAACCATTCCTACAATGGGTTGGTGGTAAAAGAAAAATTGCCGATCAATTAATTAAGTTTTTTCCATCAACACTAAATAACTACTATGAACCATTCCTTGGTGGTGGGGCTTTATCTGATATTAATCTAGAGCTAGTGACGTCCTATAATGCGGTTAAGAAGAATCCAGATAAGGTTAGTAAACTATTAGACTCCCATAAAGAAAAACACTCCAAAGAACATTATTATCAAGTTAGAAGTAATAATGACAGTAATGACCCAGCGAAGATTACTGCAAGATTTATCTATCTTAATAGATATTCATTTAAAGGCATTTACCGAATTAATATTGATGGCAAACCAGCTCAAACTTTCTCTGGTAGAAATTATAGTAAATCTGATATTGCCTTTAGATTAAAACAGTGTAGTCAGCTTTTATCTAGCACATCTATTTGTGCTATGGATTTTTCTTTCATTGAACCACAAAAAGGTGATTTTGTTTATTTTGATCCTCCTTATCATAAGTCAGGTGAGAAGTTTTATACCAGATTACCATTTGATGAAAATGAGCAAACGAGACTGCGAGATTTTGCTACAGAACTCAATGATAAAAATGTTAAAATAATGGTTTCTAATAGTAATACTCCCTTTATTAGAAACTTATACAAAAATTTTAATATTAGTATTATTAAAGTTAAATATTCCATGCCTGAACATAATAAAATATCTGATGAAGTAGTTATTACAAATTATCAATTACCACAATAGCTTAGTTATATTCAAACTTGATTAATTCAAAGCAATAATCTTGAGTCTTAAAAGCTTCTTCTAGATCTTGCATATAACGATTTCTAACATAATAATCATTAAAAGCCGTTGTTGATTTAAGGATTATTTTCTTATTGATGATATCTTCCTCTACAACTACTAATTTACTTAATACCCCAAAATCAATATATTGGTTATAACGTTCAATAAGAAATTTCCGTACCCTGTACCATACTGAATCAGGATTTAATTGCCTGCTAAGCTGCAATAGATAATTTTGTTTTTCATCTTCAGTATTATTCTGCTTCGTTTTAAGTTCAGCAAATGGTATGATTTGCAACTGTCCAATATTACTGCCATAGATCATTCGCACTTGCTGCAATATTTTATCTTGGCTATGTTCTGAAAGAAGCATATTTTTAAGCAGTTTTATTTGATACCTATTATCTACTACCCCAATAAATGAGCAGGAGCTTAGTAATTCATAAGCTGAATCAGGATCAAAACTACCAACAATTTTACGTTTTAGCTGAGCTTGCAAGCTAGTATCAAGGCTACTTTCTATCTTATCTAGATATTGTTCTTTAGCGTTGTTTAAGTCGCTAGATTTAAACTGAAATGCACTATTATTAGCTTTAGTAGTTTCACGTAACTCATGAGCTAAAGCTTTAGCCATATAGTTTAGTAACACTTTCTTATGACCAAAATGGTGATTGGAATATTCTCCTGCAAGCTTTAAGAGCAATTTGTTGATAAAATCTAGGTTAAATTCTCTATTTGATTTTACTTGCAGTAAATCAGCATCTTCTTGGCTTAATGGATAAAAATCTGCTAATTTCTTTCTTTTGAACCAGCTTTTATGATTAATAGCCCTAATTGCAGCATTATTGCTACTTATAACTGCTTGCAGTGTAGTATTAATCCGTGTAGCACCTGTTGTGATATTAGCACTAGAGAAATTAGTATTATCAGCTTGTTGTTGATCGTTGATTGAGCTTGTTGCCTTGAATTGTAAATCTGCTGCAAGTTTTTGTTGTTGTAACTGTTGTTGATTATTGTGAATAGATGCATTTTTTTCATTTTGAAAAATTGTAGATTTGCTAGATCTAGATTTATTAGATATATTTTTATTATTATCTATATATATGTACTGGTCTAAACTTTTTTGGGGTTGAGGCAAAATTTCTTTGGGTTTGACCCCAAAGTTTTTTGGAGTAGGTACAAAATTTTTTTCATTTTCAGATGGTATTTTGCTAGAAGTAGGTTGGAAATTTTTAGCCAGCTTAATACAAGGAGTATTGCGGCATTTAATACCATATTTCACGATTGTTGCATTATAAACTTTAATAAAGCTACTTTTTTGTAATTCAAGTAAGCATTGTCGTACTCGTTCTTGACACACGCCTAGGGACTCTTGAAAGAAGTGATAAGTTTCCTGAAGTTCATCAATGCTATTATTATGATAGATTTGCAAGCGAAAGACTATTAGAGATAGTAGCTGTCTTGCAGTTTTGCTTAAGATTTTACCATTATTAGAGGTAAGAGTACTCCATTCAGGTGGAATAAAATTACCAACAAAATTGTAGAAGATAGTGTGATTTTTATCACTATGATTATGGATTACACAATCAGGAGTGAAATGTGAGCAGCATATAGTGTGCATAAGACCTCAACTTAAACATCAGGTTTAATCGAGGTAATAAGGCAATTAAAGCAGTATTTTTAAAAATGCGAGGAGCATATAAGCAGCATACAGAGTAGGGAGGTAAAATTAGTAGATTATGAAAAGCTAGGAGGTAAGGTGGTGGGCGATAGAGGATTCGAACCTCTGACCTTTACGATGTCAACGTAATGCTCTAACCAACTGAGCTAATCACCCTTATAAATATTAAGTTCTATATTTATTGTATAATATAGTAGATTTCAAGCTTTATTTACATTATTTATAGTATTTTATTATCTATTCTACAAATTTTTTATGACAAACTTAAAATCTAAAGCTTTAGACTTTTCACAAAATTTTGTTATTGCACTTGATGGTCCTGCTGCTTCCGGTAAAGGTACTATTGGGCTTATGCTTGCTGAAAAATTTTCTTTAAAATATGTTCAATCTAGTATTGTTTATAGGCAGCTTGCTTTTAATTGTATTAAAGAAAAAATAGACATTACAGATATCAATAAAGTAATCTCCTTATCTAAAGAAATAGATATTACAGATAAGTTTGACTTAGAGGATGAAAATATAGGAGGCGTTGCTTCGCAAATTGCCGTAATAGCTGAGGTAAGAGATAATCTAAATAAGCATTTAGTAAAGTTAATTAATATTACACCTCGAATTCTTATGGAGGGTAGAGATATAGGGACAATAGTTGCACCTAATGCCGATTTTAAAATATTTATAACCGCAAACCCTAAGGTTAGAGCTGAGAGGCGATATAAACAGTTGCAAGCTAAAGGGAAAGCATGTATACTTGACGAGATTTTACAACAGATAATTCTGCGTGATAAAAGAGATAAAGAGCGAGAAGTAGCACCTTTATTACCGGCTTTGGATGCTTTAATTATTGATACTTCCAAGCTTTCACCCTTATCGGTTGTAGAACAAATAACGCAATTTATATTAAAAGAATAAAATAACTTGGTGCTTATAGTTTATTTTATTTAGAGGATATTTTTCCAAACTCGCTTATAGATAGAAATGTCATCTAGTTGCTTGACCACGGGAGAGATTGCCCGCGTGGATCGAGAGTCGTCTGAGCTACGCGAATGAAATGAACGTGGCAATCCAGAAAAAATAATAAAAAATGCTATAAGTTAGCATTTTTTACTGGATTGCTTCGTCAATTACTTCGTAATTTCCTCGCAATGACGGAAAAACTGATCCACCCAGGCAATGCCACCACGGGATGACAGTGATATTTGGAAAATATCTTTTTTATTAACCCTTTAAAAAGATTATCTATTAGTTCAGCACCGCTAATATTTACAAGAAAAATATGACAACAAAATTAAAACAAAGATTCGTTCCACAACTTGCAGCAGTTAATCATGAATTTGAAGATAATTTTTCTAAAATGCTTGAAACTGTTGATACGAGTCATATAAAACCTGGAACAGTAGTAAAAGGTCAAGTAGTTGATATTAATGAAGTAGTGGTTGTTGACGTTGGATTAAAAAATGAAGGTAGAATACCTAAATCTGAATTTTTATTATCACCGGCACATAAATTACCTGAGATTGGTGATTTAGTTGATGTTTATATTGAAAAAACTGAAGGACATAGCGGCAAAACCCTAAGCCGTGAGAAAGCGATAAAAGAAGAATTATGGGGTCAGTTAGAACTCATGTGTAGCAAAGGTGAGTTTGTTGATGGTACAATTTTTGGTCGTGTAAAAGGTGGGTTCACTGTTGATTTATCCGGTGTTGTAGCGTTTTTACCAGGAAGCCAAGTTGATATTAGACCAATCAAAGATCCTAGCTCTATAATGAATATTAGACAGCCATTTAAGATCCTAAGCATGGATAAAAAGCTTGGTAATATAGTTGTTTCAAGAAGAGCTATATTAGAAGAATCACGTTCTGAAGCTAGAGACGAGATGCTATCTAAAATCAAAGAAGGAATGATCCTTGAGGGAACAGTAAAGAATATTACAGATTATGGTGCATTCATTGATCTTGGTAGTGTTGACGGCTTATTACACTTAACTGATATTTCTTGGGGTAGAGTTAACCACCCATCAGAAGTGCTAGAATTTAATCAGAAAGTTAAAGTAATGGTTATTAAGTTTAACGAAGAGACAAAAAGAATATCTCTTGGTATGAAACAACTTGATTATAACCCATGGGAAAAAATTAAAGAAGAATTCCCTGTCGGTAAAAAAATGACTGGAAAAGTCACAAATTTTGCTGATTATGGTGTGTTTATTGAATTAAAGGATGGTTTAGAAGGGCTTGTCCACTCAAGTGAAATTAGTTGGCTTAAATCTAATCAAAATCCTAGAAAGACTCTGACCATAGGTCAAGAAGTAGAATTCATGGTGTTAGAAGTTGATACAGAAAAACATCGTGTTTCTTTAAGTATTAAGCAATGCCAGCAAAATCCTTTAATAAAATTTGCTGAAACTAATCCTGTTGGAACAGTGATTAAAGCTCCAATTAGAAACATTACTGATTTTGGAATCTTTGTTGCACTTAGCGACAATTTAGACGGTATGATTCATGAGGGTGATATTACTTGGGAAGATAATGGCAATGAGTTACTCAAAACATACAAAAAAGGTGACGAAGTAGATTGTAAAGTTCTAACAATCAATATTGAAAAAGAACAAATTAGTCTAGGTATCAAGCAATTAACTCCTAATCCATATCAAGGAATTGCTGATGAATATAAAAAAGGAACAGTAGTTAAAGCTGTTGTGACAGCAATCAAAGACGATGGATTGGAAGTATTAGTAAACGATAAAGCCGCAGGATTTGTTAAAAAATCTGATTTATCAGATGAAAAAGAAGAACAAAAGCCTGAAATGTTTGCAGTAGATCAAGAAATCGAAGCAAAAGTTGTTTCTATCGAAAAGTCAACCAATAAAATTTTATTATCAATAAAAGCCCATAAAATAGCAGAGCGTCAAAAAGCTCTTAAAGAATATGGCTCTAGCGATAATACAACCAATATGGGTGACATACTTGCTAATGCTTTAGAAGATAGTAAGAAGTAGGATTGTTAGTCAATCTCCTCGGTGTGTCATCCCGTGGCTTATCCACGGGATGCATTGTTGCGTGGATACTAAGTCGTCATTGCGAGCGAATGAAATGAGCGTGGCAATCCAGAAAAAATAATAAAAATGCTATAAGTTAGCATTTTTATACTGGATTGCTTCGTCAATTACTTCGTAATTTCCTTGCAATGACCGAAAAACTAATCCACGCGGGCAATGCCACCACGGGGTGACACATATCCTTCCAACAAAAACTTTAAGGAAAAATATCCAATGTCCTACGTACCGATAGTAATTGAACAAACCTCTAGGGGTGAGCGTGCTTATGATATATATTCAAGGTTATTAAAAGAACGCATAATCTTTGTATGTGGTCCTATTGAAGACCATATGGCAAATTTGATTACTGCTCAATTATTGTTCCTTGAGGCAGAAAATCCGGAAAAAGATATATATATGTATATAAATTCTCCTGGAGGAGTCGTAACAGCTGGTCTTGCAATTTATGACACGATGCAATATATCAAGCCTAAAGTAGCTACTCTTTGTATCGGTCAAGCTTGTTCTATGGGGTCATTTTTACTTTGTGGTGGTGAAAAAGGAATGAGATACAGCCTGCCGCATAGCCGTGTTATGATCCACCAACCATCCGGAGGTTATCGAGGTCAGGCAACAGATATAGAAATTCATGCTCAAGAAACATTGAAAATCAAAAAAATCCTTAATAGCTTATATAGTAAACATACTGGGCAAGATGTGAAATATGTTGAGAAAAGTATGGAGCGTGATAATTTTATGTCACCTGAAGAAGCAAAAAAATTCAGCATAATCGACAAAATAATTACGCACAGAGATATTAAGTTATTAAAAGATAAGGAATAAAGCCAGTAGCAAATCTTCATTGCGAGGAGATGAAAGTTTCGACGAAGCAATCTTAGGATGTTTGACGAGATTGCCGTGTCAATGCTTTGCATCTCCGAAGTTGTTGCGTGGATCGGTTTTCCAATTGTCATCCCGTGATTTATTCTATAGTACCGGACAGTTTAAAAAAAATATTATATTTTTTTCAGGTATAGGTGACCTTATATGTCATTCTTAGCAACGGCGGGAATCCAGCATAAAGCGAGATAAATCGAGCTTTTAATTTAAAAAACTTGCTGCTTTTATGTTTATTTTACTGGATTCCCGCCGTTGCTAAGAATGACATATAATAATAAGTCCGGTACTATAGATTTATTCACGGGATCCAGTTAAAAATACTAATATTATTAGTATTTTTTCTGGATTGCCGCACTCATTTTATTCGTTCTCAATGACATAAACGAGCCATGCGACAACTCCCGAATCTCCTCGCAATGACAGTATCTTAACACAACACATAAAAAAACTTATAGATTTAATACTATTATTAGAGTATAAACAATTATCTTTCTATTAGGGGTCATAGCTCAGTTGGTAGAGCGTTTGAATGGCATTCAAAAGGTCGGGGGTTCGATTCCCCCTGGCTCCACCAGTTACTTTAAGGCTTTTTAGCCTTTCTTAAATCTTCTAAAAAAACATATGTTCCTTATATGTTCCAAAATACTTAATTTTAATATTGAGATGATATATTTCTTAATAGTACTAACTTACTATTAACTAAAGCCAATAATCCATTTTAATTTCATTTATATTCAACTGCTGTTACGGGGCATTTCAAGCATCAACCTTGCGGCAGAAACTTAACCGAAGTGAATACGATAATGCCGCCGATGAGCTCCTTAGATGGGTAAAAGCTAAAGGCGGTGTGAAGCTGCAAGGACTCGTTAAACGTAGAGAAATAGAGCGGTCTTTGTTTTTGAGTGAAGCAGCTACAGCAGCGGTTGTTAGTTCTGCCTAAAATACTCTCTACATTTACATCTTAATAAAAATTCTTTAAATATTCTGTTATAATCACAAGTAGTAATCATTGCTAATTATTAAACTTCCTATTATTTCCATGTATCCCTTACTAATATTTACATTTCACAAATTATTCCTAAGTTATTAATTTATATCCTTGATTAAATTTCTATTACATTATTAAATCTTTTTATCTAGATTTTTTTCATAGCTCATTTTTAACAAAATATTAAAAATTATAGAATTTAATTAAGGAGTAAATGTATGAAAGAATTAATAGGGTTTTTAAAAAAACACGAATCTATTGAAGAAGTTAAGGAAGAAGTTAATCGTTTAACTGCCCCCCTTAACCTTAATATTGAAAAATTTTATCAAAAAGACAATATAGAAGAATTAATAGAATTTTTAAAAAAGCATAAGTTTATCGAAGAAGTTAACCGTTTAACTACTCTTAACGTTAATGGTGGTCCTGATGATAGTGAAACAGTACTATATAATAAAAACATAAAAAATTTTACTAAAGCTTTAAAAAATAATAATACTATTACCTCTCTCAATATTATAAGGAACGATATAGGGAACATAGAAATTGAAGAAGTTATTAAAGTTTTAAAAATTAAAGCTTTAAATGGTAATAATACCCTTGCTTCTCTTGACCTTAGTAGTAATAATATTACAGAGGAAGGAGTAGCAAAAATCGGTGAATTTCTAAAGCTTAATACTCTTAAGTCGCTTAGTCTTGATAACAATTCTATAACAGATACAGGATCCGCAATAATTGTTGAAGCTCTAAATGGTAATACTTCCCTTACTTCTCTTACATTTAGAGGCAATTTTATAGCAGATGATGGAGCAACAAAAATCGGTGAATATCTAGTAAATAATAATTCTCTTACTTCTCTTGATCTTAGTGAAAATAATATAGAATTTGCGACAGGAATCGCTAGAGGATTAAAGGATAATTCTACTATTACTTCGCTTCATATTTATCGCATGGAACACGACTATGAAAGTAACTATACTTATGAAGTAAATCCAATAGGCATTGAGGAAATAACAAAAAAAATTGAATTAAATTGTAAGTTATTTAAAAAATTCAGTTCGTTATTATACGATTATTTTTTTAAAAATGATAGTAATAAAATTTTTAAAGTTTTAAATGCTCATAAATATTATCAAATAGTTAACAAACAATTATTAAAAAAGAATTTGATGAAAAAGGTAAGTGATAATCCTATGAGACCTGAGGTTGATGATATTGAAGATAAGCTGCAAGAACTAAATAATTTTATTAAAACAAACATTTTTACTATTAAAGGTGTATGTAAAAAATTAACGTCCAGCATTTCTGGTGATGTTAAACATATCTCTGACTTATATCCGAAATATTAGATCATATAGTATCTTATTTAGATGATACGCCTTGGGGATGTGAAGTTAAAGTTGCAGGAAATAACGAATAAAAAAGGGGATAATTTGTTCCCTTAAATTCTTATGCTGCTTGTGAATTTTGTTGCATAAAAAAAGCGTCACTAATTTGGCTTCTGTGAGTGGTATTGGTTAGCAAATCTTACTACTTGCTTCCACCATTCCAAATTTCTCATTTATTTGTAGTATACTACAGATACTTTAAAAGCTGGAAGTCAAATAAGTGGTAGTAGATAACTAGGTTAGCAAAGGCAAATCCCGAAGTTCGACGTACCAAATTTTGAAGTATCAAAGGTATACATCACAATAAATTTTTTATTTGGGTTTGTTCTAATTTTTCTTCTTTTTCTAGCTTATTTAAAAAATCCTTATAGAAATTATTCGTAACATATACTAGCTCCATGTTCGAGTTATCTTCAGATGATTCAAGTATTACTAAGCAATCATCATTTCTAAAAGTAGCCATTTTTCCACTTTCTTGTTCTATTACATTATCTACCAAAATATATTTATCTTTCAAAATCTCATAAAATTCTTCAAATTTATTTTTATCTATAGTTAAAATTACTGCTTCTATTATATTAAAATCATTACATATTACTAAAGCTTTAGATATGTATTTTTCATTAGGTTCTATAAAATAATTATGCCCTTGCCAATAATTAAGTTCCTCTCCAGTAATTTTATATTTTTTTATTAAATCTGAAGTGGTAGCTTTATTTAGCTCAAGCCCAAGCGGAGTAGGGTTAGAGTAAGAGTTTAAGGATAAAAATACGATAATAAAGTATAATAAGTTTTTTATAAACATATGAAAACCTTAGTGAATTAGATCGGGGAATAGGTAAGATTATTTTTTATAAATTGATATCCGTACATTATTAATATCATAATATTTATAATTTTTCAATTAAAAGTTAAATAAAATCCTCTTAAAACTTAATATTAAAAATCTTTACAAAATTTAGTGAAAAAAGATAAAATCTAATATATTATAGATAATTATATCTTTAGCTCATTACATGGTAATTTTTAGTATAGTTTTTTTTAAAACCGTTTCAGTGTTATTAAGTGTAGTAATCGGGTTTTTAGCGGGTAAATACTCAAATGTTGAAAGGGACAGTATCTCTTCTTTATTATTCTATTTTATATCACCTATAGTATTCTTTACTATTCCTGCTAGCACAACTTTGACATTTTCAGCATTAAGTGTTACAGTTGTAACCTTTGTAATTGCGACATTGTTGTCATTATTTTCTTACTATTTTTTCGGTAAATTTTGGCAGGATCATACACGTAATATTATAGCTTTGTCTGCTGGTACAGCAAATGGGGGATATTTCATGTTGCCTATAGCTGCTGCACTTTTTGATGATTATACGCTAAGTATTTATATGATGGCAGTGATAGGCGTTAATATTTACGAGTGTTCGGTAGGCTTTTATATTTGCATGCGAAGCTTTGCAAATACTACTGATAGTATATTGAAAGTAGTAAAATTGCCAATTTTAAATGCATTTTTTCTAGGTTGCTTATTTAGTTTTTGTGGTTTTACTTTACCTGATTTCTTGGATGATTTTATATATAATATGAAAGGTTCTTTTTCTATACTTGGTATGGTTATGGTAGGACTTGCTCTTTCATCACTTCAAAAATTTGAATTGGATATAAAATTTACTCTTGCTACTTTTGCTGCTAAATTCTTATTTTATCCTTTAGGGGTAGGGCTATTTATCATGTTTGATCATTTTGTAACAAAATGGTATAATAATGATTATTATAATGCGTTAAAGCTACTTTCTACAGCTCCCTTAGCTGCAAATACCATAGTTATAGCAAATTTACAAAAATTTTATCCTGAAAAGGTCGCTGCCACCGTGTTTTTATCGCTACTTTTTGTAGTAGTATATATGCCGACAATGGTCAGTATATTTTTAAGTGATTTAAATTAGTAGGTTTATATGAAAATTAACTCAATTAAAGTTGGTCCATATATTAACTTTCTTCCTCTTCAATATATACCAGAACATAAAATTTCTTATGTAGAATTTGGTGATCCCCAAAATAAAAACGTAGTAATATGTGCTCATGGCTTAACAAGAAATGCTCATGATTTTGATAAAATAGCTAAGGAATTAAGTAAAGATTATAGAGTAATTTCTCTAAGCTATCCCGGACGCGGGGATAGTGAAAATTTTAAAAAAACCAGCCATTATAACTATACTACTTGATATTAAAGATACGTTGCTGTTTTTAAATAAGTTAAAGATAAAAAAACCTATTTGGCTAGGTACTTCAATGGGTGGAATTATAGGTATGGTTCTTGCCAGTAAATTTAAAAATATTTTTAAAGGTTTAATATTAAATGATATAGGGGCGTTTATAGATTCTGCTACTTTAGTCAAAATTGCAGCTTATGCTAAAAAAACTGTCATATTAGATGATCTAGAAAGTGCAAAAGAGCATTTAAAGCTTATTTATGGACAATCAGGGATTAAAAATGAAGAAGATTGGGATTATTTAACAAAGTATAGTGTCATTTCTACGTTTGGCGGAAAATATAAAATGAATTATGATCCTGCTATAACAAAAGGCATAAGAAATGTCAAAAGCCAAAAAGATGTAGATTTATGGTCTGTATGGAATAAAATAGAATGTAAAATATTACTGATTCACGGCATTAAATCTCAAGTTCTAACAAAATCTACTGTTGAAAAAATGCAAAAAACAAAAGATTTTGATCTTTACGAAATTAAATATGCAGGTCATACTCCCTCCTTAACAAATTCTAATGAAATTGAACATATAAAATCTTGGTTAGAAAAATTATAAAAAAATAAATTAAATTATGAAAATTACTACTAAAGTACTGATAATCGGCTCAGGTCCTGCCGGTTTAAGTGCAGCTATTTATGCAGCAAGGGCGTCTTTAAATCCAATATTAATTAATGGTATTCAGCCTGGCGGTCAGCTTACTATTACTACCGATGTTGAGAATTATCCAGGATTTGCAGAAAGCGTACAAGGACCTTGGCTAATGGAACAGATGCGTATGCAGGCTGAAAATGTCGGCACTAAAATTGTTAATGATTATGTTGAGAAAGTGGATTTGTCACAAAGACCTTTTAAAGTGTCTACAGGATCTAGGACAGAGTACGAAGCTGAAAGCATAATTATTTGTACTGGTGCGGAAGCAAGATGGCTTGGTATTCCTACAGAGCAAGAATTTATGGGATTTGGGGTGTCAGCTTGTGCTACTTGTGATGGTTTCTTTTTCAAGAATCAGGAAGTAGTAGTAGTTGGTGGGGGTAATAGTGCTGTTGAAGAGGCTTTATATCTGACCAATCATGCAAGCAAAGTTACTATAGTACATAGACTAGATAGTTTTAGAGCTGAGAAAATATTACAAGAGCGGCTATTTAAAAATCCTAAAATATCTGTGATTTGGGATCATGTAGTAGAAGAGATAGTTGGTAATAATAACCCAAAATCTGTTATTGGAGTTAAAATTCAAAATGTTCATACTAAAGAAACAAGCTTAGTAAATTGTAACGGCGTATTTGTAGCTATTGGGCATAAACCAAATACTGCTTTATTTGCAGGACAAGTTACAATGGACAGCGATAATTATATTATTACTGCACCTGATAGCACTAAAACTAATATAGAAGGTGTTTTTGCTGCTGGTGATGTTCAGGATAAAATCTATAGGCAGGCTATAACCGCAGCAGGTACTGGCTGTATGGCTGCCCTTGAAGCCGAGAAATTTTTGAGTTCTGTATAGATACTAACTCGTCATTGCGAGCGAGCAAAGTGAGTGTGGCAATCCAGAAAAAATAGTAAAAAAGTACTGATTTTAGTATTTTTTTACTAGAGTACTTAGTCAGTTATTACATAACTTTCTCGCCATGACGGATCTTTTTTTAAATTTTTTATTGTTTTTTAGAATCATATTTTATAAACCTCGACCTTGAGGAGATGATGATCTACTATTTTGAACACGGTCAGCAAATGATTTATTATCAGCTGATTTTGTATTACTTATAATATTTTGCTTTGTATCCTTTTGTATATCTACATTTTTTTGAGGCTGCCCTATCTGAGTAGTTTGTACTGGTTCTAGTTTATCAAACATTCCATACATAATCGCTTTATAGTCTTCACGTGTAGGTACTAAATTTTCATTTGTTCCTTTATAATTAGGGATATAGTCTTTTATATGATTAACAAATTCCTGATTTATTTTTGCTAATATTTTTTACTCAGCTATAGTAATATTATTAGGAGCATTAACATCTATCATCCCACTATCTAAACGCTCCAAAGCATCTTTTAATGCTGCATCTTTCATGATAGTTTCATCTTCTTTTAATTTATTCACCACTGTCTCTATAAAAGGTGCAATGTTATTGTCGTTAATAGCTCCTATTTTATTTGCTTGTTTTTTTTCTTCTTCTTTATAATCTGCAAATTTAGTAAGTAATGTTGTGTCTATTTCTGAAGCACTATCTATAATTTGTGAATATGTTCCTTGAATACAAGCACTAGTATTCTCTCCATAAGTTGTTGCTGCTACGTAGAGCTGTTTAGCTAAAGTAAAGTTTTTTTGTTCTTTCCAAATTTCATCTATATTAAACCCACTTACATTGTTAAATAAGTTATTTAATTTATCATCACCTATATTATTCAATAATTTATGAAGATTTTCTCTACTACTTAATTGTTCTAAAGTAAGATTTTGATCATTTAAGATTTTTTTAACCTCAGTAAATTTTGCTTCAGTCAATTTAGGATTTTTTGCTAAAAGAGTAACACATAATTCTTGTTTATCCCTAGTGGGGATAGCTGCTTTATCTATTAATTCACTTACTAGACCAATTGATTCAGGAATAGTAGTTTTCTTTTCTGATCCCTTTCTCCAATCATATTGGATCAAAGCCTTATATTTGGAACTGTTTTCGTTTAAATATTCATTTTTTAATATATTTTCTGATTTTTCTTTCACCTCCTTAATAAAATTTTGATCATCTGGAGCTTTATTATTTCCTAAAACCCTCTTCATTACGCTGTGTTTTTCGCCGTCAGTTAATTCAAGAAGTTTAATAGCTAGAGGGTTATTATCTTTATATAGCTCAGGAAGTATTTTATTTTGGTATTCTTTAGCACTTTCTTTGAGTTTATCAGGCGGTAACTGGGTCGATTCCATTAATTCATTTGTTATAAAATTAGTCTTCTTTACAGCTTCACTTTGATGCACAGATTGATTATCTCTTGCTATCTCTTCTAAAGTTTGATCTTTCATTTCTGGAGGAATCATGCCATGTTTAAACAGAAACTCCTGCATCTTAGGAGAATGAGTATAGAAAAGTGCCAAATCATAACCATCTGTACTTGTTGAATTGATTGCAAAAGGAAATTTTGCTGAATTTTCTATTATATATCTGATTACATTACCTTCTTCATCAGCTGGTGCTAAATCAAATACCAAATCTTTTACAGTATTTTCTATTTTAAAGTTTGGTTTATCCTTACTATCTCTTATTTTAACTAAAGCATTATAAAGCTTTTGTTCCTTTGATAGGGAAAACTCAATATTTTTAAATGATGACTTTTCAAAGCATAACACTACTGTAGCCCCTGTTATTTCTCTACAATTATACAAACTAAGATCAGTGATTTTATTATCAGGAGCATTTACTAACGCCTCAAATCCCTTATCTGTTATATTAGACCCCGCTAAACTAAGTTTAGTAATATTTTCCAAATTAGGAGAGTCTGCTAAAGCCTTGAAGCTTTCATCACTTAATTTAACACAGTATGATAAATCAAGATCAGTAATATTTTTAGCGTTAGGAGAGTTTGTTAAGGATTTAAAACCCTCATCAGTTAATTCCCAACAACGGGATAAGTTAAGATTAGTAATTTCAGGATGCTTGTTTAAATATTCTAATAGATCCGGAATATCATCATTACGTAATTTACCATTAAAATTTAGTATTTCATTTTTTTTGTAGCTATCGAAATTCATATATTACCTAGTTTTAAAGTATTAATAAAGAAAATTAATATTCACTTTAACATTTATATATAAATATTAACTTTTATTTATATGGCACACAATTTTATTATTAATTATCTTTAAAAAAATTTAGCTAATATTTAATTTAAGTAATAAAAACACAATATAGGGGTTTAAAATATAAAGGAGAAGTATTTGCAGTATATACTCATTTAATAAATTAAACTTTATCTAGTAACTTTTCACTTATTAGAGTATATCATCTTGTAGATAAATCGGCATTTTTTTGAGATCAAAAAATGCTTTAAGGTAGTCATCACGTGGCTTGTATATAGGTTGTTGCATAGCACTTATGTTATTCCTCGCATGAGGCTTGCCTGCGTGGATCAAAAAACATGATCGGTGTCATCCTGTGGCGGCATTGTTGCGTGGATCAATTTTTCCTCTGTCATCCCGCGACTTGATCGCGGGATCCAGCTTAAAATACTGAAATTATTAGTATTAAAAGTTGCTTTTCTGGATACCGTGGTCAAGCCATGGTATGGCTACCTTAGGGCGTTTTTTGATCCACGCAACAATGCCATCACGGGATGACAGAAGAAAAATTGATCCACGCAGGCAAGTCTTACGCAGGAATGACATAAGAGTCATATAGTAAAGTTTACTATTATTCTAAATCTGTAGTCGGTGTATGTTGTTCACCCATCAAAGTACCAGCAATAATTATATTGGACATACCACCGACAATAATGTCTTCAGTATTTGCTAAATCCATAAGACCTTCTTTTAGCTCGTTAACCTCTTCTTCAGTAGCTAGATTATTTTTAAAAATAGTTGGTGTTGCTTCTGCAAGAGATTTATAATATAGCAGTTTTTCCTCTTTCGTTTTTAGTAAAGTATTTTTAAATTTGTAATCTGAATCTGAAAATTTTAAGCCTGCGTCTTTATAAAGCTTTAACAACTTCAGACCTAAATTATTATCTTTATTTAAATGCTTGTTAAGTTTAGCTGCTAAATTAACTAATTGTGGTAAAGCGGGGCTATCTGAAGAACTAAAAGCTAACTTAGATATAAGTTCTTGTGATACAATAACGTCGGTATTTAATTTAAGAACATTTTTAACAATATTTAACGCTTCTTGAGGGTGAGTTAATTGCATAAAAAGAAATCTAGAAAAAACAAAATCTATTGTGCCATTCAAGCCCAAATTACCAACATCGTTCACAGGCATTTGATGAAATTCTATATTAACTCCTGCTTTCTCTGCAGCAGCTTTAGCTATTTCTAGTTGTTTTTCACTATTATCTATTGCAATAACTCTACCTGAAGATGTCACTTGTTGTGCTAGCCAAATAGCCATTGTTCCCGTACCACATCCAAGTTCTAATACTGTCATCCCTGGTTGTAAGCCCTTTTTTAGTAAGAATTTACAACTTGAAGGATTATTTAACCTGTTTATTAAATCGTGACGATCTTGCCCTTCTTTTCCTAATGCAAAATGATAGACTCCTTTTTCTTTTGCCATATTTTAACCTTGGATTAAATTGAAAGTAGTAAAATACTATATGAAAATATACTTTTGTCTAGATTAAAATAAGTAAATATTTAATTTAAAGTTTATAATTGTTAATTGACTTTTTTGGGGAGTTAAGTATAAATTTTAACTGAAGCAGTTAAAACTGTTTTGGGGCTTAGAAAACCCTATTAGAGATGGTTACATTTTCCAAAAAAAATGTGTTCCTCGACTTGGTCGGGGTGGTAGTAGCTATGTTCAAGGTATAACCTAAAGGTTACTACGGCTGTTTCTCTAACGGTTTTTCTAACGCCCTGGCCACCAAAAGGTATAATTATTGGTGGTTAAGTTTAATTTAATAAGTTTAACGGTGGCAAGTCCATGGCTAACCAAGATCAATTAATAAAAAACTCTATTCTTTTACTAGAACCTCCTTATAATTCCAGAAGCGACAAACTTAAAACAAGAATTGCAGCTTATTGCAAAAAATATAATTTAGGTATACCTGAAACTATTGAATTGAAAAATCCTTATGATCATGAAAGTTTAAATGAGCTAGTAGTGCAGGTAAGAGATTGTTCTATTAAACCGGTTATAGTCATAATTCAAAAGCTTTCAATGAATTCGTCTATCAATAAAATACTTTGGGCGGTGCTTGGTACGCTTAGTACTTTAAAACTTATCAAAGTTAAAACTTATTATGAAATAAATAAGAAAATAGTGTTAGAGATTATAAACGAAGATAATAATTTTATACATAAAGCTACAATTTTTGCTAAGAAATATGGATATAATGAATGGCAACCGCTGGAATATCTAACCGAAAAGCTTGAAGAGTAATGAGGCTTAAAATAGCATATATGATTTACTAACCTAAAATAGTTATAGGGGGTGAATAAGTGATACTTTTTTATACAACGAAATTCACGAGCAGTATAAATTTAAATGGTGGCGGCAAGCTACCGCCACCTATCCTTACTTAATTAATTTTTGTTATATCATATCCTACACTCACTAATCCAGCTAAAATAAGCTCCTCATCATTATTATTAATTGCCTCTTGGATTAAATCAGAGCTTAATTTATTCTCTGCAGCAGCTTGCAACAATTTTGGATTACTCAAAAGCGGATTATCATAAATTATTTTTGTTACCGCAAGTATTGGCATATAGTTGGCTTTTTCATTCGTTTGCATTGATATCGTTGCATTGATTTCATCTTTTAAATCCAAAAGTTTGCCTTTTTCAATTTTTCCTGTTGTAAGCTCTTTCATACTAGCCGTTATTTTCTCTATATAAGATATATCCGTTAATAGCGGTACTCTGCTTATTATTTCATTTATAGAATTTTGCATTGTAATTTTATTACCTGCAGTAATAGCATTATTGTTTTCCAAATTAGCAATTACCTTTGCTGTTATTTCTTTGAATATACTTAACTTATCTTGTTTTATTTTTTCAGCTGAACTTTCTAAATTATTTTCAGGTTGATTTTCATTTCTCGTAGTTAGACTCAATTTATTTTGTTGTTGTGTTATTAATTGATCTACATCCTCTTCTAAAACTGCAATTCTTGCTTTAGTAATTTTATTTTCAGCAAGTTTTTCTATGTTCTTAGCTATCTCTTCTATATCACTTTTATCGTCCAATTTCTGTACCTTACTTACAATTTCCTTTATACTGTTTTGCATTAAATTTTTATCTTGTTCATTAATAGTTGTACTGCTTTTTATTTTAGTTGTCAGCTCTGTTACTTTGTTGTCAAATTCAGTAAGTTTTTCCGTGCGTATTTTATCATTTAATAAAATCTGCTGTTCTATTATGTGGTTTAAATATCTTTGTAAAATTTCAATGCTTTCTATAGTAATTTCACCCTTTGCAGAGTTTTCCATATTTATAATCATAGCATTTATGTCATCTTTGTTTGTAAAAGTATTTACCGCTTTTGCTATCTCATTTATTCTTTCTTGTAATTTTCCTTTATCTTGTTCGCTAATATTATTGTTATTATTTAGTTGAGAAATTACTTTGAATACTATCTCTTGAAATGTAACTAATCTCTCTTCAAATGTAGCGTGCTGTTTGTCATACTCCTCTAATAGAATTTTCGCTTTAGATATTTCTTCCCTACTTGCTTGGGTCATTAATAATTTACTTATTTCTTTTAAACCTTTGCTAGCCGCTTGCATTAATGCTGTCTGGTCATTATTATTAATTTTATTAATAGCTTCAAAAGACATTTTAATTATTAATATTCTTGCTACTTCAGTTAAACCTTGTTCTATTGCTAAATGTAATGCTGCGGTATTAGAGTTCTCATCAACATTATTGAGTATATGCCCGCTTATATCCTTAGCCAATTTCTCTGCTTCTTCTAGATTATTTTCTCTTATCGTTGATAGTAATTCTTTAAATTGTAATTCTTCTTGTTCTGCTTTCTGTATTGCTAGTAGCTCAGCTTTTTGTGCCTCTAGTTTTGCTTGCTGCTTAGTTAATAACTCAGCTTGTTGTTTTTCTTGTTGTATTTGAGTTAATTTTGTAGTTATAAGTTCGACAATTTTATTGCAATTTCTTGATTTTGCTATATCCAACGCTGTTTTACCATTATTATCAATGACATCAATTAGTTGAGGATGCTCTTTTATAAGTAATTCACAAATTTTTTCTTGTTCGCCGATAGCTGCACAATGCAGAGCTGTATAGCCATGTTTGTTAACTTGATTAATAAGCTGATAAGTCATTTTGGATATAAGCAATTCACAACTCTTCATATGTCCTCGAGAAGCTGCTTTGTGTAAAACCGTATTACCCTCATTGTCCACTATATTAATTAATTGATGATTATTTTTTATTAGGAGTTCACATAGTTCTTCATTTGGTTTTTCAGTAGCATAATGCAAAATTGTACGACCATTATTGTCAGTAACAAAAATTAGTTCAGGATTTTCTTTTATTATTAAATCATACATAAATAGTCCTCTTTTAACTGCATAATGTAGAACCGTACTACCCCATATATTCTTTATATTAATTAATTGAGGATGTTCTTTTATAAGTAATTCACAAATTATCCCGTCTCCAGAAATAACTGCTTTATGTAAGACAGTATTACCACGATAGTCCTTTATATCCAATATTTGAGGATTTTTTTCTATAAGTAATCTACAAACTTTCTCTTTTCTATCTGTTCCTTTAACTGCATAATGTAGAGCCGTATTACCTTGATTATCAACAATATTAACTAGATCAGGATCTTTATCCGTCAATAATTTACAAATTTCAAAATCTATGTTATTTACCCGAGCATTATAGAAACTAGCTGCCAAATGCAGAGCGGTACGACCTCCTTTATTCACGGACTTAGTTATTTGAAGATTCTCGTTTATAAGTAGTTCGCAAATTTTTGTTTGTCCACTATTAGCTGCTAAATGTAAGACAGTATTGTCCTGTTTATCAACAGTTTTAAGTAATTCAGGTTTTCTATTTATAATTAATTTAAAAATCTCAAAATTTCCATTTTGAGCTGCATAATGTAGTTCTGTATAACCTTTATCATCAATATTATCAAGAAAGTTAGGATTTGCTTTTATTAGTAACTCGTAAGCTTTTACAATTCCATTTCTGGCTGCGTAAAGTAGCTCTGTATAGCTATTATTATCTATAACCTCAAGAAACTTAGGATTTTTCTCTATTAGTAAATTACAAATTTCCTCATTTCTTTGGGTGGCTGCTAAATGTAGTACAGTGTTGCCATTTTTATCAGTAATATCAAGAAGTTCAGGTTTTTGTTCTATCAGTAGATTACAAATTTTTTCATTTCCACTGTTAACTGCCCAATGCAGAGTTGTATAGCCATTTTTAGTAATAGTATCAACTAGTTTAGAGTTTTCTTTTATGAGCAATTCACAGGTTTTTTCTTGTTTATGAATAATTGCTAAATGTAAAGCTGTATTACCATCTTTATCAATAGTATTAAGAAGTTCAGGTTTTTTTCTATCAGTAAATTACAAGTTTTTTCTTGTCCATTACTAGCTGCTAAGTGTAAAGCTGTATTGCCGTTTTTGTCAATAGCATTAAGAAGTTCAAGATTGTTTTCTTTTATGAGTAATTCAGAAATTTTTTCTTGTTTATGAATAATTGCTAAATGTAAAGCTGTATTACCATCTTTATCAATAGTATTAAGAAGTTCAGGTTTTTTTTCTATAAGTAATTTATAAACTTCTTCTAGTTTATTATTAGCTCTATTTTGGAAAATTAGACAATAACCCTTATTATCAACAATTTTCAATATATTAGGGAGCATTATTCCTGGTTTAGCTCTCAATTGTTTAGTATACTTAGTGTGCTGTCCTCCCCCACTAGCTATTGAATATAAAATTGTATGACCATCATTATTAGTGATATCAATTAGTCCAGAATTTTCACCTAAAATTAATTCATAAATTTTTTCATTTCCATTAACAGCTGCAAAATGCAGAATTGTATTGCCTCTTTTATCAAAATGATTGATTACTTTGGGATTTATATTTAGTAATTCATAAATTTTTTCATTTCCGTTACTAGCTGCAAAGTGTATAGCTGTATTGCCGTTTTTATCAGCTACATCTATTAAACCAGAATTTTCTTTTATGAGTAATGCACAGATTTTTTCATTTCCATTACTAGCTGCAAAATGTAGAGCTGTATGACCTGCATCATCAATAGAATTAATAGCTTCTTTAGACATGTTGGATAGTAATAATTTGCAAATTTTTTCATTTCCATTACTAGCTACGTAATGCAAAGCTGTATAACCGTCTTTATCAACAGCATTAATAGCTTCATCAGACATTTTAGATATTAATAATTCACAATTTTTTTCTTGCCCTCTAATAACTGCTAAATGCAATGCCGTACATTTATTACCATCAACTTTATCTAATTCCGCAGCACTCATTTGAGAGATTAGATTTTCTATTTCCTCTATTTTATTTAGTGGATTATAATATTTATTTATTGCTTCTATTAATTGGGTAAACATGAATTACATCCTCTATCAAATTCTATAATTTTTAATATTTTGTTAAAAATGAGCTATGGAAAGAATCTAGATAAGAAGATTTAAGAATGCAATAGAAATTTAACTAAAGATATAAATTAATAATCTAAGTATAATTTGAGAAATATAAGGATTAATAAGGAATAAAAGGAAATAATAGAGAGTTTTAATAATGAATAATAATTTCTATCTATAATTATAACAACATATTTTAACTATATTAACTTTAATATTAAAAAGGATTTTTATTAGGATGCAAATATAGTAAGTATAAATTTTATTCAAATTGAATTATTGGACAGAATTTTATATTTTATAAGTCGTATCTATAAATATGATGAGTTATGTTAGAACCAGAAGCCACGAGGCAGCAAGAACAAACGGTTTTAAATAATACAGAATATACGCCAAATATTATATACATATATAATGATGAGGGGGCGGGTGAAAATTCCATAAAGTATGTTCTTGATACCTTAGCAAAAATCGCTACTGCTTATAAAATTAGTTTTATAAATGCACAAGATATTTTAGCTAAAGAGTGGGCTAAAAATGCTGTTTTATTAGTAATACCTGGTGGTGCAGATATACCTTATACTAAAAAACTTAATGGTGAGGGAAATAAAATTATTAAAGAATATGTAGAAAATGGTGGAAGTTATTTAGGATTTTGTGCAGGAGCATATTATGGTTCTAATTTTGTTGAGTTTGATAAAAATGGTGCATTAGAGATTCTGGGTGAAAGGGAGTTAGCATTTTTCCCTGATAAATCTGTCGGTCCTATTCTTGCTAAATATGACTATAAAACAAATAGTGGAGCTAGAGCGGCACTACTCAAAGTAAACATGCCTGATGATAATGACTTCACTAATATAAGTGTTTATTATAATGGAGGAGGATACTTTTATAATGCTGATTCTTATAAAGATGTAAATGTATTAGCATATTATCATATTGAAAAAGATAATAATTATCTACCGGCGATCGTGGAAATTAAGTGCGATAAAGGAATAGCTATTCTTTCGGGGGTGCATTTTGAATGCTCTTCTAAATTATTAGATGTTAATGATCCATATGAATCAAAGTTATTGCCAAAATTAGAAATAGAAGAAGAAAATAGGATCAAATTTAATATTTCAATATTTAAAAGATTAGGCGTTAGAATTGAATAATTAAGTTAAAGATTCTGTTCTTCAAGTGAATTTTTACTAGTTATATGCCTATATTATCACGTTTATTTGCTACTAAAATGCGTTATACGGCTACAGCGTTAATTTATAATAGTGCTTATTCAGTAGCAAGCTTTATTCCAATCATAGTTTCCTATTTATTACAGAAATATCAATCTCCTTTAATATTAGGTATTTTCTTTGTAGTAAGTATAATTCTGGCACTTATTTCTACTATAGCAGTGCAAAATAGAAAAAATTATTATTAAATTTTAGATTGATTTATTCTATATGTTTATATATTAGTACATTTTTAATTTTCTAATCTATTTAAAAGAATTTATTATGCAACACACAAGCGATGATGAACCTATAAAATATAAAGTCAAAGTTAAAATAAATGATAAGCTTAGAATACATCAGCGTATGAAAGAAAATGTATCCGAGATAATTTTAGAACCGCATGCTAGAGTAATTATAGAACCTGAAATTGAACTAAGTAATAATACATCTGATAAAATACATATATATACTGTTGATGATAGTGAATATAAGCTTACTGGAGATATACCTTATTCAGCATAATTAGGTGTTCAAATAAAAGTAAGAAGTAAATTTGCTAACCTGACGCTAAAACCTCAAAACCTTGATTATACCTTGCGTTCGCCGTTCAATACGTTCGTACAGATAGCAAAAACTGAAGAGTGGCGCACCCGAGAGGAGTCGAACCCCTAACCTTATGATCCGTAGTCATATACTCTATCCAATTGAGCTACGGGTGCTAAATCCTAAAGAAGCATATATAAAAGCTTATAGTTTGTCAAGAAACACTTCAGGTTAATGATTTATACCCAATCTTTCCAAATAAAACTTCCTCCACTGACTTTTCATTTATTAAGAATATATGTTATAATTCCATTTCTTAAAAAACAATAAAATATAAAAATAATTACAATTAATAGTTGAATTACTATTTTAGATATTGTATATAGAGTTTCATAATTAATAAGAGAAAGAAAATGCATAAAATTTTTAAGCTAATTATAGTTTGTTTGTTTGGTATTAATATTACTGCACAAGCTGAAAATATGTCGGAAACTGCCAAAAAGAATCTAGAGATAATTAACTCCTTAAATGTTGAAAGAAAATGGCAGAAAGGTAGCGTAATAAACTGTAGGACAGGTGAAACTTTATTAGAAGAAACAGAAAAATACGACTCTCCCAAGTTAAAGCGTTTATCACATTGTAGTTGTTTTGCATATGCTGCCTCTAAGGCATTAGGTCTTCCGAATAAGTCACTACTTCCTCACCCTGAGGGTGATAAGGAGTTTATACCTGCTTTGTCAAATAAACAAGCTGAATGGCTTGAAACAGAAGGGGTAAAAAATGGATGGAGTTATATTAAGACTGCAAATCGTGATGATAGTTTTGTTCAAGCACAAAAATTTGCTAACCAAGGACATTTTGTTGTATCGGTATATAAGAATGCTAACCCAAAAAGAGCAGGGCATATTGCAGTTGTTATTCCAAGTAGTAAAGATATAGAAAAGATAAAATTAGAAGGTCCTGATATTGCACAAGCTGGTACAAGTAACTTTTCTTCTGGCTCATTAAAAAAGGGTTTCAAAAATAAAAGAGATGCTTTTAAAGATAATGAAATAAAATTTTATTACTTTAAAGCTTAATGTAATTATAATTGTTGGGAGGATCATTTCCGTTCCTCTCATCTAAGTGCTTGTCCGGCTTTGTTACATGGATCGGTTTTTCCGTCTGAGCTAAGGAAATTACGAAGTAATTGTACATACGCAATCCAGCTAAAAAATGCTGACTTATAGCATTTTTTATTATTTTTTCTGGATTGCCACGCTCATTTTATTCGCTCGCAATGACGGAAAAGCTGATCCATGCGGGCAATGTCCCCACATGGTGGCGTTGTAGTAGGGTTTTATGTTGCAATTCGTATCTAAAGGATACCTAAGGTACAAGCCGTAGTATGATATTGGAGGTTAATGGATTGTATGGTAAAGTGCAGCTTGTTAGTAATATAGCTATAATAGTTATAAAATAAATTCTCATTATATCCTCTATGTAAACATCCTAACTATTGGAATATTTGAAGGATCGAGTAGTTTTTTCATTTGCGTGAAAGCTTGCACAATATTTTCTACAGAACTATCAATAAATTTATCGGTATTAATATAATTTTCTGAGTCATCTTGAATATAAAAAAGAATAGATGATACATAAACTGAAAGTAGTAAGCCTCGTTTAGTATAATAATTATAATCAATCGATTTATCACCAGCATATTGCCAAATAATATCACAGCTGTGGAATGCAACTTCTGTACCTTGAACAGGATTTAATGCGAAATATGCAGCATTCTTGCTATGAATAATAGGTAACACAGCTTTAATTCTAGTTTTTACTGCTAAGGATATTTTTTCTCTAATTTTATTTGGTACTTTCTGCTCATTTAAACTTTCTAACGTAATATTATCTAGATAGCTTTCAAAAAATTTTATTATTTCGGCTAATCCATCTGGAAAAAGTATTAAACTATAGCCCTTAGCAAAGCCACATTTTTCTTCTGCTTCATTAATTATTTTGTCATTCCATTCATTAAATGGTAATAATTCTAGCAATGATTGCATGAAGCTTATTTTCTTTGTGTAGTGTTCTTCTTGAATATTCATATTTTTAACCTTGACATTATAACTTATTATATAGATAATATAGCTTGTTACCAATATATATTTATTTTAAGGAGAGTAATTTTAGTGATACTAGTAAATGTTCACGCCGGTAATTGTAATAATACGCTTAAGAATTTTAAGAAAAAGCTACAAAGAGAGCTTTATTTTCGTAAGATGAAAGAACAGCGTTACTACGAACCGAAGTCAGTAAAGCGTGTTCGTAAAGCACAAGAAGCTGTACGAAGAAAAAGAAAGTTTGCTCGTAAAAGAATGTACGAAGATTATAATTTCTAATTAGTTTCAAATAAAATGAAAGGCAAGTTATTGTTAAATAGCTTGCCTTTTTTATTATGTGTAACGTCATTGCGAGCGAATGAAATGAGCATGGCAATCCAGAAAAAATAATAAAAAATACTAATTTATCGGTATTTTAAACTGGATTGCTTCGTCAAAGCTTGCAGCTTTTCCTCGCAATGACGACTTGGTATTTACGCAAGTAAGCCTTACGTCGGAATGATATAAGAGCCACTTAATAATTCCAATTTTTCCTCGCAATGACAGAGAAATACACCCCCCCATAAATCAACGAGCCAATTATTATAACTAATGGTGTTAGAGGTAGATCAAAATAAAAAGAGGCAGTAGCAGCACAGAAATTAATAAATAGCGAAATAAAAATTGATATTATAATCATCATAGCAGGGCTGCCTACCATAAATCTTGCAATCATAGCAGGAATAAGTAACACAGCTGTCACCATAAGAACCCCAACTATTTTAATTGCAGAAAATACTGAGATAGATAAAATAAGTAAAAATAGTAGTTCTATAATATTAACTTTTACGCCTTTAATTACGGCAATATCTCTGTTAATAATTATAAGAAGAATTTTATTATAAAAATATGCAATAAAGCATATAATAGCTATAAGCATTATTGCTAGCACAATTAAATCATCAAAAGCTACAGATAAAATATCGCCAAACAGTAAATTTACTATATTGTTTTGAGCAGAAGAAAAATAATTAATAATTAAAGCAATAGCCAGCATAGAGCTAGAAATTAAATTAATAACTGCATTTTTTTCAGAATTATTTTGGAAGATAAATACAAAAATTGAAAAAAGAATTGCAACAATTAATCCTGAATATATTAACGGAAAATGAGCGATAATACTAATGCTGACTGCAAGAAAGCTACTATGAGCAAGCCCATCGCCAAAGTAAACGTATCTTTTCCATAATGCTATGCAGCCAATGGGAGCAAATATGCAGCTAATTAAAATTAGGGCTAGTATTATTAGTACCATATAAGTATATTATAGCTATGTCTTCAGTTAATAAAAACGAATTAGAAAAATTTGAGAAAATCTCTCATAGTTGGTGGAATAAGGATGGGGAGTTCGGTATTTTACACCGCATAAATCCTATTCGCCTTAACTATATAATAGAGAAGATAAAATCGCATTACAACGATATTTCTGATTTGGAAATATTAGATGTAGGTTGTGGTGGCGGTTTAATTGCTACTAATCTTGCAATGCAAGGTTTTAAGGTTACGGCTATTGATGCTTTGCAAAGTAATATCGATACTGCTTTGGCTTATGCGACGGAAAATAATATTAAGGTAAATTATTTAAAAAGCACTATAGAAGAATTAGAAAACGATAAGCAATATGATGTAGTGATTTGCCTTGAAGTTATCGAGCATGTGGAAAATGTTCAAGAATTTATGCTTAATTTGGTAAAGCGTATTAAGCCAAAAGGTATGGCTATAATTTCTACGATTAACCGCACCAAAAAAGCTTATTTACTTGGGATAATAGCAGCTGAGTATATACTTGGATGGGTGCCGAAAAATACCCATGATTATAGTAAGTTTCTAAAACCATCTGAAATTTATGAGATGCTAGAAAATACCAATATAGAAATTGAGGAAATAAAAGGCTTGGTGTATAACATGGCAGAAGACAAATGGGTATTAAGTGACGATGATATAGACGTAAATTATTTTATGTATTTGAAGAAAAATGATAACCCGTCATTGCGAGGAGCGTAGCGACGAAGCAATCTCATTAAACATCCCTAGATTGCACGCGTACAAAACTTATAGTTTCTTCTCGCAATGACATCTATGTATAAAAAAATGACTAACAACGTGATTACTAGATTTGCTCCGTCACCGACGGGGTTTTTACATATAGGTTCAGCAAGAACGGCTTTATTCAATTATTTATTTGCTAAGCATAATAACGGCAAATTTCTATTACGTATTGAAGATACTGATAAAGAAAGATCAACAGAAGCAGCGGTAGAAGCCATATTTTCAGGACTGAAATGGCTAGGGCTTAATTGGGATGATGAAGTTGTATTCCAATCTAAACGCAATGATCTTTATAAGGAAGCAGCATTAAAGTTGCTTGCAGAGGGTAAGGCATATTATTGTTTTACGCCTCAGGAAGAAATAGAAAAGCAAAGACAAGAAGCTCTAGAAAATAAGCAGCATTTTATTTTTAATAGTAGGTGGCGAGATAAAACTCCTGATACTTACCCCAAAGATATAAAGCCAGTTATACGTTTAAAAACTCCTCGCACAGGCAGTATAACAATTAATGATACTTTGCAGGGTGACGTAGTAATTGAGAACTCTCACATTGATGATATGGTACTGCTGCGTAGTGATGGCACTGCTACTTACATGTTAGCCGTGGTGGTCGATGATCACGATATGGGCATAACTCATATTATTAGAGGTGATGATCATTTAACGAATGCTGCAAGGCAAATCGCTATATATAACGCTTTTGGTTACCACGTTCCAAGCATGACTCATATACCGCTAATTCATGGAGCAGATGGTGCTAAATTGTCTAAAAGGCATGGGGCTTTAGGTGTTGAAGCTTATAAGGATATGGGGTATTTGCCGGAAAGCTTATGTAATTATCTATTGCGTCTTGGTTGGAGTCATGGGGATGATGAGATTATCCAGATAGATCAAGCTATCGAATGGTTTAACCTAGATTCACTTGGTAAATCACCTGCAAAACTTGATTTTACTAAAATGAATAGTTTAAATAGCCATTATTTAAGAATGCTTGATGAAGATAGTTTAATTACTAAAATTTTAGAGATATTAAATCGAAATTATAAGGTCAGCGAGCAGGAAGTAAATTATATAAAATGTGGTCTACAAGGTTTATTAGTTAGAAGCGAAACCTTACTAGATTTAGCAAATCTTGCAAAAATTTATTTAATAGATACTCCTATTGCTTATGAAAATGATGCAAAGGAAATTATAGAAAATTGCGATAAAAATTTGCTTAGCAATGTTATAGAAAGCCTAGAAAAACTTGAGCAGTTTGATAAAGAATCAGTACAGTCTGAATTTAAGAAAATAGCAACAGAAAATAGTTTAAAGCTAAATGAAGTTATGAAGCCTGTGAGAGCTTTAATTACGGGTATGGTTGGCTCACCTAGCATATTTGAAATTGCTGAAATTTTAGGGAAAGAAAATATTTTAAAAAGGTTAAAAGTAAAATGAAAAATTACATAAAGAAAATTATATTTGTTTGTAGCGGGTTATTTGTAATAGCTGGGGTTTTTGTATTATTTAGGGTGGAAAATGTTAATGCATCAACAGCACCTAAAAAATATGGAGCTTGGAATTTAAATTGTAATCTTAATAATGAACAAAAACAAATTTGCTTTTTATCACAACAAATTAATAATACCGAAAAAGATAAAGAGACAGAAATATTAGCAATGTACCATATTGGTTATTTCAATAGTGATCAAAGTAAAAAAGAATTAAAGCTAATTAAAGTACTACCGCCAAATGTTCAAATTCCTGCCGGCACAGTTATTAATAGTGGCGAGAAAAATATTGCACCAGGAATATATATAAATTGTACGATAAATAGTTGCCAAGCTATAGCTACTATTACACAAGATGATATTGAAATGATTTTATCAAATGATAATTATTTAGAGTTTATAACGGCTGATGGTAAACAAGCTAAAATTACATTTATAAAACATGGTTTGAAAGAGGGGCTAAAGGTTTTAGAGAAATAAATATTTGATTTATCTGTACTTTATCTGCATAATGTAATAATGAACTATGCAGATAAATCTAAAATTTAAACCAAACTATAAAATAACTCCTCAAGTTATGAACTCATTAATGCGTATTGAAGCTGTTAAAGCTGAAATACTGCATTTGCCATTAAATCCTACTGTTCTTAGTTCTTTAAGAGAAACTGCACGTCTTTATACTACACATTATTCTACTATGATTGAGGGGAATAGGCTTGATGCAGATCAGATTAAAAACATAGTTCAACATCAAGAGCATTTTCCAAGAAGAGAACAAGATGAGCATGAAGTTAAAGGTTACTATGCAGCTTTAATGCAAGTAGAAAAATGGGTAGCCCAAAATATAAAAATTACAGAGAGTATAATACAAATTATTCATGCTTTAGTTATGTCTAATGGCAAAACTAATGTTAAGCCTACAAAATATCGTGATGGACAAAATGTCATTAAAGATAGCGGGACAAAAAAAATTATTTATATGCCTCCGGAAGCAAAAGACGTAAAAAATCTTATGCACAATATGGTATTATGGATTAATAATAATGAGCTGCCTTTTCCTGTTATTGCAGCAATAGCTCATTATCAATTTGCAACTATACACCCTTATTATGACGGTAACGGTAGAACTGCAAGACTACTTACAACCTTAATACTTCATTTAGGAGGTTACGATCTTAAAGGCTTGTATTCTCTTGAAGAGTACTATGCTAAAAACCTAGGAGCTTATTATGAGGCTATTAGCATAGGACATCATAATTACTATATGGGGCATGCTGAAGCAGATATAACAGGCTGGGTAGAGTATTTTATAAATGGTATGGCTATATCTTTTGAAAAAGTACTTAATCAAATGCAAGAGGTAAGTAATAAAGAGCTTCCTGACATGAGTGCATTACTTAGAAAGCTTGATCCTAAACAGAGAAAAGTTTTAGAGCTTTTTAAGCAATTTGAAGTTGTAACTAGTAGTCAAATTGGTAAAGTTTTTGGTTTTAAACCTCGAACAAGTGCTAAGCTTTGTGCCGATTGGGTAGATCAGGGGTTTTTGAAAATAGTAGATTCTTCTAATAAAGGGAGAAAGTACGGTTTAGATGATAAATATAGTAAGTTAGTTTAGTATCTTTTCTAAAACTACTATATCACTAAAGCCACCGTTAGATTTCTTTTTTTGTTTAGTATATCTTTTAGTTTATAGTTATTAATATTACAAATTGTTTCAAGCACTTCTAATATGTCGGCAATTTCTTCGATACGTTCATCTTCTAAAAATTCTTCTATTTCCTCTAGTAGTTTATTTTTCAATAGTTTTTTATATTCATATGATTCTGCAATATAGGTAATCGGTATTCTGCCTGATTTTAAGATGGCTTGCGGAACTAAATCTCTAACTAGCTTTGTCATTTTATTTTATCGATATGGATTTAAGCGTGTACATGTATTTTTCTTTTTGAGCTTAAGAAATTACGAAGTAATTGTACGTACGCAATTCAGTAAAAAAAATGCTATAAATTAGTATTTTTTATTATTTTTGTAATTCCCTACGACTTTCGGTCGTTTGCAATGATACGACAATTTATTCACGATGGCAAAGTATTATTCATTGGTATACTTATCCAAATTTCTTATCATTTCTAAGTAATTAACCTTACCATTTGCAAGTAGCGGTATCTCAGGTAAAGTAATAACTATTTTCGGTATATAGAGTAAAGAAACTTGTGCTTTGCGTACGTTATTTGTAAAATTTTCTCTATTTATAATAGTACTGGTAGTAAATAAAATAATCTTTTCCCCTTGTGTTTCATCTTGTGTAGAAATTGCAGCATGCAAGGAGCTAGGATCAATCTCACTTGCAAGCTCCTCGACTTTTGTAAGCGAAATCATCTCGCCAGCTATTTTAGCAAATCTTTTTAAACGTCCTAAAATGGTTATGTAGCCTTCTCCATCGATCTTAACTATATCACCCGTATCGTGCCATTCTTTATAAATATAGTTACCATTTTCGTCTAAATAACCAAGCATGACGTTAGGACCACGAATTAGTAAACGTCCACCTTCATCTATCCCTTCAACTTTTTCAAGTTTATATTCAATCTTTGACAACAACCTCCCAACAGTACCAGCTTTACTATGCATAGGAGTATTGCAAGCAATGATAGGTGAGCTTTCCGTTATACCATATCCTTCAAAAATACGTATGCCATATTTATTAAGCCAAAATTGTCTGGTAGTTTCTTTTAGTTTTTCACTACCTGCAAATATATAACGCAATGAATAAAAATCATATGGATGAGCATAATTGGCATAGCCATTTAAAAATGTATCAGTTGAAATTAATATGGTTGCTCCAACATCATATATCATTTCTGGTATGCTGCGGTAATTTAAAGGTGAGGGGTATAAAAATAGCTTAATGCCGTTTAAAGTTGTAATAATCGCTCCGCCAAGCCCAAAGCAGTGGAATAATGGCAGTGAGTTAAATACTATATCGTCAGGGCTAAAAGGTATTTTAGCAGTTGCTTGATATCTATTAGCTTGCAGATTTCTATGAGATAACATTACAGCTTTAGGTTCCCCTTCAGTGCCTGAAGTAAAAATTATTACTGCTGGCTTTTCATCATCACGATTACGACAAAAATACTTATAATAAGTTTTAGAAAAACGGATGCCCATTGAGGCTTTTAATTTTAGAGCTAGATTGATTTGGTTTTTAAAATCTTCTAAATATATTACTTTAATACCAAAATCTAATAAATTAGTTATTAATTCGTGTAGCTCTGCTTTTTCTATAAATTGCTTTGAGGTATAAATTACTTTTAGCTGTGCAGTTTTACATGAGTTAATAATAGTATTTATCCCGCTGCTCCAATTAATTATAGCTGGAACAAACCCGCTAAATTGCATGGCATAAAAGGTAATTAGGGTATTTGTCGTGTTAGGTAGCATTAAACCTAGATGCTTGCCAAAAATATTATTTCTTTTGATTAAATCACCAAGAATAAAAGATTTGAGTATTAAATCACGATAAGTAGCTTTGTTATTTTCAAAATCATTAACTATTCTTTTCTTAAACCCATGAATTTTGGCAGCTTCTATCAGCGATGCAAATAAAGTATTCTTATAGTCTGAACTCTCAAACATCATATCAGCCATGATATCATATAGAGTTCTTGCTATATATTGGCGTCTTTCTTGACCGGATGTAGCACCAATATCAGCAAATTTTACTGGCGGTAGAACAGTAACAGTAATTTTAGGAAATATTTTTCTCTTTAATATATTTTGTAGCTTTGAGAAATGAGTAAATTGTGTGCCATCTATTCTAACCGGTAAAATAGTTGCATTTGCTTTATCGGCAATCATCCCAGGACCCTCATAAATCTTCATTAAAGAGCCGGTAACACTTATTCTGCCCTCCGGAAAAATAGCTATTTTTCGGTCATTTTGTACTTCTTTTACTAAGGTCTTAATTGCCATTGGGTTGTTTGGATCAACAGGCAAAGTATTAGCCATACGCAAGAATGGTCTAATCCACCATATTTTGCGTATATCAGGGCTTATTGCAAAGGTCATTTCCTCTTTTAGATAGGTTGCAATTAAAGGTGGATCGAGATATGAAATATGATTGGCAATTACTACTACTTTGCTACCTGCTTTCTGTAAGTTCTCAAGTCCTTTAACTTCAACCTTATACATTAAATCAAACCAAAATTGGAATATTCTACGCAAGACAGGGTAAGGAATAATTTTAACTTCAGGGATTAGGCGATAAATATAGATAGTAACGATGATATTAGATAGGCTGATAAATAATATTATCCAAGGTATCGTAAAATTTAAATAAAATAATAATGATAGGATAATAGTTGATCCCACCATAAAGATAGAATTAATTAGGTTATTTACGGCAATAATACGGCTGCGGTGAGCGGGATTTGCGTAATGCTGTAATATAGCAAAAAGAGGCACAATATATAATCCACCAATTGCTGCTAAAAAGAATAGATCAATAACTATTCGCCAATTATGCCTTTTTGATAAAAATACAAAGATACTTTTTAGTTGAGCTGGTTCATAAGCAACTGCACTAATTCTACTAGCAAAAAATAAATCGATGCCAAAAATACTAATGCCAAGTGCTGAAATAAAGAGGTATTTAACAGTGATTTCATCTTCAAATATTTTACTACATAAAAATGAGCCGACACCAACGCCAAGCGAGAAAACCGCTAAAAATAAATTAGCAACATTCTCATCAGCTTTAAACGTTATTTTAGCAAGCAAAGGTATCTGAGAAATTATAGCAGCTCCAATAAACCAAAACCATGAAATGCCTAGTATTGCTAAGTATATTTGCTTTTTGGTTTGAGCATATCTTATCATATTTAGGCTTTCGTTTATGATATTAAAATTTATCTTAATATCACGATTTGCGTTATTTGATTTTGGTGTAGTAAGGCTTGAAATAAAGCCAATAGCTGCAATTGTAATTAAGGAATAAATTATGAAATTATTACTGATTGTGTAATAACTGCCGATTATAGTACCAATAAAAATGGCAATGAAAGTTCCGGCTTCAACAAAGCCGTTAGCTCCAAGCAATTCCTCTTTACTCAAATGATCAGGAAGAACGCTATATTTAATTGGACCAAAGAAAGTGGAATGAATACCCATTAGGCAAATAGAGCAGAGCAGTACTATAATATTATTATGATGAAAGCCGTAAATAGCAAAAGCAATTATAGCAATCTCGCAAGCTTTTATTATTTTAATTAGGGTAGAGCGTTCATATTTATCAGCGATTTGCCCGGCTATACTTGCAAATATTATAAAAGGTAAGACAAAAATAGCATTGGTAACTAAAACAAGTAAGTTATTATATTTGCTTAGAGAACCAACAACTCCATAAGTAATTAGAATTACAAGAGCATTTTTCAAGATGTTATCGTTAAGACAACCACATAATTGTACTATAAAATTCGGTAAGAATCGCCTATCCTTAAAGAGATATAATTTATTTGAATCCATAGTATATAGTAGTTTATTAGTTTTGCTTCTAATTCCTGCGTAAGGTTGGCGAGGTTTTGTAGTTAGGAAAATGCGTCCGATGTGTCATCCCGTGGCTTGTCCACGGGATGACATAGGATACATGATTTTAATCATTACCCTAGGTTTGAATTATTGTCAAATTGTATGGCTTTTTCGTGATTTTGGTTTATTTGTTATATTAGGTTTTTGTAATAACATTTTTTCTTTTTCTGATAAATTTGGCATTTTAGACAATTTATTCAAAATTTCATCTACATCGCCTTTAATTACTGGTGATATTTGTGGCTTTCTATTTATATTAGATTTATTTTTAGCGATTCCTATTTTTTCTGGTACTTTGTTAATTATTGTCAATAAATTTTCTTCATTAAAATTTTTGAATTTGCTAAATATATTAAGCTTATTTATTTTAATTTTTTCCAATCCTTTAGTAATTATATCTACTATTTTTTTGCTATTTATAACTAACGTCGGATAAAAATTCTTCTCTAGCTTATTGAGTAAACTATCGTTTAGTTGATCGGTTAATATTTTCGTTACGTTTGTTTTAGTTGAATTATCTAAATTTAATTTGTTGTTATTTTCATATTGTTCTATGGCACTTAATACTATTTTTTCTGTAGTTATACCTAAATTATTACCGTAAATAGTAATAATATTATTAACTTTATCATCTGAAGATATATTTTTTTGTGGGTCTGAGTTGAATTTTACTTGTTTATGATTGATTGCATGTTGTGCAATATTAGAGTCACTTAACTGCTTAATATACTGACCTTTCATATCTTGCAATGCTATTTCAGTACTCATTTTAGTCTCATCGCTCCAATCTTGGTAAGTTTTTGTAGCTCTTAAAAGAGAAGGATATAAAAGAAAGTTTATGCTTTGAGATACTAAACTATTGATATCATAATTAGATTTATTATTCTCTCTTACCTTAGTATCATTATAGAAATGTTTTTGTAATGTATTATAATGAGCTAAAATAGCGTCAGGAATGTCTTGAGGCTTTAGAGGTTGTGCGTTATTATTATTGTCAAATTTTATTTGCATACCACTACGTTTAGCTTCCATTACTAGTAAGTCAGCAAAAACTTTCTCTTCTTGCGTCCTACATAAAAGATTCGGTGCGTCACTTAAAATGTTAGCATGCTTCATTACTGCGGAGTTTAATGCATGTAAATCCTGATCTGTTAAAATTTCATCTAATACGGCAAGAAAAGCTTTGCGTCCAGGGATATTGTTACCAAAAGCACTTTTTAGTGTTACGACATCATCTTTTGTAACTTGTTGTGTTGCTATTCTATTTATTATTTCATGCGTTATAATCATATTCGTTTCCTCCTCATTAGTAATTTGCCGTGCATTATTATACTTTATTTTAATATATTACAAGCTAAATTATTTGCTAACGGTAAAGAAATCTTAACTTCTGAAATATTTTTATAAGAAGTTACATCTTTTCATCTTTTTCTAGTTTGTTCTTTGCTATCTTTGGTAGATGACATAAATTATATTATTCATTCTCAGCTTCTAGAAGTCTTGATTTTATTAATTCATCCGCCAAAGAAATTTTCTTTCCTTTAGAATCTGTATAATTTTTTATCTTTTCTTGTAGTTCAGATAAGGTTTGATTTCGAATAGTAATATAATTTATATTTTCTTCAATAATATTTGTTTTTTATTATTACTTTAAGCTTGAGATAGCGTCAACTTAAATTATATTTAGTCCTTTTAATAAGGGTTGCCTAAATCTTCATAATAATCACGGGTGGCTTCTCTATTAGCCGGAATATCATTACTAGATTTTTCTATATTTTGTTCAGGAATAAATAAAGAGAAAAAATTACCAATTTTAATCATTAATGTATATAAATTCATATTTTACCTTTTTAAAATATTTAATTGTTAGGTTTTTCTTCCTTAGCTTTTTTTCGTCTCTGTAAATTCTTTTTTAGAGCAGATGATAAATTGCTAAAATTAGGCTTTATTTTAGTTTTTCTAGTTTGTTCTTTGCTATCTTTGGTAGATGACATAAATAATTATCTTTTCACGCTAACATTATTATATTATACTACGGATATTTTGAAAAATAAAATTATAAATATCTATGAATCAAAGTAATATAATCTCTGCGGAGTTACTTGACGAAAAAAAAAATATTGCGAGGCAAGGGGGTGGTGAAGATAGAATTAATACCCAGTATAAGAAAGGTAAGTTAACAGCACGTGAGCGAATAGAGGTATTATTAGATCCTAATAGTTTCACCGAAACAGGAATGTTTGTAGCTCATAGATGTGAAAATTTTGGGATGGATGATAAGAAGTTTTTAGGTGATGGTGTTGTAACGGGTCATGGCACAATAAATGGTAGATTAGTTTTTATTTATAGCCAAGATTTTACAGTGCTTGGCGGTTCACTTGGTGAGTATCATGCTAAAAAGATCTGCGATATTCTAGATCAAGCTATAGCAACTGGTGCTCCCGTAATCGGCATTAATGATTCAGGTGGTGCAAGAATTCAGGAGGGTGTGGATGCTCTTGCTGGATATGGTGAGCTATTCCAGCGTAATGTTTTAGCATCAGGTGTTATTCCTCAGATTACCTTAATTATGGGTCCTTGTGCGGGCGGTGCTGTTTATTCGCCTGCTTTAACCGATTTTATATTCATGGTTAAAAATAGTTCCTATATGTTTGTAACCGGTCCTGATGTAGTAAAAACCGTTACTGGTGAGGAAGTAAGCCAAGAGAAACTTGGTGGTGCACGTATGCACACTACCAAAAGCGGTGTGGCTGATCTTGCATTTAATAATGACATAGAGGCATTGTTGGAAATTCGTAGGTTCTTTAATTTTCTGCCATCATCTAATCGTAGTCCTCTTCCTATTCGTCCTACTGTTGACCCTGCTGATAGGGTTGATATGTCTCTAAGTACTCTAATCCCTAATACTCCCAATAAACCTTATGATATGAAAGAACTTGTCGAACGTATTGTAGATGAAGGAGAGTTTTTTGAATTACAACCGGATTTTGCTAAGAATATCATCATTGGTTTTGGCTATATGGAAGGATATCCAGTAGGGTTTGTTGCGAATCAACCATTGCATTTAGCGGGGTGTTTAGATATTAATGCTTCAAGAAAGGCAGCAAGATTCATTAGATTTTGTGATGCTTTCAATATTCCTATAGTAAGTCTTGTTGACGTGCCAGGGTTTTTGCCAGGTACTTCTCAAGAGCATGATGGTATTATCAAGCACGGTGCTAAACTTTTATATGCTTATGCTGAAGCAACAGTCCCTAAGATTACTGTAATTACTCGTAAAGCTTATGGCGGAGCTTATATAGTGATGAACTCTAAACATCTTAGAGGTGATATAAATTATGCTTGGTTTAATTCCGAAATCGCAGTTATGGGAGCAGAGGGAGCAGCTGAAATAATATTTAGAGAAGAATGCAAAGATCCAGAGGCTAAAAAACAAAAAATCGATGAATATAAAAAAGTAGTAACATCACCTTTTGTTGCAGCATCTAGAGGCTATTTAGATGATATAATAAGACCACAAAATACAAGATGGCGAATATGTAAAGCCCTAAATTTCTTACGTACTAAAAAGGTAGAATTGCCTTGGAAGAAACATGATAATTTGCCGTTATAGCTGTCATCCTTGCGTAGGTAAGACGCATTTGATGTCATCCCGTGGCTTGACACCGAGGGTGCTTTTCGATCCACGTGGGGCAAGCCTTAAGCGGGAATGACATATGTTCTACGCAATAACGCCAACCCTATGAAAGAATGACATTATTAAAGTTCATAATAATATAAACAAAAAACTATGACTAAACCTTTATTTGATAAAATTTTAATCGCTAATCGTAGCGAAATTGCTGTTAGAATAATCCGTACTTTAAAAAAAATGGGGATAGGGTCGGTTGCTGTATATTCTGAAGCCGATACAAACTCAATGTATGTTCAGCATGCAGATGAAGCTTATTATATAGGTGATTCACCGGCAACCGAAAGCTATCTATCTATTAAAAATCTTGTTTCCGCAATTCGTGAAAGCGGTGCAAATGCCGTACATCCTGGCTATGGCTTTTTATCTGAAAACCCTAATTTTGCCAATGTTCTTAAAAGAGAGGGAGTAGTTTTAATAGGTCCTAATGCTGCTACTATAAAGAAAATGGGCGATAAAATTGAAGCAAAAAAGATAGCAATAGAAGCAGGAGTTAGTACTGTTCCTGGCTATATGGGAACTATAAATGATGTTAAGCAAGCAATAGATATTGCAAAAGAAATAGGTTTTCCGGTCATTGTAAAAGCGGCTGCCGGTGGTGGCGGGCGTGGTATGAGAGTGGTAAATAACCCTTCTGAAATGGCAAATGCTTTTGAATCTGCAAAGCTTGAAGCCGGTAATAGTTTTAGTGATGATAGGTTGTTTATTGAAAAATTGATCCAAAGACCTCGTCATATCGAAATTCAATTGCTTGCTGATCAGTATGGCAATAGCGTATGTCTTGGGGAACGTGAGTGTTCAATACAGCGTCACCATCAAAAAGTAATTGAAGAGGCACCAAGCTCATTCATTACCGAAGAAATAAGGCAAGAAATGTATAGGCAAGTAATATCTTTATCCAAAAAGGTAGGATATTATTCAGCAGGTACTGTTGAGTTTATAGTAGATAGTGAGAAAAATTTCTATTTCTTAGAAATGAATACGAGATTGCAGGTAGAACACCCTGTTACTGAATTAATAACTGGTATAGATATCGTTGAAGAAATGATAAAAATTGCTGCCGGTAAAAAATTATCATTTACGCAAGATGATGTAAAATTAAAAGGTTGGGCGTTTGAGTCACGAATTTGTGCAGAAAATCCAAGTCGTGGTTTCCTGCCTTCTAGTGGTAGGATTACGGCGTATTCTGAACCTGTAAAAAGTCCAAATATTCGTATAGATACCGGTATTGGACTTGGCGGTGAAGTTAGCATGTTCTATGATTCGATGATCGCAAAATTATGTACTTACGGCGAAACAAGAGAGCAGGCAATTGAGGTAATGCGTTCTGCCTTAAGCTCTTATATTATTAATGGTATTTCTCATAATATTAGTTTCTTAGAAGCAGTGATGCTTCATCCTCGTTTTGTTAGCGGTGATATTTCTACTGCTTTTATTCAAGAAGAATATCCAGATGGATTTTCTGGTGCAAGTCTAACCTCAGAAGTAACGGGAGTATTTTTAGCAACCGCTATTTTTATTTATATATCTGAGCAAAGACGTGCTTCTTTAATTTCTGGAAATATCAATAACCAAGCTAATAAAATCGGTACTAGATGGGTGGTAACGATTGACGATAAATTATTCCCCGTTCTAATTACGCCTGTTGAAAATGGCTATAATATACGCCATGAAAGTGACCGAATATATATTCGTAGTAACTGGAATTTAGGTAATGAGCTTTTTGTAGCTATAATTAATGGCAAAAAGACAAATATTAAAATTGAAAATATCAGAACTGGTTATTTACTATCACATGCTGGTATTAGCGTAAAAGCCTTCGTTCGTTCTCCTCGTATTTCAGAACTTGAAGGGTTAATGGTTTCGAAAGTAGTAACAGAAGAAAATTCTGAACTGCAAGCTCCTCTTAACGGTCAAATTGCATCAATTAAAGTGAAAGAAGGACAAGAAGTAACAATAGGGCAGGAAATTATGATCTTAACCGCTATGAAAATGGAAAATATCATCTTAGCCGAACGTGACGGGAAAATAGCTAAAATTTTCGTAAGTGAAAAGGATAATGTGGTCAAAGGTCAGATGCTGCTTGAATTTAATTAAATTACCATCTTCATTTATTAGAAAGCATAAAAGCTAGAAATAGTGGTATTTCTAGCTTTTTTTGTTATTATAGTCAATGTTATTCCTGCGTGAGACTTGCTTGCGTGGATGGATAGTCGTCATTGCGAGGAAGAGGCGAAGCCTCGACGTGGCAATCTTAGGAGTTCTACTTCATGAGATTGCCACGCTTCCTTTGGTCGCTCGCAATGACGATTTACGAGCCATGCAACACGTTAAAATAACAAACGAATTAAGATTTTAAGATAGCAAGATGCCGAAATTAAAAATATTTTTATTTAAATATCTCTATAGTAAAAGATTTATAGGTATTTTAGTCGCAATAGCTATTATTTTCTCTTATTTCACTTATTACACAATATCTATCGGCACAAAAAATGGTGCAGTTAATTCTAGTAAAGTGATTTGGTTTTTACTAATTGATTTAATAATTTTCTTAATCCTTGGCATATTATTAACTCGCAGATTTTTCCAAAGTTTTTTCTTTAAAAATAGCGATCAAAATACTTCTAAGTTACAAAATCGTATAGTAGTTGCATTTAGTCTAGCTGCTGCTATTCCCACTATAATCGTTTCAATATCTTCTGCTTATTTTTTAAACCTTAGTATTCAGGCTTGGTTTGATCGAAAAATTTCTGTTGTACTTGATCAATCTATAATGGTTGCTGATTCTTATATTGCTGAACATAAAGTGCTGTTACGAGAGACAGCACTTGCTGTTGCTGAGGATTTAAGTGATATGTATTACGATTTAATTCATAATCCCGCTTTATTTACTAAAACATTAAACACCGAAGCAGAAATGAGATCGCTTGATGAAGCAATAGTGTTAAATAAGTCGACTAATACAATAATTGCTAATAGCTATTTAAGTTTTTCTCTATCATTTGCAACTATTCCTGCCCATCTAATTAAAAAGGCAGATTCGTGTGAGCCTGTAGAAGTAAAATCTGATCCAACTAAAATAAGAATGTTAATTAAGTTAAAAGAATATAATGATGTGTATTTACTAGTTGGTAGGTCAATTGATAATAAAATTATTGATCATATAGATGCAACTAATGGAGCGGCAGCAGAGTATCATCGTCTTAAAAACCAGATAGGGAATATACAAATAAAATTCTCAATTATTTTTATCTTTATAGCCTTATTACTTCTTTTAATAGCGATAAGTTTTGGTGTTATAGTTACTGCTAAAATAGTAAATCCCATTAAGAAGTTAGTTATTGCAACCGATAAAGTAAAAAGCGGTGATCTAACAGTGCAAGTCCCAGAGAATGAAGTAGATAAAGACGAAATAGGAACGCTTTATGCGGCATTTAATAGAATGATTAAGCAGCTTTCACGCCAACAAAGGGATTTAGTGATAGCACAACGGGCATTAGCTTGGTCGGATGTAGCAAAAAAAGTAGCACATGAGATTAAAAATCCGTTAACACCTATTTTGCTTGCTTCTGAAAGATTGCTTAAAAAATTTAGTCCTGAAATTAAAGAAAGGGCAGAGTTTGAGAATTATTTAAAAATGATTATTCGCCATACTAATGATATTAAAAATATTGTATCTGAATTTGTTCTTTTTGCTCGTCTTCCTGCACCTAAATTTACCAATTGTGATTTGATTTATGTAATTAATAATATTGTAGAAGCACGTAAATTACTTAATGATAATATTTCCTATAGTTTTGAAACTAATATCGATCAATTTAATTTTACGTGTGATACTACTCAAATAAATCAAGTGATGATAAATTTGCTTAAAAATGCTGAAGAATCATTAGAGGGAAGTAATCAAGCAGCAATAAAAATTAATGTAAATGCGAGTGAGCAATTTATTAATATTGCAGTCATAGATAACGGCAGAGGGTTCCCGCCTGAGCTAATAGGTAAGGCTACTGAAAGCTATGTAACCACTAGAAGTAAAGGTATGGGAGTAGGGCTTGCTATAGTCAAAAGAATAGTTGAAGAACATTGCGGTGTTTTAGATATTGCAAATAGAGAGACAGGTGGAGCTGCGATTGATATTAGATTTAACCTTGAGGAGCTTAAGCTCAAGGTTAAACGTCATGAAATAGGTGTAATTAGTTAGGCTTTCTAAAACTCCAGAAAGCCTATAATTTAAGGCTCAACACTAGTGTAAGTATCACTATAAATATTTCCTTCAGTATTTACATAGTTCCGAATTATTATTAAATGGCTGCATTCCATCGGAAAAACTATTAGAGGATTTACTGAATAAATAATTTTATTTACAACAATCATTTAAAATAATTGTCAAAAAATTAATATTTATTAGCTTAGGTTAAGATTTTATATTTATACTTATTAAGTATTATATAATTTTTTAACATAAATAAGTTAGTATATGTCTAAAGACTTTGAATCCAAAATAAAAACACAGAAAGAAGCAAAAAAAGTACAAGAAGCACCACCTGTATCGGGGCTAAAGGGACGCATGGCATTAGGCTTTGAGTCTGAAATAAAAAAAGCAAAAGAAGCAAAAAAGATGCAACAAAATTCTATTAAACCTTTAATAGATATTATAGATAACGCAAATTTACAAAATCCTAATCAGGTATAAGAACTAAAAAAGGTTCAAACACAACTAGCAAATTGCTTTAAAGAAAATAAATTAGCTACTCATAATAAAGTAGATCAGTACTTAGAAAGCAAAGCTTCTCAAGATCGTCAAGAAGTTATGAAGGATGCTAAATTACCATTTGAAAGATAAAATATATAAACTTATTGGAAAAATGTCAGGTGCTTTAGGTATATCTTCATTAAAAAATTATTGTCAAAAGAAACTTAATGAGCATGCTGTCCAAAGGCAAGAAAAGAAAAAAATGACAGATAAAAAAAGTCATGTGGAGAGATTAAAAGAATCAACAGTAAAACGTGGCAATAAAGTAAATGAAAGATAATTATATCTGTGAATTTTTGAGTTTTGTTATAATTAAAGCAAAATAATTATAATTTTTAAAATAAATTTTAATACGTAATTAAATATAAAAAACCTTTAAGAATCAGCTCTTAAGGCTTTTGAAATTAAATATTTATACTGGGTAGTAATAAGTTATAAAATAAAAATAAAAATAATTTCAAAATTGTAGTTGACAGGTTCGATTATATTGCTTATAACTACACCTATCGAGAGCGACAAATGAAAAAAAATCGCAGCTGTTTTTAAAAGTAAATAATTAGATATAGATAGTGACAGTAAACATGTACATATCACAAAAGTGATAATTAAACCTGTCAATTTTTTAAAGTAAAACTGACAGAATCAAACTTGAGAGTTTGATCCTGGCTCAGAACGAACGCTATCGGTATGCTTAACACATGCAAGTCGAACGGACTAATTGGGGCTTGCTCCAATTAGTTAGTGGCAGACGGGTGAGTAACACGTGGGAATCTGCCCATCAGTACAGAATAACTTTTAGAAATAAAAGCTAATACCGTATATTCTCTACGGAGGAAAGATTTATCGCTGATGGATGAGCCCGCGTCAGATTAGGTAGTTGGTGAGGTAATGGCTCACCAAGCCTACGATCTGTAGCTGGTCTGAGAGGATGATCAGCCACACTGGGACTGAGACACGGCCCAGACTCCTACGGGAGGCAGCAGTGGGGAATATTGGACAATGGGCGAAAGCCTGATCCAGCAATACCGAGTGAGTGATGAAGGCCCTAGGGTTGTAAAGCTCTTTTAGCAAGGAAGATAATGACGTTACTTGCAGAAAAAGCCCCGGCTAACTCCGTGCCAGCAGCCGCGGTAAGACGGAGGGGGCTAGCGTTGTTCGGAATTACTGGGCGTAAAGAGTGCGTAGGCGGTTTAGTAAGTTGGAAGTGAAAGCCCGGGGCTTAACCTCGGAATTGCTTTCAAAACTACTAATCTAGAGTGTAGTAGGGGATGATGGAATTCCTAGTGTAGAGGTGAAATTCTTAGATATTAGGAGGAACACCGGTGGCGAAGGCGGTCATCTGGGCTACAACTGACGCTGATGCACGAAAGCGTGGGGAGCAAACAGGATTAGATACCCTGGTAGTCCACGCCGTAAACGATGAGTGCTAGATATTGGGAGATTTTCTCTCGGTTTCGCAGCTAACGCATTAAGCACTCCGCCTGGGGAGTACGGTCGCAAGATTAAAACTCAAAGGAATTGACGGGGGCTCGCACAAGCGGTGGAGCATGCGGTTTAATTCGATGTTACGCGAAAAACCTTACCAACCCTTGACATGGTGGTCGCGGATCGCAGAGATGCTTTCCTTCAGTTCGGCTGGACCACACACAGGTGTTGCATGGCTGTCGTCAGCTCGTGTCGTGAGATGTTGGGTTAAGTCCCGCAACGAGCGCAACCCTCATTCTTATTTGCCAGCGGGTAATGCCGGGAACTATAAGAAAACTGCCGGTGATAAGCCGGAGGAAGGTGGGGACGACGTCAAGTCATCATGGCCCTTACGGGTTGGGCTACACGCGTGCTACAATGGTGTTTACAGAGGGAAGCAAGACGGCGACGTGGAGCAAATCCCTAAAAGACATCTCAGTTCGGATTGTTCTCTGCAACTCGAGAGCATGAAGTTGGAATCGCTAGTAATCGCGGATCAGCATGCCGCGGTGAATACGTTCTCGGGTCTTGTACACACTGCCCGTCACGCCATGGGAGTTGGTTTTACCTGAAGGTGGTGAGCTAACGCAAGAGGCAGCCAACCACGGTAAAATTAGCGACTGGGGTGAAGTCGTAACAAGGTAGCCGTAGGGGAACCTGCGGCTGGATTACCTCCTTAAAGACTAAATTTAAGTACATTACTTTAATAGTAATTACTTCAGTCCAAATATTTACTGTCACTATCTTTAACTAATTGTTTGCTTTTCAAAAAACTTTTCTCATCCTTACATTTATCTTACCAACCTACATAATATTAAATAGCCTTATTTTTCTGTCATTGCGAGGAGCATAGCGACGAAGCAATCTAGTAAAAAAATGCTATAAATTAACATTTTTTATTATTTTTTCTGGGTTACAGCAAAGTTTCGCTCCTTGCAATGACGATTTTAATAATATTACAATTTTCCCTGGACACTACTGTGCAGTAACAGTGGGAATCCTATGACACCACCACAGTTGCTTGTAATGATGATATTTATGCTTAATTAACAATGCCATTTCCTACTATTTAAATAAGCAGTTTTTTTGATATTATTATTTTTCCAATTTTGCAATGAAGGATCAGAAATATTATATAATCTAAAATTTTCTTTTGCTTGATTTAGGCTTGTATCGTTTGTTCCTCCCTCAAAATCAGGATCGTAGAATTGGACCTCATCATATTCCCACGCACATATATAATGTGATCCGGGAAAGTCATTTGCTGGAAATGAAAAACTTTTACAAACAGGACATTCTATAGTTTTATTTTGTAACATTTCTTTAAAATATTTTCTTAAGTAATCTTCGTAATTATCAACTTCTTTTAATATAAAGTGATAATGCGAATCGGCTTCTTTAGTAAAATGAATAATCTCAACTTCTCCGAAAAAACCATATATATTATCTATAAAATCATTATCTACTTCGTCTAAAGCAGTAAGGTTTCCGCTTACATTTGATACCATATCGTTAGCACTTATTTGCCCTAAACGAAATCCTTTTGAAAGTGCTCAGTACCCTATTTAAGGGCCTTATATTGTTTGAGTTATTCATACTTAGTTATTGATTTTGTTTGTCTACCGGCTTTTCTTCTATTAACAGTTAACAAAATTCCTTTAAAATAGTGATATAAGCATTCTATTTAAATGATAATAAGTAGTTTTTTAACAATAATAAATAAATTAATTGTTCTAATTTAATAAAATTCCTTAATTAAATGTAATTAATATAGCATAATAATATTAATTAATATTAAAGGAATAATATATGCATTATTTAGGATATGGTGGTATTTCTCTTGGATCGATCCTCGCAATAGTAATATCATTTAACGTAAACCATTCAATATTATGGGCTATTATTCACGGATTTTTTGGTTGGTTTTATATTGCGTATTATTTATTGTTCAGAAAATAAGTTAGGTTCTTGGCATTTTGGTTAAAGAATCATCACCTGCTAATGAAATATCTATATTACTTTAATTTTCTAACTCAAATGGTGTTTGAAATAAAGTAACACCTAATTGATTATTGATTGCATGGTGGTTAGCTAATTCTGAAGCAACCAAAATCTTTCCATTATTTAATTCAAATTCCCAATATACTGGGGTATGCCAGTGTTTACCATTCGCTTTTAAATTAGCAAAATCTTTTTTAAAGGTTGCTGAAGAAAAAGTTTTAGCAATTAAACGTCCATTATCAAAAGTTCCAACTGATTCAACAATTTGAGTTATATCAGGGAAACTTTTACGAAAATCGATAAGACCATAATGCAAATCATAAATAGTCTCGATATTGAGTATCGGATGTATAAATTTCCCTTTACCCTCAACATATTGTGCTACTTTATCCTATGGGCTATCTGGCTCAAAAAGTGCGTTAATAAAATTAGTTATCATTTTTTTTTCTGGATGCATAATAATTATTGATTTTTAAATTAATATTTGATATCACTTTTTAAATTTATTAGATACTACAAAATTTGGAGAATGGCAAGGTGATTAATATTGAAAGCTTATATAAAAAACCTTATGCATTAATTCCTTTTTCGGTTAAAAAAGCTCAAATAGAAGAAGCTATAGGTTCTTTTTTTGAATTCCTAAAACTTCCTGAGAATATAAAGCAGCATATAGATTTAAAAATTTCCCCTTTACATCGGAGAGGTGATATCGGTTTTAAGCATCGTAACCCTGAGGATGATATTTATAATGATAGTAAAGATTTTTTTCATTATCATCCAATTATTGAAAAACACTATTCTGAATTTATTAAAAAGCATGAAACGCTCAGAATATTTTTAAAAAACGCTGCTCTATTATGGGATATTGTTTATTATACTATTAAAGATATATTAGCTAATTTTGAAAAAGACTATCCAAAATATTTGATACTGATACACCGCACATATTATTAAGGTTTCTCAAATATGATTATTCAGTATCGGGTCAGTATCTTGCAAAGCCTCACTTCGATTCAGGATCATTTACTATCGCAATAGCAGAAAGTAGTCCTGGTCTTCGAATTGGAACAAATCCTGAAGATTTGGAAGTTGTCAGACATAAAGAAAATAAAGCTATTTTCTTTATTTCTAGTAATTTTAGAAAAATAATTGATAATGAGCTATAAAACCTGCATGGCATGACGTAATTCAATTAGATAAATCTGAGATTGGCAAGTCTTTTTCAAGATGGGCGATTGTGGCGTTTATTGATGGGCATTCAGTTGAAGCTTTACCAAGAAGTAAAACCCATAAATTTTTTGTAAATATATAACTTTTATGAATCGCATTTTAATTGATTTACCGGAAGTAATTGAAACATCAAAACTAAAGTTACAAATGCCTAAAGCCGGGTACGGAAAAGGCTTGTATCAAGCGATGATGGATGGTTATGAGGATTGTATAAAATGGCTTAATTGGTCTTCGACTCCTCCAACTTTAGAATCGGTTGAAGAGGAATGTAGGAAGCATCATGCTGAGTTTATATTACGTAATTGCATTCGTTATCTTATCATCGATAAAGCAACTAATAATATTGTTGGCAGATGTGCATTCCCGCCTATTCAATCAGGTTGGTCAGTGCCGCAATTTGGTATTGCATATTTCATAAGAAAAAGTCAAAGATCTAAAGGTTATGCTACTACTGCAACTCATATAATGGCTTTACTAGCTTTTAGAAGTCTGAAGGCTAAGAAAGTTGAGATCCATTGTGATGCAGAAAATTTACCAAGTATACAAATTCCTTTAAAGCTTGGATTTAAGCTAGAATATTCCCAAAAAGGTGGATGGTTAAGGCAGGATAATACACTAGCCGAATTAAAGACTTTCTCTATATTTTCTGAAGATGAGCTTCTGCATTTAGAGATTGATTTATTTTAATTAAAAATCTCTTCTTTTTTCTGTACAAAAGGACGAGCATCATAAAATAATTCTATACGAGAAATAAGCCCGTCATTAAAAGATAATAGTGAAGCACCTCGAAAAATACCGATAGGTGCAGGGCAATCAAATTCAAGTGCCAGCATAACTTTATCATTAGAAGAAAATTTTTCACTAATTGTAAGATTCTTAAAGAACATAGCAAAGTTTTTCGCTGCCTCGACAACTGATTCTTTACCATCCATAACTGATAACGGTCCTATAAAATGAATATCAGAATGTAAGCAGGAAGCCATTTCCTCAAATTTCTTGTTATTCATGGAAGTATAGTAAGTTATTGCTATATTCAGATTCTTATCAGTCATATTATAATTTTCTATTAGTTTTTATACCTACAATATATTATTTAAAATATATTTAAAGAGAAAAATATGCTTACTGATATTATTTTCTAAAAAATATAAATGAGTCAATATACCGAAGCAGTAGAGCTTTTAGTGTTGTTCAATTAGTTCTTTTGCTAGTCCTGATAATTCTTCATTAATTTGATCAAAGCAGCTTAGCCAAGGAAAGTGTCCTGTATTACGTAATTCGACTATTTTTATATTAGGACGAGACCATTCTTTATCTTTCAAAAATAGTTCAATAGGCAGCGATCTATCATCATGACTTCCAATAATTAAGGTCGGTAATTTACTAGGTATCCAGCTATATTTATAAGAGTTATAAAAATTTTGACTAGCCCATATTCTTGTTTTTATGTTATATGAACAAAGCTCTAATAGCTCCTTTCCTGCAGGGATCTCATGTTCGCAAAATATATATGGAATATTTGCATAAATAAATGCCTTTAACTGATCATCTGTTGGGTTTGTATATAGCTCATTTATATCATTGGTTAAATCTGGTAAATTATATTTAGTAGCAGTTTTTTGTAATAATTCCATCCATGAACTATTAGGGGCACTATTCATTATAACTAAACCGGTTAATAAATTTTCTAAATTATCTATAGTTAATGCAAACATACCACTAAAAGAATGGGTAACAAGTATGCAGGGTGCTAATTCAGTTACTACTTCTATTAAACCCTCTTTCCAATCTTCATAACTTATTTCTTTAACATTACGATCATTGTTGCCATCTCCAGGAAAATCCCCTATAAACAATGAACCTGGTAAATCTAATTTTGATACGAAATCAATCAAGTAATTAGCTCCCATGCCAGGACCGCCAGGAAGGAAAAGCCAATTAAGTTTATAAATACTATCTTCCTTTAATTTATTTAACCTATTATTTTTTATAAATAGATAATTAGCCTTTATTTCTTCCTCTTTCATATAGCACCTTATAAAACGACTATTTAATTTTATACAATTTATAATATAAAAACTCAATTTAATATATCTCATTTATCCACGCTTTATAAAAAATTCACTTACTAAACAATTAATTAATATAATTAAAATATTTTGTTATAATCATAGGTAGTAATTATTACTAACTATTAAAACCCCTTATTATTGCTCTTAACCCCATACTAATCCTTACTTTTCTCAAATTACTCCTAAGTTATTAATTTATATTTTTAGTTAAATTTCTATTGCTTTCTTAAATCTTCTTATCTAGATTCTTCCGATAGCTCATTTTTAACAAAATATTAAAAATTATGAAATTTAATAAGAGTATAAATTATGTTTGGGTGGTTTCAAACTAAGCACGAAAAATTAATACAAGCAATAAAATCAAGAAATGAATTAGAAGCACAAAGATTAATTACTGCAATGAATATTACAGAGTTAAGCAAAGTTGATAATAACAGCGAGACAGCTTTAACTTGGGCTGCAGGTAACGGCTTAGAAAAGATTTGTGAGTCTCTTATTCTTAAAATGTCGCCACAGGCTATTAATCAGATTACTAAATACGGTGAAACAGCTTTAACTTTGGCTGCAGGTAATGGCTTAGAAAAAGTTTGTGAGGTATTAATTCTTAAAATGTCGGTGCAAGCTATTGACAGTGTTGTTAAAGATGGATTACTTAAAGGGCATACAGCATTAAACATAGCTAAGAATAAAGGTTTAAAAAAAATATGTGATTTATTAACTCACAAAATAGATGAACAAAACAATCCACCTATAGAAGTAAATAAGCAAGATCAAACTCAAGCAAATCTTCCAGCGTCAGAAGAAAATCTTTATAAAGTACTACAAAAAATGCTTGAGATACAAAAGCTAGTAGAAAACACAGCCGATTTATATACGCATCCAATAAGTCAAAACATAAAAGAGGTTATAAACAAGGATCAAATTAATAATGATATGTTAATCGATTTAGCAGGCAAACTTGATAAAGTATTAGAAGAGCAAACTATAATAAATAATCATTCATGTAAAGAAAGGCTTGTTTTATTCAGCAAAATAGCGATGGATATAACGGCTAAGTTAGATGATGACAATACTATTAGCTCAAACAATAAAGCTATAATGCAAAACGTCATGAACAAAATAATAGATAGGGTAGCAAATTTAACAAATATATCTCTCATAGAAAAAATAACGACTAGTATAACAGAGCTTAAAACTGGAAAAATTACAAAAGGTAAGCTTTTAGACATAGAAGATGAAATGGAGGGGTTTATACTTGAACAAACTAATAAAGAAGCTAACATGATGCTAACTTGGTCAGTAAAAGAAATAGTTTATGATAAGCCGCTTTTGAATCATCCAAAATTGCTAGAGTTAGCTTTAAGCAAATTTAGCCTGCAAAAAATAGCCGAGTTAAGTGATAAGTTAAGCCCTGATATAGTACAAGAAGCTATTACTAATTATGATTATGAGCTTGTCTTAGCCGCATTAATGAGCGTCGAAAATGCTGAAGTATAAAAAATGCTAATTTATAGTATTTTTTATTATTTTCTGGATGCCGCGGTCAAGCCACGGCAGGCATTGCCTGTGTAGATCATTTTCCCCTGTCATCCCGTGATTTATTCACGGGATCCAGTTAAAAATACTAATAAAATTAGTATTTTTTATTATTTTTTGAATTGCTACGTCGCTATACTTTTCGCAATGACGACTTTCAATCTACGTTTAAACTCTAAATTTATTCAGAATATAATTCTGGGTGACTGCCACTAAGTTCTAGGTATTTGTCGTTACTATATTCTAAATGGTGGCTTCTAAAAAATCTATCAGCCTCGTTATGATTACCCTTATGATCAAAATCTATTAACAGCTTCCCATTATCATTTGCATGTAGAATATTTGTAAATAATCGATCTCCTTCTGATCCTTTTAGCTCAATGGCATTATTTCTTATAAATTTAACACCAGTTCCCCCTTTACTATGGTGTAATATACCTTTTTTTAGAGCGTTTTCGTAGGAATCTATATTATTATCTAATTGAAGATTTTTAGAAATTTTCGCATAACAATCTAGCCCTTTATATTTTCCTATAAAAGTTGTATCTGTGCTTTTTATAATATCTTTATCAATATACCATATTATAACATCATTTTTAATAATGTTTTGGCTAGCTTTATAAAACGCTTCTTTCTTTAATAGCTGATAATGTTCATGGATCTTCTTTGGATCGTGCTGCTCAACAAGCTGCTCTATATCTTCTGCTGGGTTCTCGTCTAAAGAATAGCTTACGATAATTTCTTCTTGTTTTTCTTGGCTTAGTTTATTAGCATACTCCTTAGCTGTATCTGTATCTTTATTTAATAAGGAAGTAGCTACCCCTATTTCTAATGTTTCTTCATTATTAGGGTTATATTCTAAGGCTTTTTTAATAGTTTCAGCGGCTTCGCTAGGTTTTTTATCCGCAAGTAAACAAGTACTACTTGTATTAAGTACCTCAATGGCTTCTTTATCAGAGAATTTAGATTCTTCTATAAATTTTAGAATCTTTTTTAAACTCAAATAATTATTAACGAGTAAGTTATATTGCTTTAAAGTTTTACTATTAGCTACTTGTTCAGCAGGTATTTTATTAAAAATAATATGTGCTGTTTCGTATTCATTAGCATAAATTGCTAATGTAAAAGCATGCTTATAATCTAAATAATTATGTAAAAATTTAATAAAGTCATTTTTTATTTTTAAATCCATTATTTTATTATGCTTATTAATATAAGCGATGTATTTTAAGGCTTCATATTTTTCTTTACAATATGGAGATAACGCATCAGGATTAATTGATTTTAATTCTTCATCTGTAATTAAAGAAGTTTTAAAGTTCATCAAAAGTATTTTTTTTAAGTATCCATTAGGTAATTTTCCTACAAATTCGTCTATTTTATCAATTTCATTTTGAAGAGTAAAAATTGATATTAAGTTACAAATTACATCCTCATCTTTACAATTCTCAAGAGCCTTTAAATAATATTTTTCAGCCTCTGTATAATTTCCAAGTTTACAATATGCTAGAGCAAGGTTAGAGTAGCAATTAGTGAGATCAGGGTCTGACTTATCATTAGGAAGTGGTTTCTCAGTTAGTAATTCTATGGTTTTGTTATAATAATTATTATCTACTAATATTTTAGAGAAGTTAGACAATGCATTAAAATCATGTAGCCAGTATTTTTTAAAATCCATAATAATTTCTATTTGAAATTTAGGCTCTAAAAACATAGTAATTATTGCTGTAATAGCTTGAGTACATTTTTCATATTGTAATTTATTAGTAGTTTGCAATTTATCTAGAAATTTTGCAGTATTTTGTAGTAGATATTTTATAAGCTCATCTGCCATTGCTAAATTATTATTCATTGTAGCGGCATGTATAGCAGAGAAATATGCCATAGCTTTTGAAAAAGCATCTACATTTATATCTTTACTGCTATTATTTATTTTATATATTTGAGTTTTGTCGCCTATTTTATATTTTAAATGAGTCGTTTTATTACGCTCAATATTATACTTTTTAAGTAATGCGTTTTTACTATATTCATGATATTTATAACTATCAAATAGCTTTGTCATAATATTTTTAGTAGTCGTTACATCCCCTTTATTATGGTTAATAGTAAAATTAACTATTTCCACTGCTGCATTAGCATTTTCTACATATAAAATATCGTTATAACATGTTTCAAAATTTAATAATAAATGTGCATACTCAGCTATATTAGCTTTAGCTTTTTCTGAAATAATTTTTACATTGGAGGAATAAATATCCTTAATCTTATTTGTCTTATACATAATTTTACTAATATTAATTTTTTAAAAAAGAATTAATATATAGCTTTTTTTGTAAAAACTCAACTACTATTAACTTCCTGTAATAATAATTAATTTATAACTTTTCAATTTATAGTTTAAAAAACCTATTGACTTTAGAGTTAAAAGTGTTTATTACCATATCTATATGTAATTTATAGTTGAAAAATATGTTAGGCTTATTAAATAGTACGACTAATCAAAAAGAGAAGAAAAGATTTGTATCGATAAATAATAGAGTTACAAGAAGTGATCTAGATGAATCGTTTTGGCATTCTATTGCGGCAAATAGTTATGATACTAATTGGAAAAATATCCCAATGCAAAAAAGCCCTTTTCAAATTGTAACTACTCAGAATTTAATTCAAGAGTTAAAGCCTAAAACTATTATTGAATTTGGAAGTTTTAAAGGAGCTTCAGCTTTATGGTTAGCTGATATACAAAGTCTATCTGTAGAAGAAGGGAAAGTAATTAGTATAGATATTGATTTTGACAATATCGATTCAAGAGTAAAATTTGATGATAGAATTGAATTTTTACAAGGTGATTCTAATAAAGTAGAAGAAATTTTTCCCAAAGAAAAAATATCTGAAATAATTCATCCGCTACTTTTAATAGAAGATGCTCATATTAATACTACAGGTATTTTAGATTATTTTCATAATAACATATTTAAAACCGGTGATTACTTTATTGTTGAGGATACTAATATTGACTATAACAATGCGTGCTATGATATTTGGAGAAAAACCTTGCATAGAAAAACTAGAAAATTTAAACAATAAAATTGTTAAATTAACTAACTGGTTGAGAGAGAAAAAAGATTTATATTTAGTTGATACAAAATATGTAGATTCTTTTGGTATTACTAATGCTTCAAAAAATTGGAATTCAGTAATAAGAAAGTTTTAAGATAAATTATGAGAAAAGAAATTTATCTTAAAAATTTTGATATTGGATATAATGATATTTTAAATAATCTTTCTGATAATCCTCATCAAGCTAGTATGTTTTTTAAAGATTTTTTAGAAAAAACATATCCGGATTATATCAAAGAAATTAAGGATGCAATAAATAGTGGTGCGGAAATTATACATATAAAGAATGCTAGTAAGCAGAATTATAATGTTCTAACTCCTTATAACGGTGAAGTAGAAGTCACAGGAATAGAGGATTTAATTTGTCATATGTATGGAATAATAAGTGCAATAGATAGTTTACATATATTGTATAAAGATGAAGATAAAAATATTATCAGGGCAGTAGCACCTCGGTATGGTTCTCATAATGAACGCAGCTCTCAGTCACCTTTTAATGATTTAGATTGGCATGTTGACGCTGCGTATAGACCAATGCTTGAAAAAGCTAATAATCTATCGCCTATAGTTGATTATTTGATTTTCGGCATTGTTCATAAAGGGCATGAGAACTTACCTATAGTTTATATCAGCCTTAAAGATATATTAAACCAATTAAGCTATGATGATATTTTAGTAGGGCTAAGCAAAGAATTTACGATTATGAGTGCGGACTCTTTTTTGCATAAAATATCGATCAATAATATGCCTTTATTAGTAGAGCATTCTACAGGATATTATAGTAGAATAAAAATGGACGTTATAGCTGAAACGCAAAAGGCACAAGATTTTTTAAATAGAATTAGAGAGATTGTAGATCAGAAATCAATTCAGAACCATATATACGTTAACTCTGGGGATATTGTTATATTGAGCAATAAAGCGGTTTTACATAAGAGAGATAAATATACCCCTAAATGGGATGGAAAAGATCGTTATTTCACAAGAATATATGCAGTAAAAGATATAAAACAAGGAGTGCTAGCAGATCCTGATAAACCTTGGATATGGATATAAATATAGATATTGTCAGTGGTAAATTGTATTGCCCGCATGGACCAAAAAGCGTTCTCGGTATCATATCGAATAGTATTGGATAGTTTATTATTATAAGGATATTAAATAGCTTCCAAATCGTCATTGCGAGGAAATTACGAAGTAATTGACGAAGCAATCTAGCCAAAAAATGCTACTTATAATTTTTTATTATTTTTTCGGGATTGCCACGTTCGTTTCATTTGCGTAGCTCAGACGAATCTCGATCTACGCAACAAGGCCTTGCAAAGAGTGAAGCTTTGTTGCAATCTCATGAATTAAAGTTATAACTTCTAAGATTACGTACGTACAATATTTCATAATTTCCTCGCAATAACGAGACCTTTTTTAATAACTGTCCGGTACTGTAGGTTTGCGTGGATCGAAAAACGTTCTTGGTGTCATACCGTGGTGGCATTGTTGCGTGGATCATTCTCCCCCCTGTCATCCCGTGGACAAGCCACGGTAGGTATTGTTGCGTGGATACCAAATCGTCTGAGCTACGCGACTGCAAGGAGCGTGGCAATCCAGAAAAAATAGTAAAAAATGCTATAAGTAGCATTTTTGGGCTAGATTGCTTCGTCAATTATTTCGTAATTTCCTCGCAATGACGACTCTCAATCCACGCAACAATGCCTCCACGGTATGATACCGAGAGCGTTTTTCGATCCACGCAATAATGCCTCCCGTGGCTTGGGAACTAGATCCAGAAAAACAATTTTTGATACTAATAATTTTAGTATTTAAAGCTGGATCCCGTGATCAAGTCACGGGATGACAGGCAAAAACTGATCCACGCAATAATGCCTCTGCGAGAATGACATACAGGACGTTTTTTGAGCCATGCGACGACACTAGTACTATAATGGAGTGACAGAGAAAAATGATCCACGCTGGCAATGTCTACAAAAGAATAAATAAGTTTTACTAGATCGTATGAAATAAAAATTATTTCAATTTTAAAACATGCTCTAAAATTTTCTCTGCGGCAGCACTAGCAGATAAATCGCTAACGTCCAGTTCTAATAAATTAGAATGTGAGATATTAATTAACTCTATCCCCTCTTCAATTTGTAGAGATTTATAACGCAAAGCTCTTTCAGGGTTTGCTACACGTATTTTATTTTCTTCTTTTGAGATAAGTAGTTTTACCGGCACAAAAAGCGAATCACGCTGCAAAGCCATATTCTCTACTTGTTTAAAAAGCTTGTGATCTCGTTCAATTTCACCGAGTACATTAGTTAGCACATAATTATTGCTATGTTTGCAAGAAATAAATTCAAAAATATTATCCCGAATTTTCCTAATTATTTCCCAAGCAAATTCCGGAATCTCTTTAAATCCATCATATTCAAGCAACGCAAAAATAGGATTATTGATTAGTTGGTTGTCACATACAATATATCCACTTTTGCTAAGTTCTTTCGCTATAGTATATTTATACCTTTGATACTTCAAGATTTGGCATGTCAAATTTCGGGATTCGCCTGTGCTCACGTATTAATATACGCTGTGCAGGCTCACCGCTTATTTGACTTACCAACTTTTGAAGTATCTGCGGTATACCCGTTCTAGGTTTTCCTATCAAATAAATAATGGCTGTCATTTTCTAATTCTTTCCTCTAATTCCTTATCTAAAAGCCAAATATGTTCTTTTTCAAAAATTTCATAACGTAATTCTTCTTTTTCTTTATCAAGGATAGGTAAAGGGGCTATTTTAGCGGCTCCGTAATGAATACCTTGAAAATCAATGTTCATATCTAGGCAAGCTTTTTCAACCGATTCAAGATATTTTAGACTGTCATCAATAAAAATAATTTTTTTAAAATGTAAATTATATTTCTCAAGAACAGCTTTAAGTACTAAACCTTTATCTGCTAAGGAAGTTAGAATAACTCCTGATATTAACATCGGAATCCCGTTTTCATTCTCAAATTCCGGAAAAGTCGTATCTTCTTTAAAAGGTGAAGTATTAATGAAAGAAATATCCACTTGTTTTAAAGCATCAAATCTCAAATTTTCCATTTTATCTATTTTACCATACTTCCCTGTCCACCATCCGGTTAAAGCAATTGCCGGAATGTTCCGTTGTTCTAAGCTTTTAATCAAGCCTCGCATATTTGGTTCAACAGGCTGAGCATTACGTCTTTCAAAGACGCAACTATACAAATATTTAAGCTCATCTTTTGAGTAGTGTTCTCTTAGTTTTTGCGTTAGTGCTACTCTAACGGGAGCATTAAAAGCAAACTCATCGGTTGGTATTGCAAGCACATCATCCACATCAAAAATAACTAAAGTATCTTTATCGGCTTTACATATTCCTCTATTACTTTGAAATCATTAGTCGGAATAATATCCCCGAAACAATTAGCGGATAAACAAAAGAGGCTTAAGAGGATAAAGTTTAGAGGTTTCATTACTGCTCTATTTTTAATTTAGAAATTGGAAAATTACGAATTGTTGGATGCATTACAGAGTGTAAAATTATGATAATTATTATACCGCTTGGTTGTTTTATATAATAAATTACATGCTTTTTTATAGGAAAGCTAAATAGATTTTGATAGATATTAGAACGCAATACTCCAATATTAGGATTGGCACTTAAATCAAGCGTCTTTTTATATATTTCATCTAAATATTTTGTAGTCTGCTGTTTACCCCAATTTTTTAAGCTGTAATTTATAATATCTTCAATATCACGTTTAGCACTATCGGTAAAATCACATTTATTCATTAATTTTCATTTTTAAACTGTCAAAAACACTTTTGTGTGAGTGAATTTTACCTTGAGAAATATCATTTATTCCTTCAGCAATAGCAATTTTTAGGAATTGCTCCTTAAAAGCTTCCAGCTCTTTAAATTCATTGTTAGAAATAATTACTGCTACAGGCTTACCATTTTTAATAATACTAATAGGTTCTACTTGAGCTTTAATAAGCAATTCTCCAAATTCACGTTTTGCTTCAGTTGCGTTTAATTGTTCCATAAAATGATCATTTTAATTATTTTAATCAATTAAACCATAAATTATTAATCTAATCAACTTATTTCTTACCACTTTCCCACAAACTTTCTACATCTGAATCTCTAAGTAGATGTAAGTTTTGCTTTATCTTATCATCGCTCCAATCCCACCATTTAATTTGTAGTAACTTTTCTATATCTTCGTCAGAGAAGCGTTTTTTAATCAAACGAGCAGGATTACCACCCCATATTTCATAAGCTCCAATGTTTTTAGTTACTAAACTCCTTGCTCCTACTATTGCCCCATCTGCTATTTTAATCCCAGGCATAATTAAGCTTTCAGTACCGATCCAAACATCATTTCCAAGCACAGTATCACCTTTGAGCTTATAAGCTTTCGGTGGGACGGTTTCGTAATTGTCAAAATCTTCATCAAAAGAATCGAGAGGATAAGATGCTATCCAATTATAATTATGCCCTTGCGTCCCACCCATCATGAATTTAACACCGGTAGCAATGGAACAGAATTTGCCAATAATGAGCTTATCAATTTCATCAGCGTCACAGTTATTATTTTCTACATCTAAATACGTAACGCATTCATCAAATGCCACACCATGATAATAGCCTGAGTAATAAGAATATTCGCCTGCTATAATATGCTTTGATTTGACATGATCTTTAATATAAACCGAATCACGATAACTATTAAATATTTTCATTTTTTATACCAATATAAATATCTAAAACAGCTTCATTATGGTCGTGGCTTCTTTCATCATATATTTCGAAGTCAGCTATATAAGCTCTTTTACCACCTAAAGCTGTATCATCCATTTGCCAAATCTTTTGCCACATATCAATAACGATTGTCGGTATTTGCCCGGGATCTGATGTAAATTTTGCATAATTCTGTAATGGGATAGTTAACTCTTCAAATCCTTGACTAACATTTTCAAAAGTAGTAACCTCTTCACCCAGAAAATAGGTATATTCTCCATTTTCATCGCTATCGTAATTTGTGTAAACTGCAAAAATTTTACCGGGATTTTTTCTATTCAGAATTTTATCTTGTAAGTTATCAGCAAAAAATCTTTGCAACATAGACTTTATTTTAGCAGTATCAGGATTGAATTCAGCTGCGTTAGAAGTACGAGTTGTAATACCGACCAACTTAATTTCGGGTAATTGTGTAATAATTTTATTCATTTAGCACTCCTTAAAGTAATTTGAAGTAGAATATTGTAACATAAACAATTTTTAAAAATATGTATACTCGTTTTATTTGAAAAATTGGCTACGTCGTTTTATAAGATCTGCGGTGCTCAAGTATTATTATACGCTCCGCTCCTCGCCTTATAATCTCCTTGCTCTTTTCCAAATAAAACTTCGTCTACTTAAGCCTTTATTTATTTGATGTATAAAAACTTAATTATTAATCTTTGTTTGGATGATAGAGAATGGCAGGAATATCACCGCATACGAGCGGAACAAATTTTTGATCCTATAAATGTAGAATATGACTCTAACCATTCGACTATAACTGCAAATAATCATTATCATTTTGTGCTTTATAAGGCAAAAGAGATAGTTGCAACCGCTCACATAGAATTCTTAAATAAGAATGAGGCAGCTTTAAGATCGCTTGCGGTGGATAAGCTCAGTCAAAATAAAGGATTCGGTAAATATATGATGCAGCTTTTAGAAAAATGGTTAAGAGACCAAAATATCAAAATTCTAAAAATGCATGCAAGAATAAGTGCTGAAGCTTTTTACCGCAAGCTTGGATATATAGATGTGGAGTTTAACGATATTTCGATACAAAAAAATTATATAGATTTAGGAAAGGTATTATAAATTTATGAGTGCTTTAAAAGATTTAATTACCTTAGAAAAAGACGCACGAGCTTATGGGTTTGATTGGTCTGATTATGAGATGATTTTAGAACAGGTAATTGATGAATGTAGAGAGATAAAAGAAGCTATTAACGATGGTGAATCTAAAGAAAGAGTACAGGAAGAAATAGGCGATTTACTCCACACAGCAATTTCTTTATGTAGGTTTTTAGAGTTTGATGTAGAAGAGACGCTTAACAAAACCAGTACAAAATTCGCTAAGCGTATGGAGGCAGTAAAAACACTTACCAAAAAACATAATTTGCTAAATCTACAAGGACAATCCACAGAATTTTTGCTGAAGCTTTGGAGAGAGGCAAAAGAGATGGCTAAGGAAAAATAAATTATTTACTATATTCAGTCGATATAATATTTTCATAATACTCATCGCCTATTTCTAAAAATAAATCAAAAAAAGTAGAGCTGATTATAGTTTGCGGGAAACAATACTCTCTTCTAGAATTTTTTATTGTCCGATTCTCTGCAATAAATTTGTTCGCTTTTTGTCGCATTTTACTTATAATTATAGCAATAATATTATCTTCGCTGTACCGTAATAAATTTTGTCTAATGAAATCTCGTATTTTACTCTACTTACTGCTTGCCATGATAAGTTAAATATTTGTCCTACTGAAAAATCTTCAAATAAATCTGTAAAAGTTGATAAAGCTTGCTTTTCTGCATGCTGATCCATTTCAGGAAAGCTATGTTCTTCTAATAAACATTTTAAATTTTCTAAACATTCATATTTAGTGATTAGCTCCCGCATTTTAATAACATCGTTTTTCCATGAGAAAGACCATTCGCCTTTAATAATATTTAGAATTGAATTTAAATATTCTATTTTTTCTCTAATATCCATATTAGGTAAAAGCTCCCATAATACTCTATCTCGATAATAACCTACTACCTTGTCGTTTAAATCAAATTTAAAAACATCGAGATTATTTTTTAAAGGATTAATTTGTATGAAGCCTCTATGATTTAGATGTTCTATAATATCATATATTAACTCTTCGTCTGGTGCTAAACTTGTTACAGTAGGTCCTTCTAAATATGGTTTTATAAACTCAAAGTCTTTAGTAGCCGAGTGTTCTGCTGCAGAAATTAAATATACCGCATCTTTCAATGTCAATTCCTCAACTGCAGGAATATCAGTATTAACAGGCAAAAATGTTTGCATTAAAATATTTCTTTTATTTTCTTCTTCAGCTTGTTTTTTTTGTTTTCTAATATCTTTGCAATGAGAACATGAGCAGTGTGAATTGTCTCTATGATCACATGCAGGGCAAAATTTTTCAAAATGTACTATGTTACAATTAGTATGACTCCTACCTTCTAGTTTACTTACTAGGTTTACATCTGAGCAATATTTACAAAATAATTCATTATGAATTACAGGAGGAAAGAGTTTAATTAACGTATTAGGATGTACGTTAATCTTAAATTCTTCTAATAAATCAACCATTTTTTCATGATTATAGTAACGTTTTATTAAATCTTTAATTTGTTCTTCTGTTAAATGTGATAAATCTTTATGAGCCATAGGTTAATATAAATTAGTTGATTATTAGGTATATAATTGTAACTTACAAAATTGGGCTTATAATAGAGAAAGTATTATTAATATGCAACTATTTTTAGTATAATAATTAGTAGAACAATTTAAAGAGTGAGTCAGGAAAATATAATTTGACAGAAGAAAGGCAAGAAGTATTAGATTATTTTGAAAAAACGAGCTTTTAGAGTTACCTAAAAAATAGCTAGAAGATCAAATTAAAACTGCGGTAGCTAATTTTTTCAAATAAAACGAGTATATAAATCCTCATTTTGGTCGCTTATACCGCTTATGTTAATTTTATATTCTTGTTCTAGTTTTGTGATAATTTCTATATAGGAAAGCGATAAATTATCCATCAAATATTTTTTACTTTCATCGGGATTTTGAATTAATTTAAATTCAGCAAAATGTTTCAAGGTTAATACTGGTCGTAATGTTTCAGTTAAATCTTGATTACCTACATATTCATGGATTTTCTTCTCTAAAAGTTCTTTCGTTTTTTTGCTAACCATAAGAGAATCATCATTTAAATAATTATTTAGGGTGAATAATTTGTAGATATACTTACTTAAGAGGGTTTTATTATTTTTGATATATTTAGGTATTTCAGCCTCTGCTTTCCATATTACAAAATCTTCAAGATGAGCTTTGGTAATATAAGCTTTTTCTACAATTTTATATATTTTTTTATTACGGAATAAATGTTCAAGTTCTAATAAAGCTTTTAAAGCTATTTCTTTTTCATCAATTATTGATCTTTGATCTCTATAAAAATTATTTATAATTTTTGAAATAAATTTAGCATCATATTGTAATAGCAGCTTAACAATATCGAAATTAGCTTTAGAAAAAGACATAGTCGCTGCCTCTAATGGAGTAAAACCACCAAAACCTTGAGTATCTATAAAAGCACCGTTTTCAAGTAAAATTTTTATTATATTAGTATAGCCCTTTTGAGCGGTTAAATGTAAGGGAGCATCTCCAAAATTATCTAAGTTGTTAGGATCAGCTCCTCTTTTTAGTAATAATTTAATTATCGTATCATTTTCATTTTGCTCCTTTATAACCCAATGTAAAATTACACCGCCTCCTTCAATATCATCTTGATAATTTGTATTAGGGCTAATACCATGCTCAAGCAAATACTCAACTTCTGCAATATTTTTCTCTCGTATCGCTTTAAACAATGCTTCCTGAGTAATTAAAGAAAGCTTCTTTTTGCTGTTATAGTGCTTCTTAATATATAATTTTATTCTACTTAACATTGAAATAACCTATCCAATTATTAAGCTATACTATAACATATTTTTAATTATTACATAACTATTACTATCAATTAACTTTTTTAGAGGTAAAAAAAGATTGTCAATCGTCAACTATGTTTTAAATTTAAAAAAAGAGATTTTAATTTAGCATTAGAGATAATGATTAATTTACGCATAAGAGCAGTAAGAGCGATCATTTTCTTTTTAGTTTAAAACATAGTCGACGTCAGTTAAATATGTATTGACAAAAGGCATGCAAAACCATAATATTAAAATATGCAGAAACAACACTATTTTGAATTTAATCAAGAAAAAAACTTTTTTTATTTAAAGAAAGAGGAATAACGTTTGAACAGGTAATTGCTTTAATAGAAAAAGGCTATGTATTAGATTTAATAGATCATCCTAATCAAAGTAAATATCCAAAGCAAAAAATGTACATAGTTGATATAGATAATTATTGTTATTTAGTACCCCATATTATTCAAAAAGATAAAATTTTTTTAAAAACAATTATACCAAGTAGAAAAGCAAGTAAAAAATACTTAAATAACTAAGGTTTAGAAATTATGAAAAAATATAAATTAACAGAAGAAGAACAAGAAATATTAGATTATTTTGAGCAAGATAGTGTTGTTAGAAAACCTATTACTGTTGAAGTAGAAAAAGAAATAAATATAGCTAAAACTGCGGCAGCTAATTTCTTTAAGAAGTCCGAAAGAATCAATATTAGATTAACCTCACATGATTTAAATCATATAAAACGGATTGCAGCTCAAGAAGGAATGCCTTATCAAACTCTTGTTTCAAGTGTATTGCATAAATACGCATCTGGGTATTTAGGTCTAGATAACTAATAATTAATCTATAATTTCTTTATACAAATAACCTTTCTTATTGATTAGCTTTTGTAAAGGTAAAAAAAGATTGTCAGGTAGTTTATCTAATGCAAACCATTGCCAGCTTTCTACTTTATGGGGTTCTAAATTCTGTAATTCATGCTCGTTTAAACAATGAGCTTTAAGGAAAATCGATATGTAATGTTTTTGCTCTTTTTCAAAAACATCATTAGTAACAGCTAAAAATTTAGGATCTTTAATGATCAAATTTGTCTCTTCTAAAACTTCTCTAATGATACACTCTTCAAAAGTTTCACCAAACTCTAAATGCCCACCAGGATTGCCATAGGTAGATTCACCATGCGAGTTAATACGCTTACCAAGCAAAATCTCATTTTTACTATTAAATAGGATAATCCCGATACCAACACGTGGGTAGTTAGTCATAAATCCACTTCCTTATAAATAGTGCGGTAGAGGTCAGAGGTTTTTAGTAGATGAGCGTGCGTTCCTTCGGCTTCTACTACTCCTTTATCTATTACCAAAATATTGTCTGCTGATTCTATACTGCTGATGCGGTGGGCGATTGAGATAATGATTTTTCCTTGCATTATATCCCTAATAGAGTTTAATAGTTTCTGCTCGCTTTCGGTATCTAAAGCACTCATTGCTTCATCAAGAAGTAGGATTTGCGGTTTGCGTAGTAAAGCCCTTGCTAAGGCTATTCTTTGCTTCTGCCCGCCTGATAGCCTAACGCCTTTTTCGCCAATTTTGGCATTAATCCCATCAGGAATTTTATCAGCAAAATCAGCTATACCGGTAATTTTTATTATTTCGGTTATTTCCTCTTCGCTAGAATCATTACCAAACATAATATTTGATTTAATAGTACCAGAAAAAATACTAGCTTCTTGCGGAACATAAGCGATTAATTTACGGATTTCATTAGGATTTAAAAGAGCAATATCTTGGCTATTTACCAAAATTATACCGCTTTCTTGGACATAAAAGCCTAATAGTAACTGCATCAAAGTACTTTTACCTGAGCCTGATCTGCCAACGATACCAATAAACTGAGTAGAATCTATTTTAAAAGATATATTGTTGAGGATTTTTAAATTAGGTCTTGATGGGTATGAAAAATTTACGTTTTTAAACTCTAACGATATAGAATTAACGGGCTTTAAATTCGAATAATTAGTATGATTAATTATAGGTGATTTATCAATGATGGTAACTATTCGCTCTAAAGCAGCAAGCGGCAAGTGCATCTCGCTTAATAGCTCAAAAATACCACCACTACTAAAGCCGGCAATAATTGCATAATAAATGAATGATATAATTTGACCGGAGGATAAATTACCTTTTACTATATCCAAAGCCCCAATCCAAATAACGAGTGTAACCCCAAGAAATATAAAAGCCATTGAGAATGCGAAAAACAAAGCACGAATTTTTAAACGAGTTGCCGAATAGGTCAAATAATCTTGCAGCAGATTATTAAACTCAGTAATTTTAGCTGCCTGACCGCCAAAAGCATGGATGGTTTTGATATTACTAAAACTTTCGTTAATATCAGATGCTAAAAGTGATTGAGATTCTAAGGTTTTTTTGGATAAAGCTTTAATATGTTTACCAAATTTGATTATAGGAATCAGTAGCAAAGGAATAGTGATAATTACTATCGATGCTAGTTTAAAGCTTTCAAAAAACATCAAAATAATGCTACCGACTAACATCACTGAATTGCGAATAAAAAAAGATAGGAAATTAACAATAAGCTTAGATATTTGATCTATATCACTCGTAAGACGGGAGATTATATCGCCAATTTTTAGCTCTTCAAATTCAGTAATTTCATAATTAATTAGTTTGCTATAGGCTTCCTTTCTTATTTGACTCGAGACTTTCTCAGCAACATTATTAATAAAATACGAACGGAAAAAACTAGCAATGCTTAAGATAATAATAAGCAGGCAGATATATAATATGGATTTATCAACTGCCGCAGTGCGATCTAAAACCAAACCCTGATCAACTAAATTTCTGAAAACATTTCCGATTAGTAATAACGCAAGCGATACGCTAAGAAGAGAGATTATAACAATGATCAAATCTTTTTTATAGAATCTTAAGTTTTTAGCCAGTCTATATAAAAGTTTGGTGTTCATATGAAAAGAATTATGTCATTCCTGCTTAAGGCTTGCCCCGCGTGGATTAGTTTTTCCGTCATTGCGAGGAAATTACGAAGTAATTGACGAAGCAATCTAGTTAAAAAATGCTAACTTATAGCATTTTTTATTATTTTTCTGGATTGCCACGCTCATTTCATTCGCTCGCAATGACGACTCTCGATCCACGCGGGGCAAGCCTTAAGCGGGAATGACATGTAATAAAAAATGGGGCGAGTGACGGGAATCGAACCCGCGACCCTCAGAACCACAACCTGATGCTCTAACCAACTGAGCTACACCCGCCATAAGTTATCAAAGTAACAGCGTGACTTTAAATTATTATCACTATTTAGTCAAGAATATTTATACCTTACCTCGTGTTAATTTCATTATTTCATCGGTAGACATATTTGAGGTACTTTTACCTGATAATTGTTGTATTAATTTTGTACCTTTTTTAGTGTTGTCTATATCTTTGCTTAAAGCACTCAAATCTTTACTATTAATAGTTTTTTCTTTAATAAATATTTTTGTAGTCATAAAAATTTCTGTATATATTTTATATAATTGTATTATAATTACTCTTAATAAAGAAATGAATATAGAAATGAAAAAAGCGGTTATTTTAGTTAGTGGTGGGGCGGATTCTGCTACTGTTCTTGCAATAATGAGAGAGCAAGGTTATGAGATTCATGCTATAAGTTTTAACTATGGGCAGCGTAACAATGCTGAACTACGGAAAGTTACGGAGCTAGTAAAAGAGTATAACGTCAAGCAACATAAAATTGTCAATATAGACTTAAGAGCTTTTGGCGGTTCTGCTCTTACCGATGATAATATAAACGTTCCTCATTATCAGGACGGGAAAGAGCTACCTGAAGATGTACCTGTTACCTATGTACCTGCTCGTAATACAATCTTTTTAAGTTACGCATTAGGGTTTGCCGAAATAATAGGTGCTAAGGATATTTTCATAGGCGTACATACTAGCGATTCAGCAAATTATCCTGATTGCCGCCCTGAATATATCAAATCTTTTGAAGCAATGGCAAATCTAGCAACCAACATAGGCGGAGTTACTATTCATACTCCTTTGATTAATATGACTAAAGATCAAATAATTAAAACAGGGCTTAGGCTTGGAGTAGATTATAAAAATACCATATCATGTTATGATCCTAGCGAAGATGATCTATCTTGCGGCACTTGCCTTGCTTGCACGATAAGGCTTGATGCTTTTAAAAAGAATAACGTACAAGACCCTGCAAAATATTTATGATTGATAGAAAATATTTATACTCCCCCTTTCCTACGCTCGATTTAGATGATATAATATTAAGAGAGTTAACGGACGTGGATGCTGAAGATTATTTTAATTATATGAATAAGCCTGAAATGGCTATTTATATAACAGAAAGTAACAGACCAAAAACTTTAGAGGAAGCTAAGGAAGAAATTCGTTATTGGTCTAGTTTATATAAGAATCACAGAAGTTTTTATTGGGGTATTGCACTTAAAAGTGATAATAAACTTATTGGTACTGCCGGTTTTAACATAATAAATTTAGAGCATCATAAGGCAGAAATCAGTTATGATTTGGATTATAGCTTTTGGGGGCAGGGCATAATGTTAAAATCTATAAAAAATATTTTAAAAATTGCTGATCATATTGGAATTGTCAGAGTTCAAGCAACAGTAATTACAGATAATTTACGCTCAATTAATTTACTTGAAAGATGCGGGTTTGCACGTGAGGGAATACTTAAAAAATACGAAATAGTTGCAAATGAGCATAAAGATTACTATATGTATGGTAGGGTTTTGTAACAAAAACGTCATTGCGAGCCACTGAAAGTGGCGTGGCAATCTTATGAAAATGTCCTTAAGATTGTATCAAAGCTATGTTCCTCGCAAGGCATTGTTGTGTGGATCAAAAAACGCCCTCGGTGTCATCTAGTTGCTTGACCACGGTATCCAGAAAAGCAACTTTTAATACTAATAATTTTAGTATTTTAAGCTGGAACCCGCTACAAGCTCGCGGGATGACAGAGGAAGAATTGATCTAGACAACAAAGCTTCCACGGGATGATAGAGCTAAACCATGCGAGTACGTCACCACGATAGACAATAAGTATATAAACATAAAAAAAGAAAAATTGATGGTAGTAGAAGCTAATAAAAAGGAATTAATTTGTTCATTCTGTAGCAAAAAGCAGCATGAAGTGAAAAAGTTAATAGCAGGTCCTGCAGTATTTATTTGCGATGAATGTATAAATTTATGCATGGATATAATGGAAGAAGAAAGTAAAATAGCGTTAAAGCAGATTACTTCCACTATTCCAACTCCGCAAAAAATATGTTCAGTTTTAAATGATTATGTAGTTGGTCAAGAGCAAGCTAAAAAAGTTCTAGCAGTAGCGGTATATAATCATTATAAGAGGCTTGAATATGTCCAATCAGGCAATAATGATGTTGAGCTTAATAAATCTAATATTTTGTTAATTGGTCCTACCGGTTCAGGTAAAACGTTGCTTGCTCAAACACTTGCTAAAATTTTAGACGTACCTTTTACTATGGCTGATGCTACCTCTTTAACGGAAGCTGGTTATGTTGGTGAGGATGTTGAAAATATTTTACTTAGATTACTTCAGGCTGCCGAGTTTAATGTGGCTAAAGCACAAAAAGGTATAATATATATTGATGAGGTTGATAAGATTGCTAGAAAGTCCGAGAATCCTTCAATTACTAGAGATGTATCAGGGGAGGGCGTACAACAAGCACTACTTAAAATTATGGAAGGAACTGTTGCTTCTGTTCCTCCGCAAGGTGGTCGAAAACATCCACAGCAAGATTTTGTGCAGCTCGATACCTCAAATATTTTGTTTATTTGCGGTGGTGCTTTTATGGGAATTGATAGTATCATAACTTCTAGAACAAATAATAGTTCTATAGGTTTTGCAGCAAATGTAAATATTGACAAAGAAAAAATTAACAGAGAAATTCTTAAATCTTTAGAGATTGAGGATCTAACAAAATTTGGATTAATTCCTGAATTTATCGGAAGATTACCAATCGTTACAACCTTAGATGATTTAGATAAAGAAGCTTTAGTTACAATTTTAACTAAGCCAAAAAATGCTATAGTGAAGCAGTTTAAAAAACAATTTGAGCTTGATGAAGCTGAGTTAATAGTTGAGGATTCTGCATTGGAAGCTATTGCTGAAAAAGCTTTAGCTAAAAAAACTGGAGCAAGAGGTCTTCGTTCGATAATTGAGCATCTTTTACTTGATAGTATGTATAAAGTTGCTGAGCTGAAGAAACAGCGTGTTACTATTACAGAAGATGTAGTTAAGGGGCTAATAGAGCCAATAATTACTTCTATTATTACCCCAGCAGCAAAAACAAGTAAAAAGCAAGCAGCTGTTGAAGATATACCGGCTTAAGGTGGGTGTAAGTCATTGCGAGGAGCATAGTTTTAATGCAATCTCAGGAGTTTGCTTTATGAGATTGCCACGTCGTGGCTTTTGTAATGACGGAAAATTAATCCTCTTATTCTTTTTATTTTAAAAGATTTAAATATCTCCTAAAATATTACAATTTTCTATAATACCTTGAGAATTTATAGTAGTTTCAAAATTTATTGGATATCCTTCATATTTTAACGCTACTTCAAAAAGTTCAAGATTTTCTGGGGCAGTAATATTTTTTGCAATTTCTTTAATAAACTCTTTATTATCAATCTCTATCTCTTTGCTCTTAATGATATCCCTGCTCTTAATGAGAGTTCTAGTAATTTCAAAAAATTTATTAGAAACAGCTTTCTGTATAAAATTTTTCATTTGATTATCTTCAATAAATATTTCATTATTCGTACAATATTCAAACAATAATTTGATAATTTTAATATCATTTTTATTTATAGCTTTTTGTACAAAATAATTAATTTGCTCTTTACTAAAATCTTTGAGGTTCTTAGGAATCAAATGTTTATATTTATTTTTACCAAAACCTGAATTTTTAGGTTTAAGGTTGACGTGAGGATTAAATAATTGCTCTAAAGTATGTATATTTTCATTTTCAGAAACTATATAGAATAATTCTTCAAGTTTAAAATTTTCTTGATCTTTAAGAGTATTTGTATTGGGATTTGTAAAATATTCTTCTAATATTCCAGAAATAGTATTTTTTTTAACTTGGTCAAAACCTTTAATATATGGTTCTATTAAGTCAAATGATAAATCCTTAAATCCTAACTTAATTAGTTCTAAAGAATTAAAACTTGCAACTTCTTTAATTCCAAACTTTTTCAATAAATGTTTTAATTCTTCAAATTTATTTAAATCTTTTGTATATTTTGTAGCCGCTTTTATGTAGTTACTTTCTTTATTCAAATATGTTGATTTTAAATACTGCAATAAATAATTTTTATTTAAATCTTGAACAACCGGATGTTCGAATATTATTTTTATATTATCTTTAGACCAATTTTCAGCAATTGAAATAATGTTTTTAGCAGATATTTTTTTTGAATGTTCTAATAAAGTTATAAATGATTTTATATCTTGCCTTTCAATTAATTTAGTCAATAAATTATCGATGTAAACTTCTTTTAGCTTTTCAAAATCTTTATCAGCTAACTCTCTAAACCTAAAAATTTTAACTGATTCTACACCTCGACTTTGAATTAATTCATTCAATAGGTTGTTGTGGTGATCATCTTTTAGTTTCCCAAAGGCTATATCAACTAACTCTTTTAATCCAAAATTTATAACTCTTTCTATACCTAATTCATTTAAAAAGTTAGCTAATCCTTTAATACTATTATATTTTTTGATATGTTCAGCTATTACATCTCCATAAACCATTTCAGTTAAATTTTCTAATTCAAGATATTTAAAACCTTTTTTATGTAATAAAGATTTTATTTCTTTATCTTGCCTAATATTCTCATTGTATTTAGCTATAGCATTTATACTAGCATTACTTAAACGATTTCTTTCTATATCTAAAAGAAAATCTTCTGGATGTATTTTTAAATGCCTAAAAACTTCTTTTATAAAATCTTCATTACCATTTTTGGTTATCATATTTAAAAATATTGGATAGCTTACTGCAAACGTATTTATGAAATTTTTATAACCTAATAACTTTGCAGCATTAACACTATTACTTTCAATAATCAAATCAGGTTTTCCGTAAGAAGCTAAGTGCGGGGCTAATAAATCTAGAGCTTTTTTATTATCAATTTTAATAGCTAAATTACAATAACGACTATAAATATCACTTGTTATTTTGTCTTGACTATATGTTATATAGCGGGCAATAGCCTCAAGAAAATTAGGATTATTGATTAAATGTTGTTCCTCAATATTTCTAGAGTTAACTTTTCTCCCCATTTAATTTTTATCATATTTGTAATATATTTATTTTAAGAAACTTACTATATATTAATACTTAATTTTTGCAAGCATTTAATTAAATTTTTAACTATTTCTTAAAAAGAATAAATAGTGCAAATTTAAAAAGATCAAGTATAATTAAAATCAAAACTGCTTATCATATTTTATGAATTATTTACTACCAAGTGCTGCAATAGTTTTACTCGTTTTAGTGAGCTTAAATATATGGTTTTATATAAAAGTTAGAACTTTAAAAACAGAGCTACAATTCTTAACAGATCAAAATTTGGAAATTACTAATAATAATCAGCTACTTAATCAAGAAAAAATAGCTTACTTACAGAAAATCGAGCAACTAAAGTGCAGAGTAGAGTATCAAGAGCAATCTATTAAGGATTCTGAAAAAATACGTAGTGAATCTTTTTCTTCAGCTAAAGCTGCATTATTTGATTTAGGCAAGGATTTATCTAAACAACTTATCGAAATCCATAAAATGGAAAACACAGCAGCAAGAGAACTAGCTGAGAAAAATATTGCTACTGCTTCTGGAAAGTTTAATAGTGAGTTTGAGCGTTTAATTATTATGGTAGGGACACTTAATAAAGATATTGAGCAGTCTAAAAGCACAGTGGACTTAATAAAACAGTCGTTACTTTCGCCTATTAGGGCAGGGCTACTTGCTGAGATTACTCTCGAAAATATCTTAAAATCATCAGGATTACGTTCTAATTTAGATTTCATCATGCAATATGGTTTAACTACTGCAGATAGTACTAAATTAAGACCTGATGCACTTATTTTTCTGCCTTCCGGTAATTTGATGGTGATTGATTCAAAAGCTTCCAAATTTTTAGTTGATGAGCAGGATAATAGTGGGAATCTTAGCAAAACTATGAATTATCATTTAAAATCGTTAGCTAATAAAGATTATGCTGAAAATATTTTAGCTGAATTAAATAAAAAAGAGCAGAATTATAACAATGTTATTACTTTAATGTTTTTACCCACTGAACAAGCCGTTGAAAAAGTTATTGCAGCTGATCCTAATTTTCTACAAAAAGCATGGGGCTGTAGTATTTTCCCAGTAGGACCTAGTGGGCTTATGAATATGCTTTCATTCGCAAAATTTCAAATTACTGACCATAGACGCTCAGAAAATTATAAAGTAATTATTGAAGAAGTAAGAAAGTTATTAAGCTCTATTGGTACTATAGCAGATTATTCTCAAAAAATTGGCAATAATCTACATAATATGGTTACTAATTATGATAAGTTTGCGGCTTCTTTTAATCGTAATTTTATGTCAAGAGTTAAGAATATACAAAAACTTGGTATTGATTCAGGAAATAAAACGCTACCTGCAAGTCTTGAACGTTACCAAATTGTTTCTTCCAAATCCGAAATTATTGAAGTAGAAGCAGAAAATTCTCAACCACAACAAATAGAAGAATAAATTGATAATTCAAATGTTAAGAAAAATTTTTATAATTTGCATATCAATATTATTAGTATTTGTCTGCATATATGGTATAGAAAATTTAAAGTCCAAAAAAAATGAAAATATTCTAAGGGTTAGTTTCATCAATATGTGGTCAGGATTTACAATAGATGAACTGCCAATGATAAAAGAAGTAATAGAAGAAAGTGGAAGAAAAATTGTTATAGATCATAAAAATTATGACCTTATAATTGAGAGTGTTTTCGGTCAGAAAAAAATTAGTAACAAGAATAGTATAAAAATATTTTTTACTGGTGAATCTATTAGACCTAACCCTGATAATTATGATATAGCTATAGGTTTTGATTATATAGATCATCCGCATTATATAAGAATACCTCTATATTATATGTATTTTACTAATGAGATAAGCACAAATTATAAAAGACCTAAATGCAACCCGAATAAGCCGCATTTTGCTTGTTTTCTTGTTAGTGCACATATAGATGATACTGAAAAATTTGATGGTTGCGTTGCAAGAGATAAATTTTTTCACAAGCTATCATCATATAAAAGAATAAGAAGCGGAGGTAAATACTTAAATAACGAAGCTAGAGTAGTACCTAAAGAAAACACTAGAGAGTGGTTATCTGAATGCAAATTTGTAATTGCTTATGAAAATAAGACGTATGAAGGCTATGTTACTGAAAAACCTTTCCAAGCTTATCTAGCTGGAGCGGTCCCTATTTATTATGCAGATAAAAGTTATGTTAAAGACGTAAATCCTAAGGCAGTAATATTTGCTAAAGATTTTGCTTCAGAAGAAGATCTATATAACTATATTATTTCTGTTGATCAAAATGACGAAAAATATTGTGAAATATATAATAACTCAATTGTACCCAATTCTTTAAATAATTACCCTATAATAAAAGAGAAATTAAAAGAAAAACTTTTACCTTTATTAAATGAAAAATAAAATTTATCGCATAAAAAAGTATTTTTTTATATTACTTATCAGTTAAAAAATAATCCGATTAGTGAAAAAGATATTAAAATTTTTGTAATTAATCTAGATCATAGTACCAATAGATATAATAATATAAATAAACAATTTATTCATATTAATTTACCTTATGAAAGATTTAGAGCAGTAAACGGTTATGAATTATCTATAACAAACCAAAAAGGAGAAAAGTTTACCGGTTTAGATGTAAAGAATAATTCTTCCCTTTTATCATTAGATAATAATTATACTATTGTTTGTCCATCAGAGAATATAAATTATTATGCAAATAGTAAGATATTAAATCGCACCTTAACCGCGGGTGAATTTGGGTGTTATTGTAGCCATAGAGAAATTTGGCTTAAAATGGTTGAAGAAAATATTCCATATGCCTTAATTTTAGAAGACGATGCTATATTAGAAGAAAATTTTTATAAGAAATTCTCAACCATAATCAAATCTTTACCTAGTGATTGGGATCTAGTCTATTTGTTTTTGATGCATCTACCGAGGCAAAAATTTTATAAAATTTATAATAATCCTTATCTTAAAAAAATTAATACCCAAAGATATTTTTATACTTCTACAGGTTATTTAGTAAATTTAAAAGCTGCTACGAAGCTTCTTAAATATAGTAAAAGCTTTAGCGAGCCAATTGCACAAGAAGTAGCTAATAATAGAATACAAGCTTATATTACCGTACCTTTTTTAATAAATACTGATTTTAAAGATTCAACTATTATTGATATGGGAAGACCAAACTAGAAATATAGTAAAATGAATCTTTCCTAACCGTATCCTTAAGATACCGCAATCGAATCGCAGTATGACATACTATTATTAGAGTTTTATCAAACCATTTTAGCTTTAGGTTGTTTAAAATTAGCTTGGTCAAAATCGTATATGAAGCTTTTAATAACAGGTACTATAAACTGTTTAAACTTACTGCCGCTAAATACGCCATAATGTCCTGCACCTTTTTGTAAATGATATTTCTTCATTGATTCGGGAATATTGGCACAAAGCTTTAAAGCTGCTTTGGTTTGACCAACTGCTGCAATATCGTCAAGTTCTCCCTCTATACCAAGTAATGCACATTTAGTAATATTTTTTAGATCAATAGGACGTTGCTCTGAAACTAATTTGCCTCTTGCTAGTGAAAATTGTTGGAATACTTCATCGATAGTTTGTAGGTAAAATTCTGCCGGCATATCCATAGCAGCTAAATATTCATCATAGAATTTAATAGTATGATCAGCTTTTTGATAATCGCAATTTAATAAATTTTGCCATAATTCCAAATGCGAATCTATATGACGGAATAGATTTAAGCTTACAAAACCTGCAAGTTGTAAAAATCCTGGATATACTTTTCTACCATGACCAGGATAATTAGGTGGTACTTGCATTGTAACCATTTTGCAAAACCATTCTAAACTTTTGCTTAGAGCAAATTCATTTACTGCTGTTGGGTTTTTTCTAGCATCAATTTTAAATCTTTTATCGATTCAAACATTATTAGAGGGATTATAGCCATATTTAATCTTGCTGCATCATTATAATAAAAATTTTGGAAAAATATGTTATTGCTTAACTCCTCTCCAGTAACATCTTGAGTAATTTTATTACCATAGTAAGATGATATTAATAATGAAGCAAGCCTTGCGAATTTAATAGAAACTGAAGCATAAAACATAGGATCTTCATAGAATATGGTTTCTGGGTCTCGGAAATAAAAACAAATATAATCAATTAATAATGTAGCCATAGCAAGATATTTAGCCACATCCTGCCAATTACTATAAGTATGAATATTATTTAATTCAGGATTATTAAAATCTATATCCTGATCTGTAAGTCTTTTGTATATTGCTTGTAATTTCTGCTCATTAAGATCATTTTTTTTTAGATGTTTAAACAATACATAAAAATAAGGTTTAATTTCTTCAGACGAAAACAACTTATTTTCAATTAAAGCAGGAACAATTTTATTGTGCAAAAATCCAAGTAGCTTATTGTGCATAAAGCCCGTAACTTTACTTTATTCTTCGACGACTCCAGCTGCGGATAACCAACGTAGAGCGGTACATGTTATAAAATAATTTACAGTATCATTATTTAATAAATCAATAGGCTGTAATAGTAGATTTGCTGCATATCTAAAACAAATAACTACATTATTTATCAAATTATCAGAAAAGGTAGGAGTATTATCAAATAAAAATTTAATATCTTCAAAATGACTTTTATCGTTTGTTTTACTTTCTAATTCCTTAAACAGATTATAATTAATGATTTTGGTTTGTTTACTTGATAATACGGTACTCGGAAAAGATAATAAAAGTTGTAATATAGCAAGAATAGTAGTTGGTAAAGCACACAGCTCATATAGTGGTTCTTCTTCATCAAATACATATGAACGAAGTAATATTACTCCTGTTATAAGAGTACTATAAGTCAATGCTATTTTGCCAGAATGGCTGCTAATAGAATTGGATTTTTCTATTAGCCAAGAGTTAATTTTATGTTCCTCGTTAAATTGATCTTTAGCTTTTTCTAGCTTAAAGTAACTTTGCTTTAATGAACTAATATACCTTACAAAATTTAAATGTATCTCTTTTTCTTTGTTAAATTCCTCTGCATAATTCACGTTTGGCTTATATAATATTGCCTTAGCAACATATCGATATAGGAAATATTCTTTAGTGAGCGGATATGACGTATTAGAAATTTTTTCTGCTGATTCAAATAATTTTGCGTAATGCTCAAAATTATTCTCTAAAAACAACTGAACTTTATTACGTAACTCAATAAATTCTAGTGATTTTATATCTCCTATATATTTTAGAATTGCGTCAATAAGATTTTTATTTTCTATTCCTATTAATTTTTGTAATTTTATATGTAAAAAATGATCATAGTTATTTAGTTCGTTAAAAATATTTTGCCAATTTTTATCGGTAATATTTTCACCTTGATATTTTTTAGTTTTTGCTATGCTGCTTAATAGTGCTTGTAAATGTTCTGTGTAAACAAAATTTTTTGTTGTTGTGGGTAAATTATCAAAATTTTTATCATATCCCCATATTTTAAATAATTTACCAAAATCAAACCTTGCAAGTGCAGTAGTACTTTTCCATAAGCATGTTGAAAAAGCTGATATATTATTATAATAGTTTAATATTATTTCAAGCTTGCTGCTCATAATTTTTCATAATAGTTAATTTAAATTAACTATTATGAGCTATAGCAATTTTTAATGCAATTATTCTTTTGTAAAATTTTTAAGCAAAATTAAAGCCTTTGCCGGTAAGAGGTAGTATTTCTTGAGAGATGATTTAACACATAAAGTTAGACCTGTGTTATAATCAACGTTTCCTTTTTGATCAAAATAATCTAATAATAATCCTATATCTGCATGATATTGCTCTACTATTTCTAATAATTCTAGTTTGTAGTATCATCTAGTAACGTTAGTTTACTCTATTTTTTAAGGGCTTAAGTGCTTTAGCCGGTTTTAATAATTCCGGCGTTAAGATGAATTTAGTTTTTCTCTCGATATTTGATAGAAAAAACAAATGAAAATTGTGGGGATGATGTATTACCGCATATTTATCCCATTCAGGATATTGTCTATTTAAATTTTCCTTTGGGTTATAGGGACCATAAACTTCTATATCACCAAATTTATATTTTTTTAAAGGTAATAATTCATGATCATAAAAGAAATCATTAGGATATTGAGTGCGTGTTTTTAAGTTAGAATGAATAAATTTATTTTGGTCTTTTTGAAAAGTAAAAATATCAATGCAGCCTTTTTGACATATTTTATAAGCTAGATCATGAGAAATAGAATAACCTAGTTTTTGAAACTCTGGAAATATTTGTTGTAGCCTTATCTCATCTTCTTGCATTATGCCAATATCAAGATCATCATCATAAGGTATTATCCCTTGATGACGAACTGCCCCAAGCAAGGTGCCTCCGTCTATCCAATAATTAATATTGTGCTTAGTTAACAACTCATGAGTATCTTTCATTATTTGATAGAGTGAGAGAGTCGTATTCTCACTAATTCTATATTTTTTTACTTCTTCATCGGTTGGCACTTTATAACGCCAATCATGTTCAAGCACGTGAGTATAAAAAAATATACTGGCAAAAAGCAAGAGAATAGAACCTAAAATATTTTTAGGTGAGAATACTGACTTTAATTTCATTATTTGTTGGTTTGAATTTTATTTCTTTTGCTGATGTAACATTTTTTAAATCTGATGTCAATTCTTCGGATAATTCAATGCCGCTAACTTCAAGCAATTGTACTTCTGCTTTTATGGATAGATTCTTTTCAGCTTTAAATTTTCTAACATGATCTAAAATCTCAAGCAATCCTTCCGGCTGTTTTGCATCTATTTTATAGTTTAAATTACCATAATTAATCCGATTACCTTTAATGTGAATAGAATTTTCACTATATAATATTTGATACAACTCCTCGGTAATATGTGGCATAAATGGTGCAAATAGTTTAAGTAGGGTTTGCATGACGTGATAAAGCGTTAATATGCTACTATATTGTCCGCTAGGGTTTTTATTTTCTTCATCATAAGCACGTGTTTTACTGATTTCTAAATAATTATCACAAAATACTGACCAGAAAAATTTTTCCGTTAAATGCATAGCGTTAGCATATTCATAATTTTGCAACTCGTTTGTTGCATTGTTTACTAGCTCTACTAATTTATTAATTATCCACTGATCGAATTCATGAGTAATTTTTTCTTTCACATATATAAGATTTGCTTTTTTGTCTTCATCAGATAATTTATCAAAATGTTGCGAGACAAATTTAGCAGCATTCCACAGCTTATTAACAAGCCTTTTACCATTTTTTATTACGTCTTCTGAATAGGCAGTGTCAGCTCCTAATTTTGAATTAGCCGACCAATAGCGTATAACATCAGAACCATATTGCTCTAGCAATTTTTCCGGTACTAATACATTTCCTTTGGATTTAGACATTTTACTACGATCTTCAGCCAAACACCAACCACTTACCATAATATTTTTCCATGGTAGAGTATTTTGATGTAGATGAGCTTTTAAGATAGTATAGAATGCCCAAGTTCTAATAATCTCATGTGCTTGAGGTCTTAAATCCATTGGGAATAAGTTATTATGCCTATCCTTATTCACGGCAAACTCATCAGAAATACCCCATGTTGAAAGTTGCGGCGAAACAGAGCTAGTTGCCCAAGTATCCATAACGTCTAAGTCGGGTTCTACTTCATCTTTGCTATAGCCAATAGGCAAATCCTTTAAAGGATCAACAGGTAACTGCGAGATATCGGCATATAAAATTTTACCCTCTTCGCCGATTCTTTTAGAATACCAAACAGGAAATGGCACGCCAAAATAACGCTGCCTGCTTATACACCAGTCCCAAGATATGGCATTAATCCAGTTGTCTAAACGAATCTTCATATTTTTAGGATGCCAATTTAGTTCGTTTGCTCTTTTTAATAGCTCATCTTTATGCGATATAGTTTTAACAAACCATTGTGGCACAGTTAGTACTTCAAGAGGTGCACCTGAACGCTCAGCACATTTAACAGTTTGGGTAATCTCTTCTTGCTTAACAAGCAATTCTTGCTCTTTTAAAATATCTATTATCTTGCTTCTTGCTTCTTTTATTTTTAAGCCGTCTATTCCGATCTCATGAGGGAAATCTATCGTACCTTTTTTGGTAATAATAGTATTCAAAGGCAGATTATGCGTTTTCCACCAAATAATATCCGTTTGATCACCAAATGTGCAGCACATAACAAGCCCTGTGCCTTTATCTTGCTGCACTAACGGGTCAGCTAAAAGCGGGACTTTAACATTAAACAGTGGAGTAACGGCAAACTTTCCTGCTAAATGCTGATAACGCTTATCGTCTGGGTGATAGAATACGGCAACGCAAGCAGGTAATAGTTCAGGTCGTGTAGTTGCGATGGTAAATTCATCATTTGCTTCAGTTTTAAAAGTGATATAGTTCATGAATGAGGTTTTTTCCTTATCCTCAATATCAGCTTGAGCAAGGGCTGTACCATCTACCGGATCCCATAAAATTGGCTGATTATTACGATAAACTTCGCCTTTTTTTACTAAATCAAGGAAAGACATTTGCGAGATTTTACGAGATAGCGGACTGATTGTTTGATATTCTAAATTCCAATCTACCGATAAAGCGACTTGATTAAACAAGCTTCTAAATTTTTCTTCTTCGCTTGCTACTACCTCATTACAAATATTTATGAATTCTTCTCTGCCCATATTATACGCCTTGACTTGTCTTTGCTTTTCAACAAGTCGCTCAGTCGGCAGTCCGTTATCGTCAAAGCCCATAGGATAGAAAATATTTTTTCCCATCATACGCTGAAACCGTACTATAAAATCGGTCTGTGTATAGCTATAAACATGCCCGATATGGAGCTGTCCTGAAACAGTCGGCGGAGGCGTATCTACAACAAATGTTTCATCTTTAGCGATATTCTCATTGTATGCATAAACTTGTTTTTCTTGCCAAATTTTTTGCCATTTTTTTTCGCTTTCGATAAAATTATAATTTTTCGGAAATTCTTTCATAAATGTTTTTGCTAGTTTGAATAACTAACATTATAAAGATTATATTTAATTATGACAATAATGCGTTGCTTTTTTTGAATAGGATATAAATTATACAGCAAACTACTGCACAATTAATTACTTTCTATAATTGAGCGGATAAGGGTTTCTTTTAGACCAGTCAGCTCAGCAATAACGGGAATTTTGAAACCTTGAGAGAACATCTTTTTTGCTATCATCACCGCTTTATTATACTCACCTTCCCGCTTTCCTTTTCGTTTTCCCTCATCTATATACACATCTGCTATAGTTTTCATAATGTTATCCTTGTGTTGTGGTGATAAATATTTATCAAATACTTGCACTAATCTCGGTTGTTGCTTTTTTGAGATCTTTGCATCAGTATACCATAAAAACGATTTTAGGTAAATATAACCTTTTTCTTTATCAAGCATTATAACGTGATTAAAATTTGCTAAAAATTGCTCCCATAATTGAATCATATCACGTTCATATATATGTTTAAGTATATATTCTAACATTCCGATGTGCTTTTTCTTAACGATTTCATTATCTGACATGGCTTGTAAGTCTACTAGCTGATAATCTTCCATCATTAGTTTTTTTGCCATTACGCTATTAGTAAACAAATCCCATAAATTCCGAGGAGCGTTATAAACTTGCTTACCATTATAAATAACTAAGTTATATACTAACGGCAATTTATTCCTTTTTTCTTTATGCCGTTCACATAAGAGCAAAGTATATTTCCATAATCTTAGAGCAGTCCAATAATCCACAGTTGATTGTGCTTCAATTAATATATACACAAATCCCTTGCCATATTCTTTCGTTTCAATTCCATAAACTATATCACTGTATTTTTTACTTAGAGACTCTTCAATATAGCTTTCTTGTTCTACAGTTATTTTTGATAAATCTATCAGTTTTTTAAAATCCTTAGGTAAATAATATTCTAAAAATTCTTGTGCCGCTATTTTATCGGTCATTATTATTTTTACTAAGGAATCATGCTTTAATTTTTTGACCACAAAATCTAGTAATTTTTTGCGGCATATTTTATCCTAATTTATATATGATGTCTATATTTATTTAAACTTAAGATTTAACATCAATAATACAAAATAAACTTCTATTTACATAAAGCTTTAGTAAAACTTAGGCGATGATAAGGGGATAAGCCATATTCTTTTATAGCCTGAGCATGCTCTTTTGTGCCATAACCTGAATTTTTGTGCCATAAATATTGCGGGAATTCATTACTTAATTCTAGCATTAATCGGTCTCTAGTAACTTTTGCTATAATAGAAGCAGCAGCAATCGATATTGATAAATTATCACCGTCTATGATGCTGATCAATCTTTTATCGCTGAATTGCATGTTACCATCAACTAAAACTATTTCCGGCTTAGTACTAAGGTTTTCCGCAGCAAGAAGACAAGCTTTTTTCGTTGCTTCTAATATATTAATCTTATCAATCTCAGTGTGTGAGATAATACCGGTTGCCCAATTGTAATTAGCAGTTATCTGTTCATATAATAACTCTCTCTTCTTTTTAGAAAGCTTTTTAGAATCCTTAATGCCAGCTATAATATTGTTTTGATCCACTATTACAGCGGCAGCTACTACTGGTCCGGCTAGCGGTCCTCTGCCAGCTTCATCTATGCCAGCTAGAATGAAATTTGGGTATTTTTTTTCAAAATGTAATATATCTATTTCCATAATTGTATTTTTTATATTTTTAATATATGATAAAGCAGTTTATGAGTTACAAATAAAGTGCAAAATTATTTTGAATTGCTAGGGTTAGAGCAAATTTATAATATTGATTTGAAGATATTAGAAAAGCAATATTTTTCTATGCAGATAAAATATCATCCTGATAAAGCCAAAAATTTGCAAGAAAAAGAGCAAAATCTTATTATAGCATCAAACCTAAATAAAGCTTATTCTACCCTTAAAGATAGTTTAAAGCGTGCTGAATATATGCTGCTTTTATATGGTGTAAACTTAAATGATGAGAAAGTACGCAGTAAGCTTTCTGCTCTTGAGTTAAGTATATTCTGGGATGAAATGGAGCTTATAGAAAATACTAGCTCATATAAAAGTTTAGAAGAAATAAAAAGTAAATATGAATTAATGGAGAAAGCAGAAGTAAATTTTTTAGCTGAGTCTTTCAAAAAGCAAGATTTATCAGATGCGACTATCAAAACTAGTAAACTTAAATATATTCATACATTGCTGAGTAAGCTTCAGGAAAAAATGAAATTATGCAAATAATAGAAATTAGAGAACCAGGGCAAGCAGAATCTAAACAAGAAGCTAAAATAGCTGTGGGTATAGATTTTGGCACTACTAACTCGCTAATAGCTATTTCAGCTGGTAAAAAAGTTAAAATTATACAAACTGAAGATAATAAAGAATTAATCCCAACTACTATAGAATTTACGAATAACAATATTATAGTAGGTAGTAATAAAGGTTTACGTTCAATTAAAAGGTTATTCAGCAAAACATTAAATGAAATTCTAAATACTCCTGCTCTTTTTTCTTTAATTAAAGATTATATAAATGTAAATAATCAGGAACTTAAATTAAATTTTGCCAATAAGCAAATGCGGATTGCTGAAATTGCAGCAGAAGTTTTTATATATCTAAAACAACAGGCAGAAAAAGAGCTTACAACCGAAGTAACCCAAGCTGTTGTTACTGTTCCAGCTCATTTTAATGATGCGGCAAGAGGGCAGGTGATGCTTGCAGCAAGGCTTGCAGGCTTAGAGGTTCTAAGGCTAATTGCAGAGCCTACTGCGGCTGCCTATGCTTACGGATTAAATAAAAACCAAACAGGTTATTATCTTGTATATGATTTAGGTGGTGGTACTTTTGATGTATCAATTCTAAATATTACAGCAGGTGTTTTTCAGGTTATAGCAACAAGTGGTGATAATATGCTTGGCGGCGATGATATAGATAAAATCATTGCTGATTATTTTTGTAATAAATTTAACTTACCTGATAACACTGATACTCTACAGTTTGCTAAAAAGGCAAAAGAAGCATTATCGAACCAAGATAATTTTGAGTTCAATAATATATCGCTTGATAAACAAACATTTGAACAGTTAATTACCCCTATAATAGGTCGTACAATCAATATAGCCAAAGAATGTTTGGAAATAGCAGGAAATCCGAACATAGATGGCATTATTTTAGTAGGTGGTGTAACTCGTATTCCGTTAATCAAGGATGAATTATATAAAGCTTTTAAAGTAAATATTCTTTCAGATATTAATCCTGATAAAGCTATTGTATACGGGGCTGCACTGCAAGCAGAGAATTTAACAACACCAAATATAGACTCATTATTGATTGATGTAGTACCATTATCTTTAGGTATGGAGCTATATGGTGGCATTGTTGAAAAAATTATCATGCGAAATACTCCGATCCCTATTTCTGTGGTAAAAGAATTCACAACTTATGCTGATAATCAAACCGGCATACAATTTCATATACTACAAGGTGAACGTGAAATGGTAGCAGACTGCCGTACTTTGGCTAGGTTTGAGCTAAAGGGACTTCCTCCCATGAAAGCAGGAAGTATTAGAGCGGAAGTTACTTTTTCTATTGATGCTGATGGTATATTATCTGTTTCTGCTTACGAAAAAATAAGTAATACCTCACATATCATAGAAGTGAAGCTAGATTACGGGATTGATACAAGTGAAGTTGATAAGGTTTTAGAAAATGCTTATAAAAATGCTAAACTAGATCATGCTGCAAGATTATTACAAGAAACAGTTATTGAAGCTGAATCTTTGATTTTTAATATAGAACATGCTATTAAAGAATTAGTAGATTTGCTATCAGAAAACGAAAAGCATATAATCAGTAGTTTATTAAATAACATAAAGCATGCAATAGATGCACGAGATCGTGCTTTAATTAATAATGCTGTTAAAGATTTTAAATCTAAAACAAAAAAATCTTTAAATACGAAGATTAATGTAGTAATTAGTGATTTATTGAAAGGTAAAAATATCAATCAAATTAAATAACTTACTTCTAAAGGTAATTTGTACGTCAATCCGTTACTCGCATCCTTACGTACGTTTATGTATGCTGCGTTCCGTGTTTCCTGCAAATTCCTCTTTATAAGATAAGTTATATGAAAAATCTAAGGAAGAAAGAGGATAATGTCAAAAACAATAAAAGTTACATTTGTTATAAATAATGGGGAAGAGAAAATAATAGAGGCACCACTAGAGCTTTCTATTTTAGAAGTTGCTCATAGTAATAGCATAGATCTTGAGGGGGCTTGTGAAGGTTCTCTTGCCTGTGCTACTTGTCATGTTATTTTAGAGGAAGAATTTTACAACAAATTAGAAAAACCTAAGGAAGAAGAAGAAGATATGCTTGACTTAGCCTTTGGTCTTACGGATACTTCTAGATTAGGGTGTCAGATTATTTTAACTGAAAAATTAGACGGTATAAAAGTACGTCTCCCTTCTGCTACTCGTAACATAAAATGATGGATTAAAAAAGTGATACGTAAAATACTTATTTTTGTTTTCTTAGCCTTTACTATAGTATGGTTTGCTGCTGCTTATACTTTGAAAAACAATGTAATAAATTTAATTAAAAATTCTGAATCGGATAATCTTAAAATATCCTATAATACAGTTAAATTTTCAGGATATCCGTTTCACTGGAAAATTACTATAACAGATCCAAAAGTAAAATTAATAGATCATGTAAATTCTAAAGAGCTTTCAAGTGAAAATATTGTTTTAAATATTAAGTTTAGTACTAAAAAAGCTACTTTAAATTTTGGACCATTTATTAAAGAAGTAGATAATTACGGCGATAAAACATTCACCTATGATATGCGTAGTAAAGAGGATATAAAAGGAATAGGGAAATTTAATAAACCTTTATATAAAATATCGAAAGATGATGATCTAAAAGAAGTAATAAAATCGATTCAGCTTAATAATAAATCATTATTAATATTCAAAGATGATGAAGAGATTTTTAAAATTAATGATTTAGCTTTCTTTATTTCTAAGAAAAATCTAGCAGATAGCGAAGATATTTCATTGATTTTAAATATGAATTATGATTCTGAGAAGAACATAGCTAATTTTAAAAATGCTACTTTAGATATTGCTGCTTTATTAAAATTTACCCCAGATGGTGAAAATTCTGCTATTTTACAAAATTTTAATATAGAAAAATTTATTTTTAGTTGTGATCATAACTCTAAAATCAATCTAAATGGTGCTTTACAATTTTTTGCTAACAAATTACCACAAGGTAAGTTATCATTTGAGCTTGAAAACTATCACTCTATTATTGATAAGTTATTACCTAATAACATTATGTTTTCTAAAAAGTTTATTAAAACAGTTATAGCTAAAGCAGTTAATAAAGCTTCCGATGAAGCTGTAGTTAAAGAATCAGATAACTTAAATCCTGATTATTCTAATATAGAAAAAGCTAAGTTTGATGTTGAATTTTCTGAAAAAGGAATAAATATCGGCTCTATTAATTTACTTGAGTTAAAACTTGGTGATAGTAAAGAAGAACAGCAGCCTGAAAATCATGCGAATTAATTATATGAATAACCTTAAATTAGTATTATATAGCTTTGTTTTTAGTATAATTCTTACATGTAGTGATATTTATGCTGATCAAAAGCAAAAAGTTTTTAAGATTGGTACTGGCTCTATTTTGCAAGGTTATTATTCTATAGGTCTTGATTTATGCAAAACAATTATAGGAGATGAAAAAAATAACGAAAATATAGTATGCGAAGTTGTTGCAACAAATGGTAGTATTGAAAATTTAAAATTATTGCAACAAGGTAAAATCGATTTAGCTTTAGTGCAAGCAAATATTGCAGTAGAAGCATATGATGGAATAGGTTATTATAGCGATAAAGGAAAAATGCAAAATCTACGTCAGCTACTGAATTTGCATGATGAATTTTTTACAGTTATTGTAAAAGATGAGGATAAGATAAAGTTTTTTGCTGATATTGATGGAAAGAGAATAACTAGTGGTCCAGAATATTCCAGCAGCAATATTACTTATGATGCAATGTGTTCTCTATATAAATTTGCTAAAGAACCAATAAATACTGATATTAATTACGAAGATTCTATCGATAAATTCTGCCAAAAAGAAATAGATGCTATAATCATGATGGTTGGGCATCCAAACCCTTTAGTGAATTTAATTGCTAATAGATGTGAAATTGATTTTGTTTCAATTGAAAACGATAAAATAGCAGAGTTAATACAACAAAATAGAGCTTTTCGCAAAGCGGAGCTTCATAAAGGCTTATATCCAGGTATTACAGATGATCAAACAACTGTAAAAGTATCAGCAATTTTAGTAACTAGAAATGATGTAGATTCTAATATGTTAGATAAATTTATTGGTGCTTTTCATAGAAATGTTGCAAGTTTTAAACTTTCTAATTATTTATTGAACAATATTAACATTAACTATTTTGCCGATACTCAAAACTTTGTTTTACCAAAACATGACTCGGTAAGAAATAGAGAATAACTATTTATTAGAGTATTATATAGAAATACTATGTTTAAAAATATACTTATACCTATAGACTTAGCAGATAAAAAGTCTGTGAAAGCTCTTCTTTCTAAAGCTTTAATGTTTGCAACAGCTTCTCAAGCAAAGCTACATTTTATATATGTGATTTCTGATTTTGGTATGAAAATGGTCGAAGATTGTTTACCTAAAAATTGGATTGCAGAAAAAAAAGCAAAATATCAAACTCAAGTAAAAGAGCTTATAAAACAATATGTACCAGATGAAATTGAAGCTGATTATTACATAGGTAGCGGTGCTGTTTATGATGAAATAATTAAGCGTTCCAATGATATCAAAGCTGATTTAATAATAATTTCAGCAGTTAGACCGCAGCTAAGAGATTATATGCTTGGTCCTAATGCCTCTAAAATCGTTCGTCACTCTAGTATATCAGTCCTAGTAGTAAGAGACGAGTAATTAAACCTCGTCTATTAACTCTTCATTTACAAAAAATATATTTTCTATTATTAATAGAAAATATAGTTGACATTTTAGAAAAGTTAGCTAAAATCCTTTGCAAGGATAGCAGTAATGCTATCCTTGGGTATAGAAGCCCTTGATCACAGATGGTTAGCATCATCCATTTAAAAATGCTCCTCAACTTTGTCATGGTTGGGGAGATAGTAGCTATGTACAAGGTTTTAAACCTAAAGGCTGTTATAACTGTTCTGTGACGGTTCTTCTAACTCCCCGGCCACCAACGTTATGCTCTTTGGTGGTTAATTTGAGTAATTTAAACTTTGTACACAGAACCATTAACCGGTATGGTACGGCATATTTTATAAAGTTTGATACAAGTGAATTTACGCTGTGTAGACTTATCTTGAAATTTATCTTGTCTGAAATTTTATAAAATATGCTTTAAATAGTATATAACTTTCTTATATTTTTATTTGGAATTATAAGTCAATTAAACCATAAATAACTTTATCTAAGGTGAAATCTGCTTTTCACCTTAGATGTTTATTATTATCTAAAGCTTTTTGAAAAAGAAGCACATATACCGCAATTTGGCTTGCCAAATCTTGAAATATTAAAGGTATACATTAATAAAACTAACTATTTTCTCATCTTAAACAATTCATATTAGAAATCTTCATAAAGCCTAGAAGTATAATCCTTAAATATTGGATTTATTCGGAATATACTTATGATAAGCTGAAATATCGTTGCTTATTTGCAACTCACTATTAGGAGCTAACTATTATGGATATTTAGTTCAGAAAATGATATAATAAAAATATTAAATAGAATAGTAAAAGAGATATGTACAAAGTTAATCCAAGAGTAGATTTAGCGTTTAAAAAAATCTTCGGAGTAGAGGAGAATAAGGATTTATTGATATCACTTATTAATTCAATAGTTAGTGAAAAAGATCAAATTGTAGAAGTAACGCTTCTTAATCCATATAATCCGAAAAATTTTGCAGCAGATAAATTATCTATTCTTGACGTCAAAGCTAAAAGTGAAACTGGTAAAATGTTTAATATCGAAATACAAGTGACCGATGAAGCTGATTATGATAAAAGAGCCTTATATTATTGGTCTAAATTATATGCAGAACAATTAAAAGCCGGTGATGACTATTCGAAATTAAATAAAACAATAGGTATTCATATACTAAATTTTACTAGTATTCCGAATACTGCAAACTATCATAGTGCCTTTGAGTTAAGAGATAGAGTAACCGGCTTAGTATATTTTGAAGATATAGAGTTACATACAATAGAACTAAATAAATTTACTAATGCTAAAGAAGAGCTAACAGATATAGTAAAAAAGGTTAAAGATTCTCTTGATATATGGCTAGCTTTTTTAACTCGCCATGATTTATTAAACAAAGATAAGCTGCCAAAAGAATTGGATAATAAAGTTTTAAAGAAAGCCTTGACTGTACTTGAGGTTATGAATTTTAACGAGGAAGAGCGAAACACTTATGAAGACCGCTTAAAATGGCTTATGATCGAAGCTAATACCTTAAAAAAAGCAGAAGTGAAAAAAGCTGAAAGCAGAAATTTAGAAAGGATTATTTAAGCCAAGTTTTCCGTATGTTTCTGAATTATCTATGGCTTTTATTCCTTGTTTGATTAGGCGTAATATGTAATACATTCCTGCCCCGAAAACAATCGTATATACTACTATAAAAGCCATCAAAGAAATAAATACATATTTGCCTAGCACCGGTGATGCCATATCGGCAGTTCTTAAAATATTATAGACAATATAAGGTTGTCTGCCTACTTCAGTGACAAACCAGCCGGCTAAAACTGCAATAAAGCCTGATGGTGACATTAAAATATACCAATATTGAAACCATTTAGCATTATATAATCTTTTCTTTAAATAAAGATATAATCCGGCGATGCCAGTAAATACCATTAAAAAACCAATCCCGACCATAATACGAAAGCTATAAAATACTGTAGCAACCGGTGGACGTTCGTCTCTTGACCATTCTTTTAGTCCTTTTATTTCACCATCTAAGCTATGAGTTAAGATTAAGCTACTAGCATATGGTATTTGCACAGCATATTTTGTTTTTTCCTCTTCTTTATCCGGAAAGCCAATAATATTTAAAGCTGCCCCTTTTTCTGTGTCCCAAATTCCTTCCATAGCCGAAACTTTAACAGGCTGATATTTAAGAGTATTTAAGCCATGCTGATCACCAATAAATACTTGTACAGGAGCAACAAATAGTGCCATTAATACTGCCATAAAAAGCATAATTTTAGCATGTTCTTTATAGCGATTATTTAGCAAATAAAAGCTCCCTACGCCGCCAATAACAAACGAAGTGGTTAGATAAGCTGCCGTAAGCATGTGAAGAAAACGATATGGGAAAGAAGGATTGAAGATAATCTCAAGCCAATTTAAAGGATAAAAAAGCCCATCATCCCTAATTTCAAAGCTGGTAGGGGTATGCATCCAGCTAATGGCTGAAAGTATCCAAAAAGCCGAGATAACAGTGCCAATGGCAACTATTAAAGTAGAAATAAAATGTACTTTTTTGCTGACTTTATTAAAGCCAAATAACATGATGCCGAGAAAGGAGGATTCTAAAAAGAAAGCGGTAAAAACTTCAAAGCCGAGTAATGGACCAAGTACGTTGCCTACCTTATCAGAAAAATTCGACCAATTAGTGCCAAATTGATAGGACATTACGACGCCAGAAACTACGCCCATACCGAAAGTAACTGCAAAAATCTTTACCCAGAATTTATATATTTCCTGATAAACAGTTTTTCCTGTTTTTAACCATAACCCCTCAATGACTGCCAGAAAGCTTGCAAGACCTATAGTAAATGCTGGAAATATGATATGAAAGCTTATGGTAAAAGCAAACTGAATTCTTGATAATAATACTTGATCAAATTCCATATATTACAAAACCATAACTAATAAATTTCTGTATTTGATTTAATTATCCGCCTTTGCTATTATCAAATTCTATCTGATTAGTTTTAACAAATTTTCCTTTTTCGGAGTTCCAATTATAATGAACATTTACTATTCTTACTTCTGTAACATTAACATCACCGTTTGGCAATTGCGTAACATCATATCCTTTACGGATAGAATCAGTAATTAACAGGCTTGCTTGGCAAATATATTTTACATCGAAGAATGGAGAATTATCATCTTTCATGTCTTCTTGTTCTTCTAAAAAATTATTAGATAATTCTTTTTCTTGCATTTCTAATGATTTTGAGTTTATTTTCTGATTTTTGTAACACTATTTAATACAAGAAGCAAGAGTTTTCAATATATTTAATAGTTTTAGGTATATTTTTACAAAAAAATTAAGTTAAATACACTGCTTTCTTAAAATATGAGGTAACATTATAGTGATAAAATATCCTACTTTATCCAAATCGACGCTTAGTTTAGGTATTTATTTTTTAAAATTCGATAAAGTTAAAATTCTCTTATTAACTGCTAGTTGTATCATATTTGGTATGATTCCGGCAGTTGATAGTATATTATTGCAAAAGATTATCGATTTAATTGAGTCATTTAGTGACGCTAATGCACATAATCTTTTATCTTCAATGATTTATTGGGCAGTATTTTATGCCCTTTGGTGGGAGGGAATTAATATCGCTTACCGCTCATACGATTATTTATATTTAAAAACCATGCCGGTTATTAAAGGAAAGATATTAAATGAGCTTTATAATTATACCCAGTATCACAGCCATAAATTCTTTCAAGACAATTTAGCAGGGCATATTAGCAATAGAATTACTGAGACTGCTAGATCATTTGAAATGATAATTTCGATATTTGGTGAGAAAATTCTCCGTAAGCTTGCAATTATTGCTTTTGCATTAGTTGCTCTATATTCGGTACATTATATTTTTGCCACCATATTTATTATATGGATTACAGTTTTCTTAGGGCTTAGTGTTTTATTTTCAGGTAACATTAATAGATATTCGCTAAATTATGCACGAAGCCAATCGCTTGTCGCTGGTAGTATTGTTGATGCAATCAGCAATATTAATGCAGTTAGAATGTTCACCTCACATAAATTTGAGCGTCAACATTTGGAAACAAGAGTAGAGAATGCCGTAGCTGATGAGCAAACTATGCAGTTTTTTATGTTCAAGCTGCGTTATGCTCTTGGCACTTCCTGCTCGATAATGATTTTTGTCATGATTTACTACCTCTCAACACTTCGTAGTGAACTCGCTATAACCATAGGTGATTGTGTGCTGGTGTTAACATTATGCATAAATGTGTCAGATAATATTTGGGATTTAACCCAAGAAATCGGTGATATGTTTGAACAAGTAGGAGCTTTTAACCAAGGTCTATCGTTAATGGGACCACATATTATAACCGATATAGAAAACGCCTCTCCTTTAGATATAAAAGACGGCATCGTTGAATTTAGAAACGTTACCTTTAATTATCATCATAATAATAACTTATTCCGTAATAAATCAGTATTAATTCCAAGTAAGCAGAAAGTAGGATTAGTTGGGTTTTCTGGATCAGGTAAAACAACTTTCATTAGCTTAATTACCAGATTACACGACATCGAAGATGGTATGATTTTAATTGATGGTCAAAATATCAAAAATGTAACGCAAGATTCTTTAAGAAAAGCTATTAGCCTTATCCCACAAGAACCGATACTTTTCCATCGTACTATTTTAGAAAATATTAGATATGGTCGTAAAGAAGCATCATTTGAGGAGGTAGTTGAAGCAGCAAAAGCCGCTCATATACATGAGGTGATTAGTAAGTTACCAGAAGGGTACGATACTATGTGCGGCGAGCGTGGCAATAACCTCTCAGGTGGTCAGCGTCAGAGAGTTATTATAGCAAGGGCTATCTTAAAAAACGCACCTATCCTAATTCTTGATGAAGCAACAAGTAGTCTAGATAGCGAAACAGAAAGCTTAATTCAAGAATCAATGGAATATTTAATGCAAAATAAAACTGTGATAGTTATTGCTCATAGATTATCGACTTTGCTTAATATGGATAGAATTTTAGTTTTTGATAAAGGTAGTATCACTGAAGACGGTAGCCACTCAGAGCTGTTAAAAAATAGTAAGCTTTATCAAAAATTATGGAATTCACAAGTGAAAGGCTTAATAACCTAGATTTATGGGTAATGAATTTTCGCTTGATATTAAGTGTACAAAATCGTCATGAGTTCGGCGAATAAAATGAGCATGGCAATCTTATGAAACAGTATGATACTCCTGAGATTGCCACGCTCACTCGCAAGGCATTGTTGTGTAGATCGAAAAACGTGATCGGTGTCATCTAGTTGCTTGGGAACTAGATCCAGAAAATAATAAAAAATACTAATTTTATTAGTATTTTTAACTGGCTCTAGTTCATAAATCACGGGATGACAGGGGAAAATGGTCCACGCAGGCAATGCCCACTCGCAATGGCGTATTTAGTATTTACGTAACAAAATCACTAAAACCCGCTTAAGCTATTAGGACCAATAACAGCAGATGTAGCGTTAGTACTAAATATTCTAGCTGCTGTTTGTATAATATCCTCGGCTTTTATATTCATGATAATTTCCATAATCTCTTCAGGAGAGATATATTTACCGAAAACAGCATAATTTTTGCCTATCTCTTCTGATTTATAAGCTACTTTTTCCTGAGCCATTTGTAAATTACTGCGGATTTGTGTTCTAGCTCTTTCGATCTCTTCTTGTTTTACTTGCTCTGTCATTCTCTTTATTTCATTCTTCAGCTCTGCGGCTAATAGCTCTAATTTATCGTGAGCTGTACTTGCATAAATAGTAAATACTCCGCTATCAAAATAGGGACTATTATAACTTCCTACAGCATATGCAAGTCCTAATTTTTCACGAATATGTTGGAATAATCTTGAAGACATCCCACCGCCAAATATTATAGCAAGTAGCTGAGTTTGGTAAAGCCTTTCTAAATTAATGTAAGATGTTCCTTCAAATCCTAATATTAAAGTAGTTTGTTCTAAATCTTTATTTATAAAGCTATGACCGCCTATATATTTTGCAGGTGAAAAATTACTTTTCTTTCCTTGTGTTAAAGAAGAAAATAAACGTTCTGCTTCTTTTACTATTTCTTCATGGTCAACATTACCTGCAATCGATAAATAAAAGTTCTCAGCATTATAATGTTTACCTGTAAAGTTTAAGAAATGATCCTTATTAAAAGTCTCAAGGGTTTTGCTTGTTCCAAGTATCGGTTTACCAAGCGGCTGATCTTTAAACACACTATTATAAAACTTTTCATATACTAAATCATCAGGATTATCTTGAGCATGTGCTATTTCTTGCAAAATTACCTGATACTCCTTTGCTATCTCTTTTTCAGCAAAAGCAGAATTTTGTACTATATCAGCAATTATTGCTAGTGCTTTATTACAATTTTCAGATAACACTCTTGAATAATATACTGTCTTTTCATGACCGGTATAAGCATTAAAATGTCCGCCTATAGAATCAAACTCTTCAGCTATTTGCTTTGCTGTTCTGGTTTTAGTACCTTTAAAAGCCATATGTTCAAGGAAATGTGATATTCCTTCTTCTTCCGGATTTTCATAACGGCTACCAACTTTGGCTATCAAATTTATTGCTACCGAATTAACATAAGGCATATTATATGTTAAAATCGTTAAACCATTCTTTAATTTACTAACGTTAAAATTTTCTTTCATAATTACTTTTTTATTTTCTAAATCGTCATACAATATTGTCATCCCGTGGCTTGTCCACGGGATCTTGTATAACAAACTGTGTCTTGAGATCCTGCGATCGAGTTGCGGGATTACATTGCAGTGATGACTCTCTCAACTTCGCAAGCCGCAAAAATCTTGCAAAAGCAAAAATCATTGAATCTACAAAACCATCAAAGCCGAACACAAAATATCTTCTAATAAAAAATGCTTTGAAAAACCACCATATCATTTCGGTTGCTATTCGAATATTCGATGGTTTTTTACCCTGCTTAATTAAATCTTTTGCTTGCTCACCGGAATAAAAATTTGCTTTAGCTACTAGCTGCTCGATCGAAGTACCTGAATAGTGATAAGCAGCTTCATTTAATGTATAGATTTTATTTGCAAAATCAACATCCTTATTAAACACTACCGAATCATGAGTGGTGCTATTTATAGTATTTGCAAAACTAGCAAATTTTTTATTATACAATCTAGTGCATTTATTATAAGGGGCAAAAATTCTAGGGCGTGTATCATTACGATGCATTATTAAAAGCTTTATCTGATAAGCCAAATAACGATCTTGATTTTGAGAGGCAAAGATATATTCTATTTCGTCTTGCAACTCTTTAGAAAGTTCTTCATCAGCATCAATATTAAGAATCCAATCGTTTTTACATAGATCTTCAGCAAAAGATTTCTGCCCTACATAACCAAGCCATGGCTTTACTACTACCTTAGCTCCTAAGCTTTCAGCGATTGCTACAGTCTCATCAGTACTTTCGCTATCTACAACTATCACCTCATCAGCAATGTTTTTTACGCTATTTATAGCCCGTTCTATCCTTGCAGCTTCATTTTTAGTAATGATAAAAGCTGAGATTTTGTTCATAATACTTACACCGTCATTGCGAGGAAATTACGTCAGTAATGGTACGTACACAATCCAGTTAAATAATCTCTTCATATAAATCTCTCCATTCTTGATTTATTTCTTCAATAAGTTCCAACTTTCTTTTTCTTGAACCGCCTTTTATTTGCTTTTCCCTTGTGATTGCTGATATCATAGTGTCATGTAACTCATAAAACACCAGCATTTTACAATCATACTTTTTAGAGAATCCTTTTAAAAGTTCATTTTTATGCTCATATATACGTTTAGTAAGATTAGAAGTTACTCCAACATACAGAGTACCATTTCTTTTGTTAGTAATAATGTATACTACTGGTTGTTTCATAATAATGTCATTGTGAGCAAAAAGGAATATAGAAACAGAAAAATAAAAAAAAAAATGCTAAAAATTAGCATTTTTTAACTGGATTGCTTCGTCAATTACTAACGTAATTTCCTCGCAATGACGAACATATTTAAACCAGCTCGTGCTATTTTTTTAGCATCTTTTTGTGCTTGTTTAGTATAGGCTCTGTGAACATTTCTAAAAAGATTTAATTTCGGCTCTTTTTTGCTGCAAATTATAAGATTTTTTTGAAATATGAATAACTATTCCGGCAAAAATCTTATTAATTTTCGCTAAAAAATAGCTCAAAATTGAAAATCAATTAGAAATGTTCACAGAACCTAGCGAATTATATACATTTATAAAAAATTACCAATCTAGTTTATTGCTATACTTTTCTATTGGTTCTTTTCGTCCTTCGGTTATAGACTTATGCATATTTGGAATAGATAGTAAATATAAAGTTTCTTCCATATTACGATAATCTTCTTCTGAAATTAATACTACCTTGCTTTTCTTACCTTTAATATAAATAGGTTTATTTATACCCCTAATAAATGAAGAGTTGAGTATACGAAGATCAACTTGGAAAAGAGCAAGGAGTATATAAGTCGAGGAGCGGAGCGTACAAATAGTATGTGAGCACCACAGATCTTATAAGACGACGTAGCCAATTTTTCAAGTTCATCGAGTATACTTATGTTTTCCTATTAAAAACCTAATTAGCTTTAATAGCATCACTACTCAAAATAAATTTCTTTATCTTCTCAAAAGCGGTGTTTTCTATTTGTCTAATACGTTCTTTAGAAATATTATATTCACTACTTAAAACATCGAGAGTTTTAGGAGTATCTTGCAATTTACGCTCTGTTAAAATACGTAATTCTCTGGCGTTTAAAACTTTCATAGCACTAGATAATAAAGCTCTCTTATGAGTCATATCTTCTTTACTAATGGCTATAGCTTCAGGGCTTGGGCGTGTTTCAGGTAGTAATTCTATCAATTCACCTGAACTTGCATCATCATTATTTATAGTATTATTTAATGATAAATCAGAACCGGAAAGCCTGATATTCATATCAGAAACTTCACTAACTGAAACGCCTAATTCATCAGCGATTTGGACAAAATCATCGCTTGTAATAGCTCTTGAATATAAATTAGTGATTTTATTTTTAATTTTACTAAGGCTGAAAAATAATTTTTTCTGTGCAGCAGTCGTACCCATCTTTACTAATGACCAAGATTTTAATATATATTCTTGAATAGCTGCTTTAATCCACCACATAGCATAAGTTGATAAACGAAAACCAAGCTCAGGATTGAATTTTTTTACTGCTTGCATTAAACCTATATTACCTTCCGATACTAATTCGGTAACAGGAAGACCATAAGTTCTATAACCAGTTGCAATTTTTGCAACTAACTTAAGATGGCTAGTTACTAACTTATGTGCCGCTTGCAGATCATTCTGCTCTAAGTAAGATTTAGCCAGCAAAAACTCTTCTTCTTGCGTTAGTGAAGGAATTTTGTTAATTTTCTGTAAGTAGCTATAAAAGCCTGATTCACTAGAGATTGCTAATGCATTAATATTACTAGTCATTACTAACCTTACCAATTAATTTTCTTTATAATATCATATATATGTTCTAAAATAAACTATTTCTAGAGTATTTTTAAATAAAATCAAATAATGTCTAAAAAATCTAATAAGAATTTAGCGTTTTCCTTATTAGGACTAATAATTAGCATGGTACTACTTAGCTTTGCTGCCGTACCGCTTTATAACTTATTTTGTAAAGTTACGGGATATGGCGGTACTACTAATAGAGAAACAGTAAGTATCTACTCTAAAGTCAAAGGAACTAGACCTATAATTATTGAGTTTGATGCTAATGTCGATAAAAATCTACCTTGGCGTTTTATTCCAAGACAGCAGAGAGTGCAGATTGTTCCGGGACAAAATACTTTAGTTTTTTATGAAACAGAAAATTTAAGTAGTAACGATATTATAGGAACTTCAATTTATAACGTTACTCCTAATAAAGCAGGAAAATATTTTGTAAAGATTCATTGTTTTTGTTTCGAAGAACAATTATTAAAAGCCGGTGAGAAAGTTTTAATGCCAGTCACGTTTTATATAGATAAGGATTTCGAAAACGATCCTGAAATGAGAGATGTAAAAGTACTTACCTTGTCTTATAGCTTTTTCAAAGTACGAGATGTTAAAAAATAAGGAATTATCAAAACATAAGATTTTAATTAATTGATTAATTCTATTAAAAACAGTAAAATCTAAGAAAACAATTATTTTTATGATAGTACAGAAAAGTTATATTAATAATAATGGTAGACTTGCAATTCCTATAAAAGTTAGGAAAAAGTTAAAACTCAAAACAGGTGATGAGGTAACAATAAAATATAATGATTCAGAATTAATAGTATCAACTTTTCATTCAAATATAGAAAAAGCCCGAAATATATTAGATAAGTATAAAAATATTGATCTAAATAAAGAATTAAAGCTTATGAGAAAGTATGATTCTGATGTCATTCCCGCGGAGGCGGGAATCCAGAAAAATAATAAAAAATACTAATTTTATTAGTATTTTTTAGCTGGATCCCGTGAATAAATCACGGGATGACAGGGGAAAATGATCCACGCGAGCAATGCTTATGCAGAAATGACATCAAAGTTTAACGAGTATACTCAATAATCCATTTACGTAATTTAACTATTGGCGAAGTATTTATAAGAGCTGTAGACGGCAATGCTTTACCATTAGTATTAAAGTTAATTATTGGATCTATACCATATATGCTATACCAAGCTTTTAACGGCGAACTATTCGAATTTTTACGATGAAACCAACTTAAAAGCGGCGTAGTCTCTTCATATTCTATTACTTTAACTGATTGTGGATTTTGGTGATATACAAGGCTAAGCACTGACTGGTCTGAGTGATGCCATTTATATTCGTCATAATTAGGATGAATATTATAATCTTTACCTGAAAGGACTCTAATATCCTCACAACTTTTTAGCCATTTTTCAATAAAGGAGCGAGCAAGCTTAGTATTACGTACTACAATAACCGCACTCCAAATATGATCATCATTTCTACATTCTTCATTAAGGCAATTCATCAAGGCAAAGCTTTCGCCTTTTACAAAACTGCCGTTTTTACGATCACGATCATGTACCAGTAATACATCATTATTGCCTAACAGATTAGTCAGATTGCTAATATGTTGTTTGATAATAAAAGCTGAATCTAAATATACTATAATAGCTTCCTCGGGAGCATTTTTCATTGTTTCAAGTATAATATAGGGTTTCCATAACCATAGACCCGCTCCTGCTTTTTCATTAAAAATTTCTTGATGTTTTTCAATAAATGTTTGATCAATATGTTTTTTCTTATAATTAAGTATAAAGTCTATACCTTTATTAATCGCATAATGACTTGTCGCATTCTGGTTACGATAAATATGTTCTGCACCATCAGCATAAGAAACTAAATAAATAGGTTCTTTTATTGAGTTTTGAACTGATAAATCCACTTTCTGCATCGATAAATCATTTATAAAACCTTGGCGAGCATATTCTAAAATAACCAGCACCAAATAAATAAATATTAATGCAGCAAACGTTTTACATAAAGTTTCAAGGGATTTTTTATATTGCAACGACATATTATTAGCTTTTAATTTGAATTAAAGTTTAGTGTAATGGTTTTCTAGTTTTTATGCTAATCATTGCTTATTTCCCAATCAGATTCGAAAGAACAATTTACTATATCATCATTTATTCTAACTGTTCCTTTTAAGAAACCAAAATAACTTCTTTTAATTCTTTTAAGGTGTTTTTTAAACATCTGCACATTAGTATTTATTCAGTATGTATAATAATAGCAGAAAAAAAGTAACATTAAAATTTAAATTTTTCATAAATAATTGGTTGTAATTTATCGTAAATCTAGTATAACTTGCTGTTTGTTTAGAAGTTCTTATGATTAACTCAAACGATAGACAGTCTACTTTAGTCGTTGCGATGTCTGGCGGCGTTGATAGTTCAGTGGTTGCTGGGATATTGTGCGAACAAGGCTATAATGTAATAGGTATTACCCTGCAATTATACGATCATGGTATGGCTGTGGGCAAAAAAAATGCTTGTTGTGCAGGTCAGGATATTTATGATGCTAAAATGGTAGCAAACAAGCTTGGCATGCCTCATTATGTGCTTGATTATGAAAGTAAATTTAAAGAATCGGTAATAGATAATTTTGTTGATAGCTATTTGCGAGGTGAGACGCCTCTGCCATGCGTACAATGCAATAAATCAGTAAAATTCAGGGACTTAATCAAAACTGCTAAAGAACTTGGAGCTGATAAACTTGTTACAGGTCATTACGTACGAAAAATAAATGGTGATAATGGTCCAGAACTTCATATGGGGCTTGACCCTTTAAAAGATCAAAGTTATTTTTTATTTGCAACTACTAAAGAACAGCTTGAATATTTGGATTTCCCGCTTGGAAGTCTTACTAAAGACGAAACAAGAAAACTTGCTAGTAAATTTGGGCTTGAGGTGGCAGATAAGCCTGACAGCCAAAATATTTGCTTTGTACCTGATGGGAATTATAAGAACGTAATAAATAAGATGCGTCCTAATGCAAGCGAAAGCGGTAAGATTCTGCATATAAATGGTTTTGAGTTAGGAACTCATAGCGGCATAATTAACTATACTATAGGACAACGACGTGGTCTTGGGATATCTTACCACGAGCCTTTATATGTGATAAAGATTGATCCTAATAGTAATATAGTATATGTAGGTCCAGAATCTGCGTTAAACGTGCAGGAATTCGTAATTAAGGACGTGAATTGGCTAGCCGGTAGCCTAAAAGATGGCGAGAAGCTGGAAGTAAGCGTTAAAGTCCGCTCAACAAGACCCCCTCGTTTAGCTGAAATAAGTAAGCTTGAGGGTGACAGAATGAAAGTAAAGTTTTTGTCTGAAGAAAAGGCTGTTGCCCCTGGACAAGCATGCGTTATTTATGACGGCACAAGAGTACTTGGCGGCGGCTGGATTACTAGGGATGTGTCATCCCGTGGCTTGACCACGGGATCTTAGGACGCAGTCTGCGACACAAGACTCCGCAATCAAGTTGCGGAGTGACATTAAACACATAATTCATAAAAAAATAAGCTCACTAAAAACAGGAGAAACTAATGAGTTTTTTAAGAAAGAAAAGTTTTGAATCAGTAAAGGAAATAGGTAGCTCGAGCGGTCTTAGTAAGACTCTTGGAGCATTTGACCTAATACTACTTGGACTTGGTGCTATGATTGGTACCGGCGTGTTCGTTGTTACCGGCATAATAGCCGCTAAATATGCAGGTCCTGCTGTAATGTTATCATACGCAATTGCAGGTATTACCTGTATTTTTGTAGCTTTTGTTTACACTGAGCTTGCGGCAATGCTTCCGACATCCGGTAGTATTTATACTTATTCCTATGTTGCATTCGGTGAAGTATTTGCTTGGATGATTGGTAGCGTTATAATATTAGAGTTAGGAGTTGCTTCAGGAATAGTTGCTGCCGGTTGGTCTGGTTACGTACAAGGGATACTCGCAGCTGGTGGAATTGAGTTGCCGAAAGCTTTAACTACAGTGCCGACAAATGGCGGTATAGTAAATTTACCTGCATTTTTAATTTCGGTATTTATTGGGTTCATTCTATTTTTAGGTACTAAAGACAGTAAAAAATTAAATGCTATTTTAGTATTTGTTAAAATGGCGGCGATATTCGTCTTTATAATTGCTGCTGCTCCACATTTTGATGCAACTAATTGGAGCAATTTTATGCCGTTTGGTTTTAGTAATGTCTTAGTTGGTGCATCTATTTTATTCTTAGCCTTTACAGGATTTGGAACAATTGCAACTGCTGCCGAAGAGTGTAAAAACCCAAAGCGTGATATAATGATCGGTATTATCGGCTCGCTCATTTTAACTACTATAGTATATGTAGCAATGGCAGGTCTTGTTACGGGTATTGCACCTTTTGATCAGTTAAATAACGATCAACCGCTTGCTTATGCTTTAACTATCAACAACAGTAAAATCGGCTCAGCTATCGTTGCAACCGGTGCAGTTTGCGGTATGATGACGGTGTTAATGATGAATATTTATGGTACTTCACGTATTTTTTACGCTATCGCACGTGATGGGTTACTACCAAAAAGCTTTGCAAAATTACATCCTAAGTACGATAGCCCATACATTACAATTATAATATTTGCATCTTTAGCTGCTATTCTTGGAGGATTTTGTTCAACGGAATTATTGACCCAATTAACTTCGATGGGAGCAATTATTGACTACATAACTGTTGCAACAATAGTGTTGTTGTTTAGAACAAGACTACCGAATGCTCAAAGACCTTTTAAATGTCCTTTGGTATATATTATTGCTCCTTTTATTATATGTGCATGTGTATATTTGTTATTTATTCAAGTATTTGATGGTGAATTTAATTTACATACTGCAGGACGTGCTTTATTAATTTGGTTTGTTACGATATTTGTTTTATATATTGTGAGATCATTTTTTATGAAAAAAGAAATATAGCTAATGTCCGTCATTGCGAGGAGGTTATTTTAATAACCGACGTGGCAATCTCATGAAATAATACGAAAATTCCTGAGATTGCTTCGTCAAAATTTTTAATTTTTCCTCGCAATGACATCAAAACCAAAAAAACAAAACTAGTACAATGACTGATAAACTCCAACCACTTCGAGGAATGAAAGATCTTTTGCCGGATGATTATAAAGTTCATGATTATATAATCAATAAAGCAAAAGAGGTTGGGGAATTATATGGCTATAAGCAAATGAGTACGCCAGTACTCGAATATACCAAAGTCTTTAATCGCTCAATGGGTGAAAGCTCTGACGTAATTAGTAAAGAAATCTACAGCTTTTTAGATAAAAGCGATGAATCAGTAGCACTACGTCCTGAATTTACAGCAGGGATTGTAAGAGCTTTTATTTCTAACGGCTTGCAGCATAAACTACCTCTCAAATTATTTTCTACTGGTCCTGTTTTTCGTTATGATAGACCGCAAGCAGGGCGTCAAAGACAATTCCACCAGCTAAATTATGAATATTTAGGGGCTAAAGGAGCAATCTCTGACGCTGAAACCTTAAAATTAGCAGTAGATATACTTGAAAGTTTAGAGGTTTTAGCCGATACTATTTTAGAGCTAAACTCTCTTGGTTGCAGTCAGTCACGTGCTACTTATCAGCAAAAATTAGTAGAATATCTAAATGACTTTAAGGATGAATTATCAGAAGATAGTAAAATAAGGCTAACTAAAAACCCGATGCGGATTCTTGATTCTAAAAGCGAAATCGATCAAAAAATAATAGCAAATGCCCCTATTTTATCAGAGTATTATACTGATGAGTCAAAAGAATATTTCGAAGAGCTATTAAAATATCTTGATATTTTAGGCATAAAATACACCATAAATGCACGCCTAGTTAGAGGACTTAATTATTACTGCCATACTGCTTTTGAATTTACGACTACAAAGCTAGGAAGCCAATCCACTATTCTTGCCGGCGGGCGTTATGATGGGCTTAGTCGCATTATGGGCAATAACGATGAAGTACCAGCGATAGGTTTTGCAGCAGGAATTGAACGAATAGCCTTGATGCGGGAATATAATATAGATTCGGTAACTCCAATATTTGTATTGCCAATAGGTGAGAATAATATTCCGCATTCTTTAAAAATAGCCGATCAATTACGCTTACATAACATATCTGCGTTGATAGAAGTAAGTGGTAAAATGGCAAAAAGAATGCAAAGAGCTTTAAATGATAATGCCAAATTCATTGTCTTTATCGGTGACGAAGAACAAGTAAATAACAAACTCAAAATCAAAGATTTAGAAAAGCAAGAAGAGTATATTTTGGACTTTTCGAAAACAATTGAGTTGCTAAAAAAGCCTTAGACTTCTTTTATATATTATTGTACAAAGGGGCTTTGTTGCATGGTCGAAAAATATCCACAATGTCATTCTTAGCATATGCGGGGATTCAGAAGCCTTTAAATGTCATAACGTGGTTTCGGAACTAGAGCCAGAAAAATAATAAAAAATGCTAATTTATAGCATTTTTTAACTATATTGCACACGTACAAAACTTGTAGTTTTTCCTCGCAATGACGCTAAATAAATTTTAAAAAATAATATATGAAAAAAAAACTATATGAAGGTTCAAGTAAAACCCTATATACTTCTGAAGAAGAGTTTTTGCTTGTAATGGCTTTTTCTGATAGAGCTACTTTAGAAAATGGTGAAATTATTGATGTATCAGGCAAAGGAGTGCTTAATAATAATATCTCTTCTTTTGTAATGAATAAGCTTGAAATGATTGGCATTGAAAATCATTTTATTGAAAAGCTGAATATGAGAGAGCAGTTAATTCAATATGTTGAGATGTTTCCTCTGCAAGTAGTCGTATCTTCTGTTGCGTGCGGTAGGTTTGTAAAAGAATTTGGCATGGATGAAGGCTTTGTATTTGATAAGCCAATAATTGACTTTAAAGTAAAAAGTCGTGAGTTTAAATATCCGATAGTTAATGAACATCAAATATTAAATTTTGGTTGGTTAACTAAAGATGAAATTAATACAGTTAAAAAGCAAGCTTTGCGTATATATGACTTCCTAAGCGGTTTGTTCATCGGCATCGGTATTAGGCTTGTTGAATGCAGCCTTGAATTTGGACGGGTATTTACCGGTGAGGAATCTTTGGTAATGTTAACTGATGAAATTAGCCCTGATACTTGTAAATTATGGCATATTAATAGTAATGAAAGACTAGGATTTGAATTGCTAGAAAAAGACCCAGCTAAAGCTTATGAATCATATAAATTAATAGCTGATCGTTTAAAAGAAAAATAAGTTAGAATAAAAAATGATAAATATTTCTTTCCCTGATGGGAGTGTAAAACAGTTTGAAAAGAATATTACCGCATTTGAGATAGCTGAGTCTATTTCAACATCGCTTGCTAAAGCAGCAATGATTGCTGAGATTAATGGTGAGCTTAAAGATTTAAGTACTCAAATTGATAGTGATTGTAAATTGCGTATTTTGACTGTTAAAGATCCTGAATGTCTTGAAGTTATAAGGCATGATGCTGCACATTTAACAGCGGAAGCGGTAAAAGAATTATTTCCTGAAACGCAAGTAACAATCGGTCCTGCTATCGAAAATGGTTATTACTATGATTTCGCTAGGGATAAACCTTTTACTACTGATGATTTAGCGGTTATAGAAGCTAAGATGCATGAGCTTGTTAAAAAGAATGAGAAAGTAACAAGAGAATTATGGGACAGAGAAAAGGCTGTAGAATTTTTTAAATCGATAGGTGAGCATTACAAAGCTGAAATTATTGCCTCCATCCCGTCAAATGAGCCTATTAGTTTATACAGGCAAGGTAACTTTATTGATTTATGCCGAGGTCCACACGCTCCATCTACCGGCTTTGTTAAACATTTCAAACTGATGAAAGTTGCGGGAGCTTATTGGCGTGGTGATAGCCGAAATGAGGTATTACAGCGTATATATGGTACAGCTTGGGCTACTAAAGAGCAGCTAGATAGTTATTTATTCATGCTTGAAGAAGCTGAAAAGCGTGACCATAGAAAATTAGGAAAAGAGCTTGATTTATTCCATTTTCAGGAAGAAGCTCAAGGAATGGTATTTTGGCATGATAAGGGTTGGAGTGTATATAATACTATTGAGCAATATATTAGAAGAAAGATTCGCAAAAATGGTTATATTGAGGTTAAGACCCCTGTTTTAGTTGATAAGAGTCTTTGGGAGCTTTCGGGGCATTGGGAAAAGTTCCGTGATGATATGTTTGCTTTAGAAACAGACGACAAGACGCTTGCTTTAAAGCCGATGAACTGTCCTTGTCACGTACAGATTTTTAAGCAGGGTATTAAGAGCTATCGAGATTTGCCGCTTCGTATGTCAGAGTTTGGCTTATGCCATCGTAATGAGGCGTCAGGTGCTTTACACGGGTTAATGAGAGTGCGAAGTTTAGTGCAGGATGATGCACATATATTTTGCAGCGAGGAACAAATTACTGAGGAAACAGTTAGCTTTTGTAAGTTACTGACAGAGGTTTATAAGGATTTCAGTTTTACTGATATAAAAGTAAAATTCTCTGATCGACCGGAGGTTAGAGCTGGTAGCGATAAGACTTGGGATAAGGCTGAGAATGCTTTAAAAGAGGCAGTAGAGAAAGCCGGTTATAGCTATACACTAAACCCGGGCGAGGGTGCTTTTTATGGTCCTAAGCTTGAATTTGTGTTAACCGATGCAATAGGGCGTCAATGGCAATGTGGAACTCTGCAAATGGATTTTGTTTTGCCTGAGCGTTTAGATGCTAGCTATGTTGCAGCAAGTGGTGAGAAAAAAAGACCTGTGATGTTACATAGAGCAATACTTGGCTCGCTTGAGCGTTTTATTGGGATATTAATCGAAGAATATGCAGGACGTTTTCCTTTATGGCTTGCTCCTGTACAGGTTGCAATAGCTACCATTACAAGTGATTTAAACGATTATGCTTTAGAAGTACAAAAAGCTTTAATTGAGAGTGGCGTGCGAGTCGATATTAATATATCACCCGATAAAATTAACTATAAAATTCGTGAATTTTCTAACCAGAAAGTACCAATGATTGCGGTAATTGGAAAACAAGAAAAAGAGAATAAACAAGTAACTATTCGAAGACTTGGAACTACCGAGCAGGAAGTATTATCGATTGAGCAGTTGATAGAGCTTATTAAGGAAGAGAATAGTAAGTATATTTAGAAATGTTGTAGTATATCGTCATTGCGAGGAGCGTAGCGACGAAGCAATCTCAGGAAGTTTGACGAGATCGCTTCGTTAAGACTTAAGTCTTTCCTCGCAATGACGTTAAAAAATTTTATAAATGCAATATATATTTCCTTTTAATAATTCTTCAAAATATCACCCTGAGGAATTTATTGTTTCTGAGTCTAATGCTCTAGCTTATAATGCTTTACAAAATTGGCAGAATAGCTTTGGCGTTAATCCTTATAAGTTTACTTTACTAATAAAGGGTCCTGCCTCTTCAGGCAAAACCTATCTAACCAAAATATGGCAAAATTTAAGCAATGCTTATGTAATTAAAGATATTTTTTTTGATGATAAGATTTTAGCAAATCATAATGCTTTCATTATTGAGGATATAGAAAATTGGCAGGAAACAGCGTTGCTGCATCTATTTAATCTTATTAATGAAAAGCAAAAATATCTTTTGCTTACATCTAATAATAAAGGTAAAAATTTTACCTTACCTGATCTATCATCACGTATTAATTCTGTATTAAATGTTCTGCTTTATCCTCCTGATGATGAATTAATTAAAATTTTAATATTTAAACATTTTGCTACATCTTCTGTAACAATATCACAAATAGTAATAGATTTTTTATTAGTAAATTTGCCTAGAGAATATAACAAAATTTTAGAAATATTAGAGTATATCAATAACTTTGCGTTAACTTCTAAGAGAAAAATAACTATTCCATTAGTTAAAGAAGCTTTAAATTTTGTAAATATTTCTTACTAATTCTTTACTTTTTTGTTGACTTACATATAAAAAAATATAACTCTTTATTTGCAGTTTATTTTTTTATAAAGGAATTATGTTAGGATATCAAAAAGAGCAGACAAGTTTAAGTAGAAAACAAAAACAGGCTATAAGTTTATTATCCATAGGAAATTTTTTAGAATATTTTGATTTGATGTTATATGTTCATATGGCTGTATTACTTAATAAAATATTTTTCTCTCCTGATAATCCTCATTCAATAAAAGTACTTTCTGCTTTTGCGTATTGTTCAACATTTGTATTTAGACCTTTTGGGGCATTACTATTTGGCTGGATAGGGGATAATATAGGGCGTAAACCGGTAATTATAATTACGACTATAATGATGGCTTGCACCTGTATTGGTATGGCTATTCTTCCTTCTTATGATGAAATAGGTTTTGCTGCTACAATAATGGTTACACTTTTTAGAGCTATTCAAGGTATTTCCTCCTCTACTGAGGTAGTTGGTGCTGAACTTTATATTACGGAAATGGTAAAACCTCCTATGCAATATCCTGCTGTAGCGTCAGTCACAATTTTTTCTACACTTGGAACTTTAGCAGCACTTGGAGTAGCTACTATCGTAACTTCCGGAAATTTAAATTGGCGTTATTTGGTGCGTTGGTAGCTATTACCGGTACTATGGCACGTACAACGCTTAAAGAAACTCCTGACTTTATTGATGCAAAGCGAAGAATAAAATCTAGTCTAGAAAAAACCGGTTTAGACCCAAAACAAATCGATAATAATGATATTTTAAAACAAAAAACGAATTTAAAAACTTTTATTTCTTATTTTGTAATTCAATGTACTGGACCCGTATGGCTTTATTTTGCTTATTTTTACTGTGGAAATATTTTAACAGAAGTTTTTGGATATAGCCCTGCTGAGGTTATTAAACATAATTTTTTTATTTCAATTGGAGATGTTATCGGTGGCATATTATTAACTTATCTTAGCTATAAAATATACCCTTTAAAAATATTAAGAACAACATTTTATATTTTTGTAATATTTCTTTGTTTTTCACCTATAATAATGCAGAATTTAGCTCCTAATTATTTAATGCTAATTCAATTATATTTGCTCCTGGTTATTTTCCAGCTACGGCAATTTTTTATAAACATTTTCTGGTATTTAAACGCTTCACGCATACTAGCTTTATATTTGCTATATCACGTGCACTTATGTATATCATTACGTCATTTGGACTTGCTTATTTAACGGAAATTTTTGGATATATAGGAATATTAATGATTATGGTACCTGTAACAATATTCTATTATCTAGGATTACGCCATTTTGAAAAATTAGAAAAACAGGTTAATAATTTTAATATCCCTTGAGTTTAGTATTAAAAATAAGTGATAAAGGTAAGAGACAATTTTTACCTTTATCACAGAATTTATTTACCAACAGCATTTATTCAAAAAATCCATAAAATCTTCTTTTATAACAACCTTTCTTTCACAATATCCAGGTTTGCGTTTTTCATTCTCTTTATCTGTTTTAGATAGTTCCAAAGAACTTGTTTTTTCATTAATAATATCATCAACTTTCAATTTAAAAATCCTTAATTTTTTAAACTAATTTAATCTATTTCATTTTATATTTCAAGTCAATTAATTTAAATTCTATACACTAAAAATCCCTTGACTACGTTTAATTCCTATAATATCCTGTAATTTACCATTAAATCCCAAGATAACCCAAATAATACCAATGAATATATTTTTATCGAAATTTATCAATAATAATATTGATAAAAAGGGTAGGGTATCAGTACCGGCAAATTACCGAGCGGTATTAGGGAAAGAAGCATTTAATGGGATAATTGCTTATCCATCGATTAGAAATAATTGTATAGAAGCTTGCGGTATATCCCATATTGAGAAACTAAGACAGATGATTGAGTCGCTTGATCCGTATTCTGAAGAGCGTGATGCTTTTGAGACTATAATATTTGGTGAAGCTGTACAGCTTTCATTTGATGGGGAGGGCAGAGTGATATTGCCCGCATCTTTAATGCAGCATGCGGGGATTGAGGATCAAGTATGTTTTGTAGGTAAAGGAGTAATTTTTGAAATTTGGCAACCGCAAAATTTCAAGGATTATTTAGCTTCTGCTCAAAAGCTTGCCCACGAGAAACGTTTAACTTTAAGGAATACGAATTGATGCAACAGCCTCATATACCCGTAATGTTAAACGAGATGCTGAAGTTTTTAGCACCAAAAGCCGGTGAATCCTACTTAGATTGTACGTTTGGGGCAGGGGGATATAGTAAAGCGTTATTAGAAAACTGTGATTGTTATGTCACAGCTTTGGATCGTGATCCAAATGTCATTAAGAAAGCAGAAGAGATAAAACATAATTATAAAGATAGATTTGATTTTGTAGAAACAAATTTTGGTAATTGTTTTGCAAAGCTCGAATCAAAAAAATTTGACGGCATAGTGCTTGATTTAGGTGTTTCTTCTATGCAACTTGATATACCAGATCGTGGATTTTCGTTTTTACATGACGGACCTTTAGATATGCGTATGAGTGGGCAGGGGCTTAGTGCCGAAGAGTTTATAAATACCGCAGAAGAAAAAGAGCTTGCGGATGTAATTTATAAATATGGTGATGAGACTTTTTCCCGAAGGATTGCTAAGAAAATTGTAGAAGTAAGAAAAGCCGCAAGGATTGACAGTACTGGAAAGTTAGCTGATATAGTGCGTAGCTGCATAGGTTTTAGAAAAGGTAAAATTGACCCTGCAACTAAGACTTTTCAAGCCATCAGGATTTATATAAATAACGAACTTGGAGAGCTTGAGCAGTTCTTAGCGAATGTAAAAAATATACTAAAAAAAGATGGTCGTTTAGTTGTTGTTTCGTTTCATTCGTTAGAAGACAGAATAGTTAAGAATTTTTTCAAAGAAAATTCAGAAAAGCCAGTAGCAAGGTCAAAATACGCTAAAGAAGATGTTATATTGAACCCGGATAAATGGCTTAAGATTATTACTAATAAAGCGGAAATACCATCAGATAAAGAGATATCTCTAAATGTAAGGGCAAGATCAGCAAAATTAAGAGCAGCGAAGAAAATATAATTATGAGTATAAAGAAATTTCATTATTTAGTGTTGCTAGTAATAATTATAGCAGTTTGCAGCTTGTTTACCATTAAGGAACGAGTTTCAACTATTGATTACCAATTAAGTAGTGTTTTAAAACAAATAAATAGTGAAAATAATAACATTCATATTTTAAAAGCAGAAAAAGCTTATCTCATCTCGCCAGCAAGGTTAAAAAATCTTGCAACTGCTTATTTAGAATTACAAACGGTGAAACCTTGTCAAATGGTAAGAGATCCATTATCACCGATTACTGCCTCAAATATTAGATTTGATCAAGATATTAATATTTTTAAAAGCAATAATAATCGGAGACATAAGAGAATTACAAATAATAAATATATACAGACAGTTTCAAGTCGGGAGAAGCCTTAAGCGTCATTGCGAGTGAACGAAGTGAGCGTGGCAATCTCAGGACTTTTTCATAAGATTGCTTCGTCAATTACTTTTCTGGATCCCGTGGATAAACCACGGGATGACAAGGTGCTTGAAACAAAACAAATTAATATGAAACAGATTTTAGAAAAGTGGAAACCTGATATTAAGAGTTTAATATTTTGGAATGTTTGTAGTAAAAATACAAAAATCCGATTATTGATAGTTATTGGTGCTTTTTCTGTTCTTTTCTGTACTTTATCTTACAGGCTTATAATAGTTGCTACTAATGTTTATGATAAAAACCTCCACGCTCTAAAAAAGAGTAGCCAGTTTAGAAAAGAAATAGTTGATCGTAACGATAATTTGCTTGCTGTAAACTTACCATCTGCGTCATTATTTGCCAATCCGCAAATAGTAATTGATCCCGAAAATTCCGTAAAAAAAATAGCTGAGATTCTGCCCGATATCAACAAGGCTAAACTACTTGCTGATCTTAAATCCAATAAAAGTTTTATATGGGTTAAAAGAGATTTATTGCCTAGTCAGCAAGAAAGAATAATGAGTCTTGGGTTGCTTGGTTTTGATTTTGAAGAAGAACAAAAGCGTATTTACACATTTTCTAACTTATCATCTCATATTGTGGGCTATGTTGGTAGAGATATGGCGGGGCTTAGTGGACTCGAACTTGCTTATGATAAATATTTAACTAATTCCGATCTTGATTTGAATAAACCAGGAAAGCAGAAAGAGCCGCTTAAATTATCAATTGATATTAGGTTGCAAAGTATCTTGAGCGAAGAAATCGACAAGACTTTAAAGCAATTCAGTGCTATAGGAGCGGTGGGTATTATTGCGAATCCTAATAATGGTGAGATTCTAGCTTTAGTTAGTAAACCGGATTTTGATCCGCATTATCCAAGTGCTGCAAAGCCTCAGCAGCTTTTTAATATGGCAAGCCTTGGAATTTACGAAATAGGTTCGGTATTTAAATCTTTGACTATGGCGGTTGGTTTTGATACTGGTGCAATAAATATGAATGATGCTTATGATATAAGCTATATGAAAGTCGGTGGTTTTCAGATTAAGGATTATACCCCAAGACAAGGGTGGCATAGTGTACCAGATATTTTTCTGCATTCTTCAAACATCGGCGTAAGTCAGATTATGCTTGAAGTAGGTAAAAATAATTTCAGGAAATATTTAAAGAAATTAGGTTTGCTAGATCAAGTGCAAATAGAATTGCCGGAGCGAGGTACTCCTCTTTTTCCTTCAGAAAAAAGATGGAATGAATTAACTAGTGCTACTATGTCTTATGGTTATAGTATTTCAATTAGTCCTTTACATTTTGTTAGGGCAATGCTACCTGTTGTAAATGGCGGTATTTTATACGATCTTACTTTGTTAAAAAGAGATGATGAAAAAGTTGAGGGGACAAGAGTATTTAGCGAAAATACTTCAAAGAAAATGAGGCAGCTATTTAGAACTGTGGTAAAAGATGGAACAGGTAAAAGGGCAGAGGTAAAAGGATATTTGATTGGCGGAAAAACCGGTACTGCTGAGAAATTATCAAGCAATGCTAGTAAAAAGAAATATCTTAAAAATAGCCGTACTACTTCATTTTTGGGATTACTGCCAGCCTCAAAGCCTGAATATGTCATCTATATTATGATTGATGAGCCAAAACCTACTAAAGAAACGTTTGGTTTTGCAACAGCTGGTTGGACTGCTGCACCTACCGCCGGAAGAGTGTTTGAACGCATGATATCGCTGTACGGCTTAGAGCCAATAGAACAAATAGGGGAGGTGGTGGAGTAAAGTAAGCGTCATTGCGAGTAGGCATTGCCTGCATGGATCATTTTCCTCTGTCATCCCGTGGCGGCATTGTTGCGTAGATCGAGAGTCGTCATTGCGAGCGAATGAAATGAGCGTGGCAATCCAGAAAAAATAATAAAAATACTAATTTTATTAGTATTTTTAACTGGCTCTAGTTCATAAATCACGGGGTGACAGGGGGAAACAATCCACGCGGGCAATGCCCTCTCGCAATGACGGGAAAACTGAAGCCGAGTCTAATAAACATTCTTTTAGAGGTTCATATTTATGCAAAATCAAAATACCGATTATAGCCCTGTTATTGAAGAACTTAAAAAAGCTTATAAGAACTATATTATAACCAAAGATGCATTAATAGAGGTTTGCACATTTGGAATGAATGCTGGAACTATAGGATTATTTTCGGTTCTTGGACCTGGAATGGTAGTATTATTAGTGGCTGGTTCTGTTTTGGCTATAGGGAAAGCTAAAGAGGCGTATAAAAAAGAATTATTAAATGCTCTTTCTATAGGTGAGCTGGGTGATGTTACGGAAATCGAGAAATATTATAAGCAGCTTCCTAAAAAATTACGAGAAGAGTGGAGTGATGATAATTTTTTCCCTAAATTAGCTAATCATCTGAAAGAGAAGTTTTTTGAAGATAAAATATTTGGTATTGATAAGAATCCTAATCCATTTTGTCAAGTAGAATTACAAGATTTTTACCAAGAAATAGATAATGAGTGGGTTGATCTTTCAGGAAAAGAGTAAAAACGTTGTATTTTTACAATGAGATTTAAAATTACTCTAATAAAATAGTTAAAAAAGCTTTTTAATTGTTAACTTGTTAAGTTTTAATTGCTAATATCAGTTAAATATTTTAGACATAGCATTATTTTAAGGCAAGACAATGGCAGATGATGGGGATAATAAGAAAGATGTACCAGATAAAAAAGATGATATTCAGGTAAAAAATGACAATTTGAGTAAGTCAAATGATAACCAGGCTCAAAATAAACAAGACGATGCTCAAGTAAAAAATGAACTCAATGCAATTAGAGCCCAAGTTACAGCCACTAACAATCCTGCCGAACTTGCACGTTTAGCTAGTGCCGCTGCGGGTCTTGCGTCCAGCACTAATAATCGAGAATTATTAGACCAAATCAAAAACCTCCAATCCTCCATTTCTAAAAAAGAAGAAAACGCCGAACAGATCATATATTCAGAAGCCTCTGAAAAAGGCTTGAATATGGAGGGGCAGGGGAATCAGTATGATTATGAAGCCGCACGTGAGAAAGAATTATATGACAGGCATGAAAGGCTAAAAGCTGGTCATGATCAGTTCATGAAAGAAGCAGATGAGTTTATTGAGAGTAAGAGGCAAGAAAAAGAAGAGTGGCAAGCTCTTTTAAACGATATGAAAGCAGGTAAAGAAATTGATCCTGAAAGATTAAAAGCATTAAATAAGACAGAAGCACAGCTAAAAGATGATCAGAATAAAAGAAATCCTATTAAAGAATATCAAAAGAAAGCAACTGAGCATTTGCAACAATTAAAAGCTGAGGAAGATAAATTAAAGCAGCAACAAGCTCAGAATGTTAAAGCCGCTGAAGAGCAACGTATTGTTAATAGCAAACTGGCTGCTAATTCCAAAGAACTGGAGCAAGGTCAGTATAAACTAAATAGTATTAATACTAGAATAGAGCAAACAGGAGCAAAATTATCTGCCCTCAGTCCAAAAATAGCAGAAGCAACAAAAATACAAGCTGATGCTGATAAGCAAGTTGAAAAAGATGAAAAAGAAAGGAAAGAAATACAAGATCTTAGAATAGAAACTCAAAAAGAAGCTAAGAAAGATCTTCAAAAATACTCAGCAATTAATGATTTTTCAGAACTACTTTTAAATCAAACAAAATCAGTCGAAACAAATGAACTTAAAGATAACGAATCACGTAATGAGTTTTTAAGTAAAGAGAATAAGAAAAAACCAGAAATAAAATTTCCAGGCAAGCCATCTCCAGATATAATTTTTCCAGGAAAAGACGAAATATTGCCTCCCTCACAAAAATCAACAAGTGTTGAAGCATCTACTACTAAAAAATTATCTCAAGGCGAAGAAGCATTAAAATTATCAGAAGAAAGACCAGTTTCTCCGGATAAGATAAATAAATTTACTAATAGAATAAAATCGTCTCTTGAAAAACAGAAATCTTCAGTAGTTACTAATAAAGAAACTCAGGTTAATAAATTAGCTCGAACTAACCAACAAAACAAAAAGAATGATAAAGGTCATTCGAGATAAAATAACGGAGTAGCCTACCATGTCTAAATCAGATAACCATTGCTATCTTGATAAAAACGAAACTATTATATGTACTGCTAATAATTTACATAATAGTGCATTAGAGTTTTTTAATAATATAAGAAATATAGAACAAAACCAAGGCGTAACTGCATTAGTAACAAAAGGTTATATTGCTGCTCGAATCGAGTTAACGCAATCGCTTCTTTTTGGAAAAATTGAAGCATGTATTGGTCTTGCTGTTTTTAATCAACGAGGTATTGGTGGTCCTATAAGTCGTTATAATGAAAAATTATTTCTGACTATTGGTAGTAAGCTTGGAAATCAACTTTGTAAGCAAACTCTAACACAATTATCAAATAATAATTACAATGTTGAGCAAGAAGCAAATATTTGGGCTAATCATATAAATACTTATAAAAGAGATTTAAATACAGAAATAACTACTCCAGAATTATCAGCTAGTTCAATATTTTTAAAAAATGATCTTAAAAACAATGGTATAAGCTTAGATGCTTATAATGCACATTTTAATATTTTAAGTGTAGATGAAGAGTCAGAAACAAATTACACCCCCACTCCATCTTCGGCAGTAAATCAGTATGATCATACCCCGCCACCCGTTCCTAAAAGAGCAGAGAGTAAACAAGAAGCTACAGGGTTGAAATCTTTTTTTAAGGGTATGTTTAAGGTTCTGAGGCTTCCGCCGCTCCCAAGGCTGCTTTAGTTCCGGTTGTTGCTCCTAAAGTTACATCCTCAAATGTTTCGTATAAAGATATTTTACTTAAAGATCCAACATATGGAGTTGTAGTAAAATTACAAGAAGCAACAATAAATACTAATTTAATAATTAGGGTAAATAGTCAAAATATATTTGAAGTTAAACAATATAGAGCCATTAAAATTCCTGACACTTTAGAAAATATTAAAGCACCTAATCTAAAATTTGTTTTCTCTTACTTAAATGGTGTAAAATTAAGTGATGAATTTGCAGCAGATAGAAAGGGGACAGCCCATCTAAGGCTTGATTATAATAATGATGGTAGATTAGAGAAATTAACCTTACCAAACGCTCCAATTTATTTTAAGGATAAGCCTGGTTATCCTGCATTTTGTATCTTTAAGAAAATTATGTGTACTTTACCAGTAGATAGCGGGCAACTTGGTCACCTAATGCAAATCGCACCTAAAGTAGAATTTAATAATGTTGACGAATATACTTATAAAGTAGAATTATTAGGCTAAAATAAAATATTATTTTGTAGCTGTGTTATTTTTGCATAACCATTACCCACGTGCATCATTTACCCCGTCATTGCGAGCGAATGAAATGAGCGTGGCAATCTAGGAAAAATAATAAAAAATGCTAATTTTATTAGTATTTTTTAGTTTCCTCGATAACACCGAAAGCGTGTTTTAACCACTGCAAAAAGACCTAAAAATACATATTTGATATTTTTTATATTTTTTTTGAAAAAATAGCTTGCAATCTTTTTTATTATAGGGTAGTTTTATAATATATATTTTGTCATAGCTCCCAAAGTGCATTAAGCTCGCATTTTGCTATAAAAAGGTATAAGTTCTTTACAATCCAATTTTTTGTAAGGAACTTATGCTGGGTCACAAAAAAGAGCAAGTTAGTTTAACTCGCAATCAAAAAGAAGCCATAGGCTTACTATCTATAGGTACATTTAATTTTTTATAAAGGATTTATGCTAGGTTATGCAAAAGAGCAAAGAAAGTTTGGTAGAGATCAAAAACAAGCTATAAGTTTATTATCAATAGGTAGTTTTCTTGAATATTTTGACTTGATGTTATATGTGCATATGTCAGTACTACTAAATAAAATATTCTTTTCTCCAGATAATACTTATTCTGTAAAAATATTATCAGCTTTTGCTTATTGTTCAACTTTTGTTTTTAGTCCTTTTGGCTCCATTCTTTTTGGTTGGATAGGGGACAATATAGGACGTAAACCGACAATTATTATTACTACTATATTAATGTCCTGTACTTGTATAGGTATGGCTATTCTACCATCTTATGATGAGATAGGTTTTACTGCTACTGTTTTAGTTACGCTTTTTCGTGCAATTCAAGGTATTTCATCTAATACGGAAGTTACGGGTGCTGAACTTTATTTGACAGAAACAATAAAGCCTCCTTTGCAATATCCAGCAGTAACATCGTTTACAGTTTCTACTGCGTTAGGAACAATGGCAGCTCTTGGTGTTGCAAAGCTTGTAACTTCAACAGATCTTAATTGGCGTTATGCTTTCTTATTTGGAGCATTTGTAGCTATTACCGGCACTATGGCACGAACAACACTTAAAGAAACGCCTGATTTTGTTGATGCAAAAAGACGGTTACAATTAGCTATAGAAAAAATCGGAATAGATCCTAAAAAAATTGAAAATAATGACATTGTAAAAGAAAGAACAAATTTAAAATGCTTTTTTCCTTTTATAATGCAAAATCTGACGCCTTCTTATATAATGTTAATTCAATTATATTTTCTTATATTTGCTCCTACAGCTACTCCTGCTAAAGCAATTTTTTATAAACATTTTCCAGTATTTAAACGTTTTACGCATACTAGCTTTACATATGCTATGTCTCGTGCATTAATGCTCTTAATAACTTCATTCGGTCTTGCTTATTTAACAGAATATTTTGGTTATTGGGGAATATTAATGATTATGATACCGGTGACAATAGGCTATTATTTTGGATTACGTCACTTCGAAAATTTAGACAAGAGATAATTATTATCAAGCTTAGAAATGATATTATTATTTTGAATAAAGTTATAACATACATTATATAGTTTATTTTCAATGCTCAGTACTTCTAAATGAGCAGCAACAACTAAAAAATCCGTTATAGTTTCTTCTATTATCTTTTGTGCCTTTTCAGGTGATTTTACTCCTAGTGTTTGCACGTTATGAATACGATCGAAAAGTTTTATTAATGCTGTGTCATATCTTTTTTGTTTAGCTAGCAAATTTAGACTTTCTTCAGCAGTAATTTTTCCATAAGGTTTAATGCGGGTTAAGCCTTCAACGTGTTTTGCAACTTCTTCTCCGAAGATTTCAGTAATCATTTCTTCGGTTAATGCCGTATCTTCGATAGTATCATGTAGTAGTGCTGCTTGCATCATTACAGATGTATAAAGTTTAGGTACTTCCATTGCCGTAAACTCTGCCACCATAATCGCTACTTCAATTGGATGGGAATAATATGGATCGCCTGACTTACGCATTTGAGAGCCGTGATATTTACGAGCGTAATATATTGCTTTTTTGATTTCTTCAAGATTTACAGGGTTTGCTACTTTAGTGTTTAAATAGTCAAGTTTATTGAGAAGCTTTTTAGCATAAATGCATTCTTCAAACTTTTCTTTCCAAGAGCTTAAATCTTCCATAAAAGTTTATTTTTAGTTGGTTAAAACAATTCTTGTACCAGCTTATACTCAAAGTGAAAAGTAAAAAATTATAAAGTCATATAATTAGTAGAGAAATTAAGCTCTTTCTTGATTAGTTAATTAAAATTATTTGACACCAAATATAAGTTATATTGACAACTAAAATAAAGGAAAAGCAATGAAAAAATTTTTATTATTATTCATAATATCTATTATCCCTTTAAATTTATTCGCTCAAGCCAAAGTAAATAATATAGTTGCACCAGTCAGCTATTTTATAAATCACGTTCAGCCACTAAATCAAATAAAGACTAATTTAGAAAAATACAGGCAAACAAGTATTGTAGGTGTTAGCGGGATGGGTAAAACTCAGTTAGCTAGAATGTATGCTTATGGAAATAAAGATAATTATAATTTAATTTGGTTTATTGATAGCAATTTAAATATTAACGATGAACTTTTAAAGCTAGCAAAAGCTATTAACAAAGCTGAAGAGAAAACTGTAATTGCAGAAGAGGCAGCTAATGTAAAAAAAGAGTTAATGGAATATTTAGGGCAGAGTGATAAATGGTTATTAGTATTTGATAATTTAAAAGTAGGTGAGAATAAAAAAGTACAAGATTTTATTAACTGGGAGCATAACGGCAATATTATATTTTGCTCGCAAGATAGCGATATGATGCCTTATATAGTAAAAGCTGTACCATTTGAAAAGCCCGAAACTATCAAGCTTGCCAATAATATTTTATTGGATAAAGATAATAATTTAGTAGAATTTTTGGTACAAGAGTTTAAAGGTTATCCAGTATTGATAGTACAAGGAGCACAAATATTAAACAATGTTCCAGGATTAGATAAAGAAAAATATAAACATCAAATACAAAAATCTAACGATAAAATAGATTATAATATATCGCTGGTGATTAAGCAATTAAGTTCTAGTGCAAAACAACTTCTAAGTAAAATAGCATTACTCAATAATCAAAGTTTTTCCAAAGATTTTCTTGGGATTATTACCGATAATAAAGATAATCTTAATGATGATATTTTCGAGTTATCAAAATTTGCTTTAATAACAAATATAGATGCTAGAGAAGATAATCCTGTTTTTGAAATGCATGATGTTATTGCACAGAAAATATTAGAAAAAAATGGTGCAAATAATAGTAAGTATCTAGAAGAAGCGGTTACTAAATTTATTAATGGTACACCAAAAAGTGTAATAAAAGCGTTTTTATATAGGAACGCTAAAACAGTACCTGACAATATCGAGGTAATGACGCAGAATGCTGAAAAATATAATATAAGTACTTATAAATTATTAGAGTTAAAGCTAAAGCAGATAGTGCAGTGTGATAATTCTTATGATTTAGCAGGTGGAAAGAAATTAGTTGATTGGTTTGATACAAACGATAGAGATGGGAAATATAAATTATGGTTAATGAATAATGAAGAAAAGCGGGTATATGCTGAATATTTAAACTTAATAGGATGGTATTACTTAAAAGCTTCTAATTACAAGATGTCTATAGAATATTTTAAAAAAGCTAACAAGATATTTGAAGATGTCAAAGGATATGAAGAAATGAAAGCTAATGTAATATCTGGTTTGACTAATACATATATTGTAATAGGAGATATTCAAAATGCACAAGAAAATATCAAAATTTTAGAGCAAAAATTAGCTGATAGCTCTGATCGAACATCAATATATGCTAACAAAGCAAGATTACTTTATGTAGAGGGAAAATATCCTGAAGCATTAGAACAGATCAATCAATCTATTCAAGCTGCTATTTCAAGTGGATTAGATCCAAATGCATTATTTTTAACAGGTGATTATTTAGTTAAATCTGGAGTATTAAGTAAACTTGGTAAATACCAAGAAGCTCTTAATCAAGTAGAACAAGTATATAACATGCAAAAGCGTGTAAAAAAGGAAACTAATATAATATTTGGTAGAATATTTACTCAAAAAGCAATAGCATTATTCGGTTTAGGTGAAAAAGATAAAGCTTTAGAATATGCAGATAAAGCAATAGAGATTTTTAAGAATAATGATAAAAGCTTTATGAGTAGAAGAATACCTGATGTATTCAACCCTGCAATAGCTATTACATGCACAATAAGAGGGGATATATTATTTGCGAGTGATAAGCTTGAGGAAGCTTTAGATAGCTATATGGACGCACGAGGTATATATTTTAACGTTTACAGAAAAAATTATAAGAACGTAGCACAGGTAAGTGAGGTAAATCTTAAAGGAGCAAAGGTTGCATGCAAAAGAAAAGACACGCTTAACTATAAGTTTTTTGCTAAACCACAAATTATAGATTTTGGAGCGGAGCATCCTGATTCAATTGAAATGCTTGAATATTGTAAAACTTATGGTATGGGTTTAATTAGTAACAAAGCTTATATAAATAAATCTAATAACTAAGAAGATTAAAAGAGGGGGTGCATTTTGCCCCCCCTTATACTTTGTAGAAAAATTAAGCTATTTCAGATGTAACTTCAGCTGTTTTACCGGTTAGCTCAAATTCTGATACTTCGGTTTTATCAATTAACTGCTTAGGTAACTGCTCGACTATAAAACTTTTATCATAATCTTCAGCAGTCATTAAAATACTGTCAAGTTTTTGTATAATTTCATTATTATTAAACTTTGGATTTCTTATTAAATGATTTTGAAGATTATATAATTCCTTTAAATGATAAGAAATAAATTCATGATTTTTAGGTAAGGTTGTCATTCGCCAATCAATAAATTCTTCTATATCTTTAACTGTAATGGAATTATCTATTATTTTGAAATCATTATCTTGGCATAATTTTAATAAACCATGTTGCAAAAGAAGTTTTGTTAAATAAATGCTTTGTTCTGTTTCTGAGTGTGTTCTTTAATATATAAAGGCGTAATCTGATCATATACAGTATTTCTAATATTAGGATCAGCTCCATTTTCTAAAAGAAACTGAGCTATCTCATATAATTTCATTGTACAGGAATAATATAGAAGAGTGCAATGATCTCCATCTTTCATATTAATATCGAATCCTTGATTAAGAGCTTGTTTAACAAGAATTTTAAAATCATTTATTTGATCTAAAGTTTTAACAATAGAAAGTGCTACACACAAAATGTCCAAATCTTTAGAATTAGGTGTAAGAACTTTGATATGAGTTGGATGCATATAATTTTTAATTTTATTATTAATGAATTTATTAATAGTTGAGTTATTATTAATTATCAAGTTAATTTTTTAGAAATTTTTTAATAAAATTAGTGCGTGATAAATTGAATAGTACCGGGCAGTTGTTAAAAAAGAACCCGTCATTGCAAGGAAATTATGGCGTTATTGTATGGCTCGAAAAATGCTATATATGTCATTCCCGCTTTGGCTTTGTTGTATGGATCATTTTCCCCTGTCATCCCGCGATGGCATTGTTGCGTGGAACAGTTTTTCTGTCATTGCGAGAAAATTACGAAGTAATTGACGAAGCAATCCAGTTAAAAAATGCTAACTTATAGCATTTTTTATTATTTTTTCTGGATTGTATAATACGCAGCAATGATTCGGTATTTACACAGTCTGTTAGTCTCATCTTACCATCAGGTGCTTTTAATTTTAACTGTAGACAAATTGTCGACAGTTCAACCCTATCTTCACTGCTAACTCGAGTTTTTATCTTAGACCAATAATCTCGTGGGTTTGCACTATCAGTTAATGCTCCTACTACATCAATTACAGAAAACCACCATTCGTTATTATATAAAATTCTTCTAATATTTTTATCTTTAAAAATCACTAATTTATTAAGTTCATCGTTATTATTCATTGCATTTCATATAATATTAAAAATAGTAATAATAAAAAACAACTAATGGTTTGTAAAATTTTAAGCATTAATGGCTTTTAGTAAAATAATAAAACTTAATTGCCAATTGACTTTTTTAGGGAGTTAAGTATAAATTGTAACTGAAATAGCTATTAAGCTATTTTGGGATGTAAGAATCTCTTGTTACATGGTGGGTATCTACCATTAAATGATACTATCCTCGGCTTTATTACGGTCGGGGTGTCAATAGCTATGTCCAGGGTTTAAGGTGCATACCTTAAACCTAAAAGCTATTGTAAACTGTTGTAACGGTTTTCTTACCTCCCCGGCCACCAAAGTTTCATTCATTGGTGGTTTTAATTAATCGGGAGCCATCAAATGTCAAATCAAAATAAAAAAACCATTCACAATATTAATTTAGATTTCATTGAAAGAGAAGTAAATATTCTAAAAGATGAAGTTGCACATTTATTAGAAACCCCCGTAACAGATAAAGATATTGAAAGAATAGAACAACGCTTAGAAGAATTAGAAAAAATGTTTTACAATTTGAACTGACGCTAGTTATTAATGTATAAGGGTTTTGCTTGCATGGGTCGGTTTTCTCGTCATAAGCTACACAATTGCAAGGAGGGTGGCAACCAGAAAAAATAATAAAAATGCTATGCCTTTTACTAGATTGCTTCGTCAATTACTTCGTAATTTCCTCGCAATGACGAAAAACCGATCTACGTAACAATGCTCGCTCGTAATGACAACTCCTAATCCACGCAACAAACGCTTGACGAAAAATAGTTTAAATTTTGTTTGTAGAGTCTATATGCATATCCATTAAATATTCTGCTAAATGTTTTTGTACTTCTTCTGACTTACCTTTTAAAGCACATTGATATACTTCTTGTATAATAGAAGTAATTTTATGCATAGAAAAATCAATATTTTTGTCGGAAATAATATTTGTAGTAAGGCTTACAACTTCGCCAAATAATTTTATTTGTTCTGGATTTAAAATATCAATTTGAGTTTCTTTATTATCAGAAATTAAGGATTCTACCTTAACATTCAAAGCATTTGCTAATTGCTTAATAGTATAAATGCCAGGGTTTTTAGAGCTACCAAATATTATACTATTAACAGTATTTCTACTTAGTCCTGTTAAATTTTCAATATCTTTAGCACTCATTTTTCTTTGAGCCATTAACTCATTAATTTTGGTTTTTAAATTTGACATAAAAATAAAGTAAATTCATCGCTTGTTTTAAATATAAAATATATTGTTTATATTTAAAGTAAAAATATAAACAAATTTCTTTACATTTCTACAAAATAATATAATCTCAGCTGTATAAATTTAATAACTATAAAAAAACCAGTAAATATTCTACCTACCAAAATAAGTATATTTATTGGTTTAATATAAATCATAATATTGTTACAAGCATACTAAAATGCTTTAAAAAAAGCAAGAATATACCTAGATATACCTTAGGTATAGAAGATATCTAGTTTCAAAACAATTCAGATTTTACTCACATATCTTATAGCTTTTATTTGAACAATATCCTTAATAATTTATGCCTTGGGTTAATTTAAGTTCTTAACCCAAGGTACCAAATAAAATCAGGAGAATATTTTATGAATAACATAGAAACAAGAATATTAGATTATGGAAGAAAAATAGATATGAATCTACAAACTATTTCTGAGCAAATAAATCAAATACAGAAATTAATAGGTGAAATTCCTTTAGATGCAAGATTAGTTAAAGAATATGATGATGAAGACGATGAAGATGATTTTGATGATGGAGTATGGATAGAGTTTCCTTTTAGAGAAACAACATAAAATTCGTAATTTCCAGCTTGATATAGATAGACTGCTTGCTTTAAAAATGGTAAGGTATAAATTCCTGTAAGTAAATAAGATATAAATTATGATATGGTTGTTAATAGCACTTTGTTTAACCGGCTTAGTTTTGATTATAGGGGTAGTATCGATGGCTATTGGTGGTAAATTTGATAAAAAATTTAGCTCAAAGCTTATGACTATGAGAGTTTTTTTTCAGGCAGTTGCGGTATTACTGTTATTTATAATATATTTTTATAAAGTTAATCCATAAACTACCTGAAAAGTTCTATAATTATTACTCGTTTTCTTGCATCTCTCCCCTTATTTTTTTCCATTCTGCTAAAATTTCTTCTAATCTTTCTTTTGAAACTTCTACTTCTTGATCTTCGAAATCCTCTAGAGAAGTAATCATTTCTTTTAGTAAGGTTTGTGCCATATTCGGTCTATAGTCATCGCTGTAATTATCTTCAAGATGTTCGGCAATTTCCTCGATATCATCCCAATGCATTAGTGTATTCCTCTTTAATTGTCATGTAAGCTTATTTATTTAACATGTTATCTGATATTTGCCATTATTTTTTAATAAATATTATTAACTCAATAAAATATTGTAAGCAAGTGAGTTTATTATGCAACTATATATTCTTCTGTTTTGAAGAATTGGCTCTGCAAAACTTCGGGGAACTCGTATGCTTACCTATTAAGTATAGGCTGTGCGTGCTCGCCCCTTGTTTTACATTCCAATTCTCCAAATCATTTGAGTATACTGTATTTAAATAAAGAGTGGGTATACTTAAATATATTACAAAGCTTATGTTAGTTTGTATTCTTTACATTTTAAGGGTTTTGTGATATAATTAATTAAATATTAGATGGAAAAATATGTCAATACTGCCTATCGTTACAGCACCTGATGAAAGGTTAAAACAAAAATCTCAAGCCGTTCCAGAGGTTAATAACCAAATCCAAAAATTTATGGATGATATGGTCGAGACTATGTACCATGAAGATGGGGGAGGGCTTGCTGCTGTGCAGGTTGGGGTATTAAAACGCATCATGGTAATTGATATAAAAGATCATGATCCGATTAAAAGACCAAAAGATTTCTATCCATTATTTATTGTAAATCCTGAAATAATAGAAAAATCAGGAGAGCTTGTTATAGCTAATGAAGGATGTATCTCAATACCTGAACAACGTTATGAGATAGCAAGATCGGAGTCTATAAAAATCAGATATTTAGATTATCATAACAAACCGCAAGAGCTTGAAGCTAATGATTGGCTTGCAAGAGTAATTCAACATGAGTATGATCATTTGGAAGGAAAGCTAATGATCGATTATTTAAGTAGTATGAAACGTGATGTAGCTCTTCGTAAGCTTAAAAAACTCAAAAAAGACATAGTGTGAAGATAATATTCATGGGGACGCCTGAGTTCGCTGTTCCTGCTCTTACCAAATTAATAAATTCAAATCATAAAGTTGTTGCAGCTTTTACGCAACCACCTAAAGCTAAGGGTAGGGGGCTTAATGAAACTAAATCCCCTATACATCAATTAGCTGATGAGGCTCAAATCCCTGTCTATACTCTTTCTACTTTACGAAATGAAGAAGCTGCAAACTTAATTAATAGTATCGATGCTGATATAATAGTCGTTATTGCATACGGTTTTATCATTCCGCAAAACATTTTAGATGCTAAGAAATATGGTTGCCTTAATATTCATCCGTCTGATTTACCTCGTCATAGAGGAGCAGCTCCTTTACAGCGTACTATTATAGAGGGCGATAAAACAAGCAGTGTATGTATTATGCAGATGGATGCAGGGCTTGATACAGGTGATATATTGATGAAAGAGGATTTTGAGTTAGAAGATAGGATAACTTTACAAGAGCTTCATGATAAATGTGCTAATTTGGGTGCAGAACTGTTAATTAAAACGCTTGCAAATATCGATAAGATAGTGCCGAAACCCCAATCTAATGAGGGTGTTACTTACGCTCGTAAATTAACTAAAGAAGAGGGTAGAGTTAATTGGCAAGATTCTGCCTATGCTATTAATTGCAAAGTTCGAGGTATGAATCCATGGCCAGGAGTATATTTTAAATATAATGATAAAACGATCAAAATTCTTGAAGCAGAATATTCAGATGAAAAACATAATTTTACCCCGGGGACAATTATTAACAAAAATTTAGAAATAGCTTGTGGAAAAGGAATATTAATGATAAAAAAACTTCAACAAGAGGGTAAAAAAGTCTTAAATACTGAAGAATTTTTAAGAGGAGTTAAAACCCCTATCATTAATAAAGTACAATAATAAAAATGTTAAATTTTACAAAATATTTTATATTTATAGTTTTTTACTTTTTCTATACTAGTAATATTTATGCAATAAATAATAATCATCAATTTATTGCGGTAGAATCATTAGAATCTCCTAATATAAAAATCAAAAAATTACTTGAAGAAAAAAATACCAGTCAATTTATTTTAGAGTTACCAAACGGCGTAGTAATTAATGAAGGTGGAGTTTTAACTGAAGAAGGTTATATTCTGCAAGATACTCAAACAAGCACAGGTGATCAACATCGTTTAGTGAATAAGAAACGAGATATTAACGAAGAAAACCCATTATACTTTAAAGGAAAGCTGGCAGTAATTTCATCTCCTGGCTCTGAAAATTGGTATCACTGGCTACTGCAAGTTTTGCCTAGATTAATTATATTAAAAGAATCAAACTTTGAGTATGATCGTATTTATGTTAATAATTTAAAATATCAGTGGCAAATTAAATCACTAGAAGTAGTATTAAATTATTTAAATATAAGTGAAGATAAGCTTTTAGTAGTAAATAGTGATTGTATAATTCAAGCTTCTAACTTAATTGTACCATCTGTACCGTTTATTCCTGTAAAAGTTACAGCTTTACCTTTTTGGTTAAAAAAAGATTTAAGGAATATCTTTCTTAAAAATAATAAGGATGATATAAAAACTTATGATAAAATATATATCTCACGTAAATATGCTTCTAGTAGAAAAATAATCAACGAAGAAAAATTAATAGAAGAAATAGAGAAAATTGGTTTTAAAGTAATATATTTAGAGCTACTTTCTCCTCATGAGCAAGCTCAAATTTTTAATAAGGCAAAAATAATAATCGGGATACACGGCTCAGGGTTTGCCAATCTTATTTTTGCAACTCCTAAATGTAAAGTTGTGGAAATTGATCACGGTACAAATCCTCCAAGAAGTTTTTATAAGAGAATGGCAAATTATATGTCATGCGATTATTATCCTTATTACGTAGATCAAACAACTGAAGAACATTTAGAAGATGATATAAAAATAGATATCAATAAATTTATGAAATTTTTTAATGAGTTAAATAAATGAAAAATTGAAATTCAATTCTAAAATCGTTGTTTAATAAGTAAGACTCGCTATTCATTTCATTTAACCTTGAGATAGTATACTTTAAAACTTGTTTTTTATTTAAGTTTTGACATTTTCTTAAAAAGCTATTATAATAAACTAGTTAATTATATGACCAGTTCAATTACGGCTTTTGATGCCAAAACTCATTTTTCTAAGCTATTAAATCGAGTAATTAAAGGTGAAGAAGTTTTAATTACTAAAAGAGGAAAAATTACTGCAAAGATTGTTCCGGTAAATGCTACACATGACGTAGAAGCTGCAATTATAGCTGCTAATAGAATTAAAAAACTTGCTCAAGAGATTAATTTACAGCCTTCAGAGTTTGAAGAATGGAATTTCTATAGAAAGATAGGTAGAAAATAGCATGGCTTCATTTGTTTTGGATGCTTCCGTAACTCTTTCGTGGTTCATGCCTAATAAGACAAAGCAATATAAATTATTGGATAAAGCGACAACTGAAGGTGCTATTGTACCGATTATTTGGGGACTCTAAGTAATTCCTTACTATACGCAGAAAGAAGAGGGCGTATTGATGTATCTCAACGTCAAAGTGCAATTTATTTATTAAAAGAGATAGGTATTAAAGTTGATCGAACAAGTTTAGAACATATTTGGTCTGAAACAATGGATTTAGCAGAGCGACATTGCTTAACTATTTATGATGCTAGTTATTTGGAGTTAGCATTACGTTATGATTTACCTCTAGCAACTCTTGATAAAGCCTTAAAATTAGCAAGTCGACAGGAAAAAATTATTACACTTTAAATCAGTTTCTAAAATCGTTGTTTAATAAGTAAGACTCGCTATTCATTTCATTTAACCTTGAGATAGTGCGTTTGAATTCTTCAGCTCTTGCTGACCCCTGATATATTTTATTAGGGTTATCTTCTAAACTCATAAAAAGTAGAATTTTATAAAAATAGGCATTATCAATAAAGTTGATAAATCTGACTGCTAAATTAGTATTATCAGGTGGAATAACTTGCACATTCTGCACAATAATAATATTAAATTTCTGGCAAATATTGACATAATCAATATAGCTAAGATTTCTTGTAAATAATTCATTAAAATCAGTGATTAATGTTCTTTTATGAACTTTTTGAAAGGATATTTCTCTGCCTAAAACTTCAATAGTTTGTGAAGTGAAATTATTATCACTAATATCTGCAATAATTTTTTGGAACTTATCTTGATTTTTAGGTGTTAGAGGATAAATAACCCTATCGCCTTTAACATTTAAAGCTTTATCAAATCTGTAGTCATGGTGATTATCAAGATATTTAACGTAAAATTCGTTATTTATTTTATCGATAAACGGCAAAAATGAATTTCTTTGCAACCCATCCTTATATAAATTATTAGGCTGGGTGTTAGAAGTTATGAAAATAAAAACATTTTGTTTTATTAGCTCATCAAATAATCTACCGATTATCATTGCATCGGTTATATCTTTAATTTCAAATTCATCTATCCCAAGTACTCTAGTTTTTTTAGCATAATCTTTAGCAATTTTGGGGACGATATCTTTTTGATTTTCCAGTTGTAATTTATGCATTGTTTTGTGAATATCCTGCATAAAATTTTGATAATGAATAATTATTTTTGGCACGTTAAGCTTTTCAAAAAAAGAATTCATCAACATAGTTTTACCTGTGCCAACCAGACCAAATAAATAAATTCCGCTTTTAAGGTTATTTTTGTTAAAGAATTTAAGTAAGCTCTTAGGTTTATTAAGCTCTATTGCTATTTGGCTTAATTCTTCTAATAAAGTAGTTTGTTTTATGTCTAATGTTATCACTTGATGAGGTTTTATTGTACTCATACAATATATAAAAGATATTTAAATAGCTAATGGTCTTGATTAATGAGGAGAATGGTACGTAATGCGTTGCTCACATAGATTGCTTTTTCCTGTCATTGCGAGGATACACTGAAAGTTTTGACGAAGCAATCCAGTAAAATGCATAGCATTTTTTATTATTTTTTTGGATACGTAATATGAATTTCCCATGAGTATAAATTAGACTTAAGTAAGGCTTTTGTCAAGTTTTGTTATATTAGTTTTAAGTGAAGTGTATTTTTTAAATTCTTTTCTGTAAGTAAGTTATGACTGAATTTTGCAACATAAAGTTTAAAAAATATTTATTATTATAACTTTTTACTTTTAACTTTGAATATAAGCTGTTACAAAAATTGTTTTAACTAACTAAAAATAAACTTTTATGGAAGATTTAAGCTCTTGGAAAGAAAGGTTTGAAGAATGCATTTATGCTAAAAAACTTCTAGATAAACTTCGCTATTTAAATACTAAAGTAGTAAATCCAATAAATTTAGAAGAAATAAAAAAAGGGATATATTATGCCCGTGAATATCACGGCTTGCAAATGCGTAAGTCAGGCGATCCATATTATTCTCATCCAATTGAAGTGGCAATTATGGTGGCAGAGTTTACAGCCGCAGAAGTACCTAAGCTTTACACATCTGTAATGATACAAGCGGCACTACTTCATGATACTATCGAAGATACGGCATTAACTGAAGAAATGATTGCCAAAATCTTCGGGGAAGAAGTGGCAAAGCACGTAGAGGGTTTGACCAGAGTTAAACCATACGGAAAAATTACCGCTGAAGAAAGTCTGAATATATTAGTTAAACAAAAAAGATATGACACAGTATTAATTAAGCTATTTGACCGCATCCATAACGTACAAACCTTAGGTGCTAAATCACCTGAAAAGGCACAAAAAATTATAGAGGAAACTTTGAGAAGTTTTTTACTTATTCCTTTCTTGATAGAAAATTTAGCATTAGAAAATTATTTATATAAATTATGCTACAATGCTATATTTCCTGTTGATCATATGGAAAGGCAAGAATATGTATACTAATTTATTACTAAATTAGTATCTTTCTTGAATTCTAGTTTTTCAAAATAATTTAATCCTATTTTATAAAAAATAGTAAATGGCATTAACAATATAAGTATCCCCCAGTAGTTAAAAATTTTAACTAGATAAACTAAGCCAAAAGAAGTTAAAACAAACATTATGGCACGTACTATAGCAAAAGTTAGACTTACACATCTGAATCTTTTAAATACAGGAAAGTTTTTATAAAAAATTGGAGCAGCAGGAAATACCCTAATAGCAAACATTCCTATAAGTACTTGTAGTATAAGTAATTGGAAAACATTATCCATTTTAATCAATAAATATGGATAAAATAAAACCATACATGCAAATATTACCCATCTTATTCTTAAAATTTTTAAAGGATGAAATTTATAACTTAAATAAGTAACTATACCACTATTAATAAGAGTGATTATTGAAACGATAAAATTATGAGTAATAACTTGGCTAGAGGTATAAGCAAAGTGAGTTTTAAGTATATCTCCACATAAGATATATTTAAAATAAAAACAAATAGGTCCAGTTGATTCTATTGTAAAATAAGCTAATAAAGTTTTTATATTTAATTTATCATTTAAATTTATATTAGTTTCTATATCTGATTTATTAAGTCCAAAGTTTTCAATTTTATTTACTAATCTCTTGGTTGCATCAACGAATTCTACTGTTTCTCTAAGCCTTGTTCTAGCAATAGCCCCGATTACTGCGATGATAGTACCAAATAAAAATGCATATCGCCAATTAAAACCTTGCATAGTTACAAGGGTTGCGACTCCTAAAGCAGCAGCAGCTCCTAAATTTCCAAATATATCACAAGAAGCAACCACTGGATATTGTATGGGTGGTTTAGTTAATTCAGTTAAATATAATTCTGCTCCTATTATTTCGCCCAGGGAAGACATGCCTTGAAGTGCACGACAAATCGTAACTATTACAGCAGCAGTAAAACCAATTTCGGCATAAGTAGGCAAGATAAACATTAAAAAACAGGATAAAGCCATTAAGAACGAAGTCATTACCACTGTAGTTTTACGCCCTATCTTATCCCCAATCCATCCAAATACTAAAGCACCTATAGATCTAAAAGCAAAGGTAGAACAAAAGGCAAAAGCCGATAATAAGTAAGCTGCAGATTGATTTTGTTTTGGAAAAAATAACTCATTAAGAAGCACTGCCATATGAACATACAGCATAAGGTCAAAATATTCTAGAAATGTTCCTACTGACAATAATCCTATAGCTTATTTTTGTTCTTTACGTAAGTTTTTTTGCTCTTTTGCGTAACCTAGCATAAATCCTTTACAAAAAATTAAATTGTAAAGAACTTATACCTTTTTATATAAAAGTCAATAGGAATTTTTACCGGAGGTTAAAATTTTTTATTTGGATCAATAATATAATCGAATAGAGATTCAAAATAATGAAGAGTTCCGTATATTTGTTTACCAATTTTTTTAGGAATATATAACGGTAGAGAGAAAAGAAAATAAAGACTTTAGAAAAGAAAAAATGCTAATTATATATTCAATCTTATCAAGTTAGTTTTAATTTTAGTTGGCGGATAGAGGGGGATTCGAACCCCCGACACGTTGCCGTGAACACGCTTTCCAGGCGTGCGCCTTAAACCGCTCGGCCATCTATCCATGAATAATGAGTATTTTAAATGGAAAGCGGTTTCCATCTAAAATACGAATTTAATTTATTATTTATTATTTGAAAAAATATTGTTAGCTTCCAAAAGTTCATTTTTAGTATTAACACCGACAATCAAATCATGATTATTAGATAATAAATAAGAAACTTTTTCTTCTTTAGCTTTGCACAATTTTACTATTTCTGTTAAATAAACTTCTTTATTATCTCTAAAATTAGTAGCAAATAAAGGTAAATATTTGTTTAAAATTCCAGGATTAAATGCCATAATTCCAGAATTACAAAGCTTTATTTTCTTTTGTTCTTCAGTAGCATTTTTATATTCAATTATTTCCAAAAATTCACCATTTTGATCTATGGAGATTCTACCATAAAAAGCAGGATCGTCTCTTTCAAAACATAATGTTACTAATGAAGCATTACTAAAATTTAGGTATTCTACTAATTCATTCATTAATTCTGGAGTAATAAGTGGGTGATCACCATATAATACTAAAATAGTTTTATTCTCATCAATCAAATCTATTGCTGCATGAGTAGCATGAGCTGTACCTTTAGGCTCTTTTTGTAAGGCAAAACGACACATATTTTCATAAGGTGTCAAATATTTTTTTAAATCTTCTGAATAAACTATAACTACATCATCAGTTATTTTAAGCGAGTTCTTTAATACTGTTTCAAGCATTGGAACGCCGCCAACCTCATGCATTACTTTTGGTAAATTAGACTCCATTCTGCTGCCTTTGCCGGCTGCTAAAATAATTATTTGCATATTATTCATCACTGCCTTGTAAAATCTCGTAAATTTCATCTGATAATTCGTAATTACCGAAAACTCTCTGCACATCGTCGCTTTCTTCTAAAAGATCAACAAGCTTTAAAAGTTTTTCAGCTTTTTCTTTATCATCAATAATTATTGTATTTAAAGGAACCCATCCTATATAAGCTTCTTCAGCAGTGCCATATTTATCTGTTAGAAATTCTAAGACCTTAGAAAAATTTTCAATATCGGTGTATATAGTATGTAGTACTTCATCTGAAACTATATCATCTGCTCCTGCTTCTATTGCAGTTTCTAAAATATTTTCAGCTGAGCTAATTTCTAGAGGATATTGAATGACTCCACAATGTTTGAATAAAAAATTAACGCTACCAGTTTCGCCCAAATTGCCGCCATATTTAGTAAAGCTGGAGCGTACCTCAGCAGCAGTACGATTTTTATTGTCAGTTAAAGCTTCAACTATTATAGCAATACCGCCGGGTGCATAACCCTCATATCTAATTTCTGTATAATTTTCATTATTAGCGGAATCATTAGCACTATTAATAGCTTTATCAATTCTTTCTTTAGGAAGATTTTGGCTGCGAGCAGTGGCTAAAGCAGTTCTAAGACGTGGATTATTATCGGGGTTTGTAGAGCCGGCTTTGATGGCGGTAACTATCTCACGGATTAATTTTGTAAAAACTTTTGCTCTTTTCTTATCTTGAGCACCTTTACGATGCTGAATATTTTTAAACTTTGAGTGTCCCGCCATTTTATCTATACTTTAAAAATATTTAACCTTGTTTTGCTTTAAATCTTTTATTCTTTTTATTTATTACAAAAATTTTGCCTCTTCTTTTAACGATTTGACAATCTTTATCACGCTTTTTTAATGATTTTAATGAACTAACGACTTTCATATATGTCCTAACTATATTTAACTTGAGGTGATAATAAACTTTTTTGTCCAATCAGTCAATTACCAATTTATATGATAGCTTATCTTTGAGTACTTTCTTGTTTACGATTTTTTGGTTTGGTATTTAATTTTGGTTGGATATCTAATTTTATATTCATTTTATTAAGTCTTGCGGTTTGAATTCCTTCTTTTCCGCTTCTATTATTCATTAATACTTCTCTTATATCTGAGGTAATATTTTGTACATTTTCAAATTTATTGATCTTGTTTAATGTTTCAGGATCGATTTTTGCTTTAAGGTCATTTGCTATCCCTTTAAACCCGATTTTTTTACAAAATCTTGCTAATTTATAATAGATTTTATCAGTTTTTGATATATCAAATTTATTTTCATTATTTATAAATTCTGTAGTATTTTTAATTCTCTCTTTAAAGCTTTTATCATTTTTAATAGTTGCTATATCTTGATCTGTCAGCAGTTTTTTATCTTTCATTATCTGAAGCGTATCATCATATAATTTTTCCATTGCTTCTGTTGTTATAGTATTTTTTGAATTATTTTTTACAAATTTCTGAGCTAATTTTTCAATTTCACTAGTAATAGCTTTATCTTCTTTATTAAGGTTTTTAACTATACTATCATCTTTAAAGCGTGTATTTTCTTTATAAGATTCATTAAAATTGTTTTTTATACCTAAATTTATAGCTTGATTTAGAAACTCTTTTTCTGATTTTGATATTGCAACTTGATTTCTAGATAAGATATATTTTAGAGGGTCTATGGATCGGTATTCTTTCTGTTTTTTTTCTACTTACTACTGGAGTTTCTTCCCATTTTCCGTTTGCATTTTTACTCCATTGGCTTTCTGTTACTTTTTCAGTTTTTACTTCTGATGTTGGTATTTCAATTTTATAATTATTTTCATGTGCCCATTGTAAAGCGTTTTTACCTTCAATTTGAATATCATTATGTGCGGCATACGCTACCGGATCTTGCATAGGCGAATTAGCCATATCTTTTAACCATTTACCATTTTCAAAATCTGGTGAAGGGTTACTATATTTTGCCACTATATCAACTTTTTTTGCTATTTCTTTCATATTGGAAAGATTTTCTTTAATATTATCTTTATAATATTTTCGTAGCTTTTGTTCGTTATTAAAAATAACACTTGTATCTAATCCCTTTATATCTAATTTACCTGGACATATTCCTTTAGCATCAAATCCATTTTTTACTAACTCATCTACTTTTTGGTCAATTATATTATCGATTTGATTATTGTCTAGTTGATTAAGCATTTGATTTAGTGATTTACTATATTCCTTAACATTAAATGTTAATTGTCCTTTTTCTATGTTTTTATTATATCCAAAGCGTTCAAACTTTTCATTTGCATCTTTAAGCATTGAAGTAAAATCTTTATTAAAATTCATAAAAGATCTTCCATGATCAATCTTTACTACAGTATTATTATTTTGAACCATTAAATTTTGAGTATGATAATCCGATTCACCTAATATATGAGAGGCGGCAATAGCTTTTTCAAAGCCTGATAGTTTGGGTGTCTTAGTTTGTTCTAATACATCTCCTAAATGTTCGCTATTCTCTAAAAATTTAGAACGTACGTATAAAATTTTAGAAACAAAATCAGGCAATTTAGAATTTGCATAGCCAGTTACTAACTCTTCTTTAGGAGCACGATTATATAATAATTGCTCATACATATTACCGCCGATTAATTCACGTACTGCGTCATTTCGATCCATCCATTGTTGAGTTGTTTCTACATCTGCTCCTTTCTTATAAAACCGTTTAAGCATAAAAGTGTTATGTGTTGCCTGTTCATCTGCTATATATCCTCCTGATACTCCCTCACTTTTATCAGCCTCTTTTTTAAATTCTTGAACATTTGCAACCCTCCTATCACGTATAAGATCAGAAACAGCTTTTGGGACAACTTTTCCTCGTTTTTCAAAATTTTCTTTTTCTTGATTATATTCTTTAGATTGTTTTTCTGCCAAATATTCAATTAATGGTATATCTAAAATTTCTTTTACATCAGGGTTTTGAATAGATGGTAAAGTATCTTTTATAACCGTTAGCATTTGAGCTAGCTTTTTTTCTTTAAAGTCAGGAATTTCTTTGTTGATCTTTTCTATTTCATTTAAATAAGCTGTATCTGTTTCTGAATTTAATTCCTTATTAATATTTATAATAGAATTAGCTAAATTGTCGCTTGAAGCTTGAATATTTGCATTTTTAGTTAGATCAGTATCTTTAAGGATATTAAAGAATTTAGAAGATAGTTGCTCAGTTTCATTTTCTGCCATAAATGCCTTTATAAATAAATTACTATTTATTAATAATAATTAAATTTTATAGTTGATTATGAATTTTTGTTAATAATGTAGTTTAAAGTGAGTTATTTTTTTAAAAAATGTGGTAAAAATACGAAATAAATTACCATGTTTCATGGTTTTTCTTGACATATATTAATAAATTAGAATATGATATCTTTACAAAAATTAATAAAACCGTATTTTATGGTTTTTGCCGCCACGTCTTTATAAACATATGGAGTATTTAAATATGCAGCAATATTCAATTCATAACCTTAAAGAAAATTTAGTTAAAATTGTTAGAGATAATAAAGAATGGAGTCTTAATGACTTTGGGGGTTTTGAAGCTCTTCAAAAGTTACCTGAGATAGTTAAAAATAGCCCATTATTTGCTAAAGCAGTAAAAAACTTTAATCCGACAGTTGAGGGAACAAGCTTATCTATATTTAATTCTGTAAATAGTACAATACCTTATACATTACCTATTAAATTCACAGAAGTTGCTCTTGAATTGGAAGCAGTAGGTAGAAATGCTAGCCATGTATGGGAAACCTTGTCAGTGATATTAGAAAAAGCTCAAGGGAAAGGAGTAACTTACTTAAGTTTAGGTAGAGGCTGGGATGGTAAGCAAGACATAGCAGGTGGTAAAAAGATATTAGATCTTATGTCGCAAAATTTACAAGCAACTCGAAATGATCCACTCAAGTCTAAAGTATTTAATATATTATTAGAAGAAACAGACAAAAAAGAACAAGGTTTATTTGCTATTCCTGATAGCCATAAAAAATATCCAACTGTAATGAAAGCATATGCAGAATATAAAGCACTTGTTGAAGATAGTGAATTTGTGGTATTAGGAGTACAATTTAACACCCTTGAAGTTCAGATTGAAGCAGAGCCACAACAATCAGGATTAGGAAATAACGCTCAAAATCCTCCGCTTGATGTTAAAGGGAAGATTAATAGTATCAACGAATTATTAAAAAATTATAATGAAGAGTTAAAGAATTTAACAGAGATGGGATTAGATGCAGAAGCTATAAAAACTATCTTTTAACAGAAGCAAAAGAGCTTACCAAAGAATTGCTTAAATATTATGGGAATCTTTCAATTTTAGAAAAAGGTTTTTTTAAAGATTCAGAAGTTTGTAATAAATATAACAAATTAGCAACAGATATTCGTGCTATTGATATAGGCTTATCTGATGATTTAAGATATCCCTTAATTAAAATTATGTTAAATGTTCCTAAAAATCCTTTTGAGTATTTGGGGGAGTTATTTGGAGGACAATCAGCTGAAGCATCTGAGCAGATATTAAAAGATTTTATAATAGAATATGAAAATACACATACTAGTGAAGAAGTTAATTCTTTAGGTGATTTTTCTTATTTAACTTAAATCAATCTTTTAAAAGTTTAATGTCATAACTTTTTTTGTCTTATAAAGAGAGTTATGGCATTTTACTTTATGTCTTAAAAACTCCTAAATTTTTTTTAACCATCTGTTTTATTGACAAATCTTAATAATATTCATATATTGCATTTCCAAAAATTAATACCATATTTTGTGGTATTAAAACTTAAACTTAATTTAAAAAAGGATATATTCTGTGAGAGAGTCTTTAATTAGCATATTAAAAAAAGCAACAGCGAATAATAAAAAGCCCAAATTTACAAATTATTTAGATATAATAAATGAGGTTATAGATCTTACTAATAATGAAAATAATATTGATAACAGAGAAGAAAAGTTTCAAGATATCCAAATATCATTAGAGCAGATTAAAGAAAAATCAAAAGAAGATATTATAGAAGTTAAAGAAAAGTTAAGGGAAATATTAGAATATTTTGTTCAAGATTTATATACAACTAAGAACGATCTAACGAAAGCAGAAATATTTAAAATCATAGTTAATGATTATAGAATTTGTGGCGATGAAGAATATCGATTGGGTTTAGAATTTAAGGTAAGATTTGATATTGTAAAACCTACCGAATCAGGTGAAGAGATATTTTATAAGCAGCCAGAATTAGCCTTAAGCAATAATACAAAAATACTAGAAGTCGAATTAATAAATCCATTTTCTGAATTAGAACAATTAGAGCAAGTATTAAAAACCTTAGGGGAAGTAGAAAGCAACACAGGCGTCAATAATCTAGAATAATTATTTAGTCTTTTGTAATATAACTTTTCTTGCTTAATTAGAAAAGTTATGTTACGTTAATTTATCCAAAAATAATAAAGTAATTTAGGGTAAATGTTTGTTAAGTTATTGATCTTCACAATTCCTTATATCTTCTTTTCATCAATAGCTATTGCTGATCCTGAAATAGCTGAGTCTTTAAAATGTTCTAAACTTTTCCCTTATTTTGAAAAAAAATTTAATATCCCGTCTAACACGCTTCATTCAATTGCTTTAAAAGAGTCAGGTAAAAAACATAAAACTCGCAATCTTAGAGTAGTATGGCCTTGGACTGTTAATGTTGAGGGTAAAGGTTATTACTTTAATACTAAAAGAGAGGCAGTAAATTTTGTAAGAAAAGAAATTATAAGAGGGCGTGAAAGTATTGATGTTGGATGTATGCAGATTAATTTAAGGCATCATTTAGGGGCTTTTAACTCTCTTGATCAGGCATTTGAGCCGAATAATAATATTCGTTATGGTGCAGAATTTCTACGTTCAAAGTATGATCAGCTTAAGAACTGGCATAAAGCTATAGCCCATTACCATTCAGCTACTCATTCTTTGGGTTTTAAATATAAACAGGATGTAGTAAAAATAGCAAGTAATATGGCACTTTATAAAGCATCGTTGCATGGTTACTTAAATAATAGTGAGGATATTTTAGTAAATAAGGCTGTAGTCAGTAATAATAAAGTTCAGAAAAAGCCATTTTTTACTAGTAATAAAAGATATAAAAGTAGTATTATGGTCCCGATCCCAGTTAAAATTAACTAAATTTATGAATATTAAATCAATAATATATTTTGTAATATTAGTAAGTGCAGTAAAAATTAATGCCGATTTTAACGATATTCAAGTTACAGAAACTACTCAAGATATAGTAATAGAGCAAGAAACTATAAAATTGCCATGGAGTGATTGCACCGAAATACATAAATTATTTGAAAGAAAATTTTCTTTTTCAGAAAAACAGGTTAAAAAAGAAAATAGAATTTATGAAGAATATAGAAAATTTTATTTAGATCATAATAATCCTAGCAATTTTTCTATGCAATTTAGTGAAAGAAAAACTGATGCTCAGAGAGTAGAGACGTTAATTTCAGGTTTTTTAAAATTTTGTGAAGACAATTTTCAAACCAGTAATATTAAGCCTAATTCCTTAAGCTATCAAATTAAAAAACAACAAGAACAGTTGTTTAATAATATAAGAAGTGAAAATTATAAAATATATTATAAACAAAGATATTATAATAATGCTGTGTTACCCTCACATAATAAATAATTAATTACTCATTAATACTTGCATTTTGTATTTATTAATTTATTTTAATAAACTCAATATAATAGGTAGGTATTATGTTTAGAAAATTTATATTGGTAGCATTATTATGTGTCAATAGTTATAAAACTTTAGCAGAAGATAAGAAATCAGAGAGCGTACCAACTAAAATTTTGATAAATATTTCTGAAAATTATAATTGTAGTGATAGCGATTTAGTAGAAAAACGAAAACAGCACATAAAAGAGAAAAAATTACAAATTTCATTACCTGATGATCAGATTAAAATTAAAGGTATTAGGGATAATTTTGAAATAGTAGAAAGAATTAGGGGTGATGATATTCATACTGCAAGAAAAAGAAAGCGTATTCAGGATCTCATAAATGGTGATCTACCACCTATCATTAATTGGATGGTAGAAGAGAAAGCAATTTTAGAAAAGAAAGTAAAAGAAAAATATAAGATAAATTGAGAGAGTTATATATTCAATAGAGTAAATATAAAAAATAACCGCAATAATGCAGTAGTTGGAATTAGTAACAGCTTGTTTATGAAGCAGGTAGCAGACGATCTAATTGATCGTTTGAAAATGATCGATAAAAATTTTTCTAATATTTTGGAAATATCAGCTAAGTGTGGTTATCTGACTAAATTATTAAAGGTTATCTACAAGGATGCTAAAATTACTGCAACTGATATGTCTAAGACGTTGCTTGATTCATTTGAGCATAATAATAAGTTATGTATTGATGAGGAGCATTTAGAACTTCCAGAAAATTCATTTGATTTAATAGTTTATTCCTTAGGCTTACACTCCATAAATGACGTACAGCGTTTTTTGCTTAATATAAGAAAGTTCCTAAAAAATGATGGTGTTTTTATCGGTAATTTTATTGGAGGTAGCAGTCTTCAAAATTTGCGTAAATCTTTAATAGAACTCGAGATAGAAAGCAGCTCTCAACATTCTCCTCATATCTCGCCTTTTATTCATTTCGATCACGTTCCAATCTTATTATCACAAGCAGGCTTCGATGAAGTAATTGTTGATTACGAAAATATAGAGCTGAAATTTGATAATCCATTAGAATTAATGAGAGAAATAAAAAATATAGGCGAGTCAAACTCGTTAATTCTACGTCAAAATTATGCTATTTCTAAAAAAATGTATTCTTTGCTACAAAACCATAAAAATAGCTTCGAAGATAACATTACCTTAATTAGTTTTATTGCTTCACCTAGTAAAAATAGTATAAGATTAAAGTTGTTATAAGAACTAGAATGCTGTATTTTTAGGGTTTAATATGGGTTTGTTATTGTGAGTTGTGTATACGTCATTGCGAGGAAATGCGTAGCATTGACGCGGCAATCTTGTCATGCGTCCTGAGATTGCATCAAAGCTATGCTCCTCGCAATGACGTGTATGTTGGGATGACATAAAGGACATACAGTTATTGATAATATTTATAAGGTATATATGCAAGAATTTGATTTAGTAGTAATAGGAAGCGGTCCTGCTGGTTATACTGGTAGTATAAGAGCCGCACAACTTGGTATGAAAGTAGCGTGCATTGAAAAAAATGATACGCTTGGTGGTACATGTCTAAATATAGGGTGTATACCTTCTAAAGCACTGCTTAATTCTTCTGAAAAATATGAAGAAGCTTTAAAGCATTTTGAGAATATTGGTATTAATGCGGAAGTAAAGCTAGATTTACAAAAAATGCTCGCTAATAAAGATAAAGTGGTTTCAGACCTTACAAAAGGTATAGAAAGTTTATTTGCTAAAAACAAAATTACCAGAATAAAAGGTGAAGCTAAAATTATATCTAATAATATTATTGAAGTAGGTGGCGAACAGATTTCGGCTAAAAATATCCTAATTGCTACCGGTTCTAGTGTAATAGAAATCCCAAATATTAAGATTGATGAAGAATTTATCGTCTCTTCGACCGGTGCTTTAAAGCTTTCAAAAGTGCCTGAAAATTTAATAGTAGTTGGCGGCGGTTATATCGGTTTAGAGCTTGGCTCTGTTTGGAGGCGTCTAGGTTCTAAGGTAACAGTGGTAGAATATGCTGAGAGTATTGTACCAATGCTTGATAAAGAAGTCGCTAGCCAATTTATGAAGCTTCAACTGAAACAGGGAATAGAATTTAAACTAAATACTAAAGTATTATCTGCGGAAGTAAAATCCGGTAAAGTTAACCTTACAATCGAGGAGGGTGATAAAAGCTCTGTAATAACTTCGGATGTAGTACTTATGGCAGTCGGCAGAAAAGCTTACACGCAAAATTTAGGTCTTGAAGCTGTCGGCATTGCTACAGATAAACAAGGTAGAATCGAGATTAACGAACATTTCCAAACTGTTGTACCAAACATTTACGCAGTCGGTGATGCTGTAAAAGGTGCTATGCTTGCACACAAGGCTGAAGAAGAGGCGATAGCTGCCGCCGAAATTATGGCAGGGCAGGCGGGTCATGTAAATTATAACCTGATCCCAAGCGTAATATATACTTCCCCAGAAGTAGCAAGCGTTGGTGAAACTGAAGAGCAATTAAAGGAAAGAGGCGTTAGCTACAAAGTGGGTAAGTTCCCATTCTTAGCCAATAGTAGAGCAAGAGCAGTAGGTAAAACTGAAGGAATGGTGAAGATTCTTGCCGATAGTAAAACAGATAAGGTTTTAGGAGCTCATATTATCGGGGCTGATGCAGGAACTCTAATAGCAGAGCTTACGGCTTATATGGAATTCGGTGCAGCTGCGGAAGATATAGCAAGAACTTGCCACGCCCATCCAACTTTAAGCGAGGCAATCAAAGAAGCAGCTCTTGGGGTAGATAAAAGAACTATAAATATTTAATTGTCATCTAGTTGCTTGACCACGGCATCTAAAAAATAATAAAAAATACTAATTTTATTAGTATTTTTAACTGGCTCTAGTTCATAAATCACGGGATGACAGAGGAAAAACCGATCCACGCTGGCAATGCCTAATAAATCATGGGATGATAGAAAAACTTAATATATTTAAAAAATATGAAAATAATAAAAAAATTATCAATTATTATTTTGCTCTCATTAGCAGCAAGTTTTAAAGTATTTGCTGAGCCTGACAATAATATTGGGCAAGTTTTTTTATATGTAGATCAAAAAAATTGGTCGCAGGCAGAGCAGTTAGCTAGGGAATTAAATAACAAAGCTTTAACAAAAATTGTTGTTTCGCAAAGATTTTTAGATAGCGATTATCCGAATAATAGCTTTGAGCAAGTAATTAAGTTTTTGTGCAATAATCCAAATTGGCCTCAAAGTAAGCTATTAGAAGAAAAAGCAGAAAGATACTTAAATAGCAATACAAATAAAAAAACCATTTTTGAATGGTTTAGTAAGCATCCACCCCTTACTGGTAAAGGTTATAAATATTATGCATTGGCTGCAAGTAGCTTAGTTAATGATCAAAAAATATTATTGCCTATTATTAAAGATGCTTGGATATATGCAGATTTTAGCCCTGAAGAAGAAAGTGCATATTATAGCAGATGGAAGAAATATTTAACCACAAATGATCATTTAGAACGAATAGAAGAACATCTTTGGAAGTCTGATATTAGATCAGCTGAGCAATCACTAAAATATGTAGATCGTAATTGTCAAAACTCCTTTAGAGCTCAAATTGCTATTATAAATAAATCGCCAAATGTTGAAAAGCTTTTCAGAAAAGCCCCTGAAAAATATTATACTTCTGGTCTGTTATATCGTTATTTAGATTCTAAGAAAAAGCAAAAACCAACTGGTGAAATTATTACTTTATTTAAGAAAGCAAAGAATAATCGTAAGCATTTTGCTAAATGGTGTCGCTTGCAGCTCTACTATGCTCGTGAATTTATCGATTATAAAGATTTTGCTAATAGCTATAAAATAGCATCATTGCCTTTTGCTACCTGTCCTGAAACGATAAGAGAGCAGGAGTGGATGGCTGGATGGTTGTCTCTAAGCTTTTTAAAGAAGCCTGATCAGGCATTAGCACATTTTAATAAATTTATCAAAATTGTTAAAACTCCAATTAGTTTAGCACGTGGATATTATTGGTTAGGACGAAGTTATGAAGCGAAAGGCAATAAACAAACTGCTAAACAATTTTATGAACAGGCTGCTAAATACTCTTTTACCTTTTATGGTCAGGTAGCAAATATTGAGTTAAATAAAACTAATTTAGTATTGCCTCCTGTACCTATAGTTAGTAATGAAGAAAGAAAAACTATTGAAAATAAAGATATTATTAAAGCAATAAGATTATTAGTTAAATATGATAAAAATAAATTAGCTGTTATATATTCTAAAGCTGCTATTAAAGAGACTAAAAACCCTGCTGAAATTTTAGTAATCACAAACATTATTAAGTCAACTAATAATGCTAACTATATGGTTGATGTTGCAAAAATTGCTGCTCAAAATAATATTTTCATTCCAAATTGTGCTTTCCCAACTCCTTATAATCTAGCAGGGCTTCCTATTGATCCCCATTTAGCTTATGGGATTATTAGGCAAGAATCTGTTTTCGATCATAAAGCGGTAAGTAGTGCAAATGCTAGGGGCTTAATGCAGCTTATTGATAAAACTGCTTGTGAAACCGCTAAATCTATAAGTCTTAAATGTAGTGTAGCAGATTTAACTAGAAATCCTGCATATAATATTAAACTTGGTACTCATCATTTTAAACAATTACTGGGTGATCATCGTGGATCTTACATTTTATCGATTGCTTCTTATAATGCTGGCAGTCACAATGTTGCAAAATGGATAGATAGATTTGGTGATCCAAGGAATATCAAGGATATGAGAAAAGTTATTGATTGGATGGAACTTATACCTTACCGAGAAACAAGAGATTATGTTCAAAGAGTTCTTGAAAATATTCAGATTTATCGTACAATTTTGAATAAAAATAATACATTCAAGTTTAAACAGGATTTACACGCTTGTGATATACCAAAAAGTTAATTTATGTTAATGTTTTGTTTGACATAATCATAAAATATGAGTATGGTGCGGGTATATAATTAGTAAGTTAAGGAGAAAGTTATGCCATTAGGAAGAGAACAAAAAAAATTTGGTAAAAAAGTAGAAAAAGAAGTCAAAAAATTCTCTAATGATAATGATAATAACGTACACAATATTAAGGAAATGCTTAGCAGTTTAGGTATTAATCATGAAAATAGAGAGACTTTTGACATTGGGATGCCCCACATCCTTTAAACCCTCTTAATGAACAAGAACCAGTTAAATATAGATGGATAGCAAGTACCTCTAATTCAGGAGAGGACAATCAAGAAAAGGGCGAACAAGCTAAGCTAGTATTAAAAGCTTTAATAGAAACAAAACGTAGCAATAATCTAAATGATGTAACGAATGAATTTAAAGATCATTTTTCAAAATTAAATCCTGGTAGTGTAGTAGCATATATGACTACAGCAAAAAAATTAGATATTAACCCCGACGGATGTGTTGGTACTGCTCTTAAAAATATGGGAAACTATGCTGCAAAATGGAATGGTATCTCAACAAAAGAATTATTTACAAAATACGATGTAACAAATCCATATTGTTCTTTTGACAATAAAATAGAACAGGACCGTCAAAATCAAGAGACTATACTAAATGTTGAGTTGAAAGCTCCAGAAAGTTTACCTGAACCAGAAGAACAAATTGTTAATACTAATTATACAGCTTCTTCATTAAAAATTTCGAAAGAATTACTTGGCGAGAAAGTAACGCTTATTAATGGTAAAGAAGTTGAAGTTAAGAAATTCTTAGAATTATTATATAATCAAAATACTAAAGAATTTGATTTTCTTTTAAAAATGTTACCATCTGACACTAGTGAAGTTATGAAAAAAGAAGTAACATTGAAACTAGCTTATGATTATTTTAAAGATTCTAAAAACTTTGATGAAACAAATGCAATATCCGAAAGAATAGGAACAAGTGATATATTTGAAGAGTATCTTGGTTTTAATATTGATCAATTTAAAAGTGAAGAAATGAATATTATGGGTGGTGATCAGCATTCTTATTTAGATTTTTCAGCTTAAAATTCTATCATAAGGCTTGCCTTACGTTCTCATTTTAAGGAAAAACTGGCGTTGTTGTATGGCTTGGAAAATGCCCTGTATGTCATTCTTAGCAATGGCGGTAATCCAGCATAAATCGAGCTTTTAACTTTAAAAACTTGCTTTATGTATACTTTTTTTCCTGGATTCCCGCCGTTGCTAAGAATGACATAAGAGCCATGCAACGAAGCCACTCCTAGCTAGGTATGACATAATAGTAAAACTCTAATAATAAATATCATGAAACTTAAAAATTTAATTTCATTAATATTACTATTTTCTTCATTATCAGCTTTTTCGCAAGCTACAATACCTCAATTATTAAAAAATATTCCAATTAATGTCGTTGCACCGGCTTCAGGTGCTGATAGCAAAACTTTATCTGATTTAAAAAGTATCAAAACTCTTAACTTAAATATGCCGGCTAAATGTTTTAGCAAAGGTGATTTACCATTTTTAGCAAGTACTGATGAGATAAGATTTAATTGTTTGAAAGATGCCTTATATAATGAATCTAGCAATATAGTATGGAGTTTAAGAGGCGGTTATGGTTCTGCAAGATTAATTCCTGATTTATTAAAACTTCCAAAACCAAATAAGAAAAAATTTTTTATAGGATATAGTGATATAACGGCTTTGCATCTTTTCTTATCGCAAGAATGGGGATGGAAAACAATACATGGTACTAATGTAGCTGGTTTGCTAAAACCTGAACAAGATCAAGGTAACTTTATAAAACTTGCTGAAATATTGCAAGGTAAAGTAAAACAAGCGGTCATAAATGATTTAGCAGCTCTTAACAATGTAGCCAAACCAACCGAACTTGTTAGCGGCAAGCTAACCGGCGGTAACCTAACTATGGTATTAAGTAGTATAGGGACTAGATGGCAAATAAAAACCGCTGATAAAATTCTTTTTTTAGAAGATATAAATGTAGCTCCTTATCAGTTAGATCGTGCTTTAATACAATTAAAACAAGCTGGATTACTTGAAAATATTAAGGCTATAATATTTGGCACGTTTGATAAAGATTCTAAACTCACAATGTTAGTGCTGCGTAATTTTGCAAATAATTTAAAAGTACCGGTATTTAAAACTGATAGATTCGGTCATAAGAAAATTAATGATCCAATTATTTATAACACAGATAGTAAAATTATCGGTAATGGTGAAAAATTTAAGTTGATAATGGATTTGTGATAACTCCTATTGTTTTATACACACAAATATACTATAATAATTAAACCTGGTAAATTTATTCCTGATAATGAAATGTGGCTTTATAATAAAAATAACAATGAGATAATTGATAGAGCTATAAAATGGGCAGAAATAAATAAAAGGCATGAAAATTTTGATGAAATAGTAGATTTGGTACAAAATGACTAAAATATTACTAGATATGAATTATCCTGCTTTTCAAGAACAATTATTTGGCATAGAAAAGCAAGAGCAACGTGCTTTACTTACTACTTTAAAGAAAATCAAACAAACGTGTTTGTTGCATGGCTTCGGTGTCATTCTCGCTTTCGCACAGTAGTGTCTGGAGAAAATTGGAGTATTATTAAAATCGTCATTGCGAGCGGTCGTAGACCGCGTGGCAATCCAGAAAAATAGTAAAAAATAACTAATTTTAGCGTTTTTTACTGGATTGCTTCGTCGAATTACTTTGTAATTCTTCTCGCAATGACGAAAAAACCTAATAATAACAACGTTTATTTTTTTCCGGACACTAACTGCGCTTTCGCAGGAATGACAATTAATGTCCCCTCAAATGCAAATAATCATTATATTTTGACATATCCAAATCATAAACAAAGGACTTGTTTGTAACATAATATTCAAGCAGTCTTATTAATCCTTGTTTATGTTTGTCTAGGGTTTCCATGCTTAAACTTATTTCTGTTGTTTGCACATAAGGCTTGGTTCTAGTTATTTTTACATAGGCAATGGTAATGTCTTCAATTGAATTCCCGCTTTCGTGGGAATGAGATAGTATATTAAAGCCGTTTTCGAGTATCATTAAACTTTCTATAATAAGCTGTGGTGAAAGTCCTAGCTCTATTTCTTTTTTAGTTGGGATAGTACCAGTTTTATAATCTAATATAGTTATGCGGTTTGATTTACTGATTTCAATTCGGTCAGCTATACCAATTATTTTTATATTCTGTCCTGCTATATTTAAGTTCAGCTCTCCCTTAATTTCAAAATAAATTTTTTGACAATTTTTTCTGCGTTCCATATCAAATAGAATAAAAGCTTTACTCAGTAGTGTTAGTTTTGTCTGCCAAGTTTTCTTTGTATATGTAGGGAGAATAGTGCTATGTAAAATATTATTGCCAATATTTAGCAAAGCTTGCTGTTTATCAAGCATATTCTGCTGGTCATAATTTTTAGAATATTCTTCTAAAACTTTATGAATAAAGTTCCCAAAATCTGATATTTTTGGCTCTTCCCATATCTTATCTTGAGTCCGTAGCTTCAGGATTTTCTTAGCATAAAAACCATATGGATTCCTGATTAAGGTTTCTATATCTGTTACAGATAATATATTTGGGAAAAAAGTACTGTGTGCTGCTTTTTTTCTATTGTCATCCCGTGGTTTGTCCACGGGATCCAGAAATATACTTTCAAAGATACCGCGATCAAGTCGCGGTATGACACTTTTATTCTGAGTGACATTTTGCAGCTTTAAAAATAAATTACAAGGAGTAGATAATTTTCCGGCATATTTTTTTGCATTTAATATGATTACTTCTTCATTTTGTAATAACAAATCAAAATAATCTGAATATAGTTTGGGAGTAATTTCATCATAATCTATATTCAATATTTGCTTTGCTTCTTTACTTAAATAAGGATGAGTAGTGGTAGTAGTACTCCAATTATCGCTATTAAAATGTGGTAATATAATTAAATTGAAACGAGATAAAGCAAGTTCTTCAGATGAGCCGATAACTATCTTAGATTCAATATTTTTATAATATTTAATACTAGAAAGTAATAGAGTAAAAATTTTAGGAAAATCTTTTTTACTGGTGTTTATACTATCGCTAAACTCTATTAAATTATTTAAAAATTCTAATAGCTCAGCTCCTTCCTCTTTTTCCCAAATTTCTGGTAAAAGCTTTTCAGCTATTTCTTTAGAAACTACTAATATATCATTGATATTATAAGGTTTAGTAGCAAATAAAATATCTACTAAATTATGGCAGTAACTTCTTAGATCCTCATTATCAAATTGTAATTGTAGTAAATATTTTGGCGAAGATATAAAACGATTTTTACCTGATAATAATAACTCAAGTTTCTGAACATTCGTGCAGTTTATTAAAGGATTTTTAAGTAATAAAAATAAAAGTTTCAAATCAAAATTATTACATAATATATTAATGATAGATATTAGTAAGCTACTTACATTTGTTAGTTTTAGATCATTACCGATCAAATCTTCAAACACTAACTCATATTTATCTAAATAGTTACAATATATCCTTTTCAATTTATCGTTATTTGTAACAATAGCTATTTTTTTATCCGCATTCAGCTTACATATGTGAGCTATCTGCTCAGCTTCTTCATAAATATCCGTAGGCTTATAATAATATATATTATTGTGAGCTAGTTTTATCTCATTATATTTAATTATTTGCAGTTCTTCTTCATATTTTTTTAAGAAAGAATCAGGCTTAAATATGCCGGCTAATATTACCTTTTTACTGCTGTTTTTGGTTCTTGCTATCTCTTCCAAAAGCAATTTTAATTTATAATTATTACTGCTTTGCTTTTCGTTTTTTTGCCATTTTAAAAAACTATATTCTAAGAATTTATAAATATTCTGCCAATATTCTGAATTATTGTAAGTCTCAATTAATTTTATATCGATATTATTATTTACTAAATCAGCAAATAATTTATTTAAAATTCCGGCAGTTTTTAATGCTTCCTCAGGAGTAAAATCTAATTTTTTATATTCGGTAATTATTTTTGACAAAGTAAATAATTCTTCCATTTTAGACATATAATCTTCCGAAGAATCTTTTTTTGAAATAATAGCATTGAATGGGATAATAATAGGTAAATTCTTTATATTATAATTGCCAGTCAAAAGCTCTTTTAATTCGATGCAAGAACGACTATTCGGCAATATTATTTTGAGTTCTTTATACAAATTATCTTTACCGAATTTACTTATAATAAATTCAGCAAAATCCTGTAAAAAAGAAATATTAGAAATCATAAATATCGTTTTTTATATCGAATATAGCATATTTAAAATCCAAAACAAATTTTTTAAAAAATCATATTTTATGGTAATTAACCCTTGATTATTAATTTTTGTTAATTATTATGAGAGAGATATTAATTTAAATGGAGGAGAATCATGGAGTATAAATTTGAAAAAGTTTTATCAATGTTAAACAAAGGTGGAATTGATATTAATTCCTTGGTTGAACACAATAACAAACACGTAAGTGGTGAGATATTTTCAGGTTACAAAACCACAGCTTTACATTGTGCTGCTTTCCACAATCATTATAAAATAGTAGAATTACTAATTGAGAGGGGGGCAGAAATTAATATTGAAGACTCAAATAATTATACTGCTGCTCTACGTGCTACACAATTTGGTCATTATGAAACAGTAAAATTATTTATTGATAAAGGTTTTTCTGATCTTGAATATTTGTTATTTATGGCTGCTACTAATAATTACCTAAAGATAGCAAAGTTATTAATCGAGCATGAAGCAGATGTAAATTATAATAATGGCAAAATATTAAATGAGTTAGCATATTATGACTACGCAGAAATGTTAGAGTTACTCATTAAGAATGGAGCAGTCGTAAACCATATTGACTCTTCCACAAATCGAATCCCATTGGTAAAATCAATAATAACAAACCATGACGATGACAGCGATGATATTAACCCATTTGCTCAATATTTACTCGAATATCCTAATACTAATATTGAAGATGAAATATTAGAACCTGTGTATAAATCATATTTAAATAATCGTATAACAGGAATAGTTGAAGATATAGCAAAATGCGAGAAATTATATAAACAATCTAATTTAGAAGAGTTATATGAATATTTTAAAGATTGTGATTCAAAAGTACAAAATATTTTTTTAAATAGGCAAAAAAACAAATTTAATCCGGAAATAAAATATTTTAAGAATAAAGATGATTTATATAACGAAGCAACAAAATTAACAAAATTTACTTCTAATGATTTTGTTGATCCTGAACTAAAATCTTTAAGTAACTCAATATCTGAATATATTACATTAAAAAGATTAGCATTATTAGAAATTAAAGAGTCGAATATTGAATATAAAAATTCATATATACCTAAATCCTTAATTGAGGATTTAGACGAAGTTATAGCATTAGGTAGCCCCTCTGCTGATTAAGTTTTAATAAGCTTTTTAAACAAGACTAAATCTATATTACAAGAAAACCACAAAGTAATTTAACAAAGCAATCTAATTAAAATTTTTTAGATTGCTACCTTGCTTGAATTGTTTGCAATATAGATTTTTAAAGACTAAGTCGCAGGTGCTACATCGCCTCCCATAGTTTCAACATTTTCTTCTTCATAAATAGTAGCTGTAGTATGTTGACGCTCAGAAGCAAGTTGTTGATTAGAGCCTGCGTATTCTTTCAAATAACTTTTTATTTCTTCATTGCTGAGTAATTTCACAGCATTAGTCATGTTATATTTATCTATAAACTCTTTCGGCATAGTTTCTTTAAGAGCTTCAGAAGCGTTATCTAATAAATAAGATGATAAAAAATCTAATATTTTATTACCTTTTTTAAATGACAAAAAACTTAATATAGATTTATTAACACTTTCAGTTAGTAAACAAGTAACAATAATGCCATAATCATTTAATTTTTTGCACCATTCTTGAGTTTCGTTTATACCAAGATTTGGTTCTTTTATATGTGCTTTGGCAAATTTTACAGTTTGTAAAGCATATAATATTTGATTATATGTTTCGTCCATGGAAAATTTGGTTGGAGCTATTTTATAAGCTGATTTAACTTCTGATCTAACTTTTAATTCTTCTGCCAATTCTTTTATGTCATTAATAACAGGGTTTTGAGTATAGGAATTAAGACTAAGTATACTTGCTGAAAGTTTGCTTTTCATAACACTACCTATTAATAAGTTTTTAACATATTATTAATTACACATTAATTTTTATTAATAAATAAGTATTTTGTTTGGAAGATAAAATTATTATACCAGATGTGATAAATATAACGCATTAACATACTCGTTTATCAATTTTTCATTTATTCGTGGTATATTTCTAAGTGATGACCATTAATAAATATTTCAGCTTCTTTATGATTAGCTTCATGATCAAAATTTATTAATAACTCTTTTCCTGAGTTTTCATAAATTTCACTTGCTAATAACCTTTTATCAGCTCTAACCTTGATTTCAATAGCCTTTTCTTCAATAAATTTTACTCCATTTATACCATATTGATGATGTATTATTCCTTTCTCCATTGCTTTCTCAAAACGAGGCAATAAAGAACCAATTGATTTCTTCACTTTATCATCAATAATACTATAACAATCTTGTCCTTTATATTTACCAATATAAGTAGCTTCGGTACTTTTAACCTGACCTTTTCCTGGAATATTCCATGAAGTGGTATAATGAGTAATTTTCTGACTTAATATATGAAGCTGTTGTTCTTTTTTATCCTGATAATATTGATGAATTTTCTTAGCATCATATTGTGCAAGTAAACAATCTAAATCATCTATTTTTGTAGCTTCTTCAGAATCACCTATAAAGATTTCTTCTTGTTTTTCTTTACTTAATTGATTTGCATATTTCTTAGCTTTTTCTAGATCACTATTAAGTAAAGCAGCATTTATCCCAATTTCTAAAGTTTCTTCATTTTGGGGATGGAACTCTAAAACCTTTTCAACATTTTGTAAAACTTTTTGAACGTTTTTAGAAACTAGCTCACTTTTATCTTCTGCCATTAAAGAAGTATTGGCAGCATTAAGAACTTCGACTTTTTCTTCTTTTTTTAATTCCTCTGCATCATAAATTATAGAATCTGGATCAAGATAGCTTCTTAAGAGCGATAAATTTAACTTCTTACACTTCTCTATTTCATTTTCTGGAACTGTGTTTAATATGTTGCGAGCTATGTCAAATTGTTCTGTGTAAATAGCTACCGAGAGGGCTAATAATTTATCAATATCAGAATTTTTTTTGATTATTGTATTTAAATCTTTTGTAAAACGTGTTTTTTTACTAATTTTTTGATCAATTGAAAGAGAATTATATTTAGCACTATATTTATAAAGATCAAACATTTGAGTATGCTGAGGTTGTAAATCAGAGCGGTTAATATTCTCTAATTGGGAAGTAGTAATATTTGTTAGATTTTTGCCTAATTTTAGTAGATCTTTAAGACCAGATTCCGGCATTTGATTTAATAATGCTTCTATACTATCATCAGCATCATAATAACTATAAATACCCCATAAATTATAATTAATAGTTTGTATAATATATTTATCTGTAGCTGGTAATTTGTCTAAAGCATTCTTATAGCACTCTACAGCATATTCTCTCTGTCCATTTCTATGATTAAGATAACCTAATTTATAGTAACACCAACCTATATCTTGGTTTTTTGGTTTATCATCTATAGTCATATTATAAAGTGCTGCTGTAAGCAATTCTTCAGCTTCATTTGAATGTTTATTATTAATTAGTATATCTGTAGATTCTGCTGTAATATTAAAATAATGCTTTAAGTGAGAGGTTAGATCTATGATAGTTTTAATTTGATGTTCAACAGACATAAACTTGTTTACTAATTCAAACAAAATAGTCGTATATTTTTTATGATTAACATATTCTTGTTGAGAGAATATCGAATCTAAATTTGTTCTTGCATTTGAAAATATATCGGTAAATAATTTTTCTGCTACTTCATAGTGATTATTCTCTATGGTACACTCTAACGCCATTTTCATTATTTCAAGCTGTGAGAAAATACTTTCTATAGAATTATCCGCTTCAGTTTTTGCACTTTTAGAAAATTTTTCAGCATAGGCAACATTATTTACTAAAAAGGTAACGTCTCCATTAGATTTTTGCTCAGGATGATATTTTCTTAACACTTCCTTTAGTGCTTTATGTTCTTGAATATTTTTATATTCATAATTATTAAATAAAATTTTTAACACAAAAAATTTCATATTCTTATTTGTATTAATAGGAATTTTTTTTACTGCTGAACTGTTACCACTTAAAAAATTCAAAATATTTATTATTATCTCTGCTCCAGCTTCTATAGAACCTTTCATATTTGAAAGTTTTGACCATGCATTATCTTGTAAAATTATAGGAAGAGCCGGTACAAATTTTAGTACCTTATCTTTATCCAGGGCTGTAAAATTAAATTTTAATTCAGTAGGAGATTTAGACTTTTTCATAATAAATACTTAATACAAATTAGGTATAAATTATAAAATAAATTTAATAAATTGTAAAGCAAATATTAATTTTTTAAATAGGAATTAATTAGATAACAGAAAAACTAGGGTGGTAATTTTTTAGTGTTATGTTGTAGCGATGATATTACGTGGATCGTTTGTTATTCCGGCTTAAGGCTTGCTTGTGTGGATCGGAAAACGCCTTGGATGTCATTCCCGCGGAGGCGGGAATTCAGGGTAAAGCGAGATACCTAAGCTTTTAGTTTTAAAAACTTGTTTTATTTATGTTTTTTTATTACTGGATTCCCGCCTACGCGGGAATGACATGACCCCGTGAACAAGCCACGGGAGGCATTGTTGCGTGGATCGAAAAACGCCCTTGGTGTCATCCCGTGGCTTGTCCACGGGATCCAGAAAATAATAAAAAATACTAATAATATTAGCATTTTTTACTGGATTGCTTCGTCGTCTATGACTAGCATTGTTGCGTGGATGCCAAGTCGTCATTGCGAGCGGTCGAAGACCGCGTGGCAATCTCAGGAAATAATGATGAGATTGCTTCGTCAAAACTTAAAGTTTTTCCTCGCAATGACGAGAAAATGATCTACGCAACAATGCCTCTATGACTCCTCGCAATGACAGGAAAACGATTTACGCAGACATTGACACTGAGGCGTTAGAAGTCCATGCCTCCCATTCCGCCCATGCCACCCATACCGCCACGCATTGGCATTGGGTTTTCTTTGTCTTCAGGTTCATCAACAATTAAAGTTTCCGTAGTGATAATTAACGAAGCAACAGAAGCTGCATCTTGCAGAGCAGTACGCACTACTTTAGCCGGATCAATAATTCCTGCTTTAATCATATCAACATATTGTATATCTTGAGCGTTAAAGCCGAAATTCTTATCTTTATGCTCTAATAATTTACCAACTACTACACCGCCATTCTCGCCAGCATTTTCAACGATTTGCTTTATTGGATCTTTTAAAGCTTCGATTACTAATTCAATACCTGCTTGTTGGTCTTTATTGTCTACTTTCAGATTTTTTAAAGCTTGTGAAGCATGTAGTAATGTCACACCGCCACCAGCAACAACACCTTCTTCAACAGCAGCACGTGTTGCAGCAAGTGCATCCTCAACGCGATCTTTACGCTCTTTTACTTCAACTTCAGTAGCACCGCCGACTTTAAGTACAGCAACACCGCCAGAAAGTTTAGCTAAACGCTCTTGTAATTTTTCTTTATCATAGTCAGAAGTAGTTTCAGCGATATGTGATTTAATTTGTAATACTCTCTCTTCGATATTTTTCTTATCGCCGCTACCGTCAACAATTACAGTATTTTCTTTAGAGATTGTAACTCTTTTTGCATGACCTAAACTTTTAAGGCTAACATTTTCAAGCTTCATGCCTAAATCTTCGGTTATAAGCTCACCATTAGTTAGAATGGCAATATCTTCCATCATGGCTTTTCTTCTATCACCAAAGCCTGGAGCTTTTACAGCTGCAACTTTTAAACCACCACGTAATCTATTTACTACTAAGGTTGCAAGAGCTTCTCCTTCAACATCTTCAGCAATGATTAATAAAGGACGTTGTGACTGTACCACCGCCTCAAGGATAGGTAGCATTGGTTGTAAGTTTGATAGTTTTTTCTCAAATAATAAGATGTAAGGATTTTCAAGTTCAGCAACCATTTTTTCAGAATTTGTTACAAAATATGGTGATAAATAACCTCTATCAAACATCATTCCTTTAACTACTTCAACATCAAAGCTGAAATTCTTTGCTTCTTCAACAGTTATTACGCCTTCTTTGCCAACTTCTTCCATCGCTTTAGCAATTTTCTCACCGATTTCTTTATCACCATTTGAGGATATAGTACCAACTTGAGCGATCTCTTCTTGGCTATCGATTTTTTTACTAGCTTTTTTAACTTCTTCTAATACTGTATTTACCGCTAAATCCATACCACGTTTTAAATCCATTGGATTATAACCAGCAGCAACAAGCTTGTTACCCTCACGTGCTAAAGCTCTAGCAAGAACAGTTGCGGTAGTTGTTCCATCACCTGCAACTTCAGCAGCTTTAGTAGCGGCTGACTTTAACAGCTGAGCCCCAGCATTTCTAATTTTGTCTTTTAATTCAATAGATTTTGCAACAGTAACACCATCTTTAGTAATTTTTGGTGCTCCAAATGATTGCTCGATAAGTACGTTTCTGCCTTTTGGACCTAAAGTAACTTTTACTGCATCAGCTAAAATATCGATTCCCTCTAGCATTTGCTCACGTGCTTTTGAGCCGTGCTTAATAAGTTTTGTTGCCATATTTAAATTCTCCTTAAAACAAATAATTAATTAATAATACCAAATACATCGCTTTCTTTCATTACGATGAGATCTTCACCCTTGACTTTAATTTCAGTACCAGCCCATTTACCATATAGAACTTTATCACCTACTTTTAACTCTAAAGGATGCACTTCGCCTTTTTCATTACGAACGCCTTTGCCAACTGCTACGACTTCACCTTGCATTGGTTTTTCTTTAGCAGTATCCGGAATAATAATTCCACCTTTAGTTTTTTCTTCATGTTCGATAGGCTTTATTGCAATTCTATCGTATAATGGTTTAAAAGACATTTTAACCTCCAAATTATATAAATATTTTAAATGTACATACTATATATATTTATATATTTTATTTTCATTAGTTCAAGAGTAAAAATAAAAATTTTTTAGTTACTGATTTAAGGCTAAAATTTATTTGCTTAATTACTTGAGATTTAATATTGCAAGTAATTTTTAATTAATTATAATACACTTCTCAACCTTTAGTCTTTAATTGGTTGAATTAAGCAAAAGCTTATAATCTTTATAATAAGATAAATAATAATTTTATTTTGAAATCGGGCGAGGAAATGACCTCAAACCTTGATTTCTACAACTTTTCTTTATAATAGCAATTATAAAAATTGATTTGCTACTGCTAATAAATTAAGGAGGTATTGTTGTTTCAAAAAGTTATTAAACATTTAAGTCATAATTTATCTAAACATGATATTACCGCTAAAATAACAGGTAGAATTAAACATCCCGTATCAATTTTATATAAATTGTATTGTAAGGGGATAAAAATAGAACAATTAACTGATATCTTCGCAATTAGGATAGTGGTATTAGATGAAGAAAAATGCTATAAAACTTTAAAAATAGTACATAATTTATATGAGTATGAAAAAGATAAGCTAAAAAATTATATTGATAATCCTAAACCAAATGGTTACCAATCTTTACATACTGTTATTATAACTGAAGATCAATATAGAATAGAAATACAGATACGCGATGAAAATATGCATTATCATGCCGAAAGCGGTGGAGCAGCACATTGGAGGTATAAAAGCGATTTAATTAACGCATTAAAATTTTAACTCGTTATTTAAATTCATTTTGAGAATCTAAAATAGAGTTTTTAAAATTTGTTGTATTAAGTAAGTCATTTTGTTCACCTTTTGAAGGGAAATTTTGTTCTATAAAATTAACACACATTTAATAATTGCTGCTCTATTGTTCTTATCTCAAGATATGCAGCTATAAGTAAAAAGCTTTCTATAGTTTCTTTGACTGTTTTTAAAGCTTTGTCAGGAGACTTAGCATTTATGGTTTGTAAATTATGTAGACGATCAAATACTTTGATAAGTGCTATATCATATTTTTTTTCTTGAATTAATAAATTTAACATTTCACCGGAGCTTATTTTTCCATGCGGTTTAATTCTTGTTAAGTGTTCTACATTATCTGCAATATCTTTATCAAAAATTTTGCTAATATCCTCATGTGTTAAATGAGTATCTTCTATTGTGTCATGAAGCAGAGCAACGATTATCATATAAGATTTATAAAGCTTTGGTGCTTCATGAGCTGCAAATTCAGCTAACATTATTGCTACTTCTATTGGATGGGTATAATAAGGCTCGCCTGATTGACGCATTTGTCCCTCATGATACTTATGAGCATAGTAAAGTCCTTTTTCGATTTCTTTAATATCTATAGGATTTTTTGTTGTGATGTTTAATTCTTGAATTTTATCAATTAGTTTCTTGCCATAATCGCAAGCTTCAAATTTATTCTGCCAAATGTCAATATCTTCCATAACTCTAATAACTTATTATAATTTTAATCTTTAATGTATACCTACTTAAATTACTATATTTTTTTAGGAAAATTAATAGTATTTTAAAAAGATATTATCTTTTGTATCAAAAAATTTTATTTTTGGGTAAAGATAGCGATATAATTTACATTTAGGCATGATTTTATTTAAATAATAACTTATCATTAAATCTTATACTGCTATTTCTTTTCTAGATTTTCTACTAAAGATATTTTTACCGGTAGGTGTGATTTTTTTACATTGCAAAATAACAATTTAATTAATTTTTATTAACGTAATAAATAGTATATATGCATTCAATATTTACTGCTAATTTCAATAAAATATAAACCTAATTAATAAATCTTAATTTTCTATAATATAATTTCTTATAATTTTTTCAATTATTTAGTTTATAATTTCTTGTTTAGCATCAAAAACTCTAGTAATCATATAATTATAAAGATAGTTTTGTTATTCAATCTATCTTTAATTTCAAATTAATAAATTATATGGAGGTTATTATGCCATTACATTATATGATTACGGCAAAATAGGGAAAAGACCAAGCTGAGTGGTTTATTCCTTTAGATATTACAATTAGAAATAATACAGATAAGGATGTAAATTCTCCTACAATAAGTTTTGATGTTAGTAAAATAGCAAATATAAGTGGTGAAGTTAGAGCGTATACGGGTTTTGCTCAACAAACATTTACCGGACCTGTAATTAAAGGAAGTTTGTCAGAGCATATGGCACTATTAAAAGCTAAAAGTTCTACAACTTTAACTTTTGGTGTTAATTTTTCTAGTACTTCTATTTATCCTACATTACCTACTGATTTTACCTTTAATGGTGAGCCTATTGTAATACCTGATGATCATACTCCTCCAACTAAAGTAGAAGATATAGTAACAGCTGCTTCTGGTCCTACAAGTTTCTCTTTAAACTGGACTCCAAGTATAGATGAAGAAACAGGTGTTGATAAATATATAGTAAAATATAGAGCAACTAATGAAACAACGGATCATGAAGCAAGTACCACAACTAACAGTATATCTTTAAAGAATTTAGCTGCTAATACAAAATATCAAGTTAATATTTCAGCAGTTGACTTTGCGGGTAATGCTTCTGCTTCTAGTGCATATTATGCTTCTACAGATGAAGCTTTAAAAGGTCCTGCAAAATGGAATACTGGTAATTGGATTAAAGGTTCTCCTTTTGTTGATTCAACTGCTTGGCCAACTCCTCCTATTGATAAATGGGCTGCAGAATATAATTTAAAAGGTTATTTCTTAGGATTTATTACAGCTCATTATGATACTGCTAGTGGAAGCCATAAAGCTTGCTGGGGCGGTAATTTAAAGATGTATGATGGGATTGATAATCAAGAATATGATGGTGACGTAACAATCTCTAACTATTACAAAACATATATTAATGGTATTAGAAAAAATGGCGGTGATGTAATTTTATCTTTTGGTGGTGCATCAAATGAACCAATAGAAGCTCCAATATCAGACGTTAAGAAAATTGTTGATATTTATTTAAAAGCTATTACAAATTATGGGTTAACTTTAATTGATTTTGACTTTGAAGGTGGTTTCTTAGGTCATACAGATGCTTTAGATAGACATATTGCAGCCATAACCGAAGTAATTAAAGCAAAACCTGATATAAAAATTTCTTATACCTTACCTGTAGACGGGGCTCCTGGCTTAATGGGCTTTAATGGAAACGGTACCACATTCCTTAAAAAATTACATGATGCAGGTATCACACCATCGCTTGTTAACGGTATGTCTATGGAATTTGGTCAAGGTTCAAATGCTAATCTGTTTGAGTGTGCTAGACTTTCTCTTGAAGGTGATGCTGCTAACGATACAGATGGTAGCAAAAAAGGTGCAATCAAACAGCTTTCAGAAATTTGGACAAACTTAACTCCAAAAGAACTTTATGCAATGACTGGTCTATGTACTATGTTTGGCAAACACCTAAATGGAAAAGTCAATACTGTTGCAGATCAAAGAGAAATCAATAAATATTTTGTTGGTGATAAAGGTCTTGGAAATGTCAGCGGTTGGGATGCTTCAATAGATAGTGATCCTGCAAAAGGTGGCGGTGGTTATAATGTTGGTGATTATAGTAAAGCTGTTGCTGACTATAATCCTGAATTATTAGGAAGTCATGTTGTTACAGACGCTCACTAAACCTTAAAATAATACAGTTGGTTAACTTAAACTTGCTTACAATTTAAGCTTTTGCATGCAAATCTAACTTAATTAGCTAGCCGTAATGCCTTAAATCTTAAGGCATTACTTCCCCTCCTTTTTTTCAGAGATAGTAATCCTTACTATTTCTGAAAGTTTTTTTCAAATAACAAGTATACTTTTTTCAAAATTAATATTTCATATTTTCTTTAAAAGAAGATTATAATATGTAGATATCTTCTATGTTGTATTTTTAACAATACATATTACAACTAAATTAACTTTTATTAATATTTAGACCATACATTTTCTCATCAATAATCCTAGTGCTTTAGTAAAATTTATAAAATAATTAACTAATCTTAACTAATTATTTATAATACTATAATATGTATTTCCTTGAATAATGGAGAAACCTCAGTAACTATTTTATTCATAAAAATAAATTTAAATTAAGTTTATTTTTATATAAATGCTAATTTATATAAATTTTTTAATTCAAATAAAGGTTAATTTATGTCGAAAAAGAAAGAGATTGATAATGATAATCTAGAAACACAAACAAATGAAACAGCTGAGGCTGCTAATGTTGGTTCAAATGAAAGTGAATCAAGTCGTGCTTCTACGCCAATAAGCCCTGAAACAATGGCAATCATCAGCAAAGAGTTAGAATCATTAACAAATGTTGAGAAAGGTGATGGTGAGCCTGAAGCTGAAGAGTCTTCTGATTTACCTAAAGATGCTTCTATGGTGATTTCATCTGAAACTGGTGAGGCAGTAAGTAATTTACAAGACTCTGATGAAGTTGATGCATTGGGTGACGTAGTACGCAGTACTGAAATTGCAGAATAATTGAAGTCTTATATGTGATTTGTCATTGCGAGGAAAATTACGAAGTAATTGACGAAGCAAGGAGGTATAAAAAATACTAACTTATAGCATTTTTTAACTAGATTGCCACGCTCATTTCATTCGCTAGCAATGACTAATTGGTATCCACGTAATAATACCATCACGGGGTGATAACAATAAAATCGAGCCATGCAACAATGTCCTTTAATTCTTGCAATGACTATTTCGCTATACTCAATCATAATAAAATTTAAAAATACCAAATTATGTCAAAATATGTTTCTAACAAATATAATATTAAAGAAAAACAGGATGATGAAAATATATTGGGTCAATTGAAAGATTTAGAAGAAGAAATAAATGAAAAATATGAAGTTAATATAGTGGGTGATATTTCCTTACCCCTATCAATAAACTTCCTTTCTTTGAAAAGTAGTATTTCATACTCCTTTCCAAAGAAGCTTTAAATGATGGGTATACAAGGTGAAAAGCGGTTTCCACCTTGTATACAATTTTAATTTATATATTTTATTAGTTTATAGAGTATATTTTTCTGAAATAAAACCTTTATCGATATAGCTAGGTAATTTTGATAATTCTTGTTTTAGTTCGTTATCTACTCCTATAGTTTCAAATTTACGATCAACTAAGAAAATTATAGGCTTAGTATTGTGATTATAGAAAAAATCAAAATTTGGCTTGTTATCAAAATATCGATACACTCGAGGGAAATGATAAGCATGGGTAACAATAGCGATTTCAGTATTATTTAAATCAATATTACCGTCTTCATGTTCTTTATATAAAGTTTTAAACTGTCCGCCAGTGTTAGCCTGATTTTCCGGTAATGCAAAAATATAAAAATTCTCTTTTGGATAATCCTTGATCTCGTTCTTATCTAAATCTTTCTGTAACAAACTGTTACCTTCCGCTCCGCCATTAAATAAAATTATCGGTCCATGCTCCTTTAATTCTTGATAAGTTAAATCAGATACGTGCTTATTAAGCTTTTTAGCGGCTACTTCTCTTGCAATTTCAATACCAAGTCTCATTCTATTATAACCGTCTTCTTTATCTACAGCCCCTATATTTTGGGCATGAGAAATAATAGGCATTTTATTATAAGAATGTCTTGCTGACAAAACCCATACATATTTTATATTCTTATCTATCTCAGGATTTTCAGTGGCATAAATATTTTGTATCTCTGAAATGAAACTTTTACGTACCTGCTCATTATTAATCTCTAAATTATTAAGATCAGTTACTAGTTGTTCAAAATGCTTATCTTGTGTATGTTTTTGGTAATTCTGAAATCCTAGAATCGAAACTATAGCTATAATAATTATAGAAATAGCAATGCCAAAGTTTTTGCAGCTTTTCATATTGTGATAAAGTAATTAGGTTGAAATATGGGAGAGACATATCACGGCTTAATCGTAATATCAAGCAAAATAACTTTTGGTAACTGGTATTACTATTTTCCGTCTGAGCTAAGGAAATTACGGAGTAATTGACGAAGCAATCCAGAAAAAATAATATTAGTATTTTTAACTGGATTGCCGCGTCGATGCTACGCATCTCCTCGCAATGACGGAAAAATTGATCCATTTTATCTCCTACCACCCGCATTCATAGCTAAGCTTGCTGAGACAAATTCTTCGAGATCGCCATCAAGTACGCCCTTAGTGTCAGAAGTTTCATAATCAGTGCGTAGATCTTTTACCATTTGATAGGGCTGCAACACATATGATCTAATTTGATGCCCCCAACTATTATCCGTCTTGGCGGCATTCTGCTCGTTAACACTATCGGTACGTTTTTGCATTTCAAGCTCATAGAGTTTAGCTTGTAGCATTTTCATAGCTTGAGCTTTATTTTTATGTTGCGATCTGTCGCTTTGGCATTGTGTAACCGTGCCGGTAGGTATATGGGTGATACGTACCGCTGAATCGGTAGTATTAACATGTTGTCCTCCCGCTCCCGATGCTCTAAAAGTATCGATTCTTAAATCTTTATCCTCAATTGTAATTGCTATATTGTCGTCAATTTCCGGATATACCCAGCTACTTGCAAAGCTGGTCATACGTTTGCCTGCCGCATTAAAAGGAGAAATACGCACCAACCTATGCACTCCTGCTTCAGTTTTAAGCCAGCCATAAGCACGCTTACCGATTATCCTAATCGTGCATGATTTTATGCCTGCTTCTTCGCCGTTAATCATATTAATGATCTCAGTTTTGAAGCCTAATCTTTCGGCAAAACGTAAATACATACGCATCATAATAGACGCCCAATCATGACTTTCTGTTCCTCCCGCTCCGGCATTTATTTCTAAAAAGCAGTTATTACTATCTGCTTCGCCTGAAAACAAACACTCAGTTTCAAATTTTGCGGCAATAGTGCTTAAATTTTGTAAATCTTTCTCAACTTGCTGCATTATCTCAAGATCATTTTCAGCTTCAGCCATTTCTTCAAGCTCTAATGCATCTTTTAGATTAGACTTAATTTTATTATAAGCTCCTAATTGTTCTTCTAGATTGCTTTTTTCTCGTAGTAATTTTTGAGCATTAGCTTGATCATTCCATAGATCGGGACTTGCCGCTAACTCCTCTAACTCTGCTAGTCTAGTTGCTGACGTTTCGACGTCAAAGTGACCTCCGAAGCAGTTCTAAAGACTGCTCAATTTTCTTAACGTAATTCTCTATTTCCGCTCGCATTATTTTTTCCTGTTATATATTTTGGTTTTGTTATATTATCGTGACTATAGACGTCATTGCGAGGAAAAACTATAAGTTTTGACAAAGCAATCTCAGGATATTTTCATGAGATTGCCACGTCAAGGCTTCGCCTCTCCTCGCAATGACGGAGATGATAAAACGCAAATTATATCACAATAATTATGAATAATCAAAAATATATAAGGAACTTCTCAATAATAGCTCATATCGATCACGGCAAATCTACTTTGGCTGACCGGTTAATTGAATATTGCGGTGGCTTGCAGGCAAGAGAAATGAGCCAGCAAGTACTAGATTCAATGGATATCGAAAAAGAGCGGGGCATAACAATCAAAGCCCAAACAGTGCGGCTTGTATATAAGGCTAAAGACGGCAATACTTACTACTTAAATTTGATGGATACCCCTGGGCATGTCGATTTCGCTTATGAGGTTAGTAGATCGCTTGCAGCGTGTGAGGGGTCGTTGTTAGTGGTTGATAGTACGCAAGGGGTAGAGGCACAAACTCTTGCCAATGTTTATCAGGCAATTGAGAATAATCATGAAATAGTGCCAGTACTGAATAAGATTGATCTTCCGGCGTCAGAACCTGAGCAGGTAAAACAACAAATAGAGGACATAATTGGGATTGATGCAAGTGAGGCAGTACTGATTTCTGCCAAAAGTGGTATAGGTATTGACTTAGTTTTAGAAGCAATCGTAAATAAATTACCTCCACCGAAAGAAAGTAATACAGATATTTTAAAAGCATTGCTTGTTGATAGTTGGTATGACCCTTATCTTGGTGTAGTTATTTTAGTGCGTGTTATTGATGGATCGTTACGTAAGAATATGAAAGTCAAAATGATGGCAACGAATTCGGTTTATACAATAGAGAATGTTGGATATTTTACTCCCAAAAAACATATTTCGGATGTTCTGCATGCAGGGGAAATCGGCTTTTTCACTGCTTCTATAAAGCAGGTAGCAGATTGTAAGGTTGGAGATACTATTACCGATGAGAAGAAGCCTTGTGAGCAAGCTCTGCCAGGTTTTAAACCAAACTTGCCGGTAGTATTCTGCGGGCTTTATCCGACAGATAGTAGCGAGTTTGAGCATTTAAAGGATTCGCTGGCAAAACTTCGCCTTAATGATGCTAGCTTTGAGTATGAAATGGAAAGCTCATCAGCTTTAGGAGTTGGTTTTAGGTGTGGTTTTTTAGGGTTGCTACATTTAGAGATCATACAGGAACGTTTAAGTAGAGAGTTTGATCTAGATTTAATTACTACCGCTCCAAGCGTGGTGTATAAAATTCATATGCGTGAGGGTGAAGTGCTAGAGATTCACAATCCAGCTGATTTACCTGATCTGCAAAAAATCGACTCAATGGAAGAACCTTGGATTAAAGCAACTATAATGGTACCTGATGAGTTTTTAGGTGCGGTATTATCGCTTTGCACTGAAAAAAGAGGAATTCAGTTAGATCACAACTATATAGCAAATAGGGCAAAAGTAGTATATAAATTGCCACTAAATGAGATAGTATATGATTTTTACGATCGGTTAAAAAGTTGCTCAAAAGGTTATGCAAGTTTTGAATGGCAAATGGATACATACGAGCCGTCTGAACTTGTGAAGCTTGGGATTCTGGTTAACAGCGAGGTAGTTGATGCGTTATCGACAATCGTACATCGCTCACGTGCTGAGCAGCGGGGGAGGGCGTTATGCATAAGGCTAAAGGATTTGATACCGAGACAGCAGATCGATATTGCAATTCAAGCAAGTATTGGCAGCCGTATTATTGCCCGTGAGACTATTAAGGCATTGCGTAAAGATGTTTTATCCAAATGTTACGGCGGTGATATAACTCGTAAACGTAAGCTGCTCGAGAAGCAAAAAGCCGGTAAGAAGAGAATGAGGCAGTACGGCAATATCGAAATCCCACAATCTGCATTCATCGCAGCATTAAAAATAGGGGATGAATAGTAGTTTTTTCTTCGTCATCCCGTGATTTATTCACGGGATTCAGCATAAAGCGAGATAACCTAAGCTTTTTATATTAGTATTTTTTATTATTTTCTGTATTTAGTTTAACACCGGTTCGCAGCATCCTCCTCTCAAAGATCGCCTGATTACGACCAACCACCCCGCCAAGCCTTGCCTTCTCCGCCACATTACCAAAGCCAGTACCGTTCATTATCCCAGTCGTAACACCAGCCGCTAGCATATCCTTGCCTAGCGATCTTAAAGCCTTTTTGCTAGTAGATTCCTTTACTCCCTTTAAAATATTCCCACCATTATTTGCAGCTCCTATCACCACTCCAGACGCAAATCCACTCACCCCAGCCGCTATAGCACTACTTACGCCTGCTCCAACTGCACCAATCGTACTACCTACTCCGGCGGTTGCTGCCGTTACTGCTGTCCCTATTACCACTTGAGCTTGAGGGGTTAATGTACGTGTCTTACGATCCCAGTTCTTACTTTCTCTCTTTATCTCACCAATATTTACATTCTGCTTGCCCTGCCTTGCCTCCAACATACTCACCCAAGCAGACCTTAACCAAAAACCTACTTCTTTGGTATTTGCGGAGTTTCGATTAGTTTTAGTCTCGCACGTTTAGAATTATCATTTACTGCAAGATATTTAGGATTCTGTTTAAGCCCTAAGTTCCTCATAATATCATTAAAAATATTTTCTATTTCTTTGAACTCGTTTTCTAAATACTCAAGATTAGCATCACATTTACTATAACTATTAACAATGTTTTCTGTTAGCCTTTCTGTTGTCTTTACAGCCGCTTTGCCTAGATTTATAACTAGCATTCTTTGAAAAAGACTTTTTAATATTAATTTTAGCTTTTTATTAAGTATTAATTTTATTAAATTAACTATTCGGTGCATCACTTTCCTAAATCAAATATTTACTATTCTCTAAAATAGCATTATCTGATCCAGTTTGTAAACTATTAGTAGAAAATAAAAATAAGATGGTTTTGATTTTAAAGTTTTTTGTTAGAATTTTTTCTCTCTATTTCGAAAAATTTACTCATTATTTCTACTAGTTCCTTTTTTGTGTTTACACTAGCACGACCTACAGCTTGAGCTGGTTTATCAGAAACATTAGATAATACCTCACATTCATAAAAGTAATCATCCTTATCATAAATACAAATGTAAATTAATTTATTATTTCTTTTAAACCCAATAGAATTAAAATCGTCCCAATCATCTACTACAGAAAAAGTATCATCACCAAACTCCTTATTAATTATATCTATGAATCTTATTACTAATTGGTTTTTTTCTATCATTTTAAAAAATCTTTTTTTATTAATAATTTTTTAGCAGTTCTTGCTGCGTCTACTCTATTATTTGCATCATTTAAAATTTCTCTTAATGTTTTATCCCAATATTCTCCTGGAAATTCTTCTCTAATACTTCCTTTTCTATGTTCTGATACAAATTCTCTTGCAGTTTTATCAAGGCTTTCAAGAACTTTACGACCAGTAACATTATTATCTTTAATTTCATATTTTTTTCCATCCTTAGCTAATTGTTTTTCTTTCTGATTCTTATCTTTGTCCGGTTCGAAGTCAGGTTTCATTGAGCCAGAAGCAGCAACAGCCTTTTCTTGAGATTGAGGATTGGCTTTACTATTATTATTTCCCTTATTACCATGTTTACTTTTCTCTAAAATAGCACTATCTGCTCCAATTTGTAAATTATTAGTAGCAAGTAGAGATATAATAGTTCCGATTTTGGCAGAAGAAGCGGTTTCGTTATCAATAATTCCTAATGAGTTTAGTTTCTCTGCTAAACTATTGAACATATTCGAAAGAACTATTGGAACATCGGAAATACTAGGCAAAGAAATATCCGGCAATAATGGCTCGGCATCAACTTTTTCTCTGTCACCAATTACAGCTGTGGAGGTAGACAATAAAGCTTGCGTCATTAATGCTTGTTGCTGGAATAAATGCAGAGCAGCATTATACTCCACCACCGAAGAGGAGATGCTAGTTGCCATTTGCATGTCGGAGGCGGATGCACCGGCGAGCATCGCGGTAGCTGCGACTATAGTGTCGTTCCAATTAGATAAGCCAGTGCCGCTTTCGCCAGTGCCAGAAAACTTATGAGCTGGGGAAGAGGTAAGACCGCTTAAAGCCTCACCCATACCACCAGCGAGCATACCTATAGCAACATTACCCTTGCTCGCTAAGGCGTACGTCCCACCAAGTGCCGAATGCATCATTACTTTGGCTGCTCTTTCTTCACTTAGACCATATCGCTGTCCTATGTCCCCGATATAGCCTTGACCGACTGCTAAAGCCCCACGCAGCACCTCACCCATGAAATTATCACGAAGACTGCCGCCCTTAATCGCTGTATTAACACCGGTTCGCAGCATCATTCTCTCAAAGATTGCCTGATTACGACCAGTTACGCCTACATCTTTTGCTTTCTCTGCTACATCCCCAAAACCTGTGCCGTTCATTACTCCCGTTATAACACCAGCTGCTAGCATATCCTTGCCTAGCGATCTTAAAGCCTTTTTGCTAGTAGATTCCTTTACTCCCTTTAAAATATTCCCACCATTATTTGCAGCTCTTATCACCACTCCAGACGCAAATCCACTCACCCCAGCCGCTATAGCATTATATCCCTACATGTGATGATGTTTATTTAAAAGGATTAATATCTCTAACTTCTATGACACTTGCTAAATTTTTATCATTCCTTATAAGTTTTAATTATATTACGGTTTTCATCTTCTATTACTACCGTTCCATCTTAGTATTTTCTAGTACAATATTTATAGTCAATATCCCATAAAAATAACATTAAACTATATCTTCAACGTCCCCACCTAAAGTAGTAGGATTTTTCTCAATAATTTCTTCAAGAGAAAAGAATACAGATTTAGAAGAAGTATCCACTAATTTAGAACCTTTTTTAGATGGTTGATTAGTTTCAGCAGAATCCGAAATATACCCCTCATCTTTAAAATCACTTTTATTAATTACTTTCATATCTTCTATTATCTCTTCTTTCAGTTTATTTATAGCTTCTGTATAACTTTTAAATTTTGAAGTATCAGCTTCATATTGAATTAATAGTTTGCATATAGCTTTATATGTATCATTTTTTGGTTCAGCTATATGTGCAAATAATGCTATAAAAACTACTTTACCTCTTTCTAGAATTTCAGCATTAGGATTACCGCCATGCTCTAATAAAAATTTAAGTGTTTCTACATAATTAGATAAGTCTTTTTTTGTTTCAGAAAATGAACTGTCGGAATAAGTAGGATCATTGGCTGGAATCGCAGCATTTACTAATAAAGCAACAAGATCTTCTGAATAACCATCGTGAGCTGTTGCACCATATTTGAATAGCTTTTCTAAAATTTCTACATTACCTTTTAGTATTGCGGATATAACACCTTGAGATGCGATAGCACCATTTTTTAGGAGATAATTTATTACGTCAATATGTTCTTGCATGGTGGCAATACTTAATATAGCCCCTCCATGTAAAGGATTATTAATTGTAGTATTAACATCAAAATTTTTTTCTTCAATAAAATATTGAACTAAATCTAAACGACCTTTATGAACTGCTTTATAAAGATACTCATCAGGAAGTTCTGATGAAGATAAGGAAATTAATGTTTTAATTTCTTCTAGGGTATATTCATGACCTATTGCAAAATAAATAGCTTCATTTATATCAACTTTTTTTGCTAATAACTCTGTTATTATTTTTTCATCTTTTAGCTTAATCGCTCTATTTAATGCTGTTCCATGTTTAGGATCAACATAGTTGATTTGATTGGTTTTTATAAGTTTTTGAATATCGGCTTTTAAAATTTGTTTTTTAGTTTTAAAAAAATTTCCTAGAGCTAAAGAGGAGGATTTTTTCATGATAATTTACCTTAATTAATTTATAGCGGGCGTACTATAAAGTAATTAAGGTAAATTATCAATATAAAATATTAACTAAATATCAAAGAATTAACTATTAGTTTACTTTCTTAATCTTTAGTTGTAGTTTGTGGTTTTCTAGCTCGATTTCACTAATATGATCAGGAATAAAATCTTTAGCAAATTCACTTAAGGTTTGCTCTTTAATAAACTCACCGTAAATATCAGTTATTCTAGGCAAATTTATATCAATCAAAATCCTATCTGTTATAGCAAAATCGGCATTTTTTCGAGCTTGTTGTATAGACCGCACAATATCTCTAGCTATTCCTTCGTCTATTAACTCAGAGGTCAGCTCTAAATCAAGTATTAGCAGACTGCTATTATGGGCAAAGCTGCTAGCCCCTTTAATATGCGAATGAGGTTCTAAGATTAGTTTATATTCATCGCTATTTAAGGTCTCATTACAGATCCTCAAGCCGTCAGAGGTTACTTCCCACTCGTTCTTTTTAGAGGCAGCTATAATATCTTTCATTTTAGCTGGCAGACGCTTACCGAGTAGCGGGAAATTAATCGATAATTTTTTAACTGCATAATTTTCTAAATCATCACGATAAATTACTGATTTAACATTAATTTCATCTTTAATTAAATCTTCAAAATCTTTTAGTTTATCGTTATTTTTGCTAATAATAGTTATACTGCTAAGTGGTTGTCTTACACGTGCGTTTTCGCTACTTCTGATGAATAGGCTATGACTGCAAATATCTAGTACAGTATCCATAGTATCCACTAGCTCGCTGTTTATTTCAAATTTTGAAAGATCAGGATAGTTGCAAAGATGGACACTTTTTATGTCATTGCGAGCCACTATTGACTTGTCATCCCGTGGCTTGACCACGGGATCTTGAGCCATAGCTTTTTCTCCTGAGATACCGCGATCAAGTCGCGGTATGACCCTATTCGTTAGCCCCAAATATATCGCTTCCGAGATAAGTGGCACGAGTGATGACATCGCAATGGACATAGTCTCCAAGCACGTATATAGCGTGTTATAAGCATTTTGCTTGTCTAGATCTTTTTCGCTTTTCCAAAACCTAGCTCTGCTTCGTCTAATATACCAGTTATTTAGCACTTCAAAAAATTCTGAAACAGCATGATAAGCTATTTGAGTATCAAAATTGTCTAAACTTTCTTTAATCTTTTCTACCGCTATTTTGAGCTTGGATAATATATATATATCAAGCACATTGTCCGAGTTAAACTCCTGCTCGCCTTTAATATGATCGGCATTAGCATACATCGTGAAGAAATGGTAAGCATTCCAGATAGGCTTGATAAACAAACGAAGCGTATCAAATACCATTTTGCCGTCTTTATCAATCAGTAGCTCTTGCCCTTTAACAACATTGGAAGAAAGCATTGTTACCCTTAAGGCATCTGAGCCATATTTATCGAATAGCTCCAGCGGATCGGCATAGTTATTTAGACGCTTTGAAAGCTTTTGACCCGTAGCATCTAAAATCACCCCGTGGCATATACAATTTAAAAATGGTGGACGATCGAATAGGGCAGTAGATAACACCATTAAAGTATAGAACCAGCCACGTGTTTGTGCGGAATATTCAACTATGAAATCTGCCGGAAAGTGATCCTCAAACCACTGCTTATTTTCAAAAGGGTAGTGTGCTTGCCCGTAAGGCATCGAGCCGCTTTCAAACCAACAGTCAAATACGTCTTCTATTCTACGCATTGTTGATTTACCGGTTGGATCGTCGGGATTGGTCCGCGTTAACTCATCAATAAATGGACGATGTAAATCAGTAATTTTAACACCAAAATCTGTTTCTAGCTCTTCTATAGAGCCGTAAACATCTATGCGTGGATATTTTGGATCGTCAGACTTCCATACCGGCAAAGGTGTTCCCCAGAATCTATTACGGCTTATTGACCAATCTCTAGCATTCTCAAGCCATTTACCGAATAAATTATCTTTAACATGCGTCGGTATCCAATTAATTTGCTGATTTAGCTCTACCATTCTGTCTTTAAATTCGGTAACTTTTACGTACCATGACGGAACAGCCTTGTATATAAGAGGCGTATCGGTTCGCCAGCAATGCGGATAATTGTGAATATATTGCTCGGTTTTTAGCCAATTCCCTTGCTCTTTCAGCTTGATTATTATTTTATCGTTTGCATCAAATACTTGTAAGCCCTCTAAATCAGGTATTTCTTTGGTGAACTTACCACTATTATCCACGGGGCAAACGAGCTTTATGCCTTTCGATTCACAAAGTATTTGGTCATCTTCACCAAACCCAGGAGCCATATGTACTACTCCTGTGCCGTCTCCCTCAACAACAAAATCGCCGGCAAATATCCTAAAGCTATTCGGATGATTTTTGAAATAGTCAAATAGCGGCTTATAGCTTAATCCTTGAAGCTCTGAGCCTTTAATTATCGTGAATTGCTCATCGCCTTTTAGCTCTAATTCTTTAGCGTATTTAGAAACAGATGAGGCAGCTATGATATAACAGACATCGCCTTTAGGAACTAACGCATAATTAATATCACTGCCAACTGCTAAGGCTAGATTTGACGGTAATGTCCAAGGGGTAGTCGTCCAAGCTAAAACACGATACTCCTTATAATCACCATGAGGTATTTTGTCGTTCAGTACAAAACTAACTGTTACAGCTTTATCTGCTCGCTCTCTATATGAATTATCAAGTCTTGTTTCAAAGTTAGAAAGCGGAGTTTCGCATGCCCAAGAATATGGCATAACCCTCATAGATTCGTACAATAATCCTTTATTATATAACTCTTTGAATGCCCAAAGCACAGATTCCATAAAATTCTTATCCATTGTTTTATAAGAATTCTTAAAATCCACCCATCTTGCTTGACGTGTTACATATTGCTCCCACTCACCGGCATATTTCATTACCGAATCTCTACAATGAGAGTTAAACTTTTCTATCCCGAAATTAGTAATAGCAAGACGCCCTGAAATACCGAGTTCCTTTTCAGATTGCATTTCAGCAGGTAGTCCGTGACAATCCCAACCGAAACGACGCTCTACTTTCTTACCTCTAACCGTTTGATATCTAGCATATACGTCTTTAATAAAGCCAGTTAGTAAGTGCCCATAATGCGGTAACCCATTAGCAAAAGGCGGACCATCGTAAAAGATAAACTCAGCATCGCCCTCTCTAATATCAATAGATTTTTGGAATATATTATTATCTTGCCAAAATTTTAATATTTCTTTTTCTATGGTAGCAAAATCAGCATTTGAGCTAACTTCTGGGTAATATTTAGTGTTTGTCATTATTTTGTAAATTATTTATTATAACAGTTTAGTTTATTGTAATGTCATCCCCGCTTAAGGCTTTGTTGCGTAGATCGAGAGTCGTCATTGCGAGCGAATGAAATGAGCGTGGCAATCCAGAAAAAATAATAAAAAATGCTATAAATTAGCATTTTTTAACTGGATTGCTTCGTCAATTACTTCGTAATTTCCTCGCAATGACGGAAAAACTGATCCACGCAACAATGCATCCCGTGGTCAAGCCACGGGATGACACCGATTTATAATAATAGATAATAGCAGAGAGATAAATAGCTAACTATGACAAATAGCGAAAAAATTTATATAGGGCTTTGTATAATATTCTCTACTCTTATAATACTTGGTAACTTAATATATCAAAAATTTGTTATGTTACAAATACCGTTTTATAAGTTTGAGTTATCAGCAGGAGCAATATTATACCCTTTAACATTTTTAATTACTGATATAATTACTGAGCTATATGGAAAAGAAAAAGCTAATTTTTGTATTAGATTAGCAATATGTATGAATGTCCTAGTTACTATAATTATAATGTTTGTAAGTTATTTGCCGGCTACTAATTGGTCAAAAATCAATGATGAAACATTTAATAAAGTATTTAGTTATTATAGTGTAGCATTCCTTGCATCTATTATCGCATGTTATATTGCTCAAGCAATTGATGTTAATTTATATTTATGGATACGCAAATTAACTAAAGGAAAATATTTGTGGTTAAGAAGTAATGTTAGTACTTGTATCTCATTATTTATCGATACTACTATCGTGATTAGTTTTATGGCAATGTTTAATATCTTTCCTGTCGAGCAAATATGGAAATTATTTTTTACCATCTGCTGCACACCATTAGTTTATTTGAGCCTTTTTTCTATAAGGGGTTTTATTAAATTTGATATGAGTACTTGGAAAAAATAGCAACAAATATATAAGTAATAATCGTCAGTGTAAAAATATTTGATTAATATTACTTTTTTAGTTTTTCTTATTTATTAAGTTTGGTATAATAATATTATATAGTAAGTCATATCAAATAATTATAAGTTATTAACATGTATATCAATACTTTAACCATTACCTCTAAAGGACAAATCGTTTTACCAAAAAAAGCCAGAGATATTCTAAGTAGCACTGTTATTGCTGTAGAAGTTAATGATAATCATCAGGTTATCTTATCTCCTGTTTTAGATGTAGGAGGTGTTTTTGCAAAATATAAAAAAAATACAGAAGCTTCTTTTGAAGAGATGAGAGATAAAGCTTGGAGAGAAAACGTAAGAAAATAATATGAAATATATATGTGATACAAATTTTATTGTAAGATATTTAGTTGCTAATGATCAAAATATGTTTGATAAAGCAAAAGAAATATTTGAAAAAGTCAAAACAGGACAAATTATTTTAATATTAGAGCAAACCACATTTACTGAAATAGTATTTGTTTTATCTTCTGTTTATAAAGTTTCACGTAGTGAGATATTTACTAATTTATCAGGCTTACTTGCCTATAAAGGCATTCATTGTGAAAAGGAATATTATTTAGCTGCTTTAGAATATTACAGTAGGCATAACATTCATATAGTTGATTGTATATTGTTAGCTAAAGCAAAGTTTTTAAATATACTGTTACTTACTTTTGATCAAAAATTACTTAATTTATCTAATAAAAATGACAGTTAAAATACTTACCCCTCCAAGCGGTAAAATCTACTAGATTTATAGAATTTAATTATATTAAAAAGTAAAATCTTCGTGACGCCGGCTATTGGTATAGCGAAAAATATTCCAATAAAGCCGAATAAGCTACCGCAGGCAAAAATTGAGAATATAATCCAAAGAGGATGTAAACCTATTTTATCACCAATAATTTTAGGTGTTAGAATATATGACTCACAAATATTTCCGATTAAATAGACCACTATTATATAAAACAGTTTTGTGGTTGCACCAAAGGTTAAATATCCGACAGTTAGAGTTAGAAGAAAAGAGATAAAAGTGCCGATAAAAGGAATAATAACTAAAAAACCTGTTAAGATTCCAAGTAAAAGAGCAAGATCAATGCCTATTACACTAAATGAGATGCTATAATAAATCGATAACATTAAACAGATATTTAGCTGACCTCTTATATAAGCAGCAAGCTGGCTATTGATAGAGGATAATATTCCAAGGATTTTATGCCTGCTTTTTAGCGGTAATAATGATTTCATATTTTCGATAATTCTCATCCAATCACGTAAGAAATAAAATAATATTATAGGTATAAGTAAAAACAAGACAAATATATTAATTGTAATGAGAGTATAGTGCCAAAAATTATTAGCAAGGCTGCCAAGTATAGTGAATATACTATTTATGAAATTACTTAAAGAATCCCGTATCTTATCAGCGATATTAGGTTCTACAGCATAAATTTTTGTCATTATAGGCGGTAATATTTCTGCTTGAAAATAATCCTTATATTTAGGGATATTATTAACAAAAGTAGAAACCTGCCCATAAATTACCGGTACTAAAAGAGTAAGTGCAGTAAAAAATATACTTAAAAATATCAAGTAAACTACAATAGATGAAATTTTATTTGATAGTTTAAATTTTGACGCAACAAATTCTATAGCAGGTTGTAGTAAATAAGAAATTATAAAAGCAATAAAAAATGGTCTTATTGCTTCTGAAATTAGCATAAAACCGCTTATAAAAATTCCTATAAAAAGAAGCCAAAATATAGCGCTTTTATTCATATATATACTCCTAATAAATGAAGAGTTGTGTATACGAAGATCAACTTGGAAAAGAGTAATCGGTCTATAAGGCAAGGAGCGGCAGCAGTTACTTAATACGTGAGCACCGCAGATCTTATAAGACGACGTATCCAATTTTTCAAGTTCATCTAGTATATCTACTTTTTTGTTACTTGAACAGTCGCAGGTCTTAATAACCTATCTTTAATTTTATAACCAACTTGCATTATATTAATAACACTATTAGGTTCATGATCAGGATGCTCTATTTGAGAAATTGCATTATGCAAATTATAATCAAATGATGATCCTATTTCTGGCTTTATTTCTTCTATATGATGCTTATGAAATACTTTATCTAGTTCATCTTTAGTCATCTGAACACCAGCAATAATATTCGTTACTTCTACTGAAGCATCTAGTGGTTTATGCTCTAATGCTCTAGATAGATTATCGCTAACGTTTAAAAGTTCTTTAGCAAATGTAGTAATCGCATAATCTCTTGCATCATCACGTGCTTTTTCTAAACGCTTTCTTGTATTATCTATTTCAGCACTTGCTCTAATTAGCTTATCTTTTAGCTCTTCTATTTGGGCTTTTAAGTCTGCTATTTCTGAATTAGTTTCAGTATTTTCTACCTCTTCAGCAATATTATTTATTGCTTCTTCTTTGTTTTCTATATTATTGTCCGTCATCGTATAACTATTATTGATTTACTTATAGTATAAGATATAATAAAAAATCTAAAATTTTCAATGGGGTATACTTGTTTTATTTAAAATCTTTTCCAAATAAAACTTTGTCTATCTATTCTTCATCTATTAGAGGTATAAATATTATATTATGAGGCAGTCAGGCAGAAAAAGCAATCAATTACGTCCTATTTCATTAGAATTATCTCCTCTTATTAACGCAGAAGGCTCATGTCTTATTAAAATAGGCAACACTCATGTTATGTGTAGTGCAAGTTATGATACGACAGTACCGCCATTTTTACGTAACCAGAACAGAGGATGGATTACCGCAGAATATAGCATGCTCCCGGGTTCTACAGCTCAGCGTAATAAAAGGGAAGCGGTGCAAGGTAAGCAGTCAGGTAGAACGCAAGAAATACAGCGTTTAATTGGGAGGGCGATGCGTTCGATAATTGACTTACAAAAACTTGGTGAGCGACAAATTACCATAGATTGTGATGTGATTAATGCCGATGGAGGTACTAGAACTGCCGCTATAACAGGGAGTTATGTAGCTTTGCATTTAGCTATTAGATCATTAATGAAGAAAAGAATTCTGAAAGTAAATCCATTAATTAACCAAGTTGCTGCCGTTTCTTGCGGTATATATAAAGGTCAACCTATATTAGATTTGGATTATTTAGAAGATAGTGACGCTGAAGTAGATAGTAATTTTGTGTTTGCAGGTAATGGAAACTTAATTGAAATTCAAGGAACGGCAGAGAAAGAACCTTTTTCTGAAGAGCAATTTTTAGAAATGTTAAAACTTGCAAAAGCTGGTGTTTCAGAATTGTTTAAACTACAAAATCAAGTATTACTCAATTTACAATGACTAAAATAAGACTTGATGAATTTTTACTGCAAAAAGGTTTTGCCCCAAGTATCCAAATAGCACAAAGTCTAATTATGCAGGGTAAAGTGCATAATAAACATGAGCAATTAACCAAAGCCGGAACTCAAGTTAATGTAAATGATAAGGATATTAAGGTAAAATTGCCGAAGCATAATTATGTTTCAAGAGGAGCATTAAAGTTAATTAAGGCTTTAGATCATTTCAAGATTAACCCTAGCGGTATGGTTTGCATTGATCTTGGAAGCAGTACTGGCGGTTTTACGGAAGTTTTATTGGAGCAAGGTGCAAAGTTAGTTTTTGCTGTAGATGTTGGTTATGGCGAGCTGCATCATAGATTGCGTGACAATCCACAAATTATAGTACTTGAGAAAACTAATGCACGATATTTAACCGAAAAACAAATAACTACTCAGCCTGATTTGATAGTTTGTGATGCAAGCTTTATTAGCTTAACCACTATTCTGCCTGCTTCATTTGCTTTAGCTAAGAAAAATTGTTTGCTTATAGCTCTAATTAAGCCGCAATTTGAAGTCGAAAAGCAGGAGGTAGAGGAGGGGGGAATTATTAAAAATCCGTTACTCCATCAAAAAGTGTGCAATAAAATTAAAGCTTGGCTTGAAGAAGAACATAATTTTGAGATATTCGGTATTGTAGAAAGCCCGATACTTGGAGCTAAAGGAAATAAAGAATTTTTAATAGTAGGGCAGAGAAAAAAGACACTTTAAATCAATTTATTATTAATTGCATCCTCTAATGTATAATTATTAAGTGTTTTTATAAATGCATTGCTTGCCTCCTTAATAAAATGTTTAAATTGGCACGAATTAGTGATTCTACATTGATTAGTATCCTTATTAAAACACTCTACTATATCCATATTAGGCTCTAACTTCTCTATTATATCTCCAAGTTTTATAGAAGAGGGGTTAGATGCTAATCTAATTCCACCTCCTTTTCCTTTACTACTAGTTATATATCCTAATTGTGCTAATTTGTGTATTACCTTTACTAAATGATTAAGCGAAATATTATAGTATTCTGCTATTTCTTTTATACTACAAATTTTCTCCTGTTTAGATGCAAGATATATAAGACTACGTAATCCATAATCTGTAAAACTTGTTAACTGCATAAAAATTTTATTTTTTATCTTGAATATACAAAAAAACATTTATATAAGTCTATATGTTATAATATGTATTTGAAATACATATTATAACATATTAATAATTGTAAACAAGGAGTGACTATGTCTAAAGTAATTACAGCAAAAGAAATAAAAGATGCTGCTAAGTTATTTAAAAATTTTGATATTACTAAATCATTAAATTTTTATGGGAGTTTGGTAGCTAATTATAAAGTTGTGGTAGATGAATATTTTAATAGTAGTAGCTTCAATTTGAAAGAACCAGAAAAAGGAACGCAACCAAATTTAATGAAAAATTTTTTAAACCTTACTGGAAATGCTATTTTAAAAGTTTTAGATTCATATAATGAAACAGATGAAGTAAATATTTCAGAAGTTATACAATCAGCTTTAGATAATGATAATAAATTTAATGAAGCGATAGCAAAAATTGTTGGCATACATGTAGGGCGTAATATTCCTGCACATCTATATCCACCCGTTGCTGAAAAGCTTATATTAAATGTAGGAAATGGTAATGAGCTAGTAAAAGAAATATTAAATGAAGTAGGAGCATATTTTGTAAAAACTGAAGAAAAGCAATATAATGAGTTGAAAGAATACAAAATAGAAAATTTTGAAGAGCATAAAATAAAAATCGAAATGAAAAACGCTGATGGAGATACAGCAAAAATAAAATTTTATAGACAGAATGAGCAGGAAGTAACACCTCATAAACACGGACAAATTATTACTATTAAAGTGGGAAGCAATTATAGTGAATTTACAGTTATGAAAACTGGTCATGATAATGAGGGGCATTATTATGAATGTTTGATAAAGAAAAATCCTAATGGAACTGTAACAAATTACCTATTTAATGATAAAAATCAGCTAGTAAAAGTGCAGCCCTCATATATTGAGTCAGATATAGAAACTACAAAAGACCTTGTCCTTATTAGTAGTGGATCAGGAGAAAGCCATTCTATTTCTATAATAAATAAAAAGGATATTCCGTTCCCACAATCCATCCATGTTATTCATTCTACTAAAAGTGAAAATAGTGATACATTTCAATTAGATGAAGTAATTAATGTTGCAAAATCATATAATATTAACGTTTCTCATCATAAACATTATACTCATTATAGTGGTAGAATGACTAAAGAATCTTTAAGCGATATTTTAGAAAATTATGATAGCCATTATGAAGTTTGTACTTCTAGCTCTTTTAGTACTGCTATACAGCAGACATTAAAGGGATGGGGTGTTGAAGACGTTAATATTCATGTAGAGGGATTCGGTTCGATACCAGAAATTCTTGATTCAGCATTAATAGGTGTCTGTCCGTTTCATTAAACATATAGTTCTTTTTATTGTTAAATAAATATTGCTTATATATATGAACTAGTGTATTCTGCCTTTTTAAGGGATACAATATTGGAATTAAAAAAAGGTGGGTTATCCCGCCTTTTTTGTTATAAAAGCCAAAGAATGCAAACTATTGAACAACAAATAACAGATTTGATACAAGAAACCTTAAAAGATATGGGGTTTGAAGTAGTTCTTGTACGTGTTAAAGGTCTAAGCTCTAAAGTAGTCGAGATATTAATAGATAGGCTTGATGATCAAAAAGTAACGGTAGAAGATTGCACTAAAGCAAGCAATACTATTTCGGCTATTTTAGATGTTGAAGATTTGATAGAAGAGGCATATTATTTAGAGGTTTCATCAAGTGGTGTTGAACGTCCATTAGTAAAATTTGAAAATTATAAAAGATTTGTAGGACGAGAAGTTAAAATTAAGCTTAAAGAGTTGTTAAATGGTAGAAGCCGTTATCAAGGTACGATAATTGAGGCTAAAGACGATAAAGTATATTTAAAATGGGAAAACCAAGAAGTAATAATTAATTACGATTTAATTAAAAGTGCTAACCTAGTTTTAACAGAAGAAATGTTTAAAAAATTATTAGGTTCTGAGAATAAAAGTAATACAAGGTAATGTAATATATGTCTAATATAGGTAACATAGAAATTTTACAAATTATAGATTCTGTAGCTCGTGAGAAAGGAATATCAAAAGAAGTTTTGATATCAACTGTAGAACAAGCAGTGCAAGTAGCAGGGCGAAAAAAATATGGCAATGAATATAATATCAAAGCACAAATAAATAGAAAGACAGGTGAAATAAATCTTTTAAGAGTGCTTAAAGTAGTAGAAAATGTAGAAGATTATTTAACACAAATTTCACTTACCGAAGCTTTACAAAAAGATCCTGAAGCTAAAATTGATGGTGAAATATATGAATATTTGCCTTCTATTGATCATGCGAGAGTAGCAGCTCAAGCCGCAAAACAAGTCATAACACAACGTGTTATAGAAGCAGAGCGTGAAAAACAATATCATGATTTCAAAGATAGAAAAGGTGAAGTTATAAATGGTGTTGTCAAAAGAATAGAATATGGTGATATAATAGTTGACCTTAACCGTGCTGAGGCAATAATAAAGAGAGAACAACAGATTAAAGGTGAAAATTTTAAAGTTGGTGATCGTGTTAAAGCATATGTACAAGATGTAAGACACGAAACAAAAGGTCCACAAATCTTTTTATCTAGAGCAGATGATAGGATGCTTGCTAAACTATTTGAGTTAGAAGTTACAGAAATTTATGAGGGAATGATCGAAATAAAAGCAGTAGCACGTGATGCCGGTTCAAAAGCCAAAATAGCTGTATTTGCTTCAGATAGTAGTGTAGACCCGATAGGTTCATGTGTTGGTATTAGAGGCAATAGGGTAAAAGCTATAACAAATGAGCTAAATGGAGAAAAAATTGATATAATATTATGGAATAGGGATGTTGCACAGTTTATAATCAATGCTCTTGCACCTGCTGAAATTTTAAAAATTCTTATTGATGAAGATAAAAGAAAAGTAGAGGTAGTAGTTTCACAAGAGAATCAAAGCCTTGCAATAGGTAGAAGAGGACAAAATGTAAGACTTGCTGCTAAACTTGCAGGATGGAATATCGATATAATGACTGAAGAGCAAGAGTCAAAACGAAGAAATGAAGAGTTCGTAACTTCTACAGAATTATTTATGGAAGCTTTAGACGTTGAAGAAGTAATCGGGCAGCTTTTATCAGTTAGTGGATTTAATACAGTAGAACAAATTGCAAATAGTGATGTTAATGCTTTAATGAATATTGAAGGTTTTGAAGAGGAGCTTGCTGTAGAGATTAGAAATAGAGCTATTAATTATGTTAATCTCAAAAATGAAAAGATTGTTAAAGAACTTGAAGAGCTTGGAGTCGAACAAGAATTAATAGACATATTAGAAATACAACCTGAATTAATACTAAAATTTGCTGAATATGGTATTAAGACCATAGAAGATTTAGGTGAAATGAGCGTAAATGAATTTAAAAATTTAGCTCCAAATTCTAATATAACAGATGAAAATATTAAATTATTAATTAAGACGGCTAAACAACATAGCGAGCTAAAAGAAGAATAAAAAAATTTTGGTGTCATATTTGTCATTGCGAGCCACTGAAAGTGGCGTGGCAATCTCGTGAGAATGTCCTGAGATTGCTTTGTCGCTACGCTCCTCGCAATGACGGTCTCCAGTTAAGGCACCATATTACTCTAGCAAAGGGTTCTATTACTAAACACAAAGGTTTAAATATGACGGATAACCAGGAAAACAAACCCAAAAAGTTGACACTTAGCAATACGAAATTGTCACTTAACAAGTCTTTTGACTCTCTTGCGAGTACTCAAAATTTTGTTAATGCTAAGTCGAAAACATTAGTAGAGGTTAGAAAAAGCTCTAGTGGTTCTACTACTACCCTTTCATTAAATAAAGAGAAAGGTAGTTTAGAAACTGGTTCAAGTAGTGGTAGTGAAGAATTTAACAGACGCTTATCTATTCTAAAAAAAGCTGCAGAACAATCAAAATTAAATGATAATCCACAAATAAGTACTTTAAGTAAACTTGCAAGTATTAATCAATCTATTGCTTCACAAGAAGATCCTATAGAAGTTGAGCAAGAAGAAAGCAGCGATACTAACAAAGTTAAAGAAGAGACAAAAATAGAAGAAGTAAAAGATACTGAGGAGTCTGCACTTCAAACTCCTAAAAAGAAAGAGGATATTTTTGTAAAATCTCCGTTAGTAGGAACTAGAACTCGTTATGGTATAGAATCGGAAAAAGATGTAGATAAAGTAACCGAAAATAAGGTGATTGCACCAAAACCTAAAGTTGAAGAATCAAGAAAGTTTAAAAAGACTGACCTCTTTAATATGGTTGGTGACGATGAAAACGACAATAGAACTAGAACTAGAAGTCTTGCTTCTATAAAAAGAGCAAGAGAAAAAGAAAAGCGTAAATCATTAGTACAAGCCCCTGAAAAAGTATATAGAGAAATAACGCTACCTGAAGTTATTGGTGTTGGTGATTTTGCAAATGCAATGTCTGAGCGTGTATCTGATGTTATTAAAGAGTTAATGAAGCTTGGCATCCTTGTTAATGCTAGTCAAACAATTGATGCAGATACTGCAGAATTAGTAGCCACACATCTAGGTCATGCTGTCAAAAGAGTCCAAGAATCGGATGTTGAAAATATCTTAATTACCAATGATAAAGAAGAAGATTTAAGATCACGTGCACCAGTTGTTACAGTTATGGGGCATGTTGACCACGGAAAAACTTCTCTACTTGATGCTCTGAAATCTACAGATGTAGCATCCGGTGAGACAGGGGGAATTACCCAGCATATCGGTGCTTATAGAGTAACGCTTGCTGATGGTAGAGCTATTACATTTATTGATACTCCTGGTCATGAAGCTTTCTCAGAAATGCGTTCAAGAGGGGCAGGTGTCACTGATATAGTTATCATAGTAGTTGCAGCAGATGACGGAATTAAGCCGCAAACTGTTGAAGCGATTAACCATGCAAAAGCAGCAAATGTTCCTATAATAGTTGCCATTAATAAGATAGATAAGCCTGATATTGATATTGAGCGTGTAAAAAACGAACTCTATATGTATGAAATTATCGGCGAGGAAGCTGGTGGTGATGTTATGGTTATTCCGATCTCGGCACTTAAAAAAATTAATTTAGACAAGCTTGAAGAAGCTATTTTATTAATTGCAGAAATGCAAAATTTAAAAGCAAGTCCATTCGGATCAGCTAGCGGTGTCGTGATCGAATCAAAAATCGAAAAAGGAAGAGGTGCGTTAACAACCATGCTAGTTCAGCGTGGTACTTTAAAAAGTGGCGATATTATAATAGCTGGAACTGCGTATGGTAAAGTCAAAAAAATGACCAACGATAAAGGAATAGAAGTTTTAGAAGCTACCCCATCCGTTCCAATAGAAATTCAGGGCTTGAGTCATGTTCCTCATGCCGGTGATATGTTTAACGTAGTACAAACTGAAAAGCAAGCAAAAGACATAGCAGAATATAGGGAGCGAGTTGCTAAAGAAAAGAAAATATCTATAGCACCACGTTCAAGTCTAGAAGATTTATTCTTAAAAGCTTCTGGTAGTAGTAAAATTAAAGAATTACCTTTAATTATTAAAGGTGATGTTCACGGGTCAGTTGAAGCTATTGCTGGTAGTTTATTAAAATTACCAAATGATGAAGTTAAGCTCCGCATTCTTCACAGTGGTGTAGGTCCTATAACAGAATCGGATGTATCACTTGCTCATGCTTCTTCAGCTATCATTGTTGGTTTTAATGTTAGAGCAGGTGCAAACGCAAAAACTGCTGCAGAGAAAGAAAAAGTTGAAATTAGATATTACAGCATAATATACGATCTATTAGATGACGTGAAAGCAATTATGAGCGGAATGCTTGATCCGATTATCAGAGAACAATATATTGGATCAGTAGAAATTAGGCAGATATTTAACATTACCAAGATTGGTAAAATCGCTGGTTCTTATGTCACTAGAGGTATTATTAAGAAAGGAGCAGGAGTACGCTTATTACGTGATAATATAGTAATTCATGAGGGTAAGCTGAAAACTTTAAAACGCTTTAAAGAAGAAGTTAAAGAAGTCAGAGAAGGCTATGAGTGTGGTATCGCATTTGAGAATTACGAAGATATCAGAGAGGGCGATACAGTCGAGGTATTTGAGCTGATTCAAGAGAAAAAACAGTTATAACTTAGTTCCCGTCATTGCGAGAAGAAACTGTAAGTTTCGACTAAGCAATCTAGTAAAAAAATACTAATAATATTAGTATTTTTTATTATTTTTTGGATACTGTGATCAAGCAATTAGATGACACCAAGAGTGTTTTTGATCCACGCGGGCAAGCCTACACGGGAATGACATATAATATATGACTATGGAACTTACCGGAAATGAGTTAATTAAGTCCAAGCTTATAGATATCCCTGAGCGTTCAGGGGTCTATCGGATGTTTGACGCTAATAAACAAGTCATTTATGTCGGTAAAGCTAAAAACCTAAAAAAGCGTCTTACTAATTACATTAAAACAGATTTAGATACTAAAATGCTTCGGATGGTTGCAAATACTTGCTCGTTAGAGTATAGCATTACTAATTCTGAAGTCGAAGCACTGCTTTTAGAAGCTCAGCTAATCAAAAAATTTCAACCGAAATTCAATATTCTTCTTAAAGACGATAAATCTTTCCCTTTCATCAAATTACGTTTAGATCATGATTTCCCGCAATTGCTAAAATACCGAGGCAGAGCCTTAAATGATGGGAAGTTTTTTGGTCCGTTTGCTTCAGCAACCGAAGTTAACACTACTTTATTAGAACTACAAAAAATCTTTAAACTACGTTCCTGCACAGATAATTACTTCAATTCACGTATTCGTCCTTGCCTACAATATGAAATCAAGCGTTGTTATGCTCCATGTGTTGGTAAGATTAATAAAAAGGATTATGCAGAGCTAGTAGGGCAGGTTAAAGATTTCTTGCAAGGACGCAGTAAAGAACTCCAAGAAAATCTATCGAAGAAAATGGAAGAGTTAAGCGAGCAGATGCGTTTTGAAGAAGCGGCAGACATCAGAGATCGTATTAAGGCATTGAGTTATGTACAGCTTAAAGCTGGTATTACGGATATTGTTAAAGATGCAGATATAATTGCTATTGTAGAAAAGAATGGGCATTATTGCGTAGAGGTATTTTTATATAGAATAGGGCAAGCTTGCGGTAATATTCCGTATTTCCCTACTTCTACTGAAAATAGTACTAAAGAAGAAGTGTTAAGGCATTTTTTACTGCAATTTTATCAAAAGCAACAAGTGCCTCCGGAAATTATTATCAATCACGAAATTGATGATAAAGATAATATCATAGAAGCGATTAGGAGTATTAATGATTTTGCTAAGCTTAGCATTACAATTCCTGCTAGCGGCGGTAAGCTTAAATTAGTTCAAAATGCTGAGGAAAATGCTTTATTTTCACTTGAGCAATATTTAAAGAAATTTACTAAAAATCAAGAACTTATGTTTGAGGTTAAAGAGTTATTTAATCTTCCTGAAATTCCTGAGAGAATTGAGGTTTACGATAATAGCCATATTCAAGGTAAGTTTGCCGTCGGGGTTATGATAGTTGCTGGTAAATCCGGTTTTGATAAAAAAGAATATCGGGTTTTTTCGTTGTCATCCCGTGACTCGATCACGGGATCCAGTAAATCAACAAACAATGATGGTGTTAGTTGTTTTTTGGATACCGTGGACAAGCCACGGTATGACGCTGTAGGTGATGACTATGAAATGCTAAGACAAGTCCTTACCAGAAGGCTTACACGATTAAAACAAGAGCCGCATAGGTTGCCAAGCTTGATGATTATTGATGGGGGGAAAGGACATTTAGGAATTGTTAAAGAAGTGATGAACAAGCTTCAAATGGATATTCCGTTTGTTTGTATGTCAAAAGGTCCTGATAGAAATGCTGGTCTTGAGCAGTTTCATATGGTAGGTAGAGAAGTATTTACCTTGAACAAGAATTTACCGCTCATGAAATATTTACAAATCCTACGGGATGAAGCTCATAATTTTGCAATAAAGAATCATAGACTTAGTAGTTCACGTGCTATAAAAGTCTCAAGCCTTGATGAAATAGAGGGAATAGGGGATACACGTAAAAAGGCATTATTGCATTATTTTGGTTCATATAAAGCAGTATCAGATGCGACGCTAGATGAGCTTTCTAAAGTAAAAGGCATTAGTAAATCACTTGCGAAAATGATCTTTAATGCCTTGCATAAAAATTAAGCTATTAAGCTTTGTCTGTAGGGTTATTAGTAGTAGTGTTATTAGACTCACCTAACAATTTTTTTGCCCAAGCTTGTGCATCATCATTAGTATGTACAACAGTATTATCATGATGCTTATCATATTCTTCAGCAAAAGCAAGTTCTTCAGGTGATAAAAAGTTGTTATCTTTATTGTTTGGTTTCTTGGACATATTATTACCTACCTATTTGATTATTTTTCTTTATTATAACATTTTTATTAGTATTTGGCAATGGATTAGAGTTATTAGATTGTAATTGATTCCCTAACTGTGATCCAATCATTTGAGCTTCATCTGTAACTTTTGTATAGCTTACTTTTATACCTAAATTACTATCATTAAATTTATAAGTCGGAGTTTTTTTATGATAATCTTCGCTATATAATTCCTGTGGGTTTTGTGCTTTAGGATTTAAGTTTTGTTTACGTAAAAATTCATCTAACCTAGTTTTATTGTGTATCTCTACTGTTTTTTCTTTAAGATTACCTTGTTCTATTAATATCGGTTTTTTACCTCTTTCCACATCATTGTCTACTATTTTATATTCAATATCTTTTCCAATATTCTTAGACATAATATCATGAAAATTCTTTGGGACATTAATATTTGCATTGATAATATAATCAGTTGGTACAAATCGTTGTTCTTCTTTTCCTCGTTCATATGCTCTTTCTACACATTTTTCTGTCGGAATTGAGATAACATCAATTAAAGTTTTTCCTCCATTTTTAACTGCCATATCAAGTATATATTGATTAGGCATTATAGTATCAACTAGCATATCAGGAGCTTTATTGTCGTTAACTTTTTTCTCATATAAACGATATGACATATTAGAAATAAATCCTGCTTCTGCATGATTAAGAGCTGATCTATTCTCAATTTTACTAGTAGGTGAGCTATCATCTATAAAATCTCTATGACTATCAGTGTTAATTTTTACTATATCAGCCCAATTTTTTCCTTCCCCTTGATTGCTTCTGATCTACGCATTGCTACAGATGTCCCTTTTCCGGATGCTGGTGCCCCATAAAAACAATAAGTAGTTCTATCTTTTGAATGTTCAGTTAATTTTTTAAATCCTTGACTTTCTGCTTCTTTTACTAATTTTGGTTCTAGATCAGATATTATTGTATCTTCTAAAGCTTTCATTCTAGTTTTATCAAATAATATTTTTTCCAAATATTGTTCTGGTGATTTTGAGTGTGATTCTTTAGGTAATTTGGAATAATTTGTGTTTATAGTTTCATATAAATTTTTTGCGTCTAGTTCTTCTTTATTTAATGTTGTTGTATCGGTATTATTAATAACTTTAGAAGCTAAAGCTTCGGCTTGAGATTTTGAGTCTATAGTTACCTTATTTACCTTTTCTTCAAATTCCTTGCTGTTACTATATTCTAATATGTAGGGATGTAATTTTTCAAAAGTAGGTTTTAAATCCGCTTCTTTTTCTATTTGCAGGTTAGTGTTTATAATAGCAAGAGAAGCATATTTAGCTATACGTGTTGCCGGTAAGCTAGCTACACTTGTTAAATCATTTGTACCTGTTAGTATTATATGTTCAGCAGTTGTTCTAGCGGAATTTTCTGAATTTTTAATAATAGTAGGAATTTCTGTATCTGTTTTTTCATTACTTAAATCTTTTGCCTTGCTAAGTGTATCAACTCCTGTAACTTCCCAAGCTTCATTTTGTTTATCTTTCATAATTATTAATTGTTTTTTAAATAAAATTGATAATAAGATTATTTGATGCATCATCAAAATAAATTAATAGTTGAATTTAATTTTAGTAGAATAGTAGTGTATTTTTGCAACTTATATTATTATTAAGTATTGATATAATTATTGTTAAGTTTTGAAATATTTTTCAAAATTATATTTGATTATTAATTAAAAAATTGATACTATATTAAATAATTAACTTTTTATTAAATAATGAGAAAGGGGATATGATTATATTTAATTTTAAGGATAAGTTTAGTTATTCACATTTGTTAGAAGTTTTAAAAACCAAATATAAAAACACAGGATATGACGGATAAGTATATATCATATACTAAAGTTGAATCATTAGAAGATATGGTTGTTAATGATAGAATAATAAGCTGTTATGATATTTGTAAAATATCCTTTTCTTCTGGAAATAAAAAATTAGCTATGCCTAAGGGTATGGTATATTCTGGGTTATCTGAAGTTACTGCTGAAGATGTGATGCATTTAATGGGACATGAAAGTATAGTTATGTAAAGTGCCATCTAGTTGCTTGCTAACTAGAGCCATATATCATTTCTGCATAGGCTTTATTGCGTGGATACCAAATCGTCATGAGCTACGCGACTGTAAGGAGCGTGGCAATCTCATTAAACATCCTGAGATTGCTTCATCAATTACTTCGTAATTTCCTCGTAATGATGACTCTCAATCTATGCGAGAATGACCTTTTTCTAAACCTTAACTAATATATGTCTTTTTTTACCGGCAGAGAGTTTAATAACCTTATTATCAAGTAAGAAAGTAGTATTAATTATCATATTCTCGTCTTCTATAAGCTGATCATTTACTTTAGCTCCTTTTCCTCTTATAAGCTTACGTGCTTCAGATTTAGAGGTAGCAAGCCCAGCTTCATGAAATAGTTCAAACGCAGTAATGCCTGCTTGTAACATTTCCGGCTCTAGAACTATGGTGGTTAAATTTTCGTCAATTTGTCCTTGTTCAAATATTTTTACTGAAGTCTCTAAAGCGGTATTGGCTTCTTGCTCTCCATGACAAAGTTTAGTCAATTCATAAGCAAGCTGCTTTTTAGCGGCATTAATATCCGTACTTGCTAAATTTTCAAATGCTGTAAGCTCTTCACTTGTTAGCTCACTATATAATTTAGCAAATCTAACCACGTCAGCATCTTCACAGTTACGCCAATATTGGTAATAATCATAAGGGCTTAGCAGATCTTCATTAAGCCATACAGCACCTGCAGCCGTCTTACCCATTTTAGCACCTGAAGCAGTTGTAAGTAACGGCGTTGTCATACCAAACACTTCTTTGCTACTTATTTTGCGAGTTAAATCCGCCCCCATTACGATATTACCCCATTGATCACTACCACCAAGTTGCAGACTACAATTATAATGTTTGCTTAAATAGTAAAAATCATAGGCTTGCAGCAACATATAGTTAAATTCTAAAAAGCTCAAATGCTGCTCCCGCTCTAGTCTAAGCTTTACCGAATCCATAGTAAGCATACGGTTTACCGAGAAATGGCTGCCAAAATCTCTTAGGAAATCTAGATAATGAAGTGAGTCTAACCACTCCGCATTATCGAGCATAATAGCATCACTTTCACCGTCACCGAACTTGATGAATTTAGACAGAGATTTTTTGATGCCTTCCGCATTTTTAGCTATATCTTCCTTGCTTAAAATTTTACGTGCCTCATTTTTCCAAGTAGGATCACCGATTTTACTCGTACCACCGCCAATAATCACTATTGGCTTATGCCCATGCTTTTGAAGTAGTCGCAATATCATTATCTGCATTAAACTACCAATATGTAGCGATGTTGCAGTGCAGTCAAAGCCGATATAAGCTGCGATCTTACTTTCTTTTGTTATACTGGTTAACCGCTCTAAATCGGTACATTGGTGGAAATATCCTTTATTTATAAATTCTTCTATAAAAGTCATATTATTAATTTCAAAAGCCATTAAACCACGCAGTTTGGTATATATTAAGTAAATTGTCAATATTCAATAGTATCATTTAGGTAATAATTTTATATTTATAATATACTTTAACCTAAATTAATTTTAATTAACTTGTTAGCATTTTTAAATAATGATTTAATTAAATAAACTTAATAAGGAATTTTGATATGTCAAAAGATAGTGATGGAAAAGGAAATACACTTACTAAGGAACAAAAAGAAAAAATTATCTTAGAAAGATTAGAATATGTTGAAAAAGATATAAAAAATTTAGAAAATTTTGCAGCAGCTCAATTTGCAAATAAAGTTAAAGCTAACAAAAAACCAATCGACGTAAAGGATGAAGAGTTTCAAAAGGAATTAAACGCAACAATAGAAACGGAAAAGAATCAGCAAAGTAAAACTGGAGGGGTAAATGCGGTAATAAGCCTTAAAGCAACTTTAACAGATTTGAGGGAGTATTTAGTAGAAAAAGGCGTTCTTCCAGCGGTTTCTGATGGAAAAGATTTTGAAGAATTTCCTGCAATAAAAGAAAGAATAAATAATTATGATAAAGAATTTAGAGAAAAGTTTTCAACTAATGAAAAAGTGAAGGCAGCAGTAAAAAATCGTGTTGAATATGAAATTATAAATGAATCTTTGGATTTTAAAGAATTGAAAAATGATCAATATATACCATTAGATAAAGAAGCCAATAAAATACTTACTAATCAAATATCTAATGAAGTAAAAATACCTGAAGAGCTTTATGAAAAAATCATGAAAGGTAATGAACAACTTAGATCAAAATTAACATATCAAATAATTAGACCTGAAGTAGAAAAAGCTTTTGGTAATCCTAAATTTAATTTTAATCAAGATGGTTATGATTATGAAATAACCACTTTAGATAATTCCAAACTAACTCCAGAAAATATAGCAAATTTTAAAAACTCATTAAATGATAAACTTGAAAAAGCCAATGATAAGTTAATAGCGACAGAAAAATTAATGGATAACGTTAAGGCACAAAATCCTGATCTTACCGATACTCAGCTTGAGCAATTTGAAAAAGCTTTATCTAAATTAGATACCAAAAATTTAACCCAGCATAAAGATACATTGGTAAATACGATAAATGAAACAAGTAAAATCAAACTTGGATTTGCTGAAAAAATTTACACCATGGTTACCGGAAAAGATCAAGAAGTATATCTAAACAATAAAATAGATGAAATATTGAATAAGAGACTTTCTAGCATTATTAGCTCTCAAACTCCTAGTGTTCAAAGTCCAAGTTCTCAAAGTGCTAATATTAAGCAAGTTTTAAACAGCCCAACAAGTAATTTTGCCAAAACAAAAGAAATGCAAAAATCTATGAATAGAGAAAAAAGTTCTCAAAGTGCTGATATTAAACAAGTTTTAAGCAATCCAACAAGGAGTTTTGCTAAAACAAAAGAAATGCAAAAAGCTATGAATAGAGGAAGTATGATAAACACATCAAGCTCTATTTCAGTACCTACTACTCCTAATAAATCTATATCTAATAAAAGTAAACAAGATGAAAGATCTAGATAACTTAAATGACTACAAACTTCTGTAAGAAAGTCGGCAATCTTATAAAACAATATAAAATGCCTGAGGTTGCTTCGTTAATTATTTTATAATTTCTTCGCAATAACTATTCAAGTTTTGTCTAATAATCCCTATAAATATAAGTAACATTAACTATTTATTAAAAAATTAATATTCCTGCTTGACATAGTACGATATTTTGTGTATAATGTATTCAAGAAGAAGAATAACTCGTTGAAGCGAGTTTATAATTTTTAGCCGAAATAAATTAACTAATAATTAACTTATTAACTAAAAGTTAGACCTAATTAACAAACATATTTATCTTTAAAAGAGGAAAAATTATGCCAAATATAACATCTAAATATACCGGTGTTAAAATCTCTGAAACAACATACAACTACTTCTCTAGTGCTTCAGAACATTTTGCAAATGCTGGTCAAGCTGCAGTAAATTGTGGTATGTACGCTGGTTTAGCAGCTACTTATGGTGGTAAAGCAATGTTTCAAGGTGTACTTGGGCTTTGTGCTTATAAAGAATTTGCTGGTGAAGTAATGACCGGTCATGCTTTTGGTTTTGCTATGCCTAAAGTTTTAAGTGGATTAGTAGCAGGTGTTGCTGGGGCAATTTACCATCACCCAACAGCTGTTATGGCAACTTTTGTTACAGCAGCAATTTTAACTTCACCAGAAAATGCATACGAAACTGTAAAGAATGCAGCATTTACAGGTTTAGAAGCAGCACATTTCGTATACGAAAATACTGCAGGTATAGCAAACGGAGTAGCAGGAATATGTAATCTTGTTTACGAAAATTTACCAAGCCACAGCGAAGTATCTAATATAGCATCTGTAATAGAAAATAATGCACTAGAATTAGTTGGTAATGGTATGCTTGCACTTGAGTATAACGTATAATAACAATATAGTAATCTTATAATTGCTCTTTAAGCTCAGCGATTATGAGAAACGTATTATTTCCTTATCGTCATTGCGAGAAGAAACTAAAAGTTTCGATGAAGCAATCCAGTAAAAATAGTTAAGAATATTGCATATTTTTAACTGGATCCCGTGGCGGGGCCACGGGAGGCATTGTTGCGTGGATCGAAAAGCACCTAAGGTGTCATACCGTAGCTTGTCCACGGTATCCAGAAAAACAACTTTTGATACTAATAATTTTAGTACTTTAAGCTGGATCCCGCTACAAGCGCACGGGATGACAGAGGAAAAATCGATCCACGCAACAAAGCCGCCACGGGATGACAACGCCCTAGGTGCTTTTCGATCACAACAAAGATTTTTAACTACCTTTCAATCTCTTGGTCACTTCGACTATTCTTTTTCCAAATAAATTAGCAGTTAGTAAATCACCTTTTGTAGGGGCAATATTAGGGGCGGATTTATGATTTGATTGTGTCATAAGACCGGACCAGCTACCTAATCGGTTAGTTTTACCATGGTCAGGCATCTCATGATCGGCAAATTGTGGGGCAGATTCAGCTTGTCCAACCCAAATCATACAATGCTGCATTGCAAAATGAAATAACTGTTGAATACTACAAAGCTTATCGCCTGAATAAGAAGCAGAATTAGTAAAGCCTGCTGCTATTTTGTCTTTCCATTTTATTGAAGTAGAGTCCATAAATGTTTTAAAAGGACCAGCTAAACTACCCATATAAGTTGGAGCTCCAAAAATAATAGCATCTGCATTATCTAACAAACTCCAATCTACATTATCAGGTTTGTCTTTGCTTATTTGAATTAAGGAGGTTTCTGCTCCTGCTTCTTTTACGCTTTTATTTATTTCTTCGGCTACTTTAACAGTATGACCATATCCGCTATAATATACGATAGCTACTTTAACCATTCTATTCTCCTTTAAGTGTTACAACTAAATCGTCATTGCGAGGAGGCTTTGTTGCGTAGATCAGTTTTTCCATCATTGCGAGGAAATTACGAAGTAATTGACGAAGCAATCTAGTTAAAAAATGCTAATTTATAGCATTTTTTATTATTTTTTCTGGATTGCCACGCTCATTTCATTTGCTCGCAATGACGACTCTTGATCCACACAACAATGCCCTGCGAGGAGCGTAGCTTTGATGCAATCTCAGGATAATAAAATGAGATTGCCACGCTCCTTGCAGTCGCTCGCAATGACGAGAACTCCTTACAAATTCACTATAAATTCAGCTTCTGTTTTGGATTTTATTTCTTCAACAGTAACGTCTTCGGCTTTTTTAGAGAGTATCATCTTATCTTTATCAATATCAAAAATTCCAAGGTCGGTAATTACTCTATTAACTACTTTAGCACCTGTTAAAGGAAAGTTACATTCTTTTAATAATTTAGCACCGCCATCTTTGGCATTATGTTCCATTATAACAACTACTCGTTTGGTGTTGGCGACCAAATCCATAGCTCCGCCCATACCTTTAACCATCTTACCTGGAATAGTCCAATTAGCAAGGTCGCCTTTTTCTGAAACTTGCATAGCTCCTAAAATAGTCAGATCAATATGCCCACCTCTAATCATCCCGAAAGAAAAACTACTGTCAAAATAACTACTTTCTGGCAAAGCCGTTATAGTCTGCTTGCCGGCATTAATTAAGTCAGGATCTTCATCACCTACATAAGGAAAAGGTCCCATCCCAAGCATACCGTTTTCGCTATGAAGCGTTATAGTTATGCCTTTAGGGATATAGTTTGCCACGTTAGTTGGCATACCTATGCCAAGATTAACATATAAGCCGTCCGTAAGTTCAAGCTCTGCTGTTATTTGATAAATTTGTTCTTTGCTCCAAGCCATTTATTTTGCTCTTGTTGTTAGTTGCTCAATGCGTTTTTCGTATTTTTCACCGACTATTAGCCTCTGCACAAAAATATTAGGAGTGTGAATATCATCAGGATTAAGTTCACCAACTTCAACTATTTCTTCTACTTCACAAACAGTGACTTTTGCCGCACCTGCCATTACAGCGTTGAAATTTCTAGCGGTTTTATTATAAATAACATTACCGCTTTTATCAGCTTTATAGCCTTTAATAATAGCAAGATCAGCCTGTAATGCTGTCTCCATTATATATTTTTCGCCGTTAAATTCTTTAGTTTCTTTATTCTCTTCTACGATCGTACCTATACCGGTTTTAGTATAGAAAGCGGGAATCCCAGCACAAGCAGCTCTAATTCGCTCGGCAAGAGTTCCTTGTGGGTTTAATTCAAGCTCTAATACTTTATCAAGATATTGCTGCTCAAAAATTTTATTTTCCCCTACATAAGAAGAGATCATTTTTTTGATTTGTTTAGTTTGAAGAAGTAAACCAAGACCGAAATTATCAACACCGCAATTATTGCTGATAATCGTTAAATTTTGGACGTTGCTCTTAAGTAGGGCATTGATTAGATTTTCAGGGATACCGCATAGACCGAATCCGCCTGACATGATAGTCATGCCGTCATAAAGTAATCCTTCAAGGGCTGCTTCAGCTGAAGGATAGATTTTGTTCATAAATTTTTTATTATTTAATACTTACTATTAAGAAATTATGGGGATTTTCACAATAAGTCAAGAATATTAACAACTTTAACTTATTAAAAAATTTACTTGTTAATTTTATAAATATTATATATAATGCCTTTCTGATAAATTAACAAATATTAATAATTATGAAAATAAGTAAATTAAGTTTAGCCTTTGCTACATGCATTTTGTCAGTAGCAGCAAATGCATCAAGCATAGATAATACCTCATCCAAAAAAGGATATAGTTATGTAGTAACTTATGGTTGCTAATCATGAAATAGGTGGGCATGGTGCTAGAATGAGAGAGTTTGACTTAAAAGTAACAAAGTATAAAGTTAATCCTTTCGATGGATTCACTCAATAATAAGGCAAAAGATTTTGATTCTTTACAGGTTCATAAAAAAGCAGCTATAGATGTTGGAGGAATGCAAGCAAGTTATCTATTATCTGAAAATATTAAAGATAGATATATGAGCAGTAATAAAATTAACCCTACTTATGGTATAGGTTATTTTATAGCAAGGTTAGATCAAGCAACTTATATTTTTGACACTAATTTTAATGAAACTGATAAAAAGGGCAACGATATTAATGCTTATACAAAACTGATGAATAGTATATATGGTAATAATTATATTACCAAAAGCAAAATGCGTTCTTATGCTTATTTAGATTTAATTGATCCATTTTTATTCTATTCTGCTTATTCATTTGTAATGAATACTAATCTTGATAATATTCCAATGATTAATTTAGGAAGAGTAAAATATTTACCAGCTACCAGAGCTATACTTGCTCCATATGGTTTAGAGCGTGGTTTAGTTAATCATTTTGTTATTGACGATAAATATATCCAACTTAATATTAACTACGGAAAAAATCAAAAATTTAAGTCTTATGGCGTTGGATTTAAAGCAAATAACTTAGCAAAATTTGATTTTATTTCTTTAGGTTTAGAAGCTGCTTATTGGAATCAGCCTAAAATGCTAACTGCTACTCCTTTAAAGGAAAAATGTAAAAAAGGTGGCTTTGGAGCTGTTAATTTTGAACTTAGTTTAAATGATACATTTAAAATAGTTGGTTCAGGTGGTTATAAAACAGCAGGATTTATAGAGGGTATGCCTTTAAAATCTTCAGCTATAGTTAGAGCGGGTCTAAAACTGGATTTATAAGCCTTAAAATAATGAGTACCAGAGATGAAAACCGCTTTTCATCTCTGGTACAAATTAAATAATTATTTTTATTATTCTTAAGAGGTATATATAATCATAATATTAAATAATGATATATAATTATATATGCTAACTATTTTAGAGAAATTTTTATTTTCCCCCATCAAAGCTTTTATTAATATTCGTGAAGATACTGCAGCTGCCCTTAAAAGGCTTGGTATTAGTAATATTCGTGATTTGCTATTTTATTCTCCTGTTTCTTATCAAACAAAAACATTATCACCTAATCTAACAGAGGTTAAAGAAGGAGATTTAATTCAAGTAGAAGTAATAATTGAAAGCGTTAATCTACCGAATAAAAGCCATCAGCTGTTAAGAATTACAGCAAGTAATGATACAGGCTCGTTGCTATTAGTATTTTTTCATAAACCACCCCCATTTATTTTTAATAAGCTGAAAGTTGGAACGAAGCATATTATTAGTGGTAAGGTACAATTTTTTGATCATCACTTACAAATTTCTCATCCTGAATTTATCGTTAATCCTAAGCTTACAAAGGAACTAGAACCTATTTATTCTTTGACATACTTAATTAGTAACAAGCAATTATATTCATATATCATAAAAGTAATAGATATGTTTGAAGAGAAATGTAAGAATGTGCAGGATAAAGAGGTAAAGGAATATTTGGATGAAGTGCTAGAGAGCTTGAAAGGGGTGCATGTTCTTCGTCATTGCGAGGAGGCATTTATGCCGACGCGGCAATCTAGTGATGTAAAATCATTAATTTCTGGATTGCCGCAGCCCCTAAAGGGGCTTCGCAATGACGATGTACATAAAAAATCCTTAGCCGCTAAAGAACTCATCGCCAATCAGATATCTCTTTTTAAGGCACGTACGCAAATAGTAGGAAAGCATGGTAATATTTACCCTAAAGCGGAGCAGGTTCAAGCTAATATACTAAATAGTCTTGGGTTTGAGTTAACTTTTTATCAGCAGCAAGTAATAGAAGAGATAGAGAAAGATCAGGCTAGCGGCATTGAGATGATGAGATTATTACAAGGTGATGTTGGATCAGGTAAAACTTTAGTAGCCCTGCTTACCATGACGAATGTAGCAGTTGCGGGGTTTCAATCAACCTTAATGGCACCGACTGACTTACTTGCCAATCAGCATTATGAGTTTTTTATTAGAGCTTTGAAAAATACCGATATAAAAATTGGATTACTTACCGGTAAAATACTTGGCTCGGCTAGAAAAAATATTATGATGCAGCTTGAAAATGGTGAAATTGATATATTAATTGGCACTCACGCTTTATTTCAAGAAAAAGTAAATTTTAAGAAGCTCGGTTATATAGTGATAGATGAGCAGCATAGATTTGGCGTGCAGCAAAGACTTGATCTAATAAGTAAAGGTAAAAATCCCGATGTTTTAGTTATGACCGCAACACCGATTCCAAGAAGTCTTGCTCTTACTATGTTTGGGGATATGACTATATCTAAGCTTCAAGGAAAGCCCAAAAATCGTCTGCCTATTGCAACAAACACCATGTCTATCAATAAAATCGAACATATTATAGAAGCGATAAATAAGAAGCTTGTTGCAGGCGAGCGAATATATTGGATATGTCCATTGATAGAGCAGGCAAAAACCTCCGATGTCATACCGCGGCTCGACCGCAATATCCAAAAAACAACTGATAATGCTAATAATTTTGACTGGATCCCGTGGACAAGCCACGGGATGACATCAGAGGAAGAAGATAGACTATTAATAGATGTAATGAATCGTTTTAATTCGATTGAGAATATTTATGCAGGATGCAGCGGTATTATTCATGGTAAGATGAAAAATGAGCAAAAAGATGCTGTAATGAAGCAATTTAAGGATGGAGAAATTAAGATATTAGTTGCAACAACTGTTATCGAGGTTGGGATAGATGTGCCTGAAGCAACATTAATTATTATTGAGAATGCCGAAAGGTTTGGACTTGCTCAGCTCCATCAGCTGAGAGGTAGAGTAGGGCGTGGTAGTTTACAATCATATTGTATATTGCTATATAATCCTAAAAGACTTGGTAAAGTTGGGCGTGGTAGATTTGAGATAATGAAACAAACTAATGACGGATTTTATATTGCCGAGCAGGACTTAAAACTTCGTGGTAGTGGTGAGATTTTAGGTGTAAAGCAAAGCGGTGAGATGGATTTTTTCTTTGCTGATTTAGCAAGAGATTATGACCTGTTACTTAAAGCTAATAAGTTTGCTGAAATAGGTGCAAATGGTAATGCAGAGTTTATTGATTTCCAAATTAAACTATTTGCAAAATCGCAGATTAGCGAGTTTGTATAACTGATTGTCATTGCGAGGAGTGTAGCTTTGATGCAATCCCAGGACATTCTCATAAGATTGCCACGCCACTTTCAGTGGCTCGCAATGACGAGTTATATAAAATTTATTTGCTTTTTTCTCTGAATATTGTTAGTATTACTGCGATTATACTGGCTGGGTAGCAAAGTGGTAATGCCGTGGACTGCAAATCCTCTATTCGTCGGTTCGATTCCGACCCTAGCCTCCATCTAAAATTAAAAATTTTATGGAATTTATTTCACAATTCCTAGAAATGTTACTCGCTGAGCGAGCATTATCAAAAAATTCCATACTTAGTTATAAGCGTGATTTATTAGATTTTCATAATTATCTTGCCAAGCAAAAATTATCAGAATTAAATATTACTACTGACAATATTAGAAATTGGGTTGAGTATCTAGCAGAAAATGGTTTGCAAGCTCGTTCTATTAACCGAAAAATATCAACTATAAAAAGTTATTATGAATTTTTAATTAGTGAAAACCATACTAACTTAAATCCTTTACTAAATATAGATTTACCAAAATATCAAAATAAACTTCCTGAAATATTATCTATAGATGATATTAAATCATTGCTTGAATATTGCTCGCAAGATACTTCACCTGAAGGTATCCGGCTTAATGCAATGATCCACTTGCTGTATGCTAGCGGTCTTAGAGTCTCAGAGCTTGTTAGCCTTAAACTCAGCGATATTTTAAGTAATAAAGTGTCAAGAGAGGTAAAAAAAATATTTTCCGTACTTGGTAAAGGTAATAAAGAAAGAATTATAGTAATAAATGAGCCGGCTATTAATAGTCTTGTTAAATATTTAGCAGTTAGAGATAACTTTGTAAATAAAACAAAACCAAAAAATCTTATTTACTTATTCCCTTCTTCATCTGCTGCCGGTTACATGACTAGGCAAAATTTTGCTATCCTCTTAAAATCGGCTGCTCTTTACGCTGGGCTTAATCCTGAGCATATTTCCCCGCACGTATTGCGTCATAGCTTTGCAAGCCATTTGCTTGAGGGCGGAGCGGATTTACGTGTTATTCAAGAGCTATTAGGTCATGCTGATATCTCTACTACTCAAATTTACACTCATCTTCAAACCAACCATCTTAAAAAAGCATTGTTACATCATCCCCTCAGTAAAAATTAAAATATTTTAATTATTGTATAAAATTCTTGCTAATATTTACTAACTATGCATAATACGCTTTTTTGATATTCAAGGAGGATAAATGAAATTTACTAAATTTTTTTGTATAACAGTTGAGAGTGATGATAATGAGTATGATATAAATTATATTGCAGAACATATAATTTATAATAGTAAAAGCAAGAAAATTACGTTAGAAGATTTACAAGAACTACAAAAACTATCAAATTTACCGAAACATATAAAACAATTATTTCTATTGAATTTAGAAAGTAAAATATCTGATGAAAGGTTACATAGTCTTAACGAAAAAATAATGGAGCATGCTGTGGGTTTATCTGTTTCTGAAGATCTAAGTTTTTTTCTACGCAAATCAGATGATTCTATATTACGTAACTTACTTTATTTAGAGGCAATAAGAAATAATTTTACCGCTGAATTTAATGAAGAAGGAGATCTAACAATTAATTTTCCTAATTCAATATTGCAGCTTTATAAACTATTAGTTAATAATTTTTATTTGAAAAAGTTTAAAGATGATGAAACTCAGAAAAAAATATATAATTTATATCAAAAAAATTTAAAAGATGAAAGTAAAGATGAGTTAGAAAATCATTATGTTAAACAGAGCTTAGCAGAAAGTACAATGTGTTTATTTATAAGTAAATATATTAATGAGCATGATCTAAATAAAGTATTTAAGTTGCCTATATTTAAACGCAAATTAGATAATTCATTAGAATTAGGATATCCAGACAATAAAGATACTAGAGTAATAGTAGTTAATAAAGTATTAAATGATATAGATAGTATTTATATTAGTAATTTAGCATCTTCAGATATTTTAGAATCAGTAATGTATAGTAAATTAGATGATGAAATAATTACAGTAAAAGTTTTAGGAACTATTGAAACAGAATTATGACCTACGAGCTACTATCCTAAAATTTTAGTGATATAGTCAGTAAAAATTCATGGTAATTAGTTTATTACATATTTAATATAATTGTGTCATTAAGTTATTACCATATATGTTAAAAGAATCAAAGAAGAATCAAAATTCTATTACAAATAAAAATCTAGCAGATTTAGTTATTGAAGAATTAGAAAATGAGAATTTTGATTTAAAAGTTTTAGAAAAAATACAGCAAGCCTTTAGTACTGCAAGTAAGCAAAAGCAGAGAGAAGCTTTTATATCTATTATAAATACAAATCTTAAAAATAATCAGTTACATAAATTAAATAGGGCAGTAATGGAACATGCAAGCGAGCTAATGCCGGTTAATGACCCGAATTTTGTTTGTCGTACTACTGATAATAAAATTTGGGGAGAATTATTATTATTAGAGGCAAAACGTCATGGTATGAAAGCCGAACTTAACTCCAAGTTAGAACTACAGCCTCTTAATATCAAAAATATACCTCAAGAAATATTAAACCATTATTTCGTTCTCAAACAAAAATTTTATCCCCAAAGGGATTCCAAAGACTCAATAGATAGTAGGATTGCTCAAAGTATTAATTTTCTGCTATATGCTCCTCTTTTTCGAGAAATAAAAGAATATGAGAAGTTATCTGATATGGATAAACTGATCGCAGAAAGTAACATACGAAACCCTAACGGCAAATATGTTCAAAATTTGGTAGAGAAAAAATTAGCAGCATATATAGAAAAGCATTCTAATACTCAAGAAAAATACGAGAATAAAAAAAATGAAGAAAAAGAAGCTGAAATATCTTCAATAATTGAAACATCAATAGGAAAGTTAGAGCAAAATAAAAAAATAGCTATTGAAGGTCAACAACGAGAGAAAATTAAGAGACGTATATCTAGATTTTTAGAAGAATTTTCAATTGAATTACTAACTTCTAACAAAAAAAAGTTAGTAGATATAATCCATCAAGAGCTTTATCAAAAAAGATCTGTATGGTCAAAAATAGTTAATTATTGCGGTATAAAATATTATAAGATTTCAAAAGAAAACCTTAAAAATATAAAAGAAGTAATAGGTAGTAAAATTTGTTACTTTACTATGAAACCAGAAGTAAGAAAGCAGTTAGAGCAGCTTTCAAAGCAGCTACATAAATCAGGTGCAGTAATATCTTCAGTTGATAAAGATAAGCAGAAAAACCTAAAAGAATTAAAGGAAAATTTTAAAGAATTGAAGAAATTAAAAAATCCAGTATTGCCGTCGAAAATTAAACAAACTAAATCTAAAACAAAAGCAAATCCTCCCCTGCCTAAAATCTAGAGCTTTTTATTTATGCTATACCAGAAAGACGTGAGCAAGACTTAAAAAGGTGAGAAAACCTAAAGCATCGGTTAGGGTAGTCAGAAAGACGCCAGAGCCAGCAGCTGGGTCAATATCGAAATAGTGCAGTAATATCGGAATAGCAGAGCCAAATAACCCTGCTACCAGAAAGTTTAAGATTACAGCAATAGCAAAAATTACGCTAAGATTAAGGTCCATCAGCATCACAAAGCTAAGTCCTGCACCGATGATTGCTAGCACAAAGCCGTTAAAACCCGATACGGCTATTTCTTTCAAGATTATTTTACTTACGTTACTATAATGAATATCTTTATTGGCAAGTGCTCTAACCGTAACTGTCATAACTTGCGTACCTGCATTGCCGCCCATAGAGGCTACAATAGGCATAGTAGCTGCAAGTGTTACAAGCTTTGCAATAGTATCATTAAAATGATTAATAATAAGCGAAGTCATGCAAGCGGTAATCAGATTAACAAATAACCATGGAAAACGATGTTTTACAGTGTAAAAGAAGTTAAAGAAAGTATCTTGTGTATGCACACCGCTTAGCGATAATATATCCTTTTCGGCTTGTTCTTCAATAATATAGATTATATTGTCAATAGATACGCTACCAATTAATTTACCATTTTTATTGACTACTGGTACTATAGTTAAAGCATATTGTTTAAAAATGAAACTAAGTTCATTTAAATCGGTGAAACTATCAGCCAGTTTAAAATCTTTACTCATTAAATTTTTCACCAATTCATTTTTTTCATGCTTAATTAAAGTACTAAGCGAGATGATACCGATAGGACGCAGTTTATTGTCTGTAACAATAGCAGCGTGGAAGTCATTTTTGACAGTTTTTATAAAATTTAACGACTCTTTAACAGTCCAATTTTCTTGAAGATTAACAAAGTCTCGCTCTATTACCCTTCCTACTGTATTTTCTGGATATGTACACCCAATAGTGATTTGATGTTTTTTTTCTTTAGAAAGATTGCTTAATATTAAATCTTTAATATCATCATCTAAGTCAATTACAACTTCAATAGCATCTTCTATATCTAGCTTATCAATTAATTCTGCTGATTTTTTTATGCCAAGAGTTTCTATTATTAAAGGTTTGCTGTAAGCATTTAGTGAAACTAAAGTTTCAGGTTTGATTTTGTCTTGTAGTAGTGGAATGATTATTTTGTAGATTTTAGGACTTAAATTATCTAAGAAATCAGCTAAATCAGCATAATGAAGTTCTGCAAGCCTACTAGCCGCAGCATTATAATTATGATCTTCTAATAAATCATTAATTTGATCAAAAATTTCAGCAAATTGATCATGATGATCAGGTAATATGCTTTTGAACATACTGAAATTAGGCATAATCCCTTACCTATAGTCAATTGATTTGAACGCATGTAGCAGGTTGTTCGTCGTCTTGCCTATTATTATAAGCTCTACCCTCACGCCTGTCACAAAATTCAACTGAATTGACTATAATAGTCTGGCTTGCAGACTTATTTAATTATAATTATTTACTGGTTAGCTAGGTTTGACGTAGAATGGTGTACGATTTGTTAATCAATATAAATTACAGAACAAAAATAAGCAATAGTTTTTTAACTATGCTCAATAATAGAACCTCGTTTATCTACTCTTTAAATTTATTAGATATATACTTATAATAGAAAAGCTTGTATAATGCTCCCTTATTAGTTACAATAATAAAATTATGTCAGATAGAAAAGAGCATGATAAGTTTTTTCAGCAAGCTTTAGCAAATCCATTAATAGCTAAAGAATTCTTTGAGGAATATTTACCAACTGAAATAAAAGTTTTATTCTTACCCTCTACTTTGAAATTGAAAAATGATAGTTTTATAGAGCCAAGCTTAAAAGAAACTATTACAGATGTTTTATATTCTGCTAAAATTAATAATAGAGATGGTTATATATACATTTTGTGTGAACACCAAAGTAGTTCCGACCCTCTTATGGCTTTTCGCCTGTTTAAATATATGTTAAATATTGCTGAAAGACACTTAAATTCGCATCCCGATTCTAAAAAGTTTCCTTTTATATATCCGTTAGTATATTCAAATGATCATAAAAAATATACTGCTCCTTTAAATTTGTGGGATTTATTTGAAAATAGCGAGTTGGTAAAAGAAACTTGGAGCAACGATTATCAACTAATCAACTTGTTTGATATTCCTGATGAACAATTAAAAGAAAGATCTTGGCTTGCTCCTTTACAAATTCTAATGAAATATATAAATGAGCCTGATTTATTACCAAGATGGAAACAACTAGCCGATACTTTATCGGTGTTTGCTGACTCTAATAGTGGAGTCGATCATATAAAATCAGCTATATCGTATACTTTGACTAAAATAAAAGAAGATGATAAAATAGAATTAGAAAAAATACTTAAATCACATTTAAATCCTAAATTAGGAGCAAATATTATGGGAAGTTTAGCACATCACTGGGAGCAACAAGGTATTGAAAAAGAAAGAGCCAAAAGTAAAATAAAGTTAGAAGCTAAATTAAAAAAAGAAAAATTTACTATAGCTAAAAAGATGCTAATAGATAAAGAACCTATAGCAAAAATTATAAAATACACTGATTTAAAAAAAGAAGAAATTGAGAAGTTAAAGTAAATTTAAAAGTCAATGATATGGTGCGGTCGAGAAGACTTGAACTTCCAATCTTTTTACAGAACAGCACCCTCAATGCTGCGCGTCTACCAATTTCGCCACGACCGCTTAAAGCTTCTTATATAACAGATTATTAGTATAACATCAATAGTATTTGTTATGACCGTCATTGCGAGGAGATTCGCAGAATCGACTTGGCAATCTCAGGAGTATCATACTATTTTACGAGATTGCCGCACTCGCTTTGCTCGCTCGCAATGACGTCATCAAGACAAACTTACTACAAAACTTGGCATAACCGATTGTTTTTCAGCTGCTTTTCTTAAATTAGATAGCTTATCATCAATATTATCAAACTCGAGGTGATAATCTCTAGAATTACCTGTTAAAACTAAACATGAATCTATGCCAAGCCAATTAGCTGCAAGTATATCAGTATAAAAAGTATCGCCTATCATTAATATACGATTCTTAGTTACACTAGGACATTCTTGTAAAACTTTGCTATATATCTCTTCGTAAGGTTTACCGCTATAGATTACTTTACCGCCTAGCTGTATTATTTTCTGAGCATAATAACCGCTACAATATCTATAAATTCCGTGTTGATTTATCCCAAGGTCAGGATTAGCACAAATATTGACTATCTTGCGTTCTACGACAATTTTAAATAGCTCATCAAATTCGTTTAAATCTAAATTTTTACTTTCATCTCTATAAATTGTCATTAGGAGAATATTAGCTTTTTGAATATCATCAGTGATAGGGCACTGTATGCCGTTTATGATATCATTTTCTAGATGACCTAAATGATATATTATCGGCTTTTCAATACCAAAACGCTCTTTACTCTCTAAAATCATCTGTACAGCTACTTCACCAGAGCTAATAATCATTTCTGGCTTAGCATTTAATCCCCAAGATTTGAGTGTCTGATGTAGAGAGAAAATATTTCGTGGAGCATTAGTAACAAAATATACTTTTTTCTGCTCAATAATTTTATTAATATTCTGCACAACATTAGGGTAGGTGTGACCGCCTTCGACTATTACGCCCCAAAGATCAAACAAAAATACGTCATAATCATCCATCACATCAAAAATATTTTTTAACTTTAATTTATCCATTGTTATCTCATCATATTTACATTTACTAATCTGATAAGTTCCGTTATAGTTATTTTTATTGTCTCTAGCAACAAATAAAAGTATACTCGTTTTATTTGAAAAATTGGCTACGTTGTCTTTTGCTGATAATCCTCACGTATTAAGTATACGCTGCGGTTATCAGCTTCAAGCCGCCTTGCTCTTTTCCAAATAAAACTTCGTCTACTAGCTTTTTATTTATCTTAATAATATAATATGTCGGAATTTGAAGAAAAGTTGAATGAATCATCATATGGTGCTGATTCTATTAAGGTTTTAAAGGGTCTTGAAGCTGTAAGAAAAAGACCAGGAATGTATATCGGTGATGTCGGTGACGGATCTGGTTTACATCATATGATTTATGAGGTAGTCGATAATGCTATCGATGAAGCATTAGCCGGTTATTGTGATTTAGTAAGAGTCGTTTTAAATAAAAACGGCTCGGTAACCGTATCTGATAATGGGCGAGGTATACCTGTTGAGATTCATGAGGAAGAAGGTATATCGGCAGCTGAAGTAATTATGACGCAGCTACATGCCGGTGGTAAGTTTGATCAGAATTCTTATAAGGTTTCTGGTGGTTTGCACGGTGTTGGTGTGTCGGTCGTAAATGCTCTTTCTGATTGGCTTGAGCTACGTATTTGGCGTAATAATACAGAGCATCTTATTAGATTTAATAACGGGATAACAGAAGCACCGCTTGCAGTTATTAAAGAAAATGTAGACAAAAAAGGTACAGAAGTTACTTTCTTCCCATCAGTAGAAACCTTTACTAATATAGAATTCGATTTCAATATAATAGAACATCGTCTTCGTGAGCTTGCTTTCCTAAATTCTGGAGTAAAGATTTTACTAACAGATAATAGATTTGAAGAGGTAAAAGAAGTAGAATTTTATTATACAGGCGGAATTGAAGCTTACGTAAAATATTTAGATCGTGCAAAACACGCTGTTCATTCATGTATCGTAGTTAATGCAGATAATACTGAATCTGGTATAAGCCTTGAGCTTGCTATGCATTGGAATGATTCTTATCATGAGAATATATTGTGTTTTACCAATAATATTAGACAACGTGATGGCGGAACTCACCTTAGTGCATTTAAATCAGGGATAACACGTGTTATTACCGCTTATCTTGAAAATACCGGTCTTAATAAAAAAGCGAAAAATGCTTTTAGTGGAGAAGATACTAGGGAAGGGTTATGCTGCATACTTTCTGTTAAAGTGCCTGATCCTAAATTTTCCTCCCAAACTAAAGATAAGCTGGTAAGTTCTGAAGTAAGACCGATTGTTGAAAATGCTGTTTATACGAAAGTTCTTGAGTGGTTTGAAGAACATCCAGCCGACGCAAAGCTCATTATAAACAAAATTATGGAGGCAGCTAATGCTCGTGAAGCTGCTAGAAAAGCAAGAGAATTAACTAGAAGAAAATCAGTATTAGAAGTATCGAACTTGCCAGGTAAGCTTGCAGATTGTCATGCCAAAGATCCGGCAGTTTCTGAATTATTTATAGTAGAGGGAGACTCAGCGGGTGGTACAGCAAAGCAGGGTAGGGATAGCAAAATTCAAGCTATATTGCCTCTGCGTGGTAAAATCCTAAACGTTGAACGTGCAAGGTTTGATAAAATGCTTGGCTCGGATCAAATTGGTACATTAATTACAGCTCTTGGAACAGGTGTTGATAACCGAGAATTCTCTCTTGAAAAACTAAGATATCATAAAGTTATTATTATGACTGATGCTGACGTTGACGGGTCACATATTAGAACTTTATTACTTACGTTCTTTTACCGCCATATGCCAGAGCTAATAAATAAGGGATATTTATACATAGCACAGCCACCTCTTTATAAGGTAAAGAAAGGAGCAAGTGAGCTTTACTTAAAAAATGAGCAAGCACTGCAAGATTATTTAGTAAAATCAGCAATTAGCGATGCTACTTTAACTTTAGATAATAAAGAGCAGCTGGCAAACGAAAATCTAGAAGAACTAATGAGTAAAGTCATAAAGTTCAATAGCTTACTTGATCATGCTAGCAAAAAATTTAACCGCTCTATCACTGAAATTTTGGCAATTAATGATCTACTTAACAATAAAATATTTAATGATGAAAGTGATTCAAGACTTAAAAAAGCTTTAAATGCATTAAATAGTTTAGAGCAATCACCCGATAAAACAGATTGGGAAGTTTTAAAACATGAAAATAAAATAGAATTTTTCCGTTTTAGTAGAGGCTTAAAAGAGCGTAAAATTTTGCTAAGAGAGCAGTTAGAATCATTCGAATTTATAAATATATCAAAACTTGCTCTAACAATTTTTGATATATTTAATAAGCAATTAAAGCTAGTAGTAAAAAACCAAGAATTTGATATTTTAACTCCTAGCATATTGCTAAATACTATTATAGATTGCGGAAAAAAAGGCATCAGCGTTCAACGCTTTAAAGGACTCGGTGAGATGAATTCAGATCAGTTATGGGATACTACCCTTAACCCTGAAAGAAGAACTTTATTGCAAGTAAGAGTTGCAGAAATCGATGAAGCTGAAGGTATATTCTCCACGCTAATGGGTGATGTAGTCGAACCTCGTAGGCAGTTCATACAATCGAATGCATTGAACGTTGTAAACCTGGACGTATAGTATACTCGTTTTATTTGAAAAGTTGGCTACGTTGTCTTTTGCTGATAATCCTCACGTATTAAGTATACGCTGCGGTTATCAGCTTCAAGACGCCTTGCTCTTTTCCAAATAAAACTTCGTCTACTTACTCTTCATGTTAAGAATATGTATATTTTTCTTGCGGTTTACTATGTCATTCCCGCGGAGGCGGGAATCCAGAAAAAAGTCTGTCATACCGCGGCTTGACCGCAGTATCTCAGGACACATTCTATGGCACAAGATCCCGTGATCAAGTCACGGGATGACAATATAATTGACTGGACTCCTGCCTCCGCGGGAATGACATTATAAATATTTATGCAAAAATTAATTATTCACGGCGGTAAACCTCTCAAAGGTATTATCAATATTAGCGGTGCTAAAAACGCTGTGCTTCCTATTATGGCAGCTTCTATACTGACTGATAAACTACATATTACTAATGTTCCAAAATTAACGGATGTTAGTACTATGAAAGAATTACTAAAAAGTCATGGAGCAGGCATTGAAATAATAGAACATGAAAATGAGTTCGAATTAGTAATTAATGCTGCAAATATCAACAACTTAACGGCAGATTACGAGATAGTTCGTAAGATGAGAGCATCTATTTGGGTGCTTGGTCCTCTGCTTAGCCGTTATGGTAAAGCAAAAGTATCTCTACCTGGTGGTTGTGCCATTGGAGCTAGACAAGTAGATCTGCATATTGCAGTTTTAAAGGCTATGGGAGCTGAAATTACAATTGAAGATGGTTATATTAACGCTTCAACGGCAGGGCGTTTAAAAGGTACTCATTTCATTTTTGATAAAATTTCGGTTGGAGCTACTATCAATGCCGTACTTGCAGCTGTTCTAGCAGATGGTGAAACATTGCTATTTAACTGTGCTAGAGAGCCTGAAATAGTGGATTTATGTAACTGTCTTAATAAGATGGGTGCAGATATTTCCGGAATTGGTACAAGCAAAATAAGAATAAACGGCAAAGATTCTTTAAGTGAAGCAAGTTACAGAGTTCTACCTGATCGTATAGAGGCAGGGACTTATATGTTTGCCGCAGCTATTACTAAAGGTGATTTAAAACTTTACGGCATTGATTATCATATCATAGAAAATATTGCTTTAAAACTCATTGAAACAGGTATAAAAGTTATGCCTATAGATAATGGAGTGCAGGTAACTTATGCAGATAAGTTAAATGCCGTAAATTTAGAAACTAATCCATATCCAGGCTTTGCTACAGATTTACAAGCACAATTTATGAGTCTTATGACTATTAGCCAAGGTTCTTCAATAATTACTGAAAATATTTTTGAAAATCGTTTTATGCACGTACCTGAATTATGTAGAATGGGTGCGGATATAACAGTACGGGGTAATCAAGCAATAGTACAAGGCGTTAAAAGCTTAAAAGGTGCGGAAGTTATGGCAAGTGACCTTAGAGCTTCGGTATCGCTGATACTAGCAGGTCTAAGTACTGATAGTGAAACAGTATTGCACCGTATATATCATTTAGATCGCGGATTTCAAAATTTAGAGAAGAAATTAAATAATTGCGGTGCGGATATAAAAAGAGTATAATACAAATTATTTATTGTTATAGGTTAATGTAATGCCGTGACTTATGCTTAGGTTGTTGCATGGCTTGAAAAATTGTATTTTTATTACTGGATGCCGCAGGTACAAGCAACTAAATGACACAAGAACTTAATAACATAAAAAATTTATTATTTTAACGGAGAGAATAATGGCAAGAATTACAACAGAAGATTGTAGTAAAGTTATACCTGATAGGTTTCAGCTAGTTATTTATGCAACTAGATATGCTAAGTTATTAAACTATAAAGTAGAAACTAATCAAAGCAAGAAAGAAAAGCGTGATAAACCTCCGGTTATCGCATTACGCAGAATTGCTTCTGGAAAAGTATCAGTAGCTCAGTTAGAACAAGATTTTATTAATAGCCTACGTACAAGAAGTAGAATAGAGCCTATTGTTAAACAAGACGAATCAGAAGATTTAGAAGAAAAATTTGAATATTTACCAGAAGTTTATATTGGAGAAGATTATTCTGATTTAGACGATCAAATTTTTACTGAAGAAACCGGTGAAGACTTTGAAGATAAATAAATGATTATAGGTGTTGGTACGGATATAGTACAGATTCCTAGAATTGAAAAGATAATAAAATTATATCCAGAAATTTTTCCTAAAAGAATTTTAAATACCGAAGAATTAAAAAAATTTGCTTTGCTAAAGAAAGAAAGTCATGCTACTTTTTTGGCAAAGCGTTTTGCTGCTAAAGAAGCAATTAGTAAAGCTTTCAGTGTTGGTATAGGGCGTGGTATTAATTTTAAAGATGTCACGGTGCTTAATGATGAATTAGGCAAGCCAATAGTAAAGATAGATTCAGTTTATACTCAAAAACTTCCTCCTTTTAATATCCATCTTTCCCTCTCTGATGATTACCCCATTTGTGTAGCTTTTGTAGTTATTGAGAAAATTATTTTATAAGTACAGCACATTCCATAAAGGTCGATACAAGCGAATTTTGTAGGATTTGCCTGTGCTCACGTAGTTTATCTACGCTGTGCAGGCTCACCTTTAAATTCATCTTGTCTAGACCTTTTTGAAACATGCTGTACCAACATCCATAATATAAGTCAATAAGAATTAAGTTTAATAATAGCATGAATAAAAGCTAAGAATGACAGCTAAAGCAAGTTTAGGCAGTTTACGATGATTTTTAATTTATTTATTATCAATCATATTAAGATTTGATATTTTTTTGTTCATAATTATGAAATTTATATATTAATTAGTTCAGAATGTAATTTTAAGACGTGTTTGTCATTATCTCCTTTAATATAATAAGCTGGATTTTGCTCACTAGCGTTACGTTTAATTTCTTTATCCTTAATCTTTTTAATTATAGGATCATAATAAACTTTTTGAACTGTACCCTTGAGCTTTTTTCCGTACCATTTCCAAAAAACTATAGAACCTTCTTTATGAAAATTTGACATCGTATTATTTATAATATGTTTTTTGCATGTATGTATTATAATAGTATTGGACAGTTTTTATTCTATGTCATTCCTGCGGAGGTGCAGTAGTGTCCGGAAAAAAATAAACGTTGTTATTATTAGGTTTTTTCGTCATTGCGAGAAGAATTACAAAGTAATTCGACGAAGCAAGGAAGTAAAAAAATGCTAAAATTAGTTATTTTTTACTATTTTTCTGGATTGCCACGCGGTCTACGACCGCTCGCAATGACGGTTTTAATAATACTCCAATTTTCTCCGGACACTACTGTAGCAACGGCGGGAATCCAGCATAAATCGAGCTTTTATATTCTAAAAAATTGCTGTATTTAGACTTTTTTTCCTGGATTCCCGCTTCCGCGGGAAAGTATTGTTGCGTGGATCGAAAAACGCCCTAAGGTATTCATCTAGTTGCTTGGGAACTAGATCCAGAAAATAAAAAGAATACTAATTTTATTAGTATTTTTAACTGGATCCCGTGATTTATTCACGGGATGACAGGGGGGAGAATGATCCACGCAGGTAATGCCGCCACGGGATGACACTGATGGTGCTTTTTAATCCATGCAACAGAATGAAAATGTTTTTAACGTTTTACTAGCTTGTTATAATATTCTGCTAAGACTTTTACGCCATATAGCCATATTAAACATACTATAATAAAACTGAACATTAATAAGCCTGCTATATCATTATGCACAGCATTTGGGAAGATGCTAAAGGATACGAATTGAATAATAGCACCTATCGATTTACCGATCTTAGTTCCCATAACATCAACGGCAGCTTTACCTTTGGTTTTCATTTCGCTATCTAGCGGAATATACACCATTTCTTTAGTAGCGTCAAAAAGTGAGTATTTTACTGATTTAGCAAGCACATGCCACAAACCGCCAATAAAAACTATTACAATAAGCGGTGAGCTATAACCCAGCGTATCTATAATATTTTTTAAGTGATTTTCGAACACTGTAAAGGAGAAAAACATCACGCCCGCTCCAAACATCATAATAGGTGTAATAATTGCTCCCCAGAACCAACCGCATAATCTAATTAAACTGCTTCCTAAAAATGCACTAACTAAAGTAAGTACCCCTGTCCAAAAAAATACCTTACCGTGATATGAAATAAAATCTTTTGTATCAGGATATAGTTGTTTTACTTTGGACATCCATAATCCTTCAATTAAGCTAATGCTCATCGAATAAGAGATTAAAAGAATACAAATAAAACCAAGATATTTAGAAGTTAATATTATTTTTGTACTTTCAATTAAGCTTAATTTTAATATATCTGTTCTTTGATTTTTAAATTTGATGTTTTTATCGGCTTCTACAATTTTTTTATCGATAAATTTATGCAGAGCTAAACAAATTAATCCTGAGACTAAAATAACGCTAACAAATGATTTTAAAAGAATTTCATTGGTGTCGCTTAAATGAGAAAATAATGGCAATAGGAAATGTTCGCTTTTAGCAAAATAGATAATTATTGTTCCGGAAATTAGTAGATTGGTTTGTCCAAATAAAGTAAAAAATGAGTAAAACCTAGGTGCTTCTTCGACCTTAGTAATTTTATTTGCTAGCTGCCAATATAAGAGAGTAAAAACTATTACAGGCCATAACTCGCCCATTATATAAAATAATACTAAGCTCCATTGTCCCCAAATTATTATAAACCATTTTAAATGTGGAAGTAATGTTATGTAATGTTTGACTAATTCAGGATCAGGATGAAAAAATTCTCTATATGGAAATAGAACAAAACCGAAAATAGCAAAAAAAAGCAAAAAAGTACCGGTAATTATTCTAAAAACCTGTTCCGTGGTCATTATATTACAGAGTTTAAAATAGAGAATAACGAATAAAACACCCATTGGCATTTCACCCCAAAGCTTGATAAAACTAAGTACCTCCGTACTAATTAAAGTAACAACAAAACTATCCTTAATACTGCGAACTAAGTTCTGATTAAGTAAAATAAAAAACATTAATAAAGCCATAGGTATGAATTTGGTTAATTCATATGATCTAATCGGCCAAACTATATGCCTAAATTTACTATTTCTTGCTCTATTCCAAAAGGTGAAGTTAGAATTCACGGCGTTCATTAATTTACCTATGAGCTTATTTTATAGAGTGTTAAAGAACTCTAATGCAACCTAGACTATAATAAAAATTATGTCAAGATTTTTAAATAAGGTCATAGTATATTGTTATATTTAATCGCTGCTTCAACAAATCCAATAAATAAAGGATGAGCTTCAAAAGGTTTTGATTTAAACTCCGGATGAAATTGTACTCCCACAAACCATAATAATTTTGGTAATTCAATTGCTTCCACAATCTTTTTATCTTCTGAAAATCCGCTAAACTTTACGCCATTTTTTTCAAAAATATCTTGAAAATCATTGTTGAATTTGTATCTATGACGATGTCGTTCACTTATTTTAAGTTCTCCATATGCATTAGCAGTAATACTATCCGATACTAAATTACATGTATAAGAACCAAGACGCATAGTCTTTTTTACATTTTCTATTGTGATATCTGATGGATTAAAATCCTCATCATTTTTGCTTATTCTTTCAATAATTTTTGTACCAGCTGTTTTAAACTCTTCCGTTACAGCATCTTTAAGACCTACTAAATTACAAGCTATTTCAATAGCAGCAAGCTGCATCCCAAGACATATGCCAAAAAAAGGTATATTATTAGTTCGAGCATAATTTACTGCTAAGATCTTTCCTTCTGTTGCTCGCTCACTAAATCCACCTGGAACTAATATTCCGTCAACACCTAATAATTTTTTAGAAATATTTTCATTGGTTACATTTTCTGCATTTATCCATACTAAATTAACTTTATATTTATGATATATGCCAGCATGGTCAAGAGCTTCGATTACTGATTTATAAGCATCTTTTAATTTATGATATTTAGCTATAATAGCGATTCGTACTTTTGAATGAGATTCTTTTAATCTTTCAATTATCTCATGCCATCTATTTAATTTAGAAGGTGCAATAGTAAGATTAAAAAATTTTAATACTTTATTGTCAAGCCCATAATCATGGTAAGCAAGAGGTACTAAATATATATTTTTCTGATCTATTGCCGGAATAACATACTCAGAGTCTACATTACAAAATAGAGCTATTTTTTCTATTTCGCTTTTAGCAATTTTGCGTTCTGCTCGGCACACTAAAATATTCGGCGAAATACCGATAGTGCGGAGTTCTTTTACAGAATGTTGAGTAGGTTTAGTTTTTAGCTCACGAGCAGTTTTAACATATGGTAATAAAGTTAGATGAATAAATAAACATTGTTTGCTTTTTAATTCATTTCCGATTTGTCTTATAGCTTCAAAAAAAGGCAACCCTTCAATATCACCTACTGTACCGCCTATTTCGCAAAGTACAAAATCAAAACCTTTGGTATTAGAAAGTATAAAATCTTTTATTATATTTGTAACATGTGGAATAACCTGTACAGTAAGACCGGTATAATTTCCTAATCTTTCCTCCTTAAGTAGTTTTGAGTATACAGCACCTGTTGTGATATTATCAAACTTACAAGCAGGCACCCCTGTAAAACGCTCATAATGCCCAAGATCAAGATCAGTTTCAGCCCCGTCATCGGTAACATATACTTCACCATGTTGATGAGGATTCATTGTTCCAGGGTCGACATTTAAATAAGGATCTAGTTTCCGTAAACAAACTTTAAAACCTTTTGCTTGCAAAAGCATTGCAAGAGAGGCGGCAGTTAGACCTTTACCTAAAGATGAAACTACTCCGCCTGTAATAAAGATAAAACGCACCATTCTTTAAACTAATTGATTCTTTTCATAAAATTTTACTGCTTTACTTAAATCTTCAGGTGTATCAACCGAAATAGGGACATTATTAACTAAACATGTGCCGATTGTCATGCCATTTTCAAGAAGTCGTAATTGCTCTAAGCGTTCTGTTTTCTCTAAAAATGTTGGTTCAAGAGCCACAAATTTTTCCAAAGCACTTTTACGAAATCCGTACATCCCCACGTGATATAAAAATTCTTCCGCACCATTTGGAATAAGACTACGTGAAAAATATATGGCTTTTCCCTGAGAGTCAATAGCTACAGTAACATTACTTGCAGCTTCTACTGAATCTTTCTCTACTTTTACTACAGGAGTTACAATATCATATTTGCTATTTTTTAAATCTTCTATTACTTTTAAAATTGATTCCGGTTCAATGAAAGGCATATCACCTTGCACATTAACTATATAATTAATATTTTGATTATTTGGAATTAACTTAAAAGCTTCATAAGTACGATCAGTACCAGTTGGAATATTACTATCGGTAAATATAACTTTCCCTCCGAGCTTTTCAATTACGCTTGCTATCTCCTGTGAATCAGTCGCAACATAAATATGTTCAAGATTAGTTTGATTTACTTGTTTAAATACACGTTCGATTAGAGTAGATGTGCCGATTAGCTGTAGAGGTTTACGTGTAAGTCTAGTTGAGCTAAGACGGGAAGGGATGATTATAGCAACGTCTTGATGCTTCATGAATTTACCTTATTTAAATTAAATCCGAAAATAATTGTTGACAGATTAGCCTTTTTCAGCGATAAAGTAAAACATAATTTTAAATATTATTTATTATACTAAGTATAAAACTTTAACGTATAAATTTAAAAAGTAATATAGACGAAGTTTTATTTGGAAAAGAGCAAGGAGTTCATAAGACGAGGAACGAAGCGTATACTTAATATAGTTTCGTACCGCAGTACTTATAGAACATTGTCGCCAATTTTTCAAATAAAGCGAGTATATAAATATATTTAAGAGCTCGTAGCTCAGTTGGTAGAGCATTTGACTTTTAATCAAAGGGTCCCGGGTTCGAATCCCGGCGAGCTCACCATATTATTTAACCGTTTTACCGAAGTTAAAATAATTTCTTATCCTAACTTCGCATTCTATAGTTAATTCAGCCCTATTTGGTGACAATTGTGAGAAAAACCTAATAAGTAATAGGTAAAAAGATAAACAGCAAAACACCAAAAATATTAATTAACTATGGGTTTGTAGCTCAGCTGGTTAGAGCACACGCCTGATAAGCGTGAGGTCGGAAGTTCAAGTCTTCTCAAACCCACCATTCTCCAGTTCTTGGTATTTTTTTATAACACATCAAACGTCAAACATAGCTTAAAATCAAGCTTTTTGGTATTTAAAGAAAAGTTAAAGAATACTAGGTTTACTAAATTCCTTTTTTCTGCAATTTTCGAACTACTTTAAAAATCATGAATGTATTCCGGATAAATCTGATATTTAAGCGTTATATTCCTAATATAACTTTATAATTTCCATCCTATCACACTTTAAAGATATAAGAACCTAAGTACTTAAAACATTGTAACAGTTTATTATTCAGGGTGATTATCAAGGAAATTATTAATATCCCCTATCAAAATGTTTATAACAGATAATTTTAGTTGGGCTTCTGAATCTTGTTCATACTTATTATCAGCTTTATGTAATAATCCTGTGTGAATACTATAAAGCTCTAAAAGAACGTTGCTAAGTCCCTCACGCTTAGCGTTTTCAAATCCAAATATTTTTTTAACCCCTCTAAAGTTTTAAGAGTCATATTATTACTTTCTATCTTATTTTCGATGTTTTTTAAAATTTGTTTATACATAGCAATACTCTTATCAAATAATTAATCCGCATATAAATAATTTAAGAGCTTAAAACAATCAATATATTATGGAATAATATAGAAGTTAATTTATAGTTGCAATGAGAATCAATTAGAAATGTCCACAAAACCTAATATTTTAGTATTTTCTTTTTCTTTATAATTATGCCAGTCTAAGGTTATATCGAGAGTATCTTTATTATAGTTTATATCTAATAAGTTAATATCAGGGTCATAGGTTAAAATGTTATTTAACATGTAAATAGTATAAGTTTTATTAAAGCTATTTAATATTATATAATTAAAATCTACTAAATGCCTCAAGGTTTTTATTTCTTTTAAATTAGCAAATCTCATATCTAGGTAACCTGCTTCATTTAATTCTAGCTTATCTGAATTTAAATAAATATTTTCATTTGTAGTTTTGCCCATTTGAAATAAGTATAAACATAGATATTTACCACCCATTATATGAGGAAAAAATCTATCACCCAATAGTCCAAATACAAATTCATTATTAAATATATTGTCTCTGTTTTTGCCATAATAAAAGCTTTTAGGCTTAAGTGCTACAATTGCACCCATAAATACTTCTGCATCTTCAGCTTTTTCTATCCTTAGCATATGTATAAGCTAGTTTGTTTTAAATCCTTATAACAAATTTCATAAAAAAATCTATAAATTTTTAATACTTTATTTAAGCTTAAATTCTAAGTAGAAAATCTTATATTAATATTATTGCAAATAAAACACAAAAAGGTTACGCAATAAGATAAAATAAATTATAATATCGCCAATCTAAAGTTTAATTATCAAAAACATGAAAACAATATATAAAACTGCTTTCTTAAGTAATTAATGTAAATCATTAATTAAATTTCTGTTGCATTTTCAAACTTATTTTTATAACCTTAATTATTACCAATTTTTAATAAAGAAATAGTTATGGTTAAAACACTTGTTCAAACAATGATAGAATTATGGTACGGACCATATGAAAATTTTATAAACGCAATAAAAGAACAAAATGAAGAAAAAGCACTTAGATATATTAACGAAATAGACCCCAAAGAATTTAACAAAGCTAGTGATAATGGCTACACAATTTTAATGTCGGTTGCTAATAAGGGGTTATATACAGTTTGTGAAAGGCTTGCTTTTAAAATGACATATGAAGCTATCAATCAAGTTAATAATAGGGGTGATACGGCATTAAGTTTAGCTGAAAATAAAAAATTTAAAGATATATGTAATTTATTATGTGAAATAAGTTTTCAAAAACTTAAAGATAAATTAAATGATAAAATTAAGAAAATAGCTATAGATCAGGAGCAAATAAAAGAAGCTGCGGATAATATATGGGATGCTGCTAATTCTATTAGTTGCAGCGAAGATAAAAGAGAAATAGAAAATCTTATAAAACCACTCTTAAATAATTTTACCAAAAAAGATATTTTTGGTGTGGAGATAAAAGTCAAAAGAGTGATAGAGCAGCAGAAGATAGAACATAATCAATTAAAAGAGCAATTAAAAGCACAAGAGGTTATTGGTAAACAAGTATTATCAGCAAAAATTGCAACATTTGAAGAATTAATAAATAAGCTAAATTGTGAAATAAGTAATAAGGAGAGCTCTTCAATAAAAACAATGTTAGGGGGTATATCAACTAACATTAATAAACTTAATAATATTGTCACTAAAAAAACAGCCAATACGGAGGAAATAACTGATGATGCAAGAAATGCAAATAATAACCTGCAAGCTCTTGTAAAAGATATAAATGAAATAACTGAACTTATAGAAACAGTAAATAAATATTTAAAATTTCTTCCAGCTAATGAAATTACCAAATATAATATTGCAACCTTGGAAGAAAAATTTCTAAAAGAAATAGAACACTTTAAGATAGATAATGATTCAAAAGTTTTAGGTGTTACCATTGAGGGATATTAGAATGAGATAAAGCTTAGTCGTCATTACGAGGAGATTTGTAGAAGAGGGCGAAAGCAATCTCGTTAAGCCCCCTGAGATTGCTTCGCCGAAACTTAAAGTTTCTTCTCGCAATGACGATTCTTAAGTCTTGTATGCATTGCTGCGTGGATCATTCCCTCCTGTCATCCCGTGATTTATTCTATAGTATCGGACAGTTATTATTCTATGTCATTCCTGCGTAGGCACAGTAGTGTCCGGAAAAAAATAAACGTTGTTATTATTGGGTTTTTTCGTCATTGCCACGCGGTCTACGACCGCTCGCAATGACGGTTTTAATAATACTCCAATTTTCTCCGGACACTACTGCACTTTCGTGGGAATGACATACAAAGTCACCTACATCTGAATAAAATATAACATTTTTTTAATAATTGTCCGGTACTATAGGCTTGTCCACGGGATCCAGCTAAAAAATACTAATAAAATTAGTATTTTTTATTATTTTCTGGATGCCGCAGGTACAAGCAACTAGATGACACCGAGGGCGTTTTTCGATCCACGCAACAATGCCGCCACGGGAACAACATAGAATAAAAAATGTACTTAGATACATATCTTAAATGCTTGCACTGTGTTTTTGAGCAAAAAAGCAATAGTCATAGGTCCGATGCCGCCCGGGACAGGGGTAATATATTTGACTTTAGATTTAACATTTTCAAAATCGACGTCGCCAATAATTTTATTACCGCCGATTCTATTAATTCCTACGTCAATTACTATCGCATTTGGCTTAAAATATTCAGAAGTTAATTTTAGAGGTGAGCCGATAGCTGCAACAACAATATCGGCTTTGGAGGTAATAGAACTTAAATTCTGTGATTTAGAGTGGCAAATAGTTACACTGTAATCCTCTTTTAAGAGTAATGCACTCAAAGGTTTGCCAACGATATTTGAGCGGCCAACAATTACGGCATTTTTACCGCTTAAATTTGGTTCATGTTTCTTAATTACTTCAAGGCAGCCAAGAGCAGTGCAGGGTACAAATCCGTTATCAATCCCGCTATGTAAATAACCAACATTTAAAGGATGAAAACCATCAACATCTTTAGAAGGCGAGATAGCAGATAAGATTTTATTTTTATCTATAGAGTCGGGTAAAGGAAGCTGAACTATGATTCCTGAAACATTTTGATCAAGATTTAATTCACTGATTTTTGCTATTAAATCTTCTGTTTTTATAGTAATAGGAAGATTTAATAACAGCGTATCAATACCTATTTTATTGGCATGTTTTATTTTATTTTTGACATAAATAATACTTGCAGGATTGTCACCAACTAAGACTATTGCTAGTTTTGGTGATTCTCCTGTTTTGTCTTTAAGTTTTTGAATTTCATGCTTTAACTCATTTAATATTTCACTTGCTAAAGCTTTACCGTCAATTACGTTATTCACTCTTATTTGCTTCTCCGAATTTGGTGGTTGAGTACTCAAAATGTAAAGCTTTGCCATCAAATACTTTACCATAAGCGTGATGAAGGCTGCTTGCTGCTTCAGCAAAACCGGTAAGAATTAGTTTAAGCTTACCGCTATAATGAGCAACGTCACCAATAGCATATATACCTGAAATATTAGTTTGGTAATGTACAGGATCAACTTCAATATGATGAAGTTTTATATCAAGTCCCCAATTTACTAAATTACCTAACTCCTGCTTTAAACCAAAAAACGGTAATAATATATTAGCATCTAGCTTTCGTGTGTTATTTTGTAAGTCTCTAACTATAACAGTTTGAAGTTTGCTATTATTTCCATCTAATGAATCTAGTTGATAGCCGGTAACTAACTCAATTTTTCCACTTTCTGCTATATCTTTTAATTGTCTTAAACTCTCATTTGCTGCTCTAAATTTATCACGTCTGTGAACTAGATATATTTTATTAGCAATTTCAGAAAGAGAAATAGCCCAATCAACAGCAGAATCACCGCCACCTGCTATAACTATATTTTTACCTGTAAACTTACTGCGGTTATTAATAAAGTAAAAAACTGATTCATTCTCAAATTCTTCAATATTTGCAAGAGGAGGCTTATTAGGACCAAATGAGCCAGATCCAGCTGCAATAATGATTACTTTGCTTTTAATAACAATATCTTTTGAGGTTTTTACTTCAAAAAATTCACCTTCTTTTTTTAATTCTACCGCTTGTTGGTTTAAGTGATAAACCGGATTAAACGGAGCTGCTTGTAATTCCAGTTGTTTTATTAGCTCTGCTGCGGCAATTTTAGGGTAGGCTGGTATATCGTAAATAGGCTTTTCAGGATAAAGTGTAATACACTGACCACCTATAACCTCTTGTGCATCGATTAAATGGCACTTCATTCCTAACATTCCTGCTTGAAAAATGGCAAATAACCCACTAGGTCCTGCACCTATTATTAAAACATCAGTATTGTGCATTATTATTTTATATTTGATTTTAAAACAGGATTTTATTGGATATTAGGGAAATAATCAATTGTTATTAATTACAATGTTTAAATAGATATTGATTTAATATGCCCTAACTTAGCCCAAGTAAGAATTTTTTGATCTCTAGTAAGTAATGTAGCCCCAAGACATTTTGCTGTTGCTACAATAATTCTATCGGCTGGATCGCCATGAAAATCATCCATAAGGGAAATGCTTTCTGCTGCAATCTCTGAAGAAATATCTTTAATAGCTAATCCATTAATATCTGTTATAGAGTTCAGAAAATCTTTTATAGGTTCATAGATATTAATACGCTTTTTAAAACTAAGCATGGCTATTTCCCATAAAGAAATAGAACTTAAAAATAATTGTGAATTTTCTTGAGCTAGATTAATCTTATGTTTTATATCATCTGATAATTCTTTAGGTTGTAATAATGACCACAGTAGAACATGTGTATCTAATACTAAAGTATTATTCATGTTCCACGTTCCATTTTTCTTCTATTGGTTCTAATATATTACCCTTTATCTCAGCTTTATTTTTTAGCATACCAAATAATGAGATTTTTTTATTATCCATAGGTAATATTTGAGCTACAGCTTTATCTCTTTTAGTAATTATAATAGATTCTTTATCGGTTTGTAATTTATCTATTATTTCAAGACAATGAGATTTAAAGTAACTAATTGCTATTTTAGTAGACATTTTATATCGCACAAAAAGTAAAATTATCTTTATATTATAATGGTCAGATGTAATAGTCAATTATATTTTTATCTAGTCATAATTACTTGTATCATTTTGGCTTTTAAATCTTTTTCTTATATCTTACATTAACTTCTCAACTTCTTCTTTGGTTAAACCTGTAAAATATATTATTCCACCCAAAGGTTTATTCTTTTCTAGCATTTTTTTTACCATAGTAGCTTTTTCTTCTTCTCTTGCTTCTGCTTTTCCTTGTTGCATCCAGTGGTAAGCTATACTTTTCATAATATTTATTTTTCTAAATCTTCTTTAGATAATTTGGTAATTTTTATAACAGAATCTAATGATATACCTTCTTTTAGCATCTTCTTTGCCATAATCACTTTTTCTTTTTGTATTTTCTTTGCCATAATAGCTTTTTCTTCTTCTCTACCTTGTTGCATCCAATGGTGAGCTATACTTTTCATAACGTTTTCTCTTTTTTTGGAGTTTAATTTTGACTAATATAAAACGCACTATATACATTTTCTACTAATAGTACAACAATAATATTATTTTTTTAATTAATAATAAAAATAGATATAAAATAAAACAAGTTTATTCCTTTAAAAACTCTGTGAGAAAAATATCATAAAAATCATTTAAAATGTAATTGTTTTTTAAACTATCCTTGTAAAATCGTTAAGATTTGTAAAAGATTAATAATAGAAATTAATTATTTTTAATTTAATACAGGATATTTATGAAGAATAACCTTAAGGTCCTACGTAATATTATTGTTGTTAGTATTTTAATATTAAACAGCAATAAAATTTTTGCTACTTCTGTAAATTTTTCAGTTACTGCAACAGTTCAGCCTTATTGCTCAATTGCAGCAACTAATTTAAGTTTTGATCCCTATACCTCTCAAAATAATAGCGATAAAACATCCGTTATTACCGTAACTTGTACTGCTGGCACAGGTTATCATGTAAAATTAGATTCGGGTCAAAACAGTAGCTCTACTAGTACTCGTAAGATGAAAGGTGCTGCAAGTGCTAGTAATTTACTTCAGTATTTTCTCTATTCTGATTCTGCTAGAACTGTTATTTGGGGAAATAACGCAAATAATAGTGATTCACCACCAGGAGCAGGTACTGGTCTTGCTCAAACCTATACTGTTTATGGTCGTATACCATCAGGTCAGACTACTGTACCGGTAGATAATTATAGCGATCAAATTGCAGCAAGCATAACAATCCCATAAATATCTAAACTTAATAATTATAAGGTTATATGTTAAAAAAATATTTTAATTTAGTGATATTTTCACTGGTATTATTTTCAAATCTATCCTCTGCTGCTAATTTTACTATTATGCCGGTAAAAATAAATATTAATAAAAATGATAAAATAGCAACCATAAAATTACAAAATAATGATCTAATGGAAAGAAGTTTTCAGTTAACAGTATTAAAAAGAGAATATGAAAACGGCAAAGAAGAATATAAAGAAAAAAAAGATTTGATAGCAACACCTTTAATGTTCCCTGTACAGGGTGGTAAAATCCAGATAATCACGATTGCTGTAAAGGATAAAAAAAATGTTTCCACAGCAGAAAATGCTTATAGAATTTCTGTAAAAGAATTAGCACATAAAATAAAAATAGATAATACTATCACTTCAACAGTAGATTTTATTGTCGAATTTAACGTACCCATAACAATTTCCAGCTAAAAATTTTTTAATTTAATAAATCAAAGCCATGTGCTTTTTATATAAAATAATATCATTATTTATAGGTATTATTTAATTCATTAAGCTATGCAGAAATTACAGATGATAGTGAATTAATTGTTTCATTAAAAGTAAATTATGTAGAGACGGATATATTCCCGACAATTATGCAAAATAAACAAGGGAATTATCTAATCCCCCTTGAAGATATTGAGCATTTTAACGTGCAGGAAGAATATCTAAAACAAGGCTTAGTGACTTATCATGATATACAATATGTTAATTTAGATTTATTAACAGGCACTAAATATAGTTTAAATCATGAAAATTTAGATTTAGATATTATTTTTCCTACCGAAAAAATGCAAGGTCAATCATTTAATGCTACTGATATACCTATTAAGGAAGTTGACAATAAGCTAATTAATGGAGCATATTTCAATTATAATCTTACCCTTACTCAAGATGATCATAGTAATTATCTAGCAGGGGTAGAGGAATTGGATTATGCCACTGAAAACGGCGTATATAGTTATAGCTTTTTATTTCAAAGCAAAGCCGTTAATTCAAATTTTTCCAAAGTAAGGAGTGCTCAAAAAAACTATAATAAGTTCACTCGTTTAGAAACTAATTGGACATATGAAAATGAAAATAAAATGACCAATTGGCGAGTGGGTGATAGTTTTACAAAACCGGCTATTTGGTCTAATTCAACTAGATTTGCTGGAATTCAATATGCTACTAATTTTTCTGTGCGACCAAATTTAATCATTTATCCTTTACTTGATTTCAGGGGAAAATCAGAGCTTCCTAGTAGTGTTGAATTATTTTCGAATAATATTCCTATATATAATGCAAAAGCTAGAATGGGCGATTTTGATATAAGCAATATTCCGGTTATTACGGGTAGGGGGGATTTAATAGTTAAAACGCAGGATATAACTGGTAAAATCGAAACAATTACCATTCCTTATTATGCAGCACCGAGCTTACTACGTCCTGGACTTTCTGATTTTTCGTATGAAACAGGTTTTCAAAGGCAAAATTTTACTATTAAGAGTAATGATTATAAATATTTAATTCTTAATACTGATTATATGCTTGGTATAAATGATTATTTAACAAGTGGTGGACATTTTGAATTTTTGAAAAATAATGGAACTGTTGGTACAACCAGTAATTTTAAAATTGGTAATTATGGAGTTGCTGGAATTTCATTAGCAAGTAATATCAAAAACTTTGGACATTCTCAAAGAGTTAACTGCAGATATACTTATGAATCAGAATATTTTGATTTTAATAGTAATTTAGATTGGAATAATAAAAATTATAGAGACGTGTATAACTATCCTAATAAAACTTATTCAAATTTAAGATATCAAATCTCAGCAAGTTACGGTGATGGCGATATTGGTAATATAAGCGTAAATTTTTTAACTTATGCTATAAAAGGTACACTCAAAAATAAAAGATCAAATATTATATCAGTAACTTACCAAAAAAATATTACCAAAAGAGGCGTCTTAAACTTTACTATAGGTACAGATTTAAAGAATAGGCATACAGGTAATTTTGCTTATCTTTCCTTTAATTTAAATATTCATATCAAAATAATTACCATATCAAACAGCTTGGCTTTTCATCACCGATTAGCTCAAATATGGGCTGGGGGTATAGTGCTAACTTAAATTAAAGCTAAATCTACAAATTATAATGTACAAGTTAATCGTAATGGTGAACATAATGATATGGACTCTATTTGTATAAAAATGATGCATCAACAACTAAACAGTTCAATATTCAAGGTAGCGTGGTCTCTATTGATAAGAATTATTATATGACAAGACCAATTACCGGAGGTATTGCCTTAGTTAAGGTAAGCGATATGAAAGATGTTGGAGTGTACAATAATAATCAACTAGTTGGTTATACAGATGATAAAGGTAAAATACTTATTCCAAACGTAACCCCTTATATTCCATCTGAAATAAGATTAGATGATGAAAAACTACCTCTTAATGCAGAGTTTTCCGATATTGCATTAAATATTGCACCAAAAACGAAATCGGCAGTAAAATTAGACTTTGGTATTAAAATTGTTAGAAGTGTGGAAATGACAGTATTTGATAGCAATAAACATTTCATGCCTCTTGATAGCACTGTCACTATTGAAGGAGTAGATGAGCAATTATTTGTTGGTTACAATGGAAAAGTTTATATAAATGATATAAAAAATCTTGAAGTATTAAATGGTTCTATCTGTAATGAAAATGTAGAAAATAGTAAATGTTGCCATTTTAGTTTACCCGTTAATAAAGATTTAAATGATCCGATAATTGATTTAGGTGAGATAGTATGCGAATAAGATATTTGGTTGAAGTGTGTTTAATTAGTTTAGCTTTATCAGGTCAAACCATGGCAACGTGTAGCGTATCTGTACCAACTGTGGGATTTGGTAATGTTAGTACGTCGTCTAGCAAAACTACTTCAGTTACGGCTTCAGTCACTTGTAGTGCTTTAATTTCATTAATTGTGAGCTATACCTTAAAATTTAGTACCGGTTCAGCAAATATTTATAATCCGAGAAATATGCTTAACGGCAGTAATAAGCTAACCTATAATTTATATAAATATGCTGCTCATAGTCAAATACTTGGTAATGGAACAAGTAGTACAGTAACAATTCAAGATAGCTATTTGCTTGCCCTTGGACCGGTTACTAGAAATTATACTATATATGCAAGCCTGCCTGCTCAACCTCTTGCTAATGTTGGTAATTATCAAGATACTATTACTGTAACTTTAACCCAGCCATAATTTCGAAAGATCATTGTAAGGAAAAACTGGCGTTGTTGCGTGGATCAATTTTTCCGTCATTGCCACGCTCATTTCATTCGCTCGCAATGACGATTTGGTATCCACGTAACAATGTCGTATAAACCACGGGATGATGGGAGGAAAATCGTGCTGTGCAACAACGCTTTTAATTGTTTGCAATGTCTATTGTATTAATGATTCAAATTCTTTAACTACTGCTTGATAAAGCTTACGTTTGAATGGAATAATAATTGATAGTAATTCATCAAGTGATGCCCAACGCCATTCGTCAAATTCTGGATTAAGAGTGTTTATATTAATATCTTCATTAGTGCCGGTGAATCTAATTAAAAACCAGCGTTGTTTCTGTCCGCGAAAATTACCGTCCCATAATTTAGGAATTAAAAAACTTGGTACATCGTAACTATACCAGCATTTACTTTCGGCAATTATATATCCTTTGCTGCTTCCTATTTCTTCTAACATTTCACGCATAGCTGCAATACTTGGGGTTTCGCCAGGTACTATTCCACCTTGCGGCATTTGCCATGCAGAGATTTTAGTATCTATTCGCTTACCAACAAATATTTTATTATCGGCGTTTAATATCATCATACCAACGCCTGGTCTATAAGGTAATGCTAGATGTTTTTTAGAAGTTTTATTCATAATTATAGTTTTACAACTTTATTTTTACCAGTTGTTTTAGCTTCATACATAGCTTTGTCCGAGCGTTCAATAAATTCTTCAATTGACTCACCTTTTTTATACTCTGTAACTCCTATAGACACAGTCTTTTTTAAAGGTTCTTCTTGCTCGTCTATTTGAAAGTTCATGCTTTCTATTTTAACTCTAACTTGCTCTGCTGTATATATTGCTTGGTCAATATTTATATCATTTAAAAGTATAGTAAATTCTTCGCCACCAAATCTTGCTATTAAATCAGTTACTCTAAAGGTATTTTTTAAAATACGAGAAGTGGTTATTAAAACTTTATCTCCTGCTTGATGTCCATAAGTATCATTTACATGCTTAAAATTATCGATATCACACATAAGCAAATATAATTTCATGCCTTCTTTATTAGCCTTTTCGACCATTTGCTTAATGTGTACATCAAAATAACGGCGATTAAATAAACCTGTTAATCCGTCTTTAGCTGCTAAATTTACGCTTTGTTCTAAATCGTTACGTAAATTATCTTGATATTGTTTGCGTCTTAGCTGGGTTTTAATTCTTGCAGCTAGCTCACTTTCATCAATAGGATAAACAAAATAATCATTAATGCCAAGCTCAAATCCTTTCATAACTAATTGCATTTGATTTTCGTTTCCGTTTTCATCTTCATAAATTTGTAAAATTAATATTACTCCACTTATTTCCGGTTTGCCTCTTAAAATAGCTCCTACTCTTAAAGGATCTTCATTTTCAAGAGTACTACTAATTACTATAAGATCAGGTTTATATTCATTTATAGTATCTGTCTCTTCAGAATTACTTATTACTTTTACGTTAGATGTAATTTTAAGCAACATTTGTTTTATGTTTTTAGCTTGTACTACATCATCGTTAATTAGCAATATTTTCTTATCTGCAAAATCATCATGTATTTCAACATTAATACCACCAAGTAATGCATTAGTACTATTACGAATTTTTAACTCATCAATTAAGCTTTTCATTCTTGATAATGATTTAATTCTTATAAAAAGAGCATTATCATTAATTGGCTTTGTCAAAAACTCATCTGCACCAGCCTCTAGCCCTTTAACACGATCATCAACATCAGAAAGAGCAGTTACCATTACTACCGGTATGTGGGTAGTTTCAGGATCAGATTTAATTTTTTTACATACTTCAAATCCATCCATCTCAGGCATCATAACATCAAGAAGTACTATATCTACTTTTTCTTTTTTTAAAATGTTTAATGCTTCTTTGCCGCTGCTCGCTTTAAAAACAGTATAATACTCATTTAAAAGCTTTGCTTCTAGTAATTTAATATTCGTTTCTATATCGTCTACTATTAATATGTTTGCACTCATAAGATTAAATTCTTGTTTTTAAAGGAAATAATTTGTATATTTATATTTTTTTAAAGTAAGTTTAAGTGTAATAATATATGAAAATTTCAGCGAATTCAATTAGAACAGGCAATATATTAGTTTATAATAACGATTTATGGGTGGTAAGCAAACAACCTGAGCATACTCAGCCTGGAAAAGGCGGTGCTTATGTGCAAGTTGAGATGAAAAATCTAAAAACTGGTACAAAGCGTAACGAAAGATTTAGTTCTTCAGATCATTTAGAAAAAGCTGAACTTGAACAAAAAGACTGTCAATTTTTATATTTTGAAGATAATAATATAGTATTGATGGATAATCAGACTTTTGAGCAAATAAGTGTAAACAAAGAAATTTTAGATGAAAAATTACCTTTTTTAACTGAAAATATGATTGTTAAAGTCGAATTTTATAATGAAAAACCTCTAAGTATTGAACTCCCTGCAACAGTTATATTAGAAATTATTGAAACTGATCCAGTAATAAAAGGAGCAACCGCAACCGCTTCGTACAAGCCAGCAATCCTTGCAAATGGTGTTAAGGTAAAAGTACCTCAATATTTAGAGATAGGCGAAAAAATTGTTGTTAAGACTGAGGATCTAACCTATGTTGAAAGGTCTAAGTAACATTGTCATACCGTGGCTTGACCACGGTATCTAGAAAAATAAATAAAAATACTAATATTATAATTACTAAATGCAACCTATAACTAATTTGTTAATTAATTCACTGCGTAAAGCAGTTAAGTTTGTACATAGAGATTTTTTAGAGCTTGAAATGCTTCAAAAAAATCCTATTAGAAATGAAGAGTTTTGTAAGCGATCTTATTTAAGATTAAAAACTTTATTATGTGAAGAATTACAAAAACATACGAAATATTTATTTTTTCCTGAAGATCAATTTGATCCCAACAATAATTATGAAACTGTTTTTTTAGTCAATCCTATAGATAGTCCAAATAATTTTGCTAGAAGTCTTCCTTTTTTTGCTGTATCAATAACTTGTTTGAAGCAAAATCAAGATGTTCTAACGCCTGTTTCTACTGTTATATATTTTCCGGTTCTTAATGAGGTATATTACGCTGAAAGGGGTAGAGGGGCTTGGGTAGAAAAAAATGATTTAGGCTCTAATCATAAAGGTTTAAGGTTAAGGGTTTCTGATAATGATAATTTGGAAAATTGTCTAACAATTATTGAAGATTTAAAAAACAATAATTTTCAAGAGATTAATAACAGTAGAACTTTTGGTTCTTCTTGTTATGCAGCGATGCTTTTAGCATCAGGTAAGGCTGACTTAATATATTTACCATTATTAAATTTTACGCTATATTATTCTTTTGATCTTTTTATTAAAGAAGCAGGTGGTATAGTTGTAGATTCTAGTGATAAATTTATATATTCAAATCGTTACATTACTAGAGAATTAAAAAAATCTTAAGCAAAACATTATTTTAAATTTGCATTTTTAGCATTAAGATATAATAATTAAGCATGTTAATTGTATCTGTAAGTGTATTATGAAAAAGTTTGACATTGATTGCGATTTTGGAGGACAAAAGTCTAAATTTACCATTTATATAGGTACACCGCAAGATGGACATCACCCATTGCAGTTCCAATCAAAATGGTTATCAGATGAGAGAGGCGGTACTATTCCTGATGCTGTTATGGATGCAGTAAAACAGCTATATGATCTTTCGAAAAAAAATAATGTATCGTTTGAAGATTTGTGTGTTTATGCTCTTGGTACTGCTCAAGAAGCTCAAACCACAAGTAACGATGAAGATGAGACAGAAAGAGAGGATAATGATGATGAAGATAATAAAGCAGAACAAGCATAAATTATCAGCTTGTGGGTACTCAATGTCATCCCGTGGCAGCATTGCTTGCGTGGATACCAAGTCATCTGAGCTACGCAAATGAAATGAGCGTGGCAATTCAGAAAAAATAATAACTATAGAGATTAAAATGAAACAATATAACGACTTATTTAAAATTATTCACCGTGAAGGTTACATATTTATTGCTAGTTTTGCATTAGTAAGCTTCTTACTTGCTTCTTTCAACGAGAAGCTTGGTTGTATGGGATTTATTGCTACTGCTTGGTGTATTTATTTTTTCCGGAATCCCGATCGTTTCGTACCGATAGGTAATGATTTGGTAATAAGCCCTGCGGATGGGGTAATTCAAGAAATCAAAGAAGCCTTACCACCGGCAGAGCTAGGGCTTGGTGATGTCGAAATGATTAGAGTTAGTATTTTCCTAAATATCTTTAACGTGCATGTGAATAGAATTCCAGCAAATGGTAAAATTTTAGCATTGCATTATAACCCTGGAAAGTTTTTTAATGCTTCTCTTGATAAAGCAAGTGTTTATAACGAACATCAATCTGTATTAATGGAAACAGAGCAAGGGCAAAAAATTGCTTTTGTTCAAATTGCAGGATTAATAGCAAGACGTATAGTTTGTGATTTAGAGGAAAGTAATGAAGTTAAAGCAGGCGAGCGATATGGTATAATTCGTTTCGGTAGTAGAGTTGATGTATATCTACCACTAAAAACTGCTTTATTAGTAAGTAAAGGACAAACTGCTATTGGTGGCGAAACTATTATTGCAGATTTTGGACGCAAAAAGACAGCTGAATTACAGTTTGAAAGAAAGTAGAAGCAACCGTCATTGCGAGGAGTGGCAAAGCCTAGGGCGAAGGCAATCTCAGGAATTCTACTTTATGAGATTGCCGCACTCGCTCCGCTCGCTCGCAATGACGTTATAATATCATAAACCATATTTTCTTGAGTATCTGCATTGTTAAAAATTCGTAAAACTATAATATCTAAACCTGTACCTATAATAAAATTAATACCAAACTTTGTAACTCTGCTTGGCTTAGTAACTGGTATGAGTTCAGTGAAATTTGCATTAGATAGTAAATGGGAAATTGCCGTATATTGCATTATAGTAGCAGCAATTATTGATGGCATTGATGGAAGAATTGCAAGGATGCTAAATGCTACTAGCCCCTTTGGTGCTGAACTTGATTCTTTATGTGATTTTGCTAATTTCGGTATAGCACCTGCTTATTTAATATATTTATGGTCTTTCCAGCAATATGAGTATAAAGTATTTTCTTCAGCAGTAATGTTACTATTCATAGTATGTATGGCTCTACGTCTTGCTAGGTTTAATGTTGGTATTTATCAGCCAAAACAAGATAAAAAACCTGAGCATTTCTTTACAGGTGTACCTGCCCCTTGCGGTGCTTTACTTGCCTTAGTTCCTGTAATGATAGATTTTGAAATCGGTACATTATTAAATATAAATGTTCGTATTCATACTATAACAATTAATATATATTTAGCTATAATAGCTTTTCTCCTTGCTAGCAGACTTCCTACAATTTCAACAAAAAATCTAAGTATCAAGCCTGAATATTTATCGCTTGCAATGATTTTATTTGCTGTTGTTATCATAAATCTTATAATATATCCATGGTATGCACTGCCATTTATTGCAGTTATATATATTCTTTCTATCCCGTTTTGTTATTTCTTAAAACATAAATTTAATAACAATTAATTATGCTTGATGTATTAAAACAAAATATTCAAAAATATAGAAATCACCCATTTGCTAAATATATCCTCATTATAGCCCTTATAGTAATAACTTATTTAGGTTATAAAATTTATGTTTGGGTAAATACAGAATCAACAGATAATGCTTATATTGATGCTGATATTTCAGATGTTAGTGCTGAAATTAATGGGGTTTTAACTAATCTATTAGTGACTAATAATACAAAAGTTAGTAAAGGCGATTTAATCGGCGAAATCGATGATAGAGACTATAAAGCCAAGCTTGCAGCACTTGAGGCGTCTATTGGAGCTTCAGAAAAAAATATAGAGATTATTGATCAAAAAATATCTATAGGGCAGAACCAATTAGAACAGTCAGGCGAAAAACTAAAACTTGCCGCAACAAGTTTTAATATTGTTTCAACTGATTTTACTAGAGTACAAGAGTTAAATAAGGCAAAATTTGCCAGTATTAAAGCGTTGGACGATTCTAAAAATGCTTATCAAAAAGCAAAAACTGATTATAAACAAGCACAGCTAGATATAGATATCTCTAAGCAAAACTTACAGCTACTTGGGCTTGAAAAAGCAGCAGAACAAGAAAAGCTAAAAGAATTAGAAGCAAATAAAAAAATTATCTTACGGAGCTTGCAGAACACTAAGCTTATTGCTGCGGTATCTGGTGTATTTGGTAATAGTAGTTTAGAAGTAGGAAATTATATAACGCCCGGTAGAGCTTTATTCTCTATAGTACAAGATAATTCAATGTATATTCAGGCTAATTTTAAGGAAACACAAATTAAGAAATTTCAGCCAGGCATGAAAGTAAAAATCCAATTTGATGCTATTCCTAAAAAAACATTTTATGGAAAAATTCGTAATATTTCCCCTGCTACCGGTTCTAAATTTACCTTAATCCCACCTGACAACGCTACCGGTAATTTTACTAAAATAGTGCAGCGTGTACCTGTTTTAATTGATTTTGATGCCCCTGTTGCTAATTTAATCCCAGGTATGTCAGTAGTTGTATATATTAGAACTGATCAAAAGATGTCTACTCGATGAACTTCAAAAATTAGCTATGAATAGTACCGGACAGTTTTAAAAAAATGTTATATTTTATTCAGGTATAGGTGACCTTATATGTCATTCTTAGCTAGAGGCGGGAATCCAGAAAAATAAATATAAAAGCAGCAAGTTTTTAAAATTAAAAGCTTAGGTATCTTGCTTTATGCTGGATTCCCGCTTCCGTGCAGTAGTGTCCGGAGAAAATTGGAGTATTATTAAAACCGTCATTGCGAGCGGTCGTAGACCGCGTGGCAATCCAGAAAAATAGTAAAAAATAACTAATTTTAGCATTTTTTTACTTCCTTGCTTCGTCGAATTACTTTGTAATTCTTCTCGCAATGACGAAAAAACCTAATAATAACAACGTTTATTTTTTTCCGGACACTACTGCACTTCCGCGGGAATGACACATAATAAAAACTGTCCGGTACTATCATTAAGTATACGTTCCGCTCTTCGGCTTACAGACCACATGTTCTTTTTCAAATAAAACTTCGTCTACCCAACTTTTCATTTATTAGGAGTATAATTATCTTTTCATATCCGTTATTTCTTTCTTCAATTTTATTACTAGGGTTTGTAATTTTTCAAATTCTTCCCTAGTAACATAATTACCTTTAAGTATTTTATCCTCAATCACGTCGCAACTTTTATCTTTTATATTATTTATTGCTTTATGTAAGACGCTGCTAGCACCTGTCGCTACTTTTAATAAATCATTTGTTTTCATTTAAAATACCTCAAGTGATAGAGCATGCAAGCCATTTTGGAATTCATCGGCAAGTAGGTTATTAATAGTGCGATGATTGGCAATTAGGCTTTTGCCTTGTAAAATTTCTGCCGAAATTTTTATTTTAATATGGCTGTGAATTCCATCATAATGACTAGCATGTTTATGACTTTCGTCTATTATTTCGCAAAAATGTGGTTTTAAGACACTTAAGCTTTTAGTTATCCTGTCTATTCTGCTCATATTTTTATTTTATTTATAGAAAAAATACCTTAGTATTCTTAGAATATATAATTTTATTATCAAAATGGCAATGTCAGAATTAATCACAGAATATAAAGTTTTACAAGCTGAAATGGATAAAATAGGGATGGGAGTATGTTTTGCTTGTAAATTATTGAATTATGATGAAATTGCATTCATAGAACCAAATAAGAATTTCATAATTCAGGATTTAGAAAAAATTATTGAAAATGTAAGCAAGGAGCTTGATATTCCTCTAAAATTTAGAAAAACAAAAAAAGACATAATATTATTTGTACTAGATATTACCGATTCTGATCTAATTAAAAGTTTTGCTAGAAAATTATATTTATCTTCCCAGCTTTATATAAATGAGGAGCGACCGGAAATCTATATAAATTGTTGTATTGCGAGTAGTGAGTTCCCAAAAGTAAGTGCTAATGCAGAAGAGATTGAGAAAATACTAAATATGTTACTTTCACAGAATAATAATTATTATTATCGTGAATATAACTCTGATGATCATGATTTAGAGAATATAAAAAAGTCTAATTTACAACTCAATTTGCTTAGACAAGCTTTAGCTAAAAAAACTATGCGATTTGCTTATCAGCCTATAATTGATCGCAAGACTTTGAAAGTACATTATTATGAATGTCTACTTCGAATACCGGATGAGAATGGTGTTTATATTTCTGTCGGTCCTATAATTCCCATTGCTGAAAATAAAGGATTAATTTTTATAATTGATCAGATCGTTTTAGAGATGAGTATTCACGAGCTTGTAAACAATCCTAATTTAATGCTATCTGTTAATATTTCAAATATTGGTACGACTGATGAAGCTTTATGGGAGATAGCAGAAAGTTTATTAAAAACTTATGATGTTCGAGATCGTTTAATTGTCGAAATTACTGAAACTTCTTTTAACGAGAATTATAATAAAATAAACGTATTTATCAATAAGTTACGTAAATTTGGTTGTAAATTTGCTTTAGATGATTTCGGCTCAGGCTTTACATCCTTTAAACAACTTCAAAGCTTGCCTATTGATATTATAAAAATTGATGGCAAATATGTCCGTAGTATTACAAGTGATGTACAAAGTAGATATTTTGTCGAAAGATTAATTAAAATCTCAGAAGATTTAAATATTGAAACAGTAGCTGAATTTGTCGAAAACGGTGAAATAGCTAAGTTTTTAATAGATCTAAAAGTAGGCGGCTTGCAAGGCAATTACTACTCCGAAGCAAAATTTGATAGGGCGGAGTAGTGTCATTGCGAGGAGAAACGCAGTTTCGACGCGGCAATCTAGTATTAACATTCTGAGATTGCTTCGGCGATGCTATGCATCTTCTCGCAATGACGTTTTATAGTACTTGACAAAACCCCTAAAACCATATATGCACAACTCAATTTTAAAAATTAACTTAAATGCTGTTACTTGAATTAAAAAAAACTAATCAAACTTTAGAAACTATACATTTTATTGGCATTGGCGGCGTTGGAATGAGCGGAATTGCTGAGATATTACATAATCTTGGTTATAAGGTGCAAGGTTCTGATTTATCAGAAAATTATAATACCAAACGTTTAGAAGCATATGGCATTAAAATATTTGTTGGTCATACACCACAAAATATTACAAATGTCTCATATGTTGTTGTTTCTTCGGCAATTAATCGAAATAATCCGGAAGTAAAAGAAGCTTTGGAGCGTAAAATCCCAATTATCAGACGTGCAGAAATGCTTGCTGAACTTATGAGGTTAAAATGCTCGGTAGCGGTATCTGGTTCACATGGTAAGACTACTACCACTTCTTTAGTTGCTTGCTTATTTGAGGCAGCTGGTTTACACCCTACAGTCATTAATGGTGGTATTATTAATAATAGATCCACAAATGCCTATCTCGGTTCAAGTAATTATTTAATTGCTGAAGCTGATGAGTCAGATGCAACTTTTATAAGTATTCCGTCGACCATTGCAATAATAACTAATATTGATCCAGAACATTTAGATTATTACAAAGATTTTGATACGCTAATTAATGCCTTTAGGAGTTTTATCACAAATTTACCTTTTTATGGTTTTGCTGTTTGTTGTATTGACCATAAAATAGTACGTGAGTTAGTAAATAATATTACCGAGCGGAAAGTTATCACTTATGGTATTGATTCCGATGATGCTCATATTATCGCATTTAATATTAGTACAGATATTACTTCATCTACCTTTGATGTAAAAATTAGTTTGCCAAATGTAAGTGGTGTTACAATTATAGAGAAAATTACTATTCCAACCCCAGGAAGGCATAATATTTTAAATAGTTTAGCCGCAATCAGTGTAGGGGTGGAGTTAGATTTCGGTATTAAGGCTATTAAAAACGGCTTTAATAGCTTTAAAGGAGTAAAAAGAAGATTTACTAAAGTAGCTGAATATAATCAAGCTTCGGTTATTGATGACTATGCTCATCACCCTGAAGAAATTAAGGCAACATTATCTACTGCCAAAAATATAGCTAATAAACAACATGGTAAGGTTATTGCTATTTTCCAGCCACATAGATATTCGAGAATGCAGCATTTATTCGAGGATTTTATGCGTTGCTTTAATGATGCGGATTTACTTTATATTACAGATGTATATGCGGCAGGTGAAAGCCCTATAGAGGGTATTAGCGGGCAAAGTTTAATTGATAACATTATTAAGCTCAAATATCATAATCAAGCGAATTTCTTAGCAAAATTAGATGACACTGTAGAAGTTATAATGAATAAAGCATCCCCTGGTGATATGATTGTTATGATGGGAGCAGGTAATATTTCAAACTTTGCTAATGAATTACCACAAAAATTTGGTAATTTGTCATGAATCTCCCTATAGTAAAAGGTGAATATAGGAAAGATTATAACTTAAAACATTTAACATGGTTTAAAGTAGGCGGTAATGCTGAAATATTTTTTAAGCCTATAGATAACGAAGATTTAGCAAGCTTCTTAGTACAAAATAAACAAAAATTACCCATAACTACTTTTGGTGCTGGTTCGAATATTATTATACGAGATGGCGGTATAGAGGGAGTCGTTATAAAGCTTGGTCAAAATTTTAGCAATATCGATTTTACGGATGATAGTCATTTAATAGTCGGCAGCAGTTGCCTTAATTTTAGTTTAGCTAAATTTTGTCAGGTAAATGCTATTAGCGGCTTTGAGTTTTTAGTCGGCATTCCTGGCACTATTGGCGGCGGCGTTGCGATGAATGCCGGAGCTTATGGTTGTGAGTTTAAAGATATTTTAGTTAGGATTGAAGCAATCGACTTTGCAGGAAACTTTCTAACATTTACAAATGAAGAAATAGACTTTAAATATCGTGGTAATAATTTACCAAAGGATTTAATTATTCTTAAAGCTGTTTTTGAAATTACCAAAGGCAATAGTGAAGAAATATTAGCACGGATGAATGAAATAAATGCTGCAAGATCATCTACTCAGCCTATTAAGGAGCGTACTGGCGGCAGTACTTTTGCAAATCCGGAAGGATTTAAATCGTGGCAACTTATTGACAAAGCAGGACTTAGAGGCTATAGAATAGGCGATGCTTCTATCTCAGAACTTCACTGTAACTTTATGATAAATAATGGAAATGCTACCGCTAAGGACTTAGAAGATCTTGGTAATTTCGTCCAGCAGAAAGTATTTGAAGATAGTGGGATTAAATTAAATTGGGAGATAAAGAGAGTTGGGAAATTCTAACTTCGTCATTGCGAGCCACTGAAAGTGGCGTGGCAATCTTATAAGAATGTTCCGAGATTGCTTCGTCGCTATGCTCCTCGCAATGACGTTTACCTAGTAACAAAAAATGAAAATATGCATAAATATCAAACACATTGGGTTGAAAGCTCAGAAATCAAAATATTAAGCGATAGAGGCAAGAAGCATATAGCGTTAGTAGCGGGCGGTATGTCTGCTGAACTTGAAGTGTCGCTAATATCAGCTGAAGGGGTAGGCAAAGCTTTAATAGAAGCAGGCTATAAAGTTACTTTTATAGATATGGGAGCTGATATTGCTGTTAAGCTGCATGAAATAAAGCCTGATATTGTTTTTAATTGTCTGCATGGCACATATGGTGAAGATGGTTGCCTGCCTGGACTTCTTAATATTATGCGAATTCCTTATACTCATAGCGGGGTTTTAGCATCAAGCCTTGCTTTTGATAAAGTACATTCTAGAAGCTGGTTTTTGACTAACAATATTAATATGGCAGAAAGTATTGTCATAAGTAAAGGTGATAATGTTAAAACTGATCCTATAAAACGCCCATACGTGATTAAGCCGCTTACACAAGGCTCAAGTATTGGTGTTGAGGTAATATTTGAGGAAGATGATTTTAACTTTGCTAACTATGATTTTCCTTATGGTGATGAGGTAATAATAGAGAAATATATAAAAGGGCGTGAATTACAAGTAGCAATATTAAATGGCAAAGCCTTGGGAGCTTTAGAAATTAAGCTATTAAAAAATCGTTTCTATGATTATGAAACTAAATATACTGAAGGATTTGCCGAGCATCTATGTCCTGCTCCTTTGCCTACCGATATATATGATAAGCTACTTAAAGAGTCAGAAAAAATTTTTAAAATAATGAACTGCAAAGGGGTAGCTAGAGCTGAATTTATTTTAGAAGAAAGAACAAATAAGTTATATGCTTTAGAAATAAATACGCATCCTGGTATGACTCCTTTATCTATAGTTCCTGAAATAGCTGCTTATCATGGTATAGATTTTGTTAATTTAATTGAAGAAATTTTAAAGACGGCAAGCTTTGAATCATGAGAAAAAAAACAAGCTCAAATAAAAAAAATACCGCTAAAAAAAACAATAACATTTCATTGCGTCGGAAGTTAGGATTAATCTATAAGAAAACAATATTAATACTTAAAATCGTTTTAATTATCTTTATATGTTTGTTTGCTTTCACAAAATATTTTGCTTCGTTAAAAAGCTATTTAAAAACAAATATATATCAAACAACTACAGAATTTGGCTTTAAACTTGAGAATGTAATAATTGAGGGACAACAAAATGTTGATGAACCTACAATATTAAAAGTTTTAAATGCTAAAAAAGGTAGTTCTATTTTTGCTCTTAATTTAGATGAAATTAGGAATAATTTAAAGAATAATAGATGGATTAAGGAAGTATATGTTTCAAGAAGATTACCAAACACAATATATATAAAACTGTTTGAAAGAGAACATATTGCCATTTGGCAGATCAATAACCAACTCTTCTTAATTGATGAAGAGGGTTATGAAATCAGTAAGAACATAGAGCCTTTTCCTCATTTATTACATGTTGTAGGAGAGGGGGCAAATATATATGCTAGCAAGCTAGTAAATGAGCTACAAAAATATCCGGCATTAATAAATAAAACTTCATCTGCTATTAGATGTGGGGATAGAAGGTGGGATTTAAATCTTAAGGGTGGAATAAATATTAAATTACCGGCAAAGAATTTTGAAGAAGCCTTAAAATATATAGATGCACTCAATAAAGCAAATAAACTATTTAATCAAAACTATAAACAGTTAGATTTGAGGGACAAGAATAAATATTATATAGAGAAGTATTAATTAGATTCGTCATTGCGAGGAGATGCATAGCAGAGGGCGAAAGCAAGCTCAGGACATTTAACTAGATTGCTTCGTCGCTATGCTCCTCGCAATGACGTTTTTGGAATTACAACAAACATAAAAAATGAAAGAGAAAATATCGAATTTTGTAGCACTTGATTTTGGCAGTAGTAAAATTGCTGCCATTGCTGCCTATATTAGTAAAAAAGGTGAGATTAAGGTAGCAAGTCAAAATTTACATCATTCTAAAGGCATAAAATCAGGGGTTATAACAGACTTAAAAAATGCTGAAAGTAGTATTATTTCAGCAATTTATGCGTTAGAAAAAGATTGTAATAAAAATATCAAGAAAGTTATATTATCGCTATCAGGAGCTGCTACTAAATCTTATTATATAAATTATACTATTAAAATTAGTACAGCAACTATAACCGAGCAAGATATAAAAAAGCTTTTACAAAAAGCATTACAGGAGTTTAAATTTAAGGATCAAGAAATTATTCATTACTTTCCTCTTGAGTTTATTCTTGATAATAATAGGGTTGAAAACCCTGTAGGTATGTATGGAAAAGAACTTGGTTGTGAATTACATGTTATTGCAGCTGAGTCAAATATGCTATCAAATATCGTGCAGTGTTTTGCCAAATGCCATATTGAAGTTACCAATATTACTCTAGCGATTTATGCTTCTGCAATCAGCTGTCTTACAAATGATGAAAAAAACCTCGGTTCACTAATTATAGATATAGGTGATAAAACCACTTCTTTTGGTATTTTCTTTGCCGGTAAATTGATATATACAGGACACGTAAATATAGGTAGTTTTCATATTAGCTCTGATATTGCAAAAGTTTTCGGTACTGATCTTGCTACGGCTGAAAAATTAAAAATTTTATATGGTAACGCAATTTTATCCTCTTTTGATAAAGACAGTATTATTAATATGGAGGATTTTAATGTTGATGCTCACCATAGCCCTGCAGGAGCAGTAACGGTTTATAAACTTGCTGAAGTAATAAAAGCAAGAGCAGAAGAGATATTATTAATGGTAAAATCTGAATATGATAAGGCAATAAAAGGACAAATATCAGTGTACCGCACTGTTATTACTGGAGGCGGATCGCAGCTTAGAGGTTTAAAGGAGCTTTCAAGTAAAGTTTTTGAGAAGCAAACTAGAATAGGTAAGCCAGAGCTTATTGATGGCTTTACTGAAGATTATAATCCAGCTGCTTATTCGGCAGTTATAGGTATGCTAAAAATTCATGCTCTAAAACAGCAAAAAGAATTTTCCCATATGAAACTTGATGAAAATAGCAGCTGGATTAACAAAGTTTTCGATTGGCTAAGAGAGAATATTTAATATTTCTTTGCTTACTAACACTATCAATAATAACTGTCCGGTACTATTGGTCAAGCCACGGCATCGAGAAAAATAATAAAAAATGCTATGCATTTTACTGGATTGTTTCGTCAATTACTTTGTATTTCCTCGCAATGACAATCCTCGATCTATGCGGCAATCCTTAAGTATTGTTTTTTATTAGATTACTATTTAGGTCTGTGTTTAGAGCAGATTAATATATTACCTTTAACCTTGGTAATATATACTTTATCTCCTGATTTAGCTTTCTCGTTTGGTACAAGGTAAGCATTCATAATGACACCAGACCATTTTACTTGCCCAAGGTTTTCTTCTGAAATTACATCGCTATAAACTTCAGCTTCTTTACCTATCATATCGGAATAGTTTTCATTAGAAGTAGTTTTGCTATATACATATTTTTTGAGAGGATAATATAATATACAAAACCATATAAGGGATAATAAACCAAAAAGTGTTATTTGATTTGTTAAGTTAATTAGAGGATAATGATAAATTATAAGAGCGTTTGACAATGCTCCAAATCCAAAAAATAAGAACCCAATATTTGGAATTGCAAAAAATTCTGCAATTATACAAATTACCCCGATTATTAACCATAATTCAGTCACTGAGATATACTCCAAAATAAAATGAAAATTGAGCATTTTATTACAAACAAAAAATAAATTTATTTGTATATAAGATGGGAACCGCTTTCCATCTTATATACTCATTATTCTAATTATTCTTTCAAAAAGAGTATGAAATACTATTTTTGAAAGAAAAGAAATTACTTATCATGAACATAAGTTTTTAAAAATAATATAACATCTGCGATGTCTTGCGGTTTTGATATACCGGCAAAAGACATTTTAGTACCAGGAGCATAGCTACTTGGTTTATGTAAGAAAGCAAATAAACTATCATCATCCCAACTACCTCCAAGAGCTGATAGAGCAGGGGAATATTTATAATCCGTTATGCTTGCTTTAGGACGACCTGCTACATCCCATAAATGAGGTCCTATCTTATTTGGACCATCTTTATCAAGAGAGTGGCACATTAAACATTTTTTAGCTATTTCACGACCATTATCAGCATTTGCTGTTTTCATCAATTCCGGTATGTTGATTGGGGCTTGTGCTTGCGTGGTAGGTGCTTCTGAAACTTCTTGCACTGCAATACTATAACCTCGATGTTTTGGTTCTAAAACCGGTTTATATAATATATTTGCAATAAATCCAACCATCATGGCAATTAAACTTGCAAACAATATAGCTGCAACAATTTTATTTATTTCTTTTCCGTTCATATAAAATGTTATAATATGATAATGAAATCTTTTAATTTTTTATAATTTAAACTATAGAGTCGATTAATTCAATGAATAAAGAAAAAAATATTAAAAAAAATTTTTCTTTTGATGATTTGGAAATAGAAAAACTAAAAAGTAATTTTGATAAAACTTATCAACAAGAATCTGAAAAGAAAATTTTAGAAAAGCCTTTGGAAAAAAAATCTAAAATAGCTCAGTTTTTTGGAAATGTATGGGGTAAATTTAAAAATAGCAAAGTTGGTAAATTTTTAGGGAAGACATTTAAAATAATTGAGTTCTTTAAAAATAAATGGGATAAATTTACTCAAAGCAAAGTCGGTAAAATATTACTTAGTAATTCCTTAAATTATGCTATTTCGTTAACAGGTGCAGTAATTGCGGTTTCAGGGCTTTTTACACCTGTGTCGCCTATAGTTATAACAGTAGCTGCTATTACTGCGGTAGGTGTAGGAATTCAGGCTATAAATGAAACTGTTAAAATACGAAATTTGTGTAAACTTCATAAAGAAAATAATTTATTAGTACAAAATAGAAATGCTAAAGCCCAGCAAGATTATATATTATCGTTAGAACCTAGGTTAAAAGATAGTCTAAAAAGTGAATTATTTACACCACCTAAAAAAGAAAAAGATTTTAATAGTGATAAATATAAAATAAGTAGCAAAAATCTTAAAAGTATTGGTATAGTATTTTCAAATAATATAGCTGCTATATCTACTGCTATTATTCAAGGAGCAAGCGGTAATGTACTTGGAATTTTAAAAGCGACAGGTTATGGCATAATGACTTCTGTTTCGTTAATTACTGGTGGACTTAGTGAAAAAGAAAAAAAAGGAATAAAAACAATATTTAAGTTAAACATAAATGAAGAATGTAAAAAGCACGACACGCCAGATTATAAAAATTTAGATCAACTAGAAAAATACACTAAAGAACAAATTCTGCAAACAGCGGTGTTAAAGAAGTTAATCACTGATAAGAATTATTGGAAGATGAAAGATAATGATAAGAGAGAGAAATTTCATGAAATAAGAAATACATTTATTGGTGAAATAAGAAATAATGGGTTTAATGATTTTTGTAATAAAAATAAAGTATCATTAAATATTGAAAAAGAAAGTTATGCCAAAGATATTGGAAGAGTAATGAATCCATTCTATGAGAAGCCTAATAAAGCTCAAGAATATAGTAACTTAGCAAATGTTATGAATAAAAGAAGAAGATCTGCTATATCTCGCTAGCAGTAACAAATTTATGTGAGGTATTATCACTAAATATTCGTTGTAATAACTCGTTATTAAGAGCATGACTAGTTTTATAGCCATTAATCGAGCTTATAATGTTATTACCAGAAGTATATAAATCGCCAAATAGGTCTAATAATTTATGACGCACAAATTCATCTTGATAACGTAATCCATCAGGATTTAAGACTTTATCTTGATCATCTATAGCTATTGTATTCTCGAATGAAACACCTAGAGCAAGTCCCTTACTCTGTAAATAATCACCATCTTTTGTAAAGCCAAAAGTACGAGCATCAGCAATATTATTATTAAAAGATTCTTGCTTTGAAAAGACTAAATTTTGTCTTCCTATAGCTTTACTATTAAAATCAATAGTCAAATCTATTTTCATATGATCAGAAGGTGTACAAGTTAACTCGCAATCTTTATGAGTAGCTGTTACTTCTTTCAAAATTTTTAAATATTTTTTAGGAGCATTTTGTAGCTTTTTCCCAGCACACTCAATCATAAAGACAAAAGGTTTGCTACTGCCATCCATTATAGGAACTTCAGGACCATCTATTTTGATAACAGCATTATCAATTCCGCATCCCCATAATGCAGCCATTATATGTTCAATTGTTGAGACTTGTATTTTGTTGCTATTGCTTATAGTAGTAGAAAGTAAAGTGTCAGAAACGTTAAAATATTTTGCTTCAATATAATTATTTTCTGAAGATATATCTGTTCTTATGAAAATAATACCTGTATTTTCTTTAGCAGGCTCAATAGTTAACTGAGTACGTTTCCCAGAGTGAACACCTATTCCGTAACAGCTTACGGGCTTTGATAATGTAACTTGCTGCATTTATAAATACTAATAATATATACTTAAAATATTAATATTCAATGCTGAATGGTGCAAGTTATATTATATTACAAATTATTACATATTCAAATTATATATCTTAAGGGTACGGCAAGGAATTTGTCAGAAAAGCTAATTATTTCATTGCCGTTATAAAGTATAATGCCATGCATAATTCGCGAGGTTAGTGCTTCGGATAAATCTTTCAGTCCTGCAAAATGTTGACTTTGAATAGTTTCCGTACTTTTACACTCTAAACCACAAAATATATCACCTTTATGTAGAAGAAAATCAACTTCTTTTCCTAAATGTGTGCGATAAAACGTTTGTTCTATTCCCGTAGTTAAAGTTAATAACTTCCTTAATTCTGCCCATAACCATGTTTCAAATATTGCTCCGTAATAAGGACTTTTTGGTAATAGATCAGGAGTTGTTATGCCATGTAAATATGATGCATAACCTGAATCATTCATATAAATCTTGGAAGTTTTAATTAATCTTTTACGGGTATTACTAAACCAAGGTGTTAACTGATTTACCTGAAAAGTTGTTTCTAAAATCTCTAAATATCTTGATATTGTTCTCTGGTCTAATCCTATCTCGTTACCTAAATTCTTTTGATTTAATAAATTACTGCTTTGTAAACCAATCAGACGAAAAAGCTTAGCAAAAGAAACGACATCCAAAAATTTATTTATATTTCGTACATCTCGTTCAATATAAGCTGATTGATAAGAAGAGAACCAACGTTCACGAAATCTTTTTTGCTTTTTTAGTGCGATTTCTGGAAATCCACCATAAAAAATATATTCATTGAGAAATTGAGTATTTATTTCCGGTTTATGTTTTAGCTCTTCAGTCCATTTATCCTTTAATTCATGGATAGTGCTGCCGGAAAAAATATCTGATATAAAAGAAGAGGGATTATTTTGATTTAAAATTTCTCCTAAACTTAACCCCTCAAGATGTATTACATCAATGCGTCCCGCTAGACTTTCAGATATTCCGGGGTAAGAAAAAATATTAGCTGATCCGGTTAAAAGAAAACGCCCTGGTTTCTTATCTTCATCTATTGATTTTTTTATAGCTTTTAAAAGATCGGGAGCTCTTTGAATTTCATCAATAGCAAGAGGATAGCTTGCGTTTTTTATAAATCCGTGAGGGTCTGCGGTTGCTGCTTCTAATTGCGAAATATCATCTAAAGTGATATAGGATTTAAAAATTCCCTCATCACACAACTGCTTTACTAATGTAGACTTACCAACTTGCCTAGCTCCAATGATAAGAACGGCAGAAAAATCTTTTAAAGATTGTTTTACAAATGATGTTATATGTCTATTTATCATGTTGTAAATTATAACATACCAATGCTATTATTTGCAACATTTATTTTTTTATAACTCTTAACCAAGCATCCCAGTCACGTTTGCCTAGATCTTCTTCAAATGATAATAAATCTTTTACAGTTTGTTTACATATTTCTTCGGATGGTATTATAAGATCTTGTTTATTAGCTGAATTTAGTAAACATTGTGTTTTGCAAGCTTGTTCCAAATGATAAGCATAAAACATAGCTTCATGTATTGTTCTCCCGCAAGTAATAACGCCATGGTTACGAAGTAACATCACATAATTTTTGAGGTCATCAACTAGCCTATCGCTTTGTTTATCGGCATCTAATATCAAAGAATTATATTCATGATAAGAAATTCTGTTGTAAAAATGTAACGCCCATTGGCTGATCGGCAGTAATCCGCATTTTAAAGCAGAGACTGCAATACTTGCTGGAGTGTGATAATGAAAAATAGCTGAAATATCAGGACGTGTTCGATAAATACTTCCGTGAATAAAGTAGCCAGTCTTATTATATTGATATTCCTCTCCCTCTAAAATTCTGCCATCTAAACTAACTTTTAGGAAATTATGTTCTGTTACTTCTTCAAATCTAAGCCCGAAAGGGTAAATATAATAAAAATCAGCATCTTTAGGTCTTGCAGATAGATGGGTATAGGTATGGTCATCCATCGACAAATATGCCATTATTTTATAAGCAGCTGCTAGGTTATATTTTATATCATTCATGAGTTAGTATTTTTTATTATTTTCTGGATGCCTTAGGTACAAGCAACTAGATGACTACCTTAGGGTGTTTTCCGAGCCATGTCACAAGACTAGACAAGCAACTAGATGACACAGAGGATATTTATAAAAAAGGTATATATATATTTTCTCTTTCTATATCTATAACCGCTCCTTTAGGAGTTTGTAAACATTCTTGTAAATGTTTTTTATTTAAATATGGTGCTAAATTATAATTCAATATATGACATTGTAGATTATCTTTTTTATTACTAAAATTAAATGTAACTTCATTTCTTTGTTCTAGCAATTTTTTAATATTTGTTGTTTGCTCTATGAAATTCTTTTGTTCTAAACTTAAGTGCTTGATTCTTAGAATATTTTTTACTACTGAAAATGAAAAAACAGCTAATAATAATATAAGAACAAATAATTCTTTTCTACTCTGTTTTTCATTTAAGAAAATACTACTTTTTACATATGCAGCAGCAATCATACCTATGCCTAGAACGTAACAACCAAGATATCGAAGTAACGAGGCTCCTCTAATTGCTTCTTCATAGCTAAAAGTAAAGAAATATAGATATAGTCGCCATAAAGCAAAAATTATACCGCAAATAAATGTAGCTATTAGAAAAAATTTATATTCTGCTAACAGTTTCGGTTTATATTTACGAATTCCATACCAAGCAATAAAACAAATAGTATATACAACTAAACTTCCTTCTTTTACTAAAAATTTTAAAAGAAACTTACCATAATTTAGTAATAATAATTTATGCTGTTCATTAAAATTTTCTACAATATATATTAAATTACTAAAACTATGCTCTTTTCTATCTAAGAAATCGTGAGTATTCCTAAAATAATCCATCAAGATAAGATTGTACAATATTGGTAAAGTTAATAAAATTACATAGGTAATATAATCATGTGATGTTTTAGGTTTTTTATCAAAAACTGTATAGTGTAATATAAGAATTATAGAAGCGAAACTTGCTAGCCACGCTCCAATTTCTCTAAATAAAGGAAGTAATATAGCGATAGGTATAATGAGCTTTAAAGCTTTTTTCTTATCTTCTTCAAGGATATAAATAGCAAGAATAGCCCCGAACATTAGCCCTATAGTACTATCATTATATATAGAGCGAAGCCCTGTTGTATATAATACTACCGCACAAAGTATAGCAGAAAATAGTAAACCGGTTTGCCAAATTTTCTTATTGGAGGCTAAAGGAGCTAAGAACATTAAATGTAGTAAGAAATGAGCAAATAGCACATTTCCATCGGAATAACCTGAAAGCATTAACATAAAGTAATGATAAACAGCGGCACCTCTTGGATAATGTGCATGCGTAGAAATAATAGAGGTAAGTGAAGTTTGGTTTTCAAAAACTCCTGAATATAATAGTTCTTTAGTAAATATTCCCCAATGAGAAAAATCATCATAAGCGTGCAGTGATGCTTCTCTGGTATAGAGAAAAAAAGCAAGGATCAATAAAGTAAAAAAGAGAGATTCATAAGAAAATTTATGCCAATTTTTCAAATAAAACGAGTATACTAATAATATACCGATGAAGTAAAGTAAATAGGTAGCAGCCATTAACAGATTTAGTATAGCACAGCAATATAGAATCGTGATTAATATGCTAATTGTTATAGGTATCGCATGGTTTAATTTTACTTTGAAATATTTTGAGAAAAAGCATGAAAAGCCAAGAAAACTTAATATTGGTATAATAATCATTTTATTTCTAGCATTAATTGTAATTTAGATGTCATATAATAAAGATCAAAAGTTTAAATGTAAACTTTTCTATTGTTTTTAGCGTGCAATTGACTATATTTAATAGACATTAGTAATTTATTTTAATAAAGAATAATTATTTATATGGCAACAGCAGATACATCCAAGCGTAGCGATAAGTTACGGAAAAGTTTAGAAAAAACTTTATCTTCCTCTAAGGCTAACAAGTTAGTTAATAGTGCAATTAAAGATTTATCCTCTTCAAATGGGTTAAGTTTTAAAACAATCTTACTTGGAGCAAAATTTGCTTTAACTAATCCTGTAAATACTTATAACCTTGTTAAACTTGCAAGATCTTCTGATACGTATCTTGATCTGGAATTTCAAAAATCACTTCTCGAGGAAAAACCAATATGGGAGTTTTTAAAAAAGAATGCCAGTAATTTACCTAAAATAGGGCAAATACTTGCTAAAGCTGGATTTAAAGAATTTCAAGAAGGTAATTTCTTAGATCAGAAAGGTTTGGATATATTAAAAGAAAGTTTTAAAAATGATAATGTGCTTCATCAGCTCAAAGAAGTTGCAATTGAAGTAAAGAAAGAAGAACCTGATTGGAACAAAGTAACTTCTAACACTTTAGATATGCTTACTAAAGATAAAAACTTCGAAAAGTTTTTTAATGAAAAAGGAAAAGATATTACAAGCTATATAAAAATCGGGGCAACTGAAATATTACCAAGCGATTATGTCAAAAGTTTTGATGATATATTACAAAAACCGGAAAGTAAGCAAAGCTATGCAGAAGTGCAAAAAATCTTTGATAAAAATCCTGCTTTAAAGCAAGAAGTTGCTGAAAATATAGATAGCTTCACTTCTTTAAAGGAATTTAATAAGCTAAGTCCTGAAAAACAGACAGTACTAAATAGCTTTGTAGCAGATGCTAAACAGCAAGCTAAACCTGAATTAAAAGAGTATTTTGAGAGTTATAGAATTGACCCCGAAGTTTTAAGTACTCTACCTAGTTTGCTAAACCAAATCCCCAAAATGAAAGAAGTGTTTGATACTCTTAATGATCCAAATCAAGGAGTAATGATAGCTATTGAAAAAACTTTAGAAATGACTAAAGACAATAAAGAATTAAGAGATTTTTTTGCCAATAATAAAGAATTTTTACCAAATGCAGCTTTAGGCATTATTGAAAATAATCCTGATTTGCAAAAAATGACCAAAGACTATAATTTTGATAAGCAAATGCTTAATATAGTCGGGGAAATGATGTCAAAGCCTGAAATGGCACATGATATTATGTCAGATGTAAATAAAGGCGATTATATGAGCGTGACAAATAGTTTAATCTCAGCTCTTAATGATCCATCATTTAAGTTAAAAGATACGTTAGTGCAACAAAGTAAAGATGGCTTATTTGATAATTTATTCAAAGGTATAGTTGAAGTAGATGCAAAAGGTAGCGGTGATATTAAAAAACAGCTTGAAAATTATGGTCTACAAACCGAAGATGTTGTAAAGCTTAGCAAAGTGATGCCTTTATTGCTTGATAAGCCTGAGTCATTACAAAAAGTTTTTGGTAGTTTTATTAAAGGTGACTATACGGGAATTGCAAAAGAGCTATTTACTTTAACTAAAGATAGTCCTGAAATTCAGCAATATTTAAATGATAATAAAGGAATATTCGCAAAAGTAGGAGTTAAGGTAGGGTTAGACTATGTAACTCAAGCAGTAACAAATATGTTTAGTGGTGTAACACAACCGGTAGAAGATAAAATTACAGACAAAAATATTCTTATTGATCAAGCAGTTGATAAAATATTTTTACAAGCCAAATCAGAAAGTAAGCAAAACTTGCCTAATAAAAAAGAATTTGCCAACGAAGTAAAAACATTATGTAAAGAAAATCCGGAATTTGAGAATTATATTGTAGAAAAATTAAGTTCAAAACCTATTAGTAGTGTAGGCGATGTTTCTACCCCTAAAACAAATCAATACAAACATGCTTCAGATTATACAAATTCTCCTTTGCAAGTTCTAAATTCTTTATATGAAAATTTAGTAAATAAACAAGATATAAAGGCAGGACTATTAGCAAATATGCTAAGTGAACAAGTTTCACAAAAGCTATTTGATAAAGGGGATAATAGGGGAGAAGATTTTCATATGATTAATCAGACCTTAAAACAAGTAATTTCTGAGCATATTAAAGAAAATCCAAACATTGTAGATCATTTTTCAAAACCTAAAAATCAAGAAAAGCTGATAAACAATATTGCAAATACTTTAAACGCTAAATCTAAATATACGTGGGCTGGTCTTGCTACTGGTGGGATTTATCTCCCAAAAGAGATTTTCAATAACGAATTAAAAGATAATTTAAAAGCTGAATTTAAAAATAATTTTCATTCAAATACTTTAGCTGAAGCAAAGAATATGACTTCAAATTTAACTGAACAAATAGTTATAAGCACTAGTCATAAATTAAGTCCTCCCTCCAATACTCCTATTATACATAATAAAAATACGCAAGAAAAACAAAGATAATAATATCTATATAATACTTGACTAATTTACTAGGACATTCTATTGTAATGCCAATATTTATTGGTAAATAATCCCATGATGCTAACGACAAAAGGTAGGTATGCCGTAATGGCGATATTAGAGATGGCTTCAAATGTAGGCGATGAGCCTATAACTTTGAATGAAATTTCTTTAAAACAAAATATATCACTTAATTATTTAGAGCAAATATTTTCTAAACTTAAAAAAGCCAATTTAGTTAAGGCTATTAGAGGACCAAACGGAGGATATATTTTAATAGGAAAATTAGAAGAAATAAAAATTTCTAATATTATGGATGCTGTAAATGAGAACTTCATAATGACCGGCTGTTATAAAAAGTCGATAAAAAATTGTGCCTCGAGTACAATAAAATGTAATTCGCATAAATTATGGAAAGGGCTTGGTAAGCACATTAGAAATTATTTTGAAAATATTTCGGTTAAAGATGCTTTAAACCTGAATTTAAATATATGATATATTTAGATCATAACTCTACTACTTCTATTGCACCAAAGGTTAAGGAATATGTAATAAGCTTGATGGATAAGGAGCTTAATTCTTCATCTGCTCATAGCTCAGGTAGGTTTGCTAAGAATATTATAGAAACAGCACGCTCTCAAATAGCAGCAGCTTTAGTAATATCATCTAGAGAATATGATATTACTTTTACTTCTTCAGGAACTGAAAGTAATAATTTAATAATGAAAAATTTTTATGATGGTGATATTTTCATTTCTGCTATTGAACATTTATCGATCTATAACCATATAAAGCATGCTCCGAATATTAAAATTATTAGAGTTGATAAGCAAGGGGTAGTTGATCTTGAACATTTGGAGAAGCTATTAGCCCAAAGTATGGCTTCTAAGAAGTTAGTTTCTGTAATGATGGCTAATAATGAAAGCGGAGTGCTACAAGATATAGCTAAAATAAGTGAAATGGCTAAAAAATATGAGACAAAATTTCATAGCGATTTAGTACAAAGTTTTGGTAAAATACCAACAAATATCAAAGAGTTAGGGTTAGATTTTGCTACAATTTCAGGGCATAAAATAGGAGGTGGACTAGGTGGTGCTGCTTTAATTTCTACTTCTCGCTTTCCGCTTACTCCAATAATTATAGGAGGTGGACAGGAAAAGTCAGTACGTTCAGGCACTGAAAATGTTTTAGCAATTGCAGGATTCAGCTTAGCAGCTGAATTAATGAAAGAAAATATCGTAGAGAACCATGTAAAACTCAAAAGCTTACAAGAAGTTTTAGAGAAAAAACTAAAGAAGTATCAAGGCGTAAATATTATTAGCGAAAACGCAAAGAGATTACCTAATACTACCTTGTTTACTGTGCCAGGTACAGACGCTCAGACAAAACTGATCGGTTTTGATTTGCGTTATATTTGTGTTAGTTCTGGCTCTGCTTGCTCATCAGGTAAAATATCTAAATCGCATGTGCTAACTAATATGGGGCTAGATGAAGAAGAAGTAAAATCATCTATTAGGGTATCGTTTGGGCATAATAATACAATTTATGATATAAAGGCATTTATGATGGCTTTTAGAGAGATATATGGATGTCATTAAACCGTCATTGCGAGCGAATGAAGTGAGCGCGGCAATCCAGAAAAAATAATAAAAAATGCTATAAATTAGCATTTTTTAACTGGATTGCTTCGTCGAATTACTATGTAATTCTTCTCGCAATGACAGAAAAACCGATCCACGCTGGCAATGCCGCCACGGTATGACACAAAAATAAAAAACAAATTTTTAATACTCACAATTATATGAACACACAATTAAACAATTTAATCCTGCCGATATATATGGATTATCAGGCAACGACCCCGCTAGATCCACGTGTGATGGAAGCGATGTTGCCATATTTTACTACCAAATTTGGCAATCCTCATTCACGTAGTCATTCTTTTGGTTGGGAAGCTGAAAACGCTGTAGAAGAGGCAAGAGGTAATATTGCAAAGCTAATAGGGGCTGAGGCTAAGGAAATAATCTTTACATCCGGTGCGACTGAGTCCAATAACCTTGCTATAAAAGGTATAGCAAAATTCTATGGCAATAAAAAGAACCATATTATTACAGTAGTTAGTGAACATAAATGCGTCCTTGATGCTTGCAGGCATTTAGAGCAGGAAGTGGTAAAAGTCACCTACTTACCAATCAAACCTAACGGAATAATCGATTTAGAGGTTTTAAAAAATGCTATAACCGATCAGACTATGCTTGTATCAGTTATGGCGGTGAATAACGAAATAGGTGTGATTCAGCCCTTAAAGGAAATTGGAAAAATTTGTCGTGAGAAAGGTGTTTTCTTTCATTCTGATATTGCTCAAGGGTTTGGTAAAGTTCCAATTGATGTTAATGAGTGCAATATTGACCTTGCAAGTATCTCAGGGCATAAAATTTATGGTCCAAAAGGCATAGGTGCTTTGTATGTTAGAAAAAAACCTCGTGTGCGTATTACTCCGCTAATAAATGGTGGTGGTCAAGAGCGTGGTATGCGTTCCGGTACGCTGCCAACCCCACTAATAGTAGGGCTTGGCACGGCTGCTAATATCGCTTATAATGAGATGGAAAAAGATACTAAGCATGTAAATCACTTATTTGATAAGTTTTTAGGTGCTATAAATAGTCAAATTTCGGAAGTTTACCTAAATGGTGATAAAGATCAAAGATATAAAGGCAACTTGAATTTAAGCTTTGCAGGTGTCGAGGGAGAATCAATTATCCTTGCTATTAAAGATTTAGCTGTTTCTTCTGGTTCGGCTTGTACTTCAGCCTCGCTTGAACCATCTTACGTGTTACGTTCTATGGGAGTTGATGAGGAACTTGCTCATACTTCGATTAGATTTGGCATAGGTAGATTCACTACTGAGCAGGAAATAGATTATGCAGTAAAGTTAATATGCTCAAAAATCAATAAGCTACGGGACTTAAGCCCGCTTTGGGAAATAATGCAAGAGGGGATTGATCTAAAGAAAATTAAATGGGCTGTGCATTGAAAATCGTCATTGCGAGGAGCGAAGCGACGCGGCAATCTTGTCAAATATCCTAAGATTGCTTCGTCAAAACTTGTAGTTTTTCCTCGCAATGACGTTGAAACAATTAAAACAAAATTTTAGAGAATAACAATGGCTTATAGCAAAAAAGTAATAGATCATTATGAGAATCCTCGTAATGTCGGATCGCTTGATAAAGAGAAAAAAAATGTCGGTACGGGCTTAGTCGGAGCTCCAGCATGCGGTGACGTGATGAAGTTACAAATCGAGGTTGACGATAACGGCATTATTACGGATGCAAAATTTAAAACATTTGGCTGTGGTTCAGCTATTGCCTCAAGTTCTTTAGTAACAGAATGGGTAAAAGGTAGATCAATAGACGATGCTGAAGAGATTAAAAACACTGAAATTGCAAAAGAATTATCATTGCCACCGGTAAAACTTCATTGTTCACTTCTTGCTGAAGATGCTATAAAAGCAGCTATAGCTGATTACAAGCTTAAAAAAGAAAATAAAAAAGACTCCTAGAACATGAAGAAAAACGTTATTTCATTAACTGATTCGGCTGCAAAACAAGTGCAATTGCTGATAGAAAAACGTAATAAACCTACATATGGAATTAGAGTAGGGGTTAAGTCAGGCGGTTGTGCTGGTCAAACTTATTATGTTGAATATGCCGATAATAAAAACCAATTTGATGAGGTAGTTGAAGAAAAAGGCGTGCGAATCCTAATCGATCCAAAAGCATTGATGTATATATTAGGCTCTGAAATGGATTATGTAGAAACTAAATTCAAATCCCAATTCACTTTTACCAATCCTAACGAAAAAGCTAATTGTGGTTGCGGTAAGTCTTTTAGCGTATAATCCCACTTGATTAATTACCCACTATGTATTATTATATAAGTTATAAAAAAGAATATTAATTTATATGACACAAGCATGTATATTAAAGCCTGATACGAAAGGAAGGATAACACTTGGTAAACTCGCTAAAGGAGTAAGTAGCTTCCATGTTATTATTAATAGTAAAAAGGGACAAATTATTTTAGAGCCCTATACCGAAATCCCTTTAAAAGAAAGTTGGCTATTTAATAATAAAAAAGCTTTAGAACAGCTAAATAATGGGATTAAAGAGTCAGCTAAGGGGCAAGTAAAATATATAGAAGACTTCAGTAAATATTTAAATGATGACCTTTAAAATTCTTTTTACTATTCAGGCTAGTAAAGATTTGGAAGAACTTGAAAATAATAAAAGTTTAGAAAAGCGTTTAAAAGCAGTAAGAAAAACATTAGCATATTTACAAACAAATCCGTGTCATTTAAATACTCATAAATATAAATCTACTAAAGGCGATAACGGAGAAGAAATATTTGAAGCTTATGCTGAGAATAATACTCCTGCGGCTTATAGGATTTTTTGGCACTATGGACCTAAAAAAGATAATATTACCATTCTAACAATTATAGCACATCCATAACTATAGTAATTTTCTAGAAAAAACGATTGCGGTTGCGGCAAATCCTTTAGAGTGTAATAGTTTTGCGTAAAGCTAACACCGCACCGGTTAGTATTATAAGTAGGAAAGTAAAGAAGCTAAATGTTACCCATAATGATTTAAAGTTTTGCCATAGTAGCATACTGAAGAAAGGCGTGCTTGAGGATAATATAATACCACCAAGTGAGTGAGATAAGCTATAAAGCCTCATTCTAACAGCTGTTTTAAATAAAGACTGGACGATAATTTGTAGCGGAACAGCGTAAAATGCGGCAAGCCCAATTAGTATAATAGGACATATAACAGTAAATATTTGCTGATATAATAAAGTTTGCATAGTAAAAGCTGTGACAAGACTAAGTAGCAAGGCAAATATAATTTGTTTTAAAGGATTTATTTTATCAGCAAGCATTCCTGCGAAAATAGCCGCTATCCCGTAAGTAATAATTAGGCTTATGTTCATAAACTCAGTTTCTATAGGGTTTATAAAAGCTATTTTTGCTAAAAATACTCCCAAGAAATATACTAAAAAATGGTATATACCGCCGATTGTACCATTTATTAGTAGTGCCAAAATAAAAGACTTTTTAGAGTTTTTTAGAGATTGAAAGATAGGAATATTATCAGATTGTTTATTTTTATGATGTAAAAATTCGTTGCTTTCTTTGAAATAATCTCTCATTAAAATAGCAAATAATCCAAATATAGCACCGATCAGGAAATTAATTCGCCACAAATAATAAATATTAAGGTTAGTCGCACAATAATAAGCCATAGCAGCAAGTAATGCTCCTATTTGAGTGCAGCTTGCAACTACTCCTAGCCCTAAATTTTTTCGGTTATTTTTTGTTTTTTCTGCCACATAAACTTTTATGCCGTCAACTTCGCCAGCTAAACTTGCAAGGAAAATCATCCGACAAAATGTAAGCATAATTGTAGCAAGAATACCTATTTTATCAAAGGAAGGGGTAACAGCGATTAGCAAGGTAGAAATGCTGCTGATAAACATTGATATTTTGATGGATTTAGTGCGTCCGTATCTATCACCGATAAAGCCGAAAATTATAGAGCCTAAAGGACGGATCACAACAGCCGCACTAAGTAGTGCAAAAAAGCCAAGTAGCTGTATTTCATGCGTACTTCTAGGTAAAAAATTTTGTGCTAAAATGTGAGCTGATAAGCCAAATAATGCATAATCGTAGTAACGAATTATAGATACAAAAAACGCAATCAAAAAAGCTGAATTGGACATAAAATATATTTCTTTCTATACCATGATAGTATCATATGATACTATTATAATGTAATTTGTCGATAAAATATCTAAGGTATACTCGGTGTAATATTATTTATAAAGGATCAATATGAAAAAATTTATGAAATACTTATTTTTTGCTTTTCTATATATAGCAGTAACAATAATAGTTGCCTATATGGTTTTGGCTCAGACGATTCCAGATGATGGGCAGTGTCATATGGTGGATAGACCACTTGTTATTCATTATATTTTAGCTGCTATTATTACCGCTTTACCAACGTTAGTTTTAATATATAGTAAGAAAAAATAATATGATTGGTAAATTAAGCGGTAGAATCGACTCAAGCTATGATGATTACGTCATAATTGATGTAAACGGGGTGGGGTATCGAGTTTTTGCTTCCGCTAAAACTTTAAGCAAACTTTCAGAAGGAGAGTCTTATAAACTATTTATCGAGACTCATGTTAGAGAAGATCACATTCATTTATATGGTTTTTTGAGTTTAGAAGAACAAAGCTTTTTTAACTTGCTGCAATCCGTAAATGGTATAGGCACAAGGATGGCTTTGTCTATTTTGTCAGCCCTTACGCCTACTGATATACAAATTGCTATTAATAATGAAGACAAGAATATTTTTAAAGCAATCTCAGGAGTGGGAGCTAAACTAGCCGAACGTATAGTACGTGAATTGAGCGATAAAGTGGCAAAAATATCAAGCTCATCTGCTGTTATTGGAATTAAGGGCATCACGCCGGTAGCAAGTAGTGACGTGATAAAAGCTTTAATAAATATGGGATTCTCAAGATTTGAAGCACAAAATACCGTACAAGAAATTATTACCAAAAATCCTGAAATCTCTATCGATGAATTAATCAGAACCGCACTAAAGAATCGTAACAGTAATTTTTAGTTGATTAGTTAATATATAATATGTCAAAGCTAAAAATTTTTCTGAGTAATATAAATGCTACTGAAATTCTTGAAGCATTGGATTATGATTCTTCTACTTTATATTTAAATTATCAACATAGTGTTTGGGGTTCAGAAGATAATTTAATTAGTTTATTTAATATCTTAAAAGATGCTGAAATTAAAAATTTAGTATTTATAGGTTTATTTGCAATTAATAAATGTCCGGAATTACTGGCTGAATTTTTAAAGAATCCTCAGTGTCATATTACCGGCATTAACATAGATAGTGAGTTTGTAGATTATATAGGTTACGAAAAGTTTGGAATTCTTTTAGAAGCTTTTAAAGTAAATAATTCTCTTCAAGAAATTAATTTAGGTAATGCTAGAGTAGCCCCCGTACAATTTTTTTCCTTTATAGATATTATTTGTTGCAAACCTAATTTAAAAGTTTTATATCTTCCTCATTTAAATTTTATAAATTTTTTTTTCGATTTATCATTAATACCCAAAATCACTTGTTTTCTTGAGACTAGTAATGTTAATTCGCTTATATTAAATATTTTATTTGGTCAAGAAGAGATAATAAAACTACTTCCAATAATAAAAGAAAAAATTTCCAAAAATTATCCTATTTATACTTTAGATATGTCGGACACTTATTTTGATGGTGTAGGAGTAGAAGCTATAGCTTCTTTTTTAGAAAGAAATAATGAAATTATATCTTTAAGTTTTACTTTATGTGGAAAAACAAGTGAAGAATCAACAGCAAAATTGCTAGCCTCGATGAAGAGTGGCAAAAATATTATTAATTGTTCAATTGAAGAAAATAGTGAAATATCAAAAGAAATAGCAAAAGAGGCAGCAAAGGAAATAATACCTGTATTAAAAGATTTTTATACAAGTAAAAAAATTTTGCCTGATAATAAAACTTATAAATATTTACAATTATATCATAACCTAAATATTAAAGATTATTTAGAAGAATTAAGAATAAGCTATAGTGATTTAGATAATATAACCCAAAATGCAGATAAATGTATTAAAGAACATTTTTTTGAAATGATCGGTGTCGCAAAAAATTCAGGAACAGGCTATTTTCCTGTAGAGGTAATAGGACATATAGCCTCGTATCTAAAATTTTCAGATATAGTATTCATTCATCCAATAAGTATAGACTGGGTATTTCTAGCTGAAGATTCGTCGACAGAAGAAGAATGGACTGTTTTAGGCTAAAATTTATAAATTAAGATATAGCAAAAAACTATTTTTCCGCTATTATTAGTCATTATATATATTTAAAATATGACTAATATATTATCTCCTGAAAAAAATCAGAATGATCAAGAGTTGCCGCTAAGACCGTCATATTTGCAAGAATTTGTTGGACAGCAACAGATTAAGGAAAACCTTTCTGTATTTATTAGGGCAGCTAAATCACGTGGCGAGCATCTTGATCATACTTTATTTTACGGTCCGCCTGGGCTTGGTAAGACTACGCTTGCCAAGATTATTTCTAATGAGATAGGTGGTAATTTCAAATCTACTTCCGGTCCTGCCATACTTAAAGCAGCAGATTTAGCTGCTATTCTCACCAACCTTGAAAAAAATGATGTATTATTTATTGATGAGATTCATCGTTTAAATACTTCGGTTGAAGAGGTTTTATATCCGGCTATGGAAGATTTTGAGCTTGATATAATTATTGGAGAAGGTCCTGCTGCAAGATCGGTAAAAATAAACCTACCACAATTTACGCTTATAGGTGCTACTACCCGTCTTGGTTTGCTTAGTAACCCCTTGCGTGATAGGTTTGGTATTCCTATGCGTTTGAATTTCTATAATACCGAAGAGCTGAAAAAGGTTTTAAACAGAGCAAGTAAATTGCTTGATATTGATTTGACTGATTCAGGTTCAGAAGAAATAGCAAGAAGAAGTAGAGGAACGCCAAGAATCGCCTTAAGGTTGCTACGCCGTATAAGAGATTTCGCGGCGGTTAACAATCAGTTAGAAATAGATAAAGAAATAGCTAATTTTGGTTTAAACCGCTTGGAGGTTGATATTATTGGGCTTGATAGCAATGATTATCGTTATCTCAAATTTATAGCAGATAATTATAATGGTGGACCTGTCGGGATTGAGACAATTGCCGCCGCTCTTTCCGAGCAGCGTGATGCACTTGAGGAAACCATAGAGCCTTATCTAATACAGATAGGTTTACTACAAAGAACACCACGGGGCAGGGTGATAACAGCTGCTGCTTTTGAGCATTTAAAAATTCCACTGCCAACTAGCTCTACTTACCAATTTAATATTTTTAACGACAATGAACAATAATTTAGATAATGACTACCAAGCTTTTTATATAATTAAAAGGTTGATAAAAAATCATATTAAACCTTATGCAACTAAGATATATGTAGCAATATTTTGTATGGCTGTCGCAGCAATTTGTACGGCAATTATAGTACATGCGGTTAGACCTATTATTGATAAGATTTTTTTAACGCATGATAGAAGAATGCTTGTTATAATGCCGATAGTGCTTATCGTAACTTTCTTTGTCAAAGGAATTTCGGAATATTATCAGAATTATCTAATAAAATTTGTCGGGCAGAGAGTATTAAACGATTTGCAGATAAAAATGTATGAGCATTTGTTATTTGCCGATATTTCTTTTATTCAAAAGCAATCTTCAGGGCGTCTTATATCCCGCTTTACTAACGATATTTCTTTAATGCGTGGTGCTGTTTCTAATTTACTCGTCGGATGTGCTAAACATTTTCTAACTGTAGTATGTTTAATAATAACGATGTTTAATTTAGAACCGCTATTATCTTGTGTGGTTTTCCTTGTTTTTCCGCTTGCTGTTTATCCGGTACAAAAGATGGGTAGAAGGATAAGGAGAATATTTGCACGATCACAAGAGGAGCTTGGGCATTATACCTCTAAACTTGATGAAGCCTTTCAATCAATTAAAATTATTAAATCTTTTGTCGGCGAAAAAATAGAAAGTAAAAGAGCAGCATTGATTATTAACAATATTTTAGAATATTATAAAAAAACATCTAAATTAGATGCGTTAGTTTCACCTATTATGGAGGGGTTAAGCGGTCTTGCAGTTGGTGGTATAGTATGGTATGGAGGTAGTTTGGTACTTGATGGAAAGACTACTCCAGGTGCATTATTTGCTTTTTTAGCTTCTTTTGCTGCAGCTTATAGACCATTTAAAAGTTTAGTATCATTGAATATTAACCTACAAGAGGGGATTGCAGCAGCTAAAAGGGTGTTTAGTGTTTTAGATACCGAACCTTTAATTAAAGATCATAGTAATTCTAAGGAAATCGATTTATCTGATGCACAAATTACTTTTGAGAAATTAGCTTTAAGTTTTGAAAGTAAGGTAGCTATAAAACATATAGATTTAAAGTTAAAACCTAATAAAATGATTGCGTTTGTTGGGCGTTCTGGTAGTGGTAAAACTTCACTCAGCAATTTATTAGCACGTTTTTATGATCCCACAGAAGGAAGAATTTTAATTAATACTCATGATATTAAAGATATTAAGCTTACTTCTCTACGCAGCCAAATTGCTTTAGTTACACAAGATACGCATTTATTTGATACTAGCGTTGCCGAGAATATAGCATATAGTCAACCTAATGCTACACAGGAAGAAATAATTAAGGCAGCACAATATGCTGATGCACATGAGTTTATCATGCAGCTACCAAATGGTTATGATACACAAATAGGTGTGCAAGGGACAACTCTTTCAGGGGGTCAGCGTCAACGTTTATCGATTGCCAGAGCTTTCTTAAAAGATGCACCTATTCTAATTTGGGATGAAGCAACAAGCAGCTTAGATCAATCTTCTGAGCAGAAAATTCTAGAATCTCTAAAGAAATTACGCAAAGGAAAAACTACTTTAATTATTACCCATCGCTTAAGTAGCATTACTGACCTTGATAATATAATTGTGATGAAAAACGGTGCGGTTTGTGAACAAGGAAACCACAAGCAGCTGCTTGATAATAAGGGTGAATATTATGCTTTGTATAATAAAGAGCTGAGGGAAGAAACTGTTTCTAATGTTATTCCGTGAGCTTGTAGCGGGATCTCAGGACACAGTTTATAATAAATAGATACCGCGGTCAAGCCGCGGTATGACACTACTGTACTAACCATAAATAAAAACAACTAACATGCTTATCACCAGAATATTTAAAGACTACCGCTTATTCGAAATATTAATCTTAGGAATAGTTAGTGGGATGCCGCTGGCTGTAATTTTTACTACTATTTCGGTTTGGTTAAAAGAGTCAGGTGTGGATATTGCTGTTATCACTACTTTTGGAATAGCGAAATTATCTTATTCCTTAAAAGTATTTTGGTCTCCTCTGATTGATAATTTTAAAGTGCCTTTTTTAAGCAAATGGGGACATAGAAAAGGTTGGCTCATATTATGTAGCAGTTTGATGGCTTTAGTATTGATAGTTATGGGAAGAGAAAACCCTGCTGCTTCTTTAACTGCTTTATATTTTCTAACCATAGCTTTAGGGTTTTTATCAAGCACATTTGATATTGCTGTTGATGCTCTTCATATTGATAAGTTTGAAGAAGAAACCCAAGGCATAGCTAGTGCAACAGCGGTATTCGGTTATAGAATTGGTATGTTGATTACAGGTGGCTGGGCTTTATATTTTGCTGAAATAACTAACGATAACTGGCAATTAACTTTCTTTGTTATAGGTATAATATTTGCCGTCTCTACTATTTTTATAATAACAGTAAAGGAAAAAGAATTAGTAAGAGAGAAGATAAAATTTACTTCTATCGCTTCTTGGATTCATACAGTAATTAGTCCTTTTAAAGATTTTTTTAAAAGAGAATTTGCTATAACTATTTTGTTTGCTGTAATATTTTTTAAACTTGGTGATTCGATGCTTTTATCTATTGCATCGCCTTTTTATATAGAACTTGGTTATACTAAATCAGAAATAGCAGTAATTGTTAAGCTATATGGCTTGATTGCAACCTTAGTTGGTGGCTTTGTCGGCGGTATAGTGATGTATAGGTTTAATAATTTTAAAGGCTTAATTATTACCGGTATTATTCAAAGTTTAACACATTTTGCGTTTATTTGGCTCAACGGTCAACCTCCTTCTTTTGGAGCTTTATTAATTACTATTACTATAGAAAATTTTGCTGCCGCTATGGGTACTACTGCTTTGGTCGGATATATAAGCTATTTATGTAATAAAAAATACTTAGCAACGCAATATGCACTTTTTACCGCTGCGAGCAGTTTATGTAACAATACTGTCACTATTTATGCTGGTAAACTTGTAAATATGCTAGGCTGGAATGGCTTTTTCATCTTCACTATCATTTTAGCCTTGCCTGCTTTATTTATATTAATGTATCTTAATAAAAAGGTTAATATATAGTAAGTTTTGGCGTCATAAGCTATGCGAATTAAATGAGCGTGGCAATCTCAGGGGTTCTATGCTGCTTCATAAGATTGCCTCCGCCCTCTGCTACGCATCTCCTCGCAATGACGGTAAAGTTATAATTTCATCTTGACCAAACTCTAATAATATTTTATCTATATAAGATGTTTAGAAAAATTTTATTGCCTTACATTTTTGTTATCATTTCTTTACTTACCCAAGTAAGTGAAGCAAAAAAGGTTGTAAAAAATTCTTCTAAAGTTCCTATTCCCGTTCAAACTAGTTTAGTAATTAATGAAAAAAATGGTGAGGTTTTGCATGCTCATAATTCACAAGTTCGGATGTATCCCGCCTCTTTAACTAAATTAATGACGCTATATTTAATGTTTGAGTCAATTGAGACAGGTAAACTATCATTAAATAAAAAGCTAACCGTATCAGAAAAAGCGGCAAAAATGCCTCCTTGTAAGCTAGGTTTAAAAGCAGGCGAAACTATAACAGTCAGAGATGCTATTAATGGGTTAATTATAACTTCTGCTAATGATGCTGCTGTGGTTGCTGCTGAAAACCTTAAAGGCTCAGAAAAAGCTTTTGCTCATGCAATGAATGTCAAAGCTAAACAACTTGGGATGAAAAATACTTATTTCAAGAATGCTTCAGGCTTGCATGACCCGTTGCAGCAAACCACCGCAAGAGATATGGCTAAGCTTGCTTTAGCAATTAAGAAAAACTATCCTAAATATTATCCGTTATTTTCCAAAACAAGTTTTGTATTTCGCGGTAATACAAGAAATGGACATAATAATATTACTAAAAACTATCGAGGAGCTGAAGGTCTAAAAACAGGTTTTACTAATCCATCTGGTTATAATTTAGTTACTACTGCCTCAAGAAACGGTAAATCATTAATCACAGTTGTTACAGGCGGTAGAAGTGCTGGATCTCGTGATCAGAAAATGATCGGATTATTAGATCAGCACTTTAACGTAGCATCTGCCAAGCCTAAAGTCACACTTGCTTATAACAATAAAGTAAAAGCAAAACCTAAGCCAAAAATAGTGATAAAAAAAGGAGTCATGCGTAGTTAGTCTTCAAAATCGTCATTGCAAGAAAATTACGTAGTAATTAACGAGGCAATCTCAGGAATTTTTGTATTGAATTATGAGATTGTTATGCAGTCTTCGCTTGTTTTAGTACTATAAAAGCCATCCATGAAAATTTTTTATTTTTCTCATTATTATTCTTGCGAATATTATTGCTTCTAAATTTCAACTAGTCTATATATAATTCTTCTTAATTATAAGCCTTAATTAAAAATATGGAAAAACTTATCGGTTCAATTTTATTAATTGCAGGTACTTGTATAGGTAGCGGTATGATAGCCCTGCCTATGGTATTAGCAAAAATAGGTTTAATACCTAGTATAATATTAATGTTTATAATTTGGTTTCTAATGTATTATACTTCCTTAATTAATTTAGAACTTAACCTTCAAGCCGGTAAAGGTTTAGCATTAGGAAGACTTGGAAGATATTTTTCAGGACGTATTGCTGAAATTATCGGTATGGTAAATCTTAAGATTCTTTCATACGCTTTACTGGCAGTTTTTATATATGGAGGTTCGTCAATAATACAAAACTTATTATCCTTAGATATAAGTATAGTTTATATAGGAGCATGGTATGCTGTTATATCTATTTTAGTATTATTGCTACCGTTAAAGTTAATAGATTATATAAATCGTTTGTTATTTATTAGCATACTTATAGTAATAGCAATTTTAATTATAGGACTTATTGCTATGATTAAATGGTACAATTTACCATTATTTTCATCAAGGTATAAAGAAATATTAGTATGGAGTGAAATAACGCCTGTAGTTTTTACTTCTTTTGGTTTCCAAGTAATTTTTCATACTTTAACTAATTACTGTAATAAAAATGCTAGAACATTAAAATTAGCATTCTTATTTGGTACTTTAATTCCAGCAATAGTATATATAATTTGGACATGTAGCGTTCTTACTGTAATACATCATGAAAATCCGGTATTTTATCAACAGATGGTTGTAGGCAATGTTGAAGTAGGAGAGTTAGTTAAAGAATTAAGCAGTATAGCAAAATGGCAGTCCGTACAATTGCTAGTGTGGATAATTTCTACTTTAGCTATAGCTACCTCAGTAATTGGTGTAGGTGTAGGTCTATGTGATTCTCTTAAAGTAAGTTTTTCAAACCTACAGTGTAATTCAATGATTCGTGATATAATAGCTGCTTCTACTACTATATTACCAGCTTATATTGTAACAATACTAATTCCTAATGCTTTTGGTTCGCCGGTATGATATTGGTAATAATTGCAATTTTATTGCCTGCTTACTTATTATATAAAGCAAAAATAAAAAATTTTTATTATCCTGAACTAAAAAAGAAATATTTAATTGTTATATCAGTAATTATCGGAATATTTATTATGGGATATGAACTTACTAATACGATTATTGGTATTTTATAAGTATACTCGTTTTATTTGAAAAATTGGCTACGTTGTCTTTTGCTGATAATCCTCACGTATTAAGTATACGCTGCGGTTATCAGCTTCAAGCCGCCTTGCTCTTTTCCAAATAAAACTTCGTCTATCCAACTCTTCATTTATTAGCAGTATATATAGCTCGGTCAAGCACTAGATAACCCTGAGTTTTATACAACTATTATCTCGGATGCACTGGATATTTTGTTTCTAGATTAACAAATTTAGAATATTGACTGTCATAGAAAAGTTGAACATTTCCAACAGGACCGCTACGGTGTTTTGCAATTATAATATCGGTAATATTATGTGCTTTACTCATATTATCTTGCCATTCAGCATATTTTTCAGCATGTTTAGGGTCGCTTGCTGCAGGCTCTTTTCTGCTTAGATAATATTCTTCTCGGTAAATAAACATAACTATATCGGCATCTTGTTCAATACTTCCTGATTCTCTAAGATCGGATAGCATAGGTCTTTTATCCTCCCGAAGCTCTACGGCTCTTGATAGCTGAGATAATGCAATGACAGGAATATTTAATTCTTTGGCTATGGCTTTTAAACCTTGGGTGATTTCTGAAACTTCATTAACCCTATTATCGGATTTACTTACACCTCTAATTAACTGTAAATAATCGACAAATAATATACCTAAATTATGCTTGCGTTTCATTCTTCTAGCACGTGTTCTTATAGCTGAAATAGTTAAGGCAGGAGTATCGTCAATAAAAAATGATAATTCTGATAAAGCTATGGCTTCTTTGCGAAGACGATTATAATTTGCTTCATTAATCATTCCCGTACGAAGAGTAGTAGAGTCAATTCCTGCACTTATTGAAAGCAAACGTGTTGTAAGCTGCTCGGAGGACATTTCTAGAGAGAAAAATCCCACAGATTGTACTTCTTGATTATCACGCTTATTTTTAATAAGCATATTATTGCAAGCATTTAAAGCTAAATTTAAAGCAAAGGCTGTTTTACCCATCGCAGGACGTCCTGCAAGAATTACAAGATCAGAATTATGAAAACCAAACAGTTTACTATCTAAATCAATTAAGCCAGTAGATATACCTATCACATGATCGTTATTTTTCATTGCTCTATTTATGCTGGCAATCGACTCTGAAATAGGTATAGCAATTTTGGTAAAGCTTTTTTCATTTATCCCTTCACTAGCTAAATCATAAAGCTTAGATTCGGCTCGTTCAATTTGTTCTTTTGCTTCAAACTCTAAAGAAGAATTATATGCGTCGTTTACTACTTCTTCACCGATATTTATTAAATAACGTTTTATTGCTAAATCATATATTATTTTACCATAGTCAATAGGATTAATTACCATCATTGACATAGTGACTAATTTTGCTAAATATTCAGCTCCCTCCATTTCAGCAAAAAGCTCATCATTTGCTAGCATACTACGTAATGTTATAGGGGTAGCGATTAAACCTTTTTCGGTAATTACTTCAATTCCGTTATAGATTTTTTGGTGAATAAGTTCAAAAAAATGCTCACTGCGTAAAAATTCTGATACATAGTTTAGCAATTCATTATTGGTTAAAATTGCCCCAATAAGCATCTGTTCTGCCTGAGTATTTGAAGGTAAAACTCTTGCTAATACAGTATTTGCTTCATCGTTAGCTATATTTTTATCGTTGTTTGTTTTATTACGTGCCATTGTTGTTTTTTTAATAATTGAATTGTTATAAGAAATTGTTATTTTATATTAGGAATTCTACGTCATCTTAGCTAAAAGCGGCGTTGTTGCATAGCTCAATTTTTCCGTCATTGCGAGGAAAAACTGTAAGTTTTGACGAAGCAATCCAGTTAAAAAATGCTATAAATTAGCATTTTTTATTATTTTTTCTAGATTGCCATGCTCCTTGCAGTCGCTTAGCTCAGACGATTCTCGGTTTACGCAACAATGACACGCGGGAATGACATAGAAAGCATGATATTATTACAAACTAGATGTTTTATATTCTTCATTTTTTGCTTCATTTCTGCGTTCAGTAATTAATTTATCTACTAAACTTTCTTCTTGAGAATAGTATTTATTAATAGTATTTCGAGCTTTTTTTAGTGCAGATTTTAATAACAAAATTGATTTTTTATTATTCACAGCCCACTCCATCTTTTAATCAGATTAGTTTCGATATCGAAAAGGTCTAAGACTCTAGCGATAGAGTGGTTTACTATATCATCTATTTCTTTAGGTTTGCTATAAAAAGCTGGCATTGGTGGTGCTATAATTCCGCCATAATTTGCTACTTTTAACATATTCTTTATATGTCCTGTATGCAAAGGTGTTTCGCGAGTCATTAAAACGAGCTTTCTTTTATCCTTTAATACTACTCCTGCTGCTCTGGTAATTAAATTATCTTCCATTGCATGAGCAACGCTAGCCAAAGTCCTCATACTGCATGGTGCTATTATCATGCCAGAAGTTTTAAACGAACCGCTTGCAATAGCAGCTCCTATAGCTTTATTACTATAATGATAATTTGCAAGAGCTTTTACTTTTTCTATAGAATATTCAGTTTCAGCTTTTATAGTAAGAGCGGCTCCATCTGAAATAATTAGATGAGTCTCGATATTCTGTTCTTTTAATACTTCAAGTAAACGAATACCATATATTGCCCCTGAAGCTCCAGAAATTGCTATGATAATTTTTTTCATCGATGTTTTTATAATTTATTAGTTTAGTATATAATAAAAAAAATTATATAAAACAAATTATATATGCAAATAGCGAAGATATTATTACCAGCAGTAAAATTATTTCCTCTAGATTACTTAATCCCTGAAGATTTATCATTAAATATAGGTGATCTTGTTATAGTGCCTTTTAGAAATAAGGAATTAACCGGCATAGTATGGGAATTTGCTAATATTCCTGAAGTAAAGAAGCTAAAAACCATAAAAGAAAAAGTACCACTAAATTTAACTATAACTTCAGAAGTTTTAGACTTAATTAAATGGATGAGTAATTACTACATGGCTGAGCTTGGTAGCATAGCTAAATTAGTATTACCAGTAGATATAGCCGAAAAGCCAATTAAAGTTAAAGAACAGAAAATAAATAATAATTTTACGTTGCCTGATTTATCAGAAGAGCAAAAACAGGCGTTACAAATGTTAAACAATAGTAATAAACCAATTCTTATTAAAGGTGTTACTGGTTCAGGTAAAACAGAAGTTTATTTTCATCTAATAGCAGAATATTTAGCAAAAGGTAAGCGAGCACTTGTGATGCTTCCAGAAATAGCACTAAGCACGCAAATTATTAATCGTTTTAAGGAGCGTTTTGGGTTTGATCCTATAATATGGAATTCGAGCGTTACAAAAGCTCAAAAGAAAATGATTTTAAGAGGTATATTAGAGGATAAAGTTAAGATAGTAATTGGGGCTAGGAGTAGCTTGTTTTTGCCTTTTAAAAACCTTGGGTTAATAGTTATTGATGAAGAGCATGACGATTCTTATAAGCAAGATGATGGTGTGTTATATAATGCAAGAGATACTGCTATAGTTAGAAGTACGTTTGATAAAGCACAAATAGTTTTATGTTCGGCAACGCCCTCTATTGAGACAATGTATAATGCCAATATAGGAAAATATAGTTTAATTAACTTAAGTAGTAGATATAAAAACGCTGTTTTACCGAATATTGAAATGATTGACATGACAAAGGAAGAGCTACCTAAAAATTGTTACTTGTCTAATATTCTAATAAAAGCCATCAAGAATAATCTAGAAAATAAAGAGCAAACGCTTTTATTCCTTAATAGAAGAGGCTATGCCCCTTTAATGCTATGTAAATCTTGCGGTCATAGATTTACTTGTAAATATTGCTCTAGTTGGATGGTAGTGCATAAAAACTCTAAAAAGCTTGAATGTCATCATTGTGGTTATCAAAGTAAGATTTTTAACTCTTGCCCTGAATGCTTAGAAGATGAATCTCTAGCTATTTGCGGACCTGGAATAGAAAGGATAGAGGAAGAGGCAAAAACACTTTTTCCAAATAGTAAAATTGCTGTGATAAGTAAGGATCATGTTAAAAATCCAGAAAAAATAGCTCAGCTTCTACATCAAATGGAAAATCTAGAAATTGATATATTAATAGGAACGCAAATGATAACAAAAGGTTATCATTTTCCAAATCTTACTTTAGTTGGAGTAGTCGATGCCGATCTTGGGAGTAATCATGCTGATCTTAGATCAAGTGAGAGGGCTTTTCAGTTGCTTCATCAAGTAGGGGGTAGAGCAGGGCGTGGAAATTCTAAAGGTATGGTATATTTACAAAGCTATTATCCTGATAATATTATTTTTAGTTATATTAAAGATGAGCGGGAAGATAACTTTTTTGTCAATGAATTGGAAGTACGGAAAGCTGCCGATATGCCGCCATTCTCAAAAATGGCATCAGTAATTTTATCCGGCACAAATGAGCATAAAATTTTAGAGGTTGCTAAGAACATGGTACGAATTGCTCCAGAAGCACAGGTGAAAATTTTAGGACCAGCAAGCTCGTTAATGTCAAAACTTGCTGGTAAATATCGCTTTCGAATACTTATTATTGCTGATAAAAAATTTAATCTGCAAAAATATTTAAAATTTTGGTTAGAGCTGATTAAAATCCCCTCTTTTTGTCATATAAAAATAGATATCGACCCAAAAAGTTTTTACTAACCTCTTTGTTTAGTTTTGCTTTTAGACTTAGTTTTTTTAGGTTGGAGCTTACTTTCTAGAAGTTTTTTTGTTGTAGATTTAGCTGTTAAAGGTTTGGTAGCACCTCGTACTTCTTCTTTAGCTTCTTTGGTATTTTGTTTAGCATTTTTTACTGCTTTCATATAATAACGCACTTTCTCAATTTCGTCAGTATATCCTTTATTACCTATATTTTTGATAGCTTTTAAACTGTGCTTTATAACATTACCAATATTTTTCCAAATAAGAGTTTTATCTGTTTTTGTAGGTTCTTCACACCATTTATCTAGTTCTTTTAGCTTTGCTTCTACTATAGGCAAAACAGTTAATTTTTGAGATTCTTTTATACTAGGATCTATATGATCTAATTTCCTGTTGTAAGTTTCAATAATATCAGTTACTTTTTCTTCAAATTCTTTATGATGTCTAGTTTGCTTTAAATTAGCTTTTATTTCTTCATTCGTTGATAGTTCCTTAAGTGTGGAAATTATGCCATGTAATCTCTGTTGTTGAATATCACTAAAAGCCTTATGTAGAGCATCTTGTTTTTCTCGTCTATCTACAGCTGCTTTATCTTGCTCCTTTTTAGGTTTTGTTTTAAATATGTTTGTTATATCTTGTATTATACCCATAATAAATATCCTAAATAAATTTAACCATATTAAAATATAACTACTAATAGTTTATAGTTTTCAAATCTATTTTATTAAAATATAAAAATTTCTTTTTGTGGTGCGATATTTTTACTATAAAATATTTAACTATTTTTTTACAAATCAGCTAATAGAAATAGCAAAAGTTTAAATCTATTGGTTTATGCTCAAAGTTTAAAATAATCTAATATAATAATTTTTGACTATTGTTATCGTATATGTGCTTTATTTTTAGAAGTATAATTGGGTGCTAAAGAAGTGGAATTTGTATTATAATATTGAGTTTGTTGTTGAGTTCTATTTCTATACTTTTTTATTGGGAAAATTTCAATGGTATTGAATTTATCATGGTTATATTTAATATTCATTATATTTAGTTTTTCATCTGATCTTGCTTTCTCAATTTCTTTTTGTCTTTTTTCTACTAGCTTTAAATCTAATTCTATTCCATTATATATAAATTTTCCTGTACTAATATCTTTAGCTGCTTCTTTTAATTCTTTGCCTATTATAGTATGAATTGTTCCTAATTCATTTGCTCCTTTTCCTATTTTACTAACATATTCTGCTTTTACACCCCAGTAACTATCAGTCTTGCTACTTTCAATTATTGCTATTTCTAAATTATATAATGCAAGTGCTGTAATTGCATATTCTTTGCCTCTTTTGCCTCCATTTTTAATAAAATCTCTTTGAATGTTAGCCATTATATTATGCTTTTCTCCTTCATGCCAACCTTTAGGACTTAATTTATCTAGACCACTTATTCTTGTAAATTTTGAGGCTTCATCTTCTTTCAAGCTTTTTATATATTTTACTATTTCTTGAACAGATTGAAATATTGATAGATTTTGTTTTTGCTGATAAACATTAGCTATTTTTAATATTTCATTTTTATAACCTTGATTGATTAATAGTTCAATTTTTTTTGCTTGAAATTCAGTTTCACGACACATTATCGAATCATATGGATCAGTATTTACAAATAGACCAGCAATCGAATCATTTTGATTTCTACATGCTATTCCAATTAAAAAACGAGATAATGTATTTGATTTTAATTTATAAATTTTTTGTTTCATTTCATTAATTTATAATTTTTATTTACTCTTATCTTGTTCCCTAGACATATGGTTTTTATTCGGTATAAACCTAATGGAATCAGAAGGAGTATGCTTTATAACATTTCTTATTTTCTCTACAGTTGTTGAGATATTTTGTCTAGAATCTTTTATGGCATGTAAATAGAAATTTATTTTCTTTTTTTCTCGCTCAAAGGTTTTTTTATTACCTGCATTTAAAATAGCTAGTATTGCATGTTTTACTACCTTGCCAAAATTTCTCAATATATGAGTTTTATCAGTATTTATATTTTTATCACACCACTCTTCTAAATCTCTTAATTTTTGTTTTAATAATGGAAGTTCTTTTTTACTGTCTGTATTTATAATATTATTTACTTTTTCTTTAAACTCTTTATAATTTTGATTTTGTTTTAGCATTTCTATTATATCAGCTTGTAATAATTCTTTAAGGTTATTTATTATACTAGGGATTCTTTTTTCTTCGGCTAATTCTTTCGATAAAATATCTTCTATAGACTTGTAATTTTCAAGTTGAGGAAAATTGTCTTTTTCAGAACGTAGGCTTTGCATAGTTGATAAAGCTGTTAGTACTTTATCTTCTAATTCTTGTTTATTTAACTTTTTAGAATTTTCATTAATAATTACCTTATCTTTTTCTTCAAGTTCAACAAATAAATTTTTTATATCTTCTTTATGAATTATAAAATCTTTTAAGTCATCAATAGTACTTAAATTATCATTTTGTAAACGATTATTAACTAAATTAAATAATTTTCTGTATTATTACTATCTATATCATCAAAAAATTTTTTTACTTCATTATATGTTACTTCATTTTTATTTAAGGAAATTAATTCTTCGCCTTTATAAGTAAAACCATATTTAGGATGGTTCTCAACATTTGTTTTTGCTAATAATTCTTTAATTTCTGATATAGTAGGATTCCAAGGTATTAATTTCTTATTTTTTACTATAGTCATAGGTAAATCCATATTATATTTTTCAGAAACATAATATTTTGCTTCCAAAGCATATAATTTATGCTCAAGATCATCATTTTGTAAAGCTATACCGATAAGTCCTTTAGGATATAAATTAGCTATTATTTCGTTATAATCTTTTTGAGGATTATCTTTTAAAAAATTTTTATATGTTTTTAGAAATTTTTCTTTTGAGTGGGTTTGAACAAATTTTTTATTATCAAGCCTCATATTAAAAAAATCTTCTGTTCTACGTGCATTATCGGTCCAAAAATCATGCGGCATAAAATGCCTAATGGTAGAATCATTTGCATTATATAACAAACCTATACCTGTAAAAAATAGAGATATATTTACATCGGGTACGAGAAGGGTGGCACTTCTTCCTCTATTACCTTCACGTTCAATATTTTTATAATATCCGTCTTGACGATATTGATATAAGTATTTAGTCTCGTCTTCAATACGTCCGGTTCTTGCTATTATATTTGACTCTTCAAACAATTCTTGTAGCTGTTTATTGCTTATTTTTTTGCTAATGCCCTTAAAATCTTCTTCTACCTTATCTAATGCAGTCTTACCAATCTTATTCTTAATATTTATATCAGCTCCTAACTTTATTAGTTCTTTGATCATTTCCCCATTTTGTGCTCTTGCTAAAATATGTAAAACTGTTTCACCATCTGCATTTCTAGCATTGATATCAAAACCAAGCTTTTGAAAATTTTTTATTATTTCAAATTGACCATTTTGAGCTGCTGTATGTATTGGGGTATTGCGTTGTTTATCAACAAATTGAGTTAATATCTTTTTACCATTATCATGATTTTTCTTTACTAAATATTCTAGTACTTCTTTATTCCCTCCAGTAGCAATATAATATAAATAATTTTGTCCATTTTTATCATTTATATTATTTAAAAATTCTTTTTTAAATAAATATTTTGTTGCAGTAAGGTTACCGCTTTCTAAAGCTTGACAGAATAGCTCATATCTATTTTTTTTAAATTTAGCATTATTTTTTATTAGCAATTTAAATATTTTAGAATCGTTAATACGAATAGCATATTCAAGAGGAGTAAAACCATAGTAATCGACAGCATTAGGATTAGCTCCACTTTTTATCAATTTTAGTACTATATTATGGATATTTTTAATATTGACTTGACGTTTATTAGCTTGAAGAATTGCATTATGTAAAGGAGTGCGTCCTAGTTTATTTTGAGCTTCTGTATTTGAACCGGCTTTTAATAAAATTTTTGCCATTTTTGATGTTTTTAGCATATGTAATGCAGTTTCACCAGTTATATCTTGAGCTTCAACATTAATATTGTGGTTAATTAATATTTGTGCTTTTTTAATGTTATTTCGTTCAGCAGCCTGATGTAATAATGTTCTATTAAATTTTCCTATAGTAGTATTAATATCATTTTCGGGTTTCAATAAGATTGAAAATAATTTATTATGTAAACGTGATAAAGCACGTAAATCCATAGAATTAATATTTATATTTGTTTTTAGCAGCAACTCAAATGTTTGATCGCTTGCTGAATTATACATAGCTAATTCAAATAAGTTTCTCCCATTTTGAGTTTTAACATTTATATTTGCTCCAGCATCAATTAGCAATTTTGCTAACTCTGGTTTATCATTTATAATAGCATATTGTAAAGGAGTTTTACCAAGCTTTCCACGTTTGCCGAAACTATCTATTTTTATAGTATTCGAACTAATTAATTCTTTAATTTTATCAAGATCATAATCCTCTATAGCTTTTAAAAACTTTGCTTGGTTAATAGTATTAAATTTTATATTTGGTAGCGTAGAAACAGAAGGGGTTTTAGACGTTTGTAATAATACATGATCAGGCATAGGAGGTGGAACTGGTATAGAAGAATTTTTAGTATCTGAATTTAGATGTGATTTATGAGTTTCTTCCCAAGCTTTTATCTGTTTTGGGGTGGGTTTTGGAGCAACGGCAGGCTTTCCAGATTTTAATTTGGATTTAATATTCTTAATTTCATCTAGTAGTTTTGTATCTTTGTGCATAATAAACCTCAATAAAATATATTTTTTTGTTGAATATGTTTACTATTTAGATACTATTAGTTAATTTTATCTAACTTATTTGTTATATTAAAAAAAGTTTTTTTTGTTGTGTGGTAATTTTGCTTTAAGTTTAGAAATTAAAAAAGAAATAAAACTATTAGTCTCTAACTTTTTACAATATGGGACCTTAATTAGAAAAATTTTAAAATAACAATAATTTAAAAAGTTATACACTTTTTAAGAAAAAATAAGTTTTTTTTGTAATATAATAAATTAATATATATAATAATTATTATTAATGATGAGATATACCATGTACCCACTTATTAGACTTAGAAGAAATAGAAAAGCTGCTTGGCTTCGTGATTTAGTTGCTGAAACTACTCTTAGAGTAGAAGATTTGGTATTACCTTTATTTGTTGTAGAAGGGCATAATCAGCGGCAAGAAATTAAAACTTTGCCAGATATATATCGCTTGTCTATAGATCAGGTGATAGAAACGGCAAGAAAAGCAGCTGATCTTGGTATCAAAGCTATAGCACTATTTCCGTGTATTGATCAAAGTTTAAAAAACGAGAATGGTGACGAAGCTTATAATCTAGATAATTTAATGTGCCGTACTATAAGAAGTATTAAAAATGCTGGTATTGATATTGGAATAATATGTGATGTTGCACTTGATCCTTATACTACGCACGGGCATGATGGCGTAATACATAACGGCGAAGTGGATAATGATAGATCGGTAAAAGCGTTATGTAACCAAGCTTTAACTCTTGCAAAAGCTGGTGTTGATATTGTTGCTCCTTCTGATATGATGGACGGTAGGATTATGGCTATAAGAGAATATCTTGATGAAGAAAGTTTTGTTAATGTAGGGATACTTGCTTATGCTGCAAAATATGCTTCAAGTTTTTACGGTTTATATCGTGATGCAGTCGGTAGTACTAAGAAAATTTATTTAGATAAGGCAAGTTATCAATTGGACATACGAAATATTAAAGAAGCAATGCTTGAGATTGAACATGATATAGCAGAGGGAGCTGATATGGTCATGGTTAAGCCCGGTATGATGTTTTTAGATGTTATTCGTGAAGCAGCTAATAACTTTAATACTAAAATCTTTGCTTATCAAATTACTGCAGAATATGCCATGTTAAAATTTGCAGCAAATGCCGGAGCTATAGATTTCGAAAAAGGTTTATTAGAATCATTAATTAGTTTTAAAAGAGCAGGGGCAAGCGGCATATTTACTTATGCAGCTCTTGAAGCAGCTGAACTATACCTTTGATACTTCAAGATTCGGTAAATACTCAGATAGAACTTCAAAAATTGGTGACAATGTTCTATAAGTACGCAGGTAGCCACGTATTAAGTAACTGCTGCCGCTCCTCGTCTTATGAACCGATTACTCTTTTTGAAGTTGATCTTCGTATAAGCCAAATTGTGGGATTCGTCTTTGCTCACGTAGTTTATCTACGTTCCGCAGACTCACCGCTTACTTGACTTACCAACTTTTGAAGTATCTGCGGTATATTTAAGAAATAAATTATTTTTAGAGAGGTAAAAATGGCTACAAGCAAGAAACCAGTATTAAAAAATGTAATTGAGTCTTTAGAGCCTGAATTAAGTTTAGATAAAAAATCAGCTTTTAAAGATTGGAAATTTTTAAAGCCTAAAAGTGGTGGTGCTAATGAAGCAGGGGAGTACGGTGGAGTATATCAAAGTGCGGATAGTAACATTACTGCAATGATAAAACAAGAAGCTTCATCATCAAAAAATATAGCTGAATTTTTAGGGTCTAAATTTTTTGCAGCAACAAGCCCTGGTAATGGTGCTGAAGTTAGTTTAATTGCTCCAGATGGTTTTAGCAAATCTAAAAATAGTGATTCGCAAATATATGTTAAATCTGAATTCTTTAAGAATTACAGTAGTGATATGTATGTGGATATGGATAAACATATGTCTGCTGAAACTAAACCAAGTTCTTGGTTTAGAAAAGATGGGGGCAAACCACTTTTTATGGGAGCCCGGAATAAATTATTTAGAACTTTAGAAAATGCTTTTAAAGAAGTTAAATATCAAAATTTTGAAAATATCATGCCGACAAGTTTGTTGATTGGTGATTTTGATATACATGTCGGAAATATAGGGGTTATTAGAGATGAGAAAAATCCAAAAATTTTACCTAAATTAGTAAGAATTGATTTTGCTGGTAGTTTTGATAAATTAACAAATCAAATTTATTCTCATTCAAGAATGAGGCATTTACCTGGCTTTGGTCCTACTAATCACTTTAGAGAATTTCCGTCTAAATTAAGAAGAAGTCCTGAACTTGGTGATAGTTTAATTGCGGCTTCCAAAATCAATTTAACTAAAACTATTAATGAAAGTTTTGATGAATTAACTAAATATTATAGCGACGAAGCAATAGCAGGTTTTGCTAAGCAGGCTATGCCAGGACGATTTAATAAATCTGAAAAAATAACCCCGCAGCAGGTTAAAGATAGCTTATTAGATGTGATGCTAAAAAGACAGGAGTCTTTGAAAGAATATGGTCTTGAAATAAAGTTAACTAATGTAATTTCCAAAAAATACGATTACCCTTATTTTGAAATAAAAGAGCAAGAATTAAAATCGTTAATGAAAGAACATCCTAATTACTTTGAAAAAATTCTTAAAAGTGAAGAAGGAAAAATAGGAGGAAAGAAACTTAAATTACGAGACAAAGTTAGTTCTACTTTAAACAGAATTCTAGAAACTCTAGGGATTAGACCTAGTGCAAAAAAACACTTAATAAAAACTATAAAAAGCTTAAATGAAGAAATTAATAACGAAAAAGATTTAATAGATTTTTCAAAAGAAGTTGAGATAAAAAAGGTTAAAGCACCAACTAAAGAAAAAGCTAAAGCTAAAGAAAAACCAAATTTATTAGATTTAAATGAAGAAGATCTAAAAGCAATTAAGCATTTAAAAGAAGAGATTTTAAAACCAACAAAGCTAAAAGCGATAGAGACAACTAAGCAAGATTCAAAATCAAAAACTGCTCATCAGAAAGATGCTTCTAAAGCTAAAAAAATTATGCAAAAGTAAAAGCAAAGCCATAGTTAGGTTAAATTAAAACATGTCTAGCCGTATTTTTATAACTTTTTTTATTTTATTGAAAGAAAAGGCTAGACGTTAACAAAAAGATTTGTTATAAGGAATTATCTAAATTTTCCAGATGCTTCTAATGTTCCTCGGTAGCTCAGTGGTAGAGCAAACGGCTGTTAACCGTTCGGTCGCTGGTTCGAGTCCGGCCCGGGGAGCCAGTACCTACAGTCTACTATTTCTTGCAGTTTATCAAATGAAAAAGCCAGAGAGTAATCAAGGTTTTCGTCCTTCAAACTAGGTTCACAAATACAAAATTTAAAAACTCTCTTTTTTCTTCAATATTTAAACTTTACATTTATAAAGTTTAAATTATTAACATATTAATAATTTGATTGACAAAAAAATAAAATATGTGTATAGTACGCATAACTAAAAATAAATCAATTATTAGAGAGATTAATATGTTTAATAAACTAAATCGCTGTACTCTTGCTTTAATGTTACTAACTAGTAGCATGTCATTTTCTGCTTTACCTACAAAGGTAGTTGATCTTAGCCATTTATATGAAGAGGATGATATTCTTAAAGTGTTAGAGAATCGTGTGGGCAACAATCCAAGTATACACATCGTACCGCCAATTTCGGAGCTTGAAGATGATCCTACAAAAGATTTTATGGCTCAGTCTTGTATTGACAATATTGAAAAGATTGCCAATCAAGGTATTCCAGTGCAAGATATAAAAGTTTTAATACCTAATTTTTATGGCAATAGTAAAGATGAGAAAGGTAATGTTGTTGGACATTGGACTGCGGCAATAATACGTAAAGATAAATCAGGGGCTGCTACATTATATTACAACGATCCTGCAGGTAATCGATATAATCCTGATCCTAAAACATTACTTGAAAAAATAATAGGACTAATGAAAGTTGAATTGGGTGATATACCAATACGTGATTTACAAGTACATCAACAAAGTGATGGCACTTCTTGTGGAGCGTTTACTGCTGAAGATCTTGTAGTTTTAGCAGAAATGAACGGTGATGAATTGACATTAGAATCAGCAAGAGCATTACTTTCTAATATAACAGATGCTCAAATGCTTCGTAACAAACATGCAGGTATCGTTACTAAAGGAAATAGAGAAGATGTTATTCAAGAAGATAGAGAATACTACACTCAAGAAAATAGAGAGTATTTTGAAGATGAAGATAAAGATAAAGAGGAAGTTTTTAATTCGTCTAAAGATAAAAAATTTGTCGAGCAATTAAGAAAAGCATTACCAGGTAGTGATGCAGAAAAATTTGGAAATAGTCTTGATGAATTAATTGAGGAGCAGCAAGTAAAAGAAGCTTTTTCTAAGTTAACTGATCGTCCAAAAGAGCGAAATAGCGAAATTATACGTGCAGCTTTAAGACATGCATTAACAGATACCCATAATTCTGCAATGAGTGCGATACATAGCAGGTTAAGTAATGGACCTTTAGTGTAGTAGCAGCAGGTGATGATGATGTTGTTGGTGATACATGGCAACATGGCGTATGGGCTAGGGCATCAATTAGTCACAGTAAAGATAAAACAAGTAATAAGACAGCAGAATATTTTAGTGGTTATAAAACAAAAGGGCATAGTAATACTATAGGTGTTGATACCTTAATAAACGATAATCTACTTCTTGGTTTAGCGTATACTAACGCTTATACAAGCATAAAGCCGCAAAATCAAAATGCAGGTAATGTAGACAAAGCCAGAACTAATATGTTCTCATTATATGGTTCATATAATATACCAAATTATAATTGGTTTGTAGATGGTACTATATCTTATGCAGAAAGTGTTATAAGAGGTAAAAATGTACGTAATAGTAACGAAGTAGCATCAAGCAAATATAAATCACATTTATATAGCGGTAGCGTGTCTTTAGGATATAATTATCATACAAGTAATGACATCTATATTACACCAAGTTTAGGTATGACAGGTTCTTTAATTAAAGATTCTGGATATAAAGAAACTGGAACTAACTTTCAGAATTTAAATGTTGCGAAGAAACATTATAATAAGTTAAGCAGCACATTAGGAGTTAGAACATTTAAAAATATAAATCAAGGTAAGTTAACTATAACACCTGAATTATATAGCTTTGTTAATTATTCTCTGAAAAATAAAACTCCTAGTGTTAATGCTCAATTGCAAGGTATAGATGAAACTTTACCAACAATTAACTTTAAGAGTAATAAAGTAGATTATAATTTAGGTGTCGGTCTTTCATTAAAACACAACATGATGGAATACGGCATTAATTATACTGCTACTTTTGCTAAGAAGTACGAAGCACATTCAGGTAGTTTAAAAGTACGAGTAAATTTCTAATCTAATCCTATCTATTGCCAGGCGGTCTTTGACCGCTACGGCTCAAATTTTCAATTTTTCCTTTGTCACCCCGTGATGGCATTGCCCACGTGAATCAGTTTTTCCGTCATTGCGAGGAAATTACGAAGTAATTGACGAAGCAATCCAGCTAAAAAATATAATATTAGTATTTTTTATTATTTTCTGGATCTAGTTCCCAAGCCACGGTATGACTACCTTAGGGCATTTTTCGATCTACGCAACAATGCTGCCATGGCATGACAGAGGGAACTGATCCATGCAGGAAAAACCATCCCGATTCCATATTTCTCTACTATTTATCTTATTATTTTCTTATTTATTAGTTTTAATATTTTATTAAATACAATATGCTTACACGTTATTTAGTTGCTTGTATCTGCGGAATCCTGAAAAATGGACTCCGTGAATAAATCTATAGTACCGGACAGTTTTTATTCGATGTCATTCCCGCAGAAGCACAATAGTGTCCGGAAAAAATTGGAGTATTATTAAAACCGTCATTGCGAGCGGTCGTAGACCGCTTGGCAATCCAGAAAAATTGTAATTCTTCTCGCAATGACGAAAAAACCCAATAATAACAACGTTTATTTTTTTCCGGACACTACTGCGTAGAAGCGGGAATCCAGAAAAATAAACATAAAAGCAGCAAGTTTTAAAATTAAAAGCTTAGGTATCCCGCTTTTAGCTAGAAATGACATACAGGGCATTTTTCGAGCCACGCAACAAAGCCGAACAAGCAACTAAATGATAGTGGGTAATAAAAAAAAGTTTATGGTAAAAGGACGTATTAATTCGCTAAGAAGTTTGTTTAAAGAATATAGCATAGATGGTTATATAGTTCCGTCTAATGATAAATATATGAGCGAGTATGTACCTGAGTATGCTAAAAGGCTTGAATATATTACAGGTTTTACTGGCTCGAATGGTATAGCTGTTATATGCAAAGATATAGTGTTATTCTTTACTGATGGTAGGTATTTAGAACAAGCACGTAAAGAACTTAACCCGCAGCTTTTTAAGATTTTTGACTTAAAGGACATATCTAAATTTGCTTGGAAAAATTATTTAAGTAGAGCAGGGTATGATCCAGAATTATTTACTTACCCTGCTATAGCTAATCTATTGGATTCCGTGGATAAACCATGGGATGACAATCTACAGAAAATCAAAGGTAATCTAATTGATAAAATTTGGCAAAACCAGCCTCAAGAGCCAAATTCTCAAGTTTATTTACATGACATTCAGTTTGCAGGTGTCTCACATATAGAGAAGATTGATAAATGCCGTAACACGTCATCCCGTAGTTTACCCACGGAATCCAGAAAAATAGATACCGAAGAATATGCTTTAATCCTCCTAGATAGCTCTTCTATATGCTGGCTATTAAATATGCGGGCTAGCGATGTTGCTTATACGCCTCTAATGTTTGCTAAAGTGATAATCACTCCTAAAAAGTTGTATCTATTTATTAATCCTGCAAGAATTAGCCCTGAAATTATTGAAGAACGCCCTGAAATAACGATTTTACCTGAAGAAGAATTTGAGAATATTTTAAAAGATCAGGATAATATTTTTATCGATGACAGCATAGCATCTATTCATATAATGGATTTGATAGCGGATAAAAAAGTACATAAAATTAAAGATCCTTGCTTAATGCTTAAAGCCTGTAAAAATGAAGTAGAAATTAAGCATGCAATAGATTTTCATATTAAAGATGCAGTGGCTTTATGCGAGTTTTTTGCTGATTTGGAGGAAAGTACTCGTCATTGCGAGAAGATGCAAAGCGTTGACGAAGCAATCTCAGGAAAATATGAGGAGATTGCCACGCAGTCTACGACTGTGAGCTATGACAAAATATTAAACGAATATACTCTCGGTCTAAAACTTACCGAATATAGAGCAAAGCAGGAGGGCTATGTTTCAGATAGTTTTCCGGCTATTTGTGGCTTTAGGGAAAATAGTGCAATCATTCATTATAGAGCTGATGCTAAAACCGCTAAGAAGATTGAAGAGCAGGGGATATTGCTTATCGATTCAGGCGGTCAATATAAGGGTGCTACTACTGATATAACAAGAACAATTACAATAGGTACTGCTACTGATGAGCAGAAAAAGCGTTATACGCAGGTGCTTAAAGGGCATATTGCTCTAGCTAAAGCCAAATTTCCTAAAAATATCATTACGGGAGCAAATCTTGATATCTTAGCACGGCAATATTTATGGCAAGACGAACTGGATTATCCTCATGGCACAGGGCATGGGGTTGGAAGCTTCTTAAGCGTTCACGAAGGACCGCAAAGTATAAATCTCCGTAATAAAACGATTTTGCAAGCTGGTATGATTTTATCCAACGAACCAGGGTTTTATATTCCTGGGGAATATGGTATCAGGATTGAAAATTTAATATATGTAAAAGAAAATAATGGCTGGCTAGAGTTCGAAACTCTAAGCTTAGTGCCTTATGCTAAGGAATTGATTGATGTTAAATTGCTTAATAATGATGAAATAAATTATATAAAACATTATTATTATTTTTATAGCTATTATTGTAATTGACGTTTCTACTATTTATTGGTATAAAGTCTATAACTATGTCACATATTGTGTAATACGCACAAGTGTCAACTCAAACATCGGTGTCATCCCGTGGCTTGTCCACGGGATCCAGTAAAAATACTAGTACTAGTATTTTTTATTATTTTTCTGGATTCTTGCCTATGCGGGAATGACATCAACACAGCAAATTCATACATTGGGACGTCGCCAAGTGGTAAGGCAACGGTTTTTGGTATCGTCATCCGGAGGTTCGAATCCTCCCGTCCCAGCCAACTAATTTCTAAATTACTTATTTACATATATACTTAAAGCTATTGGAATAAATAATTCTATAACTAACCTTGATCTTAGGGACAATGAGCTAATAGATAGGGATATATTGATTATGTTTCTGAAAAAATTGAAAAATATTTAGAAAGAAATAAATCAAAAGAATTAAATAGAAATAATGAATTAACCGAGAATAAAACTCAAAATTTTGAAACAGAACAAGAATTTACCTAATAATATAAGATTGTTCTATAATCTATATTATGGAAAATAACCATAATAAATTTTTGAACCAACGCCTATTATTTTTGCAAGGTTTGAAAGATGGAAAAAGGATAAGATTGAAAACTCTTATCCTTATGTTTTTAATTTATCTTTTCCAGCTAAACATTTTACTAGATTATTAATAGCTTGTTGCTCATCTGTACTTTGAATTTTCATGAAATTTCTTGAAACTTCAATACACATACGTTGATGTTGAGTATGCACAGGTTGTGGCTTATTTGCCTCTTCTAATCCTTCAAAGAAATAATCAATGTTTCTATCTAATGCTTCGGCAATTAATACGAGTCTTCCTACGGAAATTCTATTAATCGCTCTTTCGTATTTTTGTAATTGCTGATGGGTAACGTCAATTACTTCTGCAAGTTGTTGACGAGATAATCCTTTTGCTAGCCTTAAGGAATAGATTTTCTTTCCTATAAAACTATCGATTTTTTGTATTATATCATTTTTTCTAGCCATTCTCTTCTCCTTGGTTATTTTATATATTTATAATTATTTCAATAACTACTATACTATAGTTATTAATAATTATATAATATTAAACTTATACAATTATTAGTGGAAATAATAACACATTTCAATATCATATACAACTAAAAAATAACATTTTTTAAGTTTTTTGTAATTATTTAGTAAATTTTAAAGACAAATTTAATTTATATATTAATATACTAAATGTTTCTAATCTTTTTTTATACAAGTAACATTTTAACTAATTTTGGAAATTGATTTTAATGAAAAAAATATTTAATTGTCTTTATGTTGCATTATTTAAAACAATAGAGCATGATGGAGTCGAACATTCCGGATATATGTCATTCATGGTACTTTTATCTATTTTTCCATTCTTAGTATTTTTACTAGCTCTAACAAGCTTTTTAGGGGCTTCAGAACTTGGGCAAAATTTTATACAAATTTTTTTAGAAAGTATGCCAGAGCGAGCAACGGAATCGATCGAAAAAAGAATAAAAGAATTATTAAGTGTACCGCCGCAGAGTTTAATGAATCTTGCTGTTGTAGGTAGTGTTTGGACCGCTTCTTCCTTTGTAGAATGCTTAAGAACCATTCTAAATCGTGTATATGAGATTAAGTCCCCTCCCCCTTATATAAGAAGACGATTACTTAGTATTTTACAATTCCTTGTAATTAGTATTTTAATTACTTTCACTATGTTTCTTTTAGTATTTATTCCAATAGTTTTCACAAAAATTCCAGTATTATTAGAAACTATAGAACAATATAAAAATATTTTAAATTTTATAAGATATGTTTTAATCTTAGTTTTACTATTTCTAGGAGCCTCCTCTTTATATTATATACTACCTAATGTAAAACTAAACTTTATAGATGTATTTCCAGGAGCTTTATTAACAGTAATATTATGGGTAATAAGCGGTTACTTACTTTCAACTTATATAGTTTATTATAACCAGCTAAATTTAATGTATGGATCTCTTGGTAGTATAATAGTTACACTAATATTTTTCTATATTATTAATATGATATTTATTTATGGTGCAGAATTTAATTATCTAATGAAGAATTATAACATAGTTAAGAAAAGAATTGATGAAAAGTAATCATATAATTAGAGTAACTTAAGCCTTTATTTCTGCTTTTAGTTTCCCTATTTCCTCTATAGATAATTCAGTAATTTCATGAATTTCTTCTACGGATCTTTTTTTAATTAACATTCTTTTTGCTATTTCTATATTTCTTTCTTCTCTTCCTCTTTCCTCGGCTCTTTTAACGGTACTAGCTTCAATTCTAAGCCAATTCAAGCGATTCTCGTATCTTCTCTTTCTTCATCGCTTAAATTTATTACTTCAAGCACATTTAATGCTTTCTTTAGCTCTTTACTATTTAGTTCTTTTGGAAGTTTATCTTTATTTAACAGGTCATTACGTGTTAGAAATGCAACCCATATATCTAATGCATTCTTTACTTTCTTTACTATGTCGGATAATTCCGCTTTAACTTTATCTGCAAACTTATTAAGTTCTATCGTATGCAGCTCCATATCTTTAAAATATTTAATACCACTCTCGTCTTCTTTTAACTGAAATATATTATGATATTTATCAATATTTATAATACCGTTAAAATTAAGTATATGAATTCCTATAGTCTTGTTTAATTCTGAATATCTAGAACCTTCTTTTAATTGCCCTGCATATAATTTTGCCCAATAGTACAAAGCTCGCTTATCATAATCAGCTTCATCCGTTATCTGTATTTCGATATTAAACATTTTGCCGCTTTCACCTTTGGCTTTAATATCTAAAACAGAAAGTTTATCATTTAAAAAATTCTTTGGATTATATGGATTAAGAAGCGTTACGTCTTTTACTTGATCTTTTTCACTAACTATAGAATTAATAAGCGATATCAATAAATCCTTATTCTATTCTACTCCAAAAATTTTTTTAAATGCTAAATCTACTCTTGGATTAACTTTATACATATTAATTATCGCTATTTTGGCTAAATTTTATAATATTACTTTAGCATATTTTGCGTTAAATATCAATGTTTGTATGGTAGGTAACCCCCCTACTCTACTCTGCGTTAGTATTAAGTAATTGGGCAAGATGGACATAGATATCTAATGTTTCAAGCTCATTTTTACTAAATTTATAAGGAGATTTTACATAAATAAGATTTTGGGTATCTTGCTTTTTGGCTTGGTCAGATAGCATATATACGTATAATCTATGTTCTTTTTTACTATTTGCATCTTCATCGCATAATATTTCATGCAGTGCTTCTATGTCTTTTTTAGCTTCTGATAGAAATTCGGTAGCAAGCTTCTCTAGTTTATCTTTAAATAAAAATCTTAGCTCTTCATCTTTTGCTAACTCTTTTCGTGAAATAACTCTTATATCATCTAATTTAAAATATATTTTAATTTCAACCTAAATTATTTGAATTACTGAATATATGATAATTAAAGAAAAAATTGATATAAAAGTGTAAGGTATAACTAACTGATGTTTAGTGACTCTTTGCAGGGTTTTACTACGCTCTAAATCCCTTACAATATTTGTTATAAACGGCTTATTGTATTTCTGCTCCAAATCTATATTATTATTTTATCAAGGCTCTTTAAATAAGATACAGTATGTTTTAAATTTGATGCCCATGTAATAGCAAGTATTAAACCTATTAATGCTAAAATAATGAGTGAAAGTTTTGTAATATAATTAGTATTGCACTCGGCAACGTTCGTAGTGATTTTTTCAATAAATGGCATAGATGCAACAAGAGCCGCAAATAAAGAAATATAGTAATTATTTATCTCGTCACGTCTATCTTCTACATGCTGTTTATTAGCAATCGCTATTTCGTATAATTTCGTATCAGTTATAAAATCTGACATAATTTACAGCCCTATTTAAATATTACATATGTGCTATAATATGCGATTCTTCTTGACCGGTAAGTGGCACTTCTTAAGGTAAATGATCAATATAATCTAATAATTTATTTGTTCCTTCTTCTACTAATTTGAAATTATTATGATATTCTTTATTTGAAGATTGCTCAAACTTTTTAACCAATCTATTTATATCAACTACCTTTTTGACAGCCTCAGCTGGGTTATAACCTTTATCCTTTTCTAATTTCAGAAGATAATTATTCCATTCGTTACAATTTTCTGGGAGTTGTGTAACAAGCTTATAAAAATCTTCCATTTGCTTATTACAAATTTCATTAAATGATAAATTAATATTTGCTTTATATTTATCCACTCTTCGTACATCCCCGCCGGTAGCTACTACATTATCATTAACCTCTATCACCTTGTTTGATAGAATAAGTAATGCTTTACAGGGAACATTTTTTGCTTTTTTTTCTAATTGAGCAATTTCTTTGCTTATTTCATTTGTAGGTATTAGCTCATAATTAAGTTTCGTTCTTTCATCTTTAAGCTCACTAATCTTTGTATTATATTCTTTTAGCTCATCCGGTTGAATTTGTTCTATATCTTGAGCTAATTCTTCCGACAAAAAAAGTTTTTTAAATGCAGCAAGCCATGGACCGAAAGCTGTAGGCTCTAATAACTTAAATTTCTCTTGTAATTTCATATGAACCTGATATTTCCTTTTATACCCCGATACATCCGTATGTTATATATAAATCATTACTATTACCTATAATCCCTAACTTCTTTTATTAAGTTGCATAAATATCCTAATAATGCATTTGTTCCCACCCTTATCGGCTCAAAATATTTATTATATTCTTTATTTGCAGGTTTCCCAAATTTTTTAATTAGTTCGGGTTTTTTAAGGACAGCTTGAAAAAATTGAATTTTTGATTGTAACTTCATATAGATCTACGTATTAATTTACTTTTGCACTTAAATATCTTATTAAACTAATTAAAAATTTAATAATATTGCCCTAATAAATATGCTTCTATTTCTTGAATGCTTTCTTTTATTTGGCTGTAATGTCCTGAGTATGTAAGTTCTTCAATTAGCTGATTTTTATCACTAATATTTTTAAAAAGCTGAATATTTTTTTCTTCCTTTGCAAAATAATCTTTAAATTCTCTATGATCCTTAGGAAGCTTTATTAGAAAGTCTAAAAATTCTTTACTTAACCTCATACCTAACTCCCTATTTATTTGAGGTTTTGTTGTATATAATAAAAGTTGTCATTGCGAGAAGAAACTGAAAGTTTCGACGAAGCAATCTCAGGAAGTTTCACAAGATTGCAGCAAAGCTTTGCTCCTCGCAATGACGGGAAAATAACCCACGCAATAATACCGCCACGGGGTGACATTAAACAATACCATTTACTTATGATGCATTTATTATATAATTAAGCTGAAAATAATCAAACTATATTTTCTACTAATAATTAATAATCATATAAAATTTTAGCTTAACGCAATAATTGAAAAAGTTTACTTAAGATATTAAAATAATTTGACTATTTCAGAAAAAATTCATAACATTTATTAATAAACTCAATCTTAACAATAATATAATATATGAAAACAGCCTTTATCTTTCCAGGTCAAGGGTCGCAAGCCATTGGCATGGGCAAGGATTTTTACGATAATTTTAAATCCGCAAAAGAAACGTTCCAAACAATCGATGAAGCACTAAAACGAAAACTTACTGATATAATTTTTAATTCTACTTCGGAAGAATTAACATTAACTACTAATGCACAGCCAGCATTAATGGCTGTATCTATGGCGATAATAAATACCATAAAAGCCGAGACTAATAAAAATATAGTTCAGCTTTGTGATTATGTTGCCGGTCATTCCTTAGGTGAATACTCTGCTCTATGTGCTGCTGAAAGTATTAGCATTGAGACGGTAGCGAAATTACTGCATATACGCAGCAGCTCCATGCAAGAAGCCTGCCCTGCTAATTTTGGTGCTATGGCTGCTTGTATCGGTATATCCATAGATGAGCTTGAGACAATAGCAAAAGAAAGTTTATGTGAAATAGCAAATGATAATATCGAAGGACAAATTGTAATTAGTGGTAAAGCAGATGCTATCGATTATGCTATTAACCTTATTAAAGAAGCAGGCTATAAAGCAATAAAGCTAAAAGTTAGTGCTCCGTTTCACTGTAGTTTAATGAAGCCGGCAGAGGAGAAAATGCGAATAGCTCTTGATAATAGAGTAATTAATAAACCTCTAATACCAGTAATTCAAAATTATACCGCAAAACCTACGTTAGACCCCTTAGAAATCAAGCAAAATCTGGTTTTACAAATATGCGGACGAGTTAGATGGCGTGAAACTTTAGAGCTATTTAACACACTAGATATCACCCATATAGTAGAAATAGGAGCAGGAAATGTGCTAACAAATATGCTTAGAAAAATCAACTATCCATTTAAATTAAGTAATATAAGTAATGTAGAAGAGATGAAACTATTTCTACAAGCTTATGAAACTGCAAATTAGGTTTTTTGCTAATTTATATAATTTTTTAATAGAAGATTATCCTCTGCAACCGAATAAAGAAAATATAATAAAATTATCAAAATCTTTATTTAAGAATTCAGCAGAGGTTAATTTCCTATTAAAAAATATTCACATATTAGATTTGCCAGATCTAAAATTAAGTAGAGTACAAGCCATAAAAGAGATATTAAAATTATATCTTTTAAAGTCTGATATATTAAACATTAGTATACCGAAATTTGAATATCAAATAAAACAGGATGATTTTCATGGAAAAGATCTAATACTCATATAAAAAGTTTTGCAGCCACCAATTAAAGAATGTGAAACTCATTATTTTTTATTTAAAGATTATAGCCTTCCAGAGTCAAACACTCTTATAGATAAAGGGCGTAATTTACTACTTTTTAATTTTAAACTAAATGAATTTGTTAAATTACTATATTTTATAAATCAATTTCTTTGTATTGGCTATAGCAAGATAAATGATTGTACATTGTATATTGCTAGTACATTTTATGATGAAGAGGATCTAAAAATTTTATTGGATACAGAAATTGATATAGAATTAAATTAATAGATAGTTTAGCTAAAAATGATAATATACCCATTAATTAGTGTTATCCTGATGGAATTACTTTTGAATCTAGTAAATACTGTAAATTATTAGGAGAAGACTTTTATGCTTAAAAAAATATACAAATGAAAAAATAACTCTGGAAATTCTTTTAATTAGCTGATATAAAATAGTTCTGCATAAATGGAGAGATGGCCGAGTGGCCGAAGGCGGCGGTTTGCTAAACCGTTATACGGGTCATACCGTATCGAGGGTTCGAATCCCTCTCTCTCCGCCATTCGGTACAAGTTGTCGTTTTTTCAAAAATATCGAACGGAAAACGTAGAGAGGTCTCAAGTTTTTTGCCCCTCAGTTTGAGGTTCTGAAATACGAAATTTATCATTTTACGTTTTTGAGGCATTTCAGAACCTTTAAAAGTTTCATAGGCTTCAGATGCTAGAGTTATTAGCGTTGTAGCAGTATCAGTAAATTTATCGTCTGCTTCATCATAAGTTTTCAGTAAACGATCAATTTCATATTGGCGATCTTTTAATTGTTGTTTTTTTCTTTGAAATTCTTCTGTGCTAAGTTCTCCATTGAGTCGCAAATCTATTAATGAATTTAATCTATTTTCATTTTCGGTATGTTCTTTCTTTAATGAAGCTGTTGCTTGGTCATGTTCAGCTTTTTTTAGCTCATTAGTGTTTCTTAGATATGCAAGGGTCTCTTTTAGCATTTCCGGGTCTCTTATACCTATTCTTTTAAAAACCTCTTCTATTTGCTTTAAAACCTCATCTTCCCTTATATATATTTTCTTGTCTAAGTTCTGTGGATCCCAAGTAGCTAAATATGTCCATTCATCCACTTTACCGTTTGGATATGTTTTACTATGAATTTCAGATGTTACCATTTTGCCAGTTACAGCACAGGTGATTAATCCTCTAAAGAGAAAATCTTTCCCACCATATTTGAATGGCTTCTTCTTCCAGCCTAAACGTACATCTTTACATGCCATAAAAATCTCTCTTGTTATAATAGGTTGATAACCATGTGACCACATCTCTCCTTTTACTCTCATTTCACCGTAATAAAATGGTTGTTGTATTAAACGATGTATAACAGTTTTATTTAGGTGACAATTCTTTTTACTTCTTAAGCCTAATTCTTTAGCCATGTTTACCATAGACCTAAGAGTATAGACCCCGCTCGCATATTCTTCAAATAGTTTTTTGATAATAAAAGCTCTAGACTGATCAAGAATTATTATACTATTGCCACTTGCGTCTCTGCTATTTAGATAACCAAGGGGTGCTGGACCTATCCATTGTCCTTTACGTAATTTATGATCTAGACTCCTTTTAACGTTATCACTTAAACTATCAACGTAAGATTGTGCCATTAATACGTTCATCCCCCACATTAGCCTTGCATGGGATTGAGAATCTTTGTTTATTACATAACCTTCTGTTCTAAAGTGTAATTCTATTTTACCAGCTTTTATTGGTTCTTCTAGTAATGAAATTTCTGAGATTCTTCTTTGTACTCGATCTACTTTATCAGCAACTATAGCAATTGTTTCTCTATGGCTTTTAGCAAATTTGATCATCTCTTTAAATTGTTTGCAATCACCTCTGCTTGAAGATTCGATAATTTCAAAAATTTCGATAACTTCAAGATTTTTACGTTGGCAATATTCTACTAATCTATATTTTTGAGCTTCAATTGAATACCCTTCTTCTTGCTCCCTTGTTGAAACACGAACTAAAATTATTGATTTTGTTGCTTTGTCTGTCATATTTTTCCCTTTGATAAAAGTATTATGCATTCAGAGATAGATTAAATACTGGATGAGTCAAGTTGAGTTTGCATTAAATTATCCAAGTAACCTCAGTATTAGAGCCAAGTGTAACATTTCTTTAGCATTAATAATTTTTGGTTATTGTAAAAATAATTGTTTTAACTCATAGCAGTAGTAACTTTATCAAGTGGTTTATCATAGATACCCCTATTTATTATTTTAAGGCTATTACACGGCTTTTTAGTATCATTATGATAGGGAGACCTAGTTTTTGAATTATTACGCTCTAAGTCTAAATATGGGTCTTTTTGATTTATTATGAGTTTGCTTTAAAATAGATAAGTTAAAAACTTAACCAAATGCCACTGTTTACATCGATCACCTTATTGATATTCTGTATCAGATATGATACAATTGAGTCATAACAAATAAGTTGTAGTGATCTTATGGCAGCTAAACGATTATTAGTGTCTTTAGACGAGAAAATATTTGATGAAATTGCAGGTCTTGCTAAAATCAACAATGAATCCCTATCTAAAGTAGCAAAAGACCTTATTATAACTAGTCTAGAACTCCAAGAGGACAAAATATTAGCTAAATTAGCAGATGAAAGGATAGGTAATACTAGGGAATGGATTAGTCATACGGACACTTGGAAATAATGTATAATCTTCTCTATTCAGATCAAGTTATACACAAGGATATCCCTAAGCTTTCTACACCAGTCAAATCTTTAATCAAGATAACCATTGAAAAAAAGTTATTATCTGATCCAATAAAATTTGGTAAACCTTTAAAACATAGCCTCAAAGGTTGCCGCTCCCTCAGAATTGGTGATTATAGAGTGATTTATCAAATAGTAGATACAGCAATTAATATACTAGTAATTCAACACCACAAAAATTGTTATAATAGTTCATAACAACACTACTACACGTTCCAATACCTCAAACTTATAGATCATTGCGTTTATGGACTTACTTTGTCTATATTAAGGAGCTTAAATTACCTCTTTATTAATCCTTTCCAAGCAAATTTTTTCCGTCACTGTTTTTAATTTTTTAACTCTATCGATAAGGTAAAGTAGCTGTTCTTTAGTTATCTTATAATCTTTGTTATAGCGAGCTTCAATATAAGCCTGTTCAAGTAATCTAAAACATTGCCTTTGTTCAATGCTGGAATGAGGAAATATTTGCCATAATTCTTCGTTGTAATTTCCGGCTATACTACCTAATTTTCTGATGTCGTGTAACTTTGGCTTATAGCCAGAAAAAACTAACAGGATAGCATTATAAAAACTTTCGGTAGCTTGGTGTAACTCAAAAGCACTTTTACTAAAATCTTCCCTTTTTAATGGATATTTACAATCAATAAAAAAACTTTTGCCTTTTCCAAACCAGTATTTATAATCTTCTTTAGCTATTTGTCTTCTTTCTTCCCATGGTAAGTTTTTAGCTTCCGCCAGCTGAAACTCACCACTATCATATAAAAGAATTCCTTCTTTTTTTATATCAGAAAAGAAATAATGCCCCTTCTCTAACTGACTATTTACCGTCTTGATTGATTCTAGCACCAAAGTTACCCATAACTCAAAAGGACTTCTTAATGATTTTCTTTCTAGCCTTTTTTCTATTTTATCTTCTATGGATAAGCCAGCAAGACCGGCATATTTACCTTTCTTCATCACCAACATAATATCAAAGTCACTTTGATAACTGTAGGTAATGTGACCTTTTTTATACTCATCTTGTACCCAATCGCCCCTTGCATACGAGCCAAATAAAATAATCATCGCAATCTTGTGCTTTGATACATTCAGAATCTCTCTGACAATATTATCAAGTCTTTCTTGAATTATCAGGGAGCGTTCAGGTAAAACAGTTTTCATATATTTGTAATGCAGCTATCTATAATGCAGATTATACAATAGGCACAGATATTGCAAAAAGAATTTTGCAAATTCACCTATATACAAGAAATCTTTTCTATAACATTTAGGCTTTTATTTGAGTACCGTGATATTGTTGCAAGCAAAATATAATCTTTTTTGGTGTAATAGATAGCTTTTTAACCACATCAATATATTTACTATTTAAAAAAAGATAAATATTTTTAAAATTATACCTCCAGTTTTTTGTTGTGACTTTCTAGAGTCTCAATTAACAGCTCTTCTACTTGATAACTAATATTTGCATTCTCAAAATCTGTGAAATCTATTATTATTTTGCTTGTAATTTTATTATTAGACTCTAGAAGTCCTATCAGTGCTATTGCTCCATTGTCAGTAATATTATTATAGCTGAGGTTTATTTGGCTGATGGTTCTGTTAGTTTCCAAAGCTTTAACAAGCTGGACAATCCCAACATCACTAATAATATTATTATTGAGACATATTGTCTTTATAGTGTTATTATTCTTTAGAAGTCTTGCTAGTATGATTGCTCCTTTATCACTAATATTATTGCTACAGATATCCACTTGCTTTATAATTTCATTATTTGTTAGAAGGTCTGCCAGTATATCCGCTCCCTCATCACCAATATCATTGCCTCTAAGACTTATTTGCTTTATGGTTTTATTATTTTCTAGAAATTCATCTAGTATAATTAGTCCTTGAACCCCAATATTGTTATATTCAATATCTATATTAATCAAACTATGATTATTCTCTAACAGTTTGATAAGCAGACTTAGTTCCTCAAGGTCAATATCGTTGTTGCAAAGACGTATTGCGGTTATAAGCTTATTATGTTCTAAAACTTTACCAAGTATTTCCATTCCTTCTAAACCTATATGAACTTCGATAAGTTCTATATAAGTTATATTATTGCTCTGCAAAACTTCTCCAAGTATTTGTGCAGCAATATTAGTGATATTATTTATTTTTTCATTTGTTGAATCATTTTGTTGTTGATTTTTGACATTGCTCGTCATACAATCGACCCCTGTTTTTTGTGTTTGAAAAATAGACACTGAGGTTAGATTTAAAAATTTGATGATTGTTGCTTCTAACCTCGGTGCTTAACACCACCCCACGTAGTGTTATCTTCACACATATCCTCATTAATCCTAGAAGTACAGCGGTTTTTTCCACTATTAGTGATTTTTTTGTAAAATTTATTATAGCAGTGTTGAACTAGAGACAGTGACTAAAATTATTATTAAGTCAGTGCCTAATTTAGCTATTAAAATCAAGGAAGTATTGAAAGAAAGGGATGTACTCTCTGTATTTACCAACATATTCCTCTGATCTCAATTCAATTTAGCATTGCTGGACTAACTAAGAATTACTTATAAAAAATGATTAAAAATCTTGATGAAATAAGAGATACTATCACAGAAGCCTAAAGCTTCCCCAGGTTATTTATAAAATCTTAATTCATCAATGAGGAAATTACATATGAACTCAAGGATAATATCATTATTAAATATTTTATTAGCACAATTAATATTAATTAGTACCTGTAAAGCTGAGGGTAGTAACCTACCGAGTGCCAAAACTGGTAAATCTATATTACTACCAAAAGTGATAAGTCCTAATACAAGTACTAATATAACTATTATTTTAAATATAAATCAATCTAGCAATGATTCATACTTTACAATTGAATTAGGGGCATATGAGAATAAAAGCCCATCATTAAAACTCACTATGGGATCAATGCTAGAGTTATATTCTCCAATCCAGAATTCAGCAAGTACTCAGCAAAAATTACACATAGTAATGCGTCCATTTCAAGAATCGAATCAATCATTAAATGAGTATCCTAATACCAAAGAACAAAGTCCTAGATTAAAAAAGGAGTTATTAAGAGAGAAAGTATTCAAAAAAACTTATCCTCAAGAAATAAAGTTTCAAAATGAGGAAGTATACTCAAATGACCAATCACGTTACTACGCAAATAATCAATCACTTTACTATTCTATCTTAATACCGAGTTTTAGAACTAATAGTGTCTTGGATTTGTTAGGCAGCAGTAAACTAGATGTCTGGCGGGCAGCTTGCCGACAAGCTTATGCAGATAGTTCAAGTCTATGGCGAGCTTTTAACCCAAAACATATTATTGAACCTGAGTTACGGGATATTGCTAAATATTTCGAAACTTACAATAACAAATTAACCAAGGAAGAGTTTGAGCAAAAATATGGTGAATCAGGTTTAAAGTATGACCATAATTTTACCGTTCAATTAGTAGAGGATGTTTTAGAGAGGAAAAAGCAGCGAGAAATTAATGAATATATAATTGCTGCAGGTAAAGGTGGATTAGTTGAAGTTATTGTAAAATTTGGACTCGAGGTGATATTTGGTAATCTGTTCTTATTAACATTGCTGCTAGCTTCGTCCCTATTGTGGTGGGCAAGTAAGATGGGTGGCAATGGCTTTAAAAAATGATAAACTAGCTAACTCCCAAAAGTATAGAGGTTTTCCTCTATCAATGATTTTTTGGTAAAATTTGTTATAATAATGCTAAACTGGAGACAATAGAATTATTATTAAATTAAACACCTAATTTAGCTAATTAAGATTTAATGTGTGGCGACATTAATCAGAAATATTAAGTCGCTACACATTCAAATTTTTTATTTCATTACCTCAAATAGCTACAATCTTTAAAAAATAAGGGTAAATAATTTTATTAAAATTTACCACTTAAAGCATCAAGTATCACTTTATTATTGGCAATAATGGCATCTAGGTATTTTATGACTTGTTGTAAATACCATATAATGGTTGTAGCACTATCACCTGAATAGTCGTATACTGTCTGCATTAGCTGATCATTAGAACAAAGCGTTTTTAATACTTTTGTTAATGTTAACCTTGCTTCAACCAATTCTGGCTGAAGCTCGTGCAAGTTAATAATTTCTTTTTGTTGATTTTGGTCGTTATTAGTCATATGATTTTCCTACCGTTTTTTAGGTTACAAAAAAATGGGGTACTAGAGGTTAGATTGGTAAAATTTGCGTTTTATTCTAACCTCTGTACTTGTTAGTTAACTAGATGGCACTTACTAACTTAACAACAAACTTAAACATATTAAGTGCTATCAACACCACACCTATTCCATATTAGAAGAGGAGTAAAGCGAATTGGAAAGTAAAATCAAATATTTTTCTTAAAAAACCAAAGAAGCTGCAAATAAGAGACAGTGGAAAAATAACCACTGTAACCTACAGCCAAATCAGTTAAATTAAATGTTACTTACCGTTAATCTAATTTTTGATTTGGCAGTACTTTTTATAATTCATCCCAACAAATAAACCAAAATATTCCCTATAAAACTTACTATAGCAATTTCTTCTCTAGTAAAAACTGGCTTATTAATCGATAATTTCTGAAAAACTAATTCTATATCTTCTCTAATCTTGGCAGCATTTTCTTTTAGTATTTGTTCATTTATTAACCTTAATTTTGAGTCTTGTATATAATGTGCTGTTCCTTCATGGATAGTCGGTATTAAATCAATTCCTCTTGCTTTATGCGATAAATGTGATACCTTAGCTAAATGACCATATTTTTCTAAATATTGATTGATGAAATAGGCTACATTTTCTCGATAATAATATAAAAAATTTCTTCTTCCCCAATCACGTCCTTTTTCACCAAAAATTACTTCGCCATTTTCTAAATGTAGTAGTTTTCCAGTAGTCATCTGAATGTGGGCATGAGGATTATTTGGATTGTCATAATGAATGTTTATATCTGCTATCATGCCATGACTAACTAGGCACTCAGAAGCAAAGTGTTCGGTAAGTTCAGTATTCTGTTGTTGAGTTAATTCTTTTGGTAAGGCTATGGTCAGCTTTCTAGCAGTCTCAGCATTTTTTCTTGTTTCACTACTTTCTGCTCTATTCCATAATTCTTGTCTATCATATACCCAACTAGGAGCATCATCCGGGGCTAGAATTACGCTATGAACAAGTCCTTTCTTGCTGCTAAAATTATAGGTAACAGTACGTTTTTCTCCTGTTTTACGGTCAGTTGTAAAAAACTGCAATTTACTTCTTGAAATATAGCTACTTGCTGCAACTGCATTTTGTCCTTTGCTTCTTCGTACTTCTGATTTATTACAGTGATATATTGCCATTGCTATTACCGCTATAAGCTGTAAGTTTTTGGGTAATAGCAATCACCAATGAATCTTTGAGCGCAGGCAAACTAGGTTTACCTAGTTTGCCCAAGTGCGCCTATCGGAATTTGAGCTGTAACCGCTATAACCTCATTCGTAAACTTCAAGCTTATTTTGTTTGCTAAACCTCATATAGACAGCAACATCTCTCCTTGGCAGGCCTTAGGCAGAAGGTTGGGTAGAGTGATAGGTGGATGGAAGATAATGACAGCAAGGGGTTTTAACACTCTGTCCGTAAATGTAAAAATCAAAACTTATAATATTTGAATATGTCAAAGAAAATTCTTATAGACTAACAGCTGAAAAGCTATATATGGTATTGTGGTTAAAAATATATAAAATAAGTTGTTGCATTAAGATTTAGGAATTAGTAGAATAAACCATTAAAGAATTTTTATATTTATATAATAATATCAATTAATGAAGGTAGCTGACATTTTATTCTGTTACCTAGGAGTCTTTCGGAGAATAGCGAATTTACCCTAATTAATGATCAAATTTGAAAAATAAGCCGTAGGGGAGTACGGTCAATTTTTTTATTTTCTGCAAAATATTTCTATTCTCCGACAGACTCCTAGGTAAGACTAAAGATTGATCTGAAATTATAGGAGTGGGGTTACATGTCAAACGTACATAATGCGGTAAAAGTTAAGTGGCATCAAACAAAAGGTGACGGTAATTGTTTTTTCCATGCAGTATTTGGTGATAAAGATAGCCCTAATCCTTATGAAACCAAGCACGCTGATACAATGAGGAAAGAATGGCATAATTTCTTGAGTCAATTTAATTCTTTACAAGATCCAAAAATGCCAAATAAACTGAAAGATCAGTTAAAGACAATATTTACTGCTTTCATAAACAACCCAGAATATCTAACTAATAGATCAGAGCAAATTAAAGAGTTAGCTGATCAAACAAGAGAAAGGAGAGATAATGCTGGAACAGATGTTCAATCTCAACAATCTATTGTAAATTCATTTTGTGAAAATGAAAATCTATATCAATACTATTTAGGCGCTATTAGTAGTAATAATTATTATGTCTTTACTGAAGAAATTCCTATTCTGGCATCTTTAGCAAATATTAAAATTACATTTTATCGTAAAGATAATCATGGCAAAATATATAGTTTAGTTTATCCCCCAGACAAGGAACTATTAGGACAGTATCAAGCAAATCTTGAACTTTGGGGGACAAAAGAAGAGGCTATTATATTTCACGAGGGCATGCATTTTTCACATGCTGAATATTACACATCTAATATTCAAAATCAGCAGTATGCTCCTACAAGAGAATATTTTAATGCAAATGAAGAAGCGATGCAAAAATTTCATGTTAAGGAACTTTCAAGTAAGCTATTTGGAGTGGAAATAAGTAAAGAAATATTTGCAGATATTGTAATTAATGATAAGGATGGTAATCACCATGTAACAGTATGTCGTTCCAAGATTATTGGTAGTTCGATTGAACAAATGCATTATGTAACTCCATTGTTGTTTTTAAAACAGGCTCTTGGAATTAAAGTGTTAGATGTATCAATAGGTAAAAATTATACAGTAGACAATTTTATAAAGTATATATTAGCCATATCAGACCAAATACAAGGTAGATGTCTGACACAAGAACAATATGATAGTCAAAAACTAAATAGGCAAGAAGACTTTTTTAATATCAAGGTTATTACTACAAAGAGAGATAGTACGAAAAAAATAAAATATCTAATTACTAATGAAGACTTAATTGAGCAATTGGAGAGTCATGAGATAAATTTGTCAGAGTACAATGTTGATGAATCAAAAAGAGATTATACTACTGAATTTCAGAGATATATTAAATATGTACTCAGTGGTTTTCAAAAAATGATACTTGATGATTATTACATTCTTGAAACAACTTGTGAACTTATAGCAAAGTTTATATTAACTACACTTAGTCAACAGGAAGGAGTATATTTTTCTACAAAGGATAATATGTTATTTAAGGAGATACGCCTATACCAACACATGAAAGGAGCAAAACTGGATGATACAGTACCTTATGAAGTTGTATCTCATAAAGAAATTGTTGATAGAATTGAAGGGAATAAATTTAAATACCAAGGTAATAAGAAAGAACCACATATTAGAATTATAGATGTTAAAGAACAAATAGTACAAAACACAGTAGAAGCATTAGATATAATAGACTCCTTAATAAAGGGTATTGTACTTAATGTAAGTAGTATAGAGTCAGATAAAATAAGCTTATTGTTAAATAAGTATAATAAGTATAATTTTAAAATTAACACATTTACATATAAGGATAATAGTTTAGATAATTACACTGATTATGAGGATCCACTTACTGAAAATAATTGTAATCAAATTTTTCATTGTCATGCAGCAAAACATTTATATCTAATATTTAACTTTAGATCGTTAGGAACAGAAAAAATGTTTGCACCTAAACAAAAGGGTGATAGGACAGGAATAGTTAAAGTTTACACTTCTAATAGCGAACAATTAAGTGAACAATATTCCATTCAAAAATCAGCTACCGCTATACCAGCAAAAGAACCATTAACACAACAAGTTATTAGTCATATTTCTCTGATGTTAGCTCCTTTCTCATCATTGAATTCTAATGTTACACTTGAAGAGGATGTTAACCAACAGGGGTTATCACCAATAAAGCAAATATTTAACTCTTTTTGTAAGTTACTAAAGGCTGATTACAGCTCCCCGAATATTTTAGATCAAGTATGGTATAATGACTTAGAACGTCAATTTAATATAGAACTTATAGATAAGTTAGATGAAAATTTAAGTGTATCAGGTGATACTTATAGGCAAGATAATTTAGATTTTTCATAAAAAGTGCTATGCATATAGCCATAGAATAAATTATAAATATAGATTAGGTTTATTATGAAATTTACAGCAGCAGTAGAAGGGTTTATTAAGTTTATATCTGATGCATTAGATGAAGATAAGAAAGAAGTTATTACAACTTGGATTGGCAATAATTTGCTTAATCAACCCCCAAGCCTAAGGATTACTCAAGATATAAAAGCAGCTTTTTTTGAAGCACAAAAGACAGTGTTTACTGAATACATTATCAGAAATGATATAGAAAAAATAAAACTGTTACTTGATGCAGTAAATAGTCCTGCTAATGAAAAATTAAGAACATTTGAATGTAAAGTACTAGCAGATGCTTTTATTGACAAAAAAGAGTTTTTAACTACAAATACACAACATAATCAAGAATTAATTGATATATTAAATAATCAATATGAAAATATAGACAGTGATGAGTTAAAAGAAAGTATATCAAGCAAAATACAAGAAGTACGGCAAATTATAGATGATTCTATGGGTGGAATTGTAGAACCGAGTACTCCAGTCATAAAACAACAAAAATGGTATATTCGCAACTTTATAGAAAAGTTATTTAAAATAAATATGAGCCAAGATGTATTAGTAGATATTGTAATTAATGACGATCCTACTAATCCATGTGATAATCAAACTACAATAGTGGGGCGTCCAAAAGTATTAGGAAGTTCAACAAAGCAAATGCGCCATGTGACACCATATGCTTTTATAGCAGCAGCTATTAAAACAAAAATTGATATATCAGAAGGGCATGATGGTTATAAATCATATGTAACCAATTTAGTAGAAGCTACTAAACCGCTACTCAAAAATAAAAAAGGTATCTGCTTAACAAATGCTCAATATTCTAAACTAAGTTCTAATAGTACATTACAAGATGAGGGATCTGAAGCATTTAAATTATCTACTACCAGTAATGAATATCACTTAATATACAATGATGCACTTATAGAACAATTCAAGAAATGTGATGATTTCTCGCAAGCTGAAAAAGATAAAGCTGAAGCAGATTTTAGTACTAAATTTGAAAAATATATTACTTATGGTATAAAATATCTCACTGAAGGAATATTAGATTCACAAAATGCTAACACTATAACCATAGTTTGTGAAGGAATTGCAAGGATAATATTAACTTTATTTAATCAGGAGAAATATGCTGCTTTTCCTGAAGAGGGAAATTCTTTGAAAGAGGAAATTCGTGTATATAACACTCCAGAGGATGCAAAACAAGCTGCAAAATTAAAGTTAGAACAACAGAAATATGAAGTAATATCTCATAATGAGATAACTCAGGGAAATACATTACAATATGACTCATGTATTAGAATTGTTGATAATGAAGGTTCCATAGTAAGAAAGGTAGTAGAAGTATTAAAGATTATAAACTTATTAATGCATCATAAATTATCAGAAGTATCACGTAAGACAGAAAAAAAAGATTTAGAATATCAAAAAGAATATAACGAGAAATATAATTTTAAGGTAAATGACCAAAATCTTAAGTGTAAAGACAAATATAATGAAGATATTGACATTGAAAAAAATTTAGTAGATATTTTTCAATATCATGTAGCAAAACATCTATATTCTGTGTTTGATTTTAAACCATTAGAAAACAAAGTATTAGCACCCAAACAACATGATGATACAGACATAATAAAAGTTTATACTTCAGCTGGTGGACAGAGGCAAGCTGAATATTCTGTTCAGGATGGTATTCAATATCGAAAGTTAGAGGTTAATGGTGCAAGAGGTTATAATGATGATGCAGTATTTCGTTCGGAAATGAGTAATGAAAAAACTAAAGGGATACTAAAAGACAAGGTTGTTAATCATGTTATTATTTCTCTTTTACCGTTTGATGCGTTAAAAGTTGAATGTATATTTAATGAATCACAATGTAAAGGAACTCCAATACTACAAGCTTTTTGTGAGTTAGTAAAAGTAAAGTATGAAGCAGAGGGAATGATACAATTGGATGATGCATGGATGATTAATGTCCAAAATGAATGTTCTAGGTATTTTGAAGATGTATTATTAGGTGATGTATCAAAACCTATAGATGCAATTTATGATGTCTAACTAATACAAAAGTGATATAATTACTAGAATGAGATTTAGTTATAATAATTTAATAGAGGATAATGTTATATGTATAAAAATGTTTCACACAGGACTTTGCAAGCAGGGTATACTGAATTTTTAGTTACAAAAATTCAAGATGACGATATGAAATCTGTAACAGAATGGGTAGAAGAAAGTTTAATAAACGAGAATCCCAATGTTGATGCTCCTAGGAAAATTGCTTTTTATGAAGCAGAAAAATTACTAATTTCTGAATATATTGAACGAGACAAATTTGATAGGTTATCTACACTTATTAACGCAATAGATAATGAAAAGTTTGATAAAGAATTTAAAGATCATCCAAATTATCCTAAATTAAAAGCCAATGAATGTCGAGTCCTTGCAGGTGCTATAATAGAATCTAAAAAATACTTGGATCAGGATAAAACTATGCATCAAAAGCTTGGTGAGTTACTCAATACTAAATATCAAACACTAAAGGATATAAAGTATGATGTTAGCCAAATTAAAACAATAGATACTGCTCTTCAAATTGTACATTATGAAGAAGCTCCAGTTAGTACAATGGGAGCTACCAGCGATACTATTGATCATCATTAATCATAATAAAGAGGTTAGAAATGATCTCTTTATAACTCTGATATGGTTGGAGATTTACATAAATGTGTTGGCTCAAAGCAGTTAGTTACCTTGATACATTGGTATTCGGTTAGATTAGACAAAATAGTATTTTAGTAATAAATAGGCAGAACCTATAATAATCCAAGGCTTACAATGGAAACATTTAAAATTACCTAATAAACCAAACTATTGAATTTGTATGATTCGGGTAGCAAATGTTAGTATCTATTCACGACCCCGGCAGAAATTTAACTATTAAAGTAATTTAATACAATTTTTTAAAATATAAGACTGTGATTTTTACACCTCCAAGGTGTATTTTTTAAAGAAAAATACACTAGTGATTGATTTTCTGCCGGGGGTCGTGAATAGATAGTCTCCCCGTCAAAAGTCTAGAAGGATAATATATAATATGCTTAGCAGATAAAAATATATAGAGAATCCATAAGAAAAAGCTATAATATTGGCAAAAAACTTAAGGATTATCTGATTAATGCCGATAGAAAATATAACAAAGTTGCAAAGACAAGGACAGCTTTTTGGTTACAAACTGACCGAAGAATTAAACCACAATAATAAATTATATAAATTAAGATCATTAATAAATTGGTCTAGTTTAGAGGAATGGTTGTCAGCGAATGTTGATATTAAGAAATATGGTAGTAAAATATTTGGTATGACAGGTACTTTAGGCTCAAATGCTGAGGAGTCTTTGTTATCTGAAATATATAATGTAGATCATACGGAAATTCCTACTTATAAAGAAAAAAAATTTACAGAATTAACTGGAATAATAATTAAAGATAGTAATTGGCTTGATAGCATTATACTTGGAATATTAGAACAAATTAATCTAAGTAGAGCAGTGCTGGTTATTTGTGAAACTATTCAAGATGTTAAAATAATAAAACAAAGCTTAGAATTATTTAAAAGCTTAGATAAAAATGCTATTAATACAATTAAAACTTATGTTGATGAAGATGACGCAAAAATTACCAAGGATAGGGTAAGTTCTAGAGATGTAATTATAGCGACCAATATAGCTGGTAGAGGAACAGATTTAGAGACAGTCGAAGAGCTGAATCAATATGGTGGATTACATGTTTGCATTACTTTTCTGCCATCTAACCAAAGAGTAGAAGATCAAGCATTTGGTCGAACAGCTAGACAAGGTAGCACCGGCAGTGGACAATTAATTATTAGAGAAAGTGAGATTAGAAGTTTAGGTATAACAAAACCACTGGAAGATATTAAGATTCATGAAGTAAAAGAGTTTAGAAATGAAGTAGAAAAATTAAGAGTGCAGAATATTTTAGATAAAGTAGTAGAACTTGATCTTCAGGATAAATTATTTCATTGTTTTTCTAATTTGTATCAAGAGTTACGAGAAAAGAATAAACATATTGAAGGATTTCATTTTGTACTAGAAGACCTAAAAGAATATTGGGCTTTTTGGTTGGAACGACAAGAGCTTAAAGCCAACAATTTACCTGAATTAGAAACAATTACTCAAGAAAAAAAGCTAAAGTCAGAACAACATTCTTCTCTCAAAGCTATAGCAGAGCAAGTATTTGTAAAATTCACAGAAGAAGCAAAAATCTTGATAAAGGGGCAAAAGGTCTATCAAGATGGAATAGAAACTAATGGTAGTATAGCAGAAGCAGAGAGAATCATTCACAATCCTTATCATAGGATAAAACAAGCCGAGTATTTAGTACAGAAAAATAATTTACGCAATAATAAATTATCTAAAGCTGAATATGCATTAAAACAGGCTATTTTTCTAAGCGGTAGCACAGAAATATTACCTAGTGCTGATATAATACTCTTTGAAGTGGAGATAGAACGTAGCTGGCATCTAATAAAAAAGTTCACCTCAATATTTACTGCTATATCTCAAGGAACATTCATTATTAAAGAGCCAGAATCATCAATACACCCTGCAAATTATAAAGATATCGCTAGAGAGTGCCTTGAAAGGGCAAAAAAACCTTTAGAGAAAGAAATTAATTATCTAAGAGAATTTTTTAAAATCAATAATGATTTTGATCTAATATTATTACCTGAATCTTCTAAGGATAGTAATCAAGATATGTTAAACCACACTAGCCTAAAAGCTTCAATAGTCTATAGAGCTACAGATACAGACTATTTCCACCTTAAGTCAAAAGAATATGATCAAGAAGTTGTTCATAAGATACATGGTATAATAGAGCTAGCAGAACTTCTAAATAAATATCAAAACGATATCAATAATAAACCTATTTGTATGCACTACTATAACAAGAACAATAATGATCAAAACACAGAGGATATAGATGACATTATAACAATCTATATATTAAAAGATAATGATCATATTAGCATATTATATGATGACCCTTTAGGCGATAAGATACCATATAATATAATATGGTTGCTTACAAAATATTGTCATAATCAACAAAAACAAATAGATCAGGTTGAACAAATGGAGCAATTAGCTAAAATGTTATTTCTTGAACAAGAAGGAGCTATTGTGCCAATGGCAAGAGAAGCAATAAAAGAGGAGACTACTCATAGTGGAAATAAAAAATCTTATCAAGAAGAGTTACTACAAAGGAACTTGTTATTAAAACATTTATACTCTAAATTAGTATGTTTAAAGATTCAGCAAGACAATATAGATGAGCTTATCAAGAAGCTTAGCAGTGCAACAGGGGACTTGATAATTAAGAGTAGAAGCTCCGAATCTAAATATTTTCAGAAAATTGACTCTAACAAAGAAGTGATTACTAGTGTTGAAATAGCGGAATTAGAGCATATCGGTTTAGGTAATATATATGGGTTGAATACCGTACAAGAACTAACTGACGAAACTATTGAGAATATAACGAAACAAGTATATAATGGTTTATCTTTACTTAAAACTGCAGAAGAGTTTCCTTTTTTATCTCTTATCATGAAACAAGTTGGTTATATCTTAATAGCAGAAGGAATATCTAATTTAACAAGTGAATTAATAAATCATAGAGAATCATCATTATCTTGCAATCAATTATTTTATCTAAATGGCAGAATAATCAATGAAGCTATTAGTTTAATAGCCGAAGAACCAGTAACCTTTATTGAGAAAATTATGCAATATACAATTAAGTCATATCAAGAACTTATTGTACAAGAAAGCCTGCCGTCTGTGATAAGTTTATATGAAGAGCTACATAATCAACAAATTGCAATAATTCAAGAGTTCTTAGATAAGGTAAAATTTGATCAGACAAAGACAAAACAAGAATATACGAATTTAAAAGATGAAAAAGACAGTGAAGTAGTACCCTATACTGCGTATCAAACCCAAGATTTGGATCAAATGCAAGGACAAGAACGTGAGCAAGCACAAGAACGTGAGCAAGCACAAGATGTTGGATTGATTGGTTGTGATTGGGTTATATAAATTGTATTTCAGTTAATTACACTTTATAATAATCCACAGTCTATAAATTCTAGATAAAATTTTAACATCATTTTAATACTAGCCTTAAATATTAGCAGTGTGTTGATCTTTATTGGCAAGGAGAATAATTACTGCCCAACTAAATCTCATAGAATGAAACTATTTGGAATAATATAATGAATAAAGAAAGCGAATTAACATCTGAAAATATAGTAATACCTAAAATGAGAGTCGGAGACGATGATTTTAAAAGTCTATTGTTCAATAGTGATATTTTTGTTGATAAAAGTTTACTAGTTAAAGAGATTATTGAAGATAGTGGCAGCGTAATACTTATAACTCGACCAAGACGTTGGGGTAAAAGCTTGAACATGGATATGATCAAGAAGTTCTTTGAAATAGAGGTGGATGAGAGAGGTAAGCCTTTACCTCAAGAAAAGAGGGTAAATCATAAACTCTTTACTGGCGGTATAGTAGATTTAGGCTTTGATGAAAACAAAGAATTACAGCCTTTAAAAATTGCGGATGTAGTAAGGAGCATGAAACGTCAAGGTCAATTTCCAGTATTGAATGGCTTTAGAAGGTTTTTAGGTTTAGACATATCAATCATACCATATATTTCAGGATCAAAACCCTGAGGGAATTTTGTAGGTGGAAAACCCTCAATTGTAAAATCTATACAAGTAGGAAAATGTAAAGCTAAAAAATTAAAAATTTTAAATTCAGAAGTCATTTTAATGGTTTGAGAATTATAATAAGCATTTTCTAAGTGAACAACTGATTCAATTGTATGAGGTAATACTATTATATTAGATAAATCTACTCCTATTAAATTAGTGTAACTAAAATCCGTATCGAAATATGAGGTTTGGTACAGTTTTGCTCCACATAAATTACTTTCTCTAAGATCTGCACCACGAAACTCTGTGTCAATAAATTTGCTATATTGAAAATCATTAAAATTTAAAACTGCTTTAATGAAGCTTACTTTTTCAAAGTAAGAGTTTTTAAAACTTATATCATAATATAATTTACCCATCCCACTTAAGTTTATACCATTTAAGGTAAGGCTTTTTAAATCATTTTTATAGTAAGCGACTAAAATACTTAATTCTTTCCAAAGATCAAAATTGATATCGTCATAATCTGGTATAAGTGATTTGATAATACTAAATATAAGGTTCTGTAGGAACTTTTATCTTTTGAAAAGATGGTATTCTTTCTAATACAAATTTACGTTTTGTCCTTCTGCAAGTGTTACTAAATTTACAACTTTATTATCTATAGAAAAAAGAGTAAATTCATACCTAGCAAAAGCCAAAGCGTATAATGTGAGGTACAATCCTATTACTGCATGAAGCACCTATAACCAAAATTTAATCTGAGGATAGGAACAAAATTTATAAATTAACTTAAATGGGTTCATAAAAATATTATGTCAGCAAATAATACAATATATATTGTTTCAAATATTTAGTAAAATATTAAATTATTAATTGCAATAATGAATTTTACTAACTGTACAGTAGCTGATATATCTAAAGCACTAGGTTTAACTACTCGTCGGGTTCAGCAGCTAGTTAAATCTAACATTTTACTATTAATGGTAGTTATGATTTAGCTCGTTGTATTAGAGCTTATGAGCAATATCTACAACAACAAAATCCTAACAAAAACAATAATAATCTACATACTCAAAAGCTTCGGTTTAAAAGCGAGGGGCAGATAAGGCAGAGCTTTCAATTAAAGCTGAAAAAGCCTTAAGTAGTTTAATTATTTCTATAACTTGTTTTAATTAAACTAAATTAATATTTAAGCTCCGCCATTAAACATAAGAATAATTTAAAAGAGTTAATATATGAAAAATAACGAAGAAGAACAAACTTTAATGCCTGAGTTTGAGTTCGATGAAGAGGAAGAAAAACGATTAAAAGCCGAAAATTCAAAAAAAGAACTGAAAGTAATATTAATAACTTTCGCAATTCTTTTGACTAGTTTTATAATTTTCTGTTATTTCTTTTTCAACTATATGGAAGAAAAAGCGGCAGAGTATAAATTACAACAAGAAGCAGAAGCAAATAAAAATAATTAATTTAAAGATATAACTTTTATGGAAGATTTAAGCCGTTGGAAAGAAAAGTTTGAAAGCTGTGTTTATGCTAAAAAACTACTTGATAAACTTGAATATCTAAATACCAAAGTAAATAACCCTATTGCTATTTCCGAAGTCAAAAAGGGTATTTATTATGCCCGAAAGTATCATGGCTTACAAATGCGTAAGTCAGGTGATCCTTATTATTCTCATCCGATTGAAGTGGCGATTATGCTTGCAGAATTTACAGCAATGGAAGTACCTAAGCTTTACATTGCTGTAATGCTACAAGCAGCCCTACTTCATGATACTATTGAAGATACAAAACTTACGGAAGAAATGATTGCTGAAATCTTTAACCAAGAAGTAGCAAAGCATGTAGAGGGCTTAACTCGTATTAAACCTTACGGCAAGATTAGTGCAGAAGAAAGTTTAAATATATTAGTTAAACAAAAAAGATATGATACAGTATTAATAAAATTATTTGATAGAATACATAACTTACAAACCTTAGGTGCAAAATCACCTGAGAAAGCTAAAAATATTATAGAAGAAAGTTTAATAAGTTTTACATCTTTTAGCATGTATCTAGAAATGCCTCAGATAACAAAATATTTAACCAATATATGTTATCAAAATTTATCTATTGTGCTTTCTGAAAACCAAAATTATAGAGTGTTTTAATAGAATAATTACCTGTTTCTTTTTCTAATTTTTCAAAATGCAAAACTCCCCAAATAAACCCTATAACTACAGGAATAGTTACAACAATTATTCCTAAGTGCCCAAAATATTTTGTAAGATAAATTAATCCAAATGAAGTAATAGCATATATGAAAGCTCGTGATAAAGCATATATAAAACTTGCATAAGTAAAACGTTTAAATACAGTTCCACAATGAAAATAAATTATATAAAAACATATAGACCATGCACATTGTATCAGAAAAAGGGCTAAGGAATTTTTTTGTTTAACTTTTTCTTTCCATGCTAAATTATTTTCTAATTTTTCGGTATTTATATCAATTTTATGCGATGCTAATTCAAGAGATTTTTTTAATTGACGTTTTGCATCAACAAATTCTGGCGTTTCGCGTAGATGAGTTCGAGCAATTGCTCCTATAATAGCTATAACTGCTCCCATCCAAAAAGCTATACGCCAGTTAAAACTCCCATTTATAGCTAGATCAGCAATACCTAAAGCAATAAATCCTCCTAAGCTTGAAAAAATAGTAACTATTGCAACGGCTGGATATTGTATTGGTGGTTTTGTTATCTCAGTTATATATAAGTTCCGCTCCTATTACTTCCCCCATAGAAGACATGCCTTGAATAATCCGGCATATTGTTATTACCCATGCAGCACTTGTACCAATCTGTGCATAAGTAGGAAAAGTAGCCATAGCAACACATGAAATAGACATTAAAGCAGTAGTTATTACCACAGTACTTTTTCTTCCTATATTATCGCCTATCCATCCAAATATTAAAGCTCCAACAGGTCTTAGTAAATAAGTTGAGCAAAAAGCAGCAGCAGTATAAAGAGCCGCAACATGTGCATCAGCTTTTGGATAAAATAATTCATTTAAAAGTACAGCCATATGTACATATAGCATTAGGTCAAAATATTCTAGAAATGTACCGATAGATAGTAAGCCTATGGCTTCTTTTTGTTCTCTTGTTAAATTTCTTTGTTCTTTTGCGTAGTCTAGCATAAAATTCTTTATAAAAAATTTAATACCTTTTTATATAAAAGTCAATAGGAATTTTTACTGTAACGTAATATATTAAAAAAACTCTAAAATATTAACTTATTTATGTCATTCCTAGCTAAAAGCGGGAATGACATAAATAAAAACTGTCCGGTACTATAGAGTAAATCACGGTATGACAATAAAAGAACTGGATTCTGCCGTTACTGGGAATGATATCGAAGCCATACGACAATATGACAAGTCATGGCATTGCCCTCACCAAAAAGCTATTTTCTACCTTTATACCATAAATAATATAAAGGAATGCCGGCTATAGTAAAAGCACTAGCTATGATTAATGTTTTAATAGGTGTTTCATAAATAACCCAAGCACAAAAAACGATTGATATTATGGCAATCAATAAATAATAATAAGAAAAATTTTTCTTTGAACTAAGAATTACTTTTAAAAACGCTAAGCTACAAATTAAATAAACGAATAAAAACGCTATTGCCGAGAAATCTATTATTTTGGTAATCTGCTCAGCAAAATTATCATTCACTGTAAATACTAATAACGGCACGATGCCAAGGCAACTTACAATGATTCCCCACACTGGTGCATTATTACTATTTTTCTTAGCAAAAAATTTTGGCAATAAACCATCTTCGGCAAGCCCTAAAGCAATCTGCCCACTAGTTAGTACCCAGGCATTAAGCGTGCCAATGCAAATAATAGAAGCAATAACAGAAATCACACTAGACCATTTACCGCCAAATAATAAAGCTGCGGCATTAGTATAAGGAGCTTTTGAAACAATTAGCTCTGAGGCAGGAATTAAACCCATTATACCGATACTATTAATAAGATATAGCACGGCAACGCAGAAAGTTCCAAGCATTATAGCCCTCGGGATAGTCTTAGAAGGATTTTTTACTGAGCCTGCCGTAGTTGTTGCACACTCTACCCCAATAAATCCCCAGAAAGTAAGCAGTGCTACCCTACCCATAATGGTTGGAACGCTTAAATTCTCTACTTCCTCAGCAATAGCTATATTATCTATGTTAAAATGTGATAACGCACATACTCCCACTATTAATAAAGGTACGAATTTTAATAATGTTAAATAAAATTCTGCTTTACCTGCCACTTCAGGACCTTTTAAATTCAAGATCATAATGGCAGCTAGTAATATTATCTGTAATATTAAATCTAATATTGCTTGTGATTTGAAGAAAGGAGTGAGATAACCTATAGCAGAGATTACAACTATACTAGTGCTAATAAATGATATAACCCAATAAGTCCAGCCAACAAAAAAGGCGGCTTTTTCGCCAAAGCTTTCACGAATATAAACATGCGGACCGCCTGTCTTAGGAAATTTTGCACATAGATATGAAAATACAAGTGCGATGCTCATAGCACCGAATAGCGAAAGCACCCATCCCCATATGCTATATATACCGTAAGGTGCTAAACTCAAAGGAAGTATAAAAACACTAGTACCGATTTGACTACCGGTAACTAATGCAAAAACTGCCCAAAATCCTAATTTTTGTGACATAAAAAAAGTTTAAATTAAAAGAAGAAAAGTATACTTAAAAAAACGATTTTATGCAACTTATTTAAATAATTGGCATATTATATTTGGTAACTATAATTTTAAATTGAGTATGTATGCTAGGTAATGTTATACCTATAAAAGGTAAGAATATAATTATAATTAAAGAGTATGATAATAAAGATTTATTATTTTATCCTCATAGTGAAGTAACGTTGGTTAAACATAATGTAAAGTTGATCAATAATACTGATGAATATGTAACTATTTCTTATAATGAAGCGTTGAAAACCGGTCCTTGCTCCGAATTATTTCATGGACTAAAAATTTGAATTATTAGGAGATGAAATAATTGGCAGATAAAGCTACTACCAGCTAAAAACCGATAGCAGCTTGTATTTTTTACGCTTGATCTGTAGGAAATTCAGAAGCTACGCCTATTACAGGCGTATCAGTTATTTCTTGATCTAATACTGGAGCATCGCATTTTTTGAAATCTATATTTTCAACAAAGGATTTTTGTTGATTGAGACCCATGTTATGAAACTCACTTAACGAAACTAATTTTTTGATTAATATAGCTTCTATAATTAACTTTTGCTCAGCTGTAGGAAATTTTGTTTCGATTGAATATTTAACATTTGAGGTATACTGAATCAAAAACTTTTGCTGTTCTGATTCCATAGCAACTAATTCAGGTATAGAAATCCCTATTTCTTTTAAATATTTTATATTATAGGCGTTTTGAATAAAGAATTTTTGCTCTTCAGTATCCTTATTAAGTAATGTTTCTAAAGAAATTCCTAACTCTGTTAAGGTTTTTATATTATAGCCATTTTGAATAAAGAACTTTTGCTCTTCAGTATCCTTACTAAATAATGTTTCTAGAGAAATTCCTAACTCTGTTAAGAGTTTTATATTGTTACCATATTGAATAAAGAACTTTTGTTCTTCTATATCTTTACTAAATAATGTTTCTAAAGAAATACCTAACTCTGTTAAGGTTTTTATATTATAGCCATATTGAATAAAGAACTTTTGTTCTTCTATATCTTTACTAAATAATGTTTCTAAAGAAATCCCTAATTCTACTAAGGTTTTTACATTATATCCGTTTTGAATTAGGAACTTTTGCTCTTCAGTATCCTTACTAAATAATGTTTCTAAAGAAATTCCTAATTCTGTTAAGGTTTTTACATTATATCCGTTTTGAATTAGGAACTTTTGCTCTTCAGTATCCTTACTAAATAGTGTTTCTAAAGAAATCCCTAATTCTACTAAGGTTTTTACATTATATCCGTTTTGAATTAGGAACTTTTGCTCTTCAGTATCCTTACTAAATATTTCTTCTAAAGTAAATCCTAATTCTGTTAAGTATTTTATATTAAAAGCATATTGAATCAGGAATTTTTGTTCTTCATTATCCTTACTAAATAATGTTTCTAAAGAAATTCCTAAGTCTATTAAGGTTTTTACATTATATCCGTTTTGAATTAGGAACTTTTGCTCTTCAGTATCCTTACTAAATATTTCTTCTAAAGTAAATCCTAATTCTGTTAAGTATTTTATATTAAAAGCATATTGAATCAGGAATTTTTGTTCTTCAGTATCCTTACTAAATAATGTTTCTAAAGAAATTCCTAAGTCTATTAAGGTTTTTACATTGTAGCCATTTTGAACCAGGAACGTTTGTTCTTCAATATCCTTATTAAATATTTCTTCTAAGGTAAATCCTAATTTTATTAAGCTTTTTAGCCCATAGAAATTATTACATAATGTCGAGATTAAATCATCATCTTGCTCTATAAATTGTTTAGCAGTTACACCTAAATTAATTAATGCTATTTCCTTTTCATTTAAATCACGATTAATTTTTTTACTGATGATAATTTGCTGTAATCGTTTATTATTTGTTTCTATTTCTTCGAAAGTAGAATATTTATTAGTAGAAATTTTAGAAGAAATTTCCTTGATAGAATTTCTAAAATCCTTAAGGTTTTCAACTGATATTTCATTTTCATGGTTATCATCTTGGGGTTCAGTAATTATTTCTATGTCTTGCTTTATTTCTCCTAAATTTATTTTTTTATTTCGGTAATTATTACAAGTCTCAACAAATATTTTAAATATTTTTTTATTTCGTTCTAATTCTATTTCACTTTGTTCAGATAATATTTCTGGATGGAACTGAAAAGTTTTAATTGGGGCTCCAAACTCTGATTCAGTTGCCACTATTTCATTTTCTATCATTGCAACTGGATTTATAAAGTTTAAATTACCAATTTTTTTTACTATTTGTTTATGAGAAGCCCAAAATTTTTGAGGTGGTAGATGGGCTGATTCTAAATCTTCAACAATAGATGAATTTTTAGTAATACGGGCTAATTCTAAATCTTTATCAATCCTAACTTTTGAATAATCTAGCTCATCAACATTAGCTAATTTACCTCCAAAATATACATTTATAAGTTGATGCCCACCGCATATTCCTGTTATTGGTATACCTTTTTGTATAGCAACATCTATCAATATACTTTCTGCTATTGAGCGTTCTTTATCAGTTTCACCAAAATTTTCTTTACTATCAAATAATTCAGGATAAACTGCTGCTTCATTACCAGGAATTATCAGACCATCAACGTTCTGAAGCATTTCTTTTGCTTTTCCAGCTTCTAAAATCTTTTCTATAGATTGAGTTTTAGTGTTTAATGGCACAATCTTTCTATAATCTATATATATAACATTCCCGTCTTGTTCCATTATACGTTCTTTGGCTTCCTCTGCTGTATCCCCTCCTACTTCTGCATTATAACTTAAAGCAATAATAGGTTTAGTGTTATTAGAAGAATCTGGCTTTTGCTCGTCTTGAAAACTCCATAATATAGTGTCAGAATTTGTATAATTTACTGTTTCTAAATATCCTTTAACTTCCTCTATATTTGAAAAATAAGTTGCTAGTCGTTTAGCTAATACTGCTTCATCTACATTGTACATTTTAGAAAGTAACTTAGTATATGGCAGTATTTCCTTGTATAAGCTTTGATCTATGTCCTTTGAAAGTAGAGGTTCCTTATTAAATAATTTTTTTATTTGAGATATTTCATGCGAATTACATATTTTAGGAAGTAACTCATTAATGTGTGGTAGTATTTCTTCATATAATTTTTCATCTATATTATCTAAAGGTAGAGATCTATCCTTTAATGCTGCTTTTATCTCAGGGACTTCAGACAATTCATATATTTTAGGAAGTAAATAATTAATGCAATCTAGCCTTGCTTCGTGCAAGTGTTCATCTATATTACCTGTGAATTTGGCTCTGTGGTCATTTATTGTTTCAGCTACTTTACTTGAGTTTATTTCATTGAAATTATCTTGTAGTAATTTCTTTAGTTGCTTTCGGTTTTCTTCATTATATTCTGTATCATCTAATAACTGGTTATATGCTAATAAAATTTTAAGGTTTTCTGTACTTATTGTTAAAGTACTTAAATCAGTAGTAGTTAGTAATTTATAAATTTGTTCTATATTTTCAAATGTAACCAGCATTTTTAATTCCTTATTTTAATTCAATTGTTATCACTAAATATGATAATTACCATAAAATATGGTAATTATTGAAAAAAGTCAAGGATGGGGGTTAATTATTTTTAATAACCTTAGATGATAATTATTAGCAATTATTAATAATTTAATTATTCTATAATAATACTACCTATAACTCCTCTATAGTAAGTTTTAGGGTCATACATAGATTCACTATAAATAGCAGGAAGTGTAAATATTCCTTTATTGATGGCTTTAATTTTATATTGATAAGTCATTTCATGGTTAGGAATAGTGCCAAAAATCATTATTCTATCATCACGTCGATTTGTATATATCGGTCTCCAAATCATTGCCTGTTTATCAAGTTCTAAAATATTTATATTATTATCTGGTAAAAGCTCAAAGCCTGCTGGTAATAAATCAAGGATCACCATATTATTTAAGGCATTAGTACTATTAGAACGCATAGTAATTTTTACTGTGACATTATCACCTAATTTTACTTTATTTATCTCTTTATTATTCTCATCCAGATATTTTTTAGTTATCTCTATACCTTTTACAATCTCTTTATTTTCTTTTAAAACTTTATCATACCCTGAAGTTAAAAGCTGATAGAAAAAGCCATTATTTGTTGAAGTTAAATTAACTTCTTTAGCTTCATTTATTAGGAAACTAGCTTGCATTATTTTGTTATTTTCTAAAACAACTTCTTGGTTAGAATAATTTACTTTAATAGTATTTTCATCTGCGTTATTTATTTTATCAGCATAAGTAATACTTGCCATAATTGCGTAGCTTGCTGATAGAGTATTATAATTATCTTTAGCAAAATTTGCTATATCCTCTACAACTTTCTGATCAAAGCTTTTTAGTCTTTCAGGGAAATGTAAAGAGATCAGATATAAATACTCACTATATTTTATTAGCGGACTATAATATAGATAATCTGTTTTTAATATTGTAGATTTATCTAACGTAAACTTATCTAATAATTTATTTGCTTCTTCATTCATTTGTAGCATTTTATAGCTAGCAGCTAAATAAACAGCAGTTAAATCACTATGCCATTTATCTTGTTGATATTCTTCTAAATATTTTAAGATATTTGCGATATAGCTTGTGGTAATCACATTATTTCTAGTCAAAATATAAACGGCATAGGCTTTTTCTCTGGCTTCATTTAAGGAACTAATAGACCTATTCGCCATATTCTCTAAATAATATATACCTTGATTGAATGTATCGCTAGGAACGGCTAAATATTTACTAGCTGCTTCGGTTAAAAAATGCATAGCATAAACAGAAATGAATGGATCAGAATTATCGCTAACATTATTCCAATATTTAAACCCACCATCATAATTTTGACGTTCTGATAGCATTTGAAAAGCTTTAGATAATGACTCATCCATTTTCTTACGATCTGTTTGTAGTATGGTAACTAGATTTTGCTGATCATATAATAAAACATTAGCAAAATTTTGGCTTATTAATTGCTCAGTGCAGCCATAAGGATAATTATTTAAGAAATCTCTAAAACCAGAAATAATAGCAAGCGGTGATTTAGAAGCAGAAATTTGTAATTTAGCAAATTCCGGATATAAATCTCTTGCGATTTTTAAAGTAATATTATTACCAGCAGCAAAGCCAGTATCAACTGTTGTAACGTTAGGCATAGGCGGACGTACGCTAGTTGTTGTGGTAATTTCAGAGCTATGTACTACAGCCAAAGAGATAATATCAGGTTTAAGGTGATTTATAGAAGCTGTAACCTTGAAGTCAGCCGAACCAAGCTTATCTGTTGCTTTTAATTTAACATTAATAGTAGCTTCTTTATTTTCATCAATCTGTATTTCATTAGGATATTCTAGGATTTTAAGCCCATTGCTTGTCTCAATATTTACAAAAACTTGAGCGTTTCTTGAATCTTTTAAATTATTAAATATTGTTACCGGTACTGTAAATTCATCATCTGGAGCTACAAATAAAGGTAAGTTTGGAGTAATAATAATATCTGATTGTACTAAAACATCAGATTTGAAAGCTCCAGCAGCTTCAAGACTTGCTGATACTGCCATAACTCTTAAAGTGCCGTTAAAGTAGCTTGGAATATCAAATTTAATTTCTCTTTTATCAAGATCTGCATCTAAAATTCCTGACCAGAATACTACGGGAGGCTGATCTTTTCTTTTAAATGGATTAAGGTTTCTGCTAATATCCATAGCATAATCACCTGGAGGTGCTGCCATAGCTTTCATTAAAAATGAGCTTTCTGGCAATATTAAATCCATAATTTGTGATGTGGTTACCTCAAGGGCTCTATTACCTATAAAATAATTAAGTGGATCAGGTGTTTGATAACCAGCAAACGATAATATTCCTTCATCAACGGCAAATATTACAATTTTACCAGGATTTTTAGTACTATAATTAATTGTTAGTTTCTCACCTGATTTTATCTTTGTAGGAAGTGCTAGTTCAATTTCTTGATTATGTTTATGTACATCAGAGGTGAAAGGTACTACTGCATAACTAAATGGCGACATAAATATTTCTTTAGCGTCTAGATCCCTAACGAATTGTACGTTTACATATCCTTTGCCTTCAAAGTCATTAGGTATTTTGATTTCCTGAATAGTGTTATTTTCATCTGTTTTAAACCAAGTAAAATTATGCATCTTATCAGTTTCAATAGTAATTAATCCATATCCTGTATAAGGAGTAATAATATTTAAAAGAATCGTATCACCAGCTTCATAAGAATCTTGATCAAGATTAACTGTTAAATTAGCCTTTTCAGTTAGGTTAGCCGTAACATTGCCCTCACCTATTACCGAAAACTCGCTTTGAGCGAATATAGTTCCATCTTTATCTGTTAAATAAATAACGTAATCGCCTGCTTCTTTAGTAGATATATTATAAACAAAGCCGTCTTCTGCTGTAATATCGATTTTATCAGAAGATATATTCGTCTCAATAGGAACTGATTTATAGGAATAATTACCCCCACCATCAGCAACTAAATTATTTACATGATTAATTTTCTTTAAAGTAAGACTCAAATCAGGAACTGCTACTTTATCTGCTTTATTTGATATAGCAATGAACTCTATTTTTGAAGTAGTTCCTCTTTTGATATATTTTAAATCACTATCACTTTTAAAGCCTATTATGTAATCTAGCGGTGAAACTATGATGGATTTATTTGCATTTACACTTCTTCCTGAATCAGGCTCAAATCCATCTACTGAAAGTGTCAAATTAAAAGTAGCATTATAATATTTTTCAAGATTCAGTGTAAAAATAGCATCCCCTTTAGAATCGGTAGTAATATCGCCTAAGCGTTCACTAAAAAATTCTTTATTTTCTTTACTGCTGTAAAATTTATAATCTTTAAAAGCAGGCACAAAGAATTGTGTTGGTCTAATATCGATATATCCGCTAACTTTCCTATTTCCTGCCGGCGTACCATAAAGATTTATAAGATTAACATTTGCTTTAAGGTCTTTAGGATTTGTCCATAATTCATCCTTTAAGTTATTGAAGTTTATGTTTATTTTCATGCGATCAGGCTGAAAATCTTCAACTCTTAAACTTATACTATTGAGATAACTATTATCACCCTTATTCCCCACTAAATATAAACTTACATTATATGTACCACTTAAAAATTCCTCATATGTAGTAAATAAATATTCAGTAAATCCATCTGGATTTAATGTTATCTTACCTTTATCTATTATTTGCCCACGAGGATTAGTTACCTCTACCGCTAGAGGTAACCCGTCAAATTTTCCTTGCCAATCGTTTTGCTTTAGGATAATACCTATATGTCCGTGTTCTCCTGGTCTATAAATTCCACGATCAGAAAACAGATAAGCCTTTAGTCCTTGATCAGAACTAACTACTCCTGATACGTCAAAACGAGAATAATTAACTTGGCGATCAACTCTTCCATAGGGCATAAATGAGAAATCATCGCTTGTGGTTAATATGTAAGCTACAGGCGTTTTTTCTTTACTAGAATCCTTAACATTAGATAAAACAGCATGCCCGTTGCTATCTGTCTCTTGACTTTCTATTACCTCACCGTTAAGCCCTATAATATCAACTTTAACCCCGCTTGCTGGTTTACCGCTACTAATATATGAAACGAATATATTATGTGTTCCATCTTTATCGGTTTTCACTATTAGACCAAGATCAGTTACTAGAATTAACCTTTTATCTTGAGAAATTATATTACCTTGATTATCTTTAGCAAAAACTTTTGTCAAAAATAAACCTTTAGAATAACTGCCTTTAGCTTCTAGATTAAAATATTTGCTAAAATCTAAATCAGTATAATGAGGTATATTTAAATTTTCAGAGTTAATTATTACCTCTTCTTGAAACACCTCTGAAATATTATATTCATTGAAAGAATATTCATTTATGAAAGTTGGGTTCCCAAAACTGTTATATCTATTTGTCTGACTAATCAAGTGATTTATTTCCTGCTGATTAATTTTATCAATCTCTAAATATAATTTATCTATCCCAAGAGAATAAACAGGCAGTACTTTTTCACCTGATAATGAGAGAATAGAGCCGTCAGACATTAATTTAACTTCTCTAAGATTTTCAGGTATTTGCACTATTTGAGCATAATCGCTACCAAGCATCAAACCTCCTGATGCTTTAATCCCGCTATTTACCTTAACAAGTAGGGATCTTGCAGAAATAGTATTGACCTTGAAACTATGCATGGTACTAACTTCTGGCACCGATGGCAGCAGCTCAAAATTTATTTTCTCACTAGATTTAAGAATATCATCGGTTACTTCTTTTGGACTTTGCCATTTATAATCTTTTTTATTTGTTACTCCTAAAAAAGCTGGCTTGTCTTTTGGTAATAAAAATAGCTCTAAATGTTTTTTGAGTTCTTCACCTAAAACAGATGTGTTTGTAGTAATTACAATTATTTGCTGAGGCTTTAATTTTTCATCTTTAACGGTTGTGGCGGTAACATTAGTCACTTTTGAATATGATGATAAGCTGGGAATTAATACCTGCTCCTTATAAGAATATTTTATGCTATTTGATGGTTTATTATTTTGTAAATCAACATTTTTATGAGCGAAATCCACACCACCATATAATGGCTTAACGCCATCTTTTAATTCAATAGATACTATATCTTCCTTATTAGTAAGAGTTTCTATATTAGCAATAATAGTAGCTTCAGTTTTATTTTGGTTGAAAGTAATAGAAAAAGGTAGTTTTTCTTTTGTTGAAATTTTTGTAAGCTCAATTCTTTCTTCAAGAGTTTTAGAGTCTATAGGATAATTAAATGCTATTCTAGCTTGAACAAATCTTTTGGAAATATCGATATTATCTTGTAGATAATTCATCTCTTTAATAGTAGGAAGTAACGGCAAAGTTGTGAAGTTTATGATATTGCTTTTAAAATCGATAAAACTTGGGAAGAAATCTTTAGTATTAACAGTAACTTTATAAGTTTGATTAGCAAGAAAGTTGCTTTCAGGAATGAAGCTTATATTATACCATGAGTCAAATCGCCATTCCCCTTTAATTTCAGGGGTAATCGTTAAAAACTCATTTACTTTTTGTCCCTCAACTCCTGTATTTCTTTGTGGCTTGGCACACCAATCTTTAATTCTAGTATCGCATAAACTAATATTTAAAGAATTCTGACCGGCAAGCAAATTTTCATTATCAAGCTTAAAATATAATGGTATTTTTTCATTAAAATTTGCTGCAATCACCTGAAAATTTATTAAATATAACAAGATGGTAAATGTAAATTTACAAAAAATATTTTTCATATTTGTAGTTTATGATTTATAGTTAATTCAATTATATATAAATAAAATTCATTAAAGCAATGAATAAGGATATTTTTTTATTATTTAGGCAACAATACTTACTATAAAACTAAAATTATTAATTCTTATACCACACTTCCTAGCATATTTAATATTCAGTAACTTAAAAGTTACGATTTATTAAATAATATTACTTTTTATTTAGATTAATATTTACAAATTTGTATTTTTGATTTAACTTTTAAGTATCTATTCAATTTATTTTTATTAATAAATACTCACCTAGTTTAAACTCCTAGTTAAGTAAATTTCCTCGCTTAAAAATTCAAGCAATTAAAAAATATTACTTATATGTCGAAAGGAAAAACTACAAAAAGTGATCCTAAAAAAATTGAAGCAATAAAATTTGCTGAGGCACATGATTTAGCTGGAAAAAGAGAAAAATTATTTCTTAAAGCTGCACAGCATTATTATGAAAATAATAGTGATCAAACACATATATTCAAATATATTTATAATGGAGATGAAGAAGACCTTAAGAAAATAAAGGATAATATAAAGGATAACCCAGCAATTGCAGCAGCTTTTAAAGCTAAACAAGATTTAATGAAATTAGAAGATGCTTTAACTCCTGATACTCCTGAAAAAAGAAAATTTAATTTAGCAATTACTAAAGCATTTGAAAAAGAACCTCCTTATACATTGATATATGATGGTCCATTAGACAATAAAGGACATGCTGAAATGCGAATTGTTGATTATTTAAGAAAAAGAAGCAGGGATCCTAATAACAAATTAAATAAAAAAATATATATAGGATTATCTAAACTTTGTTGTACGAGTTGTGATGTAGCAATAAATAACTCAAATTTAGAATTTAAGATTAAAGGGAGTGACGGTAAAGAACATAGCGTTAATATTGATCCTACTAGAGGAGGACATGGGGAAGGATTTGAATGGTCTGTAGTAAATACCATAAAAAATGATGACATAAAATTAAAAGCTTTTCTTGGTGACAAAGCATATGACATTTATAAAAAACTAACCCCAGAAGAGGCAAATATAGCACTTTACGGTATAGTAAGATAGCTGAGAATAAGTTAAAAGTAAATGGTCAAAAAATAGAGTTAATACAAAAAGAAGATCCGGCAGCACCTTTTCATGAGAAACCAAAATTTGCCATGCAATACGCATACAATTCTGCAAGTGAATCGGAAGATAACCCAAAAAGAAATAACTTAATTAAAAAAAATAAAAATCCTACTTCCTCGCTTATTCCTAAAGCACCAACTACAGCAGCGTATGAAGAACTCGAGAAAAAATTAGCAGAACTAAATGCTCAACTTCAAATTAAAGACCAAGAAATTGAGGATTTACAAGGTAAACTTACAATTTCTGAAAATAAGAGAAAGAATATTGATATAGATGTTAATAACAACGACACAACAAATAAAAAACCTAGAACTAGTGATTTACTAGATCAAGGTTCAGATATTGACGTTGGATCACCATTATTAGATAATCAGAGTAAGACACAAACACAAAATTTAAAAATTTCGCCTGAATTAAGTCCATATAATTCACCTCAACAAGATAATGAGGAAATGGTTATTCCAGGTCCTGATGCTAGTACTCAACAAATACTGGATTTTAATCCAATCAAATATTTACAAAGCTTAAATAAAAATGCTAATAAAATTACTACTTCTAAAAATGATGAAGAAGATTTAGGTTATGAAAGTGAAGTACCCCATACAAAAGGTCCAATTTCACCTAGTGCAGCACAAATTGATGAGTTTTCTCCTTTCTCCTCCCCTAGTACTCAATCAGGATTTAATAATTCTGATACTAATCTTACTCAAGCTGAGAAAAAACACCTTGCTAATTTATTACAAGCCGAACTTGATGGTAATAATAAATATAATTTAACCGAGCGTTTGATTACTGAAAATAGTAACCAAGAACTGTTAAACAAATTTGATAGAGAAGCAGTAATTACAGCTAATATAGATTTTAAAGCAATAGATGCTCAAAAGTCAGCAGAAGCCGGTAAAGTAGAAGTAAGAGGTGAGAAAGATCATTTAACAGATCACAAAGATAATACTCAAACATTAATTGATGAAATTCAAAAAGGTGTAATTGATAAAAACACTGTTATAGCGATTGAGCGTAAGCAGTATGGTGATAATCTGAGCATGAAAGATGTAATAAAATTAGCAAACATATTAGAGCATAACGAAAAGAATCCTGATAATTCTATAACATTACCCAAAGAGTTAGAGAATACACCAATACTTCAAGATGCACTTTTATATAAAGCAGCTAAAGAACATGGTGTTAAGGTTATAAGTTTAGAGGGGAAAAACCTAGAGTATGGTAAGACTTCTGAGCTTCAGAATGAAAACCGAGAACAATATATGACGAATGTCATTAATGAGGTTCGTAGTAAAGGATATAATATAATTGCTAATGTTGGTTCTAGCCATGAAGAAAGTCTAAAAAAAGCCTTAGAAAATCATCAAAAAGACAATATAGGATTTAGCAATATACCTAGAAAACTAAACCAAGAAACTATACCTAATGAAGTATTACAAAAAGCTTTAGCTATTGCAAAAGCAATTCCAGTAAAAATTATTAGTATAAACTCAAGAGACGGCAACAATATTTTACCACAACAATCCTTAACAAAAACCCAATTGAAAAGATCTAGCCAAATTAGATAATTAAAAAAAATATGTTGACCATTTCGACATTAATATCGAAATAGTTATGACCAATCCGATATATGGTTATAAAATTTGAAAAATTAACTACGTTATTCCACAAAAGATTTGTTGCATGGCTCTGAGGTCATTTCCGCATAGGCATTGCCTGTGTGGATCATTCTCCCCTCTGTCATCCCATGATTTATTCACGGGATCCAGTTAAAAATACTAATAAAATTAGTATTTTTTATTATTTTCTGGATCTAGTTCCCAAGCAACTAGATGATAAGGAAAAGGTAGACGAAGTTTAATTTAGAAAAGAGGAATCGGTCTTGAAGTTGATAACCGCAGCGTATATACTAGTACGTGAGGATTATCAGCAAAAGAAAATGATCAGCGTATTTTAAAAGTTCTAGACAAGATGAATTTTAAGGTGAGCCTGCACAACGTACATCTTAGTACGTGAGCAAAGGCGAATCCTGCAAAATTCGCTTGTATAGGGCTTTATAAAATAGCTGAAGCCAATTTTTCAAATTAAACGACTACACTATACTTTGACGGGCATAACTACAAATATATCCTTAGGGCTTTCAGGGAATTTAATGAGTACAGGAGCTGAAACGCTTGAGAAATATAGCTCTACTAAATCTGATTTTATAGCTTTTAGAACGTCTTCTAAATATTGCGGATTGAAGCCTATATCTAAATTAGTTTCACCACTATACTCATAAAGATTTTCTGTCTCTTTTGAAGAATTAATAACTTCTTTTGCATTTCCTCGTGCTTCCCCTATTGCACTGATCTCTAAAGCTTCGGTAGATAGTGATAGTTTCACAGCTCTGAACTTTTCAACTGTTATTATTGCTATTCGCTCGATAGTATCGGCAAATATTTTGCGGTTAATTACTAGTTTTGAGCTGCTATTTTCTGGAATAAAGCTACTGTAATCAGGGAAAGTACCATCAATTAGTTTTGATAGCATAATAACATTTTCATTGCATATGAACTTAATTTTGTTACTACTTAAAAGTATTTCTATATCTGCATTTGCATTTTTAGAATCTTTTACTATCTTTAAAATCTCTTCAGCACTCTTCTGCGGTAATATAACACCAAAATCCTCTATTTTTTCAGCTAACGCTACAGATGAAACAGAAAGTCTATGCCCATCGGTACTTGCAGCATAAAACTCGCTATCTTTTACATGCAAATAAATGCCGTTTAGATTATATCGAGTCTCATCTAAAGAAACCGAAAATTTCGTTGATTCGATTATTTTAGCAAAATCAGCACAAGAAATTTTAAAGCTAGCTTCCGGATTAATATTATCCATCACAGGAAAAGACTCTACCGGCAGAGTAAATAGATTAAAACGACAATTTTTTCCTGTTATTTCAAGCCCTGTAGTACCTAAATCAGTTAAGGTAAGCTCTGAATCAGGAAGCTTTCTAACTATATCATTTAAAGTTTTAGTGGAGACAGTAAGCTCACCCTCACTTACTACCTGCACTCCTATTTTTTGGCTTAAATATAAGTCCATATTGGTAGAGCTAAGCTCTAACAGCCCGTTCTTTGCCGATAGTTTAATATTTGCAAGCTCGGATATTACATTACGTTTTTCAACAACAGAACTTGCAAAACCGAGTGCTTGAACTAATGTTTTTGTCTCAACTATTACCTTTAACATATTATTATACTCCGAATAAATAAAAGAATTGGTAGACGAAGATCAACTTCAAAAAGAGCAAGAAGTATATAAAGCGAGGAGCGGAGCGTATATATAATACGTGAGCACCGCAGATCTTATAATACGACGTAGCCAATTTTTGAAGTTCTATCTACGTATACACTCTTAATGTTCCTTGAAATTTCTGCTCAATATTGGCAATTAAATCTTTGCTGAATGAATTTAAATCATCTTCATTTAAAGTGCGATCATCAGCTTGAAGCCCTACTCTAATTGCAATAGATTTTTTACCTTTAGGTAATTTATCACCGCTATAAATATCAAATAATATAACTGATTTGACAAGCTTTTTATTAAAATTATTTATGTATGACATTATTTCACCAACTGGTTGATTTTCGTCAACAACAAATGCATAATCTCTAAAATTAGCTTGATAATCGGATATTATAAATTCATCCCTCTTGCCGAATTTAGCTTTAGATATAGGTAAATTCGTTATATTTAATTCAAACGCAAATACTTCCTCTTTAATATCATAATGCTTTAATATTTTAGGATGTATCTGCCCAAAGTGACCTAATAAATTTTTCCCCAAGGCTAAATTTACCGATCTAGTCGGATGATAATATAAAGGTGTAGCATGATTTGATACAATACACTTCTCTATAGATAAACCGGCATAATCAAAAACAGTTTCTAGATCACTTTTAAGGTCAAAAATATCATAGCTACGCCCCATCGAATGAGGGTTTTTATTATTATATGAACCGGTTAAAATTGCTGTTAAATAAGTCGCTTCGTTATTCAAATCTAAGAAATTTGGACCGACTTCAAAAAAAGCCATATCTTTTATAGAACGTGCAAGATTTTTTCGAACTATATCAAGTAAATTCGGCACGATAGTAGGACGCATATAATCATCCTCAACGCTTATAGGATTCAGCAAAAATAGCTCATCTTTTAGCTCAGTAAATAATTTAGCGTCCTTGCTATTCATAAACGAGTTGGTAACTACCTCATCATAACCTTTGCTTGCAAGTATCCTTTTAAAACTAGATATCCTTTTATGATCTCTTAAGCGGCTATTATCCTGCTCTAATTCCGGTAGTTTTATGCTCTCTATCTTATCATAACCATAAACACGGGTTATTTCTTCTACTAAATCTTCTAAAATATTTATATCATGACGCCAAGACGGAGGAGTTACTTTTATCACTTCATTTTTGACATCAGTTACAAATCCAAGTTTATTTAAAATTACCTCTATCTCATTGATATTTAATTTAATTCCGGTGATTTTTTCTAGATAATCTACTGGAAAATCCAACGTTTTCTTTGCTGGTTCTTTTTCCCCAGATATTACTATTTCTGATACTTCACCACCATCACATATTGATAAAATAAGATCAGTTGCTATATTTAAAGCTTTTTCGGTAAAGTTTCTATCAATATTACGCTCAAAGCGATATCTGGAATCAGTATCAATTTGTAGTCGCCTACCGCTCGCTGCAACCATCTTAGCATTAAAACAAGCAGCTTCTAGTAAGATATTAGTTGTATTACTATCACAGCTACTACTAAGTCCGCCAATGATACCAGCTAAAGCTTGCACGCCATTTTCATCTTTTACAACTAGATCATTTTCATTAAGTAGATATTTTTTATCGTTCAGGGCGTGGAATGCGTCATTGCGAGGCTGCAAAGCAGCCGCGGCAATCTCGTTTTGTTGTCCTGAGATTGCATCAAAGCTATGCTCCTCGCAATGACGACTTACACTAACATCCCCCCTTAACTTATCCGCATCATAAGCATGCATTGGCTGACCGAAGCTATAGGACATATAATTTGTCACATCAACTATGCTTGATATAGGCTTTACACCAATATTTTTAAGCAATTTCTGAAGCCAGTCAGGACTTGGTTTATTTTTTAAATTTCGTATTTCTCTGAACGTAAATAACGGGCAAGCTTCTTTATCTTTTATATTAAGCTTTATTTTAGAGCTAAATGTACTTTTCACTTTGGGAATTTCTAACTCTTTAAGTGTTCCTATTCCCTTAGCTGCCAAATCTCTTGCGATGCCGTAAACCCCCAAAGCATCCCCACGATTAGGAGTGACATTAATAACAAATACCGGATCATCTAAGCCGTAACATTTAGTAAAAGACTTACCGATTACGGCATCTTTAGGTAACTCCATAATGCCCTCGGATTCAGAAGCAAGCAATAATTCCTCTTCAGAACAAAGCATACCGCAACTTTTTTCCCCTCTAATGTTAGATTCCTTAATCTTGAATTTGCCATTGGGAATTTCAACACCGATATTAGCTAGCACTACTTTAATACCGGCTCTAGCGTTGCTAGCACCGCAAACTATTTGCAAATTGCCGTTCTTGGTTTCAACTTCACAAATCTTTAATTTATCGGCTGATGGATGAGGTTTAGTGCTTACTATATATGCTACTTCAAACTTTTGTAGATCTGCCGCTTTGTCAATTATTTCTTCTACTTCAAGCCCAATAGCAGTTAGGCTTTGGGCAATTTCAGTAACCGAAGCTGATGTATCTAAAAACTGTTTTAACCATGATAAGGTAAATTTCATTTCGTAAGCCCTCCTGCTAAATTTGGTATATCAAAGCTTGAGAAGCTATAATGTTTCAGCCAACGCACATCACCTTCAAAAAATTGTCTTAAATCTTTAATATTATATTTCAACATCGCAAAACGCTCTACCCCAAGACCAAAAGCAAAGCCTTGATACTGGATACTATCAATGCCGACATTTTTAAGTACGTTTGGGTGAACCATTCCGCATCCTAAAACTTCAAGCCATTTATCGGTTTTACTCATCCGGATATCAACTTCGGCTGAAGGTTCAGTAAATGGGAAAAAGCTTGGTCTAAAACGTAGTTCAATACTCGAGTTTTCAAAAAAGCATCTTATAAATTCCGTGATGACATATTTTAAATGTCCCATATTAATATCTTTATCAATAACAAGCCCCTCTATTTGGTGAAACATCGGCGTATGAGTCATGTCAGAATCCGATCTATAAGTCCTACCTGGTGCTATAAATCTAAAAGGCGGTTTGCCGTTTTTCATAGCCCTAATCTGCACTGTGGAGGTATGAGTACGAAGTAACATAGGCTTATCATTTTCCTGACCTTTTAAATAAAAAGTATCATGCATTTGCCTTGCAGGATGGTCATCCTCAAAATTAAGAGCAGTAAAATTATGAAAATCATTATCAATATTCGGACCGCTTTCTATCGAAAAACCAAACTTAGCAAATACTTGGATTAATTCCTCCATACACTGAGTTATTGGATGAATTGAACCTTGCTTATATCTTCTTGCTGGTAAGCTTAAATCAATTTTATCGCTAGAGAGCTTAAGGTTTAATTCCTCTTCTTCCAGAATTTCTTCTTTGGCTTTTATTATATTCTGTATTTCTTCTTTTAACTTATTGATTTTTAAGCCAAATTCTTTACGATCCTGCTCACTTAAAGAACCTAATTTTTTAAGCTCATTAGTAACTATGCCGTTTTTACCTAAAAACTCTACTTTATATTCTTGTAAAATTTTTAGACTTTGAACTAACAAAATCTTCTCTTTAGCCAGCCTTAATATTGTTTCTATATTATCCATGATTTTCTTACTTGCTTTTTAATTTTTTGCACGAGTAGACGAAGTTTAATTTGGAAAAGAGCAAGGAGTCCATAAGACAAGGAGCGGAGCGTATACTTAATACGTGAGCACCGCAGTACTTATAGGACGACGTAGCCAATTTTTCAAATTAAACGAGTATACATTTCATACACCCATCTTCCACACCCACCAGCTTTGCTTTAAATATCTGCCCTATTTCTAGTGGTTCGTCTAGCTTTACCGGTATAAAATTCTCAGTGTGGGCGATGTTATTATTCTCTACCAACAATTCTACTTTCTGCCCTATATGCTTCTTGAAAAACTCAGCTAATTGTATCTGCCCTTCTTGTCTTAGAATTTCAGCTCTTTCTTTTCTAATAGCTTTCGGTACTTGGGGCATACGAGCCGCCGGTGTTCCCTCACGCTCAGAATATGGGAAAACATGTAAATATTGCAGCTCAGCTTCCGCAATTAACTTCCTAGTATTTTCAAACATTTCAGGCGTTTCTGTCGGGAAACCTGCTATAATATCAGCTCCAAAAGATACTTCAGGTCTAATTGCTTGCAGCCTGTTACAAAACTCGATTATTTTAGCTCTATTATGCCGTCTTTTCATCCGCTTTAATATCATATCGTCACCTGCTTGTAAACTAATATGAAAATGGGGCATTATCCTTTCATTATAGGCTAAAAGCTCAAAAAGCTCGTCATCTATTTCGGCTACATCTATCGAAGATAGCCGCAGCCTTTTTAACTCAGGCACTAGATTCAAAACACGCTTAATCATCTGGGCAAAAGTTGGGCTTCCTGGTAAATCACTACCATAAGCTGTAGCATCAACACCAGTAAAAACAACTTCCTTAAAGCCATTTAATACTAAATGTTTCACCTGCTCAGCTATAGCTCCGATCGCTGTTGACCTGCTTCTACCTCTACCATAGGGAATTATACAAAAAGTACAATTATGATCGCAACCATTTTGCACTTGAATAAAAGCCCGAGATTTGCCATCAAAACTACTAATTAGATGGTTTGCGGTCTCTTTTACTGACATTATATCGTTAACGACTATTTTTTCATCATTAATTTGGTAGTGACTTGGCAGCAGCTTTTCTTCGTTACCTATAACCTTGTTAACTTCCGGCATATCGCCATACATTTTAGGATTAGTTTGAGCACTACAACCAGTGACGATAATTTTAAAATCAGGATTATTTTTTTTAGCTGCACGAATAGCTCCTCGTGCTTGTTTCTCAGCAGATTTAGTTACTGCACAAGTATTAAATACTGCAACATTATCAAGCCCTGAAGCTGCAAGATTTTTTCTTATTATCTCACTTTCATAAATATTAAGGCGGCAACCAAATGTTACTATTTCTTGCTTTAGATTACTCACAATAATATACCCCTTGAGCTACCATCGTAGCCGGTCCTTGCATTATTATATTACTATTTTCTTCTTTCATAATAAGGCTACCATGTTTAAATACCACCTCACATGGTGAGTGAATAAAACCGAGCTTTAAACCAGCAGCAAAGCTACCGCAAGCTCCACTACCACAAGCAAGCGTTAGCCCTGCTCCACGCTCCCAAACCGACAAGTAAATTTTATTATCTTTAACCTCAGCAAAATTAACGTTAACGCCGTCTATAAACAAATCTTTATCCTGTAATTTCTCACCGACAATTTTTTGATCTTGCAGCTCTAGCTTACTAAAAATAACCAAATGCGGATTACCGACATCAACACAAATAGTTTCCTTTAAATCAATCATATAACGCTCAGCAAACTCCCAAATCTTATCACGACTTGGCATCCAAGATTCATTAAAACTAACCCCGCCTACATTAACACTAATATTATTTTCATCGATAATATTACACAGTAATTTCTTATTACCCACTACTACAGTAATATCTTTTTTACCTGTATCAAGATAGATCAATTTTGCTAAACATCTTGTAGCATTACCGCATAATTTAGCACTAGAACCATCAATATTATAGATAATCATTTCATAAGAATCATTTTGCTCTTCGTAGATAATAAATTGATCGCATCCAATACCTAAATGACGTTCTGCCATACTCTTTGCCAGTTGTGATAAATCGTATGTACCAGTTAAATCTTTCTTGTTAATAATAACGAAATCATTACCAAGACCATGCATTTTTACAAAGTTAATCTTACTACTCATAATGTAATTCTAATATTTAAGATTGTATTATAGCAAATTTCTTGGAATTTGCTATAATGAAGTTATTATATATAAAAATAGATTTCAAATGCTACTTTCACGTTTCTTAGATCCTAAAAATAATTATGCCTTTTTAAAAATTTTCGGCACTGAAAAGAATAAGGACATACTTATCCATTTCTTAAATGACATTTTAGGTTATACAGGGGAAGAAAAAATTAAAGAAGTTACTTTTTTAAAAACCAATCAAGACCCTGATATTGCAGTTTATAGACAATCTATTGTTGACGTATTGTGCAAAGATGAAAACGGCACGCAATTTATTGTAGAGATGCAGATAAGTAAACATCCAGGTTTTGAAAAAAGAGCCCAACTTTATGCTGCAAAAGCCTATTCAAGGCAAATAATCAAAGAGGATGAACATCACAAAAAAATGGCAGTATATGCCAAGCTAAAAGGCGTCATATTCCTAGCCATTGCCGATTTTATCCTTTTCCCAAATAAAGAGGACTGGAGATCAAACCATAGGCTACTTGATACTAAAACTTATGAGAATGATTTACAAGACTTTTACTTTATTTTTATAGAGCTAGAAAAGTTTAATAAAGAACTAGACCAATTAGAGAATCTTCAAGAAAAATGGGTATATTTCTTTAAACATGCACATCAAAGTACATTAGAAGAAATGGAGCATTTAATAGGTCATGATCTTATCATGAAAAAAGCTTTTTACGCTTTAGATCAAGCTAGTTGGTCTGAAGAAGATCTCAACACCTATGAGAAAATGGTAAAAACTGAAATGGATAACTTAGCTGTAGAAGAGCAGAAAATTATGGATGCTGAAGCTAGAGGGGGATATGGTAAAGCTATAAATATTGCTAAAGAAATGCTAGCTAATAATGAGCCTTTAGAAAGAATTATAAAATATACTAAACTTAGCAAAGAAGAAATTGAGGAATTAAAGTAAAAATGAAGATACTTAATATTATGCTAAGTCATGACCTTGGCGGTATACAACAAGCTTTTTTAGACTATAACACAGCTCTTAAAATGCAGAATATTGAGGTAATAAATATTACCTCCTATAAAGCAAAAATAAATTCGTTTATATCTAAAAGCTTTAAGCTCCCTAATTTATTACCTTTTGATTTAATTTCAGTTCTTATTCTTAAATATATAATCTATAAAACTAAGCCTGATATTATTATAGCTCATGGCAATAGAGCAATAAATTTTAGTAAACTTGCTAAAACATCTAATATTAGATTAATTGGAATTGCTCATAACTATAGCCTAAAGGGACTACTTAAATGCGATTTTGTTATTGCCCTAACGCATCATATGAAAGAGCATTTATTAAAAAATAAATTTTCTGAATCTAAAATATTTATCCTGCCAAATATGATAAATATCACCAAAAAATTTACTCCTAATAAATCATATAAAAAACCGGTGGTAATTGGCGTATTAGCAAGGTTCGTAGCTAAAAAAGGTGTTGATGTTTTTATCAATAGTATCAAAATTTTACAGGATAAAAATTATGAAATTCAAGCAGTTATAGGTGGTAATGGAGAGGAACAAGATAACATAACTGCTTTAGTAAATAAACTTAATTTACAAAATAAAATATTATTTATAGGATGGGTTAATGATAAAGATAAATTTTTTGAACAAATTAATATTTTTTGCCTCCCATCGCTACATGAACCGTTTGGCATCATAGTACTTGAGGCAATGGAAAATAGTCTGCCTATAGTTAGTACAGGTACCGAAGGTCCTAGCGAAATCTTAAAACATATGCAAGACGGGCTAATTTGCAAAGCCGGATCAGCAGAAGATTTAGCCGAAAAAATTGCGTATCTAATAGACCACCCACAAAAAGCAAAAGAACTTTCCCAAAAAGCTTATCTAAAACTAACTCAAACCTATAATATTAAAGTTATTTCAGAGAAGTTAGTAACATTATTACATGCTTTAAAAATAGTTAGTTGAAAAAAGATTGCAGTATATTGACATAATAGTTTAAAGAATCATAATTAAAATTAAAGTAATATTAATTTATTTTAATGTATATACTCGTTAAACTTCAAAAATTGGCTACGTCATTTTACAAAAATATTATAATTCTATCACTTCTACTACTATGCAGCTGTAAAGCAACACATGATAACCCCCCTAACCTACCATTACCTAATAGTTGGAATAATTATTCATTAACACCTCAAAATAACCAGATTTCTAAATGGTGGTTACAATTTAACGATTTGGTACTTAATAACTTAATTGAGGAATCTTTAGCTAATAACTCTGATATTGAACTTGCAATGAGTAATATAGCGATAGCAACAGCTCAATATAACCTTGTTAATTCTTATAGATTTCCACAGATTAATTTACAAGGTAGCGTAAACCGCACAAAAACCAGTAAACAATTAAAACAACCAAATCAGCCAAAAATTTCTAATAATTTTGGGCTTGGTAGCGTACTTAATTACGAAATAGATTTATGGGGGCTAGCTGCTAATGCTAGTGAGTCAGCCCGTAGAACTTTACTAGCAAGCGAATATAGCAAGGAAGCAGTACGGCTAACCGTTATAAGTAATGTTGCTATCAGCTATTTTAATATTCTGGCATTAGATAAACAAATATATCTAACCAAGCGACTAATAGAAACTCAAACCGAAATCTATAAGCTTACTCAAAAGCTATACGATCTTGGTGTAGGCGATTTAATATCAGTTAGTGAAGCTGCTTCCGAGCTTGCTCTTACCAACTCTTCGCTTCCGCCCTTAGTGCAAGAGAGACAAGGGCAAGAAACAGCTTTAAAGATTTTACTAGGTTGTTCCCCTGAAAATATAGTAAACGGCTTAGTTTATCGTGATAAACCTATAGACTATTTCCCTACCCCGCCCGTATTACCATCAATATTGCCGTCAGAACTTTTAGAGCAAAGACCGGATATTAAGGCAGCAGAGCAGAATTTATTTGCGGCTGATAGCAATTTAAGAGCAGTAAAAGCCTCTTATTTCCCACAAATTTCTTTAACAGGTTTATTAGGTTTTGGCAGTAATAAGTTAAATACTCTATTTGGTAGCTCAGCTGAGACTTGGCAAATAGGTGGTACTATAGCTGGTCCTATCTTTGATTTCGGTAAAACTAAAGCTAATGTAGAGATTGCGGAAAGTACTAAACAACAATACATAGCTATGTATAAAGCAACTATGCGTACAGCCTTTGGAGAGGTTATAGATGCTTTATCAGCTCAGCAAACAGCGAGTGATAATTTTCGTATCTGGCGACAAAATGAAACAGCTTTAACATCCGTGTTTAAATTGGCAAATCAGCGTTATAAACATGGTAATATAGATTATTTAACAGTACTTACCGCTAAACAGAATATGTTACAGAACGAAATAGATGGAGTTTCTATCAAGCTTTCACAGTTAAGTAGTATGGTTAATGTATTCCATGCGTTGGGTGGAGAGTGGTAGACTCGTTTTATTTGAAAAATTGGCGGCGTTACTTTTCGCTTATAATCCTCACGTATTATATATACGCTGCGGTTATAAGCTTCAAAGTGCCTTGCTCTTTTCCAAATAAAAATTCGTCTACAAGTACATAAAGTAGATATTGAGGCAAATAAAACAATGCTTAAAATAATAATGCGGAATTTGGTATTAACGATATTAGTAGTACTACTTGTAATATTATTAATTTGGTTAGTGATACATCGGAACAAAAAAAATAACTTAAGCAATATCGCAGCACCGGTTGAAGTAACAAAAGTTATTAGAAAAGATGCACCATATATTATAGAGCTTGCGGGTAATGCCGAAACTTATCAAACTGCAGATATTAAGTCACAAGTTACTGGACAAATATTAAGTGTAAATTTTGATGATGGGCAGGAAGTAAAAGCAGATGATTTATTATATGAAATTGATCCTCGTCCATTTCAAAATCAATTACAACAAGCAGAAGCAAGTTTATTAAGTGATACATATAACCTTGAAAATGCTATTAAAGAAGAAGCACGATATAGAAATTTATATAAAGAAAATGCTGTTTCTGAAGAGCAATATTTACAGATGCTTACTAATATGAACGTGCTTAAAGCTGCTGTTGAACGTGATAAGGCTGTTATTGCTGATGCAAATTTACAAATTGAATATTCAAAAATAGTAGCACCTTTTGACGGCAAACTTAGCGAAAGTAATGTAGATATAGGAAATCTAGCACAAGCAGGCTTAACTACTTTAGTAACTATTAACACTATCTCGCCTATTTATGTTAGTTTTCCTGTACCGGAAGAGCATTTAAATAAAATCAATAAATCTCAAAAAAATTCTGATTTATCATTAATAGTTAAAACTTCAAATGGTCAAGAAGTCACAGATGGAGAGATTGTATTCATTGACAATACAATTGACTCTAATAGCGGTACTATCAAACTTAAAGCAACCCTACCCAATAAAGATGAAATATTATGCCCTGGTCAATTTGTCCGTGTTTCCTTAAGTGTCTATACGGAAAAAGATGCTTTGGTAGTTCCATCTAAAGCAATACAAACCAATGATCAAGGACCGTATGTATTTATTGTTGATAAAAATAATAAAGCAGTAATTAAAAATGTAGAAATAGCTTTTTCTAATGATGATTTTGTTGTTATTAAAAGTGGTGTAGAAGAGGGAGAGATAGTAGTCACCAATGGACAGTTAAGATTAAATAACAATACGGAAGTCGTAATTAAAGAAAGCGATTAGGTGTTCCATTATCGTCATTGCGAGGAGAAACTGCAAGTTTCGACGAAGCAATATCAGGATGCTTCATGAGATTGCCACGTCGCTTCGCTCCTCGCAATGACACTCTAGTATAATTTTATAAAAAAGAGGAATAATTGGGTATTTCAGAAATATTTATAAAACGTCCGGTGCTTGCTACTTTATTCATGGCAACTATTTTGCTATTTGGAATATTTGGCTATAGATTACTGCCAGTAAGCATACTACCTGATATTGATTTCCCGACAATTCAAGTATCGGTAAGCTTGCCCGGTGCTGACCCAACTACCATGGCTTCATCCGTAGCCTTGCCGATTGAAAAGCAGTTCTCGACAATATCCAATATTGATTCAATGAGTTCGGTTAATAGTGCCGGTAGTACTCAAATTACTTTGCAGTTTGATTTAAGTAGGGATATAGATGCCGCAGCACAGGACGTACAAGCTGCTATATCATCTGCTGCTAAACAATTACCGAATGACTTACCAACTCCCCCATCATATCGCAAAGTAAATCCGGCTGATGCCCCAATATTCTACATATCTCTAACGTCAGATACTCTACCCTTATATACTGTCGATTATTACGCTGAAACTATTATGGCTGAACGTTTATCGATGTTACCGGGCGTTGCACAAGTACAAGTATATGGCTCACAGCAATATGCGGTACGTGTGCAGGTTGATCCTGTTAAAATGGCAGCAAATAATATAGGGCTTGATCAGGTATCTAATATAATCAGTAGCAGTAACGCTAATTTACCAACTGGAGCTTTATACGGCAAGGATATTTACTCAAGCATTCAAGCTCCCGGGCAGCTACAAAATGCTAAAGAATATAATGATTTAATACTAACTTATCGTAATGGCAGCCCGCTTTTTCTTAAAAATATTGGGAAAGCTATCGATAGCGTTGCTAATAACAAAATAGCAACATGGTATAGAGATAAGCCGGGGATAATTCTTGCTATTCAAAAACAACCCGATACTAATACTATTGAGATAGTAGATGGCATAAAAGAAGTATTGCCTTTACTTCGTAGACAAATCCCTGAAGGAGTTAATATAAATATCATGTTTGATAGATCAATTTCTATCAGAGAATCGGTAAATGATGCTAATTTTACGATGATCTTAGCTTTAATATTAGTGGTACTTGCAATATTTCTTTTCTTACATAATTTTAGATCGGTGATTATCCCAACTATCGCCCTACCCTTCTATAGTTGGCACTTTTGCTTTTATGTATCTCTTCGGATTTAGTATAGATAATATGTCTTTGATGGCTCTAACACTTGCGATGGGGTTTGTGGTAGACGATGCAATAGTAGTGCTTGAGAATATCACAATGCATATAGAGGCAGGTGAAAATAAGATTCAAGCTTGTATTAATGGAACTAAGGAAATTGGATTTACTATTGTTTCAATGACTTTGTCATTAACTGCGGTACTCATTCCAATATTATTTATGAGCGGTATTTTAGGGAAATTACTGCACGAACTCGCTGTTGTAATTACCACTGCTATCCTGCTTTCAGGGGTTATTTCAATCACTGTTACCCCAATGTTATGTAATGTGTTTTTGAAAGATGAGGAAAAAAAACGTCATTGCGAGGAGCAAAGCGACAAAGCAATCTCAGGACAAAAAAACAAGATTGCCACGCAGCCTATGGCTGCTCGCAATGACAAAATTCCCCTTACTGAAAAAGCTTTTGAATATATCAAACAAAAATATAGTAATAGCCTTGAGATAGTAGCTGAGTATTCTAAAACTACTATGTTTGTATTTTTGCTAGTGATTATTGCAACAGCCTATCTTTTTGGATTAGTGCGTAAAGGCTTTATGCCTGATTCCAATACTGGACAAATCTTAATATTTACTGAAGCTGCTCAAACTATTTCCTTTGATGCAATGGTGAAAGAACAACAACAAGTAAGTGACGTATTACTTAAAAACCCTAATATAGAGTCGTTTTTTTCGGCAGTTGGTGTATCAGGCAGAAATTCATCAGTTAATCAAGGTACAATTTTTATCAGCCTAAAACCACGTAACCAACGAGTAGGTGCAGACGAGGTAATTGACCAGTTACGCTCAAAACTAAATCATTTAGTTGGCTTAAAGGTATATATCCAAAATGTGCCAACTATTACTATTGGCGGGCAGGCAACAAAAAGTCAGTATCAATATACTCTGCAAGGACTCGATCAGGATGAGTTATTTGGTTTTTCCCCAAAATTACAGGCAAAACTTGCAGCTACGCCTGGATTTTTAGACGTAACTTCGGATTTACAAATGTCACAGCCGCAAACTTTAGTACAGATTGATAGGTATAAAGCAGCAAAGCTAGGTATATCGGTTGAGCAAATACAAAATGTTTTATATGCTGCTTATGGGGCTGAGCAGATTTCAACTTTATATACCCCTACTGCCCAATATGATATTATTTTAGAGTTAGATCCTAAATATTAAACTGATTCATCAATGTTATCCTTAGTTAATATTAATTCTGTAAATAACACTTTAGTCCCTCTAACTACTCTTGCTAAAATTGTTAATAGTGTTGGTCCTTTAAGTATTTCACATTTTGGTCAATTACCTTCAGTGACAGTATCGTTTAATCTGCAAGATGGTTATTCTATCAGTGATGCCGTTCCGAAAGTTAATGAGGCGATAAGAGAGCTGCAAATGCCAGCAACGATTACGGGAAGTTTTCAAGGAACAGCACAAGCGTTTCAGTCCTCTTTCTCTGACCTTGGACTATTACTAGGTCTTGCTGTTATAGTTATCTATATCATTCTCGGCATGCTTTATGAAAGTTTCGTGCATCCGGTAACGATTCTTTCAGGGCTGCCAACTGCCGTGTTTGGTGCATTACTTACCTTGCTAATATTTAATTGATATGTACGGCTTTGTCGGGCTTATTATGTTAATCGGTATCGTTAAGAAAAATGCTATTATGATTATCGACTTTGCCTTAGAGCTTGAACGTACTAGCAATAAAAGTTCCAAAGATGCGATTTTAGAGGCTTGCACTATAAGATTTAGACCTATAATGATGACAACCTTAGCGGCATTAATGGGTGCTATGCCGATAGCTCTTGGGATTGGTAGCACAGGAGCAGAAAGAAGATCACTAGGACTTGCAGTAGTTGGCGGGCTTCTTACTTCACAATTACTAACTCTCTACATCACTCCTATTATCTTCCTATATCTAGAAGCAGCTAAAAGAAAACTCCAATCCATGTCATCCCGTGATTTATTCACGGGTTCCAGTTAAAAATACTAATAAAATTAGTATTTTTTATTATTTTCTGGATCTAATTCCCAAGCTACAGTATGACTACCTTAGGATGCTTTTCGATCCACACAACAATGCTTACGCAGGAATGACATTATGTAAAAATGTATTTCTTTTAAAAAACCTTTTTTCTTGAACATATTTATAATATATTAGATACGTATATTCAAACGTATGAGGACATAATGAAAAAAAATCCAAAAATCTCATTAATAGGAAGCGGTAATATAGGTGGAACGCTTGCTCATTTAATCAGTCTTAAAAACTTAGGTGATATAGTATTATTTGATGTGGCTGAAGGGATTCCACAAGGCAAAGCTCTAGATATAATGCAAGCAAATACTCTAGCAGGCTCTGATATCAAGATCAAAGGTACAAATAATTATGCAGATATAAAAGATTCTGATGCTATAATTATCACTGCTGGTTTGCCTAGAAAACCTGGCATGAGTAGAGACGATTTAATTAGCGTCAATACCGGTATTATGAAAAGCGTTGCAGAAAATGTTAAAAAATATGCTCCTAATGCTTTTGTAATAGTAATTACCAACCCGCTAGATGTTATGGTTTACGTAATGCTGAAAGAAAGCGGCTTGCCACATAATAAAGTCATTGGTATGGCTGGCGTACTTGATTCCTCAAGATTTAACCTTTTTCTTGCTGAGGAGTTTAAAGTGTCAACTAATAGCGTTAGCAGTATAGTTCTTGGCGGTCATGGTGATGCTATGGTACCGCTTGCTAGATATTCTACTGTGAAAGGCGTGCCTATACCTGACTTAGTAAAGATGGGGTTATCAACCAACGAGCGTATCGAAAAAATAATTGATCGCACTAGAAATGGCGGTGGCGAAATCGTGGCACTACTTAAAACAGGATCAGCTTATTATGCCCCTGCTGCTTCTGCTGTAGAAATGCTTGAATCTTATTTACAAGATAAACGACAAATTCTAACCTGTGCTGCTTACTTGCAAGGTGAATATGGCGTAAAAGATTTATATGCCGGTGTGCCAATTATTATAGGCAAAAATGGCGTAGAAAAAGTAATCGAGCTGCAACTAACTACCGATGAGCAAGCTTTATTTGATAAGTCAGTAGACGGAGTTAAAAAGTTGATTGAAGCGTTGAAGTAATCTAATTCTTAATTTAAACAATTAGTTAAATATTTTTAATATTTGTTATGGAAAAAATATAAAAAAATTAAATTTTAGCTGCTTTTCGCCTATATTTCTGAATATTTCATTACTTTTAAGAAAAATGTTTTTTTATTGAATAATATAAATACAACATATATAATAAATATTAAAATTAGTATAATATTAATTATTGATAGTTTTATATAAATGATATTACTTTCTTATATGAATTAAATATTTAACTAATAGGTGAAGAGGCTAAAATGTCTACAGAAAATTTAAATAAAGTATTAAAGGATATACAAAACGAAATTTTGAACTCCGGCACTACACAAGATAAATTGACGACAATAGAAACATTACAAAAATCTATTCATCAGAAAGAATTAAAAAATGAGAAATTAACACAAGAAGAAATAGATAATATTTATAAAACTTTAAATATATTTGAAGAAGTCAAAGAACATAATAGAAAAGAAAATATACGCAACCCTCGTATATTAAATAAAAATTATTATAAATTAACTGATCCACGTGATGAGGAAAGAACATATCCCTCAAACCATAAAAATTTGAGTTCAGATATAGTATTTGATAACGAGTTAGAATGGGACGATAGTGGAATGCCTGCTGCTTTTCAAAAATCTTACGGTTCAGGAAATGTTTTAGACCGATTAAAAACGGCTGTAGATGATTACATATTTGAATTAAAGCAGACAGGTGCGGTACAAGATAAGGTAAAATTATTTGAAGAAAAGGCTAATGCTATACAATCTTCTAAAGATAAGCGTAATATACCTACAGCTTCTACTAGCGTAAAAGATAGAATACAAAATTTTGAAGGAAATAATCCTAGCAAAATAAAAAAATATTGGACGGAAGGACGCAGAGAGTTTGTAGAAAAACATGCTCAGCATACACAATCTAAAGACCCTCAAACCGAACGTAATCAGCGTAAAAATGCAGTATCGGCACCATCCAATGAACATGATAATTATGCTGCAAGCAGGCAAGAAACTCATAAGCAATTAATAAATAAATTTGAAAATTTAGCTAAAACTAAAGAGATTGATTCTAAAGAACAAAGTAAGCGTATCTCATCTAACAATTCTCAAAAACTTCAACAAGGTAACACCAAAAATTTAAAAGAGAAATTTGAAAAACTAGCTAACGAAGCAAAACTAATTGGAACGCAAGCACAACAGAAATCTAAACTAACAAATAAATCTAATGAAAAACCTAAGGTAAAACCTGCAAACCATACTAGAGGTATTTAAAAGAATGAAAAACCTGTAGATGGTATAATTTAATATAGAAATAAAATCATGAGAAAAATAATCATTTTATATTTAATATTTTTTAATTATTTAACTTATGCATCTGATTCTAAAATTGATTGTGATAATGCATATACACAATTTGATATGAATTATTGTGCTAACGAAGATTTTAAAAAAGCTGATAAAGAATTAAATCAACTTTATCGAGAAATATTAAAATACACTTCAGAAGAAGAAACTAATTTATTAAAAAAATCCCAAAATTTATGGATTAAATTGCGTGATGCCGATTGTGAATTCGGAAGCTTTCAGGTCCGCGAGGGTACTGTATTTCCAATGATATTAAGTATGTGTTTAGCAGGTAAAACCAAAGTCCGCATTGAAGAACTTAAAAATATACTAGAATGCTCGGAAGGTGATCTTAGTTGTCGGGTACTGCGAAATAGATAAAGTTATGCCGTGACTTAATCACGGCATTTAGTACACCTAATTATTTACTACCCCAGAAATAACTACATACATAATCACAAACAGATCCTATAATGTTATAAGCTGTTGTGAAAATATCATTGCTATGTGTGCTAGGATAAAAATCTTCAACAATAACTTCTTGATCTGAGAATATATCATTAAAGTTATCTATTGATTTTAATAATGTAAACATTGCTTTAGTACCACCAGACATATCTGATACTGTATCACCTATGAAAGCTAATATATCTTCGTTACTATCATTTAAATTTATTACTACTCTTTAGTATCACTCATAAAAAACTATTTATTTTATTAAAAATTTAATTATTTAATAAGCGTCATATAGATTTTTGACATTAAAGTCAAAGCTAGAATATTAATAAATTAGCATTTAGTTAATTATTTAGCAAAAACATTGTTGACATCATTAGTTAATATGCTTATAATACAGATTATTTAATTTGAGACAAAATATGAGCGATAATTTAAAATCTTCAAACTTAATTAAGGATTCAGAATCTCTTACAGGTAGTTTTCATATAGTAGATTTGTCTGCGGATGCTCTTGCACATAAAGGTGTAAGTTTAGCTCGTACACTTGGAACAGAGGAGTATAAAGATACAGAAAAAAACCTCACAAATTCAGGTTGGGAGGTATTAGCTACTTCTGTTGATGATAAAAATACTAACCAATATGGATACAAAGCAGTAGCTTTTATTAATCGTAATACCAAAGAAATTCATATTTCTAGTTCCGGTACTATAATTACAGAAAAATATGATTTAATCGACGATGCACGTATTACTTTTGGTCGTCTTCCTAATAAAATGTTACCAGTTAAGGCATTTGTTACTAAAATTTTAGAGCAAGCTGGTGGACAAGAAGATGTAATAGACTACAAATTTAGTACTAGTGGTCACTCTCTTGGAGCAATAGTTTCAGATTTAACTGGAATAGAAATTCACTCTAGAGGATTAAAATTTGAAAAATCTGTTACTTTTGATAATCCTGGTTCAAAAAAAGTAGTAGAAAACGCCATAAAAAATAAAGATTTTTCAGGGGAAGTAGTAACTTCGATAGAAGAGCTAGCAAAACATTGCGAAGTTTATAATGTCAAGCATAATTTTATTAACACTGCTAATCCTCAGTTAGCAACTAAAATAAATATTGTAGCCCTTCCTAAACTTGCTACTACAATAGAGCAGTCAGCTAAATCAGCTGGCATATTGGGATGGACAGATTATCTTACAACTAAAGTTGGTGAAGTAGCTAATACATGTGCAGATTACTTAGGAATCAACAAAGTAGTACATGCTATTAGTAATCATAGGTTAGTAAATTTTGCTGATGCAACTAGCAATCAAAATACTTTTGAAGTAATAGATTGGAAAAAGGTAAATGGTCAAGTAATGCTAAAACCAGATCCTAAACTAGATAAAATTAAAAGCACAGGTAATGATTATGTAGTTATTAAGCATGAAAAAGTTATCTTAGATCCGCTTACTGAGTCTTTTACATTACTAACTGAACAAGGATATAGCTATAAGGATTTAGCCAACTATCATATTCAGCAAGAAGAAGCTAACTTAATAGGTCAGGTTATTGCAGTTTGCTAATTAAACTTTTGACTTTTGTCTCACGTCATTGCGAGAAGGTTATGCAATAACCGACGAAGCAATCTCAGGAGTTATAGACTTACTTCATGAGATTGCAGCAAAGCTTTGCTCGCAGTAGATCGAAAAACACCCTCGGTGTCATCCCGTGGCGGCATTGTTGCGTGAATCAGTTTTCCAGTTGTCATCCCGCGACTTGATCGCGGGATCCAGTTAAAAATACTAATAAAATTAGTATTTTTTATTATTTTTTAGATGCCGTGGTCAAGCCACGGCATGACATCGATTTTATAAAATTTAGCCTGCCCCTAATATGTAAAGAGCGTTCAGGTAATTCGGTTTTCATTTAAATATTTGTATTTTTATTGTTTTTCTGGCTCTAGTTCATAAATCACGGGATGACAGGGGAAAATGATCCACGCAGGCATGACATAAAGATATGCTTTTTCTAAGCCTTACCAGGAACAACATTCTCCAGCCAATATTTGCTGCATGCAAGAAAATTAGGATTAGCAAAGTTTTCTTTACCATAGGTAATTTCTTTGCCATCTAGATCTAGAATATTACCACCACCAGCTTTAATTAAAGCATGACCTGCTGCTATATCCCATTCCATAGTTTGACCGAATTTAGGACAAATATCCACACTACCCTCAGCAATTAAACATAATTTAATTGAGCTACCTATTGCGTCTATTTTATTAAAGGAATATTTACTTAAGAATTCTTTAGTTGCTTTATTTGAATGATAAAAACCTATGACAGCGTTTAGTTCTTTTTGTTTATGAATGATAGGAATTTCTTTGGAATGTTGTTCGATTTTTAACTGATTTTTTTCATCAGTATAATATAATTTATCTGTCTCAGGTTGATATATCAAGCCAATAGTCGGTACACCATTTTTAATTAGACCTATATTTATAGTATAGGTGCTTTTGCCGTTTACATAACTTCGTGTTCCATCAATTGGATCAATTAACCAAAAAGTGTTACTGTTAAGTATTGGCAGTGGCTGTTCTTCACACACTATATTTATTTCTGGAGTTAAGTCTTGCAGATTTTGATAGATTATTTTACTGATTTCTTTATCTGCATTGGTAACTACCGAGCCATCTGACTTAGTATCAATTAATATTCCTGATTTTTTTATATCTAAAGCAATTTTACCGGTATCGATAATCAAATCTTTTAAAGTATTTATTAAATTATTATTCATACTATTTATTTAACATTTTTGCAGCTACATCATCCTCCAACCACTGTCCTGTATTTAGAAGAGTTGATTGCTGCAATTTGGCGACTTCTAGATCAGGTGATCCTTGTAATTGTTGCCATCCCAAATATTCAATTCCATAATATTCTATATCAACATTTCTTAAATAAGAATCCATATCTTTTAAATCTTGTTTATTATTTGCAAATACTATGATTTTGCTAGGCTCTTTTGGTATAATTTTTAAAAATTCAATAAGTGATTTTACTTTATTAGTATTTCCGGTAAATATTATTCCTAAATAAAAAATAGGTGCGTTTGCATCAGTTGGATCAAATCTAAATACATCTTTATCATTAACTTTACTAGTAAAATTAATACCTAATCCATAAAGTAAGGTATACAACCATCCTTCATAATTTTCAATCAAATTACATGGGGTAGTTATTTCTTGAAGCCCTAAAACTGTTGCACCTTGCTTTTTCATTTGATTAATAAAATCCACCCAACCTTTTTCTACAAGCATCATTTGGCGTTGTTGCATTAATTGTGCTATAGAATTATTTACTGATGAATCATTTACTGCAAGACTATATAAGTTTTTGGTAAAATTTACATAAGGATTATCGTTATAGCGAAAAAATTTTGATTTGGGCGTTATAATAGTATTATCTATATTTATTAAAACAAGGCTATCTTGGTCTATTTTGGGTAACAAATCTTTCATTGTTACAGAATTTACAGAATAAGTAGGAATTATTTGACCATAGCTTGAAGTTGGTACAATTAAATAAAGTAATAAATGGAGTAAAATTTTATTTACTTTGATCATAAGGGTTTTTACTTTTTGCATTATTAGTTTTTAAAGGTGGGTTATTTCTTTTTATATTATTCAATTGATTAGTCAAGTCATTAATAATTACATTATAATTTGTATTATTATCCTTAGTATCTTGATTATTATAATAATATCCAATAAATAAAATAGAAGAACTATAATTAGCCAGCTGTGCTTCCATTGAACTTAATAGCTCTGTACTACCGCTAACCATTATAAGTACCTTAGGCATAAAATTCATTTGAACAAAAAAATTAATCATTAGTTCAGCACCCGATATATTATTGCTGGTCAATATGCCTTTATAAAATACCGGATAAGTATTGGAAAAACTTTTTAAATTATTAAAAATAATATAATTATTTTTAGGGAAGCTATTTGAAAAATCGATGTTAAAATTCTTTTTTAAATAATCAGCAATCCATATTTCAAATTTAGGTATATTATTAAAATTACCTGTAAAACCTCCATTTACGGCTATTATAGGAATATTTTTATTGCTGATATCACTTACAAAATTCGGAAAATTAGAATCTAGTAATTCCTTTTTATATTTATCACTTGTTAAAATTAACTGATCGATATAAATATTTTTAGGGTTTTTATTCATCTTTTGCAAAGTAGGTGCTAGTTTAGCATAAACATCTTTATCGATTTGCTCACCTAAAGATAATAATGGCTTAAATAATACCTTATCCAAGTCTATTACCACTAGTAAATCTTGCGGCAAATAATTTTTATTATAATTTTCTTCAAAATCTTGTTTTATTTTATCTAAATTATTTACTTCTATATTTTCTGCTTTAACTATAGATGTGACAAGTAGTAATAAGATAAATATATATTTTTTAAACATTAATATACTCCAATATAATACATTGTCGCCCCGTGGCGGCTTTGCCTGTGTGGATACCAAATCGTCATTGCGAGCGACTGCAAGGAGCGTGGCAATCCAGAAAAAATAGTAAAAAATGCTATAAGTTAGCATTTTTTACTGGATTGCTTCGTCAATTACTTCGTAATTTCCTCGCAATGACGGTAAAACTGATCCACGCAGGCAATGCCGCCACGGGATGACACTAAACCAAAAAGCATATCTTAGTGTTAGCACATTGTAATGCTAATATCAATCCATATTAAACTATAATATGGTAAATATGTTTGGAAGTTTTTTTAGCTCATTCGGTGGTGCTATCGGAAATGCATTTGGAGATGGTATATTTTCAAGCATAGGAAGATTTGCTGGTAAAATGCTTGGTGAGTATTTAGATCAACTAAATCATGAACCAGAAGAATATGATTATATTAAAAACTTCAAAAAAAGTTTTAAGTATGTTACAGCAAATTATGGTGAACCTATCCCTTTGGTTTTTGGCACTACAAAAGTTAGCGGAAAAATAATTTGGGCGGATAAAGTCAAAGAAATAGCAAATAGCACCCGTCATAAAGAATATTTTCCTTATTTTCATAACGTAAAATCTACTATGACTTCTACGGAATATAGCTATTTCTTTTCTTTTGCCGTTGGTATTTGTGAGGGTGAGATCATTGAAATTAAAAGGGTATGGGCAAATGATGAAATTATAAAATTAAATAAATATAAGTTTAGATTATATAAAGGATCAGAAGAACAATTACCAGATCCTTTAATTGAAAAATGCTTAGGTAAAAATAAAACTCCTGCTTTTAGATCTCTTAGCTATGCAGTATTTGAAGAACTACCTTTAGAAGATTTTGACAATATTATTCCGAATTTCTCATTTGAAGTAACTAGAAAGCCTAATATTCATCTACCAAATAATTATACAAAAGTCGAAAATTTAATTAGTAGTATAAGCATGATTCTAGGGTCTGGGGAATTTGTCTATGATACAGAGATTCAGTATAAAACCCAAGAAAGCTTTTTTGGTGGTGTTGTGAATCATGAGGCTATTAATACACATAATCATTATAACATTGCTGATAGCGTATATAGCCTTAATCAACTACAAACCACCTGCCTTAATATAAAATGGGTAGCACCAGTAGTTTCTTGGTTTGGCGATAATCTTGATATAAACTATTGTAGTATAAAACCTGCTATAGAATTTAACGACCCCTTAACCTCATACTCATCTACTTGGCAAGTTGGTCGGTATAATAGAGAAAATGCTAAAATTATATCTAAGGATGAATATGAAAGCCCTAACTATGGTGGTAGTGGCTAGCTTAGTGCGTTACCTCAAAGAGCTAAAAAAACGTAATTTAAAAATTATGTTTTATCCGATGTTTTTTATGGATTTACCCGGTAAACCTTGGCGTGGGCATGTTAGCGGTTCTGCGGAGGCAGTAAGTAATTTTTTTCATAAAATTGATGGTTATAACAATTTTATTCTTCATTATGCACGTTTAGTTAAAGATTATGCAGATGCCTTTATAATCGGCTCGGAACTAATTGGCATCACTTCTATAAGAGACTCAGCAAATAACTTTCCAGCAGTTAATGAACTATGCAACCTTGCTCGTTTAGTAAAAGAAATAGTAGGCAATAAGGTACAGGTTACTTACGCAGCCGATTGGTCGGAATATCATCATACTAGTGGTGGATGGTATAATCTAGACCCGCTATTTGCCTCTTCTTACATTGACTTCGTCGGGATAGATGCTTATTTCCCTTTAACTAGTTCTTTAAGCTCTAGAATTACAAAAGAAGATATTATCAAAGGTTGCCATAGCGGTGAGGGGTATGATTATTACTTAGATGGCAGCGGTAATAAACAAGCTTTATCGGCTGCTTATGCTTGGAAGAATGTAGCATATTGGTGGGAAAATCATCACTATAATCCTGATGGAAATAAAACAGCGTGGCAACCAAAAATGAAAAAAATTTGGTTCACTGAATTTGGTTTTCCATCGATAGATAAAGCTTCCAATCAACCTAATGTGTTTTTTGATCCTAAATGTACGGATGGCGGTGCTCCTAAATACTCCTCAACAGGCACAGATTTTTTAGCACAACGCATAGCTATTAAAGGGTTTATAGAATATTGGCAAACACAAGAATATATAGAAGAGATGTTCTTATGGACATGGGATGCACGCCCCTACCCCGCTTGGCCACATGGTAATATTTGGAGCGACAATCATTTATGGGAAAAGGGACATTGGGTTAACGGTAAACTTGGCACTTGTAGCCTTGCTGAAATAATACTTGAATTATCTAATAGATGCAGGATTGATATACAAAGCATCGATATTTCTACCATTGATGAAATAGTAGACGGTTTTATTTTAAATAAGGTTTTATCTGCTGTAGATGTTATTAACTCCTTAAGAATATTCTATTTCTTTGACATAATTGCGAATGAATGTGAAAAAATAAAATTTTTAAAGCGAGGCAGCGGAAAATTAGAATATATAAACGAAAAAGCTTTAATAAAACTATCTGATAACAGCTATATAAAGCAAACAGAAATACCTGAAGAAAATATCATCAACAAACTAAATATCAATTTTATTGATAGATTTAATAATTATAATGATTGCTATGCTTATGTAAATAATGAGACCATTTCAAATAGCCCTAAACTTAACGTTAAAATTCCTATTATTTTATCACTGTCAGAAATAGAAAATATTTAGCCGTTTACTTACAAAGTAATATTAACGAATTTCTTTATGTTTCAATTGATGGCAATAATTATGCTAAAATAGCAAATTTAACAAAACAAACTTTTATTGGTAGTGTAGTTAATTTTACTGCTGATTCTATCATTATTAACTGTAAAAATTTTGAAGAATTGGTTATTAATGATTGGAATTTAGCAGCTTTTGGGCAAGAAATTATAAAGTTTAAGCAATGGGAAAAGCTAGATACTAATACATATCAAATAAGTGAAATGATCAGAGGTGAGTTTATGACGCAAGAGTTTATTTCTACCCATCAAACTAATGAAAATTTTATTTTACTTGAGAAGAATTTTAATATTATTCCGGTAGCTTCTAAATTAAAAGATATGAATATATATTTTAAAGTTGGTAATTTATCGCCTATGGAAATTAATTTTCAAAATAAAGCAAACTTATAATAGCTTTCTTAAAATAAATATTTCTTTACTTTTTAATAAATAATTAATATAATACTTTTTAAAAAATTAAATATTGATTAATAATTTAGGATTTTATGAAGAAAGTATATGATAATAACTTGCAAGATAAGAGTAATAAAATCACTTTTTTTCCTACAGATAAAATTGTTTCGGAAATATCTTTAATTCAAAGGGAAGAACTTAGTAATTCGCTACAGCAAAAAATAAAATATTATCCTAGAATTATAGAATATCTAGATAATTTAGATTATATAGGTGAAATAATTCTTTTTTGTGTTAATCATGTAGCTTCGTTAAAAAAATCTGAAGAGAGAAATATAAAAGAAGAGTTTATACAAGAAATGATGGGAGTAGTATTCTGGAAATTTGACTATTCAGAATATAGCAATCATAAATTATTTCGTAATTACAAAATACAAAAAACAGCAGATCCTAAAAAACTAAAATATACGATAAGTGCCTTAAACTCTAAGTTTGAATGTAGAATTATCGAAGAAAAAGCAAGCGAATCTGTTGATAAACTTATAAGTATTACAGCTATAAGTGAGGCTTTGTATGCAAGTATAGTAAATAATAGCCTTAATAATGTTTCAAATACTGCCAAAGATTTACTAAAAGACTCATATGAAACATTAACTTTATTTTTAGCAGAAGATCAGCAAAAATATCAAAAACTTCTTCAAATAATTTCTAGTGCAATTCAGGCATTAAAACCACAATTTCAACTTAAAGTAATTGAGATTTTAAAAGAACACTTAAAGGAAAGTTTTCAATCCCTATTTTATACTTCTAATATACTAATTGAGAATGGTCTTCATGAAGAAGCAGTAAAATTACTTAAATACAAATTATTACATTCTACTTCAACCGAAATTGAGGCATATCGGTGCATGCATAATTTAGCAGATGCTTATGCAGAATTAGGAAAGTTTAAAAAAGCAGAAGAATGGTTTTTAAATGCTTTAAAAGGGCTACCTAATAATGAAGATATAATGTGTAGTTTATGGTGTATATATAGAGCTATTAATAAAATAGAGGAAGCAGAAAAATTATTTCCTAATTTAAATAAAAATAGTCAGGATCATTACAGCTTATCTTTAAATGCCTACACAATTAATAAAAAAAGTCTGGAATCGATTAATAAAAAAACTTTACCACCTAATTTTTTAGATAGTTATAAATGTTACAAATATATAAGTAAATATAACAATTATTCAGATATTGAAAAAAATAAAAATCATAAAAAAATATCTGATGAAGTAAAAAAACTTATTACTTCAACAAAATTAAATAAACTTTCTTTTGTGCTTTACCCAAAGCAAAATGAATTAGCTTTAGAAATATTAAAAGAAATGCCTAAAGGTTTTTTTAAGACATTTCCTAATCTAGTAAGACTTAAAGCATTACTCGATCCGAATTCAATATTATCAATAGAAGAAAAATATACTAATACGGATGATGCAAACAATATTTTTAATATAGTTTGTAATTCTCTAATAGCAGAAAAAGGGCATCAACCGAGTGTCATTAAAACAATTGAGACTTTAAAAGAAACAGGTAAACTTAGTGACGAAATTTATAACGAAGTTAAGTTTACTACTAATTTACTTGATGGGAACAAAGAACAAGCTAAAGAGCATGCAGTACAATTAAGTGAAGAGAAAAAAGAAGAAATTATTGAAAATTTTTCTTCAATTGATGAGCAAATAGATAATATAGATCAATTTGTTGAGCAATTTGATGCAAAAAAAATTCATGAATATTATCAAACAAAAAAGAAACATGATCTTCTTCTTTTGAAAGAAGAAATTACTAAAACGCCTTCAGGTTATTGGAAACTTGAAAATGAAGAAGTAATTACTACTGAAAAAGCTAAATTTATCGGTAAGTTTAAAGGAAAAAATTGTTATGGGATTATTTCAGAAAAGCTTGAATCTAAAGTTGGCTCATCTAAATTTAATATTTTCAAAAAAACCTTAGAAGAAAAAGGATTAATATTTAAAAAAATTGCTCAAAATGGTGTTAAATTCCTTAAAAAAGCTTTTGAGATTAAAATAGATGGTGATGAGCGTATATATACTAATGAAGTATACGAAAATCAAGAAGAAGAGCTATTATTAAATTTTGATCATAATGGTAATCATGATGAAGTAAAAAATTTCCTAATTGGTTGTAGTTTAGAATATCATAAATTTGCTTAAAAAATTGCTTTTAACTATTAGAATTTAAAGGCTGAAGCAATTTGTTTAAAATTGCTTCGTCATTAATGCATGCTCGTAATATTGAGCCATCAATGAAATATTCCGGATGTTCGGTTGTTATTTTTTGTGTTAGTTCAGGATAGGCTTTGGTAAATTCCACAGCACAAATAAAATCTTTATTAGGATGATTAATAGCTCCTAAACAAATCGCTTCAAAACACAGCATTTTAGCAGTTTCTATATTTTTAGCACTCGATAAATCCCTTAATTGCTTTGCTAAATATTTATCGCATAAATAACTCGCTGCTCCCCAAATACCTAAAAATCTAAATTTTCCTGTACTCCATTTACCTTTAGCAGCATTAGTATATATTTTATTTAAAACTTTTTTTTGTATTTTTTGTTTAACTTCTAAAGTAATTTCCTCAAAATCCCCCCGTTGTAATATAAACTCCCTAGTCTCGTTATTTCGGATAAACTTCGGTGCGATTATTTTAATATAACTTTCTAAGTTTTTAGTATGGGAATGTTTTAAGCCTAAAGTTTGTACATACATTAAATAAGCTTGTTTATGAAGTTCTTTTGCTTTGCTTATGTCTCCCAATTTTCTATATACTGTTCCAATATCAATAAAAGAAAGAATAATATAATGATGATTTCCTTTGTATAATATTTTTATCATCCTAAACGCTTCTTCTTTATATCTTAGTTCTTTAGAGATATGGTTTAATTTATCATAAACTGTATTTACATTATTAAGGGAGGTAATAATTGTAGGATGATCAATTTGATATAATTTTTGTTTCATCTCTAAGGCTTTTTTAAAATATTCTAGCCCTTTAGAAATATTGTCCAAATCCTTATAAACTAAGCCCACATTATTAAGAGAATTTGCAATATCGGGATGATCAGCTTGATATAATGCTTGCCTTATCTTCAAGGCTTCCTCCAAATATTCTAGTGCTTTTGAAAACTGTCCTAATTTTTGATAAGCTATACCAATATTTTTGAGAGAAATAACAATATAAGGATGATTACCTGAATACAGTACCCTATATCTCTTTAAAGCTTCCTCGTGATATTCTAATGATTCTTTAAATTTACATAATATATGATCATTATAATACCCCACTTTTTTATATAAGCTTGCTTTGCTAAGTTTATGTATATTTAATATTTTTATTACATGAGGATAAATTAATTTAGCATTTTCCCAATCTTTGCTTGGTTCATTTGTTACTGACGGAAATAAATTATCTAGTACTTCTATTAATCTTACAAAAACTTCTTTTTTATCTATTGCATGCTCTTTATGTCTATCTGCATATCTTTTTACTGCAAACTGTACTAATCCATGTAATTGTAAACCTGCTTGTTCATCTTGGCGTATTAGATTCATTAACGATAATTCTTCTAATCTTTTTATAGGTTCTTGTAATTTTTCTTCACTCACTAGAAATAGTTTTTTGAAAATATCTATACTTATAAAGTCAGGGTCTAAATATGCTGAATATTGTAACATCTGCCAGGCTACTGGTGATTTTTCTAATATTTCTAATAGCAGTATTGTCTCAGGTTGTTCATCTTTATTATTACGTAGAAAATTAAGATAATCTTTTACTTTAAGTAATTTATTTTTTTTAAAATATGCTACCGCTTTGGACAAACTATATGGCAATACTTCATCTTTATTGCCTAACTCTTCTATTAAATCGTTAATGTCTTCATTATTAAACCTATTTCCTAAGGAATTTTCTAAATATGTTATTGCTGTTTTTATATTAAAAGGTTTTAATTCAATATTTGTTATATCATCACTTAGCTTATTATTTTTAGTAGTAATTATGGTTTGTACTTTATCTTTGGGTATATTCATTATACCGTTAATATAAAGTTCAATATCTTTATATGCTTCGACATTATCAAAAATAAATAATGTATTTGAATTTAAATTTGCAATTTTATTACAGACTAATCTTATTATCTCTTCCTCTTTTTTATCTGTTATATAAATGGCAAGCTCTTTAGCAAGTTGCCTATATGCTTCATTAATTTTATAGGCAGAATCAGCATTAATAAAGCGTACTATTTTCTTTGCTTCGTCTCTTTGTTTACGACCGTAATCCTTAGCTAGAGTAGTTTTGCCCGTTCCGGCAAAAGCACTAATTGCTACATATGAGTTTTTACTTAAAGCATTATCGATTTGTTTAAATGCTTCTTCACGATGAATAAGGTTATGAATTGATAAAATAGGTAAATTACTGTTTACACTCCCTATATAACCGGCAGAATAAACATTACGATCTTTCAATATTTTTTTTGCCTCATGACTCACTTCAACTAATCTTAAAATTTGCTCCCTTAAATCATCCACCTTAATATTAGATGATTTTATAAATATATAATCTTTGTCATTTTTATGTTCTATCTCATATTGTTCTTTTATAATCTTTAATTGCTTTCTAGCTAAGTTTGGTATCTCTTTTACTTCAAGGTTTAGTTCTGCTAGTTGGCATAAATACCAATCACCGTTTCTTTTATCATTTATATTAGCTACATCTTCAGACAAATTTACTTCCTGCGAGCGGTAATGACCTTGGTAAGAAAGCTCAAATTGATTCTTTCCCTTTAGTTGTTCAGGGTTTTCTAAATGCTTGTAAACTTCTAAAATTTGCTCAATTGCGACATTACCGCTGACAAATTGATTAATTACCTCAAGAAAACTTCCTAATGTCGTTGCCGTTATGCCTCTATCTGCTAGATCGCTTGCCAAATCTTTAATTGTGTTATTAACAGGCACAAAATAAAATAACTTATCTCCTAACGTATTGTCTTTAGGTTCATATTTGATACAAGGCCAATCTATTATCTGTTCATATTTTATAGGTCTACCGATTTCGGGATCAAAGGCATCCAGCATTGAAGTAAGTAAGTCGCTACTTAATGATAGTAAAGAAATATAATTTTTAATTGGGATGGCTTTATTCAAGGTATTTATTATTTTACTGCTATACTCGGTAGCCGTAATTTCAGGAAATAATCTATATGCCTTATGAATATGAGAGTTACTAGTATTTACAAAATTCGGAGCAGATAGATAAGTAGTTATGTCTAAATTTCTTATATCAAAATGAGTTTTATGACTAATTATATTAGGTTTAAAACTACCTATAACTTTTGCAGAGCCAGGACTATCGAACGTTATAGCTTTTCCTTTGTAATAGTTAAAATCTTGATGAGCAAAATATAAGCTTAATTCTGCAAACCATGCACCTAAAGAATAACCCGTAAAAGATAGATTATAGTCATGCTTTTTAGCATATTCGGTGATTTCCTGCGTAGTCTGATATGCTGCTGCTTGTTGTGCTACTATCTGCCCGCCTAAAATACTTTTTAAATGGGTCTTAAGCGGTGAGTCCGGTTTTAGCAAATCCCACCCCTCAAATGTAATGCCTCGATGAGCAAATACTATTTGTTTGGTCTTGTCGTTTACATATGCTACGGCGTAATATCTGCCTATTTTAGACTCGCTAAATATTTTAAATATCTTCCAATCTTCTAAATATTGATTATATTTTGCTTTTTCAAGAGTTACTTTTTCTTGTGTTTTAGAATCTATATAAGAATGCAAACTAAGTAACCCATGAATAAAATCGCTAGGGTGCTGCTTGTAATTCTGATTGTTTAAAATTATTTTATTTTCTATCTTCTGTATAAAATCACTGGAAGAATTAGGCATTTTTCCCCAGCTTACATTACCGATAAAATCATTATTTTGGATTTTACTTGCTATTTCTTCTAGCTGCAATATTGTTAAATCTATATCTTTAAGGTCAAGATGTACAAAATTAGGATCGTTTTTTTGTAACTGAGTGATAAGTGCTTGATATTTGTTTGTAGAACTCATAAATAGATTTAGTTGAATTTTCACAAGGCATTATAAATTAAATTTTATAATTTTCAACTGTTACGTTATTTACCATGAACTTTTTTATCTATAATTCTTTATTAAAAACAGCATATTTAAATATAAAAGTTAAAGCAGCTGCTAAGAATAATGCTATCAAAGAATTTATTATAATTAACGATATCCCCCATCTAAAATTATCTATAAAAGCACATGCACAACAAGGCAAAGCTAACGAAGAGATCATAAATTTTTTGGCAAAAGAATGGCAGTTATTGCGGAGTAATTTAGAAATTACTAAAGGACATACTAACAGCTTAAAGACAATTTTAATAAAAAATATTGATGAAGAGTATTTAAATTTGATTTTAAAATCCTATATTAAATGAATAAAGTTTTGTTACATTGGTGTCACCCCGTCGTGACTTGATCACGGGGTCTTGTATCACAAACTGAGTCATAAGATCCCGCGATCAAGTCGCGGGATGACATTAAATACAACAAAACTAAAACAAGAATTTTAAATTGGATTTAAGTAATGAAACAAGAAAAAAAGAAATTTGATGCCGAAGTCGGTAAGATTTTAAATTTAATGATTCACTCTCTTTATAGTAATAAAGAGATTTTTATGCGGGAATTGATTTCTAATGCCTCTGATGCTTGTGATAAGCTGCGTTATCTATCCCAAAGTGAAGCTGAATTAGTAGCCGGTGACTCTAACTTTAAAATTACTGTTAAAGTCGATAAAAATAATGGTCAGGTTATCATCCGTGATAACGGAATCGGTATGAATAAAGAGGATTTAATCGAGAATCTAGGCACTATTGCAAGATCGGGTACGGCAAATTTCCTTAAGAATCTCTCAGGTGATTCTAAAAAAGATAATATGCTAATTGGTCAGTTTGGCGTTGGTTTTTACTCAAGCTTTATGGTAGCTGATAAGGTCACTGTAACTTCAAGAAAAGCTGGCGAAGATAAAGTATATGTTTGGGAATCGGAAGGCGAAGGCGAATATATTGTATCAAGCTCAGATAGAGAATTTAGCAGAGGAACGGAAATCGCTCTACACATTAAAAAGGAAGAAGATAGTTTCCTTGATCATTTTAGATTAAAACATATAGTTAAAAGCTATTCCGATCATATAGCTGTGCCAATATATTTCTTTGATGAGGGGGATAATAACGAAATACAACTAAATTCTGCATCAGCATTATGGACAAGATCAAAATCAGAAATTACCGAAGAGCAATATAAAGAATTCTATAAAAGCTTATCTTATGTGGTGGATGATCCTTGGGTTACTATGCATAATAAAAATGAAGGAGCTATAGAGTTTACAAATCTGCTATTTATCCCATCAAGCAAAACTTATGATTTATTCCATCCTGATCGCAAAAGACGAGTAAAATTATACATAAAAAGAGTATTTATTTCTGATGAGAATATTGATTTAATCCCATCATATCTAAGGTTTTTACGAGGAGTGGTAGATTCAGAGGATTTACCGCTGAATATAAGCCGTGAATCGTTGCAACATAATAACATACTTGAGAAAATTAAAAACGCTATTACTAAAAGAGTGCTAGGAGAACTTAAGAAAAAGAAAGAAGAGGCTATGGATGAATATAATAACTTTTGGGCTAATTTTGGTGGAGCTTTAAAGGAAGGGTTATGTGAGGCTACAACAGATCATGAAAAGTTATTAGAAGTATGTATATTTAGAAGTGCCTTGCATAATAAAATGATTAGCCTTGATGAATATATAAAAGGCTTTAAAGATGGGCAGAATACTATATATTATTTAAGTGGTGATAATCCTGACAAACTACTTTCAAGCCCACAAATAGAGGGGTTATTAAGTAAAAATATCGATGTGTTATTATTTACCGATACTGTTGATGATTTTTGGGTAAATGTTAATAGCGAATATAAAGGACATGCAATTAAGTCAGCTACAAGAAGCGATATTGATGTAGATCAAGCTACTTCATCACCAGAAGAAAAAAATAAGGATGATAAAAAATCTGATGATGAATATAAATCATTAACTGATTACTTTAAAGAGATTTTAGGGAGTTTAGTTAAAGATGTTAAGATATCTAAAAAACTGACTTCAAGCCCTGCTTGTCTTGCTGTTAGTGAAGCTGCTATGGATATTCGTATGGAGCGATTTTTGATCGAGCAGAAGCAAATAGCTGCTGCATCCGCTAAAAATCTAGAGCTGAATCCCAAAAATAAGATCATAGAAAAAATATTTAATGACTTAAAAGCGAATAATAAAAATAACGAGGAGCTAGTTAAGTTAATATTTGATCAAGCTTGTATTTTAGAGGGTGAACCGGTAGCAGATACAGGGGCTTTCTCAAAAAGACTTAATGATATTGTACAAAAAGCTATATTATAGCTTTTAACTTAATTAGTTTTAATGTAGAATGGTTGCGAATAGGTTAACGTCATTGCGAGGAAAAATTGAAAATTTTGACGAAGCAATCTCAGGATTATAAAACGAGATTGCCACGCTCCTTTTAGTCGCTCGCAATGACGGGATACATAAAAATTTTTCAAATAAGATAATAGGTTTAATGTCTTATTACGATACTATATTTAGCGATCATATAGATAAAATTAAAAATGAAGGAAGATATCGGGAATTTAAAGCCTTAAAAAGGCAAGCCGATAATTTTCCTTTCGCTATGTGCGATGATAAACAAATAGTCATGTGGTGTATCAATGACTATTTGGGTATGAGCAAGCATCCAAAAGTAGTGCAAGCTTCCATAGATGCATTGCTAAAATATGGCGTTGGTTCAGGCGGAACAAGAAATATCGGCGGTAATAATGTAGCTATTCTTGAGCTTGAGCAGGAGCTGGCAAGCTTGCATAACAAAGAAGCCTCCTTAGTCTTTACTTCCGGCTTTGTTGCAAATGACACAACCCTTGCAACACTTGCTAAAATTATGCCTGATCTTGTCTTTTTTTCCGATGAGCTAAATCACGCCTCGATCATTGCCGGCATTACCGGTTCTAAAGCCGAAAAGCACATATACAGACATTTAGACGTTAAGCATTTAGAAGAGCTGCTCCAATCAGTTGATGTTAATAGACCGAAAATAATCGTTTTTGAGTCGGCTTATTCCATGGACGGCTTCTTTTCTCCTGTTAAAGATATAATCAATTTAGCTAAAAAATATAATGCTTTAACCTTTATTGATGAAGTCCACACAGTAGGTTTATATGGCAAAACCGGTGCTGGTATTGCTGAGCTTCTTGATTGTAGCGATGAAATCGACATTATCCAAGGAACGCTTGCCAAAGCATACGGTACTATCGGTGGTTATATCACCGCAAACCATAGCCTAATTGATACTATCAGATTAACAGCTTCCGGCTTCATTTTTACTACCTCACTGCCACCGGTAATTTCTACCGCTGCAACACATAGTATTAGGCATTTAAAAGAATCTAATCAAGAACGAAAAACACATCAGCAGGTGGTTAGCAAGCTTAAAAGCTCTTTTGACCGCTTTAACATCCCTTATCTTAAAAATGAAAGCCATATAGTGCCGATAATTATTGGTGATCCTATTAAGGCTGCCAAAGCTTCTAATATGCTGCTTAATGAGTATGGTATTTACGTTCAACACATCAATTTTCCAACAGTACCAAGAGGAACCGAACGCCTCCGAATTATCCCAACTCCCGCACATACCGATGAAATGATCAACGACTTATCTACCGCCTTAGTGCAGATATTTGCTGCATTAAACATAGAATTATCTTCTACAAAAGAGTTAAATGATGAGATATATTTAAACCTTATTGCTTGATCGGCTTGGCGTAATCAGTGATAACTTGGAAAATGCCTTGTATGTCATTCCTGCTTAAGGCTTGCTTGCGTGGATCGAGAGTCGCTCGCAATGACGACTCTCGATCCACGCAAGCAAGCCTTAAGCGGGAATGAGATAAGAATTATCCAACAATGCCTTTTACTCTTCATTTATTAGAATTATAATATGCATAAAAATGAGTTAATTTTTCAAAAGATAGATAATCCGGAATTGATAAAAGTTGCTAAAACTTTAAAAAATGAAGGGGTAGTTTTGCAAGAAAAAAACTATACTTATTTGAAAACCAGTAATGATTTTATTCATAAATTATATCCTTTAATTGCAGAGCATGAAGATTTGCAAAAACCTGATTATTTCAGTGAACAATGTGATATAGGTACTCATATTACTATAATTTATCCTAATGAAGAAGTAGTCATAAATGACCAAGACATTAATGTAATACACTCCTTTGAAATAGAAGAATTAGCAAAAACGCAAACAGGAAATAAACAATATTACGTTTTAAAAGTTAGTTCACCCTCCTTGATTTCTCTAAGAAAAAAATATCAATTACCCCCACAACTAAGCTTTAAAGGTTATAAAGTAAGCTTGCATATAACTATAGCTACCAAGAAGTAATTTACATTTAGATATATTAGAAATATACTACTTAAATATCCGATATTTATGGAGTGTATATAGCTTTTAAGAAGAAGATTTTGCATATACTTCTACTTTTTTACTTTTTTCTAAATTAACACAAAATATATTTATTTTTTTCTGCTTGACTTTAAAAAGTATATTGAGTATTAATTATTTTACAAAAAATTTAATCCATTTAAATAAAATTATTAAATATGTTTTCTTTTAACCTTAAAACTGCGTTTATTGAGCCTCTTAAACCTAATTCAAAAAACAAGGCTAACAAAACAAAAAAGAAAAAAAGTAAATCAAATAAGAATTTGCATATATCAGTTAAAATAACCAAAAAACTATAATAATAAAATAAACTTTTATTTAAATAAACATAATTACAAATATGCTTAATTTTAATCGTACAAATGCGATTGTTAAACTTCTTAGAGATAATCCAGGGAAAAAATTTACCGGTCATGAAATTGCAGCATGGCTTGGAAACACATATCCTGAAGAGATTATACGAAAAGAGCAAATGAGTAAAAATAAAATATTACTTGGTATTACCGATAAAGCAATTAGAAAGAAATTTGTTATTAAACTTATACAAAATGAATTTAATTCAAATTTTCGTACGGCTTTACAAAAGAAAGAACCGAAAATTAAAATAACCGATGAGTACCAACCTAAATATTATTATATTGATAAAATTGCTAACTATGAATCTACAATACATAAAGAATTTGACCTTAAATCTATAGTTATCAAATTCCTTAGAGATAATTTAAACAAAGAATTTACTAATTCACAGATTGCAACTTCAATTATTAATATGTACCCTGAAGAAGCAGAGCAAAAAGTGCAAATAAGCGATTATAAACTATCAAAGGAAGAAATAGCTATACTTTTACATAAAGAAGTAGATTCATTATGTATGACCATACAAAAAATAGAGCCAAAAATCAAAATAATAGAAAATGGATGTTGGACTAAATATTGTTATATTGATAATACTGATAAAATATTTGATAAATTTAAAGTTATAAAAACACTTGAAAGCCATAAACAACAAGAATTTACGGCTCATGAAATGGCTCAATTATTACTAGGTACTAACTCTAGATAGTTATTAATTACAAAAGATGTATCCAAATTCATAACCAACAATAGAAATAGTTGATAATGATAAACTACAAGATATAATGTGTTAAACTTATTAATATATTATTATGACCCTTATAGATTATCGGCATCAAGCCACTTTATATGCTCAAGCTTATTCTAAATTATACCTAAGCGGAACAGGATATTTAGCATTTCGTGATATTCCAAATATAATAAAAAATCATATTACAGGTAATAAAGTATTAGATTATGGTTGCGGTGCAGGTAAGTCTACTATTTTTTTGAAGTCTTTAGGGTTAGATGTTACCGGAGTCGATATTAATGAAGAGATGATAAAAATAGCAAGCTCTAATGACCCTGTAGGAACATATAATCTAATAAAAAGCGGTAATATTCCGGCAGAAGATAATACATTCAATTTAGTTTTTTCTAGCTGGGTTATGATGGAGGTAGCAAGCAAAGAGTAGCTAACAAAGATTGCTAAAGAAATTGTACGAGTTCTAAAAAATGATGGTATCTTTATTATGCTAGTTTGTAATGAGAATACTTATAATAGAGATTGGCTATCGGAAAATACCGAATTCCCTGAAAATAAAAACCATGTAATATAACTACTTAGTTAATATTCTTTCATTTAAATTGACAAAATTTATTTATCCGCTAATTTGACAGTTAGGATTAATTAAAAAAAACACCCATATGTCTAAGCTTAGAGAACAAATTAGCCTCTCATCTAATGATCCATCAGGAATCGAAGAAATAAAAAAAGTTTTGTCAAAAGATAAAAAAGGAGAATGTTATAAAGAAATTTATTCGGATGACTTTAACTCAATAAATCATGATTTTCAAGATCCTCCTGGCAATAATTGTTTACTTATCGCTATAGCAGCAAAAAAATATAAAATAGCTGAGTTATTAATTGAGGATGCACGTGAAAAGCTTACTAATGAAGAATTCTTAGAATTTATTAATTATAGATATAATGACCCAACTAAAAATTCAGTTAGAACAAATTGTTATATAAATACTTCATTAACTTTAGCAGCAAAACATGAACAATATGAATTAGTACAAAAGTTATTAAATGAGGGAGCTGATCCTAATGGTACAGATCAATATGGTTTTACAGTATTAACTGTATTAACAATGCAGCTAGGATTAGTTTCACCGCCTAAAAATCAGCAAATAGTAGAAACCATTAAATTATTGCAGGATAAAGGAGCTGACCTAAATCAGCTTGATAAATTTGAGCGTAATGCATCTTACTATTTAGAACATGATTTAAATTCCGGTGAAATACGTGGTAAAATTTTTACTGATTCTACTGTGGCAAGGATATTATCAATACGCAAGTTAAACAATATAAAAGAACTTGGGGAAACAGCAAGTATTTTAGGCAGTGGAGCAACAACAGCAGATGGAGCGATTTATGATTCTTTACATTGGGGACCAGGTGAATCAACAAAAAAAATAGAAGATTATACAGATGGACGTAGCCTTATTAAGTTTGATAAGGAAGAAAAGAAATTAAAATATTTAACCCCAAAAGAATTTTTTAAATATCCAGATAAAGATTACAAGAAACAATTTTTCCAAACTGAAGAAGGACAAAATATTAAAAAAGAAGAACCGATAATAAAATTAATTGCATCAAACGTTCGTATTGCTCGTACAATTTCACATGCACAAAATATTAAATCAGCATCTAATCAAAAATCTACAGGTATGAGCAGGTAAAATATTTTGTAGTATCGGACTCATCATTGCGAGGAAATTACGAAGTAATTGACGAAGCAATCTCAGGAGTTTTATATTGCTTTATGAGATTGCTGCGTCGGTTATTAAAATAACCTCCTCACAATGACAAAATATTTCTAAATAATCACTTTCAGCTTCTCTATTGTCTTAGAATCTTTAGCGAGTTCTAAAAATATTTCTCGTTCATATTCCATTAATTCTTCTTCATTTGTTTCATTATGCTTATCTATAATATTCTGGAACTTGGTAAGCACTTTATTTTGCAAATCATCATATTTTGATGTATCTATTTCTTTCGCTAGGTCTATTTTTGGCAAAGTAAGCTTATGAGGAGCTGGCACTATTTTCTTAGGTAATTTTAACGCCAGTACTTCTTCTAAAATATAATGCTTATTCATATTTATAGAAATATTTTCTACACTATAATCTGCTTTAAAATAATCCGCTGAACTTGATTTATTTTGTTCTAAAATATTTCTGATATTTCTAATTAATTTAGCTTTATCACCTTTGCTTCTTACAAACATTTCAGTAATTCCGCCCCAACCTGGAACTAAACTAACACCAAACTCCACAAGCCCGGAATTTAAATCCGCATTTGCAACAATATGGCTTGAATGCAGTAATATTTCACACCCACCGCCAAGTGCTACACCTTTCGCAGCACTAATAATGTGAGCCGCAGAATATTTTAAATGCAGCATAGTTTGCTGCCCTACTTTCAGTAAATTCTCTAAGTCGTGGAAATTTTCATCTTCAATATAAGAAAGCAGCAGCTTTAAATCTGCCCCAGCTGAGAAATTATTACCTTGCGGGTAGATATATAGATGCTTCCCCTGCTCTTCTGCTTTTGTTGCTGATTCTTGAAGTAAATAGAACACATCATGATTTAGACAATTCATTTTCGTAGTAATAACAAAAACTAGATTTTCTTTATAATCTAACAGCTTTGCCGAATCATTTTCTAAAACTATTTTACTTTCTTTTAAGATATCTTTATGGGCATTAAATTTCTGTTTATCGATTTTTTGATATTCTTTATTTGCTAAATATGGCGGAATTGAATTTGCATTTTTCACTATTAAATCCCAGCTATTTTTAGTTTGTGAAGTTAGCAACTCGAATGGTCCATATTTCCAGCTATAGCCAAGTTTCATAGCCGCATCAATATCATAAATATTATCGTTAACAGATGGCACTAAACTTGCTAAATAAAGATAAAATTCTGTAATAATCTCATTAAAAAACTTGCCATAAACCGAATTACTAGCAAGCAGCTCATCAAGATTATTAAATGAAATATCCGTTTTCTGGGCAGGCTTATAAGATAAATTATCTATATTTATAACTTCCTTAGTTTTTTTACCATTTGTTACTGATAAGCGATAAAAACCACCTCCCCCTTTACGTCCTATTAATTTTTGTTCTATCATCTTATCTAGCGAAGGTGTATTCACATATATTTTATGATAGGCATCATTGTTAGGCAGACTGGCAAGTAACGAGCTAGAAATTAGCTTCATCACATCATGACCAATTAGGTCATATAGCCCAAAAATTCCAGTACTTGGCAACCCTAAACATGAAGTAAAAATCTTATCTATCATCACAAAATCAAGCTTTTCAGCTATTGCTTTTCTAGCTACTAACTCAAGTAAAAAGCACCCTACTCTATTGGCAATAAAACCAGGCGTGTCGTTACATTTTACTATAGTCTTACCGAGCGTTTTCGTTAAAAAGCCTAAAACTCTGTCTATTATTTCAGATTTTACTATTGGATCGATGATTAGCTCAAGAAGCTCCATATATCTTGGCGGGTTGAAGAAATGCGTAATGACAAACCGAGATTTAATATCATCTGGTAAGTTTTCTTTTAGCCTCTTAAGCGGCAGAGTAGAAGTGTTAGAGGCTATAATTGCATCTTTTTTAAGATAAGGAATAATTTTGTTATATAATTGGTGTTTGATTTCTAATTTCTCAACAATAACTTCAATTACTAAATCACATTCCTTAATCAGATCTAAATTATGCTCTAAATTACCGATAGTAATTAATTCCGCTTTATCAGGAAAAGTTAAAGGAGGCGGTTTTTGTTTATGCAAATTTTCTATAGCATTCTTTACTATTTTATTTGGGTCATCTGAATTTTTATCAGCAATATCAAGCAATACAACTTGATGAGATGAATTAGCAATCAAAGCAGCGATCCCTGACCCCATCACCCCCGAACCTATAACACAAACCTTTTTTATTTCATTTTGCATAAACTACTCCTATTGGTTTTATTAAATGTGTCATCCCGTGGCTTGTCCACGGGATCCAGTAATTTTGTCACCCCGCGACTTGATCGCGGGGTCTCGTGTCACAGATTGCGTCCTAAGATACCGCGATCAAGTCGCGGTATGACATTATTGTGTCTAAGTCATTGCCACACTCACCACTTTAACCTCTTTTGCTTCTGCTGCTCGCAATATTTTACTACATTCATTTATAGTAACACCCGTAGTAATTACGTCATCCACTAATAAAATTTTTTTTCCTATAATATTATGTTTTGTGTTAAATTTGATACTACCACTTATGTTGTTTTTACGTTGCCTTTTTGATAAAAAAGTTTGGGCTTTTGTCCATTTTGACTTAATCAATATATCGGCTTTTACTGTAAGGTTCATAATTTTTGCTATTTCTTCTGCAAGAATATGAGGCGGGTTATACATCCGCAGTAACCTTTTAAACCTATTCATCGGCACAGCTATGATTAAATCAACATCTTTTATATCTTCTAAATATCTATTACATAAAAGCTTTGCGAAAGTTTTAGCAAATATCGTTTTATCTTGATATTTAAATTGATGAACTACTTTTTTGCTATATTCATTAAATTTAAATAGACTGCGAGCGAGATTATAATTAGGCTTTTTGCTATAACAACGTCCACAAACTGCATTATCTAAGATTTTTACGCTAAATCTCTGACCACATATATTGCAATAAGGTTTTGCTATAAATTCTAATTTCTGCCAACAATCTCCACAAAACTCACCACTACTACTTAATATTTCTAAGCAGCTTAGGCATCTTTGCGGTAAAATATAATTTATTAAATAATTATAAGCCTTTACTAACAATTAACGCCCCACAAAAGATTCATGATGTTTAGAAGCATTTTGTGTTTGTTGTGGCGGTGTTACACTATTACTATAGCCGCTAATTTTACCATGTGTAAGGTTCTCTTGCATATTATGAACTTGTTGTTGTGCTTGCTCTTGTGCTTTACTTATTTCGGGCTTTTGTACTTTATTAGTGGCATTTGGAATTACTGAAACTTGAGTTTGTTTATTTTCTTTGCTAAACGCTTCTTTTATTCCCCAAATTGTGCTTCAACAAAATAACTAGCTCCAGCTTTTACTGCCGATTTAACTTTTTGAAAACCAGTTTTCTCAGGAGGTTCTTTAAACTCATCTCTTGCTCCTACTTCTTTTTGCTTTGTAGCAAATGCCGCTTCAAGCTGTATCTGGTTTAGCTTATCTATATTAGGTGTATCTAAAAATTCTTTTAATGTTTGATTATTTATTCTCTACACCTATAGGTGTTGGATTTAATGCTACTGAACTAATAGCACCGCCTACTTTAAGAATTCTTTTAGTACCTTTGCTTGATATTACCTTATACGTTTTATCTAAACCATCTGCTATTATATTACCACCAGGCACACTAGTTCTAATTTTATTAAGAGCTTTATCATATAAGCCAGGGCTATGCTGTCCTTCTTCCTTAATTTTTCCACCTTTTCGAGCTTTATCGAGTGGATCAGCTGCTTTTGAAACAGCTGTTGCTACTTTAGACCCGCCTTTAGCTACTCCTTCTACTATATGCTCAACACCGCAGACAATATCATGTGCAGCAATTTTACCTACTCCTTTAACCACCCCGGCAGTTACATGATATCCTGCCTCAGCAGTAGCTCCTGCAAGTGCAGTAGCTGCAGCTCCAGCTTGTGCCATTCTTGTGCCTTTAAGTTTAGGATCATCCTTTAATATTTTTCTTGTTTTTTTCTCTTCTTGGGGATTTGAGGGTGCTGGTTGTTCCTGCTCTTGTACAGGTTCAGGATTTTGTACATTAACCCCTTCAGGCGTATTTATAGAAGGTTTAAGTTTATTACTTTCTTCTGCACTTTTTACTCCCTCTTCAAGCGTATTAATCGACGATTTTAAACTCTCCTTACTCATAAATTTACATCCTTAACATTAAGAATTGAAACAATAAAAAATATACATATAATAAATGAAAAGTTGGGTATACGAAGATCAACTTGGAAAAGAGCAAGGAGTCTAAAGCCCTCGGAGCGGAGCGTATACTTAATACGTGAGCACCACAGATCTTATAAGACGACGTAGCCAATTTTTCAAGTTCATCGAGTATATTTTACCTTTTACCGATTGCGTAGCTAGTAATCAGATTTTTAATAGGCTTAAAGTTATTTATCACTTTAAACCCTATTTGTCTTAAATGCCTTAAACTTTTTGAATGATTTGAGAAAATATTATTAAGCTCATCAGTTAGCTTATACATGATAAAATTATCTGCTTGTCTTGATTTTTGGTATTCTGATAGCGGTAAATTATTACTTACTATAATAATTAAGGATTCAATATCCTTTATACCTTGATTAAGTCCTTGACCGGCTAATGGATGCACAATATGAGCACTATCGGCAATAAGTATTATTTTATTATGAAAATACCTATTTGCTATACGAGCTTTGAGAGAAAAACCTCTTACTTCACTATCAATAGTGATTTTCCCAAGTGAATTACCAGCATTTCTTTGCGTTAAGAATCTAACCTCTTCAATAGGCAGCTGCATAATTAAAGCAGCTTGGTCAGAAGAAGTTGACCATATTACAGAAGAACTATGTTGATCTTTCATCGGCAATAATGCAAAAGGTCCTAAGGGCAGAAAATGCTCCATAGCACAATTCTCATGTGGTTTTTCATGCTTAATATTAAATACTAAAGCTGTTTGATATGGCTTTTCTATTTCATTCGCAAAATAATGTGATCTAATCTTTGAATTTGCTCCATCACATACAATTAATAAATTACATTTAACGTAGGTTTCGTTATTAAACTTAATAATAGAGTATTCGTTATGACTCATAACTTTTTGATATTCTTTATTATCAACTAATGTTATCAGTGGATTACCAATTACTTTTGATAATAATATTTTCTTAAAATCGTTATTCTGAACTACATACCCTAAAGAACTATCATTTTTTAGTTCCAATATCTCAGGAGCTTTATTATCAACTACATAAACATCTTTCATGTGGCTTACAAACTCTTCCAGCTCTTGCCACATATCAATGGAAGATAAAAAATCCTTAGAAGCCGGCGTCAAAGCTGTTGTTCTAATATCGTTAAAAAAACTAGGACTTTTAACAGCCTTACTTTCAAATATAGTAGTTTCTATACCTTTTTTGGCAAAAGCAAGAGCGGTTAGCATACCACTCAAACCACATCCCAAAATAACTTTATCAATCTGCTTTGTTTTTATCTGATTCATATACAAAATATTTTAAATAACCATTTGTTGCTATAAAGCTCAATAAAAAATAAATAATTGCTATATCTAAATATGAGCTATTGCCTAGATAAAAACCCAAGCAGCAAATAAATAAACTCACCACACTAGTTAAACTGTTTAGAATTAATAGCTTAGTGAAAATATCCGTTTTTCTGATAAATAGATAGGTTATTAAAGAAATAAATAAAGAAATGATAATTAGAAAGATATTAATCATAATTAATTTGCTATGTATTTAAAGGGCTTGTTGAAAAACGTCATTGCGAGAAGCATAGCTTTGATGCAATCTCAGGATGTTTAATAAGATTGCCTCCGCCCTCGGCTTTGCCACTCCTCGCAATGACTAATCAAAACCTGTATTATAATAATCCACTATAATATTACAAACTGCAAATAAATTTGATTAAAATTACTTAAATAATTTTAATATATGTAACTGTTTAACTTAATATTAAGCTGTTTTAGATAAAGAAGTTAGAAAAAACTTAAAGTCTTATAGGATGTTGGCGAGAGTGACGGGACTCGAACCCGCGACCTTCTGCGTGACAGGCAGACGCTCTAACCAACTGAGCTACACCCCCCTTTAAGGGATAACAAATTATATATAACAATTCTTTCGATCGTGCAAGGATAAAATAGTTTATTTTCATTTTTTTGGAGCATATATACAGCATATGAAATATTTAAATAACTTACAAAATACTAAAAACCCTTAAAATAAGGCAAGAATGACGGGACTCGAACCCGCGACTTTCTGCATGACAGGCAGAAAATCTAAACTAATTGAGCTATATGAGTCAGTATTATAATAAAATCTAAAACAATCATCAGTAATCTCTTTTTCCATCCTTAGTTGAACTCTTAAAAATTATTATACTTTTTTAAGATTTTCTTAATAAGGGCAGCATATAAGCCGGTTCGCTTATATTAAGGAATCTTATTTTTATTAATCAATAATTAAGAGTATAATATGACAAAACCATCCGTTATTAAATTAGCTACCCCTTTTGAACGCTTAAAATTTCATAATCCTTTACCTGATATTGCACTTAGGCTCGCTATTATTATGCAAGCAATAATTGATTCAACTAATACTTCCCCAAAAAAAGAAGCTAAAAAAGCAGAAGATGCAGCTAAAAAATGGATTTTTATAGATAATGAAGATTTTATTACCATATGTTTTGAAGCAGGGATAGAACCCTCTTTAGTAAGAAAAATCACTAAAGGCTTAATTAGACTACAACAAAATAAATCAGTTACCTATGAAGGAGATTTATTTTGTAATAAAAGCTTGAAATTACGCTAAATATAAATTAATTGTATAGATGTTACTAGTTAACATCTATACATACTAATAACTAATATTTACGTTATAGTTATAGTTCTAATTTTAAGCTATAAGGTTATTTATGATTATTTCAGTTTCAGGACAACATATTTCTATTGGTAATAATTTACAAGAATATTCAAAAGAAAGAGTTAACCAAGTTCTAACAAAATATTTTTCTGATATAATAAGTGCAGATATACATTATTCAAAAGAAGGAATAAATTTTAAATGCGATATTATAGCAAAATATGGTTCAGGTAAGCATAATATCGTTAAGAGTAACGAGAGCTGCAATGACATATATGTAGCATTTGACAAAGCTATGGCAAAACTCGAAAAGCAGCTTAGAAAATATAAATCAAAACTAAAAAATCATCACACAGGTAAAGTAAAAATATCTGAAATCGATTCTGAAGGTACTAAATATATTATTAGTCCTCAAGATCAAGAAAATACTAATGATACAAATGATGCTAATTATCCAATAATTATTGCTGAAAAACCTGTAGAAATATTAAAGCTATCAGTAAAAGAAGCAGTAATGAAAATGGATTTAGAAAATTTACCAGCAGTAGTATTCAAGAACGTTAATAATAATCGTATAAATATAGTGTATTATCGTAAAGATGGTAATATTTCTTGGGTAGATTATAATTAATGATTATTATCCCCTATAAAGGAATTAAACCTAACATTGATAAAACAGCCTATATTGCTCCAAGTAGTTCTATAATAGGGGATGTTAAAATTGGAAGTAAATCAAGCATTTGGTTTAATACTGTTTTAAGAGGAGATGTTGAATCAATAAAGATAGGGGATAATACTAACGTACAAGACGGCAGCGTAATTCATACTTCAAGGTTTAATGGTCCTGTAGAAATAGGCAATAACATAACTATTGGTCATTTATCGCTTATTCATGCTTGTATTATCTGCAATAATGCCTTTATTGGTATGAGTGGACTATGCAGTAATAGAAGAATATGCTTTTGTTGCTGCAGGAAGCCTTGTACCTCCTAAAAAAATAATTAAATCTAAAGAATTATGGATGGGTCGCCCTGCAAAATTCGTTAGATATTTAACAGATCAAGAGCTAGAAGAGATGCAAGATAATGTAAGAAATTACGTAGAACTTACTAATATTTATAGCTCTAATAAATAAGTATATAAAAAGTTATAGCTTCTAATTTAGGTTTCGTGAAGATTGATAATTATATACATCTTTGGTAAAAAATTTTATCTAAAAAACTCTGGCTTAAATAGCTTAAAACTTTCCTGAGCTGACGTTGGTAATGGTGTTAAATTATATTGCGGATCAAAAGCATTTCCGTAAATCTTTTCTGTTTTTTTAATTGAATTTGGAAATTTTAAAGATAATAATATAGACTTTAAAATAGTAAAAATTGCTATATAAGGATCAGTTTCAGGAGAAGATAAGCGATGTTCTAAACGTTTAGGAATAACATTTGGAGTTCGAATAGCTACACTTCTGTTATTTCCTCCATAAGATACATGAGTTGGTGCCATAAAATCTTTGTCAAGGCGTAAATAATCAATACTACCAGGCATAAAAGCAAGTAGAGTATCTAGCATATAATGGCATAAACCTTGTGCTGCTAAAATTATATAATCGCCAGATTCTATATCAAAACTTATATGGAAATGCATACTATTTCCATAATCATTTAAAAAAGGTTTAGGAGAAAAATCCGTATGACCATTTAAATATTCAGCTATTTTTGTTAAAGTATTTTTAACTTTAAGTATCATTTTTGCATAATTTACTAAATCATGGGATGGAGGAAGATCTATTTCGAATTGATTATTACCCTTTTCTTTTTTTATTTTAGAAATTTTAAACTTCGTTAAATATTTTCTTGCAAGTATTTCAAATTTAGATATATCAATATTAGGGCTTAAGTAAAACTCTATCTCTACCCCAATAATAGGTATTAAATTATAATCTTTATGAAATTGGAAAATGATTTTTTCTAGCTGTTTCTTTTTTTGTAGGTTATTAGATAAGGTATTAATAAAATTATTATAGGATATTTGCATGGAAGCACTAATAAACGGACTAGTATATTATAAAATTTTTGACGGAACATTCAAGGATTCTAGTCATAGATATGTAAAAAAAAATAATTCTATAGATGAAATAGAAATAATAAGAAACAAAAAAGCCATAACTGATTATTTTAAAGCAGAAGATATTCTAATTTTAAATCAAGTTTACGGTATAGATATTATTGATGCAGATAATAATTCTATTATCATACCTGAAGCTGATGGCAGTATTACTACTAGAAAAAATTTAGTTCTAGCAGTGCAAACTGCAGATTGTGTACCAGTGTTACTTGCAAGCGGTGATGGTAAAATAATTGGAGCAGCACATGCAGGATGGAAAGGTGCTATAAACGGTATTATCCATAACATAGTTAATAAGATGATAGAAAAAGGTGCAAAAAATTTGGCTGCACTAATAGGTCCTGCTATAGCTCAAGGATCATATGAAGTTGATGTAGAATATTATAAAGCTTTTTTAGATAAAGATATTAATAACAAACAATTCTTCATAAATTCAAAAAAAGAAAATCATTATATGTTTGATTTACCAGGATTTGTAGAATTACAGCTTAAGCAAACAGGAGTTAAAAATATTAAAAGGATTACAGAGGATACTTATGCAAACCCAGCAAAATACCCTAGCAAAAGACGCTCTTATCACTTGCAAGAACCTTATAATCAAAATATATTATCAACAATTATAATTAAAAATTAGTATTATGAACCAAGAAAAATCTTACTATCAAATAGTTTACGCTCCAAACGATATCTTTAAGAAGCAAGCAGAACATATAGAAGTCGTTGATGATAATATTCGCATTATTGTAGATAAAATGCTTAATACTATGCAGATAGAAAGGGCGGTAGGGCTTGGTGCTAATATGGTCGGTATATTAAAGCGTATAGCGGTAGTTGATTTACATGAGAATAACAAATCATCACCTATTATTTTTATCAATCCGGAAATAACTTATTTCTCAAGTGACAAACAAACATTTATGGAAAGATCTTTATCATTTCCAGGAATAGAAACACCTATTACCAGATCAAAAGCAATAAAAATAAATTACTTTGATTATCAAGGGAATAAACAAGAGCTAGAAGCACAAGATTTTTTAGCAACAGTAATTCAGCATGAAGTAGATTATTTAAATGGCAAAGTTTTTTTAGATCACTTATCTAAACTAAAACGCGACACTTTGTTTAAAAAAATGCTGAAATATATAAAAATGCACCCTCCTCATGTTCATGGAAGTAGCTGTAAGCATTAAGATTATTTAAACATTGACAATATACTATAGCTTTATTACAATATGGTTAATAAATCTTAATAGTTTAATATGTTAGTTAATAGTCAACCAGTAGTAAGGATACACGAAAATATTATAGCGTTAGATATTTATTCTAATTAGGGTTTTAGATTTAGAATTTTAATAGAAGAATATGTATGAAAAAGAAGCTGAAGAATATATTTAAAATTAACAAAAAGGAAAAAGTTAAAGATAATATTCCTACTGAAACAATAATAAATCTTCCGGAAGATAAAACGACTAAAGGTAAAAATAAGAAAGACAAAACTTATGATTATGAAAAGTTAAAACAAAAGCTCTTTAAAATATCAGAGAAAGCTTTACAAAAAAATAATGACCTAGATAAAATATTCAAAGCTTTAGCAGAAGATAAAAAACTAAAAGCTGGGTATAAAGGTGTTAAATTTATATTTAAAAATCCGAAATTAGCTATTTCAACGTTGAAAACAATACCTAGTTTAGTAAATGATATAAAAAAAATAGAAGAAATATTTTTAAATAAAGATGAGAAAAGTAAGTTAGAGAATCAAAGCTTTTTACTAAAATTAATAGAAGATCCTGATAGTGTAGCATTTTTAGAAAAGAATAAAGAAGTAATTAAAACAACAATTTCTAAAATTTTGCCCAATGCCTTGAACTTTGCTCTTAAAAATGACAAAAAAGTTACTCGAGCATTAACTCCTCTTATTCATCAAATATTAGATAAATGCTTTGATGATCCTAAAAATTTTATGACTATTGCTAATTTAGCTGTAAAATTCACTTTAAAGACCAACTCAAAAGATCATATTCAACAATTATTTAATAAAATAAATGTTACTCCAATATTAAAAGATTTAGGAGTATTTTTAAGTCAAGATGATAAGATAGGCAATCTTTTAGCCGAAATTATAACAACAAATATAAAATCGAATAATACGATAAAGCAAACTTTTTTAAAAAACGTTAGTAATTTAGATATATTACAAGATGCTACCCCTATTATTTCAAAACTTATAGGTAAAATCTTAGAAAATGAAACTGATACAAATAAATTACATGAAGCATTAAAACCTATTATATTTAGTGATTTTAAAGAAAAATTAATTGCAGCATCTGATATAGAACAAATAAATATTTAAATGTAGCTAAAATTTTATCTAGCCCTTTAATAAAATCAGAAATATTTCCTACAATTCAAGAATTAATTACTGTACTTCACAAGCATAAATCTACAACTCAAACTATTATCTCTAATTCTATAGCTATATTTAGTAAAGACAATGAAGAATCAGCAAGAAAATTATCAGAAACAAACAAGACTTTAGATCACAATAAAGTTTTTGAAGTACTAAAATTAGTTATTAATACCGTAATAGATCTAATAAAGTATAAAATAGCATTTAATTCTGCAAAAAAAATAGGACAGAATATAAAAAATGAACAATCTAATATAAAACAGTCACAACCAGCATTATTACGATCAAATACGCCTAAAAGCTTAGCACGATAATAATATTTATCTAACTATTGTTTGACTTTTTTTATTAGAAAAATTAGGCGTAGCTATAGGTGATTCAATTTTGATATTGTGAGGTTTAGACTTTAAAGCAAGCCGTTTTGAGTCTTCAAACACTGTTTGATCAAATCTGTACGGGTTAATTTTTCTAAGCTCTACTAAAGCAGCTTTATTATTATGTATTTCATTGAGATTTACATTTCGAAGTTTAGAGTTGTCTGATATTTTTTTTGTATTTTCATCTATAAAATGCTTTAAACCTGTAACAAATTCATTATTTTTTAAACCTTTTGAAAGAGTAGTAATTTTATTATCTATATGCTTGTTATTTGCCTTAATATGAGTATCTAAGACATTCTCTAATTTTTCTCTCAAATAATCTTTTCCTGTAAAAACTGCTTGTATTTTTTCTAAAAAAGAAGTGCCTTTATTACTAACTGCCTGTAACTCATTGATTATTGTGTTATTATATTTAGTTATATAATCTGTATCTAATTTAGATAATAATGTTTCTGTGACCTGCTTATTTTTTGCAACATCTAAGTTATTAATCCCTTTTTGTACTGATTCAAACGACTTAATAGCATGATTAGTTTCATAAGTAAATTTAAGGATATTTTCATCAGTCAACTTTTTCTCATCTAAAACGCATACATTTTTAACGTCTTTACCAAAAAAATCGCTAGCATTTTTAGCAATTTGCCGCACTAATGGGTCTAATAATTTTTCATTTTTTAGCAAAGCCGAAACTGTATCTTGCGATATTTCTACATATTTATTTATTTTACCTATAAGAGCGTCTTTTTCATCTTTAAATATTGGTTGGTTTTCTTTAGCAAAATTAGCGTACATAAATATACGGTTTTTTACACGCTCATTTACAAGATTATCTACATTTTTTTGGCTTGATAATTCTGCTTCTAACTGCTTAGGAAGCTTTTCCATTTCTTCCTTAATTTCTTTAAAAGCTTGAGGATTGTACCCTTCTTTTTCCCATTTTGCTATTTGTTTGTTGTTATTTTTTATAGTTGCAATAATACTTTTAACATCATTTTTTTTACTAGGATCAGAAGATATATTTTTAGGGTCATCAGGATCAGAATATATTAGATTTTGAATTGTTTTTTTTACATCAGGATCATTTACATTAATTTCTTTTTTTTTAAATCCCTCGTTAATTAACCCTTGTACTAAATAGTTTTTTGTTTCTTTTAAGTCTTTTCTTAATAATTGTATTAAATCATTTTCTTTATCTTTACTCCTAACCTCATGCTGTGCTTCTTGTAACTTTATAGCCATATGTTACCTATTATTAAAACATTTGATATATTAGATATCAAAATTCCATAATTTGCAACTTTTTTATCTTTTGATAGAAATATTTAAAAAATTAACGATGTAAAATAACTAAGATAGGTTCTATGAAGATTTCTAATACATATCCCATTTTAAGGTATTTTTAGAAATCTTCACAGCTTGGAAAGAAGGCTAATTAAAGACCAGGTCCTCTTGTTCTTACTTTCTGATTCTCTTGATGAATAGCAGGTTTGTCTTTTGAAGATGTTTGAGATTGGTTGGCAAATAATAATTTATCAAATATTTCAGGATTTGCTTTTCTTATTTCAACTAAATTAAGATTAGGATTATTAACTTCTTTCGGCTCAACAGTTTTATTCATTAATTTTGTTAAGCCGGCAGCAATTTGTTCGTTTGTTAAAGCATTTGAAAAGATTTTATTATCAATTTCTTTTTTTACATATTCATCACTTAACGCTGCATATTTATTTACTGATTGTTCTAATCTTTCCTCTAAATAATCTTTACCTGTAAAAATTGATTTAAACTTTTCCCAGAGAGAAGTACCTTTGTCATTAATTTCTTTTAGCTCCGAGACTATTCTAGGACTATTGTCAGTTAGATAAGCAGAATCTAAATTCTTTAAAATTGTTCCTGTTTTTTCAATAAGTTTTTCATTGGTACTCTCATATAAAGGAGCAAAAAGCCTAACAATAGGCTCTAACATTTTACTTTCTTGAGTATTTTTATCTAATCTTTCTGTCAGTTTCTTCTGCTGCTTTAGAAATTTCTTTTCTATCCATTTCCGATTCTGTATATGTTTTTTTATTTTTTTTCCCACTATGAATAAATTCCTTACATTGTTACAATTTTTGTTGTGATAAAGAATTAGGTAATTTTTCTATAACTGCTTCTAGTAGTTTTTCAGTATATATCTCTGCGGGAATCTTATTATTACTCACTTCAACTAATGATTCATTAATTGCATTTGTTAAAGTATTTATATCTTGATCATTAAATTCATTTAGTACAGGTTTCATTGATTCTAAATCTAAACTTACCCTAAATCCTTTTAAATTACCTTAAATTTTTGCAGCATAAAGTTTAATTTTATCTCTATTTTGCTTTGTAGTTATTGCAGCATTTTGTTTTGCATTTTCATTTATACTATCAACAAGATTTTGAATTCTCTCTTCTTTAAGATAGGACCTTATAAGGTCATAACCTAAATCTAACGCTCCACCAAAATTTTGTACATATTGAAGCGGTTGATCAAAAAAAGAAAGATCTTTAGGTACTAATTTTAAATTTTTTGCTTCTTCAATCTCATTAATTTTTTCATCAGCTATATCTTTCTTTGGTAATTGCTGAGCTTGATCATCAATATTTAAATCCTTTTCTTGAATATCAATTATATCTTCCATTTCCTGAACTCTATCATCAGCTTTTAAATTCTCTATCATATTATTCCTTTTTTAATTTATTTTAAATAATAATAAACATAATAGAAAAAATGCCAAATTAATTTTAAATTCTAGAAAAAAAAATAGTTAAAATTTGTAAAAAGAATCATATTTTTTTATAGAAGATGTGCGGATAATAATTTCCTCTGGGATTTCAGCTAAGAACCTTGATGGGTATGATCTGACTATTTCGTAGAATATTTTACGGCTTTCAGCATGGGTAATATAAAGCTCTTTTTTAGCTCTAGTAATACCAACATAAGCAATGCGGCGTTCTTCTTCCAAACCTTTTTCACCCTCTTCATCTAAAGATCTTTGAGACGGAAACACCCCCTCTTCCCAACCTGGCAAAAATACTACATCAAATTCAAGACCCTTAGCACCGTGTAGTGTCATTATTGTTACAGAACCACCATAATTGGTTTCTAAAACTTCATTTTCCATAACTAAGCTAGAATGCTCAATAAAATCATGAATATCGTTAAACTCAGCAATAGCTCTTAGCATTTCGTTGATATTCTCGATCCTGCCTAAAGCTTCTTCAGTTTTCTCTTCCTGAAGCATTTCTAAATATCCGGAATCATCGAGTATTGCTTTAGTTACATTTATTGGAGCATCAAAGCTAAATCTTTCATGCCAATTGCTAATTTTGGTAACTAAATCTTTTAAAGTTTCATAGGATTTTGTTTTTATCTCACCATTTTCTAGCATTTCTTTAATAGCAGCGAAATTAGAGATATTTTTTTCTATAGCATACGTTTTAATTTTATTTAAAGTAGCTGCTCCTATTGCTCTTTTCGGTACGTTAATAATACGCTCTAATGCTAAATTATCATTCTGGTTTAAGGCAATACGGATATAAGCAAGCACGTCTCTTATTTCCATACGTTCATAGAACCGCAAACCGCCGATAATTTTATAAGGCATAGCACTATTTATAAAGGCTTCTTCAAAGCTTCTAGTTTGAAACCCTGCTCGCACTAATATAGCAATATTTCCTGCACTATACCTTCCCTCTCGCACTAACCTAGCTATTTCGGAGGCAATATATCTTGCTTCTTCTTTATCATTCCAGCAAGATATAATTTTGATCTTTTCGCCGCTTTCCTTATCAGTCCATAAGGTTTTGCCATGACGATTTTTATTGTTATTAATAACATTTGAAGCAGCCGCAAGAATTGGCAGAGTTGATCTATAATTCTGCTCCAATTTAATAATTGTGGCGTTTAAAAAATCCTTTTCAAAACGTAATATATTACCAACTTCTGCACCACGCCAACCATAAATAGACTGATCATCATCACCAACACAACAGATATTTTTACTTAAGCTCGCAAGCATTCTTGCCCACAAATATTGCACGACATTAGTATCTTGATACTCATCAATTAAAATATAACGATATTTTTCTTGATAATATTTTAATATCTCAGGGTTTTTAATGAAAAGCTCATTATTATAAAGCAGTAAATCCCCAAAATCCACTACGTTAGAGATCAGTAAATTTTGCTGATATTCTTCATAAACAAGTTTTGCTACACGTTGCAGCGGTAAATTAGTATCAGAGCTTGAAAGCTTATTTGGCAATAAACCTTGATCTTTCCAACGTGAGATTACGATATGTATTAATTTAGGAGCATATTTTTTAGTATCAATATTTTTGAGCTTTACTATATCCTTAATCAATCTTAGTTGATCATCTTGATTAATAATAGTGAATCTGCTATTTAAACCAAGATTTAAATGCTCTATTTGATCACGCAATATCCTTGCTGCCATTGAGTGGAAAGTACCAATGTTAAGACCGTAAGAGCTAACCAAATTATGGACTCTTTCCTGCATCTCTTTTGCTGCTTTATTCGTAAAAGTAACAGCTAAAATATTTTGAGGGGATGCTAAATTTTGATGAATAATATTTGCAATTCTTGAGGTTAGTACTTTCGTCTTACCAGTTCCTGCCCCTGCAAGCAAAAGAAGCGGTCCTTCGGTATGAAGAACTGCTTTTTGTTGCTGCTCATTTAATGAATGTAAGAAGTCTTGATTTGGCATATAATATACTTATTTAGTCCAGTTTGTTGGAGGGCTTGAAAAGCCTGCTCGATGTCATGCCGTGGCTTGACCACGGCATCCAGAAAATAAATAAAAATACTAATATTATTAGTATTTTAAACTGGATCCCGCGATCAAGTCGCGGGATGACAATGGTGGAACTGATCCATGCAATAAAGCCGGACAAGCCACGGGATGACAGTGAATAACATAATACCCAATAATACCCTTTTATCAATAAAAATTTATCTAATTCTTTTAAGGTTTTTTAGAATATAAGAAAGGGTAATGATAGGATTACAAATTATTATTTTTAATAATTTGAGATAAGAATTTAAATTTTTATCCTCAATAAACCAGCTATATAAATCATCTATAGGCTTAATCTTATTGGGAATAATATATTTATCCTTAAATAATTCCTTTAAAGCTTTTTTAGCTTTTTGGGCTTCTGCTTTACGTTCAGTTGTTAGGCTCTGATTATGCACCATATAAAAATATAACGACTCTGGTATATGAGCAAATTTCGTAACAAGCCCAAACCGAAGCCAATATTCATAATCATCAACTAAATGCATGTTTTCGTTATATCCACCTACTCTCTTTGCTATATCTGCTCTGTATAAAAAGCATGCTCCAACACAATCACGAATAGGCAAAAATTCCGGAGATTCTTGATAGAGCCTTGCCCCTATTTTGCCCTGCTCATCAATTAAAGTATAATCGGTATAAACAAGCCCTATATCCGGTGAATTATCTAAAACATTATTCATTCTTGCTAAAGCATCTTCGTGCAGAAAATTATCATCGGAAGTCCAAGTAAAATACTGCCCTTTAGCCTCTTTAAAAGCAATATTAAGACTAGCTGGCAATTTTTTATTAGGCTCATTTCTTATTACTTTAATACGCTGATCCTGCTTTGCATATTCCTTTGCTATTTCAAAGCTTTTATCTTTAGAGCAATCATCGATTATAATAAGCTCAAAATCTTTAAATGTTTGATTAAGACAGCTCTCAATAGCTTTCGGCAATAACTTCTCTCTGTTATAAACTGGCAAAACTATTGATATTTTTGGAGAATTATTATTCATATATTTTGATTTTTATTATTATGTCATTGCGAGCGAATGAAATGAGCGTGGCAATCTTATGAAGCAGGACTCCTGAGATTGCTTCGTCGATGCGTTGCCTCTCCTCGCAATGACGTTTTTAATCTTAACCATACCAAGGAGCAAGAGACAAGCCTATCTTAATCCCCCTCACAGTAATATCTTCTTCCTTACTAGCAAGATATTTCTCTTCTTTAACTAAAGCTATAGCTTTATTTTGATAGCTGGAACATATTATCCCAATTTTGTCCTTAGTCGTAATTATTTCCTCATTTTTAACTAAAAATGATAAATCTTCCTCAGCTATAATTTTGTATATTTTTCTTCTTATAACACCTTGATATTTAGCTCTTGATATAACTTCTTGACCTACATAACAACCTTTATCATAGCTAATAGCGTTTAATTCTTCAGCACCATAAATAACTGGAATTGACTCACCTGAAGCCAAATCATCTACTCCGTCTACTATGGCAAAATTATATTTATCATTTAAATATAATTTTTTACTTAGATTCCCGCTTTTGTTGGAATGACTTATAGCTCTGTTTATTATAGAACGAAATCCTAATAAATTATATCGAGGATCACGAGCTGTGACTAACGAATCCATATTTAATTCTTGATGAAAATAAGCAATTTTATACTCATCTTTACAATCTACTATTTCTATTTTAGAGCGGAACTTATAAAAATTTAAGTGATCTATTAAGGCAGTTTTACTTTTCTCATCAATATCAATATAAATTTCTTCAAGGTTATGTATATATACAAAGAAATCAAATAAATATCTACCTTGATTATTAAGTAAATAAGTATAACAATAATTACTCTTATTGATATCATTAGTTGTAAGGTTTTGCAGGAACTTTAACGAATCCGAACCCGCTATTTTAATAACCTCTCTATTGTTTAATATTTCGTACATAATTATAATATTATTGACTTTCTATGCTCCACACTACTATACTTTAAATTTATGTAAATTAAACTTAAATAATTATGAGATGTTCATCTTACTGCGTTTCTTCTGAATATAAGATGAGTGATCTAGTTACTAATTTAAAAAAGATAGGGCTTGAACCTCAGCATTTTGATGATGTTTTATATATTCGGAAAGAAATAAATAAAGATTCTGATTATATAGATATATTTTTCTTTCCATTTGGTTGTGTAACTATTTGGGGTGGTGACGAAATTCAGGAAAAAGTAATTTTAAATGATACTGATTTAGTAACGATAAATAGACTTGCTGAACCTGTATCCGATTATATTTATTTTGAATATAATGAAGAACACGAAAAAACTTTTATTGACGAAGAAAAAAACAAAATAATTTTAACTGATAAATCGGTTTTTGTTAAGCTATCTATTTCTCATGCACTTGCTCAATCTGTTAAGCTTAGCGTTCTTGAGCAATCTGTAAGTAATTTGATATCTCAAACCACTCCTATACAACAGGAATTAGCTAGAACCGGTAGTGTCTCTCTATCTAAAAAAGAGATATTACAACAAATAGGAATATTATTTAGTGAACGCTATTCAATCAGCTTACATAGTGATATATTCGATACTCCTGAATTTTTTTGGCGTCGTCCTAGCTATGAACCCCTATATCTTATGACGGCAGAATTTCAAGACATAGAAATAAGGCAAAATATAATGAATCATCGCCTCAATATGATTCATGAGTTGCTCGATATCCTTTCAAATGACCTTAATTATAAACATTCTACTAAACTTGAGTGGATTATTATTATATTAATTGGTCTTGAAGTAGTATTATCTTTATCTCATACCAATCTTTTTCTAAAAATTATTGGAGCTTTGTAAATAGCTTCATTTATGCAAATTATTAATAGTCAAAAAGTATTAGAAGAGTTTTGTAGGGAATTATCCACCAAAAAATGGTTGAGTATAGATACAGAATTTGAACGTCGTTATACCTATTATGCTAAACTTAGTATAATCCAAGTAAAAGCAGAGGGTTGCAGCATAATAATTGATGCAATAAATAACCTAGATTTAAATGTCTTTAACAAGCTACTTATAGATAATAATATTATTAAAATATTTCATGCACCTCGTGAAGATTTTGAAATTTTCTATAATTTGTTTAAAACTCTACCTTCTAATATTTTTGATGTACAAATTGCGGCAAATATTTGCGGTTTTGGTAGTCAACTAAGCTATGATGATCTTTGTTATAAACTTTTCAAAATCAATATTGATAAAACACATCAAAAATCTAACTGGTTAAAACGCCCTATTACTGAAGATATGCTGAATTACGCATTTTTAGATGTTGAATATTTGGACAAAATATATAAACAGCTAAATAAGATAATTTTGGATAATAATTTAACAAATCAATATCAATCCATGCTTCAGTTTTTATTTAATATTAAAAACTATGAGGTAAAACCCGAAGATGCTTGGAAAAAAGTAAAATTTAGAATTGAGATTAAAGATTTTAATACTAAAATACAAATGCTTGCAGCCTATCGTGAAGAAAAAGCCCAAACTATAAATATTCCACGAAAACATTTCATTTCAGATGAAGACTTAATGAAGTTGTGTAAATATCTACCTTTAACTGAACAAGATTTTAAAAATCTAAACCTAAAAAGTAGACATTTACTAAAACCAAGATACAAAGAAGAGCTAATACAACTATGCAATAGCTATATGCATAAAATAGAATAGCACCGAAAAGTTATTATTCTATGTCATTCTCGCTTAAGGCTTGCTTGCGTAGATCGAGAGTCGTCATTGCGAGGAGCAAAGCGACGTGGCAATCTCAGGAAATAATGATGAGATTGCTTTGTCAAAACTTACAGTTTTTCCTCGCAATGAGGAGAAACTGATCCACGCGGGCAATGCCTACTCGCAATGACGGGCTATTAAAATTTTCTTTTACTGTTGAGGATACGGGTTATTACTTGCCACTTGAGCAGTAACAATTTTTACACTATTATCATCAAAGAAAAAAGTTATATCAACTGTGTCACCAACTTTTAGATCTTTCCTTATATCATAAAGCATTATATGCATACCTCCAGGTACAAAGCCAACGTTAAGATTACCAGAAATTAAAAATGGATAATCTACTTTCACCATTTGACTAACACCATTACTGTCGGTAACTGTTTGGTGCATCTCTATTCTACCTATTTGATCTGAAGATATATTAACTATATTATAGCTAGCCGGTCTAGTATTTACTAATGTAAAATACATAGCAGAATTGCTTAGTACATTATTAACATTTGTTGTAGGTCTTACCCAAGGTTGTGCAAATTGTACAGCTCCTGCTGCATTTAACGTAGATAAAGTAACAGATGAATCTGTAGGGTTAGTATTTTGGGCTGGCTGAGTATTAGGGCTAGCATAGCTTGTTATACTAGCAAAAGCTATAAAACCAGCCAATAAAGTTTTTATCATAATTAACACCTTTTAATAGTTTTATAAAATACTAGCATAAATTTTATATAAATCTAGTTTTTTAGAATATAATGCCTGCGTGTTTCTTTAGGAAATCTCTCAATCGCATAACGCAATGTAGTTCTAGGCATTTGCGATATATGTTGATTTAGAAAATCTATCAGCTGCTTTTCATCCTTTTTTCCTGCTTCACGTAGCATCCACCCTACCGCTTTATGAATTAAATCGTGCTTATCGTTCAGTAATAATTGTGCTATTTTAAAAGTTAAATTGAGTTCATTTTTGCGAATAAAATACCAAGTTGCAACCATTGCTATTCTTCTTTCCCAAAGATTTTCAGATTTTGCTAATTTAAAAAGATATTCCTTATCTTTATCCCATAAATAAGCTCCGATAATATAATGAGCTGAAGCATCAACCAAGTTCCAATTATTAACATATTTTATATTATCTATATAGAATTCATAAAAAAATTTCTTATCATTATCAGAAGCTTTTTGATATTGATTGATAAGGATAACTAATGCTAAAAGTCTTTCTTCATTAAATCTTGATTTAATAAGCCCACCTAAATCATCCTTACTTAAATTATAATAAGTTTTAGCTATTTTACGTAAAGTCGGTACAGTCACGCCTATAAATCTATCATGCTCACCATACTGCCCTTCTTTAGTCTTAAAAAAGATTGTTAAACGTTCTACCGGAATAGTCGCCGAATTAAGTAAAATATTTCTAATTTCTTATAAATTTTCTTTCATGTTCAATAAGCCATTTTTTGCGATGTAATCCTGAACCATATCCGCCAAGCTCGCCATTATTATTAATAATGCGGTGGCATGGAATAATTATAGCAAATCTATTTGCTCCGTTAGCATTTGCAACAGCTCTATAAGCAGTTTCTTTACCCACTGCCTTAGCTTGTGTAAAGTAGCTCCTTGTTTCGCCATATGGCACATTCATTAGCTTTTCCCATACTAATTTCTGAAACTCGCTTCCTACAAGGCGTAAAGATGTATTAAATTTTTGTAAATTGCCGTCAAAATATGACTTAAGTTCTTTTTCAACTGATGAAATAGGTTTGGTATTGCCATCAATAACAGACAATTTAGTCTTAACTTTAAGCATTTTAATTTTACGCTCTAAGCCTTTACTTTCAGCAAAATCAAGCAAATAAAGTTTCTCTTCATCACTAATAGCAAGCATCGAACCAAGAGGCGTATCAAGAAAAGTGGATTTTAAACTCATTTTTTTACCTAAAATTTTTTTAGTATTATATATTGATTTCTTTATTTAACAATTTTATTTTTTTTAAACTAATAATTCTAAGCGATTAAAATAGATAGAACAGAATTTAGCAAGATGAGTATTTAAGTTGAATGACGTCATTGCGAGAAAAAACCGGTTTTGTCGCATGGATAACAAGTTGTCATTGCGAGGAGATACGAAGTATCGACGTGGCAATCTCAGAATTTAATATTAGATTGTAGCAAAGCTTCGCTCCTCGCAAGGCATTGTTGCGTAGATCGGAAAACGCCTCGGTGTCATGCCGTGGCTTGACCACGGCATCCAGAAAATAATAAAAAATACTAATTTCATTAGTATTTTTTAGCTGGATCCCGTGAATAAATCACGAGATGACAGGGGAAAATGATCCACGCAACAATTTCTCCTTGCAATGACGGGAAAACAGTCAACCATCTACAATATCTGCAAGTCTAGTGAATAGAGCCTCAATCATGTCCCAGCCTTTTTTCTGAATATTAAGCAGTAAAAGATCATTAACATTTAACTGTTTTAATAAATCTACTCCCATTTGTTCATGCTCGGGGTCAAGGTGCAGGTGGGTTTTAAAGTGCTTTTCTGCTTTTTTACAACTTAAAAATATTGAGCCTAATTTCTCATAAAATATAGTAGCACACGATTCTATTATCATATGCACAAGCACCGCTCGCTCGCTATCACCAAGTGTCATCATTTTTAAAGTAAACCAAGAACCAAGTGCCTCAAAGATAGGATCTTCCACTTCTGTATTATTTTTTCTATCTTTTGAGAGTTCTATATTGTGACCGAATTCATCAAGTAAATGTTCCCAAGCAAGTTTTGTAAATTTTTTATGTTCTGAAAATACTACCCTTGCAAGTACCATTTTTTGAAATTCATTTGACTAGATTTGGAAGTAATCAAGAAATTTATTTTTTTGTGCGTCACTTTCTAATTTAATTTTAAATAACTTATTTTGTTTAAATCTTTCTTTATATTTTTCATTATCTAAAATTAAACGATCTATTACATTCATCGTTGTTAATATTAATTAGTTGCTCAAATATACTAATATCAATAGAAAATAAATGCCACCAAAATTGTTAATTTTTATTTACCAATTTTTAAAACCATATGTGTAGCTATAGACAAATATAAACTGCAAAATAATAATTTGCACACAATATATATATATATAACATTTCTGCTGATCCATTTTAAATTTATAAATATTCTTTTTGAATAATTACTTATGATCATTAATATATATGTAGCTGTTAATAATATAATATCTAAAACTAAATCAAAATTTGAGAAATTAAGATCACTAAAAGAAATAGTAAGCACGAACAGAGCTGAATGTACTAAAGTAATAAGAATTGTTACAAAACAACAAAGTTTTAGGCTTTTGGGTTCATGTTTTGCAATAAATCCAAGTATCATAATTGCAATTACAATCGTACCATAATCAATGATAGCCCAACTTATATACCATAATATTATCATTATAATAACATGGCAGTAGCCGCTATAGAAGAAACGAGTTAGCGACTTACGAAAACAATAAATATAGCACTGCCCTAAATAAATAGAGATTAAAATATTTGTGGTGATAAACTGCTTGAATAATATTGTAGTGTAAATTTGTAGTAAAATACCCCATATTATTATTCGCAATTTTGGCTTATCATGAAAATTATAGCCAGCAAAAAAGCAAAAAACTGGCATAGCAGTACGACCAATTATTCGCAAAATAATAAGGTCAGGATATAGATACAAACCTATATGATCAATGATCATGGCTATGATTGCTAGAGTTTTTAGCAAATCTTGATAATTTGATTTATTTTTACTACTTTCTAACATGCTTAACTACTTTTAATAAATAAGCTACACTAAAAAAGACTATAATGCCAATTGTAATAGTACCTCCTAATGCAAAAACTTTAATCAGCAAATATTCCGAATAAAAATATTCTAAGAAATAATGTTTTATTGAGCCAATCATAATAGACATAATTGTGCAGCATAATAAAACTTTAATACAAAAAGATTTTATATCCTGTTCTATATGTAGCATATTCTGCTTTTTAGTATAGCTATATAATAAACCTAAATTATACCAAGCTGCAATAGAAGTACCAACTGCAATACCGATATGCTTTAAAGAATCCATCAATAATAAATTCATGCTGGTATTAATTATTATTGAAAATAGAGTTATTTTCAGAGGTGTTTTAGTGTCACTATTAGCATAAAAAATTGGGGTTAGAATTTTTGCCAAAATAAAAGCAGGCAGCCCTAAAGCAAACGCAGAAATAGCCTCAGCCGTATTTGTAGTATCAAGAGAAGTAAAAACGCCTCTTTCGTAAATCACGTTAATAATAGGATGCGATAAAATTATAATTCCAAAAGTCGCAGGCAGCGATAAAAATAACCCCATTCTAATTGCATTATTCTGCACTTTCGTGGCAGCTACTATATCATTTGATTTATATATTTTTGATAATTCAGGCAATAAAATAGTTGAAAAGCTAGTACCTATTATTGATAGAGGAAATTGATAAATTCGGTCCGCATAAGATAGTATGGAGATAGCTCCCTCAATAAAGCTAGCAATAGATTGAGAGATAAAAAGGTTTAATTGCTGTACGCCTGAGCTAATGGTCGCCGGTCCCATATTAATTAAAAGCTTTTTTACATCTGGATCATTTGGCTTAAAAATAAATGGAAAGCTTAAATCCGCTCTTTTAACGCAAACAAACATAAAAGAGACTTGTAATATTCCGGCAATTATTAAAGATAAGCTGATTGAAATGGTAGACTCTGTATAATTATCTAACATTAATGTACAGACTATTACGCATACGCTTAAGATAACAGGTGAAAAAGCAAAAGCAGCAAAGCGTTTTACCGAGTTTAAAATCCCCCCTAATAAAGCTGTAAGTGATACAAATATTAAGTAAGGTATAGTAATTCGGCATAAGAATACTGTAAGCTCAAATTTCTCTTTTTTACCGTGAAAACCAGGAGCTATAAACAGCATTAATTGCGGCATAAATATTTGCATCAATACTATTATAACTATTAATGAGAGTAGTAAAAGCGTAAAGACCTCACCAGAAAATCTACCTGCTGCTTTCTTAGAAATCAGCATTTTTTCATTATAAATAGGGATAAAGACGTTTGATAATGCTCCCTCGGCAAAAATTCTTCTAAATAGATTTGGTAATTTAAAGGCAACATTAATGCTATCACCCATTTGAGTAGAGCCAAATAATGATGCAATAAATTGCTCACGCACAAGCCCAAATATGCGAGAAATTAACGTGAAGAATGCTACTACAATCCCTGATCTGAATAATGTCACTAGTTTATAATTTTATTGTTTTCATAAGCACGTCATTGCGAAAAGATGTTGCCTGGGTGAATCAATTTTTCCTCTGTCATCCAGTTGCTTGACCACGGAATCCAGTATAAAGCGAGAAACGTGATCGGTGTCATACCGTGGCTTGGGAACTAGATCCAGAAAATAATTAAAAATACTAATTTTATTAGTATTTTTAACTGGATCCCGTGAATAAATCACGGGATGACAGGGGAAAATGATCCACGCGGGCAATGCTGCCGCGGGATGACACCCATGCACCTTGGCAGGAATGACATAAAACTAATTCTTAGCTCTCTCTACTCCCTCATTAATCAGGCTATCAGCTTTGGATTTACTTTCCCAGCCGGTAACTTTAACCCATTTACCTTTTTCTAAATCTTTATAATGCTCGAAGAAATGAACTATACGTTTCTTAAGCATCTCACATACATCATCTAATTCCTTGATATGATCAAAGGTAATATCAAGCTTAGAGGTTGGAACTGCAATAATTTTCTCATCAAAACCCGATTCATCTTCCATCATCAATACCCCAACAGCTCGACACTTAATTACTGAGCCAGGCACTACTGGATGATGCGATACAACAAGTACATCTACTGGATCACCATCATTAGAAAGAGTATGCGGAATAAAACCGTAATTACATGGGTAACTCATTGTGGTTTGCATGAAACGATCAACAAAAACCGCTCCTGATTCTTTATCGAATTCATACTTAATCGGACCGCTATTCATCGGTATTTCAATGATTACATTTATTTCGTCGTTATTTGCTTTTGCTTTAATTTTATCTATGAACATGTTTTATTTTTTTGGTTATAATTGTTTTATGTTATTGAATAGCTCATTTATCATTCCCGCAAAAGCGGGAATTCAGTCAATTATATTGTCATCCCGTGACTTGATCACGGGATCTTGTGCCATAGAATGTGTCCTGAGATACCGCGGTCAAGCCGCGGTATGACAGATTTTTTTCTAGATTCCCGCTTCTGCGGGAATGACAGTATTCGGAGGTCGGTAATTCTCATCATGCTTTGCTAGCAGCTCCCTTGCTATAAACTTGCCATTCGATAATCTACCGATAGCGATAATACCCTGATTCTCACGAAATAAGGCAGGCAGCACTCCTTGATATAATATTTCTAAGTCTTTAATATTGTCTGTGATAACAAAACTTATTTTATCAGCTGCAATTTTATTTATTGAATCTACTTTAACTAGCCCGCCGACTCTTAGCTCTTTCCCCTGCTCTACTTCATTAATTTTTGATGGTGGCACGAAAAATACTATACTTTTTTCTAAATTATAAAGTATTATACTAACTCCGATTACTGCTGAACAAAAGCAAATAATGATAGTTATTAACCTATTTTTTGCTCCTTTTTGCATCAGTATTTTTCTTCTCTTTCTTATAACTTATAAAGCTACTAACTAACAATACTCCCAGACTTAAAAAGGTAAATATATATGCTACTAACAAATAATTATTCATCAGTTACTTTTTAAAAATTCCATAATTTCGCTAGGAGCAGAATCTAAATAAAAATGCTTTAGATATTTTCCATTTTTATCCATTAGATAAGTAAAAGAAGAATGATCTAACATGTAATCTTGGTCATTATCATTTTCACTAGCAGCCTTAGCATAATAAACCTTAAACTTATCTGCTACTTCTCTTATTTGCTTCTCATTACCTGTAAGTCCAATAAATTTAGGATGAAAATGTTTTAAATATTCCTTTAATACTGCTGGAGTATCGCGGCTTGGATCAATAGTAATAAAAACCGGTACTATATCTATCTTATTTTCGCTTAAAATTTCCACCGCTTTTGTTATTTTATTTAAAGAAGTTGGGCATATATCAGGGCAGCTAGTAAATCCGAAATATATAAGGCTTAATTTACCTTTTAATTCATCACTACTAAATATTTCACCATTTTGATCTATTAATTCAAAGTCACCACCGATTTCTGCGTTATCTTCATAAATATTTACCTGACCAGCAAGAGGCTTATCTGGAGTCTTTAAAGATAATAATAAATATAATGCTCCAACGCCTATTAATAGACTAACTCCAATAATAATTTTTATAACATTTGATTGCATTTTTTATATCCCCAAATCTTATACAAGACCTAGTTTTTTAGGTTTAAAATATTTTACCCAAATATCTATTAGTAATTTAGTAATAATAATTGCTGAAAACATCGATGATATAATCCCGATTGTTAATGCTACAGCAAATCCTTTTATTGCTCCAACTCCAAATATATAAAGTAGAAAAGCAACAATCAGAGTAGTAAGGTTAGAATCCAAAATAGTAGCAAAGGCTGACTCAAAACCGGTTTTAATAGCATAAAGGTTGGAAGTTCCTTTATTTAGCTCTTCCTTTATTCGCTCGTAAATCAATACATTAGCGTCAACAGCCATACCCATAGTAAGTATTATCCCAGCAATCCCTGGCAGAGTTAAGGTAGCTTGGAAAAGCGACAATAATGCTAAAACATATAGCATAGCAAGACTTAAAGCTATATTTGCAAATAAACCAAGCAAGCCATAAGACCAGACCATAAATATACAAACTGCTGCAAAACCAATTATCCCTGCCTTTTTTCCCGATTCTATAGAATCAGCTCCAAGATTCGGTCCTATACTTCTTTCTTCAATAATCTTAAGCGGTGCAGGCAGTGAGCCGGCACGTAATAATAACGCAAGTTCATTTGCCGATTCAACAGTAAAATCACCTGAGATTATACCGCTACCACCCATAATTGGTTGATTTATTGTTGGAGCACTAAGTAGCTTATTATCTAAAACTATAGCAAGATGCTTTCCAACATTATTTTTAGTAACTTCACCAAATAATTTACTACCCAAACTATTAAAAGAAAATGATACAACTGCTTGTGAATTCTGATCAAAAGAGGCTGCGGCAGTTGTTAATGAATCACCACCTAAAATAGCTTTTTTCTTTACAACTAAATAACCCATTCTATCCCCTTGAACAAGCATTGAACCCATAGGCACATGACCTTTTACTGCTTCTTCAACATTGGCATTTTTATCAACCAAGTGAAAAGTTAGCTTAGCAGTTTTACCTAAGATATTTTTTAAATAGGTTGGATCTTCTTCACCAGGAACTTGTAATAATATATGTCTATCACCTTGTTTTTGTAGTATAGGCTCTTTAGTGCCGGTACTATCAACTCGCATTCTGATAATCTCAATAGATTGATCGACTACTTTATTAAGTAGCTCACTTAATCTAGATTCGCTATAGGAAAGCTTTATTCTATTATCATTTGCTTCAACATTAATCTCAGGATCAATTTTGCTAATTATTTTCTTTAATGGCTTTAATTCTTCCTGTGATCTCAGCTCTAACTGAATATTATTCTGCTTAACCAATAGATTTTTATAACCAATTTTATCTTCACGGAAGCTTTTACGTAAAGTATCGGCTAAATTTTCCATAGTGTCATTGAGATAAGTATCGAAATCAACATCAAGCAATAAATGGGCCCCACCCCTAAGGTCAAGCCCTAAATTTACTGAATCATGAGGCAGATATTTGGACTTTACCTGTGTAAAATTCGGTAAAGCACAAATAACTGCAAAAATCGTACATATAATTGAAAGGAAAATTTTCCACTTAGGAAGATTTTGCACCGCTTACCTTCTTATCTTTTTTATTATTTTTACTGTCTTCCTTTTTAACTGCTACATCTTTAGAACGGCTAGTTATATCAACAATAGCACTTTTTAAAACTTTAATACGTACATCTTTTGCTATCTCAACTTCAATATTAGGTTCACTTTCGCTAACTTTAGTAACGATCCCGTAAATACCGCTATTTGTTAGAACTTCTTCACCCTTTTTAACTTCGCTTACTAACTTCTCTCTTTCTTTACGACGTTTTTCTTGCGGACGTAATAGTAAGAAATAAAAAACAGCAAAAATTAAAACCATCGGTATTAAGCTTGTTAACCCCGATTGTAAAGAATTCGTAGTCTCTACAGGTACAACTTCAGTTTCTTGTATCTCTATTGTATCATTATTATTTGCGTTACTGTCTTGCCCATTTGTCGACATAAATTATTTCCTTTAAGTTTAAAAAAACAATAAAATAAAAATAGCTGCCTAATCGCTTTAATGCAAGGGTAAAATAAAAATAAATATAGAAGAAAAAGAGAGATTATTAATTGCTTTATCAATTATAGAGAACGAGGAATAAGTGATTTTATTAGAAAATCTTAAATTTATGGCATCGTTTTTGAATTATGGGAGTTTTTTAAAACTTCTTTATAAACTTCAAGATTTTTTCGGAGCATTAAATCAAGAGAGAAGTCATTAATTACAGTATGTCTTGCGGCAGTTTGAATTTTCTTAGCTTCTTCAGTATTTAGAATAGATAAGCAATGATCAATTTTTTGAGCTAAATCTTCAGCATCATTCGGCTTTACGTGAAAACCTGTTACATTATCATTTATTGTTTCAGTAGCTCCACCAATATTAGTGGCAATAACAAGCTTTTCCATCGCCTGCCCTTCAATGATAGTACGCCCAAAGGCTTCAGGCTCAATCGAAGCAGAAACAATAATGTCAGAAATACCATATAGATTTATGATATCAGAATCATTACCAAAAATTTGAATTTTATTTTGAAGTTTTAAATTTGCGATAAGTTCTTTTACTCTATTAGTAAAACTAGGATGTCTTGATAAATCACCGACCATTAAACAATAAAAGTTTCTGTGCTTTAATTTGCTTAATGCCTCTACTAAAACAAGATGCCCTTTCCAGTTAGTCATTCTCGAGGGCATTGATATTATTGGTACATTATCTGGAGCATCATATTTATCACGACATTTTTTAAGCCTTTCTGGTGTTAAATTTGCTGGATCGAAATAATCACAATTTACACCACGCTCAATTACCACTATTTTACTTTCATCAACATTATAATTTTTAAGTAAATGCTGCTTCACAAAATTGGATACGGCAATAACTTTCTCTCCCTTTAACATTATACTATTATAATATTTCTTTAAATCATTAGGAGCGTTATAAATACCATGAAAGGTTGTTAAAAACTTAGTATTCGTCCATTTTGCTGCTAGATATGAACTCCATGCCGGAGCTCTTGACCTTGTATGAACTATATCAACCTTATATTTTTTGATTATTTCAGCTATTAACCTAGCATTACTTAGAATTACAAAAGGGTTTTTACTACTACTATTCATTTGAATATGTAGTATATCCTCATTATCTAACTCTTTAACTAAAGCACCGCCAGCTGAAATTATAATCGGAGTATGACCAAGAACTTTAAGATATTTTGCAACTTCTATAGTCCCTCTCTCAACTCCTCCTGAAACTAAAGCAGGAACTACTTGCAAAATAGTATATTTATTGTATCGTTTACTTGAATTTAATGAAGGCATTATAATTTCATCTGTTTAAATAATTATTTAAAATGCACAAGCTTTATACTAGAACACAAGACAAATTTGTTGTCTATAATAATTATAGAATTGTTAATACAAATATTCCACCTGTAACTTTTTTACACGGCTTAATGTCAGGTATGCATTCATCTAAAGCTCTCTATTTAATAGATTATTGTAAAAAAAACAATTATAATTTTACTATTTTTGATAATTTTGGTCACGGTTATGCTACAGGACAATTTACAGATCAAACTATTAGTAGTTGGTTAGAAGGAGTAACTCTAGTTTTAGATGAATTAATTGATGATCAAGCCATAATAGTCGGCTCAAGCATGGGAGGATGGCTTGCACTTCTTGCAGCTTTAAAGTTTCCAAATAAAGTTAAAGGACTTATCTGTTTAGCCCCTGCGGCTGATTTTACGGAAGATATTTGGCACAATCTATCGCCAACAGATCAATCTAGAATACAAAAAGAAAGTGTGCTAGAAATATCAGGTAGAAGTTGTGAACATAGATATCCTATTAGCTATAAATTAATAGAAGATGCAAGAAAGCATTTACTATTGACAAAGAACAAAATTGATATAAATATTCCGGTACATTTAATCCATGGCATGTTAGATGAAGATGTACCTTATGATATTTCTCTTAAGCTGTTAGAAAAAATAACAAGTAAACAGATAATACTGAAATTAGTTAAAGATGCAAAACATAACCTATCTAGAGAAGAGGACTTAAAGGTTATGACAAATTCTTTAGAGGAATTGATCCATGTCATTGCGAGCGACTATAAGGAGCGTGACAATCTCGTAAAGCAGGACTCCTGAGATTGCGAACGTACAAAACTTATAGTTTTTACTCGCAATGACGGAAAAGCTAATACATACAATAATGCTAATTACAAAAAATTAAATAAAGAAAATAATAAATATGTTTAGTAAAATAAATAAAATTCACGATTTTAAAGAAGTTATAAAAGCAATAGAAAAAGCAGATGGAACTTATCTAGTGCTTTTTGATGTTGATGAAGTAATAGTGATGGATTCAGATGAATCTAGATTAACGCATGATTACCGCAAAATATTAGTAAATGACATTGAAAAAAGGCTCTCTCGTAAAGAATGCGAATTATTAATGAGCGTAGTTCTAAAGGACCGCAAAGCTAGGTTTGTGAATGACGATATTTTAACCATATTTGCTTTACTTAAAGAAAAAAATATTCCAGCAATGGGTCTTACAAAGCTTCCTACCGGTAAATTTGGCGTAATTGAAGATATGATAGAGTGGAGAGTACGAGAACTAACTTCATTAAAATTGAATCTTCAAGAATTATCACCTTTAAATGACGAAGTAGTAATAAAAGATTTTAATGCCGGTTATGGTGATCCTATTTTAAAAGATGGGATAATTTACACCGCAGAATATGATAAGGGAGCTGTGCTTGAATATGTGTTGCAAAAAACAAATTATTCTCCGAAATCAATAATATTTATAGATGATATAGAAGAAAATTTATTATCATTACAAAAGACATGTAGTAAACTAAAAATTAATTACCAAGGATTTGAGTTTATGGGTTCTGCAATAGTTCCTGAACCTGATCTTAACGAACAACTAGAAAAAATTAGATTTGAGATTCTAGAAAAAGAATATAAATGGTTAACGGATCACGAACTTAAAAAATTAAATAAATAATATTAATTATGCCTACAAAACTTATCATCCTTTTTGTCCTATTTTTTTCGCTTTCTACTATTGCAAGTAAAAAAATAGAAGAAAAAATTACAGGAGTAAAAGTTACTAAAGCAGAAACAGCTGAGCTTTATGAAGTCTTCAATATTGTAGGACGATGCCAAAATAATAATAGCCGTGATTATTATGCTAATGCTGCTGGTACTGTTGAAAAAATTTCAGCTATGCAAGGACAAATAGTTAAAAAAGGTGATATATTACTAGTTATAGATAGAGATGTAGCGGAAACTACTAAATCAAAAGCCGAGGCTTTATTAAATACAAAGCAGGAAGAGTATAATAGAAAAGAGGCTTTATTTGCAAAGAAATATGTAAGTAGCCAAGAACATAAAAAATCGAAAAGCGAGCTTGAAGAGGCTAAATTTAATTATACAATAGCTCTTAAAACCTACAATGACATGATAATTACCGCTCCTTTTAATGGTAAAATAGGTGTGATAAAACCTATGGTTGGTGATGAAGTAAAAATAGGTGATTATCTTTTTAGTATTACAGGAGCTGATAAATCACAAAGTGTTATTATTGAATTACCAGAATCTTTAAGCGGCAAGGTCTTTGCCGGCACAAAAGCAATAGTTAATGGCAAAATCCATAGTGAGGTTTTTGCTATCTCACACTATTTATCAAATAATGGTACTATAACCGCTAAAATTGCCTTACCAAATAATACAAATATTTTACATAATAGCTATGTAGATGTTAAGTTGATAATCAACCCGCATGAAAATTTAGCTGTACCAGAAAAATCTATACAACGTAATAATCAAGGTAATTTTGTCTATAAAATAGATGGTGATATAGCAAAACAACTATATGTAAAAACTGGTTTACGAACCAATGGCTTAATCGAGATTATTTCCGATAACATCAAAGACAGCGATATAATCGTTACAGAGGGCATGCCTCAAATAAGCGATGGTGCAAAAGTAAAAATACTTAATGAGTAAATTACTTAGATCTGCTTCTTTTAAGCCATATACTTATTCTAGATATAGTTGCATGCATTCCATTATATTTTATAGAATAAATGGCTAACCTAATTAAACTTGGTATATTAGAAAAACCTAATAGTATTTTTTTTATACCACTAGAGTCGCTCTTTGTAACATCATCTTCTTTTAATGATTTTAATTTGGTTATAGCTTTTGATAATAAACCAACAGTTAGGGAGCTATATTTATTTAAATAAGGATGACTAATAATATAAGATGCTGTGTTTATTAAACTTTCTGCATGTTTTCTAGGATTTGACAAAGTATTAGTACTAGTTATTCTTACTTGTGATAATTCTTTATTAATACCACCTATCAGATCCTTACTTGCAATAGAAATCCATACACAAAAATCTTCACCATTTCTAATATTTTCAGGAAATAAATTTTGTCTAAATACAGAAGTTTTAGCCATAACTGTCGGCACTGCTATTGGACAGTAATTAATAATCTGGGGAAAACATTGTCCAGAAAAAGTACCTGAATCCTCAGAAGAAAGATATTTTAGTTGCTCATCTACTTTTTGATAAGAAGTATGAGAAAATGATTTATCATTTTCTGCCATATACCTTAATTGAGTTTCTATTTTATCCGGCATAAATAAATCATCCGAATCAAGAAAAGCAATATATTCTCCGGTAGCTTTTTCAATTCCAAAATTACGAGCTGAACTAACGCCTTTATTTTCTCTACGAAAATATTGTATTCTTTCATCTTTTTTACAGGTTTCAATCAATTTTGATACATCATCAGTTGATCCATCATCTATTACTAGCACTTCAAAATTTCTATGAGTTTGAATAAGCACACTTTCTATAGCCTCTATAGTCCAATTTATTCTATTATATAGAGGAATAATCACGGTAACTTTTGTATTATTTAAATATTTATTTACCATCTCTAAAGCTAATTGTTCTGATTTTTTATAGGGAGTACTGTATTTTAAAAAATTTATAGTATCGAATAGAAACGCTGCTATTGAGCCACCACCCATGGTCAGCATTTCTTGCTCTGTTAATTCTTTTAAAAAACCCGTCCATAACACTTCACATTCTTCTAACTGGTTAGGAACGATACGACTACTTTGATTTGGATGTTGACGACATTTTACAAGAATTTGAGAATCGAAATGAATTGTTGCTATTCGAAAAATCTTAAAAAATAAATCATAATCCTGAGTATGTTTTAGTGACTCATCAAATAACCCAATTTTTTGAAAATATATAGTCGGTATTAATAAAGTACAACCATATGCTAATCCACGTAAAAGAGCAAATAATGATATATTTAATTTTTCTTTTGGATATTTCTCATCAGGTTTTATAAAACGTAAAGAACGGGATTTTTCATCAATTAGCTCATAACCACCATAAATTATGGTATCTTTGTTATCTAATTTATTTAATATATTAATTTGATGTTCAATTTTACTAGGATAATATAGATCATCATGACTAAGCCAAGAAAAATACTCACCTTTTATATTTTTTATGCCGACATTTAAAGCCGAAGCACATCCACCATTTTCTTTAGAAAAATAACGTATTTGATCACCATATGATAATGCTATTTCTTCCGTTTTCCCATTATCTTTTGAGCCATCATTAACGACTATAATTTCAATATTTTTATATGTTTGAGCTAAAGCACTATCTATTGCTTCACGCATATAATTTGCCCCATTATATACCGGAATAATAATGGAAACTAACGGGAAATATGTATTTTTCATCCAACTAATTTTTGAGAATGAGGAATTTTTCTAATTACTATACTAATTAGCAAACTAGCTATAAAAGTAATAACTGCTAAAACTATACTACCAAATATTGGATAGTTTGTTGGATTAAAGCTCGAGAAACTTATCATTTTACTTTCTAATTTAACTAATATCCATACATGCAAAAAGAAAATAACAAAACAATTCTCAGAAATACATTTTAGTAATATATTATACTTTACTGGTATATTAATATTTTGCAATGCTAAAAACATCCCTATAGCTGCTATAACAACGTTCGGAGATAAATACCAATAAGCTTTCTCATCAGGATTAACAGAATTTACATTTAAAATCCAAGTTATAATAAACGTAACACTACTTACTAGCAAATATAAAATTAACCAATAATAGCGAGAAAACTTTAACCCAATATTTTTCCTTATTAAATACGCCCCTAAAACTGCATAACCAGAATAACTAAAAAAATTATTAATTGCCATCCACTTTATTATCGAAAATAAATAATAGTAATTAACAGAATTAATTGCAAACCATAATACTAGAAAATAACAAGCAAATTTTTTACTTTTAAGCATTTCGTTAACAATTAAAGCAAGAATTGGAAATAGTAAATAAACTCCAAGCATATAATAAACAAAGCCTAAATGATACATTGCAGGCTTACGAAAGATACTATTTAACGCAGAAAAAATATTAAATGTCTCGCTAGTATTATAAGAAATCCAATATTTATATAAGGTGCTCCAAAATATTAATGGAATTAATAATCTTTTGATTTTATACCATAATTTTTCTATAGATATATTACCTTTAAGTGCTAAAAAACCTGAAGTTAATATAAATAAAGGAACAGCTACTCTACAAAAAGAATCAATAAAATTAGATAAAATAAAACTTTTAGAAAAAGGGATAGATGAATATTTATAGAATGATGGAGCTATAGAATGAAGTAATACCACCATAACAATAGCTAGAGTTTTTACTAAATCTACCCAAACAATACGGTTATTATCTATTTTCATCGTCATTTACTACCTTTCATATTTAAAAATTTAAAAAAATTTTCTTTCATACGCTCTAATGTAAAATCTTGTAAGAAGCAATTATATCCATTTTTAGTAAAAATATTATAAGAACTAGTATCAGTTACAGCTTTTTCTAAAATATTTAATATTTTTGCCGTATCTAATGAATTACATAAATACCCTGCATTATTGTTTGCTATATATTTACTTGGGGAGGAATAGTCAGGAGCATGACAAAAAACTGGTCTACCGGCTGCAAAATATGTAACTAATTTTCCTGGAAAACTAGTAGATGATTCTTTATAAAATTCTTCTGAAAACCAATATGGAAGATATAAAAGATCTGAATCTGATAATAAAGTGATAGCTTCCTCTTGCAGACGCCATCCTAAATATTCAAAATTTTCCGATTTTTGTGTAGAAACTTCAGAACGTCCAATAATACGGACTAAAATACGCTTTTCCCCTATTATCCAATTAGCCTCATTTAACGCATTAATAAAACTCATCCATGCATCTTGAGCATATAACTGCCCTGCTATTGCAATTATAAAAACATCTCTATCTTCATGTGAAGCAGTAGCAGGAGGTTTAACTAATTCTTTAGGTAAACTAGCAATTATCGGTATAGTTGGTATATTATATTTAGCTTCATACTCCTTAGACATCCCCCAAGAGGCGGTAGCACAACAAGTACTATATTTGAGTACTTCATCAAATTCTTCTAAGAGTCTTTTGCTGGTATATTTATCAATATAATGACTGCGTAACCACCATTCAAAATGATCCCATACCTGCGTATATAAAGGAACTGAGAGTTTTTTAGCTAAAGGACGTGCTAGCCTAACTATAGTTTGACCTTGCAATATAATCCATATAGTATCAACTTTATGTTTTTTGGCAAAATTAATAATCTTAGGAAGTAAAAAATATTTTACTTTTAAGGCACGAAGTAGCTCAATACCATAAGAAATTAAAGTTTTTATTTTCTTTCCTTTAAATCTTGTAACTGATTCGCTAGGTTTGAATAATTTTAAATGAGGAATCTTATCTAATTCTTCTGGTATTTTAAATTCTAAAGACGAATGTGAAACTGTACATATAACAATTTGATCTAAAGGTAGAAATTTTACTAAAGGTTTTAATACCAACCCTGCAGTATAATTATCACAAGGAGGTATATCAGTTAAAAGTAAAATCTTCATTTATTCAGAGCTTCCTTATAAATATCTACTAAATTTTTTATATGCATATCTTGATTATAGTGTAACTCAGCTGCCTTTCTTCCTTTACTACCTCGTTCTAAACGCTCTTCTCGACTGTCAACTAAATGTTTTATTGCATTTGATAAAGCGTTACTATCACGCATTGGAACAGAAATACCAATGTCAGGGGCAAAAGTTACCTCAGGTAATGATGTTTCATCAAAAACTATTATTGGCTTACCGCATGCCATTGCTTCTATTGCCATAACGCCGAATGCTTCTGCAACGGAGGGCATCAAGAAAATATCAGAAGCAGCTACAACATCTCGGAGTAAAACATCATCATTAGTCCAGCCATGTTCTATTATTTCAAATCTTCCTCTAAATCGTTCTAACAAATTATGTCTACCAACTGTTAATAGACATATAGATTTTGTAGTTTCCAACTTTTCTAACGCATCCATAATATAGCGGTAACCCTTAAAAGGAGTATCTTCCGAGCGGAAACAAATCACTATCTTATCATCGCTAATATTAAAACACTCTCTTGCTTTTTTAGTATGATCAGGAGAGAAAAATTTTAAATCCAAACCGAAAGGTAAATGATGAACCTTAACTTCTTTATCAAATAAAGGTGAAGTATCAACCATATTCTTCATCCATTTTGATGCTACAATTAAATTAAAATTGGATTTTTCATAGATTTTTCGTTTGTTATCAAATAAAGATCTACTATTATCTACTCTCATTGGAAATGGGGTTTTAAGGTCAGGGCAAACACCACAATTTTTTTCCCATCCAGTGCAACCCATTGGATAAACGCAACGTCCTGTCATTGCCCAAGGATCGTGCAAAGTCCAAACTGTTGGTTTTAACCTAGTTATTTCAGGTAGGTGATTTATGCTAAAAAACCGAGAATGAATAATATGAAGATGTATAAGATCAGCTTCTTGAAACTCAGGCATCTTTATCATTTGTAAAGCATTACGATATAAAATTGATTGCAACGATAAAATATTTTCTGCTACATACAAAAAGTTATTTATTATATGATCTTTTTTGCTAAAAGATAACACCTCAGGGTTATTGGTATCTCTTTTCCAAATCAGATGTTTGGAATCTATGCCATATTCTTTTAAAAGAGGTGTAATAGCTAAACCATGAAAACGACTTCCTGGTGATTCATAACCATTTACTTGTAATATCTTCATTTTAAACTTGCTGTAAAGTTAATAATATTTTCTAGTAAGATTTCTATCTTTATCAGTAAAATCATGCTTTTTCCATAAAGCTCTATGTGGCTCTTTTATAATATCATTAGCTTCATCACGTGGAGCTTTAGTATAATAGATTTACGATATTCACCTTCAGGAAAATTTAATGGATCAGGAAGACCATGATAACTTTTATCATGAGTATCAAAGGCAACTAAACGATTAAAAAGCGGCTCTACTCTTTTTACACATTTATCACCATTTTCATCATATATACCAAATTCTCCACCCCACCCTTTTTGCCAGTTAGGATTTAAATATAAAATAACATTCATACGACGATTAAGACCTGTTGCATCATGATAATTTCCATCAACATGCACATCTAACAAACCACCAGGCATTGTTATATTAAGCCCACCACCAGTAAAATAAGGATCAGGAATAAGTTTCGGAATTTCAAAAAGCTCTGCAAGTGCATAAAGCATATCCGATGAATTAAATAAACGTATTGTATCAACAATGCCATCTGGTATATCAAATTCAGATTTCCAAGTTGATCTTTGTTTAATTTCTATATCTTTATCATTCGCTATATCCCATTGCTTTTCTTTAGGATTCGGAAAATCGTCTAAACAGCTTTTAGCGAGTTCTAAGGATAAGAAATTATCAATTACTAAATGTTTAAAAGGCGATAAAAAATACTCTTTTTCTTTTGCTGCATTTATTATTTTTTTTATGCTTTCTTCTGCAAAATTTTTCATTTGTTGCTGTGAAAATCTTTTAGTATTCATTACTACACCTATTATTTTACTTGAATGTTATGTTATTCTTGCATGGATCACTTGCACTATTGTCACCCCGTGACTTGTTCACGGGGTCCAGTTAAAAATACTAATGATATTAGTATTTTTATTTATTTTCTGGATACCTAAGGTACAAGCAACTAGATGACACCACTCTCACAATACAATTTACTTATGCCATACTGTGCGGTTAATATAATCTACATAACTTAAAACTATACGTAATATCTTCTTAGATACAAGCCCTGCTTCATTATAATCAGGCACTATAGCTGGCGAACGTTTATTGTTATCATGTTCTTCAGTAATAGTCTTTACCGCTTGTAATACCCGCTCAGCCTTAAAACCGGACATAATTAACGTGCCGACATCCATTCCTTCAGGACGTTCGTGAGCCTCTCTAATATTTAAAGCCGGCAGATTAAGTATTGATGCCTCTTCAGTGATAGTACCACTATCGGATAAAATACAAAAAGCATTCATTTGTAATTTTACATAATCAGTAAAACTAAAAGCCCGTAAAAATCTTATTTTATCTCCAAGCTCTTTAAACCCTTCTAAATCTTCAAGTCTTTTTTTAGTTCTCGGATGCGTAGAAAAAATTATCGGGAAATTATACTCTTTAATAAGCATTTGTAGACTATGTAGTAATTCTTTTAAATTATTTTTGACATCTACATTTTCTTCACGATGCGAACTAATTAAGAAATATTGTTTTGGTGTGAGTGATAATTTATCTAGAATATCTGACTTTAATATTTTAGGCATGAAGCAGTCAAGTACTTCTGGCATATGTGAACCTGATTTAAAGGTAAGCTCAGCCGGTAGCCCTTCAGCAATTAAATAACGTCTTGCATGCTCGGTTAATGTAATATTAACATCGCTAATGTGATCAATGATTTTGCGGTTTATTTCTTCTGGTACTCTTTGGTCAAAGCAGCGATTTCCTGCTTCCATATGAAAAATTGGAATCTTACGACGTTTAGCAGCAATTGCAGAAAGACAAGAATTAGTATCACCGTAAAATAGCACAGCATCAGGTTTTTCTTTTTCAAGAACTTCATCTACTTTTTCAATAACAAGTCCTATAGATTTTGCTGTATTATCTGCTGCAACCTCTAAAAAATAATCTGGTTTTCTGATTCCCATATCATCAAAAAAAACCTGATTTAATTCGTATGCATAATTTTGACCGGTATGAACTAGAATATGTTTGGTATGTTTATCAAACTCAGAGATCACACAACACAGCTTAATAAGCTCAGGACGAGTACCGACAATAGTCATTACCTTAAGCATTTTTTAGCTCCTCTTGAATATAATCAAGATTTAGTAACAACTCTTTGACTTCTTCTAGATTTAAACGTTTTGTATTATGTGAGGTATAATCCTCTAAAAGTGCTACTTTCTTTTCACCCTCAACAAAGTACTTTGCATAATTAAGATCACGTCCATCCATAGGAATGCGGTAGTAATTACCTAAATCCTCGGCTTTCGCCATTTCTTCCGATGATACTAAAGATTCATAATGTTTTTCACCATGACGTGTGCCGATAAAACGTATTTTATTTTTACTGTTAAATATTGCTTGTAACCCTTTTGCGAGTATTTCAATAGTACTAGCCGGAGATTTTTGTACAAAAATATCACCTTGGCGACCATGCTCAAACGCATATAAAACTAAATCTACAGAATCAACTAACGACATTAAAAAACGCGTCATTGAAGGCTCTGTAATAGTTAAATCCTTATTTTGCTTAATTTGATTAATAAATAAAGGAATTACCGACCCTCTTGATGCCATAACATTACCATATCTAGTAACACAAAACACTGTTTTATCTTTCACATTCATACGTGCTTTTGCTACTGTTAGCTTTTCCATTAACGCTTTAGATAAACCCATTGCATTAATTGGATATACGGCTTTATCAGTGCTAAGTACTATAACTTTTGCAACTTTATTGTTAGTAGCGGCTCTTAAAACATTTTCAGCACCTAAAATATTCGTATTTATTGCTTCCATCGGATAAAATTCACAAGTTGGAACTTGCTTTAAAGCAGCAGCATGAAATACGTAATCTACACCTCTCATTGCGTCATCAATGCTATTGTAATTACGCACATCCCCGATATAGAATTTGAGTTTTGGGTTATTTAAAGCAATACGCATATCTTCTTGCTTTTTTTCATCCCTACTAAAAATTCTAATTTCTTTAATATCGTTAATAATATCGCTTTTTAGAAAACGAGAAAGCACCGCATTACCAAATGAACCGGTACCTCCGGTAATCAACAAAGTTTTATCCACAAACATTATCTATAAATACCTATTTTATTAATTTATTTTGGTGTCATTAGACGTCATTGCGAGGAGATGCGTAGATACCGAATCGTCATTGCGAGCAGTCAAAGGCTGCGTGGCAATCTCATGAAGTAGTGCAAAATTCCTGAGATTGCTTCGTCGCTTCACTCCTCGCAATGACGGCTTACTTAAATTCACACATACGCTTCACAAGTTCCCTCCACTCAGGAGGATTATAACCTGTTATCTCATTAAAACGCATAGCGTCTAGCGAGCGATCTATTACTAACTCATCTGATGGAATAACATCGATTTTTTTATTATATATTTCTGCTATTAGCTTTAATAATTCTAACTTATTAATTGGCTTTGATGCGACATGATAAAGACCATGCAGTTCTTTATTAGGTAGCACAAAATCCTTTATTATTCTTGCAAGCTCTACAGTGGGAAAACCTGAATATATAGCTTTTTTAAACCCTTTTACTGACCTTTCTGAACTTAAAAACCAGTTAGTCAAGCTTCTATTTCCTGAAAGTTCGTGACCTATAATTGAAGTACGAAGCGTAATAGCATGTGAATAATCCACCTCACCAAGAAACTTAGAACGACCATATAAATCATAACAATCCGGAAAATCACTTTCTTTGTAATTACCTTTTTTTCCTGAAAATACACAATCAGTGCTAATATGAATAAAACGTGCATTAATAAGTTCACATAACCTTGCAAGCCTATGCGGCAGTAAACTATTAATGGGTAGTGCTTTTAAAGGATCATTTGCATCAGCAAGCTGTTTTACCAGCCCTATACAATTTATTACTACATTAGGCTTTACTTTATTTAATACTTCAACTAACGAATCGTTATTCTCAACATCTACATTTGGAATTATTTTATCTGCTAACTCTTTAGAAAAATAAGAACGAGCTGAGTTGCTCCGACTTGTCGCATAAACATCAAGATTTTTGTCAGTACTCAAAAACCTAAACATGCTATTACCAAGCATGCCGGTTGCACCTAAAATCAATATTTTCATAATTAAATTTACTTTAATTTCCGCATCGTTTCTAACATAAATAGTATATCGTTACAATAGGTTTTGTGAATTGTCATCCCGTGGCTTGTCCATGGTATCCATTAATAAACTTTAAATGTCATCCCGCGACTTGATCGCGGGATCTTAGGACACAGTCCGTGACAAAAGACCCCGTGGTCAAGCCACGGGGTGACATTAATGAGTGATGGGATGACAATTAGTCAACCTTCTAACTATCTCTTCCCTTTTTATCAAAGGTAGCACCTTCGATATTTCCGGTCCTGATTCCTTACCAGTTAAAGCAAGACGCAATGGTAAAAACAACTCTTTTCCTTTTCGATTTGTTATTGCTGCGAGTTTTTTAGTCCATATCCCCCACGTCTCGATGGTAATTTCTTCTTCAGGTAATAACTCTGCTGCTTGTTTTAGATATTCTTTATCTAAATTCAAATCTTTTATGTTTGGAGTTTTATGACAAATCTCCCACCAATCTTTTGCATCAAATAATTTTTTTAAGTTAGGTCTTACTGATAGCCAAAAATTTTCATCAATATATTCAGCATCTATTTCTTTAAGACGATCTTTTACCTCGTTAAATTCTAGACTTATTAATAATTTATGATTTAATCTTTCTAGATCTTCCGGCTGGTAAATAGTTGGGCTTTTAGAAAAACTACTTATCTCAAAATGTTTTACTAACTCATCCATCTTTTTATGAGGGATAATTTGCGCTGATGATCCAAGTAAACTAAAGAAGCTAGCAATTGCCATCGCTTCTAATCCCACTTCTTCTCTTAGGGTTGCAATCTCAAACCCCCCTACTCTTTTTGAAATTTTTTCATCCTTATTAATAATTAAGCTTAGATGTCCAAAAGTTGGTGGAGACTTATCTAAAGCTTCAAACATCTGAATTTGAATCGCAGTATTACTAACATGATCTTCACCTCTAATAATATGAGTGATTTCATAATCAACATCGTCAATAACTGAGCATAACATATAAGTCATGCTTCCATCTGCCCTTATTACTATCGGGTCACTCAAAGCTTTGCCCTCATACTTAACTTCGCCTTTGATCATATCATGCCAAGTAATCGGCTCATGATTTACTAAAAATCTATAATGCGGCTTTCGTCCTTGTTCTATATATTTTTGTATCTGATCTTCTGTTAGATTTAGGGCTGCTCGATCATAAATAGGAGGCAACCCTTTAGAAAGCTGAAATTTACGCTTTAGTTCAAGCTCTTCCGGCGTTTCATAACAGGCATATAATCTTTTTTTATCCAATAATAGTTTTTTGATCTCATCATATCTACTTAAACGACTTAATTGATTAAATGTTTGATCCCAATTAAGGTTTAAAAACTTCAAGTCTGCTCTAATAGCGTCTTTATATTCTTGTTTGCTACGCTCTAGATCCGTATCGTCAAATCTTAAAATAAACTGTCCATCATGCTTCTTCGCATATAGCCAATTAAGTAGTGCTGCTCTTATATTACCGACATGTAACATACCTGTCGGTGATGGAGCAAATCGTGTTATAACTTTTGTCATTTTTACTTATTTTTTCGTCTTTTTAACTTTTATCTTTTTATCGACAAGATTAGTTACCTCATCCATATTTAGAGGATTTGGTTGTTTAGCAGCAATTGCACTTAGTTTTTCTTCAATTAACTTCATTGCATCATCTAAACTTAAATTTAAGAAATCATATTTTTTAGGTATCGAAATAAATTTACCTATATATTTTATATATGGACCAAACTTACCATACCCGACTAAAACTTCTTCACCACTCTCTTTATGATTACCGATTTTAAGCGGTAAACTCAAAAGCTTTAATGCCATATCAAGAGTGATATCATTTTGATTTAAACCAGCAGGTAAAGGTGAACGTTTTGGCTTTATTTTGCTATCAACTTGCTCACCATATTGGACATAAGGTCCATAAGGTCCTTTTTTCAAATATATTTCTACTCCCTCTTTATCCTTGCCTAAAACTTTGTTTTCATTAACAATATCTTTAGCCTCCCCATCAGCTTCATTATTATCATTACCACTAACAATAGATTTTCTAAAATTACATTCAGGGTAATTACTGCACGCTAAAAATGCCCCAAATTTACCAAGCTTTAAGCTTAGCTCACCAGTTTTGCATGAGGGACAAACTTTAGAGTCTTTATTTTCTCCAAATATATGATAATCAAGAGCTTGCTGTACATAGCTAATAATTTCTGTAATGTTTTGCTTACTTACAGATTCTATATTGTGGTTAAAGCCATTCCAAAAATTACCTAAAGCAGATTTCCATTCAAGTCTGCCAGCAGCTATTTCATCTAGCTCATTTTCAAGCCCTGCTGTAAAATCATATTCAACATATTTTTTGAAGAAACCAACTAAAAACACTGTTACCAAACGCCCTAGCTCTTCAGGCATAAAACGCTTTTTCTCTAACGTCACATATTTACGATCTTGTAAAACTGATAAAATAGTAGCATAAGTTGATGGACGACCAATTCCAAGCTCTTCAAGCTTTTTCACTAAGCTAGCTTCTGAATATCGTGGCGGTGGTTCGGTGAAATGCTGATTTGGAACAATCTCTTTAGTTTTCAAATGCTCTTGTTCTTTTAAAGGCGGCAGCATCTTATTTTCTTCTTCAGCCTCATCGTCTATACTTTCGCGATAGACTTTATAAAACCCATCAAAAGCTATAGTTGATCCGTTCGCTCTTGCCAAATATTCCTTATTTTCTGAAGCTAAAGTTGCATTTACTAAATCCATTATGACATTTTCCATTTGGCAGGCTATAGTCCTTTTCCAAATTAATTCATAAAGCTTATAATAATCTTTCTCTAGCTTTTCCTTTAAATCATTAGGGATATAGTTAATATTTGTCGGTCTTATAGCTTCATGAGCTTCTTGAGCGTTTTTTACTTTCGATTTACAAATACGAGGACTGCTTGGTAAATATTTATCGCCATAATCCTTATTTATTAATTTACGTATTTCATCTACCGCATCGTTTGATAAGGTAACGCCATCAGTTCTCATATAAGTAATAAGCCCGATAGTTTCCTTACCGATATCTACACCCTCATACAATTTTTGAGCTATTTGCATGGTCTTTTTAGCACTAAAACCTAATTTTCGTGCAGCTTCTTGTTGCAGGGATGAAGTAATGAAAGGCAGTTGTGGTTGACGTTTTTGCTGTTTCTTTTCTATCTTATCGACATGAAAATTTTGAGATTTAAGCTTTTCAGTTAAATCTTTTGCTTCTTTATTATTAGTAATCGAAAACTTTTCTAGCTTTTGGTCGTTTATATGGGTTAATTTAGCGGTAAATAGCTCATTATTACTATTTAGCATTTTAAGGCTAATATCCCAATATTCTTCCGACTTAAACCGCTCTATCTCATCTTCACGTTCACATATTAAACGAAGTGCTACAGACTGTACACGCCCCGCTGATTTACACCCAGGAAGCTTACGCCATAAGAGAGGTGAAAGTGTAAAGCCAACTAAATAGTCTAAAGCTCTTCGTGCTTGCTGAGCATTTACTAAATTATTGTCAAGTTTTCTTGGATTTTCTATAGCATGAGTAATTGCTTTTTTGGTAATTTCGTTAAACGCTACTCGCTTAAAAAAATCATCGGATTTGACTTTATTTTTTTCTTTAATTACTTCTGCAATATGCCATGAGATGGATTCACCCTCACGATCTGGATCGGTTGCAAGATATACTGACTCAGCTTTTTTTGCATCTTTAATTATTGCATCCACATATTTACCTGCTTTCTCTGAAATATCATATTTCATTGAAAAATTTTCATCAGGTATTACAGAACCTTTTTTAGATGGAAGATCTCTAATATGACCAAATGAGGCAATAACTTTAAATTCATCACCTAAATATTTATTTATTGTTTTTGCCTTTGCTGGCGATTCTACTATTACTAATTTCATCAATTATTATTATTTATTATATACTTATCTAATTTGTATAATTTTATTATAAAAACAACTATTTTTACTTATCAGCAGTATAAATTAATGATATTTTATTGCTGGGGTGTCACATTGCTTTACCAGCAAGCTCTAATTCTAATATTATTGTATATATAATAGGCAGCGGTAATTCCGTCATTTTTTGCAAATAATCAAAATCTATAGGTACCGCAGATAATAATTCTATAACAGCAGCACGCTCTTTTTCTGATGGTTCTTTTATCTGCATTGTATTTAGTGGTTTAAAATTAGCATCTAACTCAGCAAAATCTTTAAATAAGCTTTCATCTTTCTTGATAAATTCTTCATATTGCGGCAAATTAGCTACAATATCATTAACCGATTCTACTAAATATGCACCTTGTCTAATAAGTTTATTTGTACCTTGACATCTTGGATCTAAAGGAAAACCTGGCACGGCAAAAATTTCTCTGTTTTGTTCAAGAGCAAATCTTGCAGTAATTAAAGAGCCAGATTTTAGGCTCGCTTCTATTACTACTGTAGCAAGAGCAAGACTAGATATTATTCTATTACGTTGCGGGAAATGCTTACCAAGTGGCGTAGATCCTACAGGTAATTCAGCTATTATTAATCCCTCTTCTGCTAAATTTTCAAATAATTTTTTGTTTTCTGGTGGATATATATGATCAATACCACCAGCAATAACTCCAATAGTTTTAGAAGTTGCTGCTTGATGCACACTGCTATCTATTCCTCTTGCTAAGCCTGAAACAGTTACATACCCCTCTTCTGTTAACTCGGCAGCAATTTTATGAGCAAAGCTTCTCCCATTTGCTGAGGCGTTTCTAGCTCCAACTATCGCAATACATTTATGATGATTTAGTAAATCTATATTACCTTTATAGCTTAATACCGGCGGGGGATCATAAATTTCAAATAATAATCGTGAATATTCTAGAGATTTATATGTGATAAGTTTAGCATTATTTTTTTTAAGCAGTTCTAATTCTTTCTCAGCATCACTTTTACTAAAAATCTTAATCGGCTTTGATTTTCCACCCCTTAGTGAAAAATCCCCAATATTTTCTATGCTAGTTGCTGCATCACCAAATAACTTTATTAAGCTATAGAAAGTTTTAGGTCCTACATTTTCACTCCTAATAAGCCGTAAAATATTAATTGTTTCAAGATCATAAGATATTTTAGAAGTAGGAGCAGAAAATAGTTCTTTTAGCATTAGGTAAAGTACTTGATGAACGTCATTGCGAGCGACTAAAAGGAGCGTGGCAATCTCAGGATGTTTTATGAGATTGCAACAAAGCTTCGCTCCTCGCAATGACGGGGATAATTAATATAGTATACTATAATTTCTCTGCATGTGAGCTTAAGTAATGTGCGATACCCTCATGCGATGGAGTAATAGCTTCCTCACCTTTATGCCAACCTGCTGGGCAAACTTCACCATGTTTTTGATTATGAGCTAATGCATCTATTACTTTCAAGGTATAATTAATATCACGACCGATTGGCAAATCATTAACTAACATATGACGTACTACAAAATCTTCATCTATTAGAAAAGTACCACGTAGTGAAATACCACCATCATTAAGCACGTTATACATTGAAGAAATTTCTTTTTTAAGATCAGAAACCATTGGGAATTGAACTCGTCCAAGCCCACCTTTGCTATGAGGAGTATTTTTCCAAGCTAAATGGCTAAAATGTGAATCAACACTAACTGACACTACTTTAGTATTTCTTTCAGTAAACTCACCAAGTTTATTATGAAATGCTATAATTTCCGATGGACATACAAAAGTAAAATCTAACGGGTAAAAGAACAATATAATTTTATGTCCTTTAGCATAACGGCTAAGAGTAAATTCACCTTCTACATTATTATTAGGCATAATTGCTGTAGCTGTAAAATCTGGAGCAGGTTTGCCAACAAATACTTTCATATCTTCACAAACATTCTCATTTTTTAGCATATTCTTACCTTTTTAGTTAACAACCTGATTATGATATATAAAACTAATTATTATTACAACAATAAATCTTCACAAATTTTATTTACTTTCTTTCTTTTCTGAAGAAGTTTTTAATTGGTTAAATATACCTAGAGTTTGAGTAATAAAACTACTTGGCTCTGAAAGATTTGCAGGTAAAATTACTGTATTAGTGTCTTTAGCTAAATTACCGAATGCATTAATATACTGCTCGGCTATTTTAAGAGATACCGCCTCACTACCACCAGTTTTCTGCATTGCTGATGCTATAGTCTCAATACTTTTAGCTGTAGCTGTTGCAACTAAACCAATCGCCTCCGATTCACCTTTTGCTCTATTAACTTGATCAGTATAGGAAGCTTCTGAATTTAAAACGATCTGTGCTTTTTCCCCTTCCGCATGGTTAATCTTTGCTTGTCTGTTACCCTCAGACTCTAGAATTTGTGCACGTTTTTGACGTTCCGCTGCTACTTGCAACTCCATAGCTTTCAGAATAGATTGCGGTGGCTGGATATCCTTGATCTAATAACGCATACATTGTATGCCCCAATTTATCGCTGCTTGGTTAATGGCTGCAACAATAGCAACGTTTAAAGTTTCACGTTCTTCAAAAGTTCTATCTAACGGTAATTTACCAATTTCCGAACGCATAGTAGTTTGTGCAAGCTGAGTTATAGCGTAGTAAGGATTATTAACACCGTAAGAAGCTGCCATCGGATCAATGATTTTTACATATAAAACACCATCAATAGATAATGTTACGTTATCGTTTGAAATAGCAGTTTGTGCAGTAACATCTATCGCTTCTTCTTTCAACGTATGTTTATATGCTACTCTTTGAATTACTGGAATTAATAGATTCAATCCAGGTTGCAGCACCTTATCAAACTTCCCTAATTTCTCTACTACCCAAGCTTGTTGCTGAGGCACAACTTTAACCATTTGGATTATAACCAAAATAGCTATGATACTAAAAATTAATAATGCATATTCCATATTAACACCTTTTTTATTTTCTTTTTTATCTTATATTGAAATTTTAAAAATTACTAGAGATATTATTGTGGGTTGGGGGTTAGGTGTCATTGCGAGGAGGCGAAGCCGACGTGGCAATCTCAGGAGTCTAAATTTCATGAGATTGCCACGCTCACTTTGTTCGCTCGCAATGACACAGTCTAATACGATCTGTCCAAAATAAACCTAATAATAGAAAATAAATATTCTTTATAAATATTTTGAACGGGGATTTTGTTAAGCAAGCTAATAGCTTCATTTTCCAAGCTATTCAGATGATTTATAATATCCTTACTAATTTTATGCTTTACCATCAAATCACATATTTGTACAAATTCTTCCTTAGTACGATTATCTGACTTTATCATATTTTTAAGATGGGCTTTGTCATCTTTCTCTAATTTGTCATATAAGAAAATTAGCGGTAGTGTAACTTTCCCCTCTAAAAAATCATCACCGATATTTTTTCCTACCTGCTTATCATTACCGAGATAATCAAGCAGATCATCTATAACCTGAAATATAGTGCCAAGTAATCTTCCAAACTCTTCCATATCTTTAGAAATATCATCACTCTGATTTGCTATGATAGCTCCAACAGAGCAAGAAGCACCAAATAATTCGGCTGTTTTGGATTTAACAATTTGCTGATATTCTTCTATATTTATAAGACGACGCTCGTTTAGCTTAACTAGCTGCACTACCTCACCTTCTGAAATTATCGCTGAAGCTTTTGCTAAAACATTCATGGCTTTAATAGAACCGGAAGCTACCATTAACTTAAATGATTGGCTAAAAAGAAAATCACCGACTAAAATACTTGTTTTACTTCCCCAAATAACGTTAGCAGTTGGCTTAAATCTTCGGAGTGTACTATCATCTACTACATCGTCATGAAGTAATGTTGCTGTATGAATAAATTCCACGGCACTAGCAAGCTTTATATGGCTATCACCATTATAATCAAACATTTTAGCAGTTATGATAGTTAATAGAGGACGAATTCGTTTGCCACCTGCTTCCAGTAAATATTTACCGACTTTCTCTATTAACTCTTCATCACTTTTTAAACAGCTAATAATCAAGTTATTTAACTGTGTTACTTCATCTTTTAAATCTTGCTGTATTTTTACTATAATATCCATTATTTTGTAATCTCTTGCCACATAGTTTCATTAATATCTTGAAACCCTGGTAGCATACATTTTTCTAGTATTTTTTTATGTTCTTTAAAATCCGGTATTAGCTCCATGATTTTTTCTTTTAAATTATCACCTGCTTTAACTTCCTTTACTGCTGCTTGGTATAAAGACAAATAATATAAAGGTAGAATTTTATTTATATCATCTATAGTACCTATTTTAGTTTTATTTAAATCTGATAAATCAAAATTATATTCAAAACTAACATCAATTAAGTTAGAAGAATTTGGATGATCGGAAATAGTTTTAAAAAAAGATATAAAAGCATTTTTATAGATTTCTTTACTTTCTTCCGAAAGATTTTTGTATATATAAGAGCTTAGCACTTCCATTATTTTAGGATAATTATTAGCTATGATATCACCCTTACTATAAGAATCTTTAAATATATTTACTAATGTTTCGTTTGTTATATTAAATCCTGTTCTATTTGAATACAAACTTAGAGCATTTATTTTAGCTCTAGTTAACTTATTTAACTCAGTAAATAAACTAGCATTTAATTTAAAATCATATTCTCGGTTTTCCAAGATACTAAAATCAAACTGCTGACTATTATCTAAAATATAGCTTAGTTTAGAGTTTAAATTTTTATATGACTCATTATCTGAAATTGTCAGCAGATAGTTTTGCCTGTCATAATATTTTCTTATAAAACTTAAGAAATTTGTTATAGAGTCTTGCTTTAGCTTAAATTTTGAATCTATCAAAAGATTAACATTATTATTACCTAAACCATCCAACTTACCTTTATATAGTAAATTAATGTTATTTTCAAAACTATTACTATTTATTTGTGCATTAGTAATTTTAATTGTTAAATCTTTGGCAAAGTCCTTAAAATTTGGGTTACCCGCAGTAACTAAAAAATTAGCTGAAAATTTAAAGTTATTATGCCAAGCTAATCTATATAATAACAACCCTGCCGGAATTATTCTATCTTCAAGATCACTTTGTATTATTTCAGTGTCATAATTAATTTCTAATTTTTGTGGTATATTATCAAGAAAATCCTGTTTACTTGTATAATACTTACTCTTATCAAATATTAAAGTAAATAGAGTATGACCCTCTTCATATAGCTTTTTATTATCTACTAAATCAAAAATTTCTGCTTTATTTAAAGTAAATTTAACATCTTCTATAAAATTTACTATTTCAAAAAAATCCTTCTTCTCTTTTATAATTTTAAATAATCTAAAACTTAAAGGCATTTTTGCGGATAATATACAATTATCATTATAAAATTTTACTCCAAAGCCTCTCTCAATTGGTTTAAATCTGCCAACTGCCTCTCCTGAAAAATCTATAAATATTTGCTGCTTTAATAAATCATAACCAATATTTATAGGTGAGTTAAATTCGATTTTTCTATTAACACTTTCTTCTTGCCAATTAATAATTGAAATACCAAATTTAAAAGGAAAACCATAAGGCTTAGCTTTAGAAAATTTAACAAAATATTGCTGAGAATCATCGATATTAAGATAGGTATCAGAATATTTTTGATTTATAGAATTTGATAAGGAAAATAGGATTGCAAACCACAATATGCTATAAGTTAATACAGCAAGAATAGATACAAAAAATATTATTTTTAAAGTTTTTTTCATATGATTATTATTGTGTGTCTCGTCATTGCGAGGAGAGGCGAAGCCTCGACGTGGCAATCTCATTAAGCAGCAGTATAAGTCTCCTAAGATTGCTTCGTCACTACGCTCCTCGCAATGATGTGATGCATCACTTACACAACTCAGTATATTCCTTATTCAATTTTACAACATCCCAAATCCATAAGCTAATCATAACTATAAAAATTATTAATAGATATATTATTATAGAGTCAAAAGTAGCAGTAGGAATAATTATAAATATTAAGGACTGAATAAATGCACCGAGTGATTTACCAAATTTTGTACCTATTACTTCTACAGCAGCTTTACCCTTAGTTCTAAGTTCAAGCGATAACGGGATATATGCCATTTCTTTTGTTGAATCAAAGAGTGAGTATTTAGAGGATTTACTCAGGATATTTTGAATTGCTCCAACAATTATTGCGGCATATAAAAGGTTAAAATTACCAAAACATGAACCTATTTCTTCGATAAAAATTATGAAAATAAAAAACATTAAACCGGTTATAGATAGCATAATAGGTGTCAATAATGCAGAGACAAACCAACCTAGTCTTCTAAGGATGTTGCTGCCTATTATCATGAAAGTAACGCATGATATGCCCATCAAGATATTAAACCTACCCATAAAATGAACATAATCTATAGTATTTGGATATAGTTCTTTTACTTTTGCTTTCCAAGGTCCTTCTACGATATTAATTAATAACCCATAACAGATTATTAATAAGGCAATACGACCTATATATTTTGAGTTAATTACTAGCTTAATACTTTCCAAAACTGAAAGTTTGGTTTTTGTTTTAGCCTTAACTTTCTTTGAATCTAAAACATTTATAGAATCAGTCAAAATAAATTTATTTATTACTCTAAATAGCAGCATAGAGATAACACCCGCTGCAACAATTATTGACATAATAGGTTGTAGCATCTCTGTTGTTTGAGAGGTTAAATTAACTGATGCATCGAAAGAATTTGGTAATAATTCCGGATCTATTATTTTATTACCTGAGAAAAACACGAGTACACTACCTGCAAGTATTAGTCCCATATTACCAACCATCCCAAGGACTGGATAAAATCTCTTTGCTTTATTAGTATCAAAAATATGGTTAGCAAACTGCCAAAACATTAAGTTTATAACTACAGCACTCCATAACTCTGCAAAGATATACATAAGCCCATAGCTCCATTTACTGGCTATTTTAATAAACCATTTGAAGTTAGGGTAAGATGTTATCAAGCTACTTATTATTTCATCATTAGGATGATAAGCTTCCTGATTCGGATAAATAATATAAGCAAAAAATAAGAAAAATAATAGAAAGCTACCAACTATAATGTAAAAAACATATTCGAAATTGAATTTATTACTGAGCTTAACGTAAAGTATTGTAAAGATCACGCATGAGGGTAATACTAGCCATAATTTTAAAAAGCTAATAATCTCTGCTCCCATAGAGGGTACTACTAAGCTATCCTTTATAGAACGCAATGCTCCGAAATTGAAAAGAATACATAGCATCATTAATGCCATAGGTATGAAAAGCTTTAATTCCTTTCTTTCTATTGGCCAAATTATTTCCTTAACTTTCTCAAAAAAGGTTTTGGGCGGCAACATTTATATTGTAACCTTGCATAAAAATTAAATTAAATTCTATTAATCTTTTTAAATATTCATAGAATATAAACTTTTAAATCTCTTACTCATTAAAGTCAATTAAAATCTTTACTGCCCCAAGGAGTAAACTCTCTATATCGCCAATAATATTTTTCAATTTCTTGATACTTTTCTAAAATATCTTTTGTCCATTTTATTTCCTCATTATTCCATGGTTTCTTTTTACCAGCATAATGCATAATGAAATATGAAAAATAAGTATCTCTATCTATAAAATAGGTATAAAAATTCCATCTCATAGATAATGGATATATGTAATTATGAAAAGCAATATTTAATAAATCTTGATCAGGATAAGCAAAACTACATTTTGAATTATGCATTGCATCTAAAACCATATTCTTTGCTTGCTTTTCACGCATATTTTGTAGATTTAAAAATACTATACCGCTATTTTTATAAAAATTATTTATTTTCCTATTACATTCTTCTTCTACTTTTAAAGTACAATAAGTAAGAGCCGTATCCATACTACCAGCAACTATATAGTTTGACATACCTAGCTTTTTGAAAGAATTTAAATCACGCAACACAATAATGTCTGCATCCAGATATAATATAGACTCTAAATTTGGAAAGACTTGATCAAAATATAACCTATACATTACTAAAGGAGGCCACATCTCCGAAAATTCTATTTTTTTATTAGCTAAATTTAAGTCTAATACATTTTCAGGAAAAGGAACAAAATCTATAGAATAGTCCCTTATATGTTTCATGGAAGCTAATTTTTCCATTGATTCTTCTGTAAGCGAATCGTTTGGATTCATCACAATATGAAACTTATAAAAACTATCTAGATCACTATTTATTAAACTTGAAGCAATAACTGTTGCAGCGTGCCGAACAAACTTATCATTAATAATTAATGCTATATCTAGTGTATTATCTTGTTTAATACTGGTTAACTTAATTACATTTTGTATTTCCTCTATGGCAAGCTTATAATCAAGCTTTATATCCTGCTCATTAAGTGATGGTCTACCAAGTAGGTGAATCATGCTAAGCCTATACAAACATCTTGCTGTAAGCTCAAGCTATATTAAGAGAAATTAGACTTTTTAGAGCAGGAATTTCATCTTTTGTATAACCGCTAAAATATTTTATTAAGTCAGAATCATTTTTTATATTCAAATGTTCTTTTACTTCTTTTTCATAACCTGAAATTATTAATTTTGCTAAATTAATCGCAGCATTTTTAGTATATAAAGTATCAAGACCATAACTACCATTCTTAATTGCTTTATATTGCTCTACTAAAGTAGCATCCTCACCCGAATATAGCTGTAGCAAACAATCATAACCTTTTGCGACTTCTAAACGTACCTTTCCATCTTCTATTTTAAAAGTACAAATTTTTTCTAATTTTACCTTATCTTTAACGCTTAGCGGCTTATCTTTTAACTGCTCAAGTGCTGAGTCAAAGTTGAATAGATCTTCACGCACAATACTATAAAGCTTTTGATAGCTATAGGTAGAGATATCCCTAATACAATAATTTTCTGAATGCATTTTATGATTACTCGTGAAAAATCCTATAACAACTATAAACATTATTAAAATTAGAAGAAGCAATAGAGGAATTTTAATGGTAGCAAAAATATTTTTTTTAGACCTTTTTTTAAACATTTAAATTTATAACTAATTAGTTTAAAAGAATTTATCAATTAATAAGAAAACTCGCAATAATTATATTAGATTATTTAGCTATTTTCATTTATTATTTATAATTCTAGGCGTTATTTATAACAATTAAAACAATATGTCACGCAGTTTATCTATTATTTGGTTATTTGGACTTATTAGCGGCTTTAATATAATGATTACCGGTAATACATTAAATTATTGGCTTGCTAAAGAGAATATAGCTTTGCAAACGATAGGTTTACTATCACTTATAACTTTGCCCTATTCTATCAATTTTTTATTTGCCCCAATTTTCGATAGTTTAAAGATTAAATATTTAGACAAAATTTTTGGTCATAGATTATCTTGGATTTGCTTAACTTCCATAGCCCTAGTATTTTTTGTATATATTTTAAGCTTTTTAAATCCTTTTGATAATTTATTATTATTTGCCTCTATCTCATTGATTATTTCATTTTTTAGCTCTATGCAAGATACTATATTAAGTGCTTTTAGGACAGAAATAGTTAATAAGGAATCTCTTGGTTTTGCCTCAGGAATATATATATTTGGTTACCGATTCGGTATGCTCCTCGCAAACTCAGGAGCTATATATTTATCTATATATTTAACGTTCAACGAAATATATAAAATTTTTGCAATTTTAATATTTATTTATCTTATTTTACTTATAGTTGGTGTAAAATATTGCAGATTTAATCAAAATAAATATATAGAGCAAACCACGAATAATAATAATGAAAGTACTTTTGCTTTTATAAGGAATATTCTGAAACCGATAGGCTCTATCTCTTTTATTATCCTCATATTAGTCTTCCTAATATTATATAGACTACCCGACAATTTTATTAATGTCATGATCAACCCGTTTTTACTTCATTTAAATTATGATGCTTTTGAAATAGCAAGTGTCGGGAAGTTTTGGGGAGTTATGGGTGCTATCGTTGGTGGATTACTCGGCGGTTTTATTATGAAGAAAAAGAATATATTAGATAGCATACTACTATTTGGTATTATTCATGCTTTAGCTCATATATTATTTATTATTCTTAAAATATATGGAAAAAATCCCACACTATTATTTATTACAATAGGAGCAGAAAGTATTACGGGCGGCATGACGATGACAGCTTACATTGCTTTTATCTCATCATTATGTCAAGGCAAGTTTCGTGCTACACAATATTCATTCTTTTCATCAATGATGGGTATTTCTAGATCAATTTTTCCAATAATTTCAGGTTATATAGTAGTAAATTTTGGCTGGCAAAATTTCTTTTTATTTACTACTATTATAACTATTCCATCTTTACTAGTATTATTAAAAATAAAAAATAAATTACAACAATGAATGATATTTTAACTATTTTCTCACATGTAATAATTTTACTTTCATCTTCGATTATACAAAGTATTTTTATATTAAATCAAAGTGCAAAATATTGTAGCTTTAAAAAAGCTTTACCTAGTATGATCGCTGGTTGTATAACTTATAGCATTATCATATACATAATTATCTTTAATACTGAGTTCTTGTTTATTTATATGCTATGGTTTATAGCAATACCTATTTTTGTAGTTGGATTTATTTTTTTCATATATATGGGCTATAATACGTGGCATCAATCATACTTTAATTCAACAAACATCCCTGAATCGGTTTCTATTCAAAAACTATTTTTAGAACCTATATATATATTAGTATTATCAATATTCAATCCTTTTATTTTAGATATGCTAAATACAGTTCTTTATAAATATCGAGATTATAATACTAAAGTAATATACATACTTATACCTATCTATCTATGGTTTTTGTTATTATCAATAATTGGTTATAATATTAGAAAACTAAGTAAAGGGGCTATAATTTTAAAAATACTTAATAAGGTAGGAGCTATAACAATTTGGGGAATAGCACTTCTATATTTACCACAAACAGTAATTACTATAAAATCTTGGATAAATTGGTTAATTTAAAATGAGCGAAATATTAAATGCATTTTTTCATGCAATATTATTAGCACTTGGCTTAATTGTACCTTTAGGAGTGCAGAATATTTTTATATTCAATCAAGGAGCTACACATCAAAAATTTCAAAAAGTTTTACCTAGTATAATATCAGCTTCTATATGCGATACTATTCTTATCTGCTCTGCCGTTTTTGGTTTGTCTTTAATAATTTTTGAAATCCCTACCCTAAAACTTGCTATATTTGTCTTGGGATTTATTTTTTTATTATATATGGGATATAATACTTGGAATCAGCCACCTCTTGATCTTACTAATAACTCGAACGCACTTTCAGCTAAAAAACAGATTCTATTTGCTATATCAGTATCAATATTAAATCCACATGCAATTATGGATACAATAGTAGTAATAGGTACAAGTGCCTTAAAATATCAGGGACTTATAAAAACTATATTTACTTTAACTTGCGTGCTTGTATCTTGGTTATGGTTTTTCTCTTTAGGTTTTGCTGGTTATAATATTAGAAAGCTGAATAAAAGTAGCACAATTTTAGCTATAGTTAATAAAATAGCAGCTATTATAATTTGGGCAGTAGCTCTTTATATAGGAATACAAATATTATATGAAGTCGGTTTTATTAACTAGAAGCTTAGAAGCTAATTTAGAAACTACCCAGGAAATAGGTAAATATTTTCATTATATTAATTGCCCTATAATTAAGTATAAAACTTTAGATTTTGATGCTAATATTTTAAAAAACTACTCAAATATAATAATAACTAGCAAATATGCCGCCACAATTATTGCTGAATATGAATTAAATCATAACATTTGGGTGGTGGGTGATAAATCAAGAGAGATATTAATAAATAAAGGCTTTAAAATAGCCTATGCCGGTAAAAACGTCGATGATTTGATGCAGCATTTTCCGGATGATTTGTATGAACAAGCTATATATCTATCTTCAAATGAAATCACTAAAGATTTGCCTGATAAAATAAAACGTTATATTATTTATAATGTAGAATATTTAAATGAGCTTCCGTTATCTGTTGTAAAAGAACTTAAAAATTCTGTTGATTTTATTTTAGTTTATTCTCAAAATAGTGCTAAGACTCTGTTAAAATTATTGAATGAAAATAATTTATTAGAATATTTACAAAATAGTTTAGTTATAGCTATAAGTTCAAAAGTTGCAAATATAGTTAGACCTTTTTTTAAAAATGTGGTTTATTGTGATGACCAAAATCCTAATGATTTAATCAAATTATTATTTGAAAATGCAAAAATTCAATAGTTTATTTAAAAGCCGGAACATCTTTCTCATAGCGATAGTAATATTTACTTTATCTTCCTTTACACTTTATAACAATAGGAGCGATATTTTAAAATTATGTAAAAGCGAAAATAAAAACTTAAGTCAAACTCTTGATACCCCAGAGGAGATTGAAACAAATATTACAGAAGTAAAAGAAGAAGCACCTTTGCTATCTACTAAAACATTTTTTAATTATATAGATTCCTTAAAATTTCCCGAAGCTCATACTGCTGCATTAGAACAAAAACCTAAGCCTCAGCAAAAAATATATTCACCTGATTATATTAATTATCTGCTAAATGCAAATCTACTAACATATAATTTTTTGCAAGATCAGGAATATAGTAAAAAATTAACAGTATTAAAATCTCTGCTGCTACCTCAGGAAATAAAAAATATTTTAGCAAACTTAGAAGAATATAATAATAATTACCTTATTTCTAAATCTGAAAGAGTAGAAGTAATTTTCCCATTAAATCATAAATGGCTTGAAAAATTTGTTAAAATCGAGAAAAAGCCTTCTAATATAACTATAAAAGAACAAGATAAATCCTTGACCCTAGAAAAATTAAAATATCTAATTAATTTTCTTTATTCAGAAAAATTTATGCAGGAGTTTATAAATAAAGATGTTTAGATTATTATTAATATGTGCTGCTCTTTTTCTTCTTTATTTTGGCTTTACCTTAACGCAAAGCTTTGATTCAAAGGTTTTCATTAGTTTATATAATTATAATATTGAAACTACTTTTTTCTTTAGTCTAATTAGCTTAATTCTATTAATAGTACTTGGTTTTATCATAATAAGATTTTTGATATTAATTATAGATTTACCAATTAAGATACATAATGTTTTTAGTAATTGTAAAATCAATAATGATAGATATTCATTAGTTCTAGCTTTTGCAAAATATATTACTGGTAATAAAGCTAAAGCAGGCTCTATTGCCCGCAAGAATTCATCTTGTGAAAATTTAAAAGAATTTCATAACTTAATTTTAGCCGAAACAGAAGAGGATGTAGATAAGAAAATCGCTTATTTGCAAAATATTTCTAAATCAAAAGAATTTGCTTTTTATAGCAATAAAAATTTAGCCAGACTTTATTACGATAAAGGACTTTATCAAGAAGCTGAGAATTATGCTATTAAAGCTTATAATTTAAATGAATATGATGCAGATAATTTAGTTACTTTAGCTTATTGTTACGGGCAACTTGCTTTATGGTCTAAATTTACTTTTATCACAAATAAAATTGCCAAACTTCATAAAGCCATACCTATTTCAGACAATTTAAAAATTGCTGATTACTATTTGCTGGCAAATGATGCAGAATATTTAGAGTCAGCTATAAACACCAATTTTGTAAATATCCCTTTGCTAGAACTTTATTTGAATTCAAATAATAATCTGAATGATAAGAAAAAGATTAAAATATTGAAAGATGCTTTTCAAATTATGCCGTCTCTAGAAATAGTAAAGCTCTTTAAAAAATTCACTACCCTATCAGACGAACAAGTTTATGAAGAATTAACAAAAGACTTAGATACCAAAAAAGATGAGATATTAATTTTGGCACTAAAATCTTATTTAGAGTTGTAGAAATATCATTACGGGAAAGATGCAGTCTTTGTTGCATGACTCCTATGTCATTCCCGAAAAAGCTTTGTTGCGTGGATCGAAAAATGCCTCGGTGTCATCTAGTTGCTTGACCCATAGTACCGGACAATCATTAAAAAAATGTTATATTTTATTCAGATGTAGGTGACATTGTATGTCATTCCCGCAAAAGCACAGTAGTGTCCGGAGAAAATTGGAGTATTATTAAAACCGTCATTGCGAGCGGTCGTAGACCGCGTGGCAATCCAGAAAAATAGTAAAAAATAACTAATTTTAGCATTTTTTTACTTCCTTGCTTCGCCCTTATTACTTTGTAATTCTTCTCGCAATGACGAAAAAACCTAATAATAACAACGTTTATTTTTTCTCCGGACACTACTGTGCTTTTGCGGGAATGACATATAATAAAAACTGTCCGGTACTATCGGCTTGACTACGGCATCCAGAAAAACAATAAAAAATACTAATAATTTTAGTATTTTAAGCTGGATCCCGCGATCAAGTCGCGGGATGACAGGGAAAAAATGATCCATACGGGACAAGCCTCACGCAAGAATGACATAGTTGGTGACAATTACAATAATTCAACCTTTTTCAACTCTTCCAAATTATGCGATCCTGTACACATCATAGTAATTTTGAGCTGTTCTATTATTAGCTGTATCTCTTCAGATACTAGATTTTCTGAAACATCAGCTGCTTTTAAAAATGGACCAGCAAGACCAAAAATATCCGCTCCCATGCGAATAGCTTTAGCCCCGTCAATACCTGACTTTAAGCCGCCACTTGCAATAACCGAAATATCCTTTGAAGCTTCTCGCACCATTTTAAGGGAATCTAGCGTCGGAATTCCCCAATTGATAAAACTATTAGCTATACGATTTTGTAATGAATTTGTAGCACGGTAAGCTTCTACCTGACTCCACGATGTTCCACCACTTCCTGCAACATCAAGAATCTTAACTCCTATATCTATAAATTGCTTGGCTGTTTTTTTAGATAAACCAAACCCTACTTCCTTGATAATTACAGGAACAGAAAGATAATTTACGACTTCTTTTATTTTCGGTAAAAGATTTTCCCAATTTTTATCACCTTCCGGCTGAGTTAATTCCTGTAACACGTTCAGATGTAAAATTAAGGCATCAGCTTTAACGCTATCTACTAAATATTGGCATTGCTTTGGTGTTACACCATAATTGAGTTGCACCGCACCAATATTAGCAAGTAATACTATATCAGGAGCATTATTTCGCACTGTAAATGTATCTAAAGTACTTGGTTCTGTAAGTAATGTACGCATAGAGCCAAGCCCCATAGCGATACCTGCTTTTTGAGCAGCAGCAGCTAATCTACAATTAATATCTCTTGCCCTAGGTGTTCCGCCTGTCATGCTAGAAATTAGAATAGGTGCTTGTAAGATTTTATTTAAGAAAGTAGTAGTTGTATCTATACTACTATAATTGATTTCCGGTAAGGCATTATGCACAAATTGAACTGACTCAAATCCGCTACTTAAGCCAGATTCAACATTCTTTGTAAGATTAATTTCGATATGGTCTTGTTTTCTTTTTATGTCTAGCATAATATGTTATTCCCGCGAAGGCGGGAATCCAGTAATTAAAAGTTTTAAAATAGCAAGATTTTAAAATTAAAAGCTTTTCCTAAGCCATGCAATGCAACAACGCTGGACAAGCCACGAGATGACCGTGGTGGAACTGATCCACGCAAGCCTTAAGCAGGGATGCCACCGATTCGTACAAATTAGCCCTTTCTTATTCTATTTCTGTACTTTTTCTTTGTAGAAAATATAATAATACCAACCCTATAGGTATCATGAAAGGAGACAAAAGAAAACAAAGTACCATACCTATAACTTTAAAAAACAGCCATATTATATCGCCCAGCATTTTAGTGTTATAATCATTTACGATGATCTTATTAACTACTATTATCACCTTATCATTTTCAATAATCTTGTCACCTGTTATTACATTATTACCCCTTATAAAATCTATTATTGTCTCATATGCAAATCGTGAATATGGATAGAGAAATGGATAAATAATAGCCGGTATGATTATTTCAAAAGATGATTTACCGATAACCAGTACAAAAAAACAGGATATAGCAGCACCAAAAATAAACTGTCTAAAATAGTAATATGGATTTATACTACAAAATAAAGTTATAATAAATTTAATTAATTTTTGTACAGTAAATTTTTAGTAGAATTTTTATCCCTAAAAACTAAAATAAAAACAACTATTTTTTTAAAATTAATAATGACTATGCCTAATTATATAGCTGACTTCCTATCCATATCAGCGAATACTTCTTCCCATGAGCCGGTAGTTGCTGCTTTTGAATATTCGGTTGCTCTATTTTCAAAGAAGTTTGTATGCTCAACCCCGTTTAGCATTTCATCAAGCCATGGCAGAGGGTTATTTTTTACCATATAAATATCTTTTAGCCCTAGCTGAAATAAACGTCTGTCAGCGATATATCTAATATATAATCTTACCTCATCAGCCGTTAGCCCTTCAATTCCCCCTACTTCAAAAGCAAGAGCAATAAACGCATCTTCAAAATGTACAATAGTTGTACAAGCTTTATAGATACGACTACGTAAATTTTCTGTCCAGACTTCAGGATTTTCTCTAACGAAAGTTTTAAAGAGTGTAATAATAGAATTAGTATGCAGCGTTTCATCACGCACTGACCAAGCAATAATCTGCCCCATACCTTTCATTTTATTAAAACGTGGAAAATTAAGCATAATAGCAAAAGATGCAAATAGCTGTAATCCTTCTGTAAAAGCTCCAAATACTGCAAGCGTAGTTGCTATATCCTCGTTAGTAGCAACCCCAAATTGTTGCATATAATCATATTTATCTTTCATTTCCTTATATTTAAGAAACGCAGAATATTCTACTTCAGGCATTCCTACAGTATCAAGCAAATGTGAGTATGCTGCAATATGCACTGTTTCCATATTAGAAAAAGCAGACAGCATCATTAACACTTCAGTCGGCTTAAATACTCTTGAATAATGCTTCATATAGCAATTATTTACTTCAATATCAGCTTGTGTAAAAAAACGAAATATTTGCGTTAATAAATGCTTCTCACCTGGGGTTAAATTATATTTCCAATCTTTAACATCATCAGCAAGCGGTACTTCTTCCGGCAACCAATGAATTTTTTGTTGAGTGTGCCAAGCTTCATATGCCCACGGATATGAAAATGGCTTATAAATCGGACTTGCATCAAGTAATGACATATGCTTTCTTTTTAATTTATTTTTTTATATTAACAGTAACTATACGAAGTTCTCCTAGTATATTATTGAATAGTATAGAACAGTTTCTACTTTATGTCATTCCCGCTTAAGGCTTGCCCCGCGTGGATCATTTTTCCCTGTCATCCCGTGATTTATTCACGGGATCCAGCTAAAAAATACTAATAACATTAGTATTTTTTATTATTTTCTGGATGCCGTGGTCAAGCCACGGCATGACACCGAGGGCGTTTTTCGATCTACGCGGGAATGACATATAAGGTCACCTATACCTAAATAAAATGAGGTATTTTTTAAAACTGTCCGGTACTATTATATTACTGGCAAGCTAGGCATTCTTCGTATTTATTAGCTTCAGCTAGCTCGTCATTTTGTTTTTCTAAATCTTTAAAATCTGCCTTTAAAACATCGTGCGAAACTTTATCTGCCCGCTGAATTGATGTTGATCTACAATAATATAAACTTTTCACTCCTTTTTTCCAAGCTTTAAAATGAATATCATTTAGATATTTTTTGCTAACATTACCGGGTAGAAAGACATTTAAAGATTGTGCTTGAGTAATATAAGGAGTACGATCTGCTGCTAGCTCTATCAACCAATTTTGATCAATTTCATAAGCTGTTTTAAAGACTTGCTTTTCTTCTTCAGTTAAGAATGTTAGATGCTGCACTGATCCTTCGTGAGTACTAATTGAAGACCAAACTTGATCATTATTAAATCCTTTTTCCTCTAATAACCTTTCTAAATGCTTATTACGTACATTAAAAGAACCAGTTAGGGTTTTCTGTACGAAACTATTAGCAGCAAATGGCTCTATCCCTGGTGATGCATTTCCTGCTATTACTGAAATTGAAGCAGTAGGAGCTATTGCTGTTTTGTTACTAAAACGCTCATTGCTTTCTGCATCCAATGCATCAGGACAAGCCCCTTTCTCTTTACCAATTTTAACAGATGCTTCTTCTACTTCCTTAGATACATATTCAAATATTTTTTTATTCCAAACCTTTGCCATAACCGATTCTATTGGTACTTTTTTCATTTGTAAGAATGAGTGGAATCCCATAACGCCAAGTCCAACGCTTCGCTCACGAAAAGCTGAGTATTTAGCTCTTGCCATAGTATCAGGTGCTTTATTGATGAAATCTTCTAAAACATTATCAAGAAATAACATAATGGTTGGTATAAATTCTTTATCGTCTTTCCATTCTTCATAATATTCTAAATTTAAAGAAGAAAGACAACAAACGGCAGTTCTTGATTTGCCTAAATGATCGATACCGGTTGGCAATGTAATTTCACTACAAAGGTTAGACATCTTAACATGCAAGCCTAACTTTTTATGATGCTTAGGTATTGACTTATTAACACTATCAATAAATAACAGATAAGGCTCACCAGTTTCTATTCTGGTAGTGAGCAGCTTAACCCATAAATCTCTTGCTCTAACTTTAGTTACAACTTTTTTGGTAGCAGGACTAATAAGCTCGAAGTCTGTATTATTTTCAACAGCTTGCATAAATTTATCAGTTATGGCAATACCGTGATGAATATTAAGAGATTTTCGGTTAACGTCCCCGCCTGTCGGGCGTCTTATGTCAATAAATTCTTCGATTTCAGGATGATCAATAGGTAGATATACAGCTGATGAGCCTCGTCTAATCGATCCTTGAGAAATAGCAAGGGTCATAGAATCCATTACCTTAATAAAAGGTATAATGCCTGATGAATGTCCCTTATTGTGAATTGCTTCGTTAATAGATCTAACATTACCCCAATAACTTCCTATTCCGCCACCGCGTGAGGCAAGCCAAACATTTTCCGTCCATAAATTTACTATATCATCTAAACTATCATCGGTCTCGTTTAAGAAACAAGAGATAGGTAATCCCCTATCAGTGCCACCATTACTTAAAATCGGTGTTGCAGGCATAAACCACATTTTGCTCATATACTCATATAGCTTCTGAGCATGCTCTTTATTTTCAGCATAGTAACTAGAAACACGAGCAAATAAATCTTGAAAATCTTCGCCTTTCATAAGGTATCGATCTCGCAAAATTGCCTTACCAAAAGGTGTAAGTAAATCGTTATAATTATTATTGATATTTATTTGAAATTTAGTTTTTTTTGCTGTGCTCATTATAAGTACTAATGGGGTTGGTAGAAGCTAATTAAGTATAAAACTTTTTCTTAAGTAGACACTAGAATAAGAGTTTATTCAACATAAATATTTATAATTATTTTAGATTTACCCCTTGACAGTTGATAGTTCAAAGCAAACTCAAGCGAGTATTAAATTTTCTTAAATTTTATAAATTATGTAGGATAGTTGCATTATTGTAATGATAGTATTTTGAAAAATAAGTTTTAACTTGTCCAATCCAACTCTGCATAGTTTAGTTCAGAAGACTCTCCAATTTTATCAGTATGGTTTATATTATTTTTATCTAGATTTTTAGAAGCATTCTCATAATACTATAACGTGTCTTCATCGTTATAACGAGGTTGTAATTGTTCATTTTTAGTGAATTTTAAAGGATCAAACATTTCTATATATTTTAATACGTAGTCTAAAGATTCTTTTTTTTGTTTATCTAAAGTAACATTATTTTCGTCTAAGTAATTATATAGTTTTTGTAAAAAAGTATAATATTTATCGCCTTTACATAATCCGTAACGAGCAAGGAACAGCATATTAATATCTTTAACCTTTTCTGTTATCAGTATTTTTTCAAAAAGCTCTAAATCATACGTATGAAGAGCTACGCATATAATATTATTATGCGTTATTTTACTTTTTATTATTTTAAGTTTTTCTAAGAAAGTATATTTAGACCACTTCACAATTTGTATATATCTTAATTTTAATTAGCCATAAACTAACGTTAAATTAAAATTTGTAAAGTAATAACTTTAGTCTTTAAGGAAATTTTTAGGCATTCTGTAATAAATTGTATTATAAAATTTATCACTTTCTAGGAATTTTCGTGTGCGGATAGAAAAGTTACCGAAATTTCTGATTTCGATACGGTTTTGTTCTTTAAGAGAATTACTTAAATAATTAAGGATTAAATTCACAGAATCACTAACATCTTCTTTAGAAAGATAATCCAGCTGCTTATGTATTTTATTTATCAAATCAATTTTAGTAGCCATAATTAGAAATCGCCTTAATTCCATTAAAACTATTTTTGAAAAAACTAGGTACTAAACTGTCGAAATCTTCAAGCATCATTTCCACTAATTTAGGTTTTGGTTTTAATTGATAGTCCTTAACCGTTAATTTAGCATCGATTTTTTTCTCATCTTGCAACCATTTTAAAGCTGTATCCTCATTACCTATATTATCTACAAGCTTTAGTTTTACAGCCTGACGTCCTGAATATATTCTGCCATCAGCAAGTTTTTTGACTTCATCTATAGGAATTTTACGTCTTTCAGCAACAAGTTCAATAAAAAAATTGTAAGTGTCTTCGATATTTTCCATAATCGCTACCCTTACATTTTCAGTAAGTTTTTCAGTAGGGTTTGGAGCAGCCTTAAGCTCACCTGATTTAAAATTAAGAAAAGTAATGCCAAGTTTTTGTGCAAGGTCAGTTACCTCAGCAGTCTGCAATATTACCCCAATTGAACCAGTTATAGTTCCATTATGGCTAATGATGTAATCACCAGCAAGAGAGATTAAATAACCACCACTTGCTGCCATCGTTCCCATAACTATAACTACCGGCTTTTTTTCTGATATTTTAAGTAGAATATTATAAATTTTTTCTGATCCTACTACTGTACCGCCTGGAGAATTTACATTAACTATTAAGGCTTTAATATGAGAATCATCAACAATTTTCTTAAGCTTTTTATCACGCTTCTCATCTTCAAGTATTATGTCGTCAATTAATACCGAAGCTATATAATCATCATTATTATTGGCTAAAACTTCCGTTGGAACAAAATCTTTACAAATTAAGAAGAATGAAACACCAATTAAAATAATTGCTATTAACTTCCAAACTAATAAACGAGATTTTATTTGTTTTCTTTCAATTAAATAATCAGGTGTTATATTCATTTTGCAATATATTTTTTAGTTTTTCGTCATTGTGAGGAGAGGCAAAACTTGCTGTGTCACCCCGTGATTTATTCACGGGGTCCAGTTAAAAATATCAATATTATTGATATTTTTAGTTATTTTTCTGGATCACGTGGTCAAGCCACGGGATGACACTTAGGACGTTTTTTGATCCATGCGGACAATGCCACCACGGGATGACCCCACAACTTACTTACGTTCTGCTGGGCTTTTCATCATCTCAAAAAACTCACTATTAGTTTTAGTATGTTCTAGCTTTTTAAGCAAGAATTCTATTGCTTCACTGCTACCCATTGGGTCGATGATGCGGCGAAGAACCCACATTTTATTTAGCACTATTTTATCAACTAATAAATCTTCTTTTCTAGTTCCTGATCTAGTTATATCAATCGCCGGATAAATACGTTTATCGGCAATCTTACGATCTAATACTATTTCAGAGTTACCTGTACCTTTGAACTCTTCAAAAATCACCTCATCCATACGTGAGCCTGTTTCAATTAGAGCTGTACCAATTATAGTAAGTGAACCACCATTCTCAATATTTCTTGCAGCACCAAAAAATCTTTTTGGACGCTGAAGTGCGTTAGCATCAACACCGCCAGTTAATACCTTACCTGATGATGGCACTACAGTATTATAAGCACGAGCAAGACGAGTTATAGCATCAACTAAAATTACTACGTCTTTTTTATGTTCTACTAAACGCTTTGCTTTTTCAATGACCATTTCCGCAAGCTGTACGTGTCTACTGGCCGGTTCATCAAAAGTAGAACTAACAACCTCCCCTCGCACGGAACGTTGCATATCTGTTACCTCTTCAGGTCTCTCATCTATTAACAACACAATTAAAAATACTTCCGGGTTATTGGTAGTAATAGCATGAGCGATATTTTGTAGTAACACGGTTTTACCAGTACGGGGTGGTGCAACTATTAAAGCACGCTGTCCTTTACCCATAGGAGCGACTAGCTCGATAACACGTGTACTAAAATCTTTGCTGTTATCTTCAAGCTCTAAGCCTAATTTTTCATCAGGATATAAAGGAGTGAGATTATCAAAATTGACGCGGTGATAAGCCTTAGAGGGATCTTCAAAATTCACTTTATTTACCTTAAGTAGAGCAAAATAACGCTCACCTTCTTTCGGAGCTCTGATTCGTCCTTCCACAGTATCACCAGTACGAAGCCCAAAGCGACGAATTTGGCTTGGAGAAATATAAATATCATCAGGTCCTGCTAAATAATTTACTTCCGGAGAACGCAAAAAGCCAAACCCGTCAAGCAAAACTTCAAGTACACCCTCACCTACTATTGAACCCCCCTGCTCTACAGATTTCTTTAAAATTGCAAAAACTAATTCTTGTTTACGCAAAGAACTAACATTTTCAATTTTTAGCTCTTCTGCTTGAGCTTGCAATTCTTCAGGCAATTTACGTTTTAATTCTTTTAAATTAATTATATTGCCGTTTTCTGCATAATGATTATTAAATTCAGGGTTATTTAGTTGTTCTGGGGATTCTTTATTAGTTATACTCATTATTTTTATTATAATAGATTATAGTTGACATGAATGAAAAATTTAATTCCTTAAATGTAGAGGAAATATTACGTTTGTTTTAAATTGGAATCAAACTAGATTTTTAGATTTATTCTTGTGGCTTGAAGAATTAATTTTATTTGTTAGCTTTATAAAGCTTTAATATATGTAAAAGGATATTAACAATCTAAAAGCATATTGTCAAGTATATACTGCTAATAAATGAAAAGTTGGTAGACGAAGTTTAATTTGAAAATTGACTATAATATTAATAAAAGTGGATCAGCTTTTCCGTCATGGCGAGAAAATTATATTTGCATCTCCTCGCAATGACGACTTTGACCCACAAGGCTTAATTAGGAATCCTTATTATCTCTAATTTCTTTGACTATGCTTAATAATTGAGGAAAATCTACTGATCCTGGAATTAATCTAGCATTAATTACATATGCAGGCACACCCTGAATTTTAAGATTTCTAGCTATTTGCATATTTTGAGCGATTAGATCTCTTACCTCAGAGCTGTCAGCTATTTCTTCAACTTCCGTAATATTTAAGTCATTTTTAGCTAATAATTCTTCGACAGTTTCTTTAGAAACATTTCTTATCTTCATTAATTCACTATGAACAGCTTTAAATTTACTAGGGTTAATTTTATAAACCGCTAAAGCTATTTTTGCTAAATAATCAGAAGCATCACCAAGGATAGGTAATGGTCTTAACAAAATTTTCACTTCTGGATCATTTTGTAATAACTCATTTAAAGAAACATCACCTTTTTTACAGTAGGAACAAGAATAATCATAAAAAGCAACTATAGTTATATCACCGTCTTTATTACCTATGATAGGAAAATTTTGGCTATTCTCGATATCTAATTTGTTATCCTTAATATAGCTATTAACTTTGGTTTCACTTTCTTGTACTTTACGCTTTTGTAGATTTTCTATTGATTGTATTATTATTTCAGGAGTATTAAGCAAATATTCTTCAATAATCTTCTTAACTCTTTCTTCTTCACATTGCTTTGGCTCTTCATTTTGTTTAACTTCTATGGAAACAGGTTTTGTAGAAGAAGTTTTTATAGTTTTAAAAATAAATAAAACTCCTATAATTACTACAAATATAACTAATATCTTTCCAATAATATGCTGCATAAATAACCTTTAAAATTAATTTTATTTTGTTTCGGGCTTGTGTATGTCATTGCGAGGAAATGCAACTCCTACTGTGTCATCCCGTGGCCCCGCCACGGGATCCAGAAAAACAATAAAAAATATTACATATTTTTTTCTGGACCCCGTGAATAAATCACGGGGTGACAACCATACCTTAACCTTTACTTCTGTCTGATCAATCTACTCTGATCTCTCTTCCAATCTTTTTCTTTAATCGATTCTCTTTTATCGTGTAATTTTTTACCTTTAGCAATGCCAAGCTCAATTTTTATTTTGTTCTTTTTGTTAAAATACATAGACAAGGCAACTAGAGTATAACCTTTTATTTTAGTTTTACCGATAATTTTATTTATTTCTTTCTTATGCAATAATAATTTACGTGGTCTTCTAGTAGAATGATTGAACCTATTTGCTTTTTCATATTCTGCAATATGACAATTATACAAAAATACCTCATTTCCCGTATCAGCTGCATGACTCTCTTCTATAGATGCTTTACCTTGACGCAATGATTGAACTTCACTACCCTTTAATACAATACCTGCTTCTAGTCTTTCCTCAATAAAGTAATTAAAGAGAGCTTTTTTATTTTGTGCAATAATTTTCTTATATTCCGTCATACTTTTATAGATAAGGATGTTATAATTTCCTCAATTTGTGTTTTGGTCGTATTTGTTGCTTCAGTTAAAGGCAAACGAATTTCGTTTGTGCAGAATCCTAAATAATGCATAGCATACTTAACTGGGATTGGGTTTGATTCTACAAATAATGCTTTATATAAAGGTAATAATTTTTGATGAATCTCTAAAGCTCCTTTAACATCATTGTTATACCATTTCTCTTGAAGCTCTTTGCATAATTTAGGTGCAACGTTAGAAGCTACGGATACGCACCCTACTCCGCCTTGAGCATTAAAAGCAAGACTTAAATCATCATTACCGCATAATAGATTAAATTCTTTTTTAACTATAGCTTTAATTCTAAGCGGTCTTTCTAAATCTATCCCCGCATCTTTTAAAGCTAAAATACGAGGTAATTTAGCGAGTTTAAATATCACTTCATCGGTAAAGTCAACCCCAGTTCTACCCGGAACTGAATATAGCATAATCGGTAAATTACTAGCTTCATGTATTGCTTCAAAATGTTTATAGATCCCGCTTTGAGTAGGCTTCAAATATGACGGCGGGCTAATCATAAAGCCGTCAACTCCAATTTTTGTAGATTCAGCCGCAAGCTCTATTGCATAAGCGGTATCATTTGAAGAACATCCGCTAATTATAGGAATACGCTTATTTATAATATCCTTAGCTGTCTGCAATAATAATTTATACTCTTCAAAGCTTAAACTACTCCCCTCACCTGTTGAACCTGCTATTACTACGGCATTCACTTCAGCATTTATTTGATATTCTAAAATCTTTTCTAAGGCATCTAAATCTAGTTTATTATTTTTAAACGGCGTTATTATTGCCGTAATCAAACCTTTAAATATATTATTCATTATGTTAGTATTTTTTTATTGTTTTTCTGGATCTAGTTCCCAAGCCACGGGATGACACCGAGGACTATCTCATAAGATTGCCACACAAGCGATGCTCCTTGCAATGACGTTTTTTATCCCCTCACAATTTTACCATACTCTTCTTTTAAAATATTCGCAATTTTATGATCATTAAAAGTAACTTTCTTATTACCAAGATCTATAGAATTAATATTTTGCACCTCAATTGCCGTACCTGTAGCAAAACAGCTGGTAAAATCTTCTATCTGTTCTAATCTTAGACGCTCTTCTTTTACTTCTAGCCCTAAATTTTTTGCAATTTCAATAATAGTTTGTCTTGTTATACCATCTAAAAATCTATCAGCAACTGGAGTATATAGCACATTATCTTTAACAAAGAAAATATTTGTTGTAGTACATTCCGCAATATACCCCTCATAATCAAGTAATAATGCATCATCATAGCCAAGGTCTTTAGCCTCTTTCTTGCTTGTTATTGCCATGTTATAATGAGCAGCGGATTTAGATTGCACTGGCATCATATTAGGTGCAGCTTTACGCCATCTGCTTACATGCAAATTAACTCCAGCGGTAAATGCTCGTGGCATAGAGGGAACAGCCGCAATCAAAACGTTAGTCGACAATTTAGGGTTAATAATATTTAAAGACTCACTCCCACACCAAACAAGTGGTCTTATATATGCATCCTGAATCTTGTTTTTCTCTATTAATAATTCATGAGCTTTTATAATTTCTTCTACACTATAAAGTACTTTCAATCCTAAAACTTCTGCTGATTTAACCAATCTTTCAGTATGTTCTTTAAGTTTAAAAACTTTCCCATTATAAGCCCGCTCACCCTCAAATACTGATCCTGAGTAATGCAAACTATGAGTTAAAACATGCACTGTAGCAAGTTCATAAGGAACTAACTCACCATTAATCCAAATATACCAAAGATTATTTTCTAAATTTTTTGTCATTGTTATTAATTGTTATTTGTACTAGAGTAAAAATGCATTGCGAGCGACTGCAAGGAGCGTGGCAATCTCATAAAGCAAACTCCTAAGATTGCTTCGTCGCTATGCTCCTCGCAATGACGGAAAAATTTTTAAAAATTACATCATATTTATATGCAAGAATATAAGGCACATATCCTAATTGTTGATGATGATACCAGAATATTAGCACTTTTAAAGCAATTTTTAAATAAAAATGAGTTTTTAGTATCAACGGCTGTATCAGCTATAGAGGCAAAGGATTTGTTAAAAACTTCTAATTACGATTTGATTATTTTAGACGTCATGTTACCAAGCATTACAGGGCTTGATTTTGCTACTACCATTAGGGACGCTGGCAATAATATACCAATAGTAATGTTAACTGCTTTATCGGAAGCTGATGACCGTGTTAAAGGTCTTGAAGCCGGTGCATCAGATTATGTTATTAAACCCTTTGAACCACGAGAATTATTATTGCGTATAAATAACTTGATCAATAATTATAACAATCCCAAAAAAGAAAAAAATATAACCAAATTTGGCAATAATTTTTATAATTATAATACTAAAGAATTTACTAAAAATGATCAGATAATTCCGCTTAGCTCTACTGAGCAAAAATTACTTGAAATATTTATAGAACGTCTTGGCACTTCTATTAGCCGCCTTGAGCTTTCAAAAATTATGGGAGGTCTTAGTGAACGTTCTATTGACGTACAAATTACCAGAATAAGAAATAAGCTAGAAGATAATCCTAAAGAACCGAAATATTTAAAAACCGTGCGTAATGAGGGATATGCACTTTATATCTAAATTATTACCTAGGACTTTATTCCTAAGATTTATGCTTATCATAATTATGCCGATTCTGATAGGACAGCTAGTTGCTATATTTTTGTTTTATGATCGTCATTGGTATAATGTTTCATATTATACTAGCACCATTATTATCAATGAAATAGAATCTTTAATTAAAGAGCATAAAGATAATCCAAAAGAAATAACACAATTATCAGAAAATTATCTCAATTTATCTTATCAATTTGAGCCTAATAAGAAACTATTAGCAAAACAGCCTAAGTTAAACGAACCCTTAACTATATTTAAAAATATTTTAAATACAAAAATTCATGAAAAAAATATAATTAACTTAACTAAGGAAAATAGAATTCAAGTATTATTAGAGCTAAATAACGAGGTATTAAATATTTCTTTTCCAGCCAAACTTTTACTTAACCCAACAGTATATATTTTTGTTCTATGGATTATATTTTTAACTATTATATTACTTTCCATCTCTATTATTTTCTCTAAGAATCAAATTAAATCAATAGTTGCTCTTGCAGATAGCATGGATGAATTCGGTCGAGGTATCTTAAAAAGTAAGAATTTTAAGCCTACAGGTGCTTTAGAAATAAGAAAAGCAGGGCTTGCTTTTTTAAAAATGAAATCTCGTATAGAAAAGCAAATTATCAAAAGAACTACCATGCTTGCTATGATTTCTCATGATTTAAGAACTCCTCTAACACGCATGAAATTACAACTTGAATTAATGGACGAAAATGAAGAAACTGACGGTCTAAAGCAAGATATATTAACTATGCAGCAAATGATAAACTCCTATCTAGATTTTGCAAGAGGCGAAAGTGCAGAACAATTTAAAGAAATTTTTATTTTATCCTGGATTAAATCTTTTTTAAATAAATGGTCACATATAGATATAAAGTTTATAAACCCTACTAAATTAGATGGAGTGAAACTTCGAATTAAACCACATTCTTTTGAAAGAGCCTTGTCTAATTTAATTAGTAACGCTATAAAATATGGTACTAAAGTTAGAATTTCGTTAAATGCTAACTCATCTAACTTATCAATAATCATTGAAGATAATGGCAGCGGCATAGATAATGCAGAAAAACCTTTAGTATTAAAGCCATTTTATAGATCGGATAAAGCAAGGCAGTTAGATAATTCAAGTAATGTAGGTCTCGGACTTGCTATTACTCGTGAGATAGTAAAGGATCATAACGGATTTCTTTATCTAGAAGATAGTAAGGATTTAGGTGGGTTGTCGGTTAGAGTAGAAATTCCTGTATATACTAAGATAGAACTCTAAAAATTGGTATAGTCGTTATTGCGAGGAGGGATTGCCTGCGTGGATCGAAAGTCGTCTGAGCTACGCGAATGAAATGAGCGTGGCAATCCAGAAAAAATAATAAAAAATACTATAAATTAGCATTTTTTAGCTGGATTGCTTCGTCAATTACTTCGTAATTTCCTTAGCTCAGACGGAAAAACCGATCTACGCAATAATGCCTTGTGAAAGCAGAGCTTTGATGCAATCTCAGGACATTCTGATAAGATTGCCACGCTACTTTCAGTGGCTCACAATGACGTTAAAAAGAACCAAAAATATATATTTAATAATGACTAACATAAAACATTTAGCAATAATAATGGATGGTAATGCACGCTGGGCAGCTACGCATGACTTACCTAAATCTGAAGGACATAGAGCCGGAGCTGATAAAGTACATGAATTATTACCGGAATTTATTAACCTTAAAATACCATATGTTACGCTATATACTTTCTCTTCCGAAAACTGGCAACGCTCAACTACAGAAATATCTTTTTTAATGAAGTTATTAAACATTTATTTAAAAAAAGAGCTAGATAATTTACATAGAAATGGCATTAAAATAAAAGTAATAGGTAGGCTTAATTTATTAAGCGACTCATTGCAAAAACAAATAAATAATGCTATAGAATTAACGAAAGATAATAATAAATTAACTCTTTGTATAGCTTTTAGCTATGGTAGTCGTCAAGAAATAACAGACGCTTGCACTAAGATTATCGCAAGCGGTAAAACAGAAATTCTTGAGAGCGATATACAAAATGCGTTATATGATCCGGAAATGCCTGATGTAGATTTATTAATAAGACCTGGCGGTGTTTTTCGGATTAGTAATTTCTTACTTTGGCAAGCAGCTTATGCTGAACTATATTTTTCTCAAAAATATTGGCCTGATTTTAATAAAGAAGACATAATAAACGCTATAGATGATTATTCAAAAAGGAAAAGAACATTTGGCAAAAGATAAACAAAAATCAAATTTATATTTAAGAATACTGTCTGGTATAATATTAGTACCATCATTTGTGGTAGCCATATTATGGCTTAAACCTTTATTCTATGTTTTAATGATATTAGTAGCTATAGGAATGCTTAGCGAATGGTATGATATGACCCACTCCTCTATTATGTATCTAATAATAGGGTTAATTATTATCCCAATTCCCATAAGCTTGTTAATATCCTTAAGTAGCAATCCCATAAATAACTGGCTTATTATGCTTTATTTTTGCATAATTTGGTCGGTAGATACATTTGCGATGATTGGAGGCAAAACCTTGGGCGGTGCAAAACTTGCTCCAAAAATCAGCCCTAAAAAAACTTGGAGCGGCTTAATTACAGGAATATTATCGGCAGGTTTAGTTGCAACCTTAATTAGTTTTATACCAAGTTTTTACATTGAAAATTACTATTTCTCAAATAGGATTTATCTGTTTATAATTAGTTGTATGCTAGCTTTAATAGCTCAGCTAAGTGATTTATTTATTTCATATTTTAAACGAAAGTTTAATATTAAGGATAGCGGCGATATTATACCTGGTCATGGGGGAGTGTTAGATAGATTTGACAGTATAATTTTAACTGCCCCAATATTATTTTTTATAAATGGATTATATTTATGAGTATTTTTAATTCAATACTTTCAAATAATCATACAAAAAAAATAATTTTAAATATTTTTCTAGCATTGCTGCTAGGATATTTTGTTTTTCACTGCATTTACGGCAATAAAGGAGTTATTGCATATTTAAAAGTAAATAGACAACTTGAAAAAGCCTATGATGAATTGAAATTATTGCGAGCTGAACGAGTAGAGCTTGAACATAATGTTAAATTACTTAGAACCGAATCGTTAGATAAGGATATGCTAGATGAACAAGCACGCAAAGTTTTAGGTATAGCAGCTCCAAGCGAACAAGTTTTTAACACCAATAGCAAACCATAGGCTCATCACAGAAATTAAAATTTAACTGAAGAATATATTATGACTATTACGCTTTACCAAAACGATTTACCAGATGATTTTGAACTTGAAGGTGATTTAGCAATAGATACCGAAACGATGGGATTAAATTTATATAGAGATAAACTTTGTCTATTGCAGTTTAGTAACGGAAATGGTGATGCTCACCTTGTGCATTTTCTAGATCAAAACTATAATGCTCCTAACCTAAAAAATTTACTAAGTGATAAAGAACGTTGCAAGATATTTCATTTCGCAAGGTTTGATTTAGCAGCGATAAAAAAATATTTGGGAGTTGATTTAGAGAATATCTTTTGTACTAAAATATCTTCAAAGCTAGTTAGAACTTATACTGAAAGCCATGGGCTTAAGGATATATGTAGAGAATTGTTAGGAGTAAATATTTCCAAACAACAACAATCTTCTTATTGGGGTGCTGATAATCTATCTTCTGACCAACAAGAATATGCTGCTAAAGATGTGCTTTATTTGCATAAGTTAAGAGAGCATTTAATAGCAATGTTAGTTAAAGAAAATAGATTTGAACTTGCTCAAGACATCTTTAAATTTCTACCAACCAGAGCCAATTTAGATTTAGTCGGCTGGGATGAAGTTGATATCTTTACGCATTGAATTTTTTGATGCTATAAAACGTTATTGCGAGGAGAAACTGGTCTTGTTGCATGGCTCCGATGTCATCCCCGCTTAAGGCTTGCTTGCGGGGATCATTTCCCCCTGTCACCCCCGTGGCTTGGGAACTAGGTCCAGCTAAAAAATATTAATATCTATTAATTAGTTAATAATTGTTAATGAGTTTTTTATTCTTATGTTGTGATAAATAAGATATATTAATAATTCATTTTAATTCAGAAATCTTATAATGCTTAAAATACCTATCGATAATATTATCATATTCTTATATCTGATATCAATTTTAGCCGTAGGTGTTTATTACCGAGCTAAAAACAGTAGCTTTAAAAATTATGCCAATGTAGAGAGTAAGGTTCAGAATAGCAAACTGCTATTAATAGCTACTATATTTGCAAGTTCTGTAGGAGGAGCTACTACTTTTGGTATTACAGAAAAAACTTTTTTAGGACATGCATATTATGCTTACGCTTTAATACTTACTATCCCGATAGATATCATAATCGCTATTTATGTAGTGCCACTAATTGCAAAACATCATGGGGCAGAAAGCATAGGCGATATAATGAGTATATATTATGGCAATCTAGGTCGCTTTATTGGCGGGGTTAGCTCTGTAATTGTATCGGTTGGATTTTTAGCAGCTCAAATAAGCGTCAGCGGTTATATTTTTCAATATATCTTAGAAATAAATTATATTGAGGGAGTAATTTTAAGCTATAGTATAGTACTTATATACACTACAATAGGTGGGCTGCAATCTATTGTTTTTACTAATTTACTGCAATTTTTTGCTATGATAATTGCGATACCTGTTGTCACTTTTATAGGACTAAACAAAATTGGTTCTATAAATCCTATAGGCGATTTGATTGTTGAAACTAATCCATCTAACTTATTTTCTTATATAATCGCTGCTGCTTTAAGCTTTAGCGTAATGAATCTATACCCTACCTTTATTCAAAGAGCTTTGATTAATAAAAACCCTACTCAAACGACTAAAGCAATATATACAAAATCGGTTATATATTTATTCTTTTTAATTTGTGTTACTTTAAACGGATTAATTGCTTATAAACTTTATCCAGAGCAACCATCAAGCTTAGTATTACCTTATCTGATCAATCAAATAATCCCGCCTTTAATTCAAGGCTTAGTCATAAGCGGGCTGCTTGCTGCTGTTATGTCTACTGCCGACTCTGACTTAAACGTTACTTCCATAGCTATTGTTAAAGACATAATTAACCCAATTCTAAAGGTAAAAAATGAGCAAAAACTATTATTAATTGCCCGAATTATTAACGTAGCAACAGGAAGCCTTGCTATAATTGCTGCCTTAAAATTCAGTAACGTAATAGATTTAGTAGTATTTTTTACTGGCTTTTGGGGACCTGTAATATTAGTACCGCTAGTAACAACGCTTTTTAGCATTAGAGTACCAACACAAATAATGGTTTTATCATCAATAAGCGGAGCAGCAACTTTTCTATTTTGGGAACATTATTCCTTATCTCTACAATATTTTAACCTCAGGGGAGTATTTATAGGAACGATGGTAAGCTGTTTTATATTTATGTTAGGTATAGTGACAAATAAGATTAATAGGAGGTAATAGTAAAAGGCTCAGCACCCTCTTCAAGAATATTTAAATATTTACGATACACGTATATTTTGTCGCGTTTTTTACCGCTTATTTCTTCTAAAATATTAAGTTTTCTCATTAATTCAAGAGCATGCCTTGCCGTAGGTGCAGTTATATCTAGCCCCTTAGCAAGCATAGATACATTTACTTGCGGCAATAATTTCATATATTCTAAAACTTGCTTACAAACAAATCTTGCTCGCCCTGCTTTTTCTATCTGGGTAATATCTTCTTCAAATAATTGATTAATAAGATTGGTTGTTTGGATTGCCTGCATTGCAGATTTATGAATGCCTTCTAAAAAAAACTCCAGCCAAGTTTCCCAATTACCATGGATCCTGACTTCTTGAAGTAGCTCATAATAAATATGACGATTTTGTTTTAAGTAAAGGCTCAAATATAGAATTGGGGCATTAAGTATTTCATTATGACAAAGCAACAATGTAATTAGTAATCGTCCTAAACGTCCATTACCATCTAAAAATGGATGAATTGTTTCAAATTGAACATGAGCAATACCGGCTTTAATAAGAACCGGCAGGCTATTATCATGCAAAAAATTTTCAAAATGAGACAGGCAATCATTTAAATAATTTACAGGAGGAGGAACAAATAACGCATTGCCTGGTCTTGTGCCACCAATCCAGTTCTGAGAACGCATAAATTCTCCTGGCAATTTTTTAGAGCCACGCCCTCCAGAAAGTAATATATTATGGATTTCCCGCAATAATCTTAAGGAAAAAGGAAAACCATCTTTTAACCTTTCTAAACCATACATTATAGCTTTTACATAATTAGATACTTCTTCCACATCTTCTATGGATATTTCAGGTTTTTGATTATGCTCAAATAACATTAAGTCTGAAAAAGAGCTTTGTGTACCTTCAATTTGGCTTGAGAGCAATGCTTCCTTGCGGACATACATATAAATAAATAACGAAGTATTAGGGATAGATTTACAGGTTATGTTTAACTCTGCAAGTGCTAAGGTAGCTTTTTCAAGGTGAGTATATAATTTTACTAAATCTATAGGAGGTTCAGGTGGTATATAAGCCTTATATGACTCACCTGATACTTTTTGAATGATGTATTTACCTATGCGTTTATTCATATTCTATCCTTTCTTAAGAGATATACCTTAAGAAAGGATAACTTATTATCTTTTCTTAGTAAAGATTAAAAAGAAAAGTTTTTGAATAATACAAATAAAGAATAATATATAGATGAAGATACTTCTTCTTAATTTAGGCACACAATAAAGTTAATCTTACTCTAATTTTCTAAATTAATATAATACCTTGTAGCTTTAAGTTCGCCGGTTTTAATAAATGCCTGCATCTCTACCAATTCTTGTAGATCTCTTGTAGCAGTGGCTTTAGAGGTTTTGGTGATGTTTAGATAATTTTTAGCACTCAAACCACCTTTAAAGCCCTCTACCCCCTCTTCAAAAATTCTTTTAATTACTTTTTCCTGTCTTGTGTTTAATGCATTCTTAAATTTATCATAAAATTTTGTTTTATTTATTAAAAACTCAATATTAAGTAAAGTATAATCCTGAGCTTTAATTATCGTTTTAACAAAGTATAATATCCAGTCAGTAATTTCTAAACTTTTATTGTTATTTTCTAGATCATTATAATATAACTTTTTTTCCTGATTTATTACGTGAGACAAAGCTATTAATATTGGTTTTCCTATATTTTGACATAGCATTTTTATAGTGATAACTCTACCTATTCTTCCATTACCATCTTCAAACGGATGTATAGACTCAAAATAAAGATGGGCAATAGCAGCTTTAGTAAGTGGAGTAATAGAATCCGTAATATTATTATACCATTCTATAAATCTATCCATTTCTTTTGGTACAATATCAGATGGCGGTGCTTCAAAATGTACTATTGGCTCATAATATTTGCCTGAAACTACCTGCATTGGCTCTAGGTGGATGCGATATTTTCCTATAGCATCTAAATCTTTTCTACCGTTCATTAACATTTCATGCCAACGAAATAAACAGTCATGGTTTAAAGGCTGATCATATGAATAATACATATCGGCAAGCAATTCTGAGATACCATTTTCCGCAGGCGAAGCTTTTCTATTATCCCTTGCTATATTAAAATAACGCTTTATAGAGGATTGCAAGCTGTCTCTATTTAAATATTCACCCTCAATTTCAGAACTATTTAACGCTTCATCACTTGCAAGCATAACAACTAAATTATCTTTATCTGATTTCGAAAGATGTTTAGTTGCCCCTAAAAGAACACCGCTATTATTGATAAAACGTTTTTCCAAATCAGAAATATTTTTCTGATCATATTTAAAATTAGACCAATCTTTATGCTGCCAATTCCATATCATGAGCTATAAATATTTATTTTATAACTCATATTATAGCATATTTTGAGTTATAAAATAAGTTTTTATTACTCAGATAGCGTATTTTTAAAATATTAAACTTCTACGATCATATTTAAATAGATTCATTATCTGAACTAATCTCATCACCTGATAATACAACTTCTATATCTTCATCATTTTTAAATACTTTATTAAGATCAGTTATTTCAGCACTGCTGCGTGCTCCTAATACTAATTTATTGACTTTATTTAGACTTTTAAATACAACTTTTGTATCAGATGCAATTGTTATCATTCCACTAAACGTTTCTGAAAAATTACTTTCAAAATAATTTGTTGTGCCGGAATTAAGTTTTGTACTTTCAATTTTTTGATCACGCATATTTTCCTCTTTAAGTTAATTTAGTCTTATATAAATTATTACTACAATAAGTTATATAATATTTCAATCAAAAAATTTTATTAAATTTTTCATTTAACACTTTACTCAACTTATAATTGTTATTATAATGCATTTTTTAAATTTAAGCGGCTATGATATTAAGGCTATATTGCTGCCTCATATTTATTATAATTGTTTTTGATATTAACACGGCACATGCTTCCGCATGGCTGTTAGAGCAAGGTAGATATAGATATATTGTAGGAGGAAATAAAACTAATAAAATCTCAAAAACAGAAAAAAAGCAAAGAGAGGAAACTGTTTTACATATAAACAATAGAATAATATATCTTAGGCAACATCTTGAAGAAGTAAAAAATCAACCTAATCTTCAAGCAAAAATTCTACGGCAAATAAAAAAATTAGAGCAGAAAATACTGAAGTTATTATCCTATCAGGATGAGCAGTTTGCAAATATCTGTATAGAGTATGGCATAACCGATAACCAAAATATAGGTATGAATTTCTTACATAAAAACGATAAATTTATAAATAAAAAAAATACAAGCCTAGAAGCTGCTATTTATTACAAGTTTAAATTATTTGGTGATCATGATTTTGTTATTTCAGCTCAACCTAAAATCCTGATGGTTAGTAATAAAAAGCAGAAAGAGAGTTTTTTAGGAGAAATATCTTTATTAACAGGAATGTCTAAAAATATCCATTCCGTTACTATATTTAGCCAAAATGCAATTAGCTTTGGACATTCTATAAATAATACTGGTTATAAGAAGATGTATTATAATTTCTCTATTTGTGAGGGCATTAAATTTAGCAACGGAATAATGCTTACAAGTTTTACAAAATATCACACTAGAAAAAATTACGGCTCTATATATGATAACTCTGTTTATGAGCAATTAGGGGTTGCAAAAATAATTAACTTTGGAAAAGAAAACAAAAGTTCATTAACAACTCAAATAGGTTATTTTTGGGATCGCAGCCTTTCAAACAAAAAATATAAAATATCAGGTATAAGCTTTTCAGCATGGTTAGATGTATAGATGAAGATAAAATTTTGCAACTAATTAAAGATAGAAAGCAGTTAGCTGACTTAAATACTATTATCAAAAAGGATGTAATCGACAATGAATTAATAATTGATATGCTTTATGAAAATAAGATACTACCAATAATAAATAATATTTCTTCTATTAAAATTTATAATTATTCTAATGCTCAAGAATATGTAATGCAGGGATATTTTGTTTATGAAGATAAAGCAGGAAATAAAATTACTGCCATAAATAATTTAAAATTATTATTTGATGAAAAGAATAACTTTTCTTCTATAGCCCTAATCAAGAAATATTATTTTTATAAGTCATTAGAGCAGAACTTTGCTCACTTAAATAGTATTAAAGCTAAATATGATCTTAAATTTAAAGTTGGAACAATTACTGCTAAAAATATTAATTATGCAAATAAGGTAATAATATTTTTTGTTGTGTTTATAGTAATATTAATTTATTTGCCGGTTTTATTTCATATTACTAATAATATAAGCTACTTTGTACAAAATGTTTTAAAATCGCTCTTATTTGTAAAAGCAACCAGAGACTATAAGCCATTAGAAATAAAACAGACGTGAAACAGTATAGAAGAGCTACCGATTTATACAATTTTAGTGCCATTATATAAAGAGTTAAGCAAATTAAGATCAATAATCAAAAATATTTCATTAATTAATTACCCTGATAGTAAACTAGATGTCAAAATAATTATCGAAGATGATGATTATTTAATGATTAAAGAAATGGCATTATATAATTTACCTGCATATTTTCACGTGATACTAGTACCCCAAAGCTTCCCCAAAACTAAACCAAAAGCCCTTAATTATGCTTTAGAATATTCACGAGGTGAATATGTAGTTGTTTACGATGCTGAAGATAAACCTGAACCAGATCAACTACTTAAGGCTTTAGCAATGTTTAAGAGTTTAGCACCCGATTTTATTTGTCTGCAAGCCAAGCTCAATTTTTATAATAAAAACGAAAATGTTTTAACTAAAATGTTTAATCTAGAATATAGCTTATGGTTTGAATATATTTTAAAAGGGTTAAGTTTGCTCAAGCTCCCTACCCCACTTGGCGGTACGAGCAATCATTTTAAAGCAGATATATTACGTAGGTTGGGTGGCTGGGATGCTCATAACGTAACCGAAGATGCTGAAATTGGGTTAAGAATTTACTCGCAAAATTATAAGGTAGCCATTCTTGACTCATATACTTTAGAAGAAGCACCAAATAGTTTAGGTAATTGGTTAAATCAAAGATCACGTTGGATCAAAGGTTTTTTGCAAACATTTTTTGTGTTTATAGCACAAAAAGATAAGTATAAAAAACTTACTTTGTTACAAATGATAACTATTTATATTTTCATTGGGCTATCAACTTATAATTTCTGGTGCTTACCTTTTATAATATTTTCCATTATTATAAATAAAAACCCTATAATTGATTATGTATGGCTGGTTAATAGTATTTTTTCCCTCTTATATTTATACGGAACTGTTATTTATATATTAAAAAATTCTTTAAAATTTGGAAAAATAAAGTTTCAGGATTTAATAGCGTTAGTTTTGTGGGCTGGCTATTTCATATTACATACTATAGCCTCATATAAAGCAGTTTTTGAAATTATCTTCTGTCCGTTTAAATGGAATAAAACAAAACATGGCGTTAGTTTAGAAGATTTTGAGGAATAAGTTTATTGTATTATTAATTATTTTAAAGAAATAAGATGGGAATTAATTACCTCAAAAACAACCTCAAAATGTAATAATATATACTCTTTTAGATTCTCTCAAAAATATCGTGGCACTGTATCGCAAATACTTTAAAATTTGGAAGTCAAATAAGCGCTTTCCCCCACAGACTCTTATATTTTAACTCCTATAACTTCTAATACTGCTTTATAAATTATTTGCATAGTGGTAGGATTACAACTAGTTAGAGGTCCTAAAATTAAACGTTTATTATCTATGCTACGTATTTGGTCTATTAACAGGTCCGAATCTTTTTCTAATTTATTATGAGCTTTAATACGGATTCGTAAAGGAAAAGCATCATCTATCAAATTAGTTGTCAAGGGGATGATTAAAGTAGACGGATGACTCGCATCTAATAATACTTGATCTTGAATAATTAGTACAGGTCTCGTTTTGCCAGGCTCACTACCAACTTTAGGATTCAAATCGGCAAGCCAAATTTCTCCGAGATTAATTTTCAGGGTCATGTTCAATATTAGAAAATTCAGAATTTATTTTTATACTTTCTGTGCGAGTACGCATACTAGCTGCAAATAACTTCTCTTGCCGTTCTTGCTCATATAAGCTTTTATTCATGTTTTCAATAGATTTTCTAATATACTGACTACGTGAAATATGAAGTTTTCTAGCCCTCTTAGTTACTTCTTCTGCTAAGTCATCGGGTAATCTTACAGTAAGTGCGGACATATGATATGCTTTAAGTATTACAATTATAGTTACATTAATATAATATAATTTGTAATACAATTTATGTCAAGTCATCCTTTTTATTAATCCCCTATTAGTTGCTTAAGCAAACTATTATATACTCTCTGCAAATAACCGATATAGGGAATATATGGTAAAAAATTATTGGAAAAAGTTTTGGGGTAGTAATGTTACTAAATCCCAGCATTTTATTGAGCTAAATGACCTTGCTTATGGTAATATAAAGAAAGTTAGAGTGGGGATCGATGCTTATCGTGAAAATGTTATAGTCTATAGATGTGTCAACCTAATTGCTCAATCAGCTGGACATGTTCCTTGGAAAGTACTAAAAAGTAAAAGTGGTGAAGTAATCACAAATCATCCCTTAAATAATTTACTCAAAAGACCAAATCCTGAAAAAGCTGGAGCTGATTTTTTCAGTGAATTAATATCTAGTATGTTATTGTTTGGTAATAGTTATATTTTATCGACATCAGACTTTAGACCTAAAGAGATTTATTTACTACCGGCTAGTGCAACTGAAGCAGTATTAGACAAAAATATTTTGGTTGCATATAAATATCAAAGTGCAAGCGGTAATAAATTATATAGAATAGATCCTATTTCTAAAATAAGCAGGGTTTTGCATTTAAAAAATTATCACCCTACCAATTACCATTACGGCTTATCATCTTTAGAGGCCGCTTCACTTCCTATTGATTTACATCAACAATCTTCTTACTGGAATCATTCATTATTACAAAATGGTGCTAGACCATCTGGAGCGTTAATAGTTAAAGATAGTAATGGCTACCTTAGCGATGAACAATTTGAAAGATTACAAGCACAATTATCAGAAAAATTTACCGGTAACAATAATGCCGGTAAGCCTTTATTGCTTGAGGGTGGGCTTGGTTGGCAGGAAATGAGTATCAACCCAAAAGATATGGATTTTATTCAGTCTAAGAATGCTGCCGCAAGAGAGATAGCCCTAGCATTTGGAGTGCAGCCTCAATTACTTGGTATTAACGGCGATAATACCTATAGCAATATGTAAGAAGCACGTCTTGCTTTATGGGAAGAAACCTTAATTCCGTTACTTGATAAAATTGCTGATAATATAAGTAATTGGTTTTCTTATCTGTTTAATGAAGAAATTACCATTGATTTTGATTCTGATAGTATATCCGCCTTAACCGAAAAACGTGAAAATCTTTGGGCTAAAATTGCTAATGCTAATTTCATGACTCTAAACGAAAAAAGAGCATTTGTTGGGCTTCCTAAAATAAAAGATGGGGATAGTTTATGATCAAAGATACTACAGATACTTTAAATAATTTATATAATTTCACTACTAAGCTTATTCTTTTGCTTGAAGATGAGCTAGAGTCCCTTACTTTAAATAAAAGTGAAAATAATCTAGCTGATACCAAAAATATTGCAGAAATATTAAATAAATTAGTTAACCTACTAATACAATTAAATAAACTACCTAATAATCAAATAACATTTGAAACTTCAAAAATAGATGAAAAGGATAAAATGATCATAGATAATTTCTTAAAAAATTATAATTTAAAGCATCTTTTTTAAAAAATAGTCAATCCTTACAAACCCAAGATATTATTACATACTTCTAACCTTATTATTATATTCTCTACCCTTAAATCTATCCTTAGATCCATCTGAATTTACTACAAATAAAAATTACTGTCTTATCTGATATTTTAAATCTTAAATTACCTTAAAATCTGTGTTGTAAAAAAACCTCATTTCATTAATAATATTTAATATTTGTAAATAAAAGTTAATAAATTTAAGTAATTAAGATATAGAATTCTTAATAAATTTTTACATTTTAGTATTAATTACATTCTATGAAGAGTTTTATTAAAAAATTAATTGGGTAAGATTTGAGATATGAAGAATAAGTTTAAAATATTAAAAGGATTTTTAGCAACAGCATCATTATATGGATCTCTGATTTCAAGCTTTAATGTAGAAGCTACATCAATTTTAACTACTGGAAATAACGTAAGTTTAAGTAGCGGTGCAGGTCTAATAGGAGGATTATTTACTAATGGAGCTACTATTCAAATAGTAGCAAATTTACCAGGATTAACCCCTAAAATATCAGCAGATAAAGCGAATGCTCAAATTGACGGAATAAATACACTAGTTAGCGGTCTTATTTTTGGTGGTGTAGAAGTGAGCCAGAATACACAAATAGGTCCACTTAATGCAACGATAGGTCTTAATCCTAATTTTGGTCCTCTTAAATTTATCGCTGATAATGCAACGGCTACTATTACCGGTGTTGGTAACCAAACATTTACCACCATGGATTTTGCCGGTAAAAATTCTACTTTACAGATTAATGATAACTTAACTATTAATACTACTATAGACAGTACAGGTAGCACAAACGGCACATTAAATTTAGGAAATGGCGTAACTATTACTAAAGATATCGGAGGGACTAACTCTTTAAGTTTGGTAAGTATTAACGGCAGTGGTAACATAAATTTTGGTGGGATTGTTAAAGCAAATGCTATTAATTTAGCAAACGCAGGAGCAAATGTTACTGCAACAGGTTTAGTTACTGGTCCACTAAATTATACGCAAGGAGGTAATTTTACGGTTAATGCAGGTATAGTAGGTAATATAGATTTTAAAAACCAAGCTGGGACATTTACTTTAGCTGACGGTATGAAAATTACCGGTAGTATAAATAGTACCGGTGGGATAAAAGGTACATTAAATGCTGTAGGTGGTACTATTACCGGAACTATTAATAATTTAAATTTATTACAATGTAATGGTGGTACAGGCAAAACACTTAATTTACAAGGTGATGCTATAATAAATACTCTGGTTTTTGCAAATGCTGCTGCTTCTGGAACTGTCAATGCAAGTGGTAAATTAACCCTTAGTGGTCTTACTTTTAACAATAATAACGCAGCGGGTGGTACTTTAATTATTGGTGCAGCAAGTACTATTAACGGATCAATATTAAATGGTATAAAAGGGACAATACAGTTAAACGCTAATTTAACAATTAATGATCCAAGTGCTGGTTCAGTAAATGAAATTGATATAGCAGATAACACCATTTACACGATAGATGCTAAAAACGGTGATGTAGATTTGTTAAATAATGGTGCGAAGATAAATTTCCTAGGAAAAAACTCAGAGCTTGATCTAGTAAATACCGGTAATGCTGATCATAAATTTATGCTATTTGCTAATCTAATTCCTTCTACTACTCAAGATATTTACAGCGTAGTAAGAGTAAGCTCAACAACTAATGGGTTAACTATAGCCAATAACGGTGCGTTTACCATAGGTCAAGATGCTACACATCGTTTGCAGAATTTTATAGTTGATGGTGGCGGTAATATCACAATCGCTCCTACAGTATTTACAAGCTTATTAACTGTAAATAACACTAACCAAGTAACGTTTAACCAACCTTTAAATTTAGGAACAAATGGTCAGGTTATTTATAAAGCAAATGGGACACTCGTCGTAAACGGCGTAACTGGTGCGATTATAACGAATGCCCCTAACCAAGGGACATTAACAATAAATAGTGGTAATATTACAGGTGCTATAGGTGATGCGACTAATTCTTTATTAGCAGTAAATATAGCTGCTAACGGAAACGTAACTTTAGGTGGTACAATTAATGCAACTAGTTTTAATATTAATAATGCTGGTGCTAATATTACCGCTCAAGGGCAAATAACAAGCAATGTATTATATAATCAGTCAGGTACATTAAACATTCAAAATTCTTTAACTAATATTGATTTTAATAACCAAAATGGCGTTCTAAACGTAAATGGTGATGCTACCTTAAGAAATTTTAAAAATGGTACTAATGCTATTCTTAATATTAATAGTGGAACAACAACTACGGAAAATACTATTGTTATTGTAAAAAATATAACAATAGGTAGCGATAGTTCTGCTGCTACTCTTATTATGACTCCAACTAACAATCCTCAAAATATTATAACATTTGGTAGTCAAGGCGGAAAATTAGTAATAAACCAAGCGGCTGGAACAACTCAACTTTTTAGGATCAATTAAAAATGGAAATAAAGGAATTTTAGATCTAAATGTTAATTTAATTGCTAATGATCCAAGCTTTGGAACAATAAATGAAGTTGATATAGCAGATAACACCATTTACACGATAGATGCTAAAAACGGTGATGTAGATTTGTTAAATAATGGTGCGAAGATAAATTTTCTAGGAAAAAACTCAGAGCTTGATCTAGTAAATACTGGTAATGCTGATCATAAATTTACGCTATTTGCTAATCTAATTCCTTCTACTACTCAAGATATTTACGGCATAGTAAGAGTAAGCTCAACAACTAATGGGTTAACTATAGCCAATAACGGTGCGTTTACCATAGGTCAAGATCCTACACATCGTCTGAAAGAATTCATAGTTGATGGCAGTGGTAATATCATAATTAATCCTGCAATATTTACAAGCTTATTAACTGTAAATAACACTAACCAAGTAACGTTTAACCAACCTTTAAATTTAGGAACAAATGGTCAGGTTATTTATAAAGCAAATGGGACACTCGTCGTAAACGGCGTAACTGGTGCGATTATAACGAATGCCCCTAACCAAGGAACATTAACAATAAATAGTGGGAATGTTGCAGGTGCCATAGGTGATGCGACTAATTCTTTATTAGCAGTAAATATCGGAACGAATCCTGTTACTTTCTCATCTAACGTATTCGCACCTGTTAAATTCACTGCTGACAATGTAAATGCAACTATTGCTGGTAGCGGTAATCAAATAATTACTTCTATAGATTTTGCTGGTAAAAATTCTACAATAACAATTAATGATGGTATAAATCTTTCAGGCAGTATCGACAATACCGGAACTGCTGGTAATGGTAAATTAAATATAGGAACCGGTGTAACTATTACTAAAGATATCGGAGGGACTAACTCTTTAAGTTTGGTAAGTATTAATGGCAGTGGTAATATAAATTTTGGCGGAATTGTTAATGCAACTAACATTAATTTAGCAAATGCAAAAGCAAATGTTGTTGTTGCTGGCTTAATTACCGGAACATTAAACTATAATGCAGATGCTACCTTATTTGCTCAAGGCGGTATTAACGGTGGTGTAAATTTTAATAAAAATGGTGGTAATTTCTCTGTATATTCTAATGCTGGTCAGACCTTAACAGCAAATTTTGACAATCTAGATGTAGGAGGAGCATATGGTTCAGTTACTATAAGCCATAATGGAGATAACGCTGGAACAGCTGCTATAATTGATGGTACTGTAGGTGGAACTAACCATATTGCAAATTTCAATATTATAAACGGGAATGAATTTAGTACTAATATTGTTCTAAACGGAGCAATTAATGCAACAAATATCCTGTTTAAGCGTGATGTTGATCAAAATCCTAATTTTACCATAGCTATAAATAATAATATTACAGGTGCAATTCAAAATGTTAGTAATGGTACTAATAATTTTGTGTTGAACATAGCAGATGGAAAAAAGATAACAGGGACTATAGATTCGCAGGGTGTCCTGTCAACAATTATAAATCTTGCAGGTAATAACGAAATTACAGGAGCTATTACAAATGCTACCACTATTAATTTTAATGGTGCAAACATAAAACTTGATTCCACTGTAAATTCTACAAATTTTGTTGTCGCTAATGATGGAGCTAGTGCAATTGTTACTGGTCTTATGACCGGTGATTTAGGATATAATGCAGGAAACAGCAGTGTAACAGCTACTGGTGGGCTTACAGGTAATGTAAATTATAATGATAATAACGGAACATTTACTTTAGGTGATGGTAGCAAGCTTACAGGAACAATAACTAATGGTAATAATGCTACAGTAATTACTTTAGGAAATGGCTCTATTAACGGAGCAATAACTGGCTTAAATACATTAGAGTTTAGCGGTGGTGCGGGTACAAATCTTAATTTAAGTGACACTGTTAACACCAGCATCAACAGTAGTATCACAAATATTACCTATACAAATAGCACTAATCCATCAGGAACAATTAACGTTAATACTGGTTTAACAGCAGGAACTGTAACCTTTAACGCAGGTAATGCAAATGAATGGTGGTACAATTATCATAAATGCACCATCTACAATAGGGCTTGTAGCAAATGCTGCTAACGGCACAATAGTCGTTAATGCTGACTTTACAATTCAAGATCCTAATGCCGGTAATATTGATGAAATAAGAATTAAAGATAAAACCACTTATACAATTGATGCTGTAAATGCTGTAAGTGGTAATATAGATTTATTAGCAAATAACAGACAAATAATATTTGAAGGAGCGGATTCACAGCTAGCTTTAGTAAATAGCAGTAATACAGATGCTAGAACATTTACTTTAAATAATAATCTCAATCCTTCATCGACTCAGGATGGTTACGGGATAGTAAGAGTAAGTACTGCTGGGCAGGATTTAACAATAACAAATAATGGTGGTCCATTTACCATAGGTCAAGATAATGACCATCGTCTGAAAGAATTCATAGTTAGTACTATTGGAACTCCCGGGAATCCTGGAAGTATCACAATTGATAATAATGTGTTTACAAAACTCTTAAGTATGAATAGCACAGGTCAAGTAACATTTACTCAGCCTTTAAATCTACAATTAGACAGTAATATAGCATTTGGTGCAAATGGTATTTTAGTTGTAAATGACACAATCAATTCAGTTACAACATCTGCCCCTAACCAAGGAATGCTAACAATAAATGGTGGTAATGTTACAGGCACTATAGGTACTGACAAAGCTAGCCTAAAGCTTGTAAATATCGGAGCAAATCTTGTTACTTTCTTAGCTGATGTATTTGCACCTGTATTATTAACTGATCAAAATTCGGCTCTAACTTTAGGTAACGGAGTAAAAGTAACAGGTTCAGTAAAAACAAGTAATGATGGAAAAGGGGTATTAACACTTGGAGCAGGTAGTAGTGTTACAGATGGAATAGGTGAAAACGGTGCAGCACTTGCACAAGTAAAAGTTGGTGCAGGAGATAGTAGCCTTGGCGGTGGTATATATTCACAAATTATAACCTTAACAGATAATACATCTGCACTAACGTTACTAGATAGGATTAATTTTGATGGCAGCATAACAAATGAAGCAGATGCCGGAAATGGTCAATTAATATTCGAAAAAGATGGAACAATTACAGGTGGAGTAACAGGTAATAGTTTAACTGAAATCGTATTTAATGGCATTGATACTATAGGCGGTAATGTAAATGCAACAACCTTAACAGTTAATGCTGGGGCAGATGCCACAATAGCAGGGGCTACAACAGTTAATGCATTTTATGATGGAGCAGGAAATTAACATCTACAGGGAATTTTACAGGTGGGGTAGATTTCAAAGGTAAAGGTGGAACATTTACTTTAGGTGACGGCTTTAGTATAGAGGGAATTGTAACAAGCACTGGCAGTGTAGCTGGTACTTTAAATTTTACCTATAATGGTAGAGTAGCTCAAAATATAGGTACTGATGCCGAAAATAGCCCAGCTACTATAAATATATAAGGTGATAATACATCAAAGGTAGTTCTGAAAAATAATGTATTTGCTGAAAATATCAATTTTATAAATGGTGGAAGAATTCAGCTTAGCGGAAATCTAACAACGCCTAATCTTGATTTTAAAACAAATGGCGGTATTTTAGAATTTAGCGGTAATGGTCAATATATCCTAGATGCTATTATAAATGGCAATAATGGCGTATTAAATGTTTTAACTACATTAACGGCTACCAATATAGGTACGCTTAAAACAATTAATATAGGAAACAATTTAGCCTCACAAATTTTTACTATTAAAGAAAATAATCCTAATGTTACTCTTCTAAGTGTAGCAAATAGTAGTATTAACTTTAACAATGCAAATTCAGAATTAGTAATATCTGCTCCAGTAGAACAAACTACTAAATTTGCCGCTAGCTTAGCAGGATTTACCGGTGGCGGTGGTACCGTCTCTTTAGATGGTAGTACTGCAAAATTAACAGTAAGTGGTCAAAATGGAGCAACACTTGGCACAGATGGTAATGCACTTACTGCTTTAAATATTATTGGTAACGTTACAATTAGTGATAATTTAGACGTTCATAATGCCAATAAGTTAAATATTAAAGCTGGAGCAAATCTTACTGATCAAAGCCTAACATCAGCTTTAATTCAAAATATAATTATAGGTGAAGCAGGAGCAAATGGAGCAGCTACTTACGGCTTAGATGCAGAAAGTAAAGATTTTGCTTTAAATAGTGCGAAAATGACATTTGCTAATCCAGATTCTGCTTTAAATCTTCAAAATAGTTCAAATACTACTGATAGAACCATCACTTTAACAGGAATTTTAAGTCCAGGCGGTGATCAGTTTGGTAAAGTACAACTAACAACCGGAAATAATAAGTTAACAATTGATAATGGTGGTAATGCTAATTATACACTTGGCGTTAATGGTCAAAGGTTAAAAGAATTAGATTTTATCAGCACTGGTAATGGTACTATAGATTTAAATGTCGGTATATTTGTTGAGAAGATATCGCTTGGTGTTAATACAATAGAATTAGGAGAAGTAAATGCTGATGTGTATTTCACAAAAGGTACAATTTATTCAGCAACAGGTAATATAAACGGCAAGGTAGATTTTCAAGGTAATGCAGGCACAATAAATCTTGCTGATGGGGTAAATATTAATGGAACTGTAGCAAGCACTGGTATTCAGAATGGTACATTAACTTTCCTAGGTGCAGGACAAGTTACCGATTTAATTACTAATATAGCTATGCTAAAAGCTGGAGCAGGTGATGTATCTTTAACTGCTGGCGGTAATTACTCTATCGGTGAAATTCAAGGTAACGGAAATAATAATATAACTTTTGCAGCAGGCACTAATTTAACTGTAGGCATTAACACAAGCGGCGGTCAGGCTGTAAATCTAGTCTTTACAAATGGTGGTAGTGTTAGCGGCAGCATAGGTTCAAGTGCGGTAGTCGGTAATATTACAGTGCAAGCAGGTAGTGTAAGTTTTGGCAACACTGTTAACAGTGGCAAGGTTATTCTATTAAATGGTGCTACTATAGAGGTTAAGAATAATTTAACTGCTACTGATATTTCTAGCGATAATGCTAATAGCGGTACTTTAAAATTAAATAACCCAGCACCTATTAATATAACATCTACTATTGGGGCTAATAATTCTCTTAATACTATAGAAGTAGCAAATAGCGATGCTATAATTTCAGGTGGTTTAAATGCTCAAAACATTAACTTTTCTAATGCAAACAACCCAGCAACTTTAACTTTAAATGCAGCAAGTAATGTTACAAACGTTACTACAGCAGGAAATAATACTCATACAATAGCAGTAACCGACTTTACAGCAAATGGTGCAATAGGTACTGATACTAATAAATTAAAATCAATAGAGTTACTAGGCAATGGCTTAGTCAATATTAATACTGATAAGTTCTATTCAGGCGTAACTACTGCTAATAACGGACAGGGTAATGTAAAACTTAATATTGATGGTGCTAGTAGTTATGATTTAGGTAGCAGCGGTAAAAGTTTAGCAAGCGTTCAGTTTAGTGGTAATAATACTATCAAAGGTGATCTATATGCTGGCAATGTTAATATTGATGCAGGTAAAACTGTTAATTTTGATCGTGGAACTAATAATACAAATCCTAAGACTTTAAACCTCCCTAACGCCATAGTAGATGGTACACCGCTACCTCGTTCACTTCAATTATTTACTTATTTAACCGATGTTGCGGCAAGTAATTTTAATTTTGCAGATTCTACTTCGTCTGCAGAATTCAAAGACGCTGTTTTAGTAAATGCCCCAATTAATAATGGCGGTACTATAAAATTTGATCAAAATGTTTGGTTCAAAGAAGAAGTTAAAAATGTACAAGCAGGTACTTTAATAGCTGATAAAGCAAAATTAATTTTAACAGCTAACTCAGTGCTGGAGGGTGACCTAAACGTAACAGATGCCATTTTAGATTTAGCAAATTATGAATTAAAACATACGGGAAATGTTACACATAATGGCACATTAAATATTATCACATATTTTGATACGACATTAAAAACAGGTGGACATATATTAGTTGATCAGGATTCAAGTTATGATATGTCCAACATAAATAAAATAATAATCAATGTAGTATCCAGATCAGATACAACTAAAATTACAAAAGGTGATAAGCATCAAATAGTTACTCTTAATGAGGGAGCAACTTTCTCTCCTTATCCTAACAGCGACGTAACTATTAATTCTAGCGATACAGGAAATAAATGGAAAAATTGGGTTAGTGATGGTACTGGATTTGCATTAGTTGCAGATGATGTAGATGGCGGTGACGGTGGTGACGGCGGAGATGGAGGCGATGGAGGTGATGGCGGTAACGGTGGAGATGGAGGTAATGGCTCTGGCGGTTTTGATCCATCTGTAATAAATCCTATAACCAATCCTGTAGCTAGCGGTATAGCAACACAATTAGCTAATAATGTTAAGGATTCTGACACTACTAGTAGTGCTGCTCAATTAAAGAAAGATCTAGAAGCTATGCCTACAAATACCATGATTGAAACGTTAGATCGTTTAGGTCATAGAGTAAATATTACAGAAGTTAGTGAAGGAGTCGGAGAATTTACTAATATGGAACTCCAAAATATATTAACCGATGTTGCTATAAACATGGATAATTTAACCTCAGAAGGAATTTTTGGACGATTAGAAGAATTAGGAGACGAAACTGGACTAAGCGGACTAAATGAACCAAATTCAACTCTTAAAAATAATAATACTAGCGGTAGAAGACGTACTATTAATAGAACTCAAGCCGCAACTGCTGCTTGTGATGAAGATAATATCGGTACTGGCGTTTGGGGTGTACCATTCTATGGCATCGCAACGCAAAAATCTAAAAATGGTGCAAGTGGTTATAAATCCAACACTGGCGGTGGTATAATAGGGATTGATTATGCGTTCGATAATTCTATAGTACTTGGTGCTGCTTATACTAGAGCAGAGAGTAAATTACGCCACAAGAATACTAAAGCTGGTGATAAAACTAAAGCTACAAGTAATATATTCTCTGTTTACGGGCTTTATAACTGGCTACAAAATAACTTATTTGCTGAGTTTATAGGTTCGTATGGTACAAGTAGAATAAAAAATAAGGAAAAACGTATTACTTCTACAGGTAATCAAACTGCTATAGGACAATTTACCAATAGTTTTTATAGTGGTGAATTACTTGGAGGTTATAATTATATTATACCTAACTCTAACCTTACAACTCTAACTCCTATGCTTGGAATTCGTTATGCTACATTTAAAAATAGCAGCTATAACGAAAACAATACTACTTTCCAAAATTTATCAGTTAGAAGAAATTCATATAATAAATTTGAGGGGATAATTGGATTAAAAGGTACAACTAATTTCCTTGTAGAAAATATAATACTAAAACCTGAGTTACATGGCTTTATAAATTATAACTTTAACCATAAATCACCTAATATCAACGCATATCTTGATGGAAATGACGAGCTGCTTACAACAATTGGATTTAAACCAGCAAAAATTCTTTATAATGTAGGTTGTGGTGTTTCAACTAGATATAATATGTTAGAACTAGGTATTAGATATAACCTATCTCTTGCAAAGAAATATATTGCTAACCAAGGTTCTTTAAAAATTAAAGTAAATTTATAGATTAATATTGACTTCCTCACATAATCTCACATAGTAGCTATGTGAGATTATAAATGAGCCTGCAAAATTTTCGTATTCATAAAAGACTAAGTTTAAATCCTGAAACAGTTGAAGAAATATATGCAATAATTTCTGAAGTCGAGGGCGTAAAAAATAGTTGGCAAATTACTAAGCAACTTTTGCCTCAAACAATAGAGCGTTTGACTCGCTGTGTAATTATAACCTCTACAGGTTCTTCTAACCGTATTGAAGGAAATAAACTTACCGATAATCAAGTAGAAAATCTTTATAAAAATTTAGATGTTCAAAAATTTAAAACACGTGATGAGCAGGAAATAGCAGGATACTTACAATGCCTTGAATTGATTTTTAATAATTATGATGAAATACATATTACAAAGTCATTTATATTAAAACTACATAATGATATGTTAATTTATAGCGATAAAGATATACGTCATAAAGGTAATTATAAATTTGCATCAAATCGTGTAGAAGCAAAAGACTATGATGGTAATATAGTGGGTGTGATATTTGAACCGACACCACCATATTTAGTTAAAAAAGAAATGCAAGAGCTAATAGATTGGTATAATTTAGCTGTTAAAGATAAAGCTAAACATCCACTCATACTTATTGCTAATTTTATTTTTGAGTATTTAGCAATTCATCCATTTCAAGATGGTAATGGGCGGACAAGTAGATTATTAACAAATTTATTACTTTTAAAACATGGTTATTTATTTACTCAAATCGTCTCTCATGAGCGTATTATTGAAGAAAATAAAGTAGATTATTATAAGGCACTTAATAAAACACAAAGTCATTGGAAAAAGGAAGCAGAGGATATTACAGCTTGGTTAAAGTTTTTCTTAAATGTAGTTAAATTACAAAGCACTAAAGCTTTACAAATAATTAAAGAGGATAATATAGAGTATTTATTATCGGAAAAACAATTATTATTATGGAATTGGATTAACAAAGAAAATAAAGAGTTTAGTCGAAAAGATGCTGTAAGTGCATTAAATTTTCCAGAAAGAACAGTTGAGTCTATTATAAAAAAATTAGTTGATTTAAAACGTTTAAAATCTATTGGTCAAGGAAAAGCCACACGTTATAAGCTTAAGTAAATACGTATAAAAGACTAAGTTTAAATCCTGAAACAGTTGAAGCTATATTAAGTTAAATATTTGCGTTATGTTATTGTAAATAAATAGATTTCCGTAACGTCCCCACTCTATTACAGTATTTAATATATTTGTAAGCTCTTCATTCTTATATTCCTTTCTTAAGTGACTAATAAGAGTTTGCTTTTTCATTTGGCTTTTAGATTCTTGTAAAATACGCCTAATAGAAGCAGCTACGGGAATATATTCAATCAAATGTCTACCAAAGATTTTTCTTCTTTCTTCTGCATCCCCATCAAGGAACACCCTACCCGCTCCGGTAATATGTACATCACTATTTTGGATTTCAATAAACTGAAAAAGTTGCAAAGCTCCTAAAATGCTAAAGAAATTATCAGATGATATATTTAACGACTTAGCTAAGGTAGCAAGGCTAGCCTGACCGCTATATGGCTTAGATATCAAAATTTCCATCATTCGTTCCATATTATAAGGCTCGGCAGCATGAATCGACATAATATCAGCACTGTTAGATTTTAAATTAATCTTCATCAAATCGTAAATTCTATTTACAAGACAAGTGAATTCTTTACTCAAACGATCACGTGGATGCGGCAAAGTAATAGGGATTTCTGCTATAATCTTACCGGGATTTGAAGATAATACCATAACTCTATCACATAAAAATATTGCTTCTTCTATATTATGCGTTACTAATAATATAGATTTTAATGATATAGTTTTTTCTGACCATAAATCTAATAAATCTGTTTTTAATGCTTGACCGGTTAAAATATCCAAAGCAGAAAACGCTTCATCCATAAGTAAAATCTCAGGTTCAACTGCAAGCGATCTTGCAATCCCTACACGCTGTTTCATACCTCCTGAAATTTCTTTTGGGTAATTATGTTCATATCCGCTAAGCCCTATTATATTTAAAGCGTTTATGGCTTTTTTTCTTACTTCGTCTGATGGTAAATTTTTTGCTTTTAAGCCAAGTTCAATATTTTCAAGTACTGTAAGCCACGGGAAAAGAGCAAAATTTTGAAATACCATAGAAATTTCCTCTATTGGTTCTTCAATTTTTTTGCTATTAAATATTACTTCCTCACTTGTAGGGGGTACTAATGCCGATAATATCCGCAGTAAAGTAGATTTACCTGAACCAGATTTACCAAGCAACCCAACAATTTCTTTTTCATAAAGAGTAAAATTAATATTGTCCAAAATTTTAACTTCATTACCTGACGGAGCAATAAAACTTTTATTTATTTCCTTTAAAATCAATATTTCTTTATTGGTCATAGGATTATTTCTATTAATTAGGTAACTTCAAAATCGTCATTGCGAGAAGAAACTGAAAGTTTCGACGAAGCAATCTCATTAAGCATCCTGAGATTGCCACGTCGCTTCACTCCTCGCAATGACGTGGTATAAAACAACATCTAACTTAACTTACTCTTACTTACCGACAAATTATATAACGGACGCCATACCAAACGGCTTATAACTATAACATATAGAGACATTACCACTACCCCAATAGCTACTCGGCTGTAATCACTAGCATTTGTAATATACGAACCAAGACCAATTGCAGAAATACGCACATTTCCCCAAGATACTATTTCTGCTACTATACTTGCATTCCAAGCTCCTCCATAAGCTGTTATAACGCCAGTAACTATATGAGGGAAAATTCCAGGTAATATAATATTTTTCCACCATAGCCATCCTTTAACACGAAATATATTAGCTGATTCTTTTAAATCAGCAGGAAATGCCGAAGTTCCAGCTATAACATTAAAGAGAATATACCATTGAGTGCCAAGTATCATAAGAAAACTCAAAGCTATGTTGGGATTGAGATTATAGTGCGAAATAAAAATAACCACGAAAGGAAATAAAAAATTAGCAGGAAATGCTGAAGCAATCTGTATTACAGGCATCATTTTTGCGGTATAGCTACTATTTAATCCGATAAATACACCGATAGGTACCCATATAATAATAGCTAAAATGACCATAGCAATTACTCTTAGTAGAGTAAAAAAGCCTAATTTTATTACTAATAAAAACTCCGATAAACTAATTGCTGTTTTAGCAAAGCCATAGCATTTATTTGCAGCATATATTGCTAAACAAGCTAAACACCCATACCATAGGATAGCTATAAGTAAATTTGGTATTGGTTTTATAAAAATAATATAGAGCTTAGATAAAAGATTTGAGATAATTTTGGTTATATTATTAATAAAAAAATTACATGGTATGAATATAATAGAGATAATTTTTGCTATATATTATGGTGATAAAATTTGTCTTTTTAAATAAATCCATAACCATGGATTTAGGTGTACAAGCTTTTACTATATTCTCATAACGAAATTTATCTGCCCACACAATTAACGGACGAAATATAATTTGATCATATAATATAATTACTATAAACATAGTGATTACAGAATAGATTATAGAAATTATATCTTTCTCATATATCGCTTTAGCTATATACGAACCAATACCAGGTACACTAATTGTATTCCCGCCTATTACTACAGTCTCTGATGCTACGAGAAAAAACCAACCACCAGACATCGACATCATGCTATTCCAAATTAGCCCTTGTGTGGCAAAAGGCAATTCAAGCTTTAAAAATTTTTTCAGCGGTGAAAGTTTAAATATATTACTTGCTTCGACTAAATCATTCGGGATAGTTTTAAGTGATTGGTAAAAGCTAAAGGCTATATTAGGCACTTGGTTAGTAAATGTAGCAAATATTACCGCACATTCTATACCTAAACTACTATTTGGAAATATTGATACAAACCATGTAACAGTAAATGTTAAAAAGCCTAATATCGGTACAGATTGAAAGATATCTAATATTGGTATTAAAATATTTTCTGCTGTTTTATATTTTGCGGCAATAGTCCCGTATATTATAGCAGTTATCAGCGAAATAATAATCGCTATAAACATTCGTAATGTAGTTTGCAGCGTATATTCTAATAAATGGATTGGATCTAAATATATTTCGTTTTTTGCAATAGCCACAATGGATGAATCCATTTCATGCAGCCCCTTACCTATTGCAAATATAATCCCGCATATAATCAATATTATACATAGATCCCAAATGTTAAACGAGCCTCTATGAAAATTGTTTTTATATATATGCATGTGCTTTGCTTTGAAAATTAGAAAACGTCATTGCAAGAAGAAACTGCAAGTTTTGTACGTACGCAATCTCAGGATGCTTAACGAGATTGCCACGGCGATGCTACGCATCTCCTCGCAATGACGACAAAAAACACTTTACTCCAAACGTTCAATATATGTAATAGCCTTATTAAGATCATATTGATTAACCGCGAAAGGACCACGGAAAGGTTTATCTAATATAAATAATAAGAAAATCATAGAACCGGAGGTTATACAAACTAACATGACTGAAATTTTATGCAAGTAGACCCTAATCCCAAGCATACAAACAAAAATTAGGTTAATAGTAGTCATAATAAATACGACTACCCAATATTGAACATTTAAGGAAAAATAAGACATTTTAATCCTATTATACCTGATGGTATAAAGCTCTTTGATCTCTTTAACTATTTCTTTTTTAATAAATAATTGCATCTGATCATTTACTTTATAATCTTTAAGACGACTAGTAATATCTTGCAGAAAACTAAGTGCTTCATGACCGATTTTTTTACCATCCCTCATTAACTGCCATTCACGCCCTACTACATCTTGTGCATAATTTTTAATATCTGCATAAATTGCAGGCTTCATCTCGTGGGGAAGCCAACTAACACTATCTGCAAGCCTCATTAATATTGTAGATTCGGTTGCCACTACTTCTTGAGCTTTATTAAAATTACCAAGCAGATATATTAATACAAAACCGGTTGATACTGCATACATGCTTCCTACTACACCTGATAAAAATCCTCCAAGGCTGCCTAATTCTTCTCTTTGGAAATTAGTTGGGATGATATATTTAGAGAGATATAAGCATATACTGCAAAACCCCATTAAAATAATGTTGATTATAAGAAATAAGACAATATTAGGAATGTTATAAATAAAATCAATTATCTGTTCAGGCATAGAATAATATTTATGTTTGTATCATTTTAAATAATTAGCTGCTATACAATGTCATTCCCGCAAAAGCGGGAATCCAGCATAAAGCGAGATAAATCGAGCTTTTATTTTAAAAAATTTACTGTATTTAGACTTTTTTCCTAGATTCCCGCTTTTGCACAGTAGTGTCCGGAGAAAAAATAAACGTTATTATTATTAGGTTTTTTCGTCATTGCGAGAAGAATTACAAAGTAATAAGGGCGAAGCAAGGAAGTAAAAAAATGCTAAAATTAGTTATTTTTTACTATTTTTCTGGATTGCCACGCGGTCTACGACCGCTCGCAATGACGGTTTTAATAATACTCCAATTTTCTCCGGACACTACTGCACTTTCGCGGGAATGACATAGGAGTCATGCAACAACACCGGACAAGCCTTATAAGAAAACTATTATGCATAATAAATCATCCTTTATTTAGACCTCCACTTCCTCCAAGGTTATTGTAGAATCGGCAAGCTTAGTAATTTTCTCAATCTTCAAACGGGCTTCTTTAAGTTTCTTTTCACAGTGATTTTTAAGCAAAATACCACGCTCAAAACTATTAACTGCCGCTTCTAAAGTCTCTTGCCCGTTATCTATTTTTTTTACAATTTCTTCAAGTTCGCTTAAAGCTTCTTCAAAACTAATATTTTCGTCTAAATTTTTATTGGTAGTCATGTGTTTTTATTTTTAATGGTTAACTAAATTAGTTTCTTCTGTAGTTGTTTGCTGAGGTATTAGCAATTTTTTTAATTCACTACTATTAAAGGTCTTTTTAGGAGCAAACATATTTCCTTGTATTTTCAAACTAAGATTGCTTAAAATACTTTTATCTGCATTAGAACTAGTATTTTTTGGATCAGATTTAACAAGGCTAGACGGAATATAAAAAGATAGAATATTAGATGAATCCATATCAAAATTATATATATTAACTGCGAAAGATGCAGCCCCTGTACTATATTGCGTGACAAAATTTATATCTTTTAAAAGAGCAATGCCTTTTTGTAAGTCAATATTACCACTTATACCCGTAATTCTTTGTTGTCCTGTCGTTATAGCACTATTTATATCTTTATCAAGATTCGATGCATTATAATCATAATTATTAATTTTCTGTATGAAAGAATCAATATTAAAGTTATTAACCGTGATAACATTTATAGCAAATTGTGATTTACTAGTAAGGTTATATAGTTGATTTTGCAGAGTATTGCCGTTAGTGGAAAAACTACCGCTAATACTTATTTCACCTTCTGAAGCAGCAAATATTTTAGGTAAGAGTGCTGAAGCCTTATCTAAATCTATAGTATTTAATGCATATACAAAATTAAGAGAGTAAGGATCTAACAAAATATTACCACTACCTTGCAATTTACCACCTAATAGTTCTGCTTCAATATTATTGAATTGTAGTAAATTATTATTATTTACTGCATAGAATTTAACATTTTTTAGTACTAAATCATTTTGCGACAAGCTAGATAAATTACCATATATTTGTAACGTAACTTTATCTAAACTATAATCATTTACTAATTTATTTCTTAAATCAAGTAACTTTGCAGGTGATAATAAATCAGTACTTAAACTACCATCTTTAATTTCGACAGTTAGAGATGGTAATACGCTAGAAGCATCCAAATTCCAGCTAGTTGATAAGTAGCTATTATTTGTTTTTAAATCTAGATTACTAATTTTTACACTAGCTGGTGAAATTTTAGCAAGTAGATTCATCTTATCAAAGATTTGATCATTATATTTAACACCATCTACTAAAATATCTAAATTAATTGTATAAGGATTTGTTCTAATTGGGATAAATTTACTTGGATAATCTAGGCTCTTCATATCCTTAGTCAAGCCTTGCACAAATTCGATAAAAGGTGAAATTACTGGATAACTATTTTTTGTTAAATCAAGCGAAGATATACTAAGTGTAGCATTTAAATGAGGTGTTTGAGCAATAAATTTACCAGAAAAATTCCCTGATAAACTTAAATTATCTGTTTTTAGCAATAAATCTTTAAAAAATAAATCTATTAAGGTTAGTTTTAACTCAGACGATAGAGTAAATGGTATAGCATCTTTAACTGTGATATCAGCAAATCCTAATATATTTAGTAACGAATTAAAATCGTTATGCTTTAAATATATTTGTCCATCAAACATACTTCTAATAGAATTCTGCGTTACATTACCTAGAAGCTTGAACTCACCATCTGGTTTAATACTTCCTAAACATTCATCTATTTTTAAAGTACCTTTTGATAAGCTAGAAGTAAACGTTACTTTCTCTAATGTATTATTATTACTTAAAATTACTTCATCAATTACAATATTGATTTTAAGCAACTTATCAGCAAAAATAAATCTAATATTCGATGGAGCAGTATTAAATGTTACCGGAGCATTTGAAGAAACTATTGAATTTAAATCTATTTTAGAAAAATTTAAATTAACAGTACCAGTAGTATTATCATTTTTAGCAATGTTAATAGCACCACCCCCCGTAATAAATGGTGATTCTACAACTATATCTTTTAGCTCTACTGCATCTTCTGAATTTAAAATGTTAAACTTAACATTTACTACACTTGTTTGATTCAGCTTATTTAAAATATGGCTTAAATCCGGTAGTATGTTATACATTGCTAACGCTAGGTTTTTGATATTATATTCACCATTACCGCTATCAAGTTTAGAATCCTTATAAACTTGCGACAATTTAAAATTATAATCTTTATTATCAATATCAAAGCTAAACTTTACTATATTCTCACTCTTATTAATTGAGCCTGAAATTATGCCTAACTCGTTATTTGTAGTTTTAAATATATAATTAGATGCTAAATTTTCCTTTTTTAATGAACAATTAGAAAAATTTAAAATGGAATAATCTTGTTTATTAATAATATTGAGGTTTGTAATATTAAGATTTATATTTTGCAGTTTATATTTAAAAAACTTATCTATTAGCTCTTCATTATTATAAATATTGAGCATCTTAGAATCTGCATAGATCTTAGCGTCTAATATTTCTAACCTACTAATTTGAGGGCTAAGTTTTATAAGTGACCAGACTGAGAAATAGACTTTAACTTCTTCTAAATCTACTTTTCCCTCTTCCTTTATTGATTCAATGGCTAAATAAGGTATTGGGAATTTATTTATTTTTATTTTTCCGATATTCTCATTGGCAATTCCTAAGCGATTAGTGAAATTACTCGCAACAGAATTATAATTAACTAGAGACAATGCACCAAAAAAAAGAAATAGTAATAAGGAGCAAGAAATTATTATGCCAGCAATTATTTTTTTTATCATATCTATAAAAAATTATTTAAATATATTATTATATATAACTAGCAAAATTTAAAGGTAAATTAATGAATTCCTTAGAAAATTTAATTCTAGTCGGTGTAATAAAATCATGTCATGGGATTAAAGGACATGTAATTTTAAGATCTTTTACCGATCCTGCTATAAAAATAACTGAAAGGGAATTAGTAAACGAATCAGGTGAGAAAGTAAATATTAATCTAATTAAACAAAATTCTAAAGGTGAATTAATTTGCCAATTTAATGATATATCTACTCGCAATGAAGCAGAAAATTTAAAAGGCTATAAATTATTTTGTTTACGTTCAAGTTTGCCAAAACTAAAAGAAGACGAGTTTTATATAACCGATTTAAATAATTTATCAGTATTAGACAGTAACCATACTGAAATCGGTAAAATTAAAAATATCCTCAATTTTGGTGCTGGTGATATAATAGAAGTAGAATTTTTAGATAAAACAACCGAATTATTACCTTTCAACAAAGATTTCTTTCCCGCTATAACTAAGGATTATGCCATTTTAAATTATAAGAGGGATGAATGATAATGTCATTGCGAGGAAATTACGAAGTAATTGACGAAGCAATCCAGCTAAAAAATGCTAATTTATAGCATTTTTTATTATCTTTTCTGGATTGCCACGCTCATTTCATTCGCTCGCAATGACGGAAAAATCAATTCACAGAGGCAACCCATACACAAACGTTAATAAATTTACATCATGGAAATGATTGTCCTTTTTTAGTGCCATTAGGAGCTTTGACATTGGATATTGTAGGATTTTCTAACTGTATAGCATTTTTTGCATCCGTCAATTTTGCCATAATTTGGACATTATCCTTAATATTAACTTTATCTTTTCCTACAACCATTTTAGCTCTTTCAATATCCGGTTCATCTTTACTTACAGTTTTTAATTCAGACTTTCCTGATAAAGTTCTTACATCTTCTGTTTTATCTTGAGATTGTCCTGAAACAGCTGCCCCTCTTTTTTCCACCTGTTCTTGTAATAAATTATCTATAGCTTTTAAACGAGCATCTTTAGATAAATCTTTATTATCAATTAAATTAGCCTGTATGAAATCTAACTGATCTTTAGTAGAAGATTTTTCATTAAACTTTTCAGTTAAATCTTTAGCTTGCTTTTCTGATTCAGCTTTCTTTTCTTCATTAGTTTTAAAGTTACTACCACTGGCAGAAAGAATATTACGTAGTTTATCAACTTTGTTACTTACAAAATTAGATACATCGCTTAACATATTTGAAGTTTCTTGTACAACTTTTTCTTGTTCAGATATTATAGGTTTTTCTGTTTGTTGTTTTGATGTATCATCAACAGGTCCTTTTTCAAATCCAGGCTCAGCAGCTTTATTAAGATTTCCCAAAGCCTCCATTGTTTCTCTTGCAGCTTTAACTATATCTTTCTCTGGTTTATCTTGTTCTAGATTTTGTCCTTTTAACCCTTGAGTTAAATTCTGCATTTCCCTTTCTAATATTGCTTCGTTTGCTATATTTTCAAGAGCAGATCTTTCTTCAGGTACAGCATTAGCTTTAATGCTTTTAACAACACCTTGAGTTATTTCAGGACTTTCATTTCCTATACCCTTATGAATTCCATCTATCAAGCCCTTGGTTATTAGTTCTTTATCTTTCAGCTCAGCTGTGCTTTTTACAATTCCATCTTCTGCAAATGAAGCAATAGTAGCTTTCTCTGGTATAGACATGTCTTTATGACTAGCTATAGCTTCACCCACAACCTCAATAATACCTACTTTATCCTTAATACTTAAAGGACTTTGAGCAACTTCTTTTGTAATACCTTCAACTATTTCACCTTTTATTTCCGCTTTAGCTGGACCATCTAAAACATCTGTAGTGATAGTTTTTATTGCATCCGTCTTTTTTACAGCATCAGATAAAGGATCATATAAAATACCCTGTACTTTCTTTATTGTTTCTTCTGCTGCTTGCTTTTCTTTAATTTTATCTAAATTTTGCTGCATTAATTGTTGCTGCTCTGGACTTAGAATTCCTGCTTCTCTAGCTTTATCTAGTACATCACTTTTTAATTGACTTTTTTCTTGAGCATCATGCTTAGAAGCTTCTATTACATTGCTTATTACTTCAAATATCTCTCCTTTTTCGTCTTTATTCAGGTTACTATCTAATACAGCATCAGTTATGCCATTAATAGCATGCAATCTTACATCTGAGGTATTAAGCTCTAAAGCAGAGTCAGTTATCTTTTCTACTATTTGTTTTTTAGCAGCTTGACTTAAACTATCTTGATCTAGAGCAACAGATGTTATTCCTCCAAGCAATTTTGCTTTTTCTGGTTCTGATAAAACATTATCATTATTTATTGTGTCTAATATTTTACCTAAACCCTCTATCCTTACCTCTTCAGGAAGCTCTTTATTACCTAATACATTTTCAGCTAAAGTATTAATTCCTGCTTGTTTTTGGTCGACGCTTGCTTCTTTCTCTCCTAAGATTTTCTCTGCTACCTCACCGATTAAACCAGCTGGCTCATTTTCATTTTTTAAATCTTTATTTAACTGATTTAATAAATTCTGCATAGCTTGCGATAAGCCTGTTGCTGCATCAACTATATCTTGTGATTGTGGTTGTGGCTGCGAAATCTCAACTTGTTGTGGTTGTGGTATTTGTGAAACCCCAGGCTTTTGCCCTGAACTAAAAGGTGTTATAGGAGGCACTTGATTGGAAGCTATCCCCGATTGAGGTTCAGGTATCGCTGTATTTTTAGTTTCAATAGGCTTTTCATTTGCTGGATCTATTTGTTGTGAAGATACAGATTTTTCACCTCCTTGAACTCTATAAATATCTTGGTCTATAGTTTGTGAGACATCAACGCCCTGCCCTTTATTTACTGCAACCTCTTTCATCATGGCTTCATATTTGCTTCGTGTTACAGGCAGCGTATAAATTTCTCCACCATGCTCTATATAACCTACTGCATTTTCATCTTTTCCCATAAATTTTATAGGTTGCGGTGAGCTTATTTCTTTGAGTTTAGGAGTACCATCAGGATGCGGATCTGCTTCATAGTGAGCAGTAAAACGGAGTGCATTATTAGATTTACCCTCTTTATTTTGTGCAACAAGCGATAAATGCATCGTACCACTTTTGCCCTCAAGGTCTGTAGGAAAGTCTATCGTTCTATATGAATTAACTGTAACTGGAGTACCATCCTGCTTATAGACAGTCATCGGGGCAGTTTTATGAGTTTTTTCGGCTAACGTACAAATTTCTTCACCAGCATCATTTTTAATTACTGTTGATCTAAGATCACCTGCACTTATTTGATTTTCCCATTGCATTGACCTAAATCCACCAACATATTTATTGGCATATTCTTGTCTAATGTTTTCATATTGCCCTTTAAACTGCTCGTTAGATAAAGCTTTATCATATAAGCCTTGTCTTTCCTCTGCATTAAGGTTTGCTAGAAATTGTCTGAATTTTTCTTTATCTTTTGCTTCTTCTGAGTAAGCAGGATCATTATTAAGATAATTTCTTAATAACTCTTCTTGTTCTTCTTTAATTTTATTTTCACGATAAACTTCTGCACTATGTGATGCATGAACATTCTTATAGCCTGCTATTTCTATATTTTCTAATCCCTTTTTAAGATCAGGATTTTCTAAAGCTTTATCGTATAATTCTCTTTTATTTGGATCTTCATTCAAAGTTCTTAAAAAATCTCTAAATTTTTCGTCATTTTCAAAATTAGGTTTCAGATCAGGATTTTCTGCATTTTCTTTTAGTAACTGATTTCTTATTAAATCATGCTGCTTTTCCAGAATTTCTTTTCGAATAGCTTCAGTTATTGGATCTATAAAGCCATCTCCTGATATACCTCCTACTAAAGCACTAGCCGAAAGCGAAGATGTTGAAGTGGCAGTAGCAGGTGTAGTATCAGTACTACTAAAAAAAATACTATCTCCCTCAGACTCAAACAACTCTTGCTCCTGTCTTGTTTGTTCTTGCTTTTCTGCTTCAGTGAACTCTTTATTTGCTATTGGATCAAACTCCTTTATAATTTCTTCTACATTAGGATCTTTACTCATAAAACCTCCAGGCTATATTTTAAATTACATTAATTCTAATAATAGTTTGCTAGTAATAGCAAGAAAAAAATTGTTTTTTATTGAGAAAGTTTAACAGATTTTTTATATTCTTTGTTTAATTCTTTTACTGCCCAAAACCATATTAAACAAGTGATTATAAATATAAACATTAAACATATGGAAATAGATTGATAACTTGCAGAAGGTAAAATAATAAAAACTAAAGATTGTAAAAATGCACTTCCTGATTTTCCAAGTTTTGTACCAAGCACATCAGCAGCAGCTTTTCCTTTTATCTTTATTTCTTTATCTAACGGCACATAAGCCATCTCTTTTGTTGAATCAAATAAGGTATATTTACTTGATTTACTGAGTACATTTTGAATAGCACCGATAGTTATAGCAATTAAAGCCGGATCAGTTAAGATAATACTTGCTACTATCAAACCAGCAGAGTTTTCAAAATTATTAACAGTAAAAAATAATATACCTGTAGTAAAAACTATTATAGGAGTAATAATAGCTGCCGTAAACCAACCGAGTTTTCTAACTATATTTGAGCCAAGTACAACAAAAAGAATAGTAAACGCTCCCGTATAACTTAAATAATTACCGATAAATGCAACATATTCAGTCGGGGTTTTGTATATTTTAGTAGCTGCTGCTTTCCAAGGTCCTTCCACTAAATTTATAGCAATACCATAACAAATAAGTAAAGTTGCAATTAATCTAATATGTCTGGAAGAAAGGATCATCTGAAAGCTTTCGGCAATTGTCATGGTTTTTTTCTTTGCCTTAAAACGCAACAATGCCATATGTTCTTTATCTAGCACTTTGTGATTTAGCAACCAAAAAGTTTTAATACCTACTATCCCTAGAATCAATACTATAGTTAATATAATCTGCACGGAAAGAGTATGAAAAGATGCCTGTAGTGAAAATTTTGCGGCTACATACTCATTAATATGACTTAAATTTTCTAAAAACTGTCCTGCTAAATAAATCCCTGTTTGGCTAAGTAATCCAAATAAAGGATAAAATCTTTTCGATTCTTCAACAGTAGTTATATTATTTACAAATTGCCAAAAAAGTAGTGCAAAAGCTACATTTGGCCATAATTCAGCTATTATATAAAATAGAGAAAAACTCCATTTCGATAAAAGCAAAATAAACCATTTTAAGTTTGGCAGACTTGTAATTAAATTTTGAGCAGTAGTTGGACTTAAATGTAATATCTCGTGATTTGGGAAAATAACATAAGCAAAGAGGGCAAAAAATGCTAAAAATATTGAAATGATCAGATAAAATATATTTTCTGCTTTCATTCTATTAACAAGCTTTACATAAATAGCCGTCATTAAAAAAGCACAAGGCATAACTCCCCAGAACTTTAGAAAGGAAATTGTTTCCGCTCCAATCATCGTAGTAACTATACTATCTTTTAATGCTCTGATTAAATTTTGAATAAATAAAATACAAAACATTAACAAAGTAATGAATAAAAACTTAGAAAGCTCTTGGCGTTTTATTGGCCAAATATAGTCTGAAAATTTATTTATTAACTTGTTGATTTTACGAGGGGAATTATCTAAATTATGACTTGAAAAAGTATGGTTTGAATTATTTTGGTTAATTGTCATTGATTTCTGTCTAACCTAATTGGCTAGAATTATATATTATAGATTTTTTAAACCCACGTCAAGTATATACTCGTTGAACTTGAAAAATTGGCTACGTTATCTTTGCAAGTCCTCCGGTCCTCACGTATTAAGTGATACGCTTCGGTCCTCGGCTTACAGACCGATTACTCTTTTCCAAGTTGATCTTCGTATATAATTCTTCATTTCAGAAAAATAATGTATGAATAGTTATTGGTTAAATGTTTATAAGCCTAAAGGAATAAGCTCGGCTAAACTTGTTAGTATAATAAAAAAAGTACTTGGTAAAGTTAAGATAGGACATAGCGGCACTTTAGATGTCGAGGCAGAAGGAGTACTGCCTCTTGCTATAGGTGAAGCTACAAAATTAGTGCAAATGCTGATTGACGCTAAAAAAACCTATATTTTTACCGTAAAATTTGGTAAGCAAACCGATAGCGGTGACTATGCCGGCAAAGTAATAGCCACAACAGATTTTATACCATCGAAAGAAAGTGCCTATGCCATATGCTCTAAATTTATTGGTACTATAACACAAACCCCCCCTGCTTTTTCTGCTCTTAAAGTTAATGGAGTACGAGCATATAAATTAGCACGAGATGGTAAAGAAGTAGAACTAAAACCACGTAATATAACAATTTATGATCTAAAATGTCTTGATTACGATGAACAAAATGCTACTGCTATTTACTACGCTGAATGCTCAAAAGGTACTTATATAAGGACTTTAGCAGAAGATTTGGCATTGTCCTTGCAAAGTTTAGGATTTGTGATAGAATTACGCCGTACTCAAGTTGGAATATTTAAAGAAGAAAATTCTATTCGAATTGACTCTTCTAATGATATTACCAAACTTTCCCTTGAGGAAAAAAATATAAAGATAGAAGCAATACTGGACGACATCCTGGTTCTTGATGCTAACGACGAGCAAGCACAAAAAATTAAATATGGTCAAAAATGCCTATTTGATTATGATAAAAACGTAGATTTTATGTGGGTTCGCTATAAAGGTGCTTTGCTTGCAATTGGTAGCTTAAATAAGAATTGCTTCCATTCTTTACGAGTATTTAATTTAACGCAATAGACTAATAAGGAGAAATTATCGATGTCGATTACACAAGAACGTAAACAAGAATTAATTAAAAATTATGCTATAAATGATAATGATACAGGCTCAAGTGCAGTACAATGTGCTATTTTAACTGAGCGGATCAATAATTTAACTGAGCATTTCAAATCTAACCATAAAGATCATACCTCAAGAAGAGGGTTATTAATCTTAGTCGGACGCCGCCGTAGATTACTTAATTATATAAAGAAAAAAAATGTAAGCGAGTATTTAGATTTAATAAGTAAGCTCGGTATTAGAAAAATTAAGTAAATTTATGTCATCCATGCGTGGATACCAAAGCGTCTGAGCTAAGTGAATGAAATGAGCGTGGCAATCTCATGAAAAAGCATAAGATTCTTAAGATTGCCGCGTCGAAACTTACAGTTTCTCCTCGCAATGATGCAAAACACTAAAATACAAATTAAGAGATATATATAGATGTTTAATGAGATAATTAAAACAGTTGAATGGGGCGGAAAAACTCTTGAACTGAGTACCGGCAAGATAGCTCGCCAAGCTGATGGAGCAGTTACCGTTAAAATGGGTAATTCTGTACTACTATGTACAGCAGTAACTGCTGCCAAAGCAAAAGAAGGTATTGGCTTTTTTCCTCTAACAATTAATTACAGAGAAATGGCATATGCTGCTGGTAAAATACCAGGCGGCTTTTTTAAGCGTGAGGGCAAAGCATCAGATCGGGAAGTTTTAGTATCACGTCTGATAGATAGACCGATCAGACCATTGTTCCACCCTGCTTTTGTTAATGAAACATTTGTTACCTGCACTGTTCTTTCATATGATCCTGAAACACCAGTTGATATACTTGCTATTATCGGTGCTTCCGCTGCACTTAGCCTTTCACCTGCACCTTATCTAGAAATAGTTGCTGCAAGTAAAGTAGGCTTAATAAACGGGGAATTCGTTTTAAACCCAACACTTGACTTATTAAAGACAAGCCAGCTTGATTTAGTTGTTGCAGGAACAAACGACTCTGTAATGATGGTTGAGTCAGAAGCACATTTACTTTCTGAAGAGCAAATGCTTGCTGCTGTAAAATTTGGCTTTGATAGTTTCCAGCCAGTAGTAAATATTATTAAAGAACTTGCAGCTGAAGCTAAAAAACCAAAGCTTGAAATGCAAGATTTATATCCTGCTGAATTAAAGAATGAAATTAAAAAATTATTTGCAAAAGAAATTGAGCAAACTTTTGCGATTAAATCTAAACAAGAACGTAGTACTAATTTAGAACTAATACCTGAAAAAGTACTTAAGCATTTTGCAGATGATATAGAAAGTAAAAAATATAATAATTACCAAATCGAATCAGCTTTAAAATCTGTTGAATCAGATGTATTACGTGGTAATATTTTACAAAAAAATAAACGTATAGATGGACGTACTACAACAGATATAAGACAAATTACTTGTGAAGTTGGATTATTACCTTGTGCTCACGGCTCAGCTTTATTTACTAGAGGCGAAACACAGAGCTTGGTAAGTAGCACATTTGGAACTAGCTTAGATGAACAAATAATTGATAGCCTTGAGGGTGAATATAAAGAACGCTTTATGCTTAATTATATCTTCCCACCTTACTCTGTTAATGAAGCAATGCCGATGAAAGCTCCAGGAAGACGTGAAGTTGGGCATGGTAAACTCGCTTGGCGTGCTGTTAATCCGGTATTACCTACTAAAACACAGTTCCCTTATTCTATTAGAGTAGTTGCAGAAACTACCGAATCTAATGGCTCTTCTTCAATGGCAACAGTTTGCGGTAGCTCACTTGCTTTAATGTATGCTGGTGTTCCAATAAAAGCACCAGTAGCAGGTATTGCTATGGGGCTTGTTAAAGAAAAAGAAAAATTTGCGGTATTATCTGATATTCTTGGCGATGAAGATTATTTTGGCGATATGGACTTTAAAGTTGCAGGTACTAGCGAAGGTATCACAGCTTTACAAATGGATATTAAAATATCTGGTGTAAATTTTGACATAATGAAAATAGCTTTAGAGCAAGCACGAGCAGGACGTTTGCATATACTTGAGCAAATGAATAAAGTTATTAGTAAACCAAATAATGAGATGAGCAAAAACGCTCCATCTACTACTACTTTAAAAGTTGATAAGGATAAGATCAGAGATATTATCGGTCCTGGTGGTAAAGTAATAAAGGAAATTTGCGAAACTAGCGGTGCTAAAATTGATATAAGCGATGATGGCACAGTTTCTATTTATGCTCCGGATAAGGATAAGCTAAAAGTTGCTTTAGATAAAGTTAAGGCTATTGCTATTGAACCTGAAATAGGTGAAGTATTTAACGGCACAGTGATGAAAATATTAGATTCTGGTGCTTTTGTTAATTATCTAGGCAATAAAGATGGTTTTGTTCATATTAGCGAAATTGCCGAAGAAAGAATCGAATCAGTTAGCAGCATTTTAAAGCAAGGCGATATAGTAAAAGTTAAGCTTATCGGGTTCGATAATAAAGGTAAAGCAAAACTAACTATTAAAAATGCTGAGAAAGATAAATCTTCAGCAAGCCCAAAACCAAAAAATAGTCCTAAAGAACACCAAGAACCTGAAAAACGGGAAAATGGTAAAAAAAGAGCTTGGAACGAAGATAATAATGCTGAAACGACTGAAGTAGTTACAGAACGTAAATATTTTAATTGATAATAACCGTCATTGCGAGCGAACGTAGAGAGTGCGGCAATCTCAGGAAGTAGTATCTGTCTCCTAAGATTGCACACGTACAAAACTTACAGTTTTTCCTCGCAATGACGATTTTTATAAAACAACTATAAAAGCAATGAACCCTATAAACAATTACCAGAATATTGCTAAAAGAGTAATTTCTAGTGAAGCTAGTGCTTTAAAAAAGCTATCTGAATATATCCCTGAAGATTTCAACCGAATTGTAGAGTTTTTACTATCTTTTAAAGGAAGAGTAATTTTAACTGGTATAGGTAAAAGTGGTTATATTGCAAAGAAAATAGCCGCAAGCTTTTCTTCAACTGGTATGCCAGCTTTTTATATACATCCAGCGGAAGCAAGCCATGGGGATCTTGGGATGATTACTAAAGATGATTTAGTAATTATGCTTTCTAATTCCGGTGAAACTAAAGAATTATTTAACATCATTAAATATTGCAAAGATTTTTCTGTAAAAATTGCCGCAATGACAATGAATAAAAATTCTACTTTAGCTGCAAATAGTGATTTCTTACTTATAGTGCCTGAATATTCAGAAGCCTCAATAATTGGAGCTCCTACAGTTTCATCTTTAATAATGCTATCACTTGGCGATGCATTAATGACTGTCATACATGAAGTAAAAGGTTTTACTAAGGATGATTTCAAGTCATATCATCCAGGCGGTAGCATAGGGGCTAATTTGACAGAAATTAAACATTTAATGCGTAGCGGTGACCAAATACCTTTAGTGCATGAAGATACACCTTTTGCTGAAACTATAATTGTTATGAATAAAAAACGCTTAGGTTGTACCTTAGTAATAGATAAAGCTAAGAATTTAGTAGGGGTTATAACAGATGGTGATTTACGTCGTCATATTAACGATCAAATTCATTTAAAAACAGCCTCAGATATTATGACTAAAAATCCTGTATATATTTCATCTGAAATATTTGCAAAAGAAGTTTTAGATTTAATGAAAGCTAAAAATATTACTAATTTACCCATTGTTGACAATAATATCATTATAGGCATTACTCATATACATGATTTATTGCGAGCAGGAGTCAATTAGTATATGCCCTCTTCTTATAAAAGACGGAAAAAATTTTGGAAATTTACTTATTTCCTAATTACACTTGGAATTTTATATGCAGGATATATATTAGTTAAAAGTAGCTACCCTACCGAAGAAAATAATACTAATATTGTAGAAAAAGCTCCAGAAAAAAATCTTGATTTAAAATATAATATTATATTAAAAGATTCAGTTTTTGAGGGGGTAGATAAAAATTTAAATAGCTATTTAGTTAAAGCTGAGCAAGCTATAAAAGATTCGGATAACAAGTATAAATTAGATATAATAAACGGCATATATAACGTAAATCAAAACCAATCAGTTACTGTTTATGCAAAAGAAGGGTTTTTAAACGAAGAGTCGCATATATTAGATTTAAAAAATGATGTAAAATTTTATTTTGAAGATATGATATTTGACACTAATGATGCAAGAATTGATTTAATAAATAAAAGTATAATTAGCAATTCTCCTGCTACATTATTTCATAAAAACTCTACTATTACTTCAGATAGTTTTAACACGCAAGACGACAATAATATTATAATTTTTAAAGGCAATGTCTACACAACTATTGATCTATCGGATTATTAAACTTGTAATATTCTTTACTATTAGTATCTCAACATATGCTGATGATAAAGATATTTCAAACTTACATATCACATCTGATACTTTAATCATTAATAGAGTTAAACAAAAGGCAGAATACCTTGGAAATGTAGTTGTTTATTTTGATAATGCAATACTTAGAACTGAAGAATTATATATTTTTTATAAAACAGTAGATAATAAACAAACCATTGATTATATAGTTGTTCCAACTAAATTGAGTGTTGAGAAAAAAATTAATAATGAGTTATTATTAGCAGATTCAGGAAAATATTTTTTAGATAATAGACAACTTATTTTACTTGGTAATGTTGTATTAGAACGTAATAATAATATTTTAAAAACTAATAAACTTATTTATTATGTGGATATTATTAATAAAAATAGTAAGAAAATAAATTAAATGGACAGCTTACAAGTTAAAAATATATCAAAATCCTATAAAAAGAGAACCATATTAAGTGATATATCTCTTAATGTCAAACAAGGCGAAATAGTTGGTCTATTTGGTCCAAACGGGGCTGGTAAAACAACTTGTTTTAACATCATTATTGGCTTAATGAAAGCAGATTCCGGACAGTTATTATTAAATGATATTAATATAACTAATTTGCCGATTTATTTAAGAGCAAGGCTAGGTATTGGTTACCTTCTTCAAGAACCTTCAATTTTTCGCGGCTTATCGGTTGAAGATAATATTAAAGCTATAATTGAAATATCTGAAAATGATAAAGAAATAATTGAACAAAAAACTCATAATTTACTAGAAAAATTTTCTATAATACATTTAAAGGATCTATCGGCTGCTAGCTTATCAGGCGGTGAAAGACGCAGGCTTGAGATTGCAAGATCGCTTGCAATAGAGCCAAAATTTATCATGCTTGATGAACCACTTGCCGGTATTGATCCGCTGGCTATTTCCGATATCAAAAATCTAATTACTTACTTGCGTGAATTCAATATCGGTATTCTAATTACTGATCATAACGTGCGTGATACTTTAGATATAGTTGACCGAGCATATGTTATTTTCGAGGGGAAAGTGTTATTGGAAGGAAGTAGCAAAGAAATAGCAAATAGTAAGAAAGTTAAAGAGGTTTATCTGGGCGAAAGCTTTAGCCTTTAAGCTATAATGTCATCCCGCGGCTTGTACCTAGGTTGTTGCATGGCTCGAAAAAAGTCCTAGGTGTCATCCCGTGGCTTGTCCACGGGATCCAGTAAAATATACAAATAAAAAAAAACTCGATTTATCTCGCTTTATGCTGGATCTAGTTCCCAAGTCACGGGATGGCAGGGGTAAAATTGAGCCACGCAACAATACGGGTACAAGCCACAGGATAACACCAAACAATATAATAAGGTCTTCATGAACATTAACAAAGACATTTTTAGGGCTTATGACATAAGAGGTAATAGCCTTACCGATTTAACAGTAGAAGTAGCTTATAAGGTTGGTTTTTGCTTTGCAAAGATGACTATAAAGGATGGCAATAATAAGATCTGCGTCGGTATGGATGGTCGCCTTAGCTCCCCTGCTCTTTACAAACTCCTAGAAATAGGATTGGTTAATGGAGGAGCTGAGGTTATAAATATTGGCGTTGTCCCAAGTCCAGTTCTATATTTTGCCGATAAAAAATTTACCCCAGCTGGTAGTATTATGGTTACCGGTTCACATAACCCTCGTGATGATAACGGCTTTAAAATAATACAACATGGCAAATCTTTTTTTGGTTCTCAAATACAGGATTTATTAACAGAGATTTTAAATACTGACTTCAATGTCATTCCTGCGGAAGCAGGAATCCAGCTTAATATGAATATGGATTCCCGCTTTCGCGGGAATGACAGGAAAGGCGGAAATAACAGTGAGGGCGGGAATGACATACAATCAAAATACCTAAATCGTATTCTAGAAAAAATAATAGTAAATTCCAGCCTAAAAGTAGCTTGGGATCCTGGTAACGGAGCAACCGGAAATATTGTTGAAGAGTTAAAAAATCGTTTAAATAATGAAAACATTATCATCAATAGTAAAATTGATGGAAATTTTCCAAGTCATCACCCTGATCCTACTAAAGTCGATAATTTACAAGAATTAATTAAACTAGTTAAAGAACAAAATTGTGACCTTGGTATAGCTTTTGATGGCGATGGCGATAGAATAGGCATTGTAAGCTCAAGCGGTAAGATGTTATTTGGTGATCAAATTTTATGTATTTTTGCCGAGGATATTTTAAAAGAAAACCCAAATGCTACTATAATACTTGATGTAAAAGCTAGCCAGCTTATAGCCGATAGAATCAAATCATATGGTGGGCAAGCTATAATATGGCGAACTGGTCATCCCTTTATTAAAAGTAAAATGGCTGAGTCAAAGGCTTTACTAGCCGGTGAGATGAGCGGGCATATATTCTTTGCTGATAAATATTTCGGTTTTGACGATGCAATCTATGCAGCATTAAGATTTTTGGATTTACTGACTAGATCAAGCAAAACTTTAGACGAAATAATAGATGAGCTACCGAAAAGCTATAGCACGCCGGAAGTTAAAATTTTTGTTTCTTCTGAATTAAAATTACAAATTATTGAAGAAATCAAAGAAAAATTACTAAAGGATAAAATAGAGTTTAATGATATTGATGGAGTAAGAGTAAACACAGAAGATGGTTGGTGGTTATTGCGTAGTTCTAATACTGAATCTGCCATTATTGCAAGAGCTGAATCAAGTAATGCTGAAAAATTAGAAGAGCTAAAAACGATGATTAATCAATTATTAAGCAAGTACGGACTTAATATTTAAGTGCAAAAAAAAGAAATAATTATCTTATGTGGTCCTACTGCTAGTGGAAAATCTTATCTAGGTCATGCACTTGCCAAAGCTTGCGACGGGGAAATAATAAATATTGACTCAATGCAGGTTTATAAAGAAATTCCAATTATTACCGCCTCCCCTCCGGAAAGCTATAAAAGCGAAATTCCTTATCATTTATATAACTTCTTGCCTATTACTGAAGATTTTTCGGTAGTAAAATATTTAAAGCTTGCTGCCGAAAAAATAAATCAGGTAACTACTAGCGGTAAGCTTCCTATATTAATAGGTGGTACGGGATTATATATTAACTCCTTAGTTTTTGGATATAATAATATTCCTGATATATCTGATGATTTAAGGCAACAAGTAAGAAAGCTACATAACGAAATAGGCAATATAGAGCTACATAATAGGCTTACAAAGCTTGATCCACTAGCTTCATCTAAAATTAATCAATCAGACACTCAAAGGCTAATTAGAGCTTATGAAGTAGTACTGCAAACCGGCAAGTCTATTTTCTCTTTCCAAACTTTGCCAAAAGAACAAATTTTATCTGAATTTAATTTTAAAATTATCTTCTTAAACCCTGAGAGAAAATTTTTATATAAAATATGTGATGAACGTTTAGCTAATATATTTAAAGATGGTGCAATAGACGAAATTGCTTTAATCAAAAAACAATTCAATCCTGATTATCTAAATTTAAAAGCTGTAGGCATAAAAGAAATTTTGGCTTATCTAGAAAACAAACTAACTTTGGGTGAGGCTTTAAACTTAGCTCAAACACGAACACGCAGGTATGCTAAAAGACAAATCACATGGTTTAAACATCAGATAAAAGAAAAAATAACTTTAGACTATTCTAACGAAGAAGAGTTTTTACAAGTAACTCGAAAACTTCCTATTTTTATTGACTTGCCAAATAGCAATAAATAATAGACAAGTAGTAAATATTTGAAGTATTTGTAATATTGTACCTAATACCGGTACAAAAGGAACAACTGGCTGCAGTAATATCGGCACTCCGCTTGAAAACATTACTAATCTTGTAGCATCTTGTACTGAGACTTTATTGAATAATAATTTGAATGCAACACATACTAATAATATTATAATACTTCTTTCTAAAAAGAATGTTACAAACCAAAATAATATAATAGCTGGCATACCAAGATAAATAAATAAATTTGGTAAATACATTAAATTATCAGCAAAATATTTTTTTATTATTTCAGGAGTTAAAGTCATCTGACTTTGATCGAATAAACTTGAGTAATTAATGGTACGAGGGAAGCTTTTTTTAGTGTTATCTATTGCAAAATTTATCGTAAGTTTATCTGCCTCAATTACAAAAGGTATCTTGCTTTTTTCTCTAATTGAAACCTGATTTTTTGTATCAATAACAGCTACTTTATCATTATTTTTATTATATAAATAAATAGGTTCTTCATCTTTTACAAGAATCCGTGAATTAGCATATTGCATTTCCGGTAATTGATTGATGATATACTCAATATTATCTGTCATTTTTGTCTGTTTTATTCCGTTAAAGCTGTCTTTCAAGGTTATTAGATAATTTAATATAAAGATACAATAAATTATTGCTGGAATAAAAGATACGATAAATAAATATCTTATTCCATAACCATGATATTTTTGATATACATCTTTATAGAACTCTATAGAGCTAATTGATAGACGTAACTGGCGGAGTAATGTATTCAATCCTCCTAATATATATGATAACAGATACATTATTTTATTAAACTTTTATACATAAACAGCAGTAATATAGCGTATTATTATAGAAAATTGCAAATTTTTAGTGTATTAAAGTCTAATTTATATATAAGTTTATTGATAAAAAATTATTTATTTACTAATATTTATATTTCGATAAACAATATTAATTTTATATGCTACTTCCTGAAATAACTTTAACTTTAACGGCACTTTTAAGCCAATTCTTTGCCGTAATGCTGCAAGGTAAAAATAGAATTGTTGCTAATATAACTATTTTACTTACCATATTAACAATTTTCGTTATTTTAAAATATTCTTACTCTGAAAGTATATTATACCTAGATTATGTAATGTTTACTACTAATGCAAATATTGCTAATTATAAGGCTATCATATTGATATTTACTATAATATCTATGATAATTTACCGAGATTATTCGGTGCGTAGCGGTGAACCACTAAAATTTGAATTTATAACTTTGATATTATTATCTACAGTTGGGATTTTTGTGGCAATTTCAGCACAGAATTTTTTATTACTTTTCTGTGCTATGGAGCTTACTGCTCTAACTTCTTATATACTTGCTGGTTTTAAATTGAGCGATATTAAATCATCAGAGGGAGCATTAAAATATTTTATATTAGGCAGTTTAGTTAGCTGCTTATCATTATTTGGTATTTCTTTTATATATGGATTTGGCGGAAGCTTACAATTTTCAGATATATTTTATAAGCTAAATGATAGCTCTTCGGTAAATTTAGGTTTAGTAATTGGTGTAGTATTATTTTTAAGCAGTATTTTCTTTAAGCTTTCAAGTGCCCCCTTGCATTTTTGGGTACCAGATGTATATGAGGGATCACCTATCGCTTCAGTTACTTATTTTACAGCGGCTTCAAAAATTGGAGCTGTTGCCATTTTATTAAATATCGAAAATTTAATTATCAAAAACTATCACCCTATTAGCTATAATCTGATAAAAATAATTGCTTTATTATCTATGATATTTGGTGCTCTTGGTGCTATTCGTCAAACTTCCTTAAAAAGATTAATGGCATATAGTACCATTCTAAATATCGGTTATGTATTAATCGGCGTATTGCTGCGTACTGAAGATGGCAATAAAGCTGCTATGCTCTATATGTTGATATATGCAGCCGCAAGTATAGGGTTCTTTACTTGCCTGATTATGTTACTCGGAAACCAAACAGACAAAGCCAATTTTGAAAGCATACAAGGAATTGCAGGAAACCATAAAGCTATAGCTGCTGCAATTTTTATAATTATGTTTTCTATGATAGGTATCCCGCCGCTTGCTGGCTTTCTTGGAAAATACTACCTCTTTTACCAAGCAATTACCCAAGAAGAGTTTTTGCTTGCTTATTTTGGTATCTTTACTAGCGTCATTGCGGCTTTTTACTATCTTAAAATAATTAAAACGATGTATTTTGCTGAAAAACCTAATCCAACAAAAATACCTATTTCCTACGGGTTATTATTAATTAATTTTGTAGTAATAGGGTTTTTACTCTTCGGATCTTTCATTATTTCATCTTAGGTTTAAATGAATTTAGGTAGATATAAGCTATTTGTTTTTGATGAATTAGATAGCACAAACCTTGAAGCCATTAGAATAGCTAAAAATAATAAACCTGATAGAGATTATATCATACTTGCTAAATCTCAAACCGAAGGACGTGGCATAAGCGGTAAAAACTGGCAATCTACTTCCGGCAATTTACATGCTAGTTTACTAATTAAGCCAAATAAAGAGCTTGAATTACTACCGCAATTGTCTTTCGTTACAGCCCTAGCGGCTTATGATAGTGTGGTACATGTCATACCGTGGCTTGACCACGGTATCCAGAAAATAAATGGGATTCCTATACAAGCACGCGGGATGACGCCCCTAGTTCTTAAAAAAATCCAATTAAAATGGCCAAATGATGTTTTAGTAGGGGGTAAAAAAATATCCGGTATACTTCTTGAATCGGTTAAAGTAGAAGATGCTTATTATCTTATTATCGGTGTTGGTATTAATATTACTTATCACCCAATAAATATCGACCAGCCCACTACTAGCTTAGTAGCTGAAGAACTTCCCGTTATCACCCCTCAAGCTTTACTTGAAATATTAATAGAAAATTTTGAAAAATATTATCAAATTTGGGAGCAAGAAGGCTTTTCATTTATTAGAGAAGCATGGCTGAAACATGCTTATAAGTTACATGAAAATATTAGTGTTAAATATCAAAATGACATTGTTACAGGCACTTTTCAAGGTATCGATTCCATAGGTAGAATAATATTGCAACTACCTTCCAAAAAAATACTCTCTTTTTCTACTGCTGAACTTTCCTTTTAGCAAAAATATTACTAAATTTAAATTGTAAATTTAATTATTGTTAATTATTTTTCCGTCATTGCGGGAAGAAACTGCAAGTTTCAACGCAGCAATCTCATGTGTTCCTTGCAAGGCATTGTCTGCATGGGTACTAAGTCGTCATTGCGAGCGAATGAAATGAGCGTGGCAATCCAGAAAAAATAATAAAAAATGCTAATTTTATTAGTATTTGGATCCCGCGATCAAGTCGCGGGATGACAGGGGGAGAATGATTCACGTTGGTAATACCTCCTCTCAATGACAATAAAAGCTTAAGCCCTTAAATTAAAAAGTAATAACATATGCCTCAAAACAATAACCCTAACCCTATTTCACAAATATTTATGAATAAGGCTAATGAGCAATTTAGTAAAATAAAAAAACTGAACTTTAGCCCAACTCCTAGTATTGATGATATTAAAAAACTAAAAGCCATGTCAGAGCATGCAGAAAAATATTTTAAATATGCTTTATTCACAGGTTGTGATAATGCAGCTTATGAGTTAATTCAATTATATGATTTTATATTTACAAAATACCCTGACTCTCAGAATAATGATTTGGAAAAAAAAATATTCCGCGATGATTTAGTTTTATTAGGTCCGAAATTTGAAATTGCCGAATGTGAGCAAATGAATTTAATATTTAACCCACCTACGACAAACGAAAGCGAGATAAATATTTCCTACGATGCTATTTGCAGAACACGAGAATATTTTAGTAATAAAAAATTAGTTGATAATCCTGAAACAAATGATGAGATTATTAATTATTACCTCAAATCTTTTGAAGCAATATCAGAGAAACAGTATTTTAATTCAATAAAAGAAATTACAGGTACAGTTTTAAATTGTGCTGATAAAAAAACTTTAGATTTTATAATTGATGATCATAAACCAAAGATAAAGCCGACTATTACTTTTTATAAAAATAATAAATTACATGAGATCTATTGCGATGCAGAAAAAGATATATCAATAACGATAGTTTATGACACACAAAACAACAACGAGGAAGTTAATCTTAGCGGCTATCCAAACCTTTTAGAAATTATCAATCATTTCTTTAGTATATAAAATCGTATTCAATATGACAAAAAAGAAACCTCCTAAAGTTTATAAAAATGTATATATGACACATGATTATCTATACGAAGAAGGAAAAAAATTCTATCAAGAAGCTATAAACATAGAATTTCCACAAGAGAGAGATCTAACTCCAGATAAAGAAAAGAATTTTAATGCAGCTAAAGAAACTTATTTTAAAGCCATACTATATTTTCAAGGAGCTATGCTTTTAGGAAGTAAAGATGCTTGTGCATATTTGAATGCATTTTATAATAAAAATTATTTAGGAATCGACAATCAATATGCAAGTAATTTAATAAAAATGCTGAGTACTATAACAAAATATACAGATCATATAAATAGGACAAATTCCATATATTTAAAGAATTTTGGAATAGTCAGTGATTCTGATCTTAAAGAGCTAGCTTTTATAGAAACAGGAATAATTAATATTGCATCCAAAAGCTGGGATAAAATTCCTGTTCCTGAGTACTTAATTCTTGCTAATATACAAACCATTATAAGAGATTTTAATAATCCTTTACCTCCTGAAGGTCGCTTAATTACTAATATAAGCGTTTTTGATGGTAGGGAGGAAGTATTTTAAAAAATAGAACTGGAAAAAGAAGAAAAAGAGCAAGAGCTATTAAGTGCATTCACTATATTAAATAACGATACTGCTTCTGGGGTAGTGAAAAAACAAATATTTAATGACAAATCAACAAAATTAATGGGAGAAAATCTAGACTTACTAGATGGTGCAGTACTTTGCACTATATCTTAAAAAAGGAATGAAAACGATGAAAGAAAAATTACCTCATCTTTACGAAATAATAAAAAAGGCATTAAGCGATTATGATGAATATATTGAAATACCTCTTAGAACATCAAAGGATTTAGAAATAACACAAAATAATGAAGCAGTTCTAATTGAACTATATAGAAGATTAAAAGAAATATTCGTTTATGGCGAAGCAAAAGCAGCTTGGTATCTAGCTCAATTCTATTATAATGGTTGGTTATTTGAAAAAGATTGTACGATAGGCAATTTTATTATTGCAATAGGAATAAAGCTTGGTTCTATAAGATGTGCAAATAATGGATTTAAAGGTGACATATCAAAAGATTTAGCCAAAGATTGTGCTAAAGCTATTAAAAATACTAAAAATCAATATCAATTAGACACAAATAGTATTATTACTGACGAAATAAGGAAAAATGCCGAATCTAATTTTAAAAGAAATTTAGAAAATTCTGAATTAAAAAATATATTTGAACCAAAATTTTTTCCTACTTCTTTAGACATATTACAAGAAGCATTAAAATATTATTCTGAAAATATAAAATTACCTCTTACTCAATCAAAAGATTGTACATTAAAAATAACACAAGATAATAAATATATTATATCCAAAATATATGTAAAATTAAAAGAAGCTTTAGTTTGTGGTCAAGAAAATGCCGCTTGGTACTTAGCTCAATTTTATTATAATGGCTGGTTGGTTGAAAAAAATATTATTTATGGAGACTTTATACTTGCGATAGGAAAGCATTTTGAATCTAAAAAATGCTCTAATAGCGATTATAAAGGAGAAGATATTTTAACAGATTACTTACAAAAATTAGTTACAGTTTGTGCTAATTCTATTTCCAATAACAAGTATGTATACCGAGCAGGTATTAATGATACAACGAAGCACAATGCAGAATGTGACATTAATATACATTTAACAATACTGATTTAAAAGACATATTTAATAGTTCAGAATCAACTATTATTCCCACAATTTCAGCTCCTTTACCTAGTACCACACACCAACCATCTAATACAGTAAGGCGAGCTACTCAAAGCGATATAAAAGATTTCAAAAATAAAAAAACTAATAATATAAAAAAAACAAAAAGTACAATAGATTATAATATTAAAGTTGAAAAAGATGAAGAAACAAATTCAGTATTAACAAGCAACAAACCTACTAATATACCAAAAACACAAAGCGAAGTAAATTATAACTCTGCTACTACTAAAAAGGTTGAAGAAAAAACTTTAGTATTAAGAGGCAATAATTATTATCATGAACAACTTGTTAATACACAAGAACCACGAAACACAATAAATATCGAAAATGATGATGATGGAACTCCAGTATTAGGAAAACAAGGATGTACTTGTTTAATAATGTAATAAATAGGATATATTTTGAAAATCGTAGAAATAAATAATAAAGAAATTTTTTATTTAATGCCTAAAAATCAGTTACTTGAAAAAGGTCTGCGACAAGTTGAGATATTATCTATTTTTGAGACAATTTGGGATTCTTATGCTGAAAAAACGATAAATTTATTATTTGAGTCGGCAGTTGAAAATCTAACCTGTGCTATGCTGCTTGGCGAAGAAAAAGCTATTTTGCCGCTTGCACAACTTTATTCTAAAGGTACTATTTATGGTATTTTGCCGGATTTAGTCTTTAGTGATTACATTATCTTGCTGGGTCGAAAACTTGAATATGAAATATGTAATGATATCCCTTTGCAACTTATCACTAATACTAAATATTTTGATAAACAGTTAGAAGATCTAGCTATTATTATTACTTCTAATACCTTATTTTACTATTCTAATTTTAGATGTATAGGGGAAGATATTAAAAAAAAATCGTTAGGGATTGTAATAAGCAGTTCAAAGAAGAATGGCATTTTTGTAAATTTGAATATCCTGATTTAACGTTATCATCTTTTGAGATATTGGAGGAAGAGCAGGATTCAGTAACTGTAACAAACTTTGGATGATAATAAATGTTTAATGTCTTGATTGGGTTCTCTTGCTGTCGCATGGCTTGGTTTTTCTGTCATTGCGAGAAAGTTATGTAATAACCAACGAAGCAATCTTAGGAGTTTTACTTCATGAGATTGCCACGCCACTTTCAGTGGCTCGCAATGACATCCATTTAATACAAAAACAACTTCTTCTGGCTCTTCGATTCTTCGTTTACATTATTGCTACTTTGCGGATAACCATGATCTAATGTTTTTAAATAATCCCCTATTGCTTTAGAGAATTCTTCCATTTTATAACGGAAGAAATGGTCAGCACCGCTAATAATTTTACATCCAACCTTAATATGAGCTTGTTGTTTAGATAACTTACTTGCTAAATCTTTTACTGCTTCAGCTGAAACTATACTATCACTATCACCTTGTAGTACAAATCCTGGAATAGGGCAAGGCGAAAGGAATGAAAAATCATATTTATTTACCGGAGGCGAAATAGCAATAAAGTTATTTATTTCAGGGCGTCTCATCACAAGTTGCATAGCTATCCATGCACCGAATGAAAACCCTAATACTAAATTAGACTGAGCGTTTGGATTATTCTGCTGTAACCAATCAAGTGCTGTTCCGGCATCTATAACCTCACCCACCCCATTATTAAAGTTACCCTCTGAATGCCCTACTCCTCTGAAGTTAATACGTAGAACTGTATAGCCATGCTCAGATAAAACTTTATAGGCGTTATACACTACTGTATTATTCATATCACCGCCATGCAAAGGATGGGGATGAAGAACCAATGCAACAGGAGCATTATATGCTTCTGCTTTTACATATATTCCTTCGATTCGCCCCTCAGGACCGTTAAAATAAATTCGCGACATAATTATTTGTAATATTTAATTTGTTTTTGTTAATAAACTTTGCGTCATTGCGAGCGGAAACTTTATCACTCTGTCATCCCGTGGCTTGACCACGGGATAACAACATTCTTTTATTTACATAGGCAATGCTTCCTCGCAATAACAACTCATCAAGAGAATACTGCCCTTTCGACTGCCTCAGCATTATGCTGCACTAAATCTTTCGCTATTTCCTTAGTAATCATCTTTTTCAGACCATTTTTAAGCTCATGACGAACGCAACCAAGCATTTGCGGTTCAGCAACTATAATTAGTTCTTTATATTTAGCCTGATCTTGACCTACTGCTTTTTCTAAATGTTTTATAACGCTTTTTGCTGCTTCTTTGTGTTCTATATCTTTTAAAGAAGTATGAGGCTCAAACAATGAAGCAGGCGTAGATTTATTTTGGTATAAACTCTGTCTTTTTTCTCTATGGTGGTGATGCTCTTCCAAATCTAAAGGTAACTTTAAAGGCTTATTATTAGTAATTTTAACTCCTTGAGCATCGTAAAGCATCATTTGCTTACTATCGATCACTGCAATTAATTTTAATGCTGTTGTATTATTCATAATACCTCCATAAGAATAGTTGGTAATTGTATGATAATACTAATTATTTCTTAATCCAAGACTAATTTAATACAAATAACAAATTACATTAGTAATTTGCTATTCGAGTAAGTATTAATTTAATAATTTTTGCTTTTCACTATTAATTATCTCTTCAATCTTATCATTAAGAATCCGCACCTCGGTCTGTTCTACCTCTTCCCTTTCTATTACTCCAATAATTTTTACCTTTATAGTTCCAGGCTGTTTAAACCAAAAGCCTCTAGGCCAAAATAAGCCGGCATTATGTGCCATCATTACTATCGGCACTTTAGTAATAGAAGCAAGCTTTACAGCACTTGGCTTAAATTTTACTGTTCGATCAGGCGGAACTTTTGTTGATTCAGGAAATATTATTAACCATAAACCTTCCTTGATTTTTTCCTCACCCTCTCTTAAAATTTGGGCAACTGAACTATTAGTGCCACGATTTACTGCAATCGGCTTAACCATACGAAGTCCCCAACCAAGTAGCGGTATATTAAATAGCTCACGTTTTAATACCCACGAATGTTTAGGGATAATAAGCTGCATAAACATCTGATCCCAAAAGGATTGATGGTTAGATACAACTATTGAAATGGTTTTAGGTAATTTCTCAAGCCCCTCTACCTCATATTTCAAACCACAACAAATTTTTGCAAGCCACACAAAAGTATAAGAAAAGATAACAGCGATCCTATATCTTATTTGATAGTTGACATTGAAAAACGTTACGGGTATGTAACATATAAGAAAAAAGATAAAAGTAAATAACGATAATAATCCGTAAAATGATAAAATTCTTAAACGCCAAAGCATATAGTAAAAATTAAATATTAATTTGGTATATATACATATATTTGTTAATGAATACAATAATAAAGGTATAAAATGAAAAAAACTGTTCTTTCAGGTGTGCAAGCTACTGGTTCTTTGCATCTTGGTAACTATTTAGGCTCGATTCGAAACTGGGTTAAAATGCAGGAAGAATATAATTGTTTTTTCTTTTTGGCTGATCTGCATTCTATTACTGTTGATATAGCACCTAGTGAACTTAAAAGATCGGTTATAGAAACACTTGCGATTTATTTAGCAGCAGGCCTTGACCCTAATAAAGTCACAATTTTTGCTCAGAGTATGGTAAAAGAACATGCTGAACTTGCTTGGTTGCTGAATTGCGTAACACCGCTCGGCTGGTTAAAACGCATGACGCAGTTTAAGGATAAGGCTGGAAAGGACCAAGAAAAAGCATGCCTTGGGCTTTTTTCCTATCCGGTACTTATGGCTGCTGATATACTGATATATAAGGCCGATATAGTGCCTGTTGGTGAGGACCAAAAGCAGCATTTGGAACTAACTAGAGATATCGCCGGCGTAATTAATAGGAAGTTTAATAAGGAAATTTTAAAAGTACCTGATGTTTTAATTGGTGGCTCAGGAACAAGAATTATGAGTCTTAGAGATGGCAGTAAAAAAATGAGCAAATCCGATTCTTCAGATTTTTCTCGTATTAATTTAAAAGATGATAATGATCTTATTCATCAAAAAATTAAAAAAGCCAAAACAGATCATTTAAGTTTTGTTAGTTATGATAAAGAAGCAAGACCAGAGATTAGTAATTTATTAGACATCTATACAAGCTTATCAGAAGAAAAACTTGAGAATATAATTCAGAATTATGAGAATCAAGGCTTTGCAAAATTTAAAGAAGATTTAGCAGAAATTATTATTACAAATCTGCAACCGATGCGTGATAAATATTTAGAGTTAATGAATGATCAGGAATATTTATTCAAAATACTTCACCAAGGTGCAGAGAAAGCAAGAATTAGAGCGTCTGAAACTGTAAATGAGTTAAAAGAACAATTTGGCTTCGTGATATGAAGTAGATTTTGAGAGATACCAAATCGTCATTGCGAGGAAATTACGGAGTAATTGACGAAGCAATCTCAGGAATTTTATACTGTTTTATGAGATTGCCGCGTCGATGCTAGCATCTCCTCGCAATGACGAAAAAACCGCTCCACACAACAATGCTGATTTAATAAGACCTTGCCATCAATTTTTTTAAATTAAACGAGCATAGTAAAGATTTTTTACGATTTTTCTTGAATTATGCTATATTTTTTGCTATGAATCTTCTTGGATAGGTGGCCGAGCGGTTTAAGGCACTAGTCTTGAAAACTGGCGTACGGGCAACCGTACCGTGGGTTCGAATCCCACCCTATCCGCCAACCTAAAAAACCCTTTATTCCTCATAGTTTAGCTGTTGAAAAAGCAAAAATATCATCAAATATTTTTTCAAAAGATTCCCTGCTTATAAAATAATATTTATATTTTTTGGTAAATATTTAGAATATCTTTCTAAAGAATTTTTTATTGCTTCAAAGGATATTGTAAAAAAATAATCTTTGTCTGTTTCATCTACTTTAATAGCTCCAAATCTTTCATGAAATCTCCAAACAGATTCATTTTCTTTTCTTACATCAAAGTGAGCCTTAGTAAAACCTAGGCTAAGTGCATAACTATATATGATTAAAGCTGACTCAATAGAGTAGCCACTTGGTGTATTAGCCTTTAAAATCCATGATCCCCAACAAAATGAATCTTCTTGAGCATCATAAAGTCGTACTGTTCCAACTTGCTCTAAATTTTGATCTTGGATTAAAAAATATAATTGGGAATTATCTTGCTTATATTTTTTAATCCATTCAATTTGTTGTAATAAATCGTTAGAGGTTGAAGAGAGATATTTAGATTTAGTAGTATCAGTTCTTAGGTTTAAAATAAACGAACTATCTTCTACCTCTACATCACGTAATATTAGGTGATTGCCAATAATTTGTTTGGGTTTTATAAAGCTTATTTGGGGCATAGGGATTTGAAAAAATAATTATTTTAATTTCAAATAAAAATATTTTGATATTTACAATTATGCAAGAAAATAATATAATAAACGCTTTATTAGGAACTAATTAGTTGATATATATTTTGAACATGTAATTTTGTTGCTAAGCTAATTAGTTATAGGTATTACTCCTCTTGCCTAATCTCAAATTCATTTTGACTGTATACTCATTATTAATTTAAAGAATTAGTTCTACAAAACTTCAAGGAATTCATATTTTAGTTCCTTGCTTTACTTTTAACTCTCTAAGTTATTTGATATATACAAATTATTACTTTAAATCTTGTAATTTATGATTATCTTAAAAAAGATTCTAGCCAATTTAGACACAACAAAATATAAGCTAGCTAATATTTTAAATGGGTTAGGCATAAAAAGTGCTTCCTTAACTGTTAAAATTGAACCTAGAATATTATCTGCTGTTAATAAAATTTTATATTTGTTACGCTACGCTATATTTTGTGCTTCAAAATGTTTAATTTCAATTGCAATTTGGTTAAACCCTAAAAAACAAATATTTAGAGAAAATTTAGCTTCTTTGAGAACCATCCTTAAAATTAAAAAAATTAAATATGCAGGTCTAAGTATTCAAAAATCTCATGATTTAAATACAAACACTCAAGAAACTCAGGATGTAATTTTTAAAAGCCCTTTAAAAGACATTTTTAATTATTATTCTGTCTCTGAAGGATGTAAATTATTATCTCACAAAATAAAATTTTTTGATACTAACAAAACATTAAAATTAACTAAACCTAAAGTAATAAATAATGATTTTCATGTATCAGAAAAATATAATTGCACAATAAAATTACCAGATACTTATCTTGCAGAAATAAATAATGCAATTGTAATCGGGGGTACAGATCTAATATTAAGTAATAATACAGCTTTATATGATGGTCTTGATAATAATGATCAGTATATTATTTATGGCGAAGAAAGCGACTTCTATCTTAAAAAATATGTTTACCATATTAAATCTATAGGTATTGTAAATAAGATTAATGAAAAAAACTTGTCATTTGAAATAATAAAAAATCCCCAAGTTATTGATAGCGGTATTCATCTTGTTAAAGATCATTCCAAAAACTACTATCATTGGATTGTAGAATGTTTACCAAGGCTTAGTTTAATTCAAGGATTAGACAAAAAAATACCATTATTAATTGACGAAGATCATTATCCTCAATCATTAGAACTCCTAAAAATGTTCAATTTTGATAATAGAGATTTAATAAAGCTTGAAAAAAAAAACGGATATTTAGTAAAAAAGTTATATTATCCCTCCCCATTATCCTTAATTAAAGATAATGTTAATGCACCTGATTATTCAAATGCAGTAGTGGTTGCTCCCAAAGCAATACAATTTGTAAAAAAGGTAATATCTAAACAATTTAATAACCCTAAAAAGGCATTTCGTAAACTTTATATATCAAGAAAAAGAGCTACATATAGAAAATTACTCAATAGTGAAGAAATTGAAAATTTCTTGATTACTCAAGGATTTGAAATTGTTTACCCAGATTTTTTATCAGCCCAGGCACAAATTGAATTATTCTCAATGGCACAAATTATTATCGGTCCTACGGGTGCGGGTATGGTTAATTTAATTTTCGCTCCTAAAGATTGTAAAATATTAATTTTAAGTAGTAACGTACAAGAAGCGAATTTCCGAGTATTTCATTCTTTAGCTATGAGCCTAGAAATGGATTTAAAATTTTTGATAGGAGCTCATACCAATACTCAAATCATATCACCTATGCATTCAGATTATAGTATTGATATAGATTTATTAAGCAAATATGTAAATTCTATACAAAACTAAGGCTTGTAGTTAGTACATATTTAATGTATAAGATACTAATAATTTTATCCACAACAACTTATTAAATAGTTTATGAAAGGTATAATTTTAGCAGGCGGTTCTGCTACTAGGCTTTACCCTGCTACAAAATCTTTATCAAAGCAGCTCTTAACGGTTTATGATAAACCGATGATTTATTATCCTATTTCAGTATTAATGCTTTCTGGAATCAAGGAAATCCTAATTATTACTAACAGTGTATTTCTTTCTTTATATCAAGATCTATTAAATGATGGTAGTCATTTAGGCATTAATATTCAGTATGCTATACAAGATACTCCTAAAGGTCTTGCGGATGCTTTTATAATAGGTGAAGATTTTATAGGAGATTCTAATGTTTGCTTAATTCTTGGGGATAACATTTTTTATGGTCAAGGACTAGTATCAATATTACAAAATGCTAGATCTTTACAAGAAGGAGCGAAAATTTTTGGTTATTATGTTAAAGATCCAGAAAGATATGGGATTGCTGAGATTTCTTTTCCTAGCTGTAAAGTATCAAGTATTGAAGAAAAACCTCAAAACCCTAAATCAAATTATGCTATAACCGGTTTATACTTTTTTGATAATTCAGTAATTAAAAAAGCAAAAGCAGTTAAACCTTCAAAGCGTGGGGAATTAGAAATTACATCAGTTCTTCAAGCTTATTTAGAGGAAAATAACTTAAATATAGAAGTATTTGGACGTGGCGTAGCTTGGTTAGATACAGGTACATATGATAGTTTACTCGAGGCATCGAATTTTATTGCTACTATCGAAAAAAGACAAGGATTAAAAATTGCCTGTTTAGAAGAGGTAGCATATAATTGTAAATATATAGATGCAGAAATGTTGCTAAAACTAGCTGAACTTAGCCCTAATTCCGATTATTGTAAATATTTAAAAAATATTTATTCTCACCCTAGCTTTTCTATTTTAAATACACAAAAATAAAATCTTTAAAAATGCAGAGAAAATAAAAATGGATAAAGTTATTTTAATTACAGGAGGTGCCGGATTTATTGGTAGCCATTTAGTAGAATATTTTTTAAATAAATATAATAATTACTATATTATTAACTTAGACGCCTTAACTTATGCTGCTGATATCAAACGCCTTGATCATATTAGCAATAAACAAAATTATAAATTTATTCATGGCAATATTTGCCAAATCGACTTAATAGAAAATTTATTTAAAGAATATAATATATCCGATGTAATTCATTTAGCAGCAGAATCGCATGTAGATAATTCATTAGCTAATCCAAGAATTTTTATAGAAACTAATATACAAGGTACTTTCAACTTACTAGAATCTGCAAGAAATCACTGGTTATCACAAGATAATATAAACTCCAGATTTTTACATATTTCTACTGATGAAGTATATGGTAGCTTAGGTGATACAGGTTATTTCTCTGAAAATTCTCCTTATGCTCCAAATTCCCCTTATAGTGCTTCTAAAGCTTCTAGTGACTTTTTAGTTAGAAGTTACTTTCACTCATATAATTTACCGACAATAATTAGCAATTGTTCAAACAATTATGGACCAAGGCAACATAATGAAAAATTAATTCCTACTATTATTAGAAAAGCCTTAAATAGTGAGCCAATCCCAATTTATGGTAATGGAAAAAATATTAGAGATTGGTTGTATGTAGAGGATCATTGCTCTGCTTTAGACCTTATTTTCCATAAAGGCGTGGTAGGTGAAAACTACAATATAGGTACACGTAACGAACAAACTAATTTAGAACTTGCTAATAAAATTTGTAATATTTTGGATGAATTAAGACCTAACCCTAATTCTACACCTTATGCAAAACAAATAACATACGTAACAGATAGAGCGAGTCACGATTTCAGGTATGCTATCAATAATACAAAACTATGCTCAGAATTAAATTGGTCTTCTAAATTTTCTTTTATGGATTCATTAAGATTAACTGTAGAATGGTATATTAATTATTATGAATCACAGTTATAAATTAATTGAAATTCCACGTTTTGATGACGATAGAGGGAGCTTATCCTTTGTTGAGCTAGGACAAATTTTAGATTTTCCTATACATCGTGTTTACTGGCTTTATAATTTAAAAAAAGATCGCGGCGGGCATGCACATAAAAATTTAAAACAATTTATTTTTTGTACTCATGGCTTGGTAGATTTCGTTTTAGATGATGGAGAGTATAAAACAACCATTACTCTTGATGCACCGAATAAAGGTTTATACATTCTAAAACCTTTATGGCGGGAAATAACAAATATAAAAAATAATCCTCAAGTAATTATCTGTGCTTCAGAAAACTACCAAGAAAGCGATTATATTAGATCATACGAAGAATTTAAATTATGGAAATCAAATTTTTAGACTTAAAAAGTGCTTACACTGAAATTAAACAAGAAGCAGATAAATTATGGCAAGATGTAAATAACGATGCTTCATATCTTTTGGGAAATCGTTTAGAAAAATTCGAACAAGAATTTGCAAGTTACTTAGGAGTAAAGCATGTAATTGGCGTAGCAAACGGTCTTGATGCATTAGTTTTAAGCCTTAAGGCACTAGGCATAGGTGCTGGCGATGAGGTAATAGTGCCTGCCCATACTTTTATAGCTTCATGGCTTGCTGTTTCCGAAATTGGAGCAGTACCTGTTCCAGTTGAAGTTTACAAAGATACTTATTTATTAGACCCTTCAAAAATTGAGCATGCTATAACAAGTAAAACACGTGCAATTATGCCGGTTCATTTATATGGGCGTGTATGTGATATACAGCTAATTTTAGCTATAGCAAAAAAATATAATCTGAAAATTATAGAAGATGCTGCTCAAGCACATGGAGCTATAGATTTAGTTAGCGGAAAAAAAGCTGGATCATTCGGAGATTGCAATGGTTTTAGTTTTTATCCAGGTAAAAATCTAGGTTGTTTTGGTGATGGTGGATGTATATCAACAAATGATGATAAAATTGCTGATACACTAAAACTACTACGTAATTACGGAAGTAAAGTACGCTATAGTCATGAAATAATTGGCAAAAACAGTAGATTAGATGATTTGCAAGCAGGAATACTTTCTATTAAATTAAGATATCTTAATGAATGGAATAAAAAAAGACAAAGAATTGCTAAAATTTATTTACAAGAATTAAATATTAATGATATAGTTTTACCTCAATATGATGACGGTAATGTATGGCATATATTTCCTATAATGACTAAAAAACGAGATCAATTAAAAGATTATCTTGTTAGTCAGGGGGTACAAGTTATAATTCACTACCCTACCCCAATATACTTACAACCTGCTTATCAAAATATGAATTTAAAAGTTGGTTCTTTTGAATTAACTGAAAAAATTAGCTCAGAAATTCTTAGTTTACCAATAGGACCTCATTTGACTGAAGAAGAGGCTATATTATGTACAAAAAAAATTAAAGAGTTTTTTAATAGGATTGGTTAAAGTTTATTAATTAAATATAAATGGATATAAAATGAAGAAGTTAGCAATAATATTATTACTGACCATAGGATTTGGTATGGAGTCTTTCGGAGCAAAAAACGCTACTGTTAATAAACCCATATTAAAAGTAAAATTACTTAATAGCTACCCAGGATCAGGAATTATATCCCCTATTTATGATATATTAAATGAAAAATATGAAGTAATAGTCGTTAATGCTGAAAAAAGTAGTGAAAAATATGACCTAATAATTGATGGTGTATATGGCAATGCTCCGATGAAGCCTAATGAAAAAGCTATAAAAATGTATTATACGGCAGAAGCAATTTTACCAGATTTAAAAGATTATGATTTAACTCTCGGATTTGATTATATAGATGATCCAAGGTATTTTAGATTACCATATTATTATTTAAGTGGACTTTGGGCTGATAAATTAGTAGCAAACAGCAACACGAGACTAACTAATGGAACTTGTAATCCTAATAAAAAGAACTTTGCTTGTTTTCTCGTTAGTAATGGATATACAAATGATACACGTACTAATAACCCTTTAGATGGAGTTAAGGCAAGGGATCATTTATTTCATAAATTATCTTCTTCTTATAATAAAAAAGTTCTTAGTGGTGGAAGACATTTAAATAATATTGGTAGAAATCTAGAAATTAGCGAAACTATGGAGTGGTTATCTAATTGTAAATTTGTTATTGCTTATGAAAACCAAACACATAATGGGTATATGACTGAAAAGCTATTTCAAGCATATTTCGCCGGTGCTATACCAATATATTATGGTGATAAAACTGCGGTATTACAAGATATAAATAAGGATGCTATAATTTATGCAGGCGATTTTAATACGGAAGATGATTTAGTTGATTATATTAAAAAAGTAGATAATGATGATTCATTATATTGTGACATTTGGAATAAAAACCTGTTGATAGATCCAAGTAAGGATTGGTCGGTAGTAAAAGATAAATTACGTACTAAAATATTACAATTGTTAGATGAAAAACTTAAAAAGTAAATGTATGAAAAACAAAAAAAATTTATATGTGCTATATTTTTTATAGCATTAGTCATTTTTCTAGCTTTTTATACAAAAAAATATTATAAGCACTATAATTTTAATAATATTGTACAAGAAAAATATAAATACCAATATGATTTTGCGGTACTAAATAAATCTTTTACTAGAGATTTAAATAGAAGCTTACATCTATATGAATCATTTGAAAAATATTTTGTCGATACTGAAAATACACCATTTTATGTTGTAGTCGGTAAGGATGAACTTGACTTATTCAAAAACGCTTTTGTTGATCTTAAAAATAAAGGTACTATACAACGAATGCCTAATTTTATGACAGAAAATGAAGTGTTAGAAAAATGTGGCGAGCCTGATGTGACAATTCAAGGCAATTGGACACAACAAGTTTGTAAATTATGTTTTGGTACTTTAGGGATAGCAAAAAATTATATAACTATAGATTCAGATACTTACTTTACTAAAAAATTTGATAAATCTGTTTTATTTCATGGTGATACAATTAAAACTTGGGCTTTAAAAAAAACTTCGGAAAAAATAGAATCAGATAAGAAGTATAAAATGTATTTTCCTACCATGAGCTGTAAGCGTAATCAAGGTATAGCAATAGATACTAAATTAACTTGGCACGATTCATTAACTTTTATGAAACAGTTCTTTGGGGGCAATAAAATTGATGAGAATTATATTTTTGTTACTACACATCAGTTTTTTAGTTCCGATGCTATTAATAGAATGAAAAATTTTATTAAAAATAAAGGATATAATTTTGCAACCCTTATTTTTTTAATACCTTTTGAATTTCAATGGTACGGTGAATATGTACTTCAGCACGAACCTTTCTTCATAGGAGAGGGAGTATTTTCTTTAATAGATAATGAAAGTGATTGTATCCCAGAAGAAGGATATGACAGACATTATGGCGTTACTTATCAAGCAATTATATATCTAGACCCAAGCCGCTGTGAACCTGGCCAAACTCAATGTGATAGAAAGGAAATTATCTATAAACGACCTGACCATTGCCCTGCTTTAAAATAGCAAATTATTGGCTTGTGAACATTCACGTTTTTTTAAATTTATGATGCTTAAAATTATAACACCGTAAATGCTCACACATTAAACCTTACAAATATAGTAACTTATTATTTTTTAGATTTATCTATATAAGCTTTGTTACTAATTAAACCCATACCATAAGTTTTACAGTATTCAAGCATTTCAATTGAATCAGGATGCTCCGCTCCAAAATCTATGATTTGTGGTTTAGCAAAAAATTTATAGTTAAGCGTGTCTTTTCTTTTACACGCAACCTTTGCTCCTTTAAGATTTACTTCGCTTACTTGTGCTACATTCTTATAATTTCTTCTATAAACATTAAAATATATACCTCGTGCATCCATATAGCTATCTAAAGCTTCCTCAAGCTTACCGCTCGCAAATAATATATCCCCTCTTATTGTGCATGTAATGGCTATTGCAGGGTTGAATACATCAGGCATTCTTCTACTCATAAAATTTTTATCATTATTCTTAAAGATCTCTAATGCCTTATTTGCATATTCTAAAGCTTTATCTTTTTCACCTAAACCAAATAATGCTATTGCTTTTTGAGAATATATTTTGCCAAATATTTCATTAGTTTCTTTTTGAACATTTTTTTGCATATTATATATTTGCTCTACTTGATTAAGAGCTTCTTGATATTTACCAAGGCTATTTAATGTTTCAGCTTTTATCATATATCTACCAGTAAGCAATAAAGCATTAGGTGACAATCCATTAGATATACTATTTTCTATAGAATTATTAATCTGCTTTAATGCTTCATTATATTTTCCTTCTATAAAAAATAATTTTGTTTCAGCAATATATAGCATTGATTTATCAGCATTATCAATTACTTTGTTATCCAATTGCTGTTTTAAAATTTGTATATTTTCTTGAGCTTCCTGCACATTTCCTATTGTAAGATATACTTGTGCTAACCCATAAGTTACATTCGCTTTATACGCTTCATATCCCTTAATATCTTTATATATTTCTTTAGACTTAGTAAAATATTCTACAGCTTTTTTATAATTATAAGATTTTAAGTAATACCATCCTGTTATATTTAAATAACCGGCATATACTCGCTTTTCTTCATTATTCATTAACCATAATCTATATTTCCCTTTCTCGTCATTATCTTCAAACCAATTAACTAATTTACTAGAACCAATTAAATTATAAGAATTATCGTATTGAACTAATTGCTGTAATTTTATTGCAGTCAATTTATGTAAATTTATATTATAGCTTTCTGCGTTTTTTAATATTATTTCAATATTTTCTGGTACTGTTTTAGCATTTCTATACATAAATGCTTTTGTTACACTTTTCGGCACAGACTCAACAAACTTAGTAACCACATCTTCTAAATATTTACTATTATTTGCACTATTTTTTTCTAATACTTTTTGAACAATAACATCATGCATCTCAAAAACTGGATTATCTTCTCTAGCATCTATATTTGTTATTAAAGCAAATTTTGATAGCTCGAAAATATCATCATTGAGATTATCTTTATTATCGGTAATAATTCTAAGTAAGTCCTTAGAAAAACTTTGGTTATTGAGTAATGCTATTTATATTTAGAAGTTGTCTTGTAGATGGTTTTAATTGTTCTGTTACGAGCGATAGATTAAAACTTATTTTATCATTAGATTTTTGTATTTTATTTTTATATTCTTCTTTATCTAATCCCGGTACATTATTTAATATTTGAGCACCTTGTACTATTAATACTGGATAACCTTTAAATTCTTGCACTAGAAATTCTACTAAATTATTATCTTTGTCCAATAAAATAATATTTGCAAGCTTAATAGTTTCGGGCTTTTCAAATGGTACAGCTTTTACTATATAAGGCATTCTATCACTATCTTGTGAACAAAATATGATATTGCCATTATGTTCCCAATTAATAAAATCTTGTATTTTTTTATTCTCACCTACTTTTAAATTATCAAATATTAACAACCATTTATCATTCTGCCCCAGATATTCCATCAACTCTTTTTTTACATTAGCTGCTTCTTCTGCGATTAAAATTTTCCCTTCAGCTTTGTTAATAGCTTTTGCTAACTTTAAAAGTTCATCATTAATATTTAAATTGGAATCAATAAACCAAATTAAATTATAATTACCTTTATTTGCATAAGTATACATTCTAGCTAGCTGAGTTTTGCCCATTCCGCTAATGCCTACAATACTCGTTTGTCTATATTTTCCTAGATTAGTTTTTATCTGATTTAGTTGCTCAAGATGATTTATAAAATAGCTGACCGGTGCAATTATATTATTTACTTTGGCTTGAGCGAATAAATTTGAAGGAATGATGGATATTATGAATAATAGTAATAAATTTTTCATTTCTTTTCCTTGATTTTGGTTGTCAATGTAACTTATATTTAATGTCAAATAATTTTAATCAACTAATCAAGAAAGAGCTTAATTTCTTTACTAATTATATATGACTGTTAACGAAGTAATTTTAAATATTTAGTCTGATTCTTCTTTATCCCAACCAGCTAAATAAATGATATTATCTTCATTTGCTATTTTATTTTTTTTAATTGCTTTTTCATTTATTTCTATAAGATTTGTCTTATCATAACTTACTTTACAATTAAATCCGTTTGACTTTAGTATCTTAAATATTTGTTCTATGCTAAGGATAAATGGATTAGCATGTGATTTCGTAAATTCACTTGATACTGCGAATAAATCCTTTTCCTTTTCTAGCGGTACTCCACTATAACTAAAACTAAATGATACCTTACCTGCAACATTACTTATGAATAAATTTATGTGATGTTTATTATTATAAAATTGCTTTTTAATAATAAAGAAAAGATAATTTATCATACTATATATCACTTGATAAAATGCTGCAGTAGAAGAAAAGTATATTTGTTTTTCAAGACAAGTTATACTAAAAGAAATGTTTTCATCTTCTTTATCAAATCTATTAGTAAAAACTTTAATTAACTTTCTTACATCTATTTCCTCTTTATTAGAGGAGTTATATAAAGCGATAGAACAATATAAATCTTTTTCTAAATATGATCTTTTTAATTTTTTATCTTGTTTATCTAGCGAATCTTTTTCATTTAATAATGTTGTTTTTGCTGCTTCTTGATTAAATAAATAATTAATTTCAACATCTGTAGTTTTTTTAAACTCTGTATCCCATAATTTTGTCATCCATAGCTTTTCGCACTCTTTAACAGCGGTCTCATATTTATTCTTATATTCTTTCTCAATTTTTTTTGATAAAGCTTGATATATATAATATACAGCGATAAAGGTAAGCGATAAAAAAGTGATCATAAACCATAAAGGTTTTTTAATATCTTTTATTATCTTATTCCAATAATCATTATTAATACTGGTTCTTATTATCAATTTATTATCTTGATTTAAATAATATATTTTATCCATTTCATAATTTTCAAAAATAGCATTTGAATAAATTAAATTATTATTTTGTTCTATCTTCACATTATTAAAATTAGGTATAGACCTCTCTAATAGTGATTGCAGCTTATATAAACTATAATTTACACAATTTTCATTTTTACAAATTCTAATATAATTATTATTTGATGAGATATTAGTAGACTGTAAATTAGTATTTAATCTAAAAGCTAATGTTTGAAACTTATTTAAACCAGTTTCTAATATTAAATTATAATTGTTATTTAAAAATAATAATTTTGCATCTTTTATTTTTTGGTCATAATAATTAAAAAGTACTAATATAATAACTATATAACCAACTCCAGCGGAAATAATTGTAGACAAATTAATTCTTTCCGTTTTATATATGGATTTTAAAATATTGAAATACATAAACCAAAAATGATACTCATAATCACTACGAAATCTATTAAAACCTTAATTTAGGTTTTAAATTTTAAATTAAATTTAGGAAATAGATTTTTGTAACGAAGAGGTTTATACTTTTTCTACTAAAAGTCAATAAAAATTTTTTATATTATATAAAATAAAAAAATATAGGAGGAGTATGTTATTGAATATTATAGTATTTTATAGAAGTAACGTAAGCAAAAAATACAATTTAAATTGCTAAGGTTGTATCCTAAAATTGGTAGTACTAAATAAGTATAGACATCGTCATTGCGAAGAGGCATTGTTACGTGGATACCAAATCGTCATGAGCTACGCGACTGCAAGGAGCGTGGCAATCCAGAAAAATAATAAAAAATGCTATAAGTTAGCATTTTTTACTGGATTGCTTTGTCAATTACTTCGTAATTTCCTCGCAATGACGGAAAAACTGATCCACGCGGGCAATGCCTTGCGAGGAGCATAGCGACGAAGCAATCTCTGGACACTTTCATGAGATTGCCACGCTCCTTTTAGTCAATCGCAATGACAGCAATAACGTTTTATTCACTCCCCTCTACTACCACTTCCTCTTCAAACTCGCCGTCTTCTTCATTATCATCAGAGCTTTCAGCAATTAGAGAAGCAGATACAACTTTTTCCCCGTCATCTAACCTAAATAAAGTGACACCACTAGTATTACGTCCTGTAATACGTACTGTTTCGAGTTTACAACGGATTAATTTACCGCTATTGGTGATAAGCATTAGCTCATCATCCATTTTAACAGGCATAACGCCAACTACTAAACCGGTTTTGTCGTTAATATCCATATTGATTATACCGCTACCACCGCGGTCAGTAATCCTATAACTATAAGCCGAGCTTCTTTTACCAAAGCCGTTTTCGGTTACTGTTAAAATAAACTCTTCGGAATTTGCCATTTCTAAAATAGATTCAGCAGTCAAATCCACGCCTAATTCTTCAGAATTAAACTCTTCCCCTTTAGCGATCTCAAGTCTCTTCTCCCATGATACGGATAAATAAGCGTCTCGCTCCTCACGTGTAGCTTTGATACCTCTCAAGACAGTCATAGAAATCACTGAATCGTCTTCGGCAAGTCTCATACCACGCACTCCGTCGGAAGTACGGCTCTTAATCACACGCAACGACTCAACAGGGAATCTTAGAGCTTTACCCGATTTGGTTGCTAGTAAAATATGCTCATCCTCTTTACAAGGTTTTACATCTATTAACTTGTCATCTTCATCAAGCCTAATTGCAATCTTACCGTTTGACTGAATCTTTTTGAAATCTAATAAATCACTTCTTCTAATATTACCTTTAGCGGTCGCAAACATAATATTTAGATTATCCCACTCATCTTGATTTTCAGGCAGCGGCATAATATTGCTAATATGCTCATCACCTTTAAGCGGCAAGATATTAACCATAGGTCTACCTTTCCCTTGCGGATTACTTAAAGGAAGCTTATATAGCTTTAAGCTATAAACCTGCCCGATATTCGAGAAGAATAACATTGGCGTATGAGTACTACCAACAAAAACTTGCGTGGTAATATCCTCATCACGCATTGAAAGCCCTGACCTACCCTTACCACCTCGTTTTTGAGCTCTATAACTACTTAGAGGCACACGCTTTATATAACCGCCCAGCGTTACAGTTACTACCATTTCTTCACGCTGGATTAAATCTTCTATATCTTGGTCAAACTCACCAAATTCAATCGAGGTAAGACGAGGAGTTGCAAACTCTTCTTTAACCTTAATTAACTCTTCTTTTAAAATTTCAAGTAACCTCTCACGTGAACCTAAAATATTTAAATATTCAGTAATCTCAGTGGCAAGGTTCTTTAAATCTTCCTCTAACTTATTCTTTTCCATGGCGGTTAAGCGTTGCAATCTCATCTCTAAAATTGCCTTTGCTTGGGCTTCGGTAAAGCTACATTTACCCTCTTCATTCAACATTGCCTTATCATCAACTAACTTCACAAGCGGCAGAATATTTAACGCATCCCAACTGCGTGCCATTAATTCTTGCTTAGCAGCATTCGGATCGCTTGCAGCTTTTATAATACGGATTATTTCGTCGATATTGCTAACAGCGATAGTTAGCCCCAGTAAAATATGAGCTTTATCTCTTGCTTTATTAAGTAAATATATAGTGCGGTTAGTGATAACTACTTCCCTAAAGCTAACGAAAGCCGCTATTACTTCTTTTAAATTCATTACCTTAGGCAAGCCATCTTTTAGAGCAAGCATTATAACGCCAAAGCTAGTTTGAAGCTGCGTACAGGAATATATTTGGTTTAAAACTACTTCAGCTACAATATCTTTCTTCAGCTCAATATAAATTCTTATACCGTTTTTATTCGACTCATCACGTAAATCGCTTATACCCTCAATACGTTTTTCCTTAACCATTTCGGCAATCTTTTCAACAAGCCTTGCTTTATTTACCATGTAAGGTATTTCGGTAATAATAATTGCTTGACGTCCGTTACCTAAATTCTCAATCTCAGCTCGCCCTCTTATAGCGATGCTCCCCCTACCTGTTAAATAGGCTGATTTAATACCATTAACACCTAGAATGATCCCGCTTGTAGGGAAATCAGGACCTTTAACAACTTCTAAAAGGTCTAAAATTTCTATATCATTATTATCTACATATAAACAACAAGCATCGATAACTTCACCAAGATTATGAGGCGGAATATTAGTTGCCATACCAACCGCAATACCACCACTTCCGTTTACTAGTAAGTTCGGGAACATAGAAGGCAGCACTGAAGGCTCTTCTTCAGAACCATCATAGTTTGGGTTAAAGCTAACAGTTTCTTTATCAATATCCTCAATCAGTTTATGGGCTACTTTTGCCATACGTGATTCGGTATACCTCATTGCCGCTGCAGCGTCACCATCCAATGAGCCGAAATTACCCTGCCCATCAACAAGCGGTAGACGCAGCGAAAAATCTTGAGCCATACGCACTAACGAATCGTAAATAGCACTATCCCCGTGCGGATGGTATTTACCCATCACGTCACCGACTATTCTAGCGGATTTTCTGTAAGCTCTGTTTGCATGGTTGCCAGCTTCATGCATTGAGTAGATGATACGGCGATGTACCGGCTTTAAGCCATCTCGAACATCCGGTATTGCCCTACTTACTATGACGCTCATAGCATAGTCAAGATAAGATACTTTCATCTCATCTTCGATATTTACCGGTACTAAATTAGAAGAATTATTATCAGTCACGATTATATAGCCTTGAATTTAATGATTATATTAATTATAGAGGTATAATTTATTTCTTTCAAGGATACTCCGTAATTTTCTTACACTAACGGAAAAATCGATCCATACATGGAAGTCTGTTTTCTAAAAGATGATATGGTAAAAGTTTCTCCTTTAGAGAAACTAAAGGAGAAACCATAACTACACTAATTTTATAATAAATTATCGATGGTTTTTATGGGAACTATGAGAACCATGACTACTGCCATGCCCCCCTCCTTTATGACCCATGGTAGAAGCAGCCTTACTTCGCTCTTCCGGAGAAGAATCCTTGCTACGCATTACTGCTGCTGCATGCGATAAATTATTATTGTGTTTTTCTTCATTTTTACTGTGATGATTGTTTTTATGAATGGTCATAATAACCTCCTTATGTTAAAAATATGTTGAACACTATTAGTAAGTTAACGTAAGCTGATAAACAACCTACAGCCACAAGATACTCCTCTAAAAAAATATGTCAAGCGTTTTAATTTATTATTTTTTACAAAAATTATAGACTTTAATTTTTATGATAAATTCTTAACTTAAAGTAACTTTAATTAAATATGATATTTATGCTGATGATAGATATTATTTGTGATAGTCATTCTGTCATCCCGTGGCTTGACCACGAGATCCAAAAAATAATAAAAAATACTAATTTTATTAGTATTTTTAACTGGATCCCGCTACAAGCTCACGGGATGAGAACTGGAAAACTGATCTACGCAATAAAGCCGCAATGGAATGACAGTTGTTCTAGTGAATCCCACTACAAGTGAGCTAGATGACAGAAATAACGCTGTGATAACTAGTATTCTAAGGCTTCTTCGTCAATGCATGTTCTAGTACCTGATCAATATTTGAAACAGGGATAATTTCTAGACTACTTTTTATATTCGGTGGTATGTCTCTCAAATCTTTGACATTTTCTTCCGGAATTAGTACTGTCTTAATCCCTCCCCTACTTGCTACTAGCAGCTTTTCCTTAAGACCGCCAATCGGTAGAACATTGCCTCGTAAAGTAACCTCACCGGTCATAGCAACAGTGCGGCGTACCGGTATTTTAGTCATCAACGAAACAATGGTGGTAAACAAAGCACAACCAGCAGACGGACCATCTTTTGGAATAGCACCAGCAGGAACGTGGATATGAACATCAAAATCTTTATAATCTTCATATTTTAAGCCGAAATCAGCCGCTCTACTTCTAAAACAGCTATATGCAGCCATTGCTGATTCTTTCATTACATCACCGAGTTTTCCGGTAGTTTTGATTTCACCTTTTCCCGGGAATGATAACGCTTCAATAGTTAAAAGCTCCCCATCTACCTCCGTATAAGCAAGCCCAGTAGTACTACCTATTTGATCATTTTTTTCAGCAAGACCAAAATTATATTTTTTAGCACCTAAAAACTCTTCTAGATTATTGCTATCTACAGAAATATGCTTAACTTTTTTATCAGCTAGAATTTGCTTTAATGCTTTTCTGGTTAATGCTCCTATTTCACGCTCTAATGACCTTACACCTGACTCTTTAGTATAATATCTAATTAAATCTAAAATAGCGTCATCGGAGATAGTAATCTCATCCTTTTTAATTTTATGCATCTTAAACTGCTTAGGAACTAAATAATTCTTAGCAATTTGAATTTTTTCTTCTTCTACATAACTGGAAATATTGATAATTTCCATTCTATCGATTAAAGCTCTAGGTAAATTATAAGAGTTAGCAGTCGCAATAAATATTACATTTGATAAATCATATTCCACTTCTAGATAATGATCGACAAAATGGCTATTTTGTTCAGGATCTAACACCTCAAGCAATGCTGATGCAGGATCACCTCTAAAGTCCGAACCCATTTTATCTATTTCATCAAGTAACATAACAGGGTTACTTGTCTTAACTTTCTTAAGCTGAGTAAGGATTTTACCAGGCATTGAGCCAAGATAAGTTTTTCTATGCCCTCTAATTTCAGCCTCATCTCGAACACTGCCTAAGGCAAATTTGGTATATTTTCTACCCATCCCCTCGGCAATAGATTTTATTAAAGATGTTTTACCAACGCCAGGAGGACCGATTAAGCATAATATAGGACCTCTAATTTTACTGGAACGCTGTAATACTGCTAAATATTCTATTATTCGCTCTTTAACTTTCTCTAGACCAAAATGATCACGATTTAGGATTTTTTCAGCTTGGTTAATATCAATTTTACTATTATCATATTTACCCCAAGGCAGGCTAAGTAACGTCTCAAGATAATTACGTGTTACTCCGGATTCTGCTGACATCTGGTTCATAGTGCGGAGTTTTTTAAGTTCTGCTTCAGCTTTTTCTCTAGCTTCTTTTGACAGTTTTGCAGCTTTAATTTTTTTATCAAATTCAGCAAGATCTGATTTATCTTCATCAAGCTCTTTCTGAATTGCTTTCATCTGCTCGTGCAAATAATAATCACGCTGGGTTTTCTCTATTTGCTTTTTCACCCTTTGTTGCAAAGCTTGTTCGGTTTCTGAATTAACTATATTGGATGTAAGGATGTTAATAATTGTACTGATACGCTTAAAAGGACTTGTTTCCTCAAGTAAGCGTTGTTTTTCTTCAAGCGAAGTAATCAGATGTGAAGCTAAAATATTTATGATATTTATAAAATTAGTAGTCTCACTTATTTCTTTATTTATAGTTTCAATAATTTCTGCATTGATTTTTTTATCACTACCTGCATATTTAGCAAATAATTGCACAGCATTATCAACTAATGACCGCATATTATTAGCATCGAATATTTCTTCATCAGGGATAATTTCGTAATTTGCTTCGAATGCTTCATCACCTTTAATATTACTTATCTTTACTCTTGCTATCGCCTCCACTAAAATTTTTGCGGTAGTGTTAGGTAATTTTACTATTTGAATAACCTTAGCAAGTATACCAACATCGTAAAGCTCGTTTTTATTTGGGTTTTCTTGATCGAATTTTTTCTGCAATGTTACTAAAATGTACTTACTATTATCTTCTTCAGAAATTGTAGTATTAGAGAGAGCATGCAGGGATTTTTGCCTACCTACAAATACAGGAGCAATTACACCAGGAAATACTACTATATCTTGCAGTGCCATTAATGGCAGTGATTTTTTATTCATCAATTAAAACCTTTGAAATTTGACGGGTATTAATTATATAATATAGTATTAAGACTATTTCAAGCTACCATTATTAATTATTATTTATGAATTTATTACTTCAAAATCCTAAAAATGTAGCAACTGCACATAACAGGATTAAACAATATCTGCATTTAACTCCTATGGTTCATTCCGAAAGCTTAAACGAGATGCTGGGACATGAGGTTTTTTTTAAGGTTGAATCACTGCAAAAAACTGGTGCATTTAAAGTAAGAGGCGTATTAAATCATTTATTAGAATTAAAAGAGCAAGAAAAACTACCTAAAAAAATAGTTGGTTATAGCACAGGTAATCATGGAATCGGACTTGCTTATGCCGGTAAGATACTTGGTATTAAAGCAAGAATTTATTTGCCGTTAAATACTTCTCGTGTAAAACAGCAAGCAGTAATTCATTATGGCGGGGAAGTTATATATACCGATACTCGGCAAGAAGCGGAAGAAAAAGCAAAACTAGACGAAATGCAAGGCTTTTACTATATGCACCCATCCGATAGCGATTCTACGATAGCGGGAGCTGGTACGTTATGTTATGAGGCTTTGCAACAGCTTGGATTTAGCCCTGATGCTATTTTTGCCTCTTGCGGTGGTGGCGGACTGATCTCAGGCTCCTACCTTGCAAAAGAATTAATATCACCAACTAGTTTATTGATAGGTTCAGAACCACTATCGGCTAATGATGCTTATTTATCAGTTAAGAATAATGATATATTTAGGTTTAAGGATTCACCTAGTACCATTGCAGACGGTCTTAAAACTCTTAGTGTTTCGGCTCGTACTTTTGAGTATTTAAAAAAACTTGATCATTTTTATTTAGCTGAAGAATATGAAATATATTATTGGACGGCTTGGCTTACCCATTTGCTGAAAGTAATATGCGAGCCATCAAGTAGTATAAATATGGCTTCAGTGGTAAACTGGTTAAAAACACAAACAACTCCTAAAAAGCTGCTTGTGCTAATATCCGGCGGTAATATCGACCCTATCCTTTATAATGAGTTGTGGAAAGAAGAATATTTAACCGTTCCGCCTAACATATCTGCTTAAAAATTTATTCATACAGTTTTTCCGGAAAACTAAAACAAGTAAGAAAGCACAAATTTTAGAAATTTCATATAGAAATGCGAAAATCCATCCTAACATCATAGCCTCACTTTTATCTACAGAATCATCTATCTCTAGCAGATATTTTTTGAATTCATCTGGATCTTTGAATTGCCTAAGATCAATTTGAAACATTGGATCAAATTGATCAGGATTTTTTTTAGCATTTTCTAATTGCTTATTCTGTTCTAACAAAACAAATTCTTCATATCGCTTATATGCGTCATTTTCTACACTTCCTCCGCCAATAGACATAACAAAAAATGTTAAAAATGTGACCAAATGACACAAAACTATTAGATATTTATTTTTAATAAAATGTCTTATTGTTAATATGATTAAAAATGTATAGATTGATATTAAAAATAACTCATAATTCGATTGTAAGAAATTGAACATAACTATGCTTTTTTGATTTCATAACTTTAAAATATAATTTTCATCTTTTACAAGCAATAAATTTTAATTAATTATTATTCTATCATGAATTCCAATTATACTAGTTTACAAAGCAATAATTTAACCTTAGCTTGGCTTAAGCTTGGTATAATATCTTTAGGGTTTGCTGGTTTATATTCGGTTGTTCTGGTAGTACTTCGCACGCCGCAACTTGCTAGCTTTTTTCCCAATCCTCATATTTTCAAATCTGCATTAATTATTCACGTTGATTTATCGGTATTAATTTGGCTACTATCTATTACAGCAAGTGTTTGGGGTAGTGAAACGTCATTGCGAGGAGCGAAGCGACGTGGCAATCTTGTCAAACATCCTGAGATTGCCACGCTCCTTTTAGTCGCTCGCAATGACGCGTTCCGCCTCTATCCAAAACTCGCTTTTTTTGCTACCATCCTTATAGCCATTTCCCCTATAGCTGGACATAATCCGGTCATGAATAATTATATACCGATGCTTGAGAATATAATATTCGTCTTAGGTCTTAGCTTATTCGGTATTACTTTGCTATTATACGCTATAAATATTCTATATTTATTTGATTGGGCAAACTGGAGTAATTTAGTTAACTTCACTATTCTATCGACTATAATAATGTATATCTTGAGTTGGGTTTGTTTTTGGTGTTCTTATAGTGATTTACAAAATGTTATCCAAATTATTCCTATCGAAATAGAATTTTATTATGAGTTGCTTTTTTGGAGCGGCGGTCATTTATTGCAATTTATTTATACTCAAATAGCAATGTTTATTTGGATTATGTTATTTGAAAAGCTAATAGGCAAAGAATCAAAATTCCAAAAATTCTATCTATTCTTGCTATATTTAAATTTTGTTTTCAGTACTCTTATTATTTGGAGGCATATCTCTTACGATATTATCGATGGTAACTTTAAAGAATTTTATACCAACCATATGAAATATTTAGGCGGAATAGCACCTGTTTTGTGTGTAGGTGGTATAGTAGTTGAATCGTTATGTCACTGTAGCGTCATTGCGAGCGACTATAAGGAGCGTGGCAATCTCAGGGTGTTTGCTGAGATTGCTTCGTCAATTGCTTTGCAATTTCCTCGCAATGACAATATCATCAAATCCACCCTACTCTGCTCCATTACCCTATTCCTACTTGGTGGTTTGATAGCCATGAATATATCAGGCATAAATGTAGTGATCCCTGCACATTATCATGGCTCTATTGTGGGAATAAGTATTGCGTGCATGGGGTATTGTTATTTGGGTGTTAAGCGTCATTGCGAGGAGCGTAGCGACGAAGCAATCTTGTCAAGTATCCTGAGATTGCTTCGTCGATTTTTTAAATCTCCTCGCAATGACAATATTATGAACTTTACACTCTACCTACTCACTTTTGGGCAAATCCTGCATATACTCGGGCTTGCTTTTGCCGGTGGTTATGGCGTTATGCGTAAAGATCCTAATACTGTAATGCCGTTATCTGCTAAGCTACTAATGGGTATGATGGGCGGCGGCGGGCTTATTGCTATAGTAGGTGGCTTGATGTTTGTGTTTATTTGTGGTAAAACAATTTTTTTGAAAAATAAACAAAATTATGACGATTAAAAAACCGACAAAAGAAGAAGCAAAAGAAGCAGTAAGAACATTACTAAGATTTATCGGTGAGGATCCCAATCGTGAAGGATTATTTAAAACTCCCGATAGAGTAATCAAAAGTTATGAAGAAATATTTTCAGGATATGACAAAAATATTGAGGAAATATTAGAAACAAAATTTAGTGATACCGGTAATTTTCAAGATTTTATCTCATTAGAGGGCATAAAATTTACCTCTTTTTGTGAACATCATATGTTACCTTTTAGCGGTACAGTACATATAGCTTATATTCCAGATAATTGTATTGTTGGCATAAGTAAGCTTGCTAGAATAGTAAATGCTTTTGCTAAGAGATTACAAATTCAAGAAAAAATGACAGTACAAATAGCTGAAAGCGTACAGGAAAATTTAAAGCCACTTGGCGTTGCAGTTAAAATATCAGCTTTACATAGCTGTATGTCAATGCGTGGTGTAATGCAAGATAACAGCATCATGAACACTATGCATTATACGGGAATATTCGCCGAACAGCAAAAATATCGTCATGAATTCTTAAACCTTACTTCGAAAAAATAATATGTTACTATCCAAATATTTCTTACCTGTTTTAAAAGAAGACCCAAGTGAAGCCCAAATAACTTCTCATAAGCTAATGCTTAGAAGTGGAATGATTAGGCAGCAAGCCGCAGGTATTTATAGCTGGTTACCACTCGGCTTAAAAGTACTTAAAAATATTGAGAATATTGTACGCTCAAATATGGATAAAGCAGGATGTCTAGAAGTCTTAATGCCTTGCATTCAACCGGCTCATTTATGGGTAGAATCCGGACGCTTTGACAATTACAGCAAAGAGATGCTAAAGTTTCAAGATCGTCATGATAATACTTTGTTATTTGGTCCAACTAACGAAGATATGGTTACGGATATTTTTCGTAATAATATTAAATCATATAAAGATTTGCCAAAAAATCTTTACCATATTCAATGGAAGTTTCGTGATGAAATTAGACCACGCTTTGGTGTTATGAGAGGTCGAGAATTTCTCATGAAAGATGCTTATTCTTTTGATATTGATGAAGAAAGTGCAGTTAAGACTTACAATCAGATGTATAAGGCTTATATTAATACTTTCAGAGATTTAGGCGTATTCGCTATTCCGGTTATTGCCGATAATGGTCCGATAGGCGGAAAATTAAGCCATGAGTTTCATATTATTGCCGAAACCGGTGAAAGTACTATTTATTATGATAAAAGATTTAAGACGCTGAAAGATAATATAGATATTGATATTGAAGAAATAAAAAGCTGGTATGCAGCTGCTGAAGAGAAACACGATGCAAGTAAATTATCTTCTGATAAAGAAATAACTAGTAGCAAAGGTATAGAAGTTGGGCATATTTTCTATATTGGCACAAAATACTCCGTTAACATGAATGCCCTTATTAATGATGAGCATGGCAAATTAACACCGATAGAAATGAGTTCATACGGCATAGGTATTTCAAGGCTAGTTGCAGCTATCATAGAAGCAAATAGTGATGCAAAAGGTATTATATGGCCTACCGCTGTTGCACCTTTTAAAATTTCATTAATCAACTTAAATATTCATGATAGCAAATGCTTAGAGCTTGCAGAAAGAGTTTATAATGAGCTACTTACTCAAAATATTGAGGTGTTATACGATGACACTGACGTAAGAGCCGGAAGTAAATTTGCAACGCACGATCTTATCGGCTCACCTTACCAAATAATAATTGGTCCTAAAAAAGCTGCAAATAATATTGTCGAACTTAAAAACCGCAAAAGTGGTGAAATAGAAGATATTGATTTAAATAAAAGAACTTTAAACTCATACTTAACTTTTTTTAACTACTAAATAAAATTCTTTATTGACTTTTATATAAAACAGTATAGCCTTTTTTACAATTTATTTTGTAGGAAAATTATGCTGGGTTACGCAAAAGAACAAACAACTTTGACCAGAGAGCAAAAAGAAGCTGCTGGTATTTTATCTACTGCCACCTTTTTAGAATATTTTGACTTAATGCTATATGTTCATTTAGCAGTATTATTAAATGAACTATTTTTCCCTAAATATGAGCCTAGTGTTACTTCTCTTCTATCTGCTTTTACTTTTTGCTCTACCTTTATATTTAGACCATTAGGAGCATATATCTTCGGAAGAATTGGTGATAAATTAGGTAGAAAGTCCACTGTTATTATGACAACTACCTTAATGGCTTTATCATGTGTAGTGATGGCTAATGCTCCTACTTACGAGCAAATAGGTTATTTCGCTGCTGTACTAATCACAGTTTGCCGTGCAGTCCAAGGTATGGCATCCGTAGGCGAGATAGTAGGTGCAGAGCTGTATTTAACTGAAATTACAAAGCCACCTGTTCAATATCCTTTAGTTTCTTTTATTGCTGTAGCGTCAGTAATTGGAACTACAGCAGCACTTGCTGTAGCTTCTTTAGTTACCACACATGGATTGAATTGGCGTATTGCTTTTTGGATAGGTGCAGCTATCGCAGTCATAGGTGGTTATGCTAGAACCAAGCTTAGAGAAACACCTGACTTTGTAGATGCAAGTGCTAGACTTTTACGAAGATATGAAAAGATCAATTTAGACACAAAAGAACTAAAACATGATGAAATTTTTAATCAAAAACCTAGTAGAAAGACAACAATATATTTCTTTATAATGAGCTGTGCCTGACCTATATGTTTCTATTATATATTACTTGCGGTGAAGTATTAAAGAACTAATTTGGATATAGTGCTTCTCAGGTGATCCATCATAATTTTATTATCTCAATGTTTCATTTGGCTACTTTATCTTTTATATGTTTCTTAAGTTATAAAATATATCCTTTAAAAATTCTTAGAGTAAAATTAGTATTATTATTTATATTTATTTTATCTTCCCCATATCTTTTAGGAAATGTGACTACACCTATACAACTTCTTTTAATTCAAATATGCATAATATCATGCTCTTTTGATACTGTTCCGGCGGTTTCTATATTCTTTAGACATTTTCCAGTTTTTAAACGCTTTACCTATAGCAGCATGATATATGCTATTTCTAGAGCTTTAATGTATGTAATTACTTCATTCGGGATTATATATCTAACTAAATATTTTGGTCAGTATGGGTTATTTATTGTTATGGTACCATTACTTGTGACTTGTATGTTTGGTCTTAATCATTTTCAGAAATTGGAAAAGAAAGCTGGTTATTTGTAAATTACAATTTATAATTATTTAGAAATTTATCACATATATTACTGAACTTTTCTTCAATTTCATAACATTCTAAATGTATAGCAGAAAGTAAAAATTTCTTTAGCGTTTCTTTAATTATCTTATAGGCTTTTTCAGGGGACTTAGATTCTAAGGTTTGTATGTTATGAATACGATCAAATAGTTTTATAAGTACAGTGTCATATCTTTTTTGTTTGATGAGTAAATTAAGGCTTTCTTCGGCACTTATTTTTCCAGTAGGTTTAACTCTGGTTAGACCTTCTACATGCCTTGCAACTTCTGTACCAAAAATCTTGGTAATCATTTCTTCAGTAAGTTCCGTATCTTCAATAGTATCATGAAGCAATGCTGCTTGTAACATAATAGCATTGTAAAGCTTTGGAGCATCATACGCTACAAACTCTGCAAGCATTATAGTTACTTCAATAGGATGGGAATAGTACGGGTCACCTGATTGACGCATTTGCAAACCATGATATTTACGAGCGTAATAAATACCTTTTTTGACTTAATCAAGATCTATAGGGTTTTTTACTTTGGCGTTTAAATCCTCAATTTTATCAAGAAGTTTTTTAGCATATTCACAAATTTTAAATTTTTCTTTCCAGCAGTTTAAATCTTCCATAAAAATTATTTATACAGTAATATTAATTGTTCCAAAAATAAATTCACATTTTCTAGGTTAGCAAATAGTCCTCTAGGGCAAGCCCTAGAGGACTCGAACCTAAAGTTTGTTAATAGAATTAAGGACTGTTTCTAAGATCATACTAGCTGCTACTGCGTCATCATTATTATTACGCTCTTTTCGTTTAATACTGAATGATTTTAGAAAATTGTTTGCGGCTTTTGTAGTGAGTCGTTCGTCTTGTAGATATATAGGCAAATTTATAGATTTTGTCAATTCTTCGGCAAATTTTATTACTATAGCTGATTGCTCTGTCTGCATTCCGCTCATATCAATCGGCAAGCCTATTACAATACCGCAAGCTTTATATTGTTCAATTTTCTCAAGTAAAGAAGCTATGATCGCTTTTTTACTTGCTTCAGTGATAATATTTAGCGGCATGGCTATATTACGTTCTTGATTAGATATAGCAACACCTATTTTTTTGCTGCCGTAATCAATAGAGATAAGAGGTGCATTCGGTAATAAAAGCCGATAAAATTCTTGAAGATTATTTATGATCATGATAGGTTGTGTGTACAAAATTTACATAATTATTGTATTATATGCTAAAAAATATTCAGAAACATTTAGATATCAAATTAATTAAATTATCGGCAATTTTAGCCTTTATTTACTGCTTATTATTCAATAGTGCAATATTAATTTATAAATTTGATTATTATAAAGCAACAATCTTTAGAGGAATATTAGAACTATCAAAAGATTTCTGCTATGTTTATATATTTTCTTTTATAGCATTTTTTGGTCTTAGCGTACATAGATTAGCATTAAAAATTGGTTCATGCTTTTTATTTATCACTTCTGCAATAGCTAGCTATTATATTTATTTCTTTAAAATAACTCCTACTAAGCAAGTAATTGGTAGTTTTTTCTCAACAGATTTAAATGAAGTTTATGAACTTACAAGTATTAAATTAATAATATGGATGATTTTTAGCTTATTTACTTGTCTTTACACACTCAAATCTTTTGCCACTTCTGATACTAAATCTTTTGTCACAAAATTATTATCCGCAGCGTGTTTACTTATCTTTTTATATAATATCATTACTCCATCTTTTAAAATATTAAAAAATTACTTTCCTGTTCAGTATTTACATAATACTTATCTTAATTTTGCTGGAAGCCTAGGAGGTAAAAATTATGCTCAAATAGATATCAGTAAGCAGTATAATTTCGTAGATAATTCTGATAATGATATTATTGGTGTTTTAGTCATAGGAGAGTCAGCAAGATTTGATCATTTCGGTATTAATGGTTATATGTGTGATACAACACCTCGATTGAAAAATATCGAAAATCTTACTTCCTTTAAAGCTAAATCTGCATCAAACTTAACTTATATTTCTATACCCTCATTACTTTCACGTTATCCTGCAAGTAAAATTGAAGATAATAAACTTGAAAATAGTTTTTTATCAGTTTTGACTAGTATAGGATTTAATACTACTTGGATTGGTACGCAAACTTTAATGAGAAATTTTGCAAATTTTGACTTAGGTACTATCTATAATGATGTTAATTTTACTATAGTACCAGGGGGCTCTGCTTTATTTTCTTTAAATGATCATGACGGGAAAATGCTTCCCTTTGTACAAGAAATAATTTCAAATTCAAGTAAACAATTTATAGTAGTTCATACATCCGGCAGTCACTGGAATTACACCGCAAGATATCCTAGAGAATTTGAGCAAAAGCATCCTGAATCAGTAGCATCAATTAAAAATTATGCCAATAATGAAATTAGCCATGATTATGTTTTTCATTCAATTCTTGACTGTCTAAATATAGATTCTGATGTCATTGACAAGGGTTTAAGTTTATGTAAATCTAGCTAACTTTTTAAAAATCAATTCCAAGCTCGTCAGTTAAAATACTCATTAGCTCTAGCCCTGCTCTATTTTTCCATTTTTCTTGTTCATAGAAAAAATGATAAGGTCCGCTAATTGGGGATGATAACCAAATTTCCTTGACTGCACTTTGTTTATTTATTACATATATACCGTTAGTTGTATCAATACTTAATATATCGCTTTGTAGGTCTACATCTATGTCCTGATCTTGTTCTTCAATCCTGTCTGCTATATGTGCAATTACTGTTTCAGCTATTTTACTAAATTCACTATCATTCATAATTTTCTTTGGTTTTCTCTGGATCTATTACGGGTACTTTAATCATGCTTTTTCTATACATCTCAACAAATCTATTATGATCATTAAGGTTATTAGAAAAATTATGCCCACCTTTTCCATCAACTACAAAAAATAATGCATCTGTTTTAGCAGGTTTTACAACTGCTTCTAGAGATTTTAATGAGGGACAGGAAATTGGTCCTGGCGGCAATCCTTTAATATAATAAGTATTATACGGCAATTCTTGCAATAAATCTTTTTTAGTTAAAGCTCTTGCTAGCTTAAATTTCCCTTCCGTTAAAGCATATATATTAGTAGGATCAGCTTGCAGCTTCATATTCTTCTTTAAACGATTAAGAAATACTGCGGCAATAATAGGCTTCTCTGCATCAGAACCCGCTTCTTTTTCTACTATAGAAGCAAGCGTTAATATATCAAGTCTAGTTTTTAATGGAGAATCAGGCGAGAGATCTATCATCACTTTATCTAAGTTATTAGACATTAGATTTCTCATCTGATTGATTATTCGCTCTTTTTGATCACCATATGAGAAAAAATAAGTTGATGGCATTAGAAATCCTTCCGGTATAACTCCCTTTATCTCACCTACTAAACGTGTTTCTTCGTTAATTTTTTTTACAACTTCCTGAACTACAGTACCCTCAGGCACTATTATTTTATGTATTATAGACTTGCCGCTTGCTAAAACTCTTAAAGTTTGCAGAGGCGAAATATTATGCGTGAAAATATATTCACCACTTTTAAGAGGATTTTTTATAGAGTAAATTTTAGCAATTATATTAAAAACTTCTGGATATTTTATTACTTTATTGGAATAAAGTTTTGTAACTATTTGATTTATGGATAATTTAGGTTCGATAATTATTGTCTTAGTTTGAGCTAAATTACCCGGTACAAAAATATAAAATACACCGAAGTTTAATATGGTAATAAATATAATTAAAGATAATGTGGCTAAAAAAAACTTGATTTTTAGTATATTTTTTAACATTTTTTATAAAACTTAGAAAATAATAATATTACCATGAAATATGGTTTTTTCTTGACATTTAAAATAACATGTAGTAGAAATAACTTAAAGTTTGGTTAAGATCATATATTTGCTAATAATTATATACTGCTTGTAAAATAGATCAAGAGTTTTAAAATTTAGCACTGAAATATTTGGATTATATTAAAAGAATATAGTAAATATCACTCCATTTTAGAAATTATGAACCCCCAAATTTAGCTTACCAACCTTTGAAATATCAAAGGTATACTGTAGATACTTAAAAAGATGGAAGTCAAATAAGTAGTGAGCCTGTACAAGCAGTACAAAAGTACGTAAGCACAGGCGAACCTCGAAATTTGGCTTACCAAATCTTGAAGTATAAAAGGTATATATACTGATCTTAATAATAGGCATTATATAGTATGACACAAGATCAAGACAACGATCCAAAAAATAACGAAAGCGATAAGCTAAAATCTTTGCATAATAAATTAGGAAGCATTTCAGGCTTCTTAATGACAATGCGTTCTGACACTATTGAAGAACAAAAGAAAATTTCGCATGATTTAAAAGCTTTAATGAAACAGATTAATACTATGCAAAAAAGTATAGAAATATATTTTATTGTTATATTAGTATTAATGTTTTTCATGACGCAAAAAATGCTTTGGAGCGGTTCAAGCAAAAACCTTTCTCTTTTAACAAATTTATTTTAAGAATTCTTGTCTAATAATTTTTGTAGCTAAATAAGACGGATATATATTTGATTTAAAACCTAACTCCTGTAAAATCTTGTGACTTTCCGTTATTTGCTTATCAACTTCCTGAGGATTTAACAATAATTCTTTTAATTTATCACTAATAAGATTAGCTTCACAATTAAATTGAATAAATTCCGGAATTATTTCTCTATTCCCTATTATATTAATCAAAGTAACATATTTGATTTTTATCAATAACCTAATAATAATAAAACTAAAAATATTAACTTTGTATGCTACAATCATAGGAGTACCGGACGCTGCTATCTCTAAAGTATTAGTACCCGATTTGGCTAATGCTAAGTCAGATACAGCATAGCTTTTCAATCTTTCATATGAGAATATATAATTAAACCTAACCTTTTCTAAAAAAGGCTTTATTATTCTTTCATGATCAGGATTTGCAAGCGGAAATATCACCATAAGGTTTTTATGGTCATCATAAACTTTTTCAATAGCGGGGATAAAAATTGGTAGATGCCTTAAGATTTCCCCTTTTCTACTTCCAAGAGTAACGCATAAAACTTTTGTATCCTCATCTATTTCAAGCTCTTGTCTTAAAGCTGCCTTATCACTATAAAATTCCTGCTCCATTATTGGGTGACCTATATACCTACAATCAAGCCCAACTTTAGTAAAATATGGTGGCTCAAAAGGCAATAAGGCAAACAAGCAATTATAGATTTTTGCATATTTTGCTGCCCTGCCCTCTTTATAAGCCCAAACTGATGGTGCAACAATATGAATCATCTTAAGTTCTGGCAAACGCTCTCTTACCTTAGCTGCCACGCGATAAGTAAACCCTGGCGAATCAATGGTAATTAATATATCGGGTTTATTATTTATTATATCTTCAACTGTTTTATTGATTAATTTTTTTATCCTAAAAATATGATGTATTACTTCAAAAAAGCCCATCAAATTTATTTCAGATATCGGAAACAAGCTTTCAAAATTGCCAGCTTCTTCCATATTTCGTCCTCCTATTCCGATAATCTTTAATTTTTTATCTTTTTTCAGATTCCGAATTATTCGACCACCAGCAAAATCCCCTGATGCCTCACCTGCTATGAAGTAAATTTTTTTCATTTTGTTTAAAAGTTCTAAATTATTTCTTAAGGTCCTCAATTTCTATTTTTAGTTTTTCAATTTCCTCTATAATTAACCCTGTAGTTCTCATTATTGTATTTATATTTATACCATCAAGTAGTAAGTTCTTTGCTATCTCAACATTTCTTCTAGCTTCACCTCGTGCCTCACCCCTAGCCTCAGCTTTTTTAAGAGTATTAGTTTCAATTCTAAGCCACTTTAAGCGGTCTTCATATTCTTCTCTTTCTTCTTTAGTAAAGTTTATTATCTCAAGTACTGTTAACGCTTTTTTTAAATCTTTATTATCTAGCTCTTTAGGAAGGTTGTCCTTATTAAGCAAATCATGACGTGTTAAAAAAGCTAGCCACATATCTAAAGCATTTTTAACTTTTTCTACTATATCCGATATGTCTTCTTTAGCACCCTTGGCAAACTTATTAAGCTCTATCGTATGTAATTCTATATCATAAAAATATTTTAAGCCGGTGTCTTTTTCATGTAAATTAAAAATATTATGATATTTATCTGTGTCCGTAATACTTGTAAAATTAAGAATATGAATATCTATCGTTTTATTTAACTTTGAGTAATCATCTCCCTCTTTTAATTGTTGCGTATACATTTTTGCCCAATAATATAAGGCTCTTTGATCATAATCCGCTTCATCCGTTACTTGTATTTCAACGTTAAATATTTTACCGCTTTCACTTTGTGCTTTAATATCAAGTACAGAAAGTTTATCTGCTTTAAAATTTTTCGGATTATACGGATTAAGCAGTGTCACCTCTACAATTTGATCTTCCTTGCCTACTATCGAATTAACAAGCGATATTAGTAAATCCTTGTTCTCTTCTACTCCAAAGATTTTTTTAAATGCTAAATCTACACGAGGATTAACTTCAGACATATTAATTATTACCTTCTATATTATTTATTATCATACCATAAACCGCATAAAATTCCAGTTATGCATTTATCAATACTCCATTTTACGATAGCTTAAAGCTTCAGCAATATGCATTCTTAAAACTTTATCTTCATCTTCAAGGTCAGCTATAGTACGTGCTACCCTAAGTATTCGGTTGTAAGCCCGCATCGATAAACGAAACTTACTTGCAGCTTCATTTAGTAAATCTTTACCCTCATCTACAGGCATTGCATAATCTATCAACAATTGACCATCCAATCTATTATTTGTTTTAATATTATAACCCTCATATCTTCTTTCTTGGATTATACGTACCTTTTCTATCCTTTTAGCAATATCTTCTGATTTTTCTTCAGAACTTTCATTTGTTAAATCATAATTATAAATATTGATATTAGGTACTTCTATATGCAAATCAAATCTATCCATAATAGGACCGGAAATTTTCATTTTATAATCATCACCACATTTTGGGGCTTTAACACATTCTTTGTAAGAATCACCCAAATAGCCACATTTACAAGGATTCATAGCTGCTATTAGTTGAAAATTTGCTGGATATTTTATATGGGCATTTGATCTTGAAATTAGTATCTCACCATTTTCGATAGGTTGCCTTAAAGATTCAATAACATGCTGAGGAAATTCAGGCAGTTCGTCTAAAAATAATACTCCGTTATGAGCAAGTGTAATCTCCCCTGGTCTTACCTTTTTTCCAACACCACCACCAACCATAGCAGCAAGTGAACATGAATGATGAGGGGTTCTAAATGGTCTTATCCTAGTAAGCTTACCATCCAAAAACTTCCCAGCAATACTTGTTACCATGCTACATTCTAAAATCTCTTTCACCGACATTTTAGGCAGTATCCCAGGCAAGCAGCTTGCAAGCCTTGATTTTCCTGTTCCAGGAGGACCAAACATTAATAAATTATGACCACCTGATGCAGCAATTTCTAAAGCTCTTTTAGCTATATTTTGTCCTCTTACATCTTTAAAATCAGGGTAATTTACCGGCTCGTCTTGGACGATAGCTTCTGGAGGACTTAGAACTTGCGATCCTTTGAAATGATTTACTAGCTCAATTAAATTACCTGCTACAAGTATATTATCATTACCTGACCAAGCAACTTCAGATGAGTTTTTATTTGAGCAAATCAGCCCCTTATTCCTAGCAGTAGCACCAATTGCCACAGGCAATGCACCATTTACCGGCAATATCGACCCATCTAAAGATAACTCACCTATTATTAGATATTCTGCTATTTCAGTTTCTGGCAAAATATTCATAGCAGTAAGTATTGCACAAGCAATTGCAAGGTCGAAATGACTACCCTCTTTTACTAAATCTGCTGGAGCTAAATTTATCAAAATTTTTTTGGTGGGTAATGCAAGCCCTATAGAAGATAAAGCTGCTTTAACTCGCTCTTTTGACTCAGCAATAGTTTTGTCAGCAAGTCCTACTATGGCAAAGGCAGGTATACCAGGCGATATTTGTACCTGCACATCAACATCAGTGATATCAATCCCGTTGAATGTAAGACTTGCTATATGAATTATCATTTTTTAATAGTAATACTTTTGGTTGGAAAAGCATACTACAGAACAAACTTTGCTAAGTCAAGATTAGTTAGTATTTTTGATAATTGATTTTCTACAAATTTATCATCTATAGATATTTTTTCACCTTGCATTTCACTAGCTCTAAAGCTTATATCTTCAAGTAAATTCTCAAGTATAGTATGCAATCTTCTTGCTCCTATATCTTCGATTTCTAGATTAACTGTAGTAGCGTAATCTGCAATTTTCTCTATAGCGGAATTCGTAAATTCAAGTTCTACTTTCTCAGTACCTATTAAAGCCGAATATTGCTTTATTAAACTAGTTTCAGGCTCAAGTAGTATCTTTATCATATCCTCTTTAGTTAATGAATTCAACTCTACTCTAATAGGTAATCTTCCTTGCAATTCAGGTAATAAATCTGAGGGTTTTGCTATATGGAAAGCTCCTGAAGCAATAAATAATATATGATCTGTTTTAACAGGACCATATTTTGTATTAACTGTTGACCCCTCAATCAAAGGTAGTAAATCCCTCTGCACGCCCTCTCTACTTATTTCTGAATTCTTTGCTCCAGAATTAGCTACTGAGGCAATCTTATCAATTTCATCAATAAAGACTATTCCATCATTTTCAACTAAATTAATTGCCTGCTGGATTATTTTTTCTTGATCAATTAATTTTTCAAACTCTTCTGATAAAATTATACTCATCGCTTCTTTAACTAACATTTTTTTTGTTTTAGTTTTAGTCGTTCCAAAAGCTCTTCCTATCATATCACCAAGATTAAGCACTCCCATAGATGCCCCAGGCATGCCGGGTATTTCAAAGCTACCTCCGCCTACAGGAGCTGTATCAGCTACACTAATTTCAATTTCTGTATCATCAAGCTCGCCACTTAAGATTTTTTCTTGAAACTTTTCTCTCGTCTCACTACTTGAAGTCTTACCTACTAAACTATCTAATACTCTCTCGATTGCTTTCTCACGTGCATTAATATCTACTTCCGTTTTAGCTATCGTTTTTTGAGTATTAACAGCTATTTCTACTAAATCACGAATTATTGATTCTACGTCACGCCCTACATAGCCAACCTCGGTGAACTTTGTTGCTTCTATTTTATAAAAAGGAGAATTAGTAAGTTTAGCAAGCCTTCTTGCAATTTCAGTTTTACCGACTCCCGTTGAACCTATCATTAAGATATTTTTTGGTACTATTTCGTTACGTAAGTTTCCCTCTACTCTTTTACGACGACCACGATTTCTAAGGGCAATAGCAACGGCTTTTTTAGCCTTTTCTTGACCTACGATAAATCTGTTAAGCTCGTTAACTATTTGAGAAGGTGTAAGCCCCATAGGGTCTTTTTTATTAGTATTAGTAGTTTTAGTAGATTTCATACAACTTTTTCCGTTATAATATTATGATTAGAAAATACACAAAGATCTGCTGCTATATTCATAGATTTTAAAGCAATTTCTTCAGCAGTTAGAGGATTATCGTAGACATTAAAGCACGTGCTGCGGATAAGGCGAATAGACCACCTGAGCCTATTGCTACAACATTATTCTCTGGCTCAACAACATCACCGTTACCAGTTAAAATTAGTATATGATTGCGATCAGCCACAATCATCATTGCTTCTAAACGACGTAAATATTTGTTGCTACGCCAATCTTTTGCAAGCTCAACCGCACTTCTAAGCAAATTATGCTTATGTTGCTCTATTTTTACTTCTAACTTTTCAAATAAAGCGAGCCCGTCAGCAGTAGAACCAGCAAAACCTGCAATAATTTTATTATTAGCTATAGTTCGTAATTTTCGAGCAGTAGATTTTAATACTGTATTGCCGTGTGAAACTTGTCCATCTGCTGCTATAATTATTTCTTCGTTCTTTTTTAAACAAAGTATTGTAGTGCCATGTAAGGCTAAATTATCTGACATAATGTAAAATTTATTGATATTAATTTGCTGATTAAGTAATATATTCAATTATTTATAATAATTAAATAATGTTAATTATTACTTGAGTAATCCAGTTATAGTTAATTATCTTTTTTTGAATTTTCAAGGTTTAAATAATGAATATATACGCAATATACATTAACCCTGTACAAAAAAATAATAATTTTATTGTCATTAAAGAAAGTTTTTCATGGACAGCAGCACTTTTAAGTGTATTCTGGGCATTATACCATAAAATGTGGTTACCTGTTATTATAGCTGTAGCACTTAATATAGTAGCAATGGCAATTAATATATATGAGTTAACACTTGCATTAAAGCTAATTGTCATGTTAATATTCGGTTTTTTTGCTGCCGATATTAGAGAAAATCATTTAAAAAGAAATGATTTTACGCTTAAAGATATAGTAGTTGCGGGTTCGCAAGTAGAAGCTGAATTAAAATTTTTAGAGCGTAATAATTATGTACAATAAAGAAAATATTTTTGCAAAAATTATCAATAAAAATTTACCGGCAGAAGTAATTTATGAAGACGAGCAGGTTTTAGCATTTAAAGATATAGCACCGGTCGCACCAGTACATATTATTGTTATACCTAAAAATGAATATATCGATTACGCCGATTTTATTTCTAAAGCTTCAGTAGAAGAAATAAAGCATTTTTTTGCTAAGGTTTCTGATATAGCAAATAAAGCAGGACTAGATAAAGACGGATATCGCTTAATCACCAATAAAGGCGAGAAGTCCGGACAAACTATTTTTCATTTCCATTTTCATATTATTGGTGGTGAAAAACTTATTGGATTAATTAAATAAAAATGACCAAGAAATATAATATTGCTGTTATCGGTGCTACCGGAAATGTCAGTCGTGAAACCTTAAATATTCTAGCAGAACGCAATTTTCCTATTAACAAAATTTATGCTATTGCTTCAAATAATTCTATTGGAAAAAAAGTTAGCTTTGACGAGCAAGTATTACAAATAAGTAGCTTAGACGATCTAGATTTTGAGGAAATAGATATTGCATTTTTTTCAGCAGGTTCGGAAGTATCAAAAAAGTATATACCAAATGCTATTGCTAAAAATTGTGTGGTTATTGATAAATCTTCTTTTTTTAGACTAAGTGAAGATATACCTTTAATTGTACCTGAGGCTAATTTATCAACACTTAAAGACTTTGCCACTAAAAATATTATATCGAATCCTAACTGCATTGCGATTCCTCTTGCAGTTGTACTTAAACCGCTAGATAATGAAATAAGTATAAAAAGAGTTGTAATATCTACTTATCAATCAGTATCCGGAGCAGGTAAAGCAGGAATGGATGAACTTTATGATCAAACAAAATCTAAGTATATCTTTGAAGAAAAAAGCCCCAACATATTTCCAAAACAAATTGCATTCAATTTATTTCCTCACATAGGTGATTTAAATAAAGATGGTTATACAAGCGAAGAGTCAAAAATTGCTTTAGAGCTACAGAAAATTATTGGTGATCATCTTAAAGTTAGCGTAACTTCTGTACGAGTACCTGTATTTGTTGGTCATTCTATATCCGTTAATATAGAATTTAGTAGTAAAGTGGATGCTAAAGAAGTTGAGGAAATACTAGAAGATGCTGACGGGGTTGTTACGATTTCACAAACTAAAGATTTAGCATATATCTCACCTACTGAAGTAGTAGGCGAAGACGCTGTATATGTCTCACGCATTAGGGATGATGCAAGTAAAGAGAACGCCATAAATTTATGGATTACATGCGATAATTTACGTAAAGGAGCTGCTTTAAATAGCGTTCAAATTGCTGAAGAATTAATTAAAACTTATTTATAAAATAATTAATATGGATAATAAAAACACTGTCTTAAATAAAAAAAATCCTTTGATGATAGCACTTGGAGAGTGCCGAACAGCTTTCTGGATAGTTTTTTGGTTTGCCTTTGTAATTAATTTATTAATGTTAATTACCCCCCTTTATTCACTACAAGTTTTAGATAGGGTGCTTGGTAGTGGTAATTTATACACATTGTTATATTTATCGATAATAATTGCTTATATTTATTTTGTTTACGGTTTACTGCAAATTGCTCGTTCTTTTACTCTTATAAAAGTGGGAGAATGGCTTGATAGAACAGTAGCACCGGTGATTTTTGCTTCCTCAATTTCAGCAGCAGCAACACGTGTAAATATGGGTTCTAGCCAGCTATTACGTGATTTTCAATCCGTTAAAACATTCCTAACAAGTACCGGAATTAATACCTTATTTGATGCACCTTGGAGTATCATATATATTGCTGTTATTTTCTCAATACATCCATATATTGGTTTTATTACAATTTTCGGTGCTATACTCATTGTTTCAACAGCTTTCTTTAATGCAGCTGCTACTAACAAAACCTTAGGTGAAGCTACAGAATTCTCGATTAAAGGTATGACGCAAGCCGATATTGCTAATAGAAATGCCGAAGTAGTCGAAGCAATGGGGATGATGAAAAATGTTACAAAAAATTGGCATAAATTTAACTTAGCAGCACTTGATAAACAATCAACCGCTAGCTATCGTAATGGCGTCATTTCTAACTTTTCAAGGTTTATCCGTAACATAATGCAAATGGCAGTTACTGGCGTTGGTGCTTATCTTGTTGTAGAAACTCATGGGGCATCAATGACACCTGGTAATATGATTATGAGCTCTATTATAGTTGGTAGAGCACTTGCTCCTTTTGATAACGCTATTGAGTTATGGAAAAGCATGAGTGGAGCTATTAAATCATTCAAAAATATCAACAACCTATTTAATACTTATGCTTCTCGTGACGAAGCAATGCCAATTCCAAACGTCGAGGGGCATTTAACTGTAGAAAATATTTACTATGCCCACCCTGTTCCAAAACATATGCCACAACCACCCACACCAAAATATATTTTAAAAGGTGTTAGTTTTGCGGTACAACCAGGTGAAATTTTAGCAATTATCGGACCATCAGCAACCGGAAAGTCAACTTTAGCTAAAATCATAGTTGGTGTATGGCGAGAATCCTCAGGCTCGGTACGTTTAGATGAGGCTGAAATTTATCGTTGGAATAGAGAAGATTTTGGCAGACATGTCGGTTATTTGCCTCAAGGAATAGAGCTTTTCAGTGGTAGCATCAAGCAAAATATTGCTAGAATGGAAGACAATGCTAATCCACAAAAAGTTATTGAAGCAGCCAAACTAGCTGGTGCTCATGAAATGATATTAAGGTTTCCTGACGGTTATGATTCAGATATAGGTCCTGCCGGCTCTAATTTATCAGGAGGACAAAGGCAACGTATTGGGCTTGCTAGAGCATTTTATGGTGATCCAAAGCTGGTAATTTTAGATGAACCTAATGCTAATTTAGATGAAGCTGGTGAAGTAGCACTTGCTAGTGCTTTAAAACAAGCAAAACTAAAAGGAATATCAGTCGTTGTAATTTCACATAGACCTTCTGTATTATCAGTTGTTGACAAAATCTTAATATTACAGGATGGAGCTGTTGCAGTTCACGGAACGCCGGATGAAATTCAAAACCACTTTAAAACTCTAAAGGGCGGCACAATTCATATTAATAATAAATAGTGCAAAATCATCATTGCGAGGAAAAACTGTAAGTTTTGTACGTACGCAATTTCAGGAGTTTATCTTAACGAGGTTGCCATGTTGCTACGCTCCTCGCAACGACAAAAAATAATAATGAATGATTAAATATTATGCAGGACTTAAAAAATAATAAACCTCAAATTACACCGGAGCAGTTAAAGCAATTACTGTCCTTGAGAGAAAATTCACTAAGCCTTAAAGGTCAAAGCTCTAAACGTAAAGCTTTAATAAATAGCACATTAAAAAAGACTTCACAAGTAATAGAATTTTTACTGCTTAAACTTGATAGATTTGTTAATTTTACTACTAAAAAAACTGATAAAGATCGTAATAATGTCGCACAAGCTGCAAGATCACCTATACTTTTTGGTATTTATGTTATTATTTTCTTAGTATTAATCGGTGGTGTTTGGATGGCTGTTGCACCGCTTGATAGTGGAGCTGTAGCAGTTGGAATATTAATGCCAAGCACTAATAAGAAGACAATCCAGCACAATGAAGGTGGAATAATCAAAGCTATTTATGTGAAACAAGGTGATAAAGTTAAAGCAGGTGATAAGCTAATAGAGCTTGAAGAAACACGAATAAAAAGCGAGCATGAGAGCACTTTAGGTCAATATCGTACTGCTCTGGCTACTGAAAATCGTTTAATTGCTGAGCGTGATAATCTAGAGCAAATCGAATTTTCTGATTTTTTAATGCAAGATATTAATTTACCGGAAGTCGCTAAGATAATACACACTCAAGAAAATTTATTTAGATCAAAAAAAGAAGTATATAATTCAGAAAAAGATGCTTTACAGCAACGTATTTCTCAGCTTGAAAAGAAGATTGAAGGCTTGGAGGCACGAAAAGTAGCTGCAACTAAAACAGCCGAAGTTTACCAAGAACGTTTAAAGGCTTTAAGAACTCTACAAAATAAAGGCTTTGTGCAAAAAAAGGATTTGTTAGAACAAGAAGCAAGAGTTGCTAGTGCAAAAAGTGACGTTGCAACGACTGACACGGAAATAGCAGGAACACACCACGCTATTACTGAATCTCAAATTAGCATTATAAACCTACAAAATAAATATACTGAAAAGACTTTAACAGAGCTTCGTGATGCACAAGTACAAACAGCTTCTCTTAAAGAAAAATATAACTCTTTAACTGATTCACTTAATCGGATAGTAATCAAATCACCTGTTGATGGTATAATTAATAATCTAAAATATCATACAATTGGTGGTTATATAGGTACCGGACAACCTATTATGGAGATTTCACCTACTAACGATCCACTAATTATAGAAGCAAAGGTATCACAAAAAAATATAGATTCAGTGCATGAAGGACTAGTTGCAAAAATACGCTTTAGTGCTTTTAAATCACGTACTACTCCAACATTTACCGGTAAAGTGGTCAGTGTATCACCGGATATTGTTCAAGATGAAAGACAGCATCCCGGACAGCAAGATAATTACTATATTGCTAGAGTAGAGATTGACATGGATGAATTCAACAGAATTGCCAAAATAAAAAATCTAGAATTACATCCTGGTATGCAAGCCGAAGTACAGATCGTTACTGGAACTAGAACATTGCTTAGATATCTCCTTGATCCTGTAATCGATACAGCATTTAAGGCATTCAGAGAGAAATAGTTTTCTGACTGTGTTATGACGACTAATACGTTATTTTCGCAAAGGCTTTGTTGCAAAACGTCTTCGGGATCATACCATGGCTTGTCCGATGTTGTTGCATAGCTCCAATGTCATTCCCGCGGAGGCGTAGTAGTGTCCGGAGAAAATTGGAGTATTATTAAAACCATCATTGCGAGCAGTCGTAGACCGCGTGGCAATCCAGAAAAATAGTAAAAAATAACTAATTTTAGCATTTTTTACTTCCTTGCTTCGCCCTTATTACTTTGTAATTCTTCTCGCAATGACGAAGCAATCTCATCATTATTTCCTAGATTGCCACACTCGCTTCGCTCATTCGCAATGACGATTTGGTATCCACGCAAGCAAGCCTTAAACAAGAATGACATAATATGCTTTTCAATCCACATAACAATGCTGCTTTCTCCTATTTAAAATAAAAATATGATATTATCTTACATCGGAATATTATTGGTAATTATTGGGCTGTTTGCTATATTTTCAGGTATTATCGGTTTTTTTCGTTTCCCTGATTTTTATACAAAATTGCACGCTGCAAGTGTTATTGAAAGCTTTGGAGTACCGATTTGCTTAATAGGCTTTGCATGCCTTGCAGGAAATCTTTTTAGTTGTTTTAAGCTACTTCTAGCTGCTATATTAATTTTCTTATTAAATCCGGTAGCAACTCACGCTCTTGGTAAAGGGTCACTACTTTCAAGGTCATTTTTACAAAAACAAGAAGCTAAGAAAAAATAAGAAAATATTTATGCTTTTAAATTTTGATCTCAGTAATTACTTACTTAATTTTATTGTTTTTTTACTGGTTATAATATCAATTAAAATCATTATTGCTAAAGATTTATTGGAAGCAGTAATATATAGCTCAGCATTTAGCTTATTAATTGGTGTATCTTATTTACTAATGGATGCACCGGATGTTGCAATGACTGAAGTAGCCCTTGGAGCGTGTCTATCAACCTGCGTATATCTAAATTTATTACGAAAATTACCCTCTAATTTAAAAATAATCCAAAGAACTAGAATTATTTCGGCAAGCTTAATATGTTTATTGTTTGTAGTAACTCTTACTTACATGGGGCTTGAACTACCAGATTATGGAGATGAACATGCCTTGCTCCACACACACCTAACTAAATATTATGTAGAAAATACTAGTAAGGATATTGGAATACCATCTTTTATAGCAGCCATTTTAGCTAGCTATCGTGGGTACGATACCTTAGGTGAAACTAGTGTAATTTTAATTGCCGGAATTTCTGTGCTGCTAGTTTTTAACTGGACCCCGTGGACAAGCCACGGGGTGACAGGGGTAAACGATCTACGCGGGAATGACATCAAAACCATACAACAATGTCAGCAAGCCTACGGGATGACAAAAATAACAAAAAACATCTCTATTTTTATAGTACCTTATATAATCCTATATAGCTTATATATTCAGCTTAATGGAGAAGCATCACCTGGTGGTGGTTTCCAAGCTGGCGTTATATTTGCCTCCTCTCTTATTGCTTATGATCTAGTATATGGTAACCAAAAATTAAATCGATATTTTTCGTTGAATACTCTAATAATTATTGCTGCTTTAGGTGTTATGATATACGGATTTACTGGTGTGATATCGCTATTTTTTAACGATAATTACTTAAACTATTATTCTCTAGCAAACTTTGTTAACGATAGTCTAACTGCTCAACATATAGGAATATTTGCTGTAGAGATAGGCATAGGCTTAACAGTTTCTGCTATTATGTACTCAATTTACAACTCATTTAACAATTGTGAATAGCTTGTTTTTACTAATCAAACGTGAATTTATAGTGCAGAATCGTATTAATAATATGATTAAATATCTGATGATATTTTTTCTATTTTGTATTATTAGCACTACTTTAATTAACAGCCATGAAGATATTAAGAAATTCGGCTTAATCTTTTCGGTAATTTGTTTGTTAATTTCATTGATTGGTTTTTCTTCTATTATATTTAAGTCTGACTTAGAAGATGGAAGCTTAGAATTAATGTTATCTATAGTTAATCCAACTAAAATAGTGCTAGCTAAATTTTTTGCGATATTTATAAGTAGTACGATAGGGATAATTTTAACATTACCTATTATTTATATTTTTTTCAGCCAAACCTTGCTAGAAATAATATTTTTCTTTTTCAGCGTCTGGCTTGTAATAATTTTATCAAGCAGTTTAGTAGTATTATCGGGTAGCATGCAAAGCTATTTTAGGGTTAATGCTAATTTTATCGGCATATTTATTATGCCTTTGCTAATTCCCAGCATTATAATGACAGGGTTAGTACTACAAGACAATAATTTACAATTAATTTTCATTATGATAGGTATTAATTTAGTAATTTTACCTATTTCATTTGTCTTAAGTTCATATTTAATCAGAAATATTTACAGCATAACATGATTATTTTCTTTATTTTTACTAGCAGAATAGTATAAGATAAGATAAGATAATAAATTTTTTTGAGAAAATAATATGTGGCAAGCTTTACGAAGGTTAATTGCAGCTAACCCTATGGGCGTTTTCTTATGGGGCATTATTACTAAATGGTATATAATGATAGCTGTTGCATCATTAATAGTATTATTTTATGTAGTAAAAGGGCTTGAGAAAATCGGCTTTATAGACTATTTTGGCAGAACAACAGTTGAGATATTAGACACTAGTAAAGCTATTGCTCAAAATTGTACTGTAAAACTTGGTCCTGACTGGGATCACTTAGTCAACTTTTGGAATTGCTTAGGTGATCTAGGAAAATATGAGGTTAAAGAAGGTACAGGAGAAGAAGAATTACAGCAAGGTGTAGAAAGGCTTATTAAAAAGCCTGAAGATGGTGGTGAAGGAGATGGTACTATCCCTGAACCTACTACTCCGGTAGTAAATCCTTATGACAACAGTAATAATATGAATACAAACTAAATATGTCAGATACTGAAGATACTAATAACAATACAAAACAAACCTCTCGTCGTGATTTTATGGTCCTAACGGCTAGTAGCGTTGCAGCGGTTGGAGCTGCTTGTACACTTTGGCCTCTTATTGATTCTTTAAACCCTTCAGCCGACGTTCTTGCCTTATCATCAATTGAAGTTGATTTATCAAATATTGCTGTAGGTCAAACAGTTACAGTTAAATGGCAAGGAAAACCGGTATTCATTACTAATCGTACTCCAGATAAAATTGCTGAAGCACGGGCTGTAAAAATGTCAGAGCTTATTGATCCTGAAGAAGATCAAAACCGTGTAAAAGCTGGGCATGCTAATTGGTTAGTAACAATTGGTATCTGTACACATTTAGGTTGCGTACCACTTGCAAATCAAGGCGATTATGGCGGCTGGTTCTGCCCGTGCCATGGTTCACAATATGATTCATCAGGTAGAGTAAGAAGAGGTCCTGCTCCTTTAAATTTAGCAGTACCGCCCTACACTTTTATTAGCGACAAAAAAATTAGAATCGGGTAATTACCTATGAGCGACAACATTACCCCAAAAACTGAAAAGAATAATGCTATTATAGAGTGGATAGATTACCGTCTTCCGGTCTTCTCTTTTCTAAAGCATTTTAGCCATTATCAAACCCCAAAAAACCTTAGTTATTTGTGGAATCTAGGCTCTATTGCCGGCATTGCGTTAGTAATTCAGATAATTACCGGTATAATACTTGCTATGCATTATACGCCGCATGTTGATCATGCTTTTGATAGCGTTGAAAAAATCATGCGTAACGTTAATTATGGCTGGTTACTGCGTTATACTCATGCTGTTGGTGCCTCAATGTTTTTTGCAGCCGTATATTTACATATAGCAAGAGGACTATATTATGGCTCGTATAAAGCACCAAGAGAACTACTGTGGCATATCGGTATAATTATTTTCCTAACCATGATGGCTACTGCTTTTATGGGTTATGTACTACCTTGGGGACAGATGAGCTATTGGGGTGCAACAGTTATTACTAATCTATTCTCAGCTATTCCGCTTGTAGGTAAGTCTATAGTTACATGGTTGTGGGGTGGTTTTTCGGTGGATAATCCAACATTAAACAGATTCTTTTCACTGCATTATTTATTGCCTTTTGTTATCGTTGCTCTTGTAATGCTACATCTAGTAGCATTGCATCAACATGGCTCAAATAATCCGAAAGGTATTGATGTTAAAGGTCCTAAAGATACGATTCCATTTCATCCTTATTATACGATTAAGGATTTTGTTGGTTTCGGGGTTTATTTCATAATATTTGCTTATTTTATTTTTTATGAACCAAATTATTTAGGTCATCCAGATAATTATATACCTGCAAATCCATTAGTTACCCCTGCTCATATTGTTCCTGAATGGTATTTCTTGCCATTTTATGCGATCTTACGTGCTGTGCCGTCTAAACTCGGTGGCGTGCTATTAATGTTCGGCAGTATATTTGTACTGTTTTTATTACCTTGGCTAGATACTTCAAAGGTAAGAAGTGCCAACTATAGACCAATATATCGTATTGCTTTTTGGATATTTATGGCAGATTGCTTATTACTTGGTTATTTGGGCGGGCAACCTGCAGAAGAGCCGTATATTACTATCAGTAGATTCGCTGCATGCTACTATTTCTTCCATTTTTTAGTAGCTTTGCCATTGATTGGTAAATATGAGAAACCACTACCACTACCGGAGGAGTTGTAGAGTTATGAAAGAGATCAGATAATTGTCATTGCGAGGAGATGTAACGCATCGACGTGGCAATCTCAGGAGGCATAACTCACGACATTTTGTATTATACAAATTTATGAAACAACCAGCTGTATATATAACTACTAATAAAAAAAATGGTATACTTTATACCGGTGTAACCTCTAATCTTATAAAAAGAATATACCAACATAAAAACGAAAATATTAAAGGTTTTAGTAAAAAATATAATTGTAAAATATTAGTATTTTATGAGCTTCATCAAACTATGGATTCGGCAATAAATAAAGAAAAACAAATTAAGGCTGGTTCAAGAGATAAAAAGATTAAATTAATAGAACAAATAAATACAAACTGGGATGATTTATATAATGAAATTATTCTATAAATAAAAATATTATTGTGAGAAAAGACAAAACCTCAATATGACAATCTTATTAAATAATAATAAATTCCTGAGATTGCCACGTCGATGCTATGCATCTCCTCGCAATGACAATTCAAAAAAATCATATGAAAACTAAACTACTCACTTCTATCATTATAATATTAATTTCTGCTTTAAGCTTAGCCAATGAGGAAGCGTTACATCCAAAAAAAATGAAATGGCACTTTGAGGGCTTGCGTGGCAGTGTTGATCGTGAAGCCGCACAAAGAGGTTTTCAGGTTTATAAAGAAGTATGTAGCGTTTGCCACAGCTTAAGCAATCTATATTATCGTAATCTTAGGGATATTGGCTTTTCTGAAGAAGAGATCAAAGAAATTGCTAAAAATTATACAGTAAAGGATGGTCCGAATGATGATGGTGAGATGTTTGATCGCCCTGCTCTTCCATCTGATCGTTTTGTATCGCCTTATCCAAATGAGCAGGCAGCAAGAGCGGCTAATAACGGTGCTCATCCGCCCGATTTATCATTGATAATTAAAGCTCGTCATGATGGAGCGAATTATGTATATTCACTACTTACCGGTTATGCTGAACCGCCTACAGGATTCAAGCTAATGAATGGTGCTCACTATAATCCGTATTTCCCAGGCGGTCAGATAGCAATGCCCCCTCCTCTAATAGATGGGCAGGTGACTTATATGGACGGCACTAATGCAAGTGTTGAGCAAATGAGCCACGATGTTGCAGTATTTTTACAATGGGCAGCTGAACCGGAAATGGAACATCGTAAATCTATGGGGCTTAAAGTTATGATGTTTTTAGTAGCGTTTACTATATTCTTCTATATTGCCAAAAACCGCATCTGGTCTAATTTGAAATAGTGGATAATGTCATTGCGAGGAGGTTATGTAATAACCGACGAAGCAATCTCATGAATCTTACTTCATGAGATTGCAACAAAGCTACGCTCCTCGCAAGACTTGCTTGCGTGGATACCAAATCGTCTGAGCTACGCGAATAAAATAAGCGTGGCAATCCAGAAAAAATAATAAAAAATGTTATAAAGTTAGCATTTTTTACTGGATTGCTTCGTCAATTACTTCATAATTTCCTCGCAATGACGGAAATGACATAACTATCTTCCTCTATCTTGATCTTTATTCACCTTTACAGATTTAGACAAAGTAGTACGAAGTTGATTAATATTTTTTGTTGCAATTACTGCTTTACCAAAAGTATCTTTCATATGGGATACTTTTTCTTTGATAAAACTTTTCTTTTTACTATTGCTCTGCTCTTCATTTTTAGAAGTAACAGGAGGTGTAGATTTGATGATAGCACTTTCAGGTGGTTTATTTTCTTGATATTTTTCACCAATATTATTAGCAATCTTTTTAACATTTTCGGTGGAAATATGATAAGAAGATTTGCCGGGCAAAGCATGAGCAGCTTTTGAAATCATAGTCTGCTTTTCTTTTAAGTCTTTAGTTAGATTATTTATTATTTCCGTTTTATTTGTTGATAATTCTGAGAATGAAATCTTTTCTAAAGATTCAGACAATGCCGCAGTGATTTTGGTTTTATGTTCTTCGTCTAGTTTAAAATTTTCGCTTTCTAGATTTTTTAATGTAGCATCAACTATATTATTTGTTAAAAATTTAGAAAATGGTTTACCGATTTTAGAGATTTTTTCTTGAGCTTCTTTATCAGTAAGTTTTGTTTCATTAATTCCCATCTCTTTATCAGTTTTATGTTGAGGCGGGGCAGAAGTTTTATCATTTAATTTATTTACTCTTATATCTCTTAACTTATCTTCTAAGCCATATTGTTCTTGAGGAGGTAAATTTTTGTAATGTTCAGTATTTCTTGCAAGTAGAGCATCAAGCATAAAACCTACTGATTTAGCTATCCTAGTTTCTTTAGGATCTGACGATAAACCGGAACGCTTATCATAGAAACCTCCTTTATCTGCTAAAGTAGCATAATGGTCTTCAATAGCAGAAGATAATTTAGGAGGTATGAAATTGCCCTCTTTATCAAATTCCGCTTTCATGCCCGTTTTTTCTGCTTCTAACTGTAATAATTCTTGAAAAATTTTAGTTTCAGCAATTCGGCATTGAAAATTCGGATCAGTTTCTTGTGATAATCTATCGGCTTGCTGCATTACCATAGAGTTTAACTTATGTAATGCATTAGGAGTTAAATTATCTCCTAAATTCTTAACAAACTCTGTTCTCTCTTTTGGATTACTCTCAAAACTACTGCTTAAAGTAGCCACATCTTCTTTCGTCGGTTCTCCTTTAACTATTCGTTCTAATACATCTTCGTTAACATAACCTTTTGTTATTTCGCTTGGTGAATCAGGCATAATATTATTACTTTAAGTTAATAATTAAAGTTTATTATATTTAACAATATTTTACTAATTATTATGAACACTTAGTGCAAAATATATATCTTGCTATATTAAATTTAACATATGGGAATTACGTGTGCACAAACGAAGGATTTGTTGTGTGGGCAACTTCCCCCTGTCATCCCGTGGACAAGCCACGGGATGACACCGAGGACGTTTTCCGATCTACGCAACAAAGCCACAACGAATCCCGAAATTTGACTTACCAAACCTTGAAATATCAAAGGTATATTTATGATTACTTTACTTGCAGCGATAACAGGTTTTATTAGTTCTATAATTCCTGAGATTTTGAAAATTTATAAAGATATAAACGACAAAAGGCATGAGATAGATATTTTAGATCGCCAAATTACTAATAACAAACTTAACCAATCTAAAACTTTTACCGAGCTTACAATATCACAAGAAATGGCAGAACAGCATGCCCTTTATTCTACTTATAAATCTGGAGTTAGTTGGGTTGATGCCTTAAACGGCTTGGTAAGACCGGTGCTTGCTTATAGTTTTTTTGCTATGTATGGAATAGTTAAATACGTTCAATATAAATCATTAAAAAGCTCTGCCCTACTAGTACAATATTTAGATATATTATGGACTATTGATGATCAAACCATCTTTGCAGGTATTATTAGCTTCTATTTTGGTCAACGTACTTTCAACAAACTATATAAATATAAGACTTGAATTTTAATAAATAAAAATTTAGTAGACGAAGATCAACTTCAAAAAGAGCAAGGAGTTCATAAGACGAGGAGCGGAGCGGAGCGTATACTTAATACGTGAGTACCGCAGTACTTATAGAACGACGTAGCCAATTTTTGAAGTTCATCGAGTATACAAGGTTAGTATTATGAAAATTAAAGCTTACATCCCAGCTATAGCAGCTGTCATCTTATCTAGTAATGCTACATTAGCAAATCAAAACCAAGCATATAACTCTAATCATACAACTTCCTTACATCAAGCAATAGAATTACTAGACAACCAGATTACAAATATTGATAACCTATTTAAAAATAAGTTACCTTTTTATGAATCGAGTAGCATTAAGAGCAAATTTATTACTAAAGACAAACAATATATTATTATTATGGAAGTACCTGGCTTTGATAAAGATCATATCAAAATTAAAGTAAATGGTAATAAATTATTCGTTAAAGGAAACATTGAAGACGAAAATAAAGCTGATGATTCAAATAATTATATGAATAAGAACTTTAATTATGTAATATCTTTATATGAGGATGTAGATCAAAAAAATATTTCTTCAAGTCTAAAAAACGGTATACTTACTATTACCTTGCCACGCATAGAGGTTAAAGAGCAGGACGCAAAAGAAATACCGATTAATTAAATATAGCTTTAAGAAAGGTTAAATCATATGAATAAAACTTTGAAATACTCACTTATTATATTTATCAGTATAATATTATTGTTAATTATTATTCCTTTCTTTATCCCTTTGAACAATTATAAAGGGATAATAATAAGTAAAGTCAAAGAAACGATAAATAGAGATTTAACTATTAATGGCGATATAAAATTATCTTTACTACCAAATCCTGCAATATCCTTACCGGAAGTTAAATTATCTTTAATAGATAAAACAAAAGAGCCTTATTTAGTATCTGTTGAAAACGCTAAAGCCTCACTTAAGCTTCTACCACTTTTTAGAGGAACAATTGAAGTAGCATCTGTAGAGCTACAAAAGCCCGTTATAAATCTTGAAGTTTTAAATAATGGACAAAAAAATTGGGAGTTTTCCACGCCTAAAAATAAAACTGAAATAAATCAAGATGCTCCTATACCTACAGCTTCTAATGCCAAAACTGAGTTAGAACTTCCTATTCTTATCAATCACTTCAAGATATCAGATGGTAAAATTATATATAGAGATAATGGTAATGAAAAAATATTTAACAATATTAATTTAGATACTCACGTTAAAAGTACTAAAGGTCCAATAGATTTTACTTTAGCATTAGAGGCTCTAGAGCAAAAAATTTATATAGATGGTAATATTGAAGAAATTGGAAAAGTAATACCATTAAGTGCAAATATCAATATTGCGGACGAAAAAATTAAAATTGAGGGAAAGCTCGATAGTGAAAATAATTCTTTCATAGGTCTTGCAAATATTAAAGGTAATACTAAAACTCTAGGGCTGCCAAGTGATTTACAAAATGATTATGAGTTAACAGCATCCATAATTGCAGATAGCAAAAATCTAAATTTAAAAGATGCAAGGCTTAACTATACTAATATAGAATTACTGGCAAACGCAAATTATGATATAGAACATAGTAGTTTAAAGGCAAATATTATTGCAAACCCGGGTAATATCATTGGTGATATTAGCTCTAATTTAGATAAGGCAAGTATTTTCAATGGTAATATTAAAATAGCAGCAGATAATCTAAAACCTTTACTTAACGCTCTGAAAATAAAAACTGATAAATTACCTCCTATTATTAACCAAAAAATTTCTCTTATTTCCAATGTAGTCTATAATTCACAAGCCCTAATTTTACATAATATCAATTTAATTGCTGGAAATAGTAATTTATCAGGCGATGTAACCCTGAAAAATCTGAAGCAAGACATATCTGCTATTCATAATTTAAAAATTAATAATTTTGAGTCATTTATGGCTTTGCTTGGAGTCAATAATCTAAATCGTATTGGAACATTACAATTAAATGGGGAAGTGCAAAAAACTAAAGATACATTACAGATAAATGATAAAATATCAGCCTTTAATACTAATATAGCAATTAAAGGCGATGTTAATTTAGCTTCTCAAAAAACTAATTTTAACCTTAATATATACAGCCCATTAATTAACTTAGAAAAAATTACCTCAGGCAGCCCTGCTCCTGCACCTACATCTACTTCTAATCCTGTTGCAAATAATACAGGTCAAGCGTCTGCTAATGCTCCTAAAAGTAGCACTCCTTGGTCAAATAGTCCTATTGATTTAAGCTTTTTAAATACAATCGAGGGACAGCTATCAGCAAATATAGATAAACTAACCAATGATTCATTGGTAATAAATAATTTTAAAGCAAAATTAGCTATTACCGGAGGTAAGCTAAATATTACTTCAGTTAGTGCAAATATTTATGGTGGCGATCTTAACGCAAACGGTTATGTAAGCTCAGGAAAAGATCAAAATGCAACGATTAAAATTGATTTAAAAAATGCTTATGTTAAAAGCTTAACTCCACAAAGTGGTAAAATAAAAATAATCGATGGACGATTAAATTTTACCACCGAACTTAATTCTACTGGTAATAGCGTTTATACTTATGTTAATAATTTAAATGGACAATTTAACGTAAATAGTAGTAATGGAAAAATTAGCGGATTTGATTTAAACCGCATTGTGGATGCGATAAATAATGCTAAAAATACCGAAGGAGTTCTACGCCTTATTAATGGATCTTTTAGTGGCGGTACTACATCCTTTTCCAATTTAGTAGCAACCGGCAATATAGAGCGTGGCATGGTACGACTAACTGAATGTCATTTAGATGCTAGCCCGGCTAAAGCCAATGCTCATGGTCAAATCAACCTACCGCAATATATGCTAGATGTTGGGGCAAGCGTCACTATCAATAATTTTCCTCCTCTAGGGGTCAAATTTTATGGTTCTATAAATAATCCGCAACATAAATTAGATATAGAAGCTCTTCAAACATATTTAGTAAAAAATGTATTTAGCAGCGTCCTTAAAGACCTAAAAAGTGGTGAAAAGAAACCTGAAAATATTATAAAAGATGCTTTAGGTTTAAGAAAGAAAAAGGAAGATAGTAGTAATGAACAGAATAATACAGAGCAACCGCAAAACCAACAACCTACCGATCCTGTTAATAAACTGCTGCAAAAAGGATTAAAGAAACTGTTTTGATTTGTAGTATTTATTATACATTTATGTTATAAAGTTAAAAGATAAGTATAATTATTTATAATTATGAATAACAAACAAACAGAAAAAACCATTAGTTGTTTTGACGTAGCTAATTATTTCTTAGTTCTAGTAGATAGAGAAGCAGGAGATACTATAACTCAGCTAAAGCTTCAAAAACTAATATATTTTGCTCAAGGTGTTCATCTCTCTTTATTTAATAAACCTTTTTTTGAAGAAGAGATTGAAGCATGGAAACATGGACCAGTAGTACCAAAATTACGTATACCGTTCGGTAATTTACAAGATGGTCCAATTGCCGCCCCCGGTGAAATGGACTTTGATATTTACACACAACAGCAAAAAAACTTAATTTATAAAATATATTCTATATATGGCGAACATACGGCAAGCTATTTACGTAATTTAACACACCGGCATTCTATTTGGCTTGAAGCTATAGAAAGTATAAATCATACTATGACCAAAGAAAAAATACAGGAATTTTTTAAAGTTAATATAATTAATAATATTAAAGATTATATTTTATTGATTAATAAGGAAGATCTTGAACAAATAGAAAATGCAGAAGATCAGTGGTGGATGAATTATGATAGCGGTGTACCTGCTGAAGATATTACAGAACAACTTTTAAAAGCAAAACAGAAACAAGAAGGTAAAAATTTTGAAAGTTGTTTGGTCTGATGAAGCTTTAACACAGTTAGAATTTTGGAAGTACACTAATAAAAAAATGACTAAACGAATACATCTTTTAATAGATAGTATTATGTCAACACCTTGTACCGGTATAGGAAAGCCTGAACCTTTAAAGTATGAGTTAAGTGGTTTTTGGTCTCGAAGAATAGATCAAGAGCATAGATTAGTTTATTCTTTCAATAAAGAAACTAAAATTATTATAATAGAAAGTTGTAAAGGACATTATTAAAATTCACACAACTAAAATAGAATATAGCAGTATATTAAATAACTTAGATTTTATTCAGAATCTGAACTAGGTATTGATTCACCGATACATTCTAAATTAAATGGTAATATTGTAGCAGGATAACATATTTTTTCATCTTTAACTAATTTTTTTGTGGGATACTCATCATTATCGTTGTTATTCTCATCTTATCTTCTTCGTATTTTCGTTTTATACCTCTATTTTCAAATTTTTCTTCTTCTAATTCTATGAAATCGTAAGGTATTTTTTTCTCTTCAATGTAAGATATTAGATCATCTATATCTTCTTCAATCTCTGAATCATTATATAAATTACTTGTGAAATTATTATTATATTTGTTAATTTCTTTTAAGATTGAATTAAGTCTATTTGAAGGTATGAAGTTCTTTTTCTCCAGAGAGTAATGATCCAAGCACATTTTTGCTATTTCTTCTAAGTATTTATTATTTTTTATAAGATCGTCACTTATTATATTTTGAATCTCGTTAATTTCTGCACATATTCCTAATAATATCAAAAGATTTTTAAGATTTGCAGAATTATTAATTTGTTTATGATATGGGCTAGCTTTTTCATCTGACTGACAATTTATTATATCGGATAATAGCCACAAGAATTTATCTTTATAATCTAATGAATATTTTGTTTTGAAATTTAGATATTTACTTAGAGCATCATTAATTTTTGAATTTTCATTTACCCACTGCCTACATTTTTCAGTATCATAAATTTTATCATTGATCAACTCTATGACTTGATTACTTTTTACAAAATTTTCTAATATTTTTTGTTCTTCATTTGTAAATTTTCTTGTATTAACCATTAATGTCCTTATAAAAAATGATTTTAAAAGGGCATTATATAGGCTTGTTAATAAAAAGTAACTATTTTGTGATTAGGTTTGTCAAGGTAGTTTAAAACTATGTATGACAAAAATCTAAAAGTAGAAATATGAGGAACAAATAAAATATCGAATAAGCAAAAAATCTTTTTGCCTGCTTATTATCAGCATTATCATAAAATAATGATATAGAATAATATAAAAACACTAAACCAAGTACCACAGCAATTACTAAATATATAATATTACTCATACCTATAAAAAAAGGCATAAGAGAAGTCAAAAATAAAAGTATGCTGTAAATTAGAATTTGCTTCTTAGTATATAAAGCTCCTTTTATCGCAGGCATCATAGGCACTTTACAGTTTTTATAATCATCGTTACAAAATAAAGCCAAAGCCCAAGAATGAGGCGGCGTCCAAATAAAGATAATTAGGAACAATATAATAGAATCCAAAGACACGCTGCCACTTACAGAAGCATAACCTATTACAGGAGGGAGAGCTCCAGCAGCTCCACCAATAACAATATTTTGGATAGAACTACGCTTTAACCACATAGTATAAATGCAAATATAATAAAAAATAGTAAATAATAATAATAATGCTGATAGGAAATTTACGCATAATGCCATAAAAAATACTGAAAAGAATGCCATTATCAATCCGAATGATAACGCTTCGTCAGCTTCTATAGCACCTCTTATTATCGGTCTTTTTTGTGTACGTTTCATCAAGGCATCAATATCCCTATCATACCACATATTAATCGCTCCAGCACTACCTGCACCTATCGCTATACAGATTAAAGCAATTACACTAATGAAAGGATGCAGAGAATTAGGAGCAAGCCACATTCCAGAAAAGCCAGTAAAAACAACCAATGACATTACACGTGGTTTCATTAGTAAAATATAGTCTTTAACTGTACTTTGAGGATAACTAACTTTATCTAAACTTATTGATTTTGTTAAAGAATTCATATAAAAGTTTTTTTACTAAATATAAAAAGTTTTAAGGTAAAAATCAACGATTGACTTTAATGTAAGAAATGTATATATTTTTTTGTAATTATAATTTAAAAGTTAAGGATATTTTCAGTGACAAAAATCGTACGTTCTAAATATAAAGCTAGTAGAAGACTTGGTGTTAGCTTATGGGGTGATGGTAAAGATGCATTTAATACCCGAAATTATCGCCCAGGTCAGCATGGACGCAATACCATGGTTAAAACCTCCGATTATGGGTTACATTTAAAAGCTAAACAAAGAATAAAATGCCATTACGGTCGTATCACTGAAAAGCAATTTAGAAATATCTTTGGATTTGCTCAAAAAATGAAAGGTAATACTGGTGAGAACTTCATCGGATTACTTGAAAGTAGGCTTGACTCTATAGTTTACAGAATGAATATTGCACCAACTATTTTCTCTTCTAGACAATTAATATCACACGGTCATATTAAAGTAAACGGTAAGAAAGCTGATATAGCAAGTATGCGTCTTAAAGAAGGTGATGTTATAGAGATCAAAGAAGCTTCAAGACAAATGGGCATCATTCAAGAATCAGTTTCAAAGCAAGGTCAAACAACACCTGATTATGTATCATTTGATGTAGATTCACTAAGTGGTAAATATCTAAGAGTCCCAACGATTTCCGACGTTAGATATCCTTTCACTCCTGAAGTTCATTTAGTAGTCGAGCTATATTCTCGTTAATATCATGCTTGTTTAACTTAAAAAAACTACAAGTACTGCGGTACGAACTATATTAAGTAACTACCGCCGTTCTTTGTCTTGCGGATTCCTCGCTCTTTTTCAAATTAAACTTTAGTGGCATTGCCCGCGTGGATCAGTTTCCACTGTCATCCCGTGATTTATTCTATGCCATTCTTAGCAACGGCACAGTAGTGTCCGGAGAAAATTGGAGTATTATTAAAACCGTCATTGCGAGCGGTCGTAGACCGCGTGGCAATCCAGAAAAATAGTAAAAAATAACTAATTTTAGCATTTTTTTACTTCCTTGCTTCGCCCTTATTACTTTGTAATTCTTCTCGCAATGACGAAAAAACCTAATAATAACAACGTTTATTTTTTCTCCGGACACTACTGTAGCAACGGCGGGAATCCAGCATAAAGCGAGATACCTAAGCTTTTATATTCTAAAAAATTGCTGTATTTAGACTTTTTTTCCTAGATTCCCGCCGTTGCTTCGAATGACATATAAGGTACTAGATTGCTTTGCTGGCTATTACGTAACATTTTCACAATAACAATGTTTAACTGTCTAGTACTATAAAGATAGTATATTACACCATGATTTCATTATAACCTAGGGCATCATCAGTATGCTCTTCACCTTCGAGTTCAATATCTTCTTTTAAAGCTTCTGTAGCACAACTACTTAACATATCGTCTTTAGCTTGCTCTTCTTGCCATTTTAAACTTGCTTGTTCAAAATTAACAACTCGTTCTTTTACTTCTTCTAATGTATAGCTTTCAGCCTTTTGTAAAAACTGCTCTATATCTTCTTTTAGGTCTGGATTTTTTTCACTAAATTCCTCAAAAAATTTCTTTACACCTGTTAATAGTTCAGCTTTTTCATATTCTATATCATCTTCAAAACCTTCATCTTCTAAATCTAAAACTTGTTTTTCGGGTTTAGCTTTTACAACTTCTATATTCTTATCCTCTTCAAATCCCTCATCCACAATATTATTCCTATCAAAAACATTAGAAAATAATTCTTTATAATAATCATTCTCAACAATTTTATTATCGGGGTTATTTTTATTATAATTAACGACCACCCTATCAACAATTTCTTTAAAATTTTCATTATAATTTATATTCTTAAAATTAGAGCTTTCATGAATAGATTTGTTTGCTAGCTCTTTAAGTACTTGAAGATTTTCAGTGCTTGAATTACTCATTCCAGAATGCTCTTCTGGAATATAGGTAGCTATTTCTATTAGTTTATCACCAAAAATTTTTTGTGTGATCATTTCATCAGATAATTGCGTTGCATCTAAAATTTTACCTGTTATATTGTTTTTTAATAACTCTATTATTCCTCCACCACAACAAATAGTTTGGTACTCATCATTTGATTCTTCTTTTAATGATAGATACATAGCATTATCAATTTTATAATTATTTTCCTCCAATAATTTCCATGTCATTAAAGCCGGATCATTAGCATACACTCCTCCATCAATAATCGTATGATGTTTAGTGTTAGTTACATTGCTTAATGATTTACTAGGAAAAAATCCTGGTGCAGCAGTTATTCCTTGAATTATATCAGATAGTAAATAATTATTATCGTCACTTTTCCTAGCATCTATTGTAGAAAAAGTAATAAGCGGATTTTCTTTATTATCAAGGTCATAGCCTGTAACTATAACATCTCCGATTAAATCTTTTAAAGTGTAATCCTTACAATATTCTTTTAATAATTTTATTAAAGGTTCTGGAGAAAATTTGTAACTTAATAAGCCGTTTAAGCTCCATACTTTCCTAAAAGTTAATTCCTGCGGAAAAATATCTTGAGCCATTTTTTCAAATAAATCCACAACCTCTTGCATAGTAAGTAATGGTTTATGAGAATCATTAGGATCAGGTATTCCAGACAAAATAGCAATAAGTCCACCAACACTAGTACCTCCTCTAACGGGAAATAATTCACATGTGGGCTTACCAGTTAATTGCTCTATATTGTTTAATATTACTACTTCTATATCCCCTTTTACACCTCCTCCTTCTAATAATAAGAGATCTATTCCATTATCATTAGTTTTTACGCCATCTATTATCTCTGCCATCACAATAACCCCAAAGTTTAATTGTGCGGTAATATATAATAAAAGTTAATAATTGTCAACTTATTGCTATTTGAATACTTAGTATATTTTAACTTGTTAAATAAAGTTACAACTATTAGTAAACTATACTTGATGGATATTTAAAAAACTAAGGGTAGAAATTATGATTGAGTATGATCCTAGAGAGGTAGGAAAGAAAGTTAATTCAATAAAACCTAGTGTAAAAAAGGTGCTGGAGTTTTTTACTATACCTGATCAAAAACAAAATATTGTTCATTATATCCAAGGTAAAATTTTGGAATGTATGGCAAAAAAAGATGTTATTACTGCTGTTGCCCTAATTGATTGCGTTTTAGGTATTACAGGAATTGATGGACAGGAACTTAATTTAAAATTTATAGAACCAGTAGCAATTCAACATAATTATGAAGATTTTGCTGTTAGTTTCTTAGGATCATGTAAAGCTTTAAATTACATTGAAGAAAATAATTAGTATTTATGAAAAAAATATATATAGATAGCTCAAGTTCAGGAGAAGAAAGAGAAAATCAAGTAGTTACTAAAATTAAGCAGGTAGATTATCATAATTATTTATTAGGTAATATATTAAATTTTAAGCATATAAATAATGCTGATGAATTTAAAACTAAACTAGGACTAATACTACATAATTTAGCTGATAGATTATTTAAAAGCTCAATAATTAATAATACTTATCAAAACATTAAAGCTACAAAATTAAGTTTAAGTACTGAAAAATATAATAAAATACTAGATGATATAAAAACTGTTTTTAACAAGCAACTAAATCAGTTATTTATTAATTATAATAAAGAAAATCCTATAATAGATGATGATTATATTGACTTATTTAACTTTATATTTGATAGAAATTTAAAATTACCACAAACTTTTATTTTAAAAGATACAATTACCATCGCTAATGTGAGAGAAATTTTACTTAAAGAATTGCAAAATTCTACAATTAATTTAAAACCATTATTTAAAAATCCATTAGAAATCAATTCAACTTTCAATAATGTAGGGGAAATTTTATCTTATTCAAAACTCAATACTAGGAATATTAAAAACACATTAAAATATATAAAAATACAAGAAGCAAACAATTATAACTCATCTACTGTTTATAAAATTTCAAATTCTCAATTAGAAGTTTTTACAGATATTCATATATTGCATTATAAAACAAGTAACGTGTACAAACAGAAAAGTTTGGATTTGGAACTTATAAAGAAATTTTTCAAGAAATATCAAATAATGAACCATACAAAAAAAACATAATAAAACGTATTTTTGAAGTTGTTCAAAATAAAGAGCATGATAATTTAATAGAATTACCTAAAAAACTAAATAATTTTGCTGAACAACTAACTCATTTATTATTTATAATTGAGATGCAAAGAAATAATGCAACATTATTTACTGCTCCTATATTCCTTGAGCTTGTTGCACAAGATAGCAAATATCTAAAAACAGATTTTTTTCCTATGGCTACTCATACAGCAGTCTCACAAGCAAGAGGTATAGCGTATTCTTATCCTCTTGAACTTCCAAACAGTTATTTTATGGATTATGACACATATAATGTAACTCAAGGGAACTTATTACTTAGACAAGAAGGGCATGTTTTCGTTGAATGGCTCCAGAAAGTTATGGGTAATGATAAATTAAATAATATTACTCAAATATTTAATCTAATATATACAAAAAAAGTTCTTCAAGAGAAAGAAATAGATTCAATAAAGCTACAAGAAATACAAGCATTCTTAGGTTCTATAGGGAAGCTAAAAAATTATCCTGCTAATTTAATAAAAGTATTAGAGGAAAATCTACATAATTTAATTCCTCATTTTGGCAGTCGACCAGAACAATATTTACTATTATTTAAAGAAGCACTATTAAAAAAAACCATATTTTCAAAGAAAGTTAAAGATTTGATAGAAAATACATTTTTTGAATTCCAAAAAATATTACCTAAGCTTGACTCTTTTTTAGTCAAAGTCCAAGCAGATTTAAAAAAGGATATCAAGAAAATTATCCCTGAGATTTTACAAATTTTATGTGCGAAGATAAAAGAATGGTACAATATTGATGCACCTGAATATATCACAAATGTAAAAACAGTAGAAGAACTTAAAAATAAAGAAGTATTAAAAGATATTACAGCCAAAATAAATAACTCTAATTCTATATTTTCTCAATCCGGAGATAAATTAAAATTTTCAATACCTCCTATTAAAAGAAAACTAGTTAGTACTGAAAATATTAATAACAAACTTTTAAAAACTCATAATGAAGAAAATTATGATTCAAGTTTAGATGATGCAATAAAAGAATATTATAAGATAATGGGGGAAGATAGCAGCTCTATATCCTTGTAAAACTACTATTAATATTATAATTTTTTTCTGGTCCTAGGACTTGGTAATTAAGAATAAAGAAATCAGGATTTAGAAATATATAGGTAGCATTATAGTGGTCTTTACCGCATAAATGTCTACCTACAGCCTTTATACTCTTCTGCTCTGAAGAATTGGCTCTGCAAAACTTCGGGGAACTTACATGCTTGCCTATTAAGCATGGGCTATGTGTGCTTATCCCTTGTTTTACATTCCAGTTCTTCAAATCATTTGAGTATATATTATTGATGAAATCTAACTGATAAAACAAGCTATTCTCTGGAGTAGTAAAATATTTGATGATATTATTATTTTCCAGAATATATTTATATTCTTTTACTGCAAATATTTGATTATCACAGCCATAATAATTAAAGCTCAGCTCTTCCTTATATAGTAATTCGTTAGGATTAATTTCTAAAAAATACGCCCACCCTTCCCCATAACCATAATTCTCTATGGTTCTTTTAATATCGTACTTCCCAGAAAGTTTTGCAAAGATTTTATTTTTTCCAAAATTCTTCATGAGTAATGCAGTCTTCTAACGGTTCTTTACTAGCTTTAAGAATTTTCTCAACTAATCCAGGCACAGAATAAATAGCTAGAGTTTCTTGCAACCCTTCATATTCTTCTTCTGATATAATCACCGCATTATTATATTTGCCTTTAATAGAGTCTTAATATTACTTCATGAGATTGCCACGTCAAGACTTTGTCTCTCCTCGCAATGACACATAAGCTAATTCTGCAAGATTTTCATCATTAGGTTAATTTCTTCGCGTAATTCTAAGTCACTTTCTAGTAGCTCTTCTACTTTTTTGATGGCATGCATAACTGTTGTGTGGTCTTTTTTACCGAATTTTTTACCTATATCGACTAGACTTTTAGGGGTAAGGATTTTACTTAAATACATAGCTATCTGACGCGGTCTTGCAATAGCACGCATTCTTCTTGGCGATGACATATCAGATAATTTAATATTGTAACGATTAGCTACTTTTTTCTGAATATCTTCAACTGTAATTATCCTTTCATTAGAACGGAGCAAATCTCTTAAAATATTTTGTGTATTTTCGAGTGTTATTTCTTTTGCAGTAAAGTTAGAGTAGGCAATAACCTTATTTAACGCTCCCTCAAGCTCTCTTACATTTGAAACAATCTTAGAAGCTAAAAAATCAATTACATCTTTTGGAACTTTAACGTTCATCTGCTCAATTTTAGACTCTAAAATACCAAGACGTAACTCATAAGTAGTGCTATGAACGTCTGCCACTAAACCCCACCCTAAACGGGATTTAATTCGGTCTTCAATATCATCTAAATCGGAAGGCGACCTATCGCAAGAAATAACCATCTGACGGTTATTATCAATCAGCGTATTGAACGTATGGAAGAACTCTTCCTGCGTACTATCTTTACCACAAATAAATTGAATATCATCAATCATTAATACATCAACTGAGCGAAATTTCTCTTTAAAAGACATTACTTCTTTGTTACGCAAAGCCTTAACAAATTGGTACATAAATTTTTCTGCCGACATGTATATAACCTTACGGCTTGGATTATTCTGTTTTATGTACCAACCAATTGCATGCATTAAATGGGTTTTACCAAGCCCTACCCCACCATATAGGAAAAGAGGGTTAGATTCGGAAACTGCACTTGAAGATTCAGCTACTGCTCTTGCAGCAGCATAAGCAAGCTCATTTGGAGCACCAACAACAAAATTATCGAAAGTAAAACGTATATCAAGTGTTGAGAAAATATTTTCTGAATTAAGCTCGCTACTACCAATATCGGCAAAAGTTTTAGTAGGCAACTCAAGAGTTGCTTGATTAGATGCCGGCAATTCTTTAGTAATTATTTCTACTGTTTTAATAGCATTATTATAATGCTGAAATAATTGCAATATAACGACAGAATATTTAGATTTTATCCAATCTCTAATAAAATTAGTAGGAGCACAAAGGATAACAGTATTTAGTGAAGATTCTATAAAATTGACCTTACTAAACCAGCTATTATATAAAGCCTCACCGTAATAGTTATAAAGGTCTTGGGTTACGTTACTCCAGACATTTACACTATTATCATTTTGATTTGTTAAAATTATTTGATTAGTATTCACTTAAAACTGCCACGGTAAGTTATTTTGTTTCCAGCCTTTATTTTGAAGATTTCCTTCGAAACCATCAATAATATTATAACAATTTTTATAACCTATATTAGCCATAAAATTTGCTGCCATTAATGATCTATGCCCTGATCTGCATAAAAAAAATATAATGTTAGACATTTTATCATCAATAATAGATAAAAATCTATCTTCAAAATCTCTATTCAGCTCCATAAAAGGTGATAGCTGCCAGCTTAAAAAGATTACATTATTTTTATTACTCAAACTCGGAACACCCACATGTTTCCATTCTTCTTCTGTTCTAACATCAACAAGAAAAGTATTATTATTTGAAACCAGCATATTATAAGCTTCTTTAGAACAGATATTTTGAACTAACATATTTTGCCTATATATTGCTGTTATATATAATAAAAATGTTTAAACTATTGGATTTTATTCATGCGAAGATGAATTTATTAAGATAGTATAGCTTTCGTAAAACCTTAAATATTTTTAAAATATTCTTGGTCTCTGATAGTTTTAATAATATTATCATAAAAAAATTTTGCAAGATTTTATAACATGAATAAATTAAATAAAAACTCTTTACAAAAGAAACTTTTTTATCGTAGTAAAAATCGTGGCTGCAAAGAAATGGATTATATATTAGACAATTTTGCTAGTCTTTATCTACCTTTCATGGCGGAAGAAAAACTTTTAAGCTATACTTTAATACTTGATCAAAATGACAATGATCTTTATAATTGGATTACTAATAAATCTTCCGTTCCTTCTAATTTAGATGCCGAAATAATGGAGCAATTACGCAAAATAATAAAAATATAATTTCCCATCATACATGTTACAACAAAAATTTCCACAAGCTGCTAAATCTTTCTTCACAATTGATAGCTTTATAAAGAATTCTAAGCAAGATTTCATTTTAGTTACAAGTAATGAAGAAGAGGCGTTGCAATTATACAAGCAGGCTTTATTTTTTTTACCGAGCGAAAATATATATTATTTTCCGAGCTATGATACAATTCCTTATGACCATACGTCACCAAATTGCAATATACTATCTAAGCGAGCCGAAACATTAACCAAACTTACGACCAATAAAGGAAATAAATTAGTCATTACTCAAGCAACGAATTTATTGAATAAATTACCGCCTAGAGAATTCTTTGCTAAATATTATCTAAAATTATTTCCTAAAATGAAGCTGAGTGCAAATGAGTTAAGTAAGTTTTTGGTAGAAAATAGCTTTACGAGGAATGCAAGCACTGTTGATGTTGGAGAATTTGCAGTTAGAGGCGAGATTGTTGACTTAATATTACCTGAATCTAAAGGCTATAGAATTAATTTTAGCTGGGATTATGTCGAGTAAACAATTTGATATTGATACCCAAATCTCAACTAAATCTTGTAATGAACTAATTATTAGTCCAGCAAATGAGATAGTTTTAAATTCTGAAACAATCAGTAATTTTAAAGATAATTACCTGCGTAATTTTGGAGTTAACCATACCTATGAAGCAATAACCGGCGGAAGAAAGTTCTCAGGTTATGAGCAGTTACTACCTTTATTTTATGATGACTATTCCGGTTTAATAGATTATCTTAATAAGCCGGTCATTATCTTTGATAATCTAACAAAGCAGGCTATTTTAGAATTTGAGCATAGCTATAATGATTTTTACAAAGCAAGGCTAGATGCCAATAAGCTTAAATTTAACAGCTTTTACCCTACTCTTTCACCCTCCCAGCTATATTTTACTTCTCTTGAAGCTATAGAATTACTTGAGCAGGAAAATAATATCCTAATTAGTTATGAAAATTCCGAACAGGCTAGCATAGTTGAAAATATAGCAGCTGCAAGCTTTGTAGAAAAGAAAACTGTTTTTGATAAGCTGTTTGAAGTTATCAAAGCTAATTCTCGTAAGAAAATTATTATAGGCTCAAGCGTTTTAAGTAGCTTTGAAAGAGTTAAAAGTATAATCGGAAATTATGAATATAATTATAATCAAGTAGAGTATTTGGAAGAAGCAAATCTTGGTGCAATAAATATTGCCATATTACCCTTAAATCAAAGCTTTTCTACTCCTGAATATTTATTTATTGCAGCTAGCGAGCTATTAGAAGAAAAAGTTATCACTACAAACACTAATAAGAAACTCAAAAATATTTTACTTGAGCTTGATCATTTAGCCGAGGGAGAACTAATAGTCCATAAAGATCATGGTATAGGGCAGTTCTTAAAGCTTGAAGCTTTAGAAATTAAAGGCAAGCTTCATGATTTCTTAAAGATTCTCTATGCCGGTAATGATAAGCTATATATACCCGTTGAAAATATTGAGGTAATAAAGAAATATGGCAGTGATGTTGCCCAGCTTGATAAGCTCAGAAGCGTCTCATGGCAAAAAAATAAAGCTAAGCTTAAAAACCGTATTAAGGAAATTGCCTTGCATTTAATGCAAATAGCTGCCAAGAGAAAACTTAATACCACTGCTGCTATTGAATTTGACCTTGAAGAATATGATAAATTTTGTGCTAAATTTCCTTTTACCGAAACTGAAGATCAATTAAATGCAATAAATGATATTAGAGAAGATTTAAGCAATGGCATGCTAATGGATAGGCTAATATGCGGAGATGTTGGCTTTGGTAAAACTGAAGTAGCAATGCGTGCTGCCTTTATGGTTGCTAAATCCCTAAACGAAAATTCACCGCAAGTGGCGGTTGTCGTACCAACTACTATTCTATGCAGCCAACATTTTGCAAGATTTACCGAAAGATTTAAAGATTTTGGCTTAAATATCAAGCAATTATCTAGTGTTGTTAGCTCCAAAGAAGCAAAGATTGTAAGATCGGAACTTGAAAGCGGTAAGATAAATATAATAATAGGTACGCATTCTTTACTACATAAAGTTACTAAATTTTGTAACCTTAAACTATTAATTATAGATGAAGAACAGCATTTCGGCGTTGGCCAAAAGGAATTCCTTAAATCGCTAAAATCTTCTACCCATGTGCTTGCAATGTCTGCGACTCCAATACCTCGCACCTTACAAATGTCGATGACCGGCTTAAAAGAGCTAAGCATTATCGCAACACCTCCGCTAAATAGGCTGGAAATCCGCACCTCTGTTATGCCGTTTGATCCTGTTATTATCAGGGATGCATTACTGCGTGAGCATTTTAGGGGCGGTAAAAGCTTTTTTGTCGTTCCAAGAATTAATGATATAGAAGATATCGAAAAGCAGTTAAAGCAAATAGTCCCTGAATTAAGCTATAAAGTAGCACATGGTAAAATGTCACCGAATAAAATTGATGAGATTATGAGCGAATTTTATGCCAGCAAATTCGATATATTAATCTCAACAACTATAATAGAGTCAGGAATTGACATACAAGACGCTAATACTATGATTATCCATAAAGCCGATATGCTGGGCTTGAGTCAATTATATCAGTTACGGGGTAGAATTGGACGAGGTAAGATGCGAGGTTATGCCTACTTAACGCTGCCAAGTCATAAGAAAATGATGCCACATAGCTTAAGACGTTTAGAGATAATCCAGAATAGCGTGCTCTCGGTTCAGGCTTTACTATCGCAAGTCATGATATGGATTTACGAGGTTTTGGTAATTTAATCGGTGAAGAGCAATCAGGACAAATTAGAGAAGTTGGAACAGAGCTTTACCAAGAAATGCTGGAAGAACAGATAGCTATTTTTAAAGATGAGCCAATAAGCGGTGAACAGCCTTTCATCCCGACTATTAATTTAGGTTTATCGGTCTTTATTCCTGATAATTATGTATCGGATTCAGTTCTAAAGCTTGGTTTATATAGAAGAATAGGTAATCTAAACGATGATTTAGAAGTAGAAAAATTTAAAGACGAAATGATAGATAGATTTGGCAGCCTGCCAACTGAATTTAATAATTTACTTGATATTGTTAAAATAAAATTATTATGCTTTAAGTTGAACATTGAAAATCTAGATTCAGGCGATAACGGTTTTGTAATTAAATTTTATAAAAACGCTGATATGGCTGATAAGATTCTAAAATTCGTCAGTACCTATACTGCTAACGCAAAAATTAAACCTGATAATAAATTAGTATTTATCAAGAAATTAGTAGGTAAGAATATAATTGCTGAGGCGAATCAGTTGTTGTGGAATTTATCGGAGGTTTAAACTGTTTTCTATAACTTGAAAGATAGAAGACAAAAAACTGCCTTCTATCTTATTTTTACTTTTTTTATAAAATTAGTAATGAAAAAGCAGTAAAACTATATTATTATTATTTACTTACGGCATAATTTCATAATCTGGTGTTCCAGTTTGATTTATACCTGTTAATGGTATTTCATCATTCTGCACTACTATGTTTGTTACAGCATATGGTGTTATTAGTGTTGGCTCACAATTACCGGCATAATTTTGTTCCTTGGTTACTAATAAAGTAGTATAATCTTGTTGTAACTCTAAATTTTCACCTTTAAGCTGAGAATTTATATTTTTATAATCCTTAATTACATTTTTCTGCTTTTGGTATTTCCCTACAAAATATCCTAACATTCCCCCTATTGTTATACCGGCTATTCCTATTCCGGTAGCAATTAAAATGTTTCCTGGAGTTAGACAATTACTTTCATTATTATCAAAATAACTCATGGTTGAAAAATTTTCCGTTGTTGTCGGTAATTCAGTAGTAATAGTTGTGGTGGTAGGAATTTGAGAAATAGCCCATTGCTGCAGAGCGTTTGTTACCGATTCAATTGAACAATCTTCAAGCCCTAAAAACTCAACTACATCATTTAAAGTTAGCGTACTATATGATTCACTGTTATCGGCAATATTATATTCTTTACCAAAAATATTTGTTGTGCCATTTAATATTTCTTTAGGCTCTAATAATAAATTTTCATCCATCATACCTACAATTGTAGCAGGATTTTCACAAGGTTTAACTGAAGGATGATTATTTAAAAATTTATAAGTATAATCTATAACGCATTTAGTAGTTTTCATAATTATCCCATCTTGATGCTCAGAATTATAAAATGATGAAAAAGTTTCATTGGCTAAACTATGTGTCCCTACTACTAAATCGTTGATTTTTGTTAAAATTGTTTTGGAAAATAAAGGAACAAGGCATTTAAAATTCATTCGTTAACTCTTTTTTTATATTAATTAAATTCATAATAATTAAGCTAATTTTTGCAAACTTAATTATCATGAAGTATGGTTATATAAATTAAGGTTAAGTGATTGTCAATAAAAATTAAGAGATAACACGATTGATTAATACATTATAGTTAATATTTTTTAACTATAAAAAAATGAATCAAAAAAAGTACAACATATTTTTTAGTTGTTATATAATGAAGCCAAAATTTAGTTCAAAGTATTTATTTATGGAACATATAACATTAAAACAACTTCATTTTTTATTTGAAAAGCATAACGTAAAAGGTTTATCAAATAATTCTAAAACTATTAAGGCAAATGATGCCTTTTTTACCATTAAAAATGGTAATGATTTTATTGCAGATGCTTTAGATAAAGGGGCAGCATTAGTTATTACTGATGATAAAAAAAATACTACAAATAAAGTAATCTTTGTAGAAGCCATTAAAGAAACTTTATATGAAGCTATAGAACTCTTCTATCCTAAAAAACCTAAGACTATGATAGCCGTAACTGGTACTAACGGCAAAAGCTCGGTAGTATCATATATAGCTCAAATATATTCGTTACTTGGACAAAAAGCAGCATCTATAGGCACAATAGGCGTAGAAGTTTTTGGCATCGATAATTTTAATGAATCTATAGGCGGGCTAACTACAACTGACTATTTAAGCTTTCGAAAAATCGCTCATAAGCTAGCTGAAAATGGGATAGATTATTTAGCATTTGAAGCTTCAAGCCATGGCTTAGATCAACAAAGGCTTGGTGATTTAAAGGTAAATATTGCATGTTTCACCAGTTTCAGCCAAGACCACCTTGACTATCATCACACAAAAGAAAATTATTTGCTTGCTAAATTAAAGTTATTTACCGATCATTTATCAGAAGATAGCATTGCAATATTAAATTCTGATATAGAAGAAATAGAGTTTATTAAAGACTATTTAGATAAGCATAAGATAAAATATTTATGCGTTGGGAAAAAAGTTTCTAAGAAAGATAACATAAAAATTACTGAACTTACTCATTCTTTATATAATCAAATTATTTTCTTTGATTATAAGGAGTCAAATTATGCTTTTAATACAACTATAATAGGCAGCTTTCAGGCTAGTAATTTATTAATAGCTGGACTTAGTGTTTATTATACCAGTTTTGATTTTAGTAAAGTTATAAGTGCTTTAACTAAAGTTAAAGCCGTAAAAGGACGAATGGAACGAATAGAAGATGCTAATATATTCATTGATTATGCCCACACTCCCGATGCTCTTGAAAAAGCTTTAACTGAGCTAAAAAATATTAAAGTGCGAGGTAGTAAATTAAGTGTAATTTTTGGCTGTGGCGGTAATCGTGATACTACCAAAAGAAAGATTATGGGAAAAATAGCAGCCTCAATAGCAGATAATGTTATTGTGACCGATGACAACCCACGCCATGAAGACCCAAAAGCTATCAGACAAGAAATTATTAGCGGGATAGCAACAACAAACTACATAGAAATAGCTGACAGAAAAGAAGCTATTAAATACGGGATAAATAATTTAAAAGAAGATAATATTTTACTAATCGCCGGCAAAGGACATGAAAATTATCAAATTATAGGTGATGAGAAGATAGAGTTTGATGACGCCGAGGTGGCAGGAAAACTAATGTCATTGCGAGGAGATGCATAGCATCGACGTGGCAATCTCATAAATCAGATAAGACTCCTGAGATTGCTTCGTCGCTATACTCCTCGCAAGGCATTGTTGCGTGGATCAAGAGTCGTCATTGCGAGCGAATGAAATGAGCGTGGCAATCCAGAAAAAATAATAAAAAATACTATAAATTAGCATTTTTTAGCTGGATTGCTTCGTCAATTACTTCGTAATTTCCTCGCAATGACGGAAAAACCGATCCACGCAACAATGCCTTATCGCAATGACGATAAACACGCACAACAACAAAAACACATGATTTGGAATTCTAAAACTTTAAGCGATGCCTTAAGAGCATCAATATCGCAATCTATTATCGCTAACGAAATACAATTTAACTCTAAAGATGTTAAAAAAGGTGATTTATTTATAGCACTTCAAGGCAATAAAGATGGTCACGATTATGTTCAGGATGCCATTAATCAAGGAGCATCCGCAGTAATAGTTAGTAAGCAAGTAGATATATCTGACCCAAGTAAGATTATCCTAGTAGACAATTGCCTAAAAGCCCTAGAGCAGCTGGCTTTGTATAAAAGAAAAAATTCAAACGCCAAATTTATTGCTATAACCGGTAGTGTTGGTAAAACTTCAACTAAAGAAGCATTAAAGACTTTATTAGAACACAACGCACTAACTTTTGCCAGCCGAGGTAATTTCAATAATCATTTAGGGTTACTTATCAATCTTGCTTCGATGCCGGATAATACAGAATTTGCTATTTTTGAACTCGGTATGAACCATAAAGGTGAGATACGGGAGCTAGTTCAAATATTAAAACCAAATATTGCTATGATCACTAATATTTCAGAAGCACATTTGGAGTTTTTTAACTCACTTGAAGATATTGCTGAAGCTAAATGCGAAATTTTTGAGAGCTTTGACAAAGATGAAATTGCCGTTATTAATTCAGGTACTAATTGTTATGATAAAATCTTATCTATATTAAAAAAATTATCTATAGAAAATATACACAATTTTGGTAAATCATCCTCAGCTGAGTTAATTTTATATGAGGTTTTAGGTGAGCAAGTTCATTTAAAATATAAGATATATGACGCGATTATAGAGACTACTATACCCTTTATACCTAAGCACTTTGCTGAAAATTATGCTGGTGTATTATTGATTATATTTTTGCTTAATCAAGATTTAAATAAAGCTGTTAGCTATTTAGGTGATATTCGGTTAACAAAAGGCAGAGGCAAAATTATTAACATAGGAAATAGCAGCATTATTTGTGATTATTATAATGCAAGCCCTACGTCAATGAAGGCTGCCTTAGAATATTTAAAGCAAATGCCTGCCACAAATAAAACCGCTATAATAGGCGAGATGCTGGAGCTTGGGCAGAATTCAGAAAGACTACATAAAGAGCTAGTACCTTATATATTAGATTCAGGCTGTTCTAAGATTTTTTTGGTAGGTGCAAATACTAAATATATTTATGATTCATTACCTGAAAAAATAACTAAAGCATATTTTGAAAACGTTGATGAATTAATTACATCTACAAATGATTTATTCAAAAATGATGAGCTTATTTTGATAAAAGGTTCTAGAGGAATAAAACTTGACAAGATTATTGATTATTACACTAAAGTAAATTAAACTAACTTATACTTTTAAATTTAAACTAAAATATGTTATACAACCTCTTACTACCTTACATTCATAATTCACATATAGCTAACTTATTTCATTATATAACTTTTCGTAGCGGGCTTGCCGTTCTAGTTACTCTTAGTCTTAGTTTTCTTATCGGTCCAAGGCTAATAAAGTTTTTACAAGCTCTTCAAAAATATGGTCAACCGATACGTTTAGATGGTCCTGAATCACATCAAGCAAAAGCCGGCACTCCTACTATGGGCGGTATTATGATTATATTATCCAGCTGTTTTTCTACCTTATTGCTTGCCGATTTAACCAATAAATATATTTGGATTACATTATTTGGTTTTATTAGCTTCGGTATTATCGGTTTTCTTGATGATTATGCAAAAGTAACTAAAAATAACCATTATGGCGTAAAGGGAAAAAGTAAACTCTTACTTCAAGGTATCATTAGCTTAATAGTATGTATTTTACTAGAATATACAATTGATAGCCCTAGTCATATGCTTAACGTGCCATTTTTTAAAAGTTTAAGTATGGACCTTGGTTATTTATATATATTCTTTGCCATATTCGTTATAGTCGGTGCTTCTAATGCTGTTAACCTCACTGATGGACTTGATGGACTCGCAACAGTTCCTATTGCCTTAACTGCCGGTTCTTTTGCTTTAATAAGCTACCTAGTCGGAAATTTAATTTACTCAAATTATCTACAACTAACTTACCTACCAAATACTGGAGAATTAACGATTTTTTGTGCAAGTATAGTAGGTAGCTGTCTTGGATTTTTATGGTTTAACGCACAACCAGCTGAAGTTTTTATGGGCGATACTGGCAGCTTAAGCCTTGGCGGTGTACTTGGAATTATCAGCGTTATTACTAAACATGAAATAGTTTTAGGCATTGTTGGCGGATTATTTGTTATTGAAACAATATCGGTGATTATGCAGGTATATTACTTTAAAGCTACCAAAGGAAAGCGAATATTTAAAATGGCACCATTGCATCATCATTTTGAAAAAAGCGGCTGGGCAGAATCAAAAGTCGTAATAAGATTCTGGATTATCTCTCTCATATTTGTCCTTATTGGATTATCATCTCTTAAATTACGTTAATACTTATGCCGCTAATGTATTAAAAAATATTAATTTTTATTTGATTTCAAGGTTTAAACTCATTATAATGTCTCATTAAATTATAATGAGTTTATATGGCAAAGATAACTGAGCTTGATCATCACTTAAATCAAGAAAAAGAAGCATTAGATAAAGTACTAAGTAACCTAAATGAGCTATGCGAACATAATCAAAAGTTACAAGGCTTTATTGAAATACAGAAAGAAGTTAAAGAACTAAAAAAAGAGCATATTAAATCTCTTTCTTGGTTTAAAAAACTTATAAATACAGTCTCTAATATAAAATATGTTTTTGTAAAAAGTGAGGAACAATTAGCTAAAGACGCTATAGAACAAAACAATAAATTATTAAAGCGTATAGACAATACTATATTATCTATAGCAGATAAGTCCGGTCCTTTAAAACAAGAGTTACAAAAAGAACTTAGAAAGAATTTTGAGAATTTAGCAAAAAAGGACTTATCTAAAGATCAACGTGAAAGGCTTAGCAATTTATTCAATAATGAATATGCAGCTAACCCACAAAAATTTGCTCAATTACCTATGTCTAAACCTTTGCATTTCCCTAATGCAGAAGAATTAGAAAATCAGCATAACGATTTAAAAGTCATCCAGCAAAATTTCCTAAATTTATTGACTGAAAATTCTAATATTGAAGAACTCAAAAAAATACAAAAACAAGTTGCTGAAATTAGAGAGGAGGTACCTTTTACTAAACTTGAAAAATTAAATAATTTCTGGCAAAAAATCAAAAATATTTTTGTCAATAATAGTGAGCAAGTTTTAGCAAAAAATAAAGAAAACAATACTAAAACTATTATAAATATAGAAGAAAAATTACATAAAGCTAATAATAAGTTTTTTGAACTAGTTAGTAATAAAAAGCAAGATATTGAAAATATAATTTCAAAATTACCAGATAGTAAAAGATTAGAGGATATAAGAGAAAATCTTCAAAAGCATATAAACGTAAAAGATACGAATAATATAACTGAACAAGCGAGTGCTGCTCAATTGCAATCTGCTGAAACTAAACCAACTGCTGTTGTATTGCCTAACAATGCTATATCTACAACACCTCCTGTAACTGAAGAAAAAACTTTTACACCACCGCCTCCACCACCTATGCCTACAGATAATATTCCTACGCCACCCCCTGTGTCAAAAGCAGAAGCTACTGAGCATAAAAATATAGAAACTGCTGCATCTAATGTACCACCGCCTATGCCTACAGGTAATGTTCCGCCACCACCACCTCCTCCCGTTGGTAATAATATCGCTACATCAACACCTCAAAAGGCTAAAGAAACTAACCAGCCTCGCCCAGCAGTAGATACTACAAATTTAATGAAACAAATACAGGGAGGATTTAACCTTAAAAAAGTTGAATATGACGCAGATGGTAAACCTATACCTAAGCTTAACAAAACCATACCTGAAAATAAAGATGGTAATAAAGAAATATCTGATCTTATGAAAGCTACTCTAGATAAAATAAAATCAGCAACAGCATCTAGCGATAGCGAAAGAAGTAATAGTGATAGCGGGACTGATTCAGGATGGGCTAGCGATGTTAGTACTAGAAGTAAAAAAGTTTTAACTAGAAGAGAACAAAACGCTAAACAATCTCAACAAAGGTAGAGCGTTAAAAAACAGGCTTTATCTAGATAATAAAACTAAAGAATAAGTTTCTAGCTTATTCTTTAGTTTTCTTTGTATTTAAAATAAATCAGAATGAGTCCCTGTCCGGTAAAAAATAATAGAATCTTCATCAATTTTATAAATTAATAACCAATCAGCCTCTATATGACATTCTCTTCTACCGATAAAATTGCCAACTAAATTATGATCTTTATATTTTATTGGTAAAGAAACTTTATTGGATAACAACTCTATAATATTTTTTAACTTTTCTAAGTTTTTGCCTCTTTTTTTCATAATTCTTATATCTTTTTCAAAAGGCTTTGTATATATCGGTTCAAGCACAATCTATATACCTAACTTATCAAACATTTCTTTTGTATTTTTTGAAACAGTTAAACCAATTTTATTATCCCCGTCTTCAAAAGCTTTCAAAGTCTCCTTATTTGGAATCTTAACATGCGGTTTGAAAGGCAGTCCGCCGCTATTTATACATTGATTTAAGAATATTCTCATGGCTTCCGACATAGTCATACCCATTTGCTTAAATATTTGCTCAGCTTCTATTTTTGTGTCTTCTGCAATGCGTAATCTGATATCTACGGTATTCATAATACTGCCTATTTTTATTTATTACATCCGCTATTGTAGGACATACAGCGGCTCATGTCAATTTTTTCTTATACAAAATTAAAATATAATAAAACGCAGCAGCAGAGCTAACACTTAAAACTAAGAACAATAAAGCAAAATTACCTATTGTATCACTGTGTAATTTAGAGACTAAAAAAGTTACGGCTGCGATTAGTACATAATATATTGCACCAAATACAGAACCTGCTGTGCCTGTTACCTTAGCATAATCTTCTAAAGCATAACGAAGAGTCATAGGAATCAGTAAATTATGCCCGACCATATGTAGCATCATAGGTGCAAATATCATAATAACCGCTATGTTTTGACCTACCTCTTTATCCTGTAATATTAGAGCATCAATTACGAGCAAGCTACAGCCTATTACACTAAAAATAAGCCCTAAAATCATTACTTTTTGATCATGTACATGACGTTTTTTTATTAAATATCCTCCTAAAAATCCGCCAAAAATACCAGCAAAAGATAACAAGAATGCCAATTTACCGTAAAATGATGGGGCAACTTTCATTTTATCAATGAAAATAAAAGGAGCTTCTATATAAAAACCATAATATATACCGTTAAATGCTCCAATAATAAAAGCATATAACCATAAGCTTTTATCTCTGATAACTACTTTTAAAACTTTAAAATATTTGCTAGTTTGCGAAAAATTTATATAAGGATTCGTTTCAGGTAAAATTTTATAATATAAAATTAATAATACTGTACCTGTAAGACTGAAGAATACAAAAGTGTAATACCAACTTGAATATTCTATAATATACCCCCCCATAGATGAACCCAAAGAAGGGATAAATAAAAGCCATGGAGATAGGCTAGCATAAACATATGATAATTCTGAACCTTGATAAGAATCACGAGCCATAGCCTGCCCGATAACTGAACCAACACTTACGCCGAAAGCCTGCACAAAACGGGCTAACATTAATGTTTCTATGTTAGGTGCAAAAATGCTAATAATGGAAGATATAGCGTAAATACAAAGCCCAAATAAAACAACCGGTCTTCTGCCATAAATATCGGATAATCTGCCAAGCGTTAATATGCCAAGAGCAAAACCTAAATAATATAGGCTAGATGTGATTTGAGTAGTACTACCATCAGTGTTAAAATATTCAGTGATACTTGGTAGCCCTGAAGTATAGATTGTTTCCGTTATGGGTGATAACGTGAATAAGCATAAAAGCATCCATGCTGGAATCTTCGCAATAATTTTCATAAGTGCTATTATATTCTAATATGCTAAATAATTTAAGAAAAATAAACACTTGTAAAAAATTTTCAATATTATTTAAAGTAAATCTTTCTTTTTCTTTTTCAAGCTGTTTTTCGTGCTGTAATTTATCTAGATATTTACTATAAAACTCATTAGTTATATAAGTTAAATCCATATTAAAATTAAGATGAGGAGAGTCTAAAATAATAGTACAGTTACCATCAATAAAAACTGCTGATTTATTACCCACAAAAGGTATATTTTTTTCTTTCAATGTATATTTTTCTGATAACATACCTAACAATTCATTAAAATTGTTTTTATCCATTACTAAAATTACAGCTTGCACTATATTATTATCATTACATATTATTAAAGCACTTGAAACATTTTTAAAATCAATATCTTTAGTATCTATATAATAGTTAGTACCATTCCACTTATTAGCTTCCATCCTTATAACTTTATATTTTTCTTTCACCTCTTCTAAGGTTGTTTTATTTAATTCAAGTCCTATAGGTTTAGGATTAGCGTAGGAAACTATACCAAAAAACATTATAATTAATATGAGTGAAAACTTTGTAAACATAAAATACCTAATCTAAAAAATTAAAAATAAATCAGTTTAAATAAATTTTCAATTATTAATTTAATCTAAAATAAAAAGTCTATGATCTTTTACTATTTTGCTTATTGCTTCTAACCCTTCAGGATAGTTTTTCTTAACTTTTAATATATCAGTTAAATCATGACCACCGTCAATAATAGCATGATACTCAGGTAAAACAATTTTTAAAAATAATCGCTCTCTTACGCTTAACAGAACATGAGACAAATATTCTTCTTGTGAATCAAATGATGCAAATATTCTATCAAAACGTGCATAAACTTTTGTGTTATTGAATAGATATAAATAAAATTTTATAAATGATTGCTCATAATAATAATATTTTTCTTTATCTTCCTTAAATTTAAATTTCTTTTGATACCATATTATTAGTTCATCATACTCTTCATCAGTAAGCCAATGATCAAAAACCGAAATACAACGAACATTATATTTCTTTCTAACCTTTGTATGATATGCTTTCTCTTCTTCTTCAGTACGCCAAATATAATCATCGTCTATTAACGGAAACATTTGATGAAATTTAATATTTTCCTTACTTAATACTTCTTTTACCATATCCCATATAATAATTAATTAGTTCAGATTGGAAAAAAGCTATGAGTCTGTAAGACCAAGAGCGGCAGCAGTTACTTAATATGTGAGCATCCAACGAGTTACAAAGATGATAACGTCAATTTTTCAAGTAGAGCAAATAATACTTTAAGTATTTATACATTAAACCTAAAATGTACTATATCCCCATCCTGCATTTTGTATTCTTTACCCTCTAGTCGCACTTTTCCCACTTCTTTGGCTTTTGCTTCGCTACCGAGATTTATATAATCTGCGTAACCTATTACTTCCGCTCTAATAAAACCTTTTTCAAAGTCGGTATGAATAATACCTGCAGCACCAGGGGCAAGCGTACCATCTTTAAAAGTCCAGCTATGTGCTTCTTTAGGACCAATCGTAAAAAAGCTTTTCAGATTTAAGAGATTATACCCTTCTTTAATTACTTGACTTAAGCCTGTTTCTTCAAGGTCAATGCTATTTAGGAATTCTTTCTTCTCTTCCTCATCTTCAAGCAAAGCAATATCTGCTTCTATTTTTGAGGAAATAATAACGCTTTTAGCTTCTTCTTTTTTTGCTTGTTCTGCTACTAATTTTGTAAACTCGTTACCACTTGCTGCATCCTTTTCAAGTACATTACATACATATAGAACAGGCTTAGAAGTAAGTAGCTGTAACTGCTTTAGATTATCAGTTCCTAAAGTTTTATTTAGCACTCTTGCAGGTTTACCATCGGCTAATACTTTATGAACCTCTTTTAATAGCTCTATTTGCTCTGCTAAAGTCTTATCACCTGATTTCAAACGTTTTTCGCTTGTAACAAGTCGCTTTTCCACCGATTCTATATCGGCAAGTATTAACTCCATCTCAATTATTTCAAGGTCATGAATCGGATCAACTTTATTATGTACGTGCGTTACGTCTTCATCCTCAAAACAACGTAATACGTGCAATATTGCGTCTACTTCTCTAATGTTTGATAAGAACTTATTACCAAGCCCCTCCCCTTTGCTTGCACCTTTAACAAGGCCTGCAATATCGACAAATTCGATATAAGATGGAATAATTTTTTTACTTCCTACAAGTGCGGCAAGCTTTTGTAAACGCTCATCAGGTACTGAAACAACGGCACTATTTGGCTCAATCGTACAAAACGGATAATTAGCAGCTTCAGCTGCCACGCTTGCCGTTAAAGCATTAAATAACGTTGACTTACCGACATTCGGCAAACCCACAATTCCTAATTTTAATGTCATAAATCTTTTTTATTGTGATGTTAATTATATTATTAATGAGTATTCTTGTATTTTTTTTAGTTCTTGTTGTATTAATTTTTTTGTATCTTCAACTTTTCTATATGTTGTTGCTATTTCTTGTTGTTTTTCAATATCAAATTCACCGGTTGAAGTTATAGGAATCGAAATTATTGCGTTTTCAACGATTGAAGTAGAAACCTCAGTAAATTCATCTTCTCCTCTTTCACCTTTTCTACCTTTAGCTAAATCTCTTAAAATAGGTTCTAAGCTATACTTAACAAAATCGATATCTATTTTATTATTTTTTGAAATTAATACTCCTCTATTTCCATTGATTGAAAATTTTCCTTCTATGATCTTGATATACCCTGCAAACCCGGTCGTTGTCCAAGTAAGATATTTTCCGTTATAATCATAATTATTGATATAAGTGAGCGGTGCTAAATTTGAAGCAGAATAAACAGGATATTCACCCTTATATAATTGTCCGTAACTCTTGGTATATTTTGATAAACCTTTTTGTATTGTAAAAAAATCTCCAATTTTAACATCTTTACTTTGGACTATATTGAAGTTATTTTGTATTACGTTTATTTCTTTTAAAATTTGTTCATATTCCTTTATTTTTTTCAAGTTCAGCAACAATATTATGTTGTTCAACAACATGTTGTTGAGTCTCTAAATCAAATACCCCACCATCAACAGGTATAGCTAATTCAAGGTCTGATATTTTGCCAATAGTCGGTTTATTTTCCCAATTAAAATTTTGTTCCGCTAATATATTTTTTACTAATATTGTTAGATAACGATAATCTAAATTATTATTTTTTCTTATCAATAACCTTGCATCTGAATTAATATTAAATTTGTGTTTCTCGCGATAAAATACTGTTCCGGCATAAACCCCGTTTGTGGTGATTTGAATACACTCTGTGTCATAATCAAATGAATCTATCATACCGAATATCCCAACTTTTTTTGTATTTGATGAGTAAACAGGATATTCTCCTTTGTTTTTATCAAGATATCTTTTTGTAAGCTTTGAATTTCCACTCTTTATATGAAATAATTCATTTAACTTGAACTTTAAAAATTGTTTGTCTACTTTAAAGTTTTTTTTTCTCCAATTTCTTTAAGAATCTTACTAAAATTTTCAAAAGTATTAGCCATATCTGACATTAGTAAACTAAATTCCAAAACATCTACTGTTTTATTTTCTTTTTCAATTTCTAATGCAATTTTCTCTTCTTTATTCCACCATCTATCAATAGCCCAATGAACATTTGGCTCAAATTTTTCTATTGGAACTATTTTACACCGCATATCAGTATTAATAGCTTTAAATGCTTTTTTATCACCTTTAAAAAAATTATAGAGTGTAGTAGCTTCTATAAGATCATTTTGCTCAATATCAAAACGATAAACATCACGACTTTCACCAATTTCGCTCACCAAATAAGTAAAAACCGGATCACTTTGAATATCTGATTTATTAGTCTTTTTAGTTATACATAATATATATGTCTTTTTGTTTGTGGTAAAAAATGTATTTAACGGCAGCGATATTATTCCATCAATAAAACACTCTTGACGTAATAGTGCTCTTAGGTTTGTACCATTCTGACGATTAAATATACCGTCGGGAACAATAATAAAAGCTTTGCCATTCGGCTTTAAAGCTCTAACTATCCATTCCATAAATAGCCCTTCAACACCTATAGCATTAACCTTATAATATTTTTTTAAAGCACTATCTTTTTGTATTTCTTCCTTTAAGTTGCTGCTACCACTAGTAACATATGGAGGGTTTGTAAGGATTAGATCATATACATCTTCAACAGGATCGTTTAATGTCCCTAAAATTGAATTTGTCTTAAGAGTAAATGTAGAATTAAATAATTCTGCAAATTTCTTCGTATGATTTGGATAATTTTTTATAATTTCACTAAAATAAATTAGCATATTAGCTTTTGCAAGTATAATTGTTTTTTGCTCGTCTTTATCAAACCCTTTATCAAAACCATGAATAGTTATCCTAGAGATTATTTTGTCATCTTCAACTTGATAAAAACGATCTAATTTACCTTTTATAGGCTCTAACAAAAACTTTCCAACGCCGCAAGCAGGATCGCATATAACTGCTCCCTCTTTAATTTCATCACGAGTAATCATTTCTATTGCCCGAACTACTTTCATTGGAGTAAAAAATTGACCCCAGTTTTTTTTGCTAATACTTTCTTTTAAAAAGCTCTCAAATAATTTACTTTTAAAATCGTAATCAATATGTTCAAGCCGACCATATTTATTGAATTTATCAAGTACTTTGAAAAACACGGTACTATAACCTGCAACAGCTTTCTGATCTTTACTTACAAATATTGAACCGTTAATTATAGTTGTATTATCTAGTGGATTATATGGAAATAATTCCTTTATTTTTTTTCTTATATTATCAACATAGAAAATTAATACTTCATCATGAGTATCTGTTGCGTACATTTCCATTAAAGAATAAAAGCTATTTCTAGATTTTAAAATACCAAGATCACTAAGATATTTAAATATAAAAAGCTCTACAAAAGTATAAAGACAGTTCTCGGGAGTAGCACCGCTAACACTCCAAACATCTTGCCATATAGAACTTGCTAAACAAGTCGGGTTTACTAATTTTGGTGATAGTAATTGATTATTAGTCTCATTAATTGAATAGCTAATTTTTTCTATAAGTACCGGAAGCTGTTCGTTAAACGGGTCAAATAGTAGAGAAATATTTTTATATTATAAATCTTTCCTTAAATGATATGAAACTGAATCTTTTTCATAGCCATGTCTTGTGAATTCAAGTTTATATCCTAATTTTTCATAAAATGGTTTAGCCTGAAAATCCATAGTCGATAAAACAATAAAAGTACAACCACGTTCACGTGCCAATTCTTCAGCTTTTTTTATCAATAAACTTCCGTAATTTTGATTTCTATGATTTTTATCCACAAGTAATGAAGTAATGTACAAACTACCCCACAAACTCACACCACCGACCCCTGCAATAAAATTTTTATCTTGATCTAACAAAGAAAATGAAAAGGATTGTAAATCTCCTATTAAGCCTTTTTTCTCTCGTGCATCTTTATTAAAAGCATCCCAAATTATAGCTGAATAGGCTTTATCCATTTCTTCGGCATATATAATTTCAAAATCTTGGGTCATAATTTATCTTTTTATTCATTTTTAGCTAATTGGATATTTTTAACTTCACATTGTCATCCCGTGGCGGCACTGTTGCGTGGATCGAAAAGCATCCTCGGTGTCATACCATGGCTTGTCCACGGTATCCAGAAAATAATAAAAAATACTAATTTTATTAGTATTTTTAACTGGATCCCGCGATCAAGTCGCGGGATGACAACTGGAAAATCGATCCATGCAACAACGCCGCCACGGGATGACACCGAACACTATTTCATGAGATTGCTGCATCGATGCTACGCATCTCCTCGCAATGACAATCAAAATACTTAAACCATTTTACTCTTAAACTCTTCTAGTTTATTCTCTAATATTAAATTAAAGTTATCGGTTATTTTATCTATAGCCTGCTCTGCTAGTACATATTCAGATTTAGGAAAGTTATTTAGCACATAATCAGCTACATCCTGACTGTTTTGCGGTCTACCAACACCAATTCTAATACGGTTATAATTATTTCCTATAATTCCATCAATGGACTTTAAACCGTTATGTCCACCATTTCCACCACCAGTTTTAAACTTTATTTTACCCAATTCTAAATCAATATCATCATGAATAACAAAGATTTTTTCAAGAGGAATATTATAATATGTTTTTACTGCTATCACCGACTTACCCGATAAATTCATGTAAGTAGTAGGTTTTATGAATATTAGCTTCTGCCCACTATTAGTACTTTCAGCAATTTCGCAATGAAATTTTTTCTTTACGCTAAATGATGCATCATATTGTTTTGCTATATTTTCTAAAGCAATAAAGCCAATATTATGCCTTGTATGCTCATACTCTTTACCTGGATTACCAAGACCAATAATAAGCATCATAATATTATACTCGTTTAATATGGAAAATTTTAAAGATATATATGATTTGAAATAGAATTAGGATGTGCGTATTTTGTTCTTGTGCGAATCTTACTCCTATGTGGTCATTTCCGCTTAAGGCTTACCCCGCGTGGGTTCAAAAGCACCCTAAGGTAGTCATCTAGTTGCTTGGGAACTAGATCCAGAAAATAATAAAAAATACTAATTTTATTAGTATTTTTAACTGGATACCTTGGAGCCGGTCTTATTGCATGACTCCTCCAATGTCATTCCCAGCAACGGCGGGAATCCAGTCAATTATATTGTCATCCCGTGACTTGATCACGGGATCTTGTGCCATAGAATGTGTCCTGAGATACCGCAGTCAAGCCGCGGTATGACAGACTTTTTTCTAGATTCCCGCCTCCGCGGGAATGACATACAAGGCATTTTCCGAGCCATACAACAACGCTTTTAGTTAGCAATAAAAATTATTTTACTTCGCTGCTTCAGCTGGTTGCTCGCTTTCAGCTTCAGTTTTTGCTCCTCTACGTCCTATTATAGTTGCAAGCACAAATTCTTTCTTTGTAGTAAAGCTACAACCTTCTGGTAGTTTTACTTTTGAAGATTTTAATGAAGTAGCAATCGGCATATTAGTAACGTCAATAGTTACGTTTCTTGGAATATTATTAACATCACATAATAAAGTAACTCTTCTTTTTACTATATTGAAATATCCGCCTCTTTTAACGCCTAATGCTCTTTCTTTCCCTTCATATACTACAGGAACTTCCATTTTTTGGGTTTTATCTTCTAAAAAAACAAAATCAACGTGACGTACTATATCTGTAACAGGATGTAATTCTACAGCTTTCGGCAGCACTTTATATTGCTTACCATCGATTTTTAAACTAATTAGCTGAGATATGAAAGCTGGCTTTCTATAATATTTTGTTATTTCTTTTTCTTCTAAAGAAATACTAACTGGGGTTTTCTTTGCACCATAAATAATAGCAGGAACACGCCCCTCTCTTCTTAATGCTCTTGCTGCACCCGTACCAAATTCATTGCGAGACTTTGCTTCAAGTTCTAATATTTCACTCATTATTTCAACACTTTAAACTTTATAAAAAGGTTATAATAGTACTAATTAATCTAAAATTCAAGATATATTTGTAATTACTCTATGCCTATAAATTTATGAGTTTGTACTGACAACCTAGCACCACTCTCTAAAGCTAATTTTACCGCTAATTCGTTATTTTCTTTGTTAAGTTTTTGATCATTTTGATCCATAGGCTGAACAAAAACCGGTATATTGTAAGCAGTTTGTCCTATTTCAGGTATTAAGCTATACTCTAAAATATTCTTAGCAATGATAAATTTTACAGCACTAATTTTAGGCAATAAATCTTCTCTGATTTTGCTATAGCCGTTTTTACCTGCTTTAGGCGAGCATATTATAGATACTTTATCCGGCAAAGAACTATATAACGTGCCGTTAGTTTCTATCTGCACCTTAAAATCTTGTTCTAATAATTTTTGGCACAATAATTCTATAGGTTGACGCATCGGCTCACCACCCGTTATCACTACTAACTTAACTGATTGCTTGTTTTTAGAATTTAAAGTAAGTAGGCTAACCTTAGATAAAATATCATCTATTTTGATTGTTTCGAAATTTTCAAATTCTGTATCACAAAAATCGCACGCAAGGTTACATCCTCCAAACCTGATGAATATGGCAGGAACACCTACAAATATTCCCTCACCTTGAATAGTTTTAAAAATAGATTGCACTTGTAATTGCGTCCCGTCACCTTTTAATATTCCTCTTTTAGGATTTTGCCCAAACATTATTTTGCAATTAAAAACGTTAATGATTACTATTATAGCATAAATAACAATATAGTTAAAGTTACTAATTTTAGCATAAATAACATATAGTAATAAATTACAAAAAACGTCTTGCAATAAATTATAAAAGAAACTATTATTTAGCTTTCAATCGGTAACGTGGCTTTGGTATGCCTAAATATTACCGGTAAATGTCTTATAAATACCAAATTAAAGGAAAATCATGCCTAAATTAAAAACAAAATCTGCTGTAAAAAAGCGTTTTAAACTTACTGCTAGTGGTAAAGTGGTTGCATCTCAAGCAGGTAAAAAACATTTTATGCGTCGTCGTACTAAAGCTCAAATTCGTAACTTACGTGGAACTACGATACTTTGTGATCAAGATGGATATAACATCAAAAAATATTTTCTTCCATATGGTACAAATTAATTAAGGAGCTAAAAAATGACACGTGCAAAATCAGGAAAAATTTCCAAAAATCGACATAAAAAAATCCTCAAACTTGCAAAAGGTTATAGGGGTAGAGCTAGTACTTGCTTTAGAGTAGCTATTGAGAAAGTAGAAAAAGGACTACAATATGCTTACAGAGATCGCAGAAATCGTAAGCGTGATTTCAGAGGTCTGTGGATTCAAAGAATAAATGCAGCGGTAAGAGAGCATGGTTTAGTATATTCTCAATTTATGGGGGCTCTTAAAAAAGCTCAAATCGACATAGATCGTAAAGTCCTTGCAGAACTTGCTGTAAATAACAATGAAGGATTTGCAAGTATCGTAGAACAAGCAAAGGCACATATTTAATATAGACAACGTCATTGCGAAGCCACTTCGTTGCTGTGGCAATCCATATACAATACTGGATTGCTTCGTCAAATTACCTTGTAATTTTTCTCGCAATGACATTTATTTCATTATAAATAATTAATTTTCGTTTGGTATAAATATTATGAAGCGTACATTTCAACCTAGTAATTTAGTAAGAAAAAGAAGACATGGTTTTAGAGCTAGAATGGCTACTCCCTCTGGAAGAGCAATTTTAAGAAACCGTCGTGCTAAAGGCAGAAAAAAACTATCCGCATAAATACTAATCTGACCTATTCAATTGTTTATCACCTCTTTAAAAAATCAAAAGGAATTTGAGCTTATAAATAAGCTTGGCAAAAAATTTTATGAAAAATATTTTATTTTGGTGATAGCAAAGAACATCCCAAAAATCTTTCTTGAATCAAAATATAATATCTTCCTAGGAATAAAAGTTAGCAAAAAGCTAAATAAAAAAGCTGTAGTACGTAATAAAATTAAAAGACGTATAAAACATCTTATTAGGCTTATTTGTAATAATTCTAATCTCAAAAAGCTTGCGATGATAATTATTCCAAGAAAGGGCTTTGATACGGCAGACTTTTCAGTATTAAATCATGAATTGAGCAAAGCAATTTTAGATTTTTACAATTCAAAAAAATAATACACTGAATTTTGTGACAGGCATGAGAGTAGAACAATAGTACCAGACAGTTTTTATTCTATGTCATTCCCGCTTAAGGCTTGCCCCTGCATAGATCGGTTTTTCCGTCTGAGCTAAGGAAATTACGAAGTAATTGACGAAGCAAGGAAGTAAAAAAATGCTAACTTTATAACATTTTTTATTATTTTTTTCTGGATTGCCACGCTCATTTCATTCACTCGCAATGACGATTCTCGATCCACGCAGGCAATGCCTTTGTGGGAATAATATAAAAGCCTTATTGCGTAAATCAAAAAATACTTTCGGTATCATCCCGTGAGCTTGTCCAATAGTACCGGACAGTTTAAAAAAAATGTTATATTTTATTCAGGTGTAAGTGACCTTATATGTCATTCCCGCGAAAGCGGGAATCCAAGAAAAAAATCTAAATACAGCAATTTTTTAGAATATAAAAGCTCGATTTATCTCGCTTTATGCTGGATTCCCGCTTCCGCGGGAATGACATAGAATAATAACTGTCCAGTACTATTGAAAAAGCCACGGGATAACAATCTTTCACCTTTATCACTAACTATCAAAATGTTGTTTTAAAACCTAAGATTTTTAGCACAACATTTATATCTAACGTGTTGGGCTATTTCTCATTGCTAGAGTTTTTCTTAGATCGTCTTGAAAATTATTATTTCCTTGCTGCTTATTCCCATCTTGAGATGTGTGTATAGTTTTTAATGTTTCTTGCAATTTCGGTGGAATAGCAAACATTGGAGATGGTTTTGGACCAACCCCACCTGGAGGTGGTGGAGGTGGCGGAATAGGAACGCCTTGTCCCGGCATTGGAGGTGGCGGTGGCGGAGGAATAGGAACACCTTTCCCCGGAGGTGGTGGTGGTGGAGGCGGTATAACACCAGGTTTTATAGGTTGTGTAGCTGGATTATTAGCGATTATAGCCTTACTAGCAGCTTCTTCTTGTAATCTTTGCTCTTTTCTAAGCCTGATTAATTCCATAGCAGCTTGTTGCTGCTTATCAGCTGCAGTAGGCTCACCTTTTAAAGCCGAAGATTGTGAGCTTTTATTAAATTGTTTCTCTCTTTCTTCAGCAGTATTTATAGTATTATGTTCTTTTTTTATGCTTTCAAGATGCTTAGTAACTCCTTCTAATTCAGCGACAATTCTCCATTTTTCTTCTTTAGTAATATTAGAATTAGCTTTTTTTTCTTCAAGCTCTTTCTTTTTATTTTCTAGCTCTTCCTGTTTTTGCTTTAATTCCTCTAAACATTTTTTGTGATTATCTATTTGTGCTTTAGGTTCTTCGTTTTTAGTTACTGGAGCATTAATAGCTTGCTTTTTTTGTGCATTTTTCCAAGCTAACTCTTCTGCAAACGAATTAAATTTTGGCTTTTTTACTGGTTGATTTAGCTCTTCTATTGGTTGAGTTTTTGCTGGCTGAATGCCTATCTCTGCTTCTTTGAGATCTTGAAAATTTGTTTCAGAGGCTAAAGGAATGCTTTTAGTGTCAGGTATTTCTGGATCAACTTGTTGTACTTTTGCAGTAGTTTCTTTTATTTGATTATGAAGATCTACCACTGAATTTGCTTTTCTTAGTTCTTGTTCAGGGTTTTTATAATAATTTTCTAAGTCCTGTTTTAGATAATCATATGTTGCTTTAATAGAGGTTACTTTAGTGTCAAAACTTGCTGCAATTTGAGCTGCTAATTTTAAAGATTGCTCTGATCCCCCTTTAGGCTGAATCATAAGCTTACTTTTTTCTCCTAAAAACCATTTTGACAAAATATTTGGCTTATAAACTTGTATTTCTACCTCTGCATTACCTGCTTTAACTGATACACTACCCTCATAACCTGTAAACTTATTAAGCCATGTTTTTGGTTGTTTATGCTCGGCAGTTACATTATTTCCTAGATTAGAAAAAACTTTGTTTATATCTGTTTTTGCTGTTAAAAAATCATCTAGTTTTTTAAAAGTTTTATCATTTTGTAAACTTATACCGGCTATTTCATAACCAGTAGCAGTTTCTATAAAATTTGCTTCAAAAGGCTCTGCCTTTATTCCATTATAGATATTTTCTAAGAACTCATTGCTAAAATTTTTACCACTCTTAATTCCTTGCAATTTACTTTCTGTATTTAAACCTTTTAGTTGATCCTTAAACTGATCAATTGTCCATTTATCTTTTACGCTAGGATTATGAAGATTAGTATTAAGACCTACAGTAGCGTAAGCTGATATAAAAGCTGCGTCTGCATGATTTATGTCAGTAGTAGTATTTTGCTCATGATATTTAGAGGCAAAACTTTCAACCAATCTATCTATTTTTTGAGCCTCACCTGGTAATTTAAAAGCCTTTAAAAACTCTCTTAAACTTTTCAAATAATTTTTATCTTTAAAATCAAATTGTTTAACAAAACTATCCAATACTTTTTTATTATCTTCTCCATCTGTTCCAAGATAATCCCCAACAGCTACTAAATCTAAATTATTTTTTTCCTCACGAAAAAACTTAGCTGTCTCTTCTGCAAAATCTTTATTATTACTAGCACACCATTCTTTAATCTTACTGATTCCATCTTTAGGTTTATCATTAAATGAACTTATTACTTCTCTTTTTATTAGGGGGTCCATAACTATCTCTCATAAGTTAATTATTATTAATCTTTAATATAGCTATTTTATAGACTCAACACAAGCAAAAGTTGCTATTTTTAGTATTTCACTTGCTGATAGCGTGGCTTGCAGGATTTGAACAGGCTTTTCAAAACCATTTGTTATAGGACCTATGAAACTATTTGAAGAAAACTCTTGCAATAATTCAGTAGAGATAGCAGCAGAGTTTAAACCTGGCATAATAAGGACGTTAGCAGGACCAGACAACCTACAAAACTTATATAATTTACGTAAGTTAGAATCTAAAGCAACTTTAACCGACATTTCGCCATCATATTCAAAATCTACATCCATATCATTAAGCTTTGCTTTATCTTCACTAAAATTATCTAATATATTTACTGCTTCACGAATACGAGCTGTTTTTTCCTTAGAAGAATTGCCAAAGCTTGAAAATGAAAGAAGTGCAACACGTGGGACAATTCCCATATCTTTAGCTATTTCTGCTGTCTGAGCTGCTATTTCTGCAAGCTCGTGACTATTTGGATATTCAGTAATGCAATTATCAGAAATAATAATATTATTGTCTTTTGCAATCATGATAGAATAACCTAAGATTCTACGATTAGGCTTTCGTGAAATAACTTTTAATATATCTTCTAAACTATCAACATAGCTTTTTGTCACCCCTGTTAAAAGTGCATCACCATCTCCACAAGCAAGCATACAAGCAGCAAAAATATTTTTATCGGTTTTAACGAGCTTAGCACAATCTCGGTATAAATAACCTTTGCGTTGCAACCTTTTATATAAATAATCAATATATATTTCAAGCTTATAAGTTAAAGCAGCGTTCATTATGGTAATACCATCTAAGCTAATATTCTGCCCTAATTGCTTTAATTTTGCTTCAATTCTCTCAATGCGACCGACTAAAATAGGATTCCCATATTTCTCATCCCGCATCATTATTGCCGCAACAATTACTTCTTCTTCTTCCCCTTCGGCAAAAATAATACGTTTTAGAGGTGCATTATGGATTTTTTCAGATAAGAAATTCATATAGTTAGAGGTAGGGTTTAGTCTACTTTCTAATTCTTTTTTATATTTATTGAGATTGAAATCAGAAACTTTAGCAACATCGCTATCTATTGCTGCTTTAGCTACCGCTATCGGCACTACTGTAATTAAACGGGGATCAAATGGAACAGGGATAATATATTCATTACCGAAAATCATCTTACGTCCGGCATATGCCTTATATACTTCCTCCGGCACAGGCTTGCGAGCGAGTTCTGCTATAGCTTTTGCTGCTGCTATTTTCATTTCTGTATTAATGGTTTTAGCTCTAACGTCTAATGCTCCCCTAAAAATATAAGGAAAACCCATAACATTGTTAATCTGATTATTATAATCAGATCTACCTGTTGCTATAATCGCATCATTACGAACTTGCTTTATCTCTTCAGGCGTAATTTCCGGATCAGGGTTAGCCATAGCAAAAATAATTGGATTATTTGCCATTTTGCTAACCATCTCTTTAGTTACTGCACCTTTTACGGATAATCCTATAAATACATCCGCATCTTTTAATGCTTCTTCTAAAGTTCTAAGCTGCGTGCTATTTGCATAAGTCTCTTTCCATTTATTCATACCATCTATGCGACCCTGATAGATAACACCTTTAGTATCGCATAAAATAATTTTTGATTTATCCGCTCCAAGAGCAATCAATAGATCAATACAAGCAATAGCGGCAGCACCCGCACCATTAACTACTATTTTTAAATTCTCTAGCTTACGGTTAGTAATATAAGCAGCATTTATTAGCCCTGCTGCTGTGATAATTGCCGTTCCGTGCTGATCATCATGAAATACTGGTATATCCATTAAAGATTTCAGCTTCTCTTCAATAACAAAACACTCAGGAGCTTTAATATCTTCAAGATTAATTCCGCCAAAGCTATAACCAAGATATTTTACAGCATTAATAAACTCTTCCGGATCATTAGTATCAACTTCTAAGTCGATTGCATCAATATCGGCAAAATTTTTAAAAAGTACCGCTTTACCCTCCATAACTGGCTTTGAGGCAGCAGCTCCTAAATTACCAAGACCAAGCACCGCAGTACCATTAGAAATCACAGCAACCAGATTCCCACGTGCGGTGTATTTATACATTTCATCAGTACTTTTAGCAATCTCAAGACAAGGAGCCGCAACACCAGGAGAATAAGCCAGCGATAAATCATGCTGCGTAACAAGCGGCTTAGTCGCAGAAATAGCAATTTTACCTGGTTTATCTTTTTGGTGATACTCAAGTGCTTCAGTGTAATTTATTTTGTTCATTTCGTCCATTTTTTAGATATTCCTGTTTTGTTATTGTGTTTTTTGGCTTTTCGTCATTGCGAGGAGAAACGCAGTTTCGACGAAGCAATCTCGTAAGGACTCCTGAGATTGCTTCGTCGCTACGCTCCTCGCAATGACGTTGAATTACTAATTACCCTACTAAATACATAATAATTGATATAGTCACTACCGAGAAGAAAGTTGTAAATGTTATAATCGATGCCATCGAATCAGGATTGCCGCCGAGCTGGCGTGATAAAACATAAGCAGTGCTTGCACATGGCAGTGAGCTATATAATATACCTACCGATCTATCTATCCCGCTAATTGACATCATCCATAGCACTACTACACTCACTAACGGAAAAGCGATTAACTTAACAAAGCTCGTAAATACTATGCTATGTAAAAGCTCTTGTCTAATAGTAAAATTAAGCCCTGCCCCAACATTTAACATACCAATTGCTAAAGCAGCATTAGATAAACTATCTAAAGTTTTTTTAAGACCTAAATGTAGTTCAAGATTTGAATAATTAAAAACAAACCCTACTAGGCTGACAATAATAAGCGGGTTGCGTATGATTAGCTTGATCATTAAAACTAAACTTGTTCTAATGGTGGTAGTGACAGATTTATCTGGAACGTAATATGCAAAAATCATTACCGATAAAATATTGGTGATGATAATCATATAAGAAGAAATAACGGCAACAATAGAAAGACCACTAGGACCAAGTAAGGGACTCGCTGCTCCAAAAAAAATGTAGCTATTATAGCGAATCGATCCTTGAAAAATAGAAGTGAATTCTATTTTATCAATATTATATTTTCTTTGATAAATTATTAGACCTAACGTAATAAGAAGTGTAGAAATAATAAGAGCGATTACTAGTTTGATTATTGAAGCAACACTTAAATCAGCTGTAGAGATATAGTTAAAAAGCATTGCAGGAAACAATACAAAATAGGATAATTTCTCAATACCACGCCAAAATTCTTCTGAAGTTAGCCATTTATTTTTTATAATACTACCAAGTAAGGTAATTAAAAAAATCGGCAACGTACTGCAAAAAATATTATTCATTCATTTTTGATGTCATACCGCGACTTGATCGCGGTATCTTTATAAGTTAGTTTTTAGATACCGCGATCAAGTCGCGGTATGACAATAAATTACCCTTTACAACTTTTCCTCAATCAACTTCATAGTTTCATTTATACCATAAAGCTTTATGAAAGTACCAAGTCTTGGACCATCGCTTTGCCCAAGTAATATTTGGTATAAATCTTTGAAATAATCACGCAAATTTTCATACCCTGCTTTCATGCCGATATCATAAATTCCTTTTTGAATACTTTCTGCTTCTATCTGCTCAGGCAAGCTTTTTAACATATCTAAAATATCTTGCAAAATAGCTTTATGCTTTTCAGACGGAGCTAAATATGATTTATGTGCTTTAACAAAATCATTATAATATCTTATAGCAAATTCTGCTAAGTGGTCAAGATATGGACTATTATTTGGTGTCGCTTTTGGTTCATATCTGCTAATAAAACCCCAAAGTACTGATTTATCGGATGGATTACACACCGAAGTTAGATTTAATAACAGCGAGTAAGTAATACCAAAAGTCTCAATTTTAGGCACATTTCCATGATGAATATGATAAACCGGATTTGCAAAACGTTTTGATCTATCTTCTTCTAAATGATATTTTTGATTAAAGGTAATATATTCATCAACATTTTTAGGAATTAAATCGAAAAATAACCTTTTAGCCCTAGTAGGATTTTGGTACATAAACAATGCCATACTTTCAACAGGTGCATATTTAAGCCAATCATCAACGCTAATACTATTGCCTTTTGATTTCGATATTTTTTCACCATTTTCGTCTAAGAACAGCTCATAACATAATTGTACCGGCGGCTTTCCACCTAAGATTCGGCAAATCTCAGAGTAAAGTCTACCATTTGCTAAATGGTCTTTCCCGTACATTTCATAATCAACTTTTAAAGCTGCCCAACGCATACCGAAATCCGGCTTCCACTGCAATTTACAATGACCTTTTGTTACAGGTACTTCTATATCATTCCCGTTTTCATCTTTATAAGTTATTGTACCAAGTTTTGCATCCCATTTATGTATAGGTACTTGCAGTACCTTGCCAGTTTTCGGACAAATGGGCATAAAAGGTGAATAGGTAGCTTTCCGCTCTTCTCTAAAAGTCGGTAGCATCAGCTCCATTATCTCGTCATATTTCTCAAGTACTTTGATCAGCATTTCATCAAACATACCGGCTTTATAGCACTCGGTGCTGCTATAAAATTCATACTTAAAGCCAAATTTATCAAGGAATGAGCGGAATTTTGCATTCATATAATGCCCATAGCTCTCACATTCACCGAAAGGATCAGGGATAGAGGTTAACGGCATATCCATATATCCGGCTACCATTTCAGGATTTGGGATATTGCTTGGTACTTTACGCAAGCCATCCATATCATCAGAAAAGCAGATCAGCTTAGTCTTTATATCTGATAATTGTTCAAATGCTTTCTGTACCATTACCATACGAGCATTCTCGCCAAAAGTCCCAATATGCGGTAGTCCTGATGGACCATAGCCTGTTTCAAACAGTACATAACCTTTTTCAGGAGTTTTGCCGTTTAAGCTATCTAGTATTTTTTTAGCTTCTTCAAAAGGCCAAGCTTTTGATTTGATTGCATTTTCCAAAATTTCCGACATTTATTTTTCTTATACTTGTAATTAATTATCAGTGACAATATACTATATTTAATTAATTGTAAAATTTAATTGTTGCTCCCAACAATGGTTTGTTGAATAACTCTTATGTTCTTCCCGGGTAGCATTGTTGCGTAGATCGAAAAACGTCCTCGGTGTCATCCCGTGGCTTGTCCACGGGATGACAAGTGTGCAATGCCTCCACAGGATGGCACTGTTTGACAATACAAAAACTATAAAATAAAAATATGCCATTTAATACCATTATAAACTACATAAGAAAAGACAGCTATAAAATGCTGCATATAGGCTTAATTGCGATTTCTGTCACAGCTCTTGCTACAGCTTATTTTGCTGAGTATATATTGCATTATGCCCCCTGCCCTTTATGCGTTTACGAAAGATTCCCTTATCTAACATTAATAAAAATTTGTCTAACTGCTTTAATTATCAGGCAATTAAGTAAATACACTTTAGTATTTATTTTTTTAACACTACTTAGTTCATGCATATTATCAACCTATCATAGTATGGTAGAGCGAGGAATAGTTCAGCCAAGCAGTCTTTGTTCATCTATGATCCGCTTCCCAAAAGGCTTATCTATTGAGCATATTAGACAGATGCTTTATTCACAGCCAATAACTTCCTGCACCAAACCGGCAATTAAGCTTTTAGGGATTTCCATGACGGAATACAATTTACTTTTAAATCTCGGTCTTTTAATCGGATTGTTAATTGTTTGGCTTTATCCTAAAGAGTCTTCATTATGAAGCTGTATTTACTGATATTAATTGCAATAATACTAGATTTGATCTATTTTAAATTTAGAATTATTTTTTAAAGTAATTATTATGAATCAAAACCCATCCAGTCAATTAACTCAAGATGAGCAAAAAGCACATGATTATGCAGCTCTAATTTATTCATTGGCAGAAAATGCTGTTCTTACAACACAACTTGCCTTAGCAGATATTGAATTAAGAAAAGCTAACGAAAGCTTAAGAGAAGTCGAAGCTAAAGAAAAACAACTTGCAATAGAAAGAGAAGCTTTAAAAAATGAATTAGAAGCACAAAAAAGTCTTTATAATACCATAACATCCCTTCTTACTGAATACAAAGAAATAGACCTAGTTGAAATAAAACCTGAAGAAGCATTTAGAAAACTTCTTGGTAGGCATGCTCCAGATTTTCTAGACCCAAACACAGGAGAATAGTTGTTATATTTTACCCTAACATCTTTTTCAATTCTTTCATAGAAAAAGCCGGTGGTTTTAGGTAGTCTTGTGCTACCTTACCATTATCTAAAACCACAAGTCTTTTTCCGTAATTTACAGCATCTTCCAAATTATGTGTGATCATTACGGCAGTTATTTTATGTTCATCAATAATCTCTGCCGTTTTTTTCATTACCTCATGCGAAGCTTTAGGGTCAAGGCTTGCAGTATGTTCATCTAAAAATAATATTTTAGGTGGATGAGAAATAGCTAGTGCGAGCAATATAAGTTGTTTCTCCCCACCGGAAAAATTACTAAGCGGCTGCGTTAGACGTGACAAAAAACGCTTAGATTTCGATAAACCGATAAGCTCTAATACTTCCACATCTGTTTTACGCTCATTTGCTGGAAAGCGGCTTTCCCATAAAGTAATATTTTCTTCTAAAGTTAACTCCGAAAATAATCTATCTTCTGCTTTTTGGGTTATAGTTATTAACATATTAGCTTTTTGCGATTGCGGTAATTTATCAATTCGTACTTGATCTAAAAACACCTGCCCGCTAGTCGGCTTTAAATAACCTGCTAGAATTTTTGTTAAAGTAGATTTACCGCTGCCGTTAGTTCCAAGCACTACAACAAACTCTTCTTCGGCAATATTTAAAGTAGTTTCCGATATTATCGGCTCATTACGCTCTTTTACTTTAAACTGCACTTTCTCGGCATATAAATAAGGTTTCATACAGCCTCTCTTTTCACAGAACGAAGAGAAATAAATAGCACCATTCCTAAGATAAGCTTAAGGTTTATAGGATCAATACCGATGCGGAGTAAAATACTTAAAGTGATAAAGTAAAATAATATACCTATAAAACAGGAAAATATTTCTTTAAAAGTATCAAAGCTGTTATTGCGAATTAGGATATGTCGCCCTATAACTATTGCACCGATACCAACAAGTGCTACCCCAAAACCCATATTAATATCGGCAAAACCATTTACTTGTGCTGATATAGTACCAGTTAATGCAGCAAGTGCGTTACTTATGCTAAGCCCAAGCGTACGATAGAATTCGGCAGGCTTTCCTAAAATAGCAAGTAAATCTTTATTAAACCCAAATGCTCTAAGCATTAGACCTAGTTGCCCTTTTAATAAAATTATTATTGCAAATATCACAATAATATTCAACATGCTCAAAGGTAATAACCAATTTTCAGCATTAAATATATTGAGTAAGCTTGGCATACCTAGTGTCGATATGTTAGGACATTGCATAATCTGCAAATTAACCGAATAAAGCATAAAGCTGGCAAGTATTCCCGCTATAAGGCTATTAACACGGTTATTTTTCTGCATAAAGCTTACTATAACACCAATAACACTCCCTGCTATTACGACAAGTATTAATGCCGAAAATAGTCCAAATGAAAGAAATTTAGTAAACACTGCCGCACCTAATACATATGTTCCATCTACAGTTAAATCGGTAATTTTCAAAATCCTGTAACTGATATACATTCCTAAAATAAGCGGCAACATTATCAAAGATTGCTCAAGAGCAGTAACTAAAAGATTCATTATATTACTCTTCCAACTCTTTTCTGTTAAAAGGAAGAGCAGCTAAATTTTCCTTGGTAAGAATTTTTTGTTTGATAAAGGATTTAAGATTAACAAATAAAGTTAGCTCATCCATATTTTGAAAAGGGATATTCTTAGGTGCTGTTCCTTGCAGAATCTGCTTTGCTTGTTCACCTGCTTTTAAGCCTATATCTTTTTCTTGCACCCCTACCGCGATGGTTGCTCCGCTAATTACCGACCCTTCATCCGAGGCAATAATAGGAATATTTCGTTTAAATGCTTCTTGTTTTAAAATATTTATACCGCTAACTATTAAATGATCTTTTAAAATCACAAAGCATTGTGTATTTTCGGGAGCATTCTTTACAGCTACCGATAAGTCATTTAAGTTTTGTACCATTTTAAAGTTTAACGAAATATTATTTTTCTTCGCATAGCTTTTTGTTGCTTCTACTTCTGAAATAACTTTTTCGCTGCTGCTATAAATTAAGGTAATGTTCCGTAAAAATGGTAACTTGCTAATGATACTGGTAATTTTTATTTCATCATTAACACCAGTAACCAAGGGAAGATTTTTATTATCAATCTTAGCTGCCGCACAAACAATCGGTTTATTAGGGATATGTGAAATTACAGTTTGACAAGCAGATGTACCGATTGGAATTATTACGTCAATATCTTGATCTTTAAGCTGCTTTATGATAGCAAGTAAAATATTAGAATCAGCATGGGCATTTTTTACTGTAATTTTTGCATCTATAGCTTTCAACGATTCTTCAATTCCTGCTACGATTTGAGTCATTGCTGCATGTTCAAGCGGGACAATAACAGCGATGTTTTTTTGAGTCGCATAAACTGATAAAGTGAAAAATAATGAAAATAAAAGAGAGAAGACTCTTAAGAAAATATTAAGGAATGACATTTTAATATCCTGTATAAGTTATAATTTAATAATTGAGCAGTGGGCATAATACACCCATAACGTAAAAATATTATCTACGCCAACGCCAATTTTGTATTAAACTAATAACTTTCAAAGATATCATAAATAATTTAACATATTATTTTGTATTGTAATTACTAGCAGCATTTTAATATTTTGTCAATAGCTGGTCCTTGGTTGTGGCTTGACATAGTTATCATAAGCCATTATCTTAAATGAGAAATTTATAAAAAGGATTTTATTATGAAATATTTAGTAATTTTATTTGCTGCTTTGACTTTAACTAGCTGTTCTAATCAAAAAAACACCAAGTCAAAAGAAGTAATGCAAGCTGATGGTGATCCAAGCTATGCTATCATGAGAACAGTTAATGATACTAATAGAAATATTGCTAGTACTGTTTCAACAGTGCCAAACCCTCCTGTTCGTTAAATGCTTACTATTATTTCATCTGCTAAAACTCTTAATTTTGAGCCGATAGCTTTTAAAGGGGAGCTAACCTCCCCTACTTTTCCCAAAATAACAAATCAACTACTTGCTATAGTTAAAAATTATTCTGAAGCTCAGCTATCTAAAACTATGGGTATAAGCGAGAAATTGGCACATTTAAATAAAGAAAGATTTCAGAATTTTGAGAAGCAAGACAGCAAAGCAGCTATTTTTGCTTATGCGGGTGATGTTTTTAATAATATACAATCAGAAAATTTAAGCGAAGATGCAGTAAATTTTTTACAATCGCATTTGCTTATCATATCAGGGTTATATGGAGCTTTAAAGCCGCTCGATGTTATCAAACCTTATAGGCTTGAAATGGCAACAAAGTTAAATGAGATAAATGATTTGAACAAATTTTGGCAAGATGAGATTACAAATTATATTAATCAGAGGCTTGAGCATCATAAACATAAATATTTGCTTAATCTTGCATCGCAAGAATATTCATCTGTAATAAATCAGGATAAGTTAAAATATCCTATAATTAATATTCATTTTAAAGAAAATAGAAATGGTAAGTTAGCAACTATTGGGATAAATGCTAAAAAAGCTCGTGGAAATATGGTGAAATTTATTGCAAATAATCTAATCGACTCCCCTGAATTACTTAAAGAATTTTCATATCTAGATTATAAATATAGCTCTAAGGATTCATTAAATAATGATTTGGTATTTGTGAAATAGTGATCTTTTCCGTCATTGCGAGCGAATGAAATGAGCGTGGCAATCTCATGAAACAGTACTAAGAACTCCTGAGATTGCTTCGTCGAAACTTTCAGTTTCTTCTCGCAATGACGAGAAAATTGATCCACACCGCAATGCGACAACCATCAACAAGTTTCGTAAAATATTCTCTCTAATTCCTCTAAACGCTGTTCTATTTTTTCAATATCTTCTTCTGTTGTGGGATTTTCTAATAAATGTGCGATTTCGTCTTTTAGCTTATTTACTTCTTTTTCAACAGTGTCATCCCGTGGCTTGTCCACGGGATCCAGTACTTAAAAAGCCTAAATATAGCAAATTTTAAAATTAAAAGCTCGATTTTTCTCGCTTTATACTGGATTCCTGCTTTCGCAGGAATGATATTGAAACCACGCAGGCAATGCCACCACGAGGTGACAGAGATGAAAAGTTAAATAGAGCAAGCATTGCTACTATAATCATCATCCTCACGGATAAATTTTTGCTTTACCTTAGAGTTATTATTATAAGGTTTATTATTTTTAACTGGTGCTACAGGTTCGTAGTTTGAAACTGGAGGCACATAATTTTGATTTGCTGTTGCATTTGGGCAAGTATATTTTGATATATCACGCTTAGTTTCTCTTAGCATTGCCTTTATCTGGTCTAGCTCTTCTTGCATTTTTCTTTCTTTATCGGTATTGTCCTTTCTAACTTTCTTATTAGCTTTACTTAAAATCATATCATCATCGTCTGAAGATTCACCTGATTCAGCTTTATATTTTTCCATATCTCGTCTAATCATTTTAAGGTATATCTCACGATTTCTTTTGACGGGATCAATTTGCTCTCCTCTTAAAGGGTTATCATAATCGTCATCGTCATCCTCTGGATCGTCAAGATTATCTTCAACTATATTCTTTTTAGCTAAACTAATATATTTATTATTATATAAAGGTTTTCTTTTACCACCTTTAAAACCTTTACTATCAACTAACCTATTATTTGCGGATTTTTGGAAGTAACCTCTAAAGCTATCAGTACAACCTGACAGCACAAAAACACCTAAAAATAATATTATAATTTTTTTCAACATATATTATTCCAAAACTTCAATTAGATTTATTTATATAACTTGACAAATTATCTTTAAAAACAAGCCATATGAAAAAGTCTATTATGATTAATGCCACATAATAATCAAACTTGCAAGAATAAAGAGCTTATATTGTTTAAATTAGCTCTTCTATTAGGTTACTTAGCAACTTATGACCCTCTTTTCTTCTTTTTAATAGATTTTTCGAGGTATTTTCTAATATCTTCAGATTACTTATTAACTCAAACATTTTTTCGGCTAATTTTTCGCTTGATATATCATCTTGCTTCATGCACCAACCACATTTCTCATCTTCTAATAATTTTGCATTATGATATTGATGATTATCGGCAGCACTTGGCAGCGGAATAAAAATTGCTGGCAACCCTATATAAGTTAGCTCTTCTATAGTAGATGCTCCAGCTCTTGAAATTACTAAATCAGCATTTTTATACTGATTTGCCATATTATCAAAAAATTCAGCTAATTCGTAAGTAATATTTAAATTTGAGTATATATTTTTTATTTTTACTTGATCCTCAAGTGCTGCTTGCTGAGTTATATGCAGTTTAAGATTTGGCTGCTTTTGCATTAAAGCTTTGATGCTTTCAGGTATTAACTCTGAAAATAATTTAGCTCCTTGACTGCCGCCAAAGATAAAAATTTTAAAGGTACGGTCTTTGTCATTCCGTCGCTTGACCACCGAATCCAAGCCTCTAATATTCTTTCTAACTATCCCCCCAGTAACTACTGTTCTATTCTTTACAACTACAGGCAAGTTTTTAGTATTTTTATAAGAAATTGCTATTTTCTTAGCAAAATTTGCAAAAAATTTATTAACCTTTCCAAGATAAGAATTCTGCTCATGAATTACAATCGGCACTCTTAGAAAAATTGCTGCAAACATTGAAGCAACAACCGGATAACCACCAAATCCTACTACAGCAGAGGGAGAAAGGCTAAATAACAATTTAATAGCTTTAAAAATAGCAAGCGATAATAACGGCAAGAATAATAAAATATTTTTTGGTCGTTTTAAATCTATAACATGAAAAATTAATCCCGTATCATGATTTATATACTTCTCACACCTTAAATCCGTAATAAAATGAACTTCATATTTTCTTTTTATTAACTCCTCCCCAAGAGCAACTGCTGGAAAAAAATGACCGCCTGTTCCACCTGCCACTAAAACTATCTTTTTCATATTTCTATTTTATTTATCTTGTACGAATCAAGCGGCGTTCGGTATTTAGTAAAGCCAAGAAGCATACCAGTAGCTATAGCAATTGCAAGCGTTGAAGAGCCGCCATAGCTAATAAAAGGCAGCGTCATGCCCTTAGTAGGCAGTAAATGCAAAGTTACACCTATATTAATTATTGCCTGAAGCCCTAATTGTGCAACAATACCGCTAGCAGCAAATTGGACGAATTTATCTTGCTCATTTAATAGCTTAGCAAGACTTCTAAGTACTATAAACGCAAATACACCTATAACTATAAGGCAAATAATAGCTCCAAATTCTTCCCCAGCAACGGCAAAAATAAAATCAGTGTGCGAATCAGGTAGAACCTGTTTTACTGCCCCCTCCCCCGGTCCTTTACCATATAAACCACCATGTTCAAAAGCTTTCAGTGACTTGCTAACTTGATAATTCTCACTACTATCAGGATCTAGAAATGAGTTAATCCTTTGCGTAACGTGTGGCAACCAAAAATACGCAACAGTTACTCCTATCATTCCTAAAAAACCAGCTAGAACAATCCAAAATATTGGCATACCAGCAATAAAAAGCTGAATACCAAAAACTGCCGTAATCATCACAAGCATTCCAAAATCCGGTTGAATGATTAAGAGAATAGCAACAATAAAATAAAGTATCGAGCAAACTGTAAAGCTTGGGAAATCATCATTAAATTTTAACGATAATATCCAGCCCGTAACAACTGCAAAAAATGGCTTAATAAACTCTGAAGGCTGAATAGATAAGCCGGCAATATTAATCCACCTAGTTGCTCCTTTCACTTCGTAACCAAAGAATTTAACAGCAATTAATAAAACTATACTAGCTATAAAACCCAATATGGCAAAACGCTTTAACCATTTCTTATTAAAGCGTGAAAATAACAATATAAAAGCTGAGGCAGCTGTTAGATAAAATACTTGCCTAGATGCAAAATAATTTTCTTCCAGCCCTATTCTACTTGCTACTGCTGAACCTGAAGTAGTCACAAGCATTAAGCTAAAAGCAAATAAAATAACTAAAGAAATAACTATTTGGCGATCGGTACTACGCCACCATAATTTTATAAAATTATTCGATATTTCGTTATTCATATTGTAGTTATGTAATTTCTATTTATGCTGTTGTATTGATCAGTTTTAACATCATTACTAGAAAATTACGGAGTAATCCAGTTAAATAATAAAACGTCATTGCCAAGAACATAGCGATTCAGCAATCTTATAAGACATTTTCATAAGATTACCAAATCGAGACCTCTCCTCGCAATGACGATTAGGTATCCGCATAAAACAATGCTTTTGTAGAACAATTTAGTTATTGTGCATAAGAATTATTGTAGTTCCTGTCAATTCAGCATAATAGTTTTCACCAAGATAGTTTTCAGAGTCATGATTTTGTTTATAACATCCTTGCACACTACAATCTTGAGTATATTTGTTATAATCACCTTCAATATAATCACGAGCATATTGTACTACCGATTGTACTACTGGAGCTACTAAATCCAATACATATTTTACTGCTGTATTATAAAATGTTGAAAAAATACCGTTATCATTTTCATCAACATTTACTTTTTTTTCTACATGCGTACTAGAAGAGAAAGGCTTTGGGAAAGCCTTTTCTATACTTTCTAGACTCATGTTTAAGAATGTGTCTACTATTGCTTCATCGTTTTTTATTTTCCCTTTTATTGATTTATCATTTTTTGTATTACTACTCTCAATCGTAAAAAATGCTGTAATAAATCCTAACATAAAAAACCTCTTTTTTAATTTTTAAATAGTTCTTTTAAGATCACAAGCTAATAAAATTATTAACTTGCTTATTAATATATTACATAATTTTAATATTAAATTATATTAACAAATTAATACTTAACTAATTAATTTTTTTAATAAGGCATTTTTGTCATAGGCACAAATAAGAGTATTATACAATCTAATAAACAACTCACCACGCTCCTCAAAGTTCTTAAACTGATCGTATGAACTGCAACAAGGTGCAAGTAAAATATTCTTTTCTTTCTGGTTATCCTTGCAAGCATCTTTATAAGCAAGTTCAAAAGCCTGTTTAAGATCATCACATATAACAAAATCTATTACATCTTTGGCAGTATTTGCAAACATTTCTTTAGCTTGCCCATAAAAATAAGCTTTTTTGATTTTACTAAAATAAGGTTTTATTTCCTCAATACCCCCCTCTTTAGCAATACCACCTGCAAGCCAATAAATATTATCAAGAGCTTTAATTGATTGCACGGCAGCTATAGCATTCGTTGCTTTACTATCATTATAGAAATTTATAACATCTATACTACCTAGATATTGCATCCTATGCGGCAGTCCTTGAAAACTACTTATAGATTCGATAATTTTTACAGGCTCAAGACCTATTATTCTAGCAACTGCATAGCTTGCTGCAATATTCTCGCTGTTATGAATTCCTTGCAGACTCTTATTAGACATTAGTTTTAAACTAATATGCTCAAAGAAATTATCGGTAATTATATCATTAACTATTGATATACCTTTTTCAAGAATTTTGGTAACTGAAAAAGGGATTAATTTAATATGATGTTTTTGTTGTAGATTTGTAAAAATTTCATGGCAATAATCATTATCAATATTAATTATCCCGTAACTATCTTTATCCATTCGATCAAAAATTTTAGATTTTGCTGTAATATAACCTTCCATATTTTCATGCCTATCTAAATGATCGGGAGTAATATTAAGAAGCACTGCTATTTTAGCAGCAAAAGTTTTTACTAAATCTAGCTGAAAGGAAGATAACTCAAGCACATACCCATCCTTACTTGCTTTAGCTTGCAAAACCGGAACACCGATATTACCAGCTAATGGATAATCTAAACCATTATCACTTAAGATATGACTAATTAAAGCAGTGGTAGTACTTTTGCCGTTTGTACCGGTCACAGCTAGGAGGTTTAAACCTTTAGATTTTTCGAAAAATAAATCTATGTCGGAAGTGATCGGGATATTAAAATTTTTTGCGATTTTGACTATCTCGTGTGTTAGAGGAATTCCAGGACTTAATACAATTTTATCTAAATTTTGCCATTTTATATCAGATATGGGAATAATATAATTTTTACCGAATAATTCCTCAAACTTATCCCTATTTGCTTCTAGATCATCATAGGCAATTATATTACATTTGTCTTGCAACTCTTCGTAAACCGAAATACCAGTTTTACCAAGCCCAAAAACACCTATATTTTGTCTTTTATGGATAGTCATGAGTTAATTTTAAGGGATTGTATAGAAAATGTCATTGCGAGCAGTCGTAGACTGCGTGGCAATCTTAGGAATCATATGTACTACTTTATGAGATTGCCGCGTCGATGCTTATGCATCTCCTCGCAATGACGATTGAGTATACCTATTTAATGTCCTGCATTAATGCTTGCTCACCCTCATTAAGGTTGACCTGATCATTAACATTATTATAAACTGCTTGATTGTTAGTTGGAACAGGTAAATAATAATGAGGCGGTACTTCTAAAGCCTTACTACGCTGAACTTGATACTCATTAGGACCAGCTGTTGATATTCCTACAGTTTCTTTTAATTTTTTATTACATGCAGAAGTAATTAATAAAACAGTAAATAATAAAAAAACTTTTCTCACTTTAATACCTTATAGATTATATTTTATCGTTATCGCCTTGTGGAGCATTACGAATCTTTTCAGCCATAGCCTCAATTTGGGCTTTATCATAATTCTCTTTAGCTTTTTCTTCAATATTTTTTTTAGCACTATAATAATCTTCTACTAAGATAATTACTCCAAGTGTAATAAAACAGTCAGCTAGATTAAATACTGGAAAGCTATAATCTTGATAATGGAAATATATAAAATCAAAAACTGCTCCTCGAAATGATCTATCAATTAAATTACCGATAGCACCACCAATTACAAAGCTATAACCAGCAAAGCCTCCTATGGTTTTGGAACTCATCATTAAATAATATAAATAACAAACAATAATCGTATTTGTTATTAAAAACACGATATTACTATATTGATAATAATCACGCATTAAACCGAAGCTAATACCATAATTCCAAGTATAAACCATATTTAAAAAAGATGTGACCTTTAAGGTTAAGCCATGCTTCCATCTTAGATTATTGATAAACCACCATTTAGTCAATTGATCAATAATCACTAATGTTATTATAATACGGCTACTACGAGCAAATGTTAGATATAGTTTTTTAAATGATAGAATCATAATTATTTAGGGATTTTTATAAGGGAATAAAGGAGGGGCGTCATTGCGAGGAGATGCATAGCATCGACGTGGCAATCTCATGAAATAGAATATAACTCCTGAGATTGCTTCGTCGCTATGCTCCTCGCAATGACGACTACCATGAAATGACACACGCCTAACACATTACACCGAAACTTCAGCTACTTTATTAGCCTGCAAATCTTTATCAAGCTTAACATTCAAGGTTTTAACTTCTTTCTTAAACTGCTTGAATTTTTCTAATTTTTTTCCGCTTAATTCTACACCTGGTGTTGTTTTAACGGACATAGGATTAACATGTTTACCATCAATTTTAACTTCATAATGTAAATGCGGTCCTGTAGCTCTACCGGTGCTTCCAACATATGCTATAATATCGCCTTGTTTTACTAGGCTTCCTACTTTTAAACCTTTAGCAAAATTTGATGCGTGAGCATAGGCAGTAGATAACGTACCGCTATGTTTTATCTGGATAAATTTCCCATAACCTGATTTCCAACCTATTTCAGTAATAACACCATTACCCGCCGAATATATAGGTGTTCCAGTCGGTGCTGCAAAATCAACCCCTTTATGCATTTTGGTATAACCAAGTATAGGGTGCTTCCTAATACCATATTGTGAAGAAACTTTTATAACTTTTAAAGGAGTTCTAAGCAAACTTCTTTTTACACTTTTACCATCTTCAGAAAAAAATGCATGATTATTTACATTATTATCATGTGAATAGCGATAAATATTATATTCTTTTCCTGAAAGATTTAACGAGACATATAAAATCTTACCGTGATGGGAAAATTTACCATCTTCCGTCACGTATTTTTCTGTTATAACAGTCGCAGTATCACCACTTTTTATTTGACGCTGAAAATCAATTTGATAAGCATAAGCATTAATCAGCTCTATTATATTATTGTTTGACAAACCAAGCTTCTTAAGAGCAGACATAAAGTTTGACTCGATATTTACAGATGACTTAGCCACTGTTTTTGTTAAAGGCACGATAATTTCTGCAATTTTAAAATTATCATTCTCTCTTATTATTTCAATAGTCTTAAGTTTATCTATAGCTAAAATAATCTTATTAAGAAATACTGTTTCAGAAGTTAAATCCTCATTATCATTTTCGGTAATTTTTGTTTCATATTCAAAAGTAATTTGCTGCCCTATTTTAAGCGATGGCAATAATTTATTTTCTTTTATTAAGCTTAATATTTTTTCTATATCATTTCTTGGGATATTTTGACCGCTCAGAATAGAATTTATAGTATCGCCTTTTTTAACTGTTACTTCTTTAAATGAAATTGCTTCTTGAATTTCTTCAGCTTCAGGATGTACTAATGTTATAGATAACGTATCATTTACATAGTTATTAACAGCAAAAGAGACAAACATCACTAATGCTATAAATAGTAATAGGGAAACAGAGGTAAGAACTTTTTTGAATCGTGCACTAAGATAAGGAACTGATAATACATCATCAAAATCGTAAGATAGCGTGTCGTTTTTCATTGATTACTTAGAAGTTATCTTGGTTTCGTTATTATTAATATGAACTATATAAATACAAATTACAATAAAAAATTATAAAATAATTTAGTTTTAAATCGTTTTATTCAAAATACTTTTTGTTTTTATTTTATATTTTTTGTGTTATTAAAGTTAATTTTCTTTAATTTTTAATAATTAAAATTATGTTTAGATTATTCCTATTTTTATTAATTCTTACAAACTTCACTTCTTGTTCATTTAATAATCAAGATGTTAAACCATCAAAAATAGAATATTATGAGAATATTTCTTCAAATAAAAAATGTTTACCAAATAGCAAAATAGTTTTGGTAGGAGGTTGCTTTGATGTGTTACATTATGGTCACCTGGAGTTTTTGCATGAAGCTAAAAAGCAAGGTAAATATTTAATCGTTGCTTTAGAAACTGATGAAACAATAATTAAATATAAAAAGCGTAAACCTATTCATAATCAACTACAACGAGCAAAAATTTTAAGCTCCCTTACATTTGTTGATAAAGTACTTATGTTACCCGAGTTAAAAGGTTTTAACGATTACGCATTATTAGTGCAAAATATTTGCCCCTCTGTAATTGCTGTAACAAAATATGATCCTCAATTAACGAATAAACAAACTCAAGCTAAATTAATAAACGCTCAAGTAATAGAAGTTATAGATTTAATACAACACCCTGATATAGGTACATTTTCCACCTCAAACATCATTAATAGCATATAAAATTTATTTTATTTATCGATTTTTGCTTTAATTAAAATACATATCCATTTATATTAATATAAAAATAACTTGTATTATGTACTTTATGAAGAATGTTATTACTTTAATTGGCTTAGTTTTATTTAGTAGCTTTTGCTTTGCTTCTGAGCCTTTGCCTTGGCAAATTGGATTTCAGCCACCTGCAAGCCCGATCATGGAGGAGTTACATAAATTCCACGATTTCTTACTTTATATCTCTACTGCCATAGTTTTGTTTGTTGCAGGATTATTAGTTTTTGTATGTATTAAATTTAACGCAAGAAATAATCCAGTACCGGCAAAATTTTCGCATAACATTTTAATAGAAATAATTTGGACTGTAATACCTATAATAATTTTAGTTATTATTGCCGTGCCATCTTTTAGAATATTGCGTCATGCCGAAAAAATACCGGAAGCGGATTTAACTATTAAAGTAGTAGGCTACCAATGGTATTGGCATTATATATATCCTGATCATAATGATATAGAATTTGATAGTGTTATGATCTCAGATGAAAATCTAAAACCTGACCAAAAAAGATTATTAGATGTTGATAATAGAATAGTAATACCCGAGAATGCTACAGTTAGATTTTTAATTACAGCCGGTGACGTAATACATAGCTTTGCTGTTCCGTCTCTTGGTTTTAAAATAGATGCCGTACCCGGAAGAGTAAATGAAACATGGACAAGAGTCGCCAAAAAAGGTGTATATTACGGGCAGTGTTCCGAGCTTTGCGGAATCAATCACGGCTTCATGCCGATTGCTATAGAGGTAGTAAGCAAAGAAGATTTCGATAATTGGGTTGCGAGTAAGAATAAAGTTGCCGCAAACGGTGAGAATTCAAAATTGGCAGCTAATTAATTATGTTTTTATCCTGATGTCATACCGTGGCTTGTCCGGTTTTGTTGTATGGATCGAAAGTCGTCTGAGCTACGCGAATGAAATGAGCGTGGCAATCCAGAAAAAATAATAAAAAATACTATAAATTAGCATTTTTTAGTTGGATTGCTTCGTCAATTACTTCGTAATTTCCTTAGCTCAGACGGAAAAACCGATCTACGCGGGAATGACATCAAAGCCATGCAACAAAACCAGAATGACAAATAATTACATTTAAAAAAGCGAAGATGCCTTAGGTAATGAATCATGGTAACTAAAAAAATATATTAACACAAACAGAATAACAATTATGGATATAACTACTAACGATCTAAACCACGATGATCACCACACTCCGCACGGCTGGAAGAGGTGGCTGTTTTCTACTAATCACAAGGATATCGGCATTATGTATATCATATTTGCCATATTTGCCGGAATTGTCGGCGGGTTGTTTTCGCTGCTGTTTAGGCTAGAACTTGCAATGCCAGGCGGAACTTTCTTAAATCATGATTTCCAGCTATATAATGTACTGATTACTGCACATGCGGTGATTATGGTGTTCTTTATGATCATGCCGGCTTTGTTCGGTGGTTTCGGTAATTACTTTGTACCTTTACTAATAGGTGCTCCCGATATGGCATTCCCACGCCTCAACAATATCAGTTTCTGGCTGCTAGTTCTGGCTTTCATTTTACTTATGGGATCAGCGTTTGTTGACGGCGGACCAGGAACAGGCTGGACGCTCTACCCTCCTTTAAGTAGTATAAGCGGACATCCAGGAGCAGCGGTTGATATGGCTATTTTCAGTCTGCATTTAACAGGGCTTTCATCAATACTTGGCTCAATCAACTTAATCGTTACTATCTTTAATATGAGAGCACCCGGGATGGGACTATTCAAAATGCCGTTATTTGTCTGGTCTATTTTAGTTACTGCATTCTTGATAATTTTAGCTATGCCAGTGCTTGGTGGAGCTATTACCATGCTACTTACCGATCGTAATTTCGGTACTACTTTCTTTAAAACTGATGGTGGTGGTGATCCAGTATTATTTCAGCACTTATTTTGGTTTTTTGGTCACCCTGAAGTATATATCGTAATACTTCCAGGTTTTGGTATTGTAAGCCAAGTTATCTCTACTTTCTCACGTAAACCAATATTTGGCTATCAAGGCATGGTCGGAGCTATGGTAATAATCGGCTTTGTCGGGTTTATTGTATGGGCTCACCATATGTTTACAGTTGGGCTTTCTTACAACGCCCTTATATATTTTACTGCCGGAACAATGATTATCGCAATTCCAACAGGTATCAAAATATTTAGCTGGATCGCAACTATGTGGGGTGGCTCACTTACTTTCCCAACACCTATGCTATTCTCTATAGGATTTATTATATTATTCACGATCGGCGGCGTAACTGGCATAATCTTATCAAACTCGGCACTTGATAGAGTTCTGCACGATACATATTATGTTGTGGCACATTTCCATTATACGATGTCACTCGGTGCTTTATTCACTGCATTTGCCGGCTTTTATTACTGGTTCGGTAAAATATCAGGCAAGCAATATCCCGAGATCTTAGGCAAAATCCATTTCTGGATTACTTTCGTCGGTGTTAATTTAACTTTCTTCCCGCAACATTTCTTAGGACTTGCAGGTATGCCAAGAAGAATACCAGACTACCCTGAAGCTTTTGCCGGCTGGAATATGGTTTCATCGATAGGAGCAGGAATTTCTATGGCGGCTGCTCTTTATTTTGTGTTTATCGTTTTCTATACATTAAAATACGGCAAAAACTGCCCAAATAACCCTTGGGGTGATGGAGCTGATACACTAGAGTGGACACTTACCTCTCCTCCACCATTTCATACATTTGAAACACCACCGCATATTGAGGAATAATTTATGATTCTCAGAAGATTATTTGCTTTCTTGATTGATAAAATTATAATTGGAATATTGCTATCATTGACTATAGCATTTGTAAAAGACACGATGATAGAAATTGCTTTATTTTTTATTATTTCAGGATTTTACTTTCCTTACCTAGAATCTTCAAAAATACAAGCCTCTATTGGGAAAAAATTACTAGATTTAAAAGTAGTTCATCAAGATGGAACTACTCTTAAAGGTAGTGAAGCATTTATTAGATTTGTCGCTTTTTATGTGATTAATTTAACTGGTATACTTTTTATAATAAGCGTTATTATGATGATATTTAGGGAAGACGAAAAAATGCTTCATGATTTAGTATTTGATACACAAGTAGTAAAGTCATAATGAATAAACAAGAATCACGTTTGCATTTCAAGGAGCTTTTAACGAAAAATATAGATAAAATAAATTCTGATTTAACAAAAACTTCTTTACTAAATCAAGTCAGTAATTTATTAAAACAGTTAAAAGTAAAGCATGTTGGAATATATTATCCACTAAAATATGAAATAAACCTGCTTGAACTATTAAATATTCATCATGAAATAAAATTTTTTCTGCCTAAAATTATAAATAATGAAATAAAATATTGTGCTTATAATTATAATGATGAATTAGTTTTAGGGAGTTTTAAAACTTTAGAACCGATAAATAATGATTTCTATGAACCAGAATTGATAATTGTCCCAGGTCTGGCATTTAGTAAAGATGGCTACAGACTTGGTTATGGTAAAGGACATTTTGATCGATACATAAATAATAATAAAGATATATTAACTGTTGGTGTTTGTTTAAAAGAACAAGTTATAGATAACTTTCCTGCTGAATTACATGATCAGAAACTTAATTTTATTATTTCTATATGAAAAACATGAATAGAAAACCAATAATAGGAATTACTCCTGATTTAGCTCAAAATTGTGAAAAATATACTTATGCCGCCTTTCCTTGGTATGCATTACGTAAGAATTATACCGATGCAATAATCGAAGCCGGCGGCGTCCCTATGTTACTGCCATACCAAGCTGAAACAATAGATCATCTCATGGATTTTATTGATGGTGTTATATTACCTGGCGGTGATGAAGATATACACCCTAAATTTTATGAACCTGAATATGCTGAAGATGTAGTAATTTCTAATGAAGAGCGTGATAATTTTGAAATATTGATTTTAAAGAAATCGTTAGAAAAAAATATACCTGTTTTAGGAATATGCCGAGGAATGCAACTAATAAATGTTGTTTTAGGTGGCACTCTTATTAAGCATATTCCGGATTATATCGAAGAGACAAAACAGCCTATTATCATAAACCATACCCAGCCTCATCCTAAAGATATAGTCTCGCATTCAATTAGTATAAAGCCGAATACTAAGCTTGCTAGAATGGCAAATAATAAGCTGGACACAATGGTTAACTCAACTCACCATCAAGCCATTAAACAAATTGGTAATAATCTTATTATATCAGCAAAAGCAGAAGACGGGATTATAGAAGCAATAGAATCAACAAGTCATAAATTTCTTATCGGCGTACAGTGGCATCCTGAATATGTCAATGATAATGGCATAGACCTAGTTTTATTCAAAGAGCTAATAAAAGCTAGTAGTAATATATTGTAAATTGTCTTTTTCTATTATAAAAGTATCTCATATATATACTGAGATGTAGAAGTATTTATGAGTACTTTTGTCTTCATAACAATAACTCTAAGTTATTTAAAATAAAAAGTATAATAAACAATAGGAATAAGGTGCTGGGAATTAAGCTCAGCCATTAATATAACGACTTCCGCTATACTTCTTATTTTAAAAATAATTATAATAGCAGATTCCCAGCATAAAGCGTATACTTGGAGTTAGTTTATATTAATAGTAGAGTTCAAATACTATTAGATAAGTAAACTATAGATAAAATTATTAATTAGTCAACCCTCAATTTAAATTTATTTGACATTTTTATAGTTAAGCGTTGTTTTTTTAATTTTTGAATTTTCTTGCCTTGCTCAAATGCTTCCATAGAATAAAGTTGATAATTTGAAGCAGTAATATCAGCAACTTCAAGCAACCCTACCTTAGTCCAAAAACGAATTGTAGAAACGTTTTCTCCTATAGCACTCGCTAATTCTCCGATCTTCATTAATTTTTCAGATTTTCTAATATCTGTTGGCTCTTTCCCTGTTACCGCTTTTAAATAAATATCAAGTGAACGATTAACTGCGTTATAAATAATTTTCTGATATTTTTCTTTTGAACCACCGAGTTGAGCAGTTTCTAAAGAGGTAATATATGGCAATCGTTCTTGAGGTCTTATAATTGCGGGAGGATATTCTTCCATAATTAAGATTAAATTCATTACCTCCTACAGTTAAACCATTTTCAATAATTATAGCAGTCTCTTTGCGAGATAAAGTATTCCCCTCAATAGCATTACTTGTATAGGTTAACTCTACCCTAAACCATTCTTCTAAATTTTTAGCTAATTCAGAACTTAATGGACGTAAGGCATCTAATCTCTTCTTTTTTTTATCTAAAAAATCATATTTCATAAGTAAAGTATAAAGTATTACTTAATGCTTTATACTATTTTTATTTCACTATCAATATTTTTTATTTTTTCTCTGTCATCCCGTGATTTATTCAATAGTACCGGATAGTTATTATTCTATATCATCTCCGCTTAAGGCTTGCTTGTGTAGATAGAAAAAAGTAAAAACAACTTTCAATACTAATAATTTTAGTATTAAAAGCTGGATCCCGTGAATAAATCACGGGATGACAGGAGGGAGAATGATTCACACAGGCAAAGCCTGCTTAGATAGAAGTGTTTAATTTCCTACTCGTTTAGTCCGTGGCAATATTTATATTTCTTACCTGAGCCACAAGGACATAGCTCATTTCTAGATACTTTGCCCCAGCTTGTAGGATTTTTAGGGTCTCTATCCTCTGGGTTAATGCGTGATATGACAGGTCTAAGATCAGTTTCTAAGTTACTACCTGCATTATACTTACTAAATGCCGGATCTTCACGGCTTTCATGCATATTATTTTGCAGCTTTTTATTTTCAAGCGATATATCTTCTTTCTGAATATGCTTTAAGTCAATATGGAAGTGGTAGACTGTTTGAATAAAGAGTTCTTTTAAATTATTAAGCATATGCTCAAATAAGTTAAATGCCTCTCTTTTATATTCGCTCAAAGGATCTTTTTGGGCATAAGCTCTAAGAGATATACCTTGTCTTAAGTGATCTAAGCTATGCAAGTGATCTTTCCAAACTTGATCAAGAGTAGTTAATAAAATATATTTTACAGCATTATGCATTAAGTCAGGACTATAAGCTTCCTCCTTAGACTTATATATACTATCCGCTGTTTGAATAACAATTTTTGTAACTTCTTCTTCTGTTACATCATTTTTGCTTATTAGATTTTGATCAAGCTTTATAGCAAAGGTGCGGTGTAGTTCTACGCTTAAATTCTCTATATCCCAATCTTCTCTATAAGAGCCTGCTGGCATAAAAGTTAGCACTATTTTTTTAGCTAATTCCTCAGTAGTACTACTTAAGAAGTCATAACTATCTTTAGATTTAATAATTTCAGTTCTTTGTTCGTATATTATTTTACGTTGATCATTCATTACATCATCAAAGCGTAATAAATTTTTACGTATTTCATAGTTATGCCCCTCAACTTTTTGCTGAGCTTTCTCAAGTGATCGGCTAATCATTGGGTGATGTATCGCCTCACCATCTTTTAAGCCAAGCGTCCGAAGCACTCCTGAAATACGTTCTGAGGCAAAAATACGCATTAAATCATCATCAAGTGATAGGAAAAATTTAGTATTACCTGGGTCACCTTGTCTGCCCGATCTACCACGCAGCTGATTATCTATCCTACGACTTTCGTGCCGTTCTGTACCTATTACAAATAACCCACCTGCTGCAATTACTTGCTTTTTCTCTTCAGCTATTTGAGCTTTTATCTCATTTACTTTTTCTTTATAAGCAGCATTAGTTAAAGATTTTCTATCTATCTGCTCTATCAGCATTTCAGGATTACCGCCAAGCATAATATCAGTGCCTCGTCCTGCCATATTAGTTGCAATTGTTACTGCTTTAAATCTACCTGCTTGGGCGATAATAAATGCTTCCTGCTCGTGGAATTTAGCATTTAATACTTTATGAGGTATTTTGTTTTTATTTAGAACATTGGAAATTTCTTCCGACTTTTCAATACTTACAGTACCGACAAGCACCGGCTGACCACGATCATGACAATCTTTAATTAGCTTTAAAATAGCATCATATTTTTCTTTTTTGCTTCCATAAATTTCGTCATCAAGATCACGTCTTGTAACTTTATTATGAGTCGGTACTGCTACTACATCAAGATTATATATGTCTTTTAGCTCTGGTGCTTCGGTCATAGCTGTACCAGTCATGCCTGATAATTTAGGGTAATTACGGAAATAATTTTGGAAAGTAATAGATGCAAGCGTTTGGTTTTCATTTTGGATTTTTACGTTTTCTTTTGCTTCTAACGCTTGATGTAGCCCTTCAGAATATCTACGCCCTTCCATTACACGTCCTGTAAACTCATCTATGATCATTACCTTACCATCACGTACTAAATAATCTACATCGATTGTAAACATGTTGTGAGCTCTAAGGGCTTGATTAACGTAATGCACTAAGCTTAAATTTTCAAAGTCATATAAACCAGACTCAGGCTTTATAATATTTGCTTGACTTAAAAGCGATTCTACATGACTAATACCGCTTTCCGTTAAATTGATAGTTTTTAATTTTTCATCTTTTTCAAAATCACTTACATTAAGCATGCGTACAAGCTTATCGACTTTACCATATAATTCTGAATTATCATTAACTGGACCAGAAATAACCAATGGAGTTCTTGCTTCATCTATTAAAATCGAATCTACTTCATCGATAATAGCAAAGTTAAAAGGACGAAGTACTCGCTCCTGCAAGCTATATTTCATATTATCTCTTAGGTAATCAAAGCCAAGCTCGTTATTTGTGGCATATGTAATATCAGAATTATAAGCTTCTCGCTTAGCTTCATCTGGCATACCAGCAACAATACACCCAACTGATAAACCTAAAAAATTATAAATCTTGCCCATGGAAGCGGAATCACGGCTAACAAGATAATCATTAACTGTTACGACATGTACACCTTTCTCAGCTAAAGCGTTTAAATATGCTGGAAGTGTTGCAACTAAGGTCTTACCCTCCCCTGTACGCATTTCGGTAATCATTCCTCTATGTAATACCAAACCACCTATAAGCTGCACATCAAAATGACGCATTCCATATACTCTTCTAGAAGCCTCTCTAACTACCGCAAATGCTTCATATGCTATATCATCTAAAGTAGCACCATTTTTAAGTTTTTTCTTAAATTCTATAGTTTTATTTTTTAATTCTTCATCTGATAATTTTTGAATTGCGGGTTCAAGTGAATTAATTTTTGCAATGTCAGAAAATAGTTTTTTTATCGTACGATCATTTGCCGTACCAAAAATTTTTTTCAATATAGAAAACATCAAAATCCTTAAATATATTTTTGTACATATAAATATAGGCTATTTTATAAAATTATCAATTAGTTATATATTTATTTCAAGCATCCCTGTTGCAGAATAATCCGTAAATAATTATTAATAAATAAATATTATAAAATAGCTGTTGACGGGTATTTATTATTTTTATAGGATTTAAACTTATATTTAACAAATTATGAGTCATAAATAATGAAAAAACTATCAATTGTACTTTTATCCGTTAGTATGCTTTCTAGTATAGCTTTTGCAGATAACTCAGACAGAGTAGTTGCTACTTACACAGGTGGTGAAGTAAGGGAATCACAGATAATGAAAGAATTCAAACCACAACTTAATCTTCCTTCAGGTGAAACTATCAAAAATTTTGACGATTTTCCACCACAGGATCAAGATAAATTGATACGAATTTATGTTAATAATATTTTATTAAAGAAAGAAGTTGAGAAGTCAAACATCACCTCTTCTAAAGAATTCCAAGAAAAGCTTGAAAATGCAAAAAATCAATTAGCTCAAAAAGAATTATTAGAAAATTATGTAAAATCTAATCTTACTGATAAGATGTTTGATGAGGAATATAATAAATATGTAACTAGCTTAAAAGGTAAAGAACAAATAAAAGTTGCTCATATTTTAGTTAAATCTGAAAAAGAAGCTAATGATTTAAAAAATAAATTAAACAAAGGTGCAGATTTTGCTAAACTTGCAGGAGAATCTTCTCTTGATAAAGCTTCAGCTACAAATGGTGGTGTAATCGGTTACATTTTATTAAATCAACCAGGGCAGTTAGTACCTGAGTTTGAAAACAAAGCCTTTGCTTTAAAAGTAAACGAAGTTTCAACACCAGTGAAAACTGACTATGGTTGGCATATCATTAAGGTTCTTGAGAAAAAACCTGTACCTATCCCAACTAAAGAAGAAGCTAAAATGACTATCGATAATGTATTAGCAGCAGAAATACTAAAAAAATATATTAGCGATTTAGAAGCTAAAGCTGATTTAAAAATTATGTTACCTCCAGCTGCAAATAACGAAGCCAAAAAGTAATTATATGTCATCCCGTGGCTTGTCCACGGGATCCAGAAAATAATAAAAAATTTTTAATTTCCTCGCAATGATGCAGTCTAATTTCAAAATAATATATCTTTTAAGTTAAGCAACTATTGACAATCCGGCAAAAAAAAATTATATTCTACAAAATCTAATTTAAGTTAAAAAATTATTAAGCTATGTCTAAAGCAAAAACTGCTTCTAAAAACAACCCAACCGCTAGGGAATCAGCTAAAGTACATTTTTATAAAGGCGAAGAGATTATACCATCAAAATATATTCCTCAACAAGGTTCTTCTTTTTTAGCTGCCGAAATTAAATCTTCTGGAGATTTGGTATTAGGAAATAATGGGCAAGTGCTACCTTGGAACTTAGTCAAAAATTTAGCTTAGTTTGATTTAATTACTTACAAATATAACAATTCCACTTCAGTAACTTATGTAATAAGTCACATATTGGGGGCATAGCTCAGGGGTAGAGCATCTGCTTTGCACGCAGAGGGTCAAGGGTTCGATTCCCTTTGCCTCCACCATTCATCATTTTTTATTATTTCAACAAACACATCGAACGGCGAACACAAGCTATAATCAAGCTTTTCATGTTTTAGCGTTAGGTTAGCAAATACTAAATCTATCAATATTACAATGTGCCGCTGACGACATTGCCCGCGTGGATCATTTTCTCCTGTCATCCCGTGATTTATTCACGGGATCCAGTTAAAAATATTAAAATTATTAGTATTAAAAGTTGTTTTTTTGAATCCCGTGAATAAATCACGGGAGGCATTGCCCGCATGGATCGAATAGCACCCTCGATGTCATCCCGTGGCTTGACCTATAATACCGGACAGTTATTATTATTATAAGTATGTTAAATGGATCCAAGTCATCATTGCGAGGAGCGTAGCGACGTGGCAATCTCATGAGGAAAAACTCCTGAGATTGCTTCGTCAAAACTTATAGTTTTTCCTCGCAATAACGGGGTCTTTTTAATAACTGTCTGGTACTATTGATTTATGAACTAGAGTCAGTTAAAAATACTAATAAATTAGTATTTTTTATTATTTTCTGGATCTAGTTCCCAAACCACGGTAGGCGTTGTTGCGTGGATGTCAAATCGTCATTGCGAGGAGCGTAGCGACGTGGCAATCTCATGAGGGAAAACTCCTGAGATTGCTTAGTCAAAACTTACAGTTTTTCCTCGCAATGACGAGAAAAACTGATCCACGCAACAACGCCTAACCGAGGCGAATACTCAAACGCCGCCGATGAGCTGCTAAGGTGGGTAAAAGCTAAAGGCGGTGTGAAGCTGCAAGGCTTGGTGAAACGTCGACAAATGGAGCGGTCATTGTTTTTGAGCGAAGCAACTACAGAAACGGTTATTATTAGCTCTGCCTAAAATACTTTCTATATTTACATCTTAATAAAAATTCTTAAATATTCTGTTATAATTGTAAGTGGTAATTGTTACTAGTTATTAAAACTTTCTATTATTTCCCTTTATTCCTTACTAATACCTATATTTTCCTAGTTACTCTAAGTTATTAATTTGTATCTTTAGTTAAATTTCTATTGCATTCTTAAATCTTTTTATCTAGATTCTTCCCATAGCTCATTTTTAACAAAATATTAAAAATTATAGAATTTGATAAGGATATAAGTATGTTTAAAGGACAGTTTCAAACTCCACAAGAAGTATCAGCAGCAAAAACCTCACATGAAAAGTTAATAGAATTTCTAGAAAAAAGAGGATTAAAGCAAAAAGCAGATAACTTAAGAAATCATGGTACTATGCTTAATCTTCATAAGAACCAAATAGACGATTCTGGAGCAAAAGAATTAGCTGCTGCCCTTAAAGCTAATAACCATTTAACTATGCTGTTCCTTGGAGGAAACAAAATAGGCAACACTGGAGCAAAGTTCATCGCTGAAGCACTTAAAGGTAATAACTCTTTAACTGAACTTTATTTTTCAAATAACAATATAAGCAATAGCGGGGCAAAGTTTATCGCTGAAGCACTTAAAGATAATGACTCTCTAACTCATCTTGACCTTTCAGGAAACAATATAAGTAAGACAATATTAGAAACAATTAATGAATATTTACAAAGAAATAAAACTATAGCAGAGAAAAAAGCACAGAACTTAAATACAGAAAAGGAGGTAGAAAAGAAATATGAGGAACAGCAAAAACAAATACTTTCAAAAAATAACGAACTTGCTGAAACAGTAAATAAATTTTTTCATGATCCTACCTCTGTCAGTCTTTGTTATCAAATAATAACAGATGATTTTGCTAAATTGGTTGCAGATAAATTAAAAGTTATCAAGACAATTACCGCTATCGATTTTATGGGCAGCACTATAAGTGACCAAAGTATAAAAATTATTACTGAAGCTCTAAAAGCAAGTACACAACTAAAGAAACTTGATTTTAGCGGGTGTGATTTAGGTAATCAAAAAATATCAGTATTAGCCGAAGTTTTACAACTTAAGACTCTTACGCATCTTTGCCTTAATGCGAATTATATAGGGACTGTAGGAATAAACGCAATTATTGAAGCTTTAAAAGAAAGTACTACTATTATGCGTATAGATTTAGAACAAAATAATATGGATCAACAAAGTCAAATTATAATTGAGAAATATTTACAGAGAAATAAGAATTTATTGGAAGAACATAGTAATTTTCAAAAGTTAGTAGATAAGTTAAATGATAAAATAGCTAATAATGCTAACATAAAAGATAAATCTATAATAGAAGATACTATAAAATACATAATACAAAAAACTCCTCTCCTTATTAGGACAATCGACCGAGACCAAATAATAACTGATATACACAAGCTTTTAAATAATAAGTTTACAGCGTCAAAATTTATGGGCATAAAAGAAGAGCTTGAGGAATTAATAGAACAACAAAATATAAATGATGATACTAATGTCCTTGGAGCAGATAGTATGTTTGGCTGAAAAACGGACAAGGACAATTTGTCCCCTTAAATTCATCCTGCTTGTAAATTTTGTTGCATAAAAAAAGCTTCATTTATATACTGTTTTTTATCCGTGGTGGTTAGCAAATCGTACTACTTGCCTCCACCACACTAAAGTTTATTTACTTTAATCTGTTCTTTCTTAACAAATGAATGATAATTTTTCTAAATCTTTAATACAAATCTCATGAAATTATCCGATTTTGACTTTGACTTACCTTTAGAGCTAATCGTTCAAAACCCAGTAAGCAAACGTGATGAGTCAAATTTATTAATTGCTTCTACACAGCAATATGTCAAGACCAAATTTTACAATATTATTGATTATTTAAAAGAAGGGGATCTATTAGTTTTTAATAACAGTAAAGTGATCAAAGCCAAGTTAAATTTAGACAAAAACATCACCATAAACTTAAATCAAAAACTTAAGGATATAGTGACGAACGACGATCTAGGCAAACTTAAATCAATCGACTATTGGTCAGCTTTTGCAAAACCTGCACGTAAGCTAAAGATAGGCGATGAGTTTTATTTTGATGATCATAAAATAATTATCACCGAAAAGCTCGAAATGGGTGAGATTAAAATTAAATTTGAACTTGCTAATATTTCGGTGTTTGAGTTTTTAGATAAATATGGTGAAATGCCATTACCACTTTATATTAAGAGACCATTTCAAAAATCGCTAGCTCAACGTCATTGCGAGGAAAGACACAGTCCTGACACGGCAATCTCGTTACAAAATCCTGAGATTGCCACGGCGTCCCAAAGGATGCCTCGCAATGACAATAAACTCGACGATGAACGTTATCAAACAGTTTATAGCAATATTCAAGGTTCGGTTGCTGCACCAACGGCAGGCTTACATTTCACAAACGATATAATAAATAAGCTTAAAGAAAAAGGGGTGCAAGTGGCGTTTGTAACTCTACATGTCGGAGCAGGAACTTTTATGCCAGTTAAAACCGAGAATATTAACGAGCATAAAATGCATACGGAATATTGCTCTATTACTCCTGAAACCGCTGCAATTATAAATAAGGCTAAACAAGAAAAAAGACGTATTATAGCAGTCGGCACTACAAGCCTTAGAACTCTTGAAAGCTCTGCTATAAATGGCAATTTAAATTCTGGCGAGTTTGAAACCGATATCTTTATAACTCCAGGATTTAAATTTCAAATAGTCGACATGTTGCTTACTAATTTTCATTTCCCAAAATCTACTTTATTTATGCTAGTTTGTGCTTTTGCTGGCTTTAAAGAAATGCACGAACTATATAAATACGCCATAAAAGAACAAATGCGTTTTTTTAGCTACGGCGATGCAACACTTTTGTACAGAAAAGTATAAATTTAAATATATCCTAAAAACTTCTTGATTAGAATTTGGATGAAGTAAAAGAATATCACAGCAGCACAGCAGATCATGATACTTATTTGCATAAGCTGCGGAAGCTGTTTTGCTATATTTGAGGTTTCAGTCGAAGAAGGTTTGTAAATAAATCCTAATATTTTGATAAGATACAGGCTTGAGAATATACTACTAATTATTATAACAGCCATCACGATAAACTGATTCTGTTCGGCTGCTGCCAATAAAATTGAGAATTTACTTATGAAGCCGCTTAATATCGGAATACCGATTAGTGATAATGACGATATTAATATCATAAAAGAAATCAATGGGAATTCTTTTGAAGTACCTGCTAAATCCTGCACTTGATTGGCTTTCTTTAGGCTATAAATACTCCCCATACTATAAAATAAACAAATCTTTGTAAAAGAATGCGATACTAAATGTAGAGTTGCAACGGCTAAGGACTTAGGCGTTAGCATAAAAGCACTAAGCAATGCTATACTTAATTGATTCATAGTGGAATAAGCAAGTATTTTCTTAATATTATCCGTTCCAAAAGCTTTAAATGTACTATAAAAAATGCTGACTATCGGAATAAAAATCAGCCAGTTAAATGCTTCAAATATTTCTTGTAAGTATGATAAGCCAAATATATATACTAAAATTTTATAAATACAAAATAAGCCGGTTTTTACTACTATCACTGCATGCAGTAAACTACTGACAGGATAATGTGCAACCATTGCTGCGGGAAGCCATGTATGTACTGGAAAAATCGCTGTCTTTGCAATACCGAAAATAAACATTAGCAATAAAAGAATAGACTGATTTTTAGAAAAATGCTCTAGCATTAGCCCTTTACTTCCGAAATCCCCATTACCGATTTTAGCATAAATGATTATAATAGCCGGCAAAAATAACATAATTCCGGTGATCATCAAAATTTTTAAATATTTATATAATCCCGTAAGCACTATGTTATTTTTAGTATGCCCTATTAAAAAAGCCGTAGAAATTGTTAAAAGCTCATAACAAATAAACATCGTAAATAAATTGCTAGATAGGGCAATTAAAACGCCGATAAGAATAGTTAGATTAAAGAAGAATAAAAACCTTGAAGAGTTTTCTATATTATTAATAGCAAGATATTTCGGAGTATAAAGCAGCGAACAAATCCATAAAAAGCTAATCAAACTTAAGAAGATCAGCCCTAAAGGTTCGAGATGAAAACCTATAAAATAATTACCGAATATATGGAACTTAAACCCTGCTCTTACGCCTTTTAAAAATATCCAATCAATAATTAGAATATTACTAAAGAAAAAAATCCCGATAGCAATAAGTAAAAAATTACGTGTAAAACTATCTTCTTTAGTCACAAACGGACTAGTTAAATTCAGCATACCAACTAGTAAAGTTGATAGAATCAAAAGATTCGGAGTGGTAAATTGTGCTAGCATGTTATTATGTTTTTATTAGTTATCAACACCATTGCGAGGAGTGGCAAAGCCACGACGCAGCAATCTCAGGATTTTATTGTGTCATCTAGTTAGCTTTTTCGGCGTTGTTACGTACCTCGAAAAGCATCCTCAGTGTCATCCCGTGGCGGCATTGCCTGCGTGGATCGGTTTTTCCGTCTAAGCTAAGGAAATTACGAAGTAATTGACGAAGCAATCCAGCTAAAAAATGCTAATTTATAGTATTTTTTATTATTTTTTCTAGATTGCCACGCTCATTTCATTCGCGTAGCTCAGACGACTTTCGATCCACGCAACAATGTCTCCCGCGGCTTGACCACGGGATGACACCGAAGATACCTCTCGGCTTATACAAGTAATAACATCAAAAGCTTTTTCTTTTCTTAAGTTGATTCTTGCTTTTGCAAAAATAAAAGTTTCACCATTTTATAGTGATAGAATAATGATCCTACCGAGCTTAGTAAAATTATTATAAAATCTAATAATAGATTTTGCTTTAAAAATAATTCTAGAATACTTACCTTAACAAAAAATAATGGGCTAATTGGCAAGCCGCTGCTACAAATTACAGCTATTATTACTAAAACTTGGTTCGGTTTTTTCGAATATGCTTCTTTATAAGCAGCAATTAGAAAAAGAGCTATTTTATTTATGCTATCTATAATCAATAAGCATGGCAAAATTTTCATACCGCTATCGGTAACATATAACAAAAATACATAGCCTATTTGAGTAATACACGAATATACTATAATTTTCTTAAAACTCTCAGACTTATAAGCAAAATACGGGACTATAATAAGCGTCAATAAAGCAATAGGTCTTATAAAATTGTTAATTGCTAGTTTAATCGTTTCATAATTTATAATGAGATAGGTAAATTTATATATTATATATACACCTATTATAGTCGAAATTTCTGCCAAATATACTAGAATCACTGAAGCGGTGCTGCTATAAGCTCTCATCATCCAAAAATGCATAGGGAAAAAAGCAGTTTTTAAAATAACCCCTATTAAGAAAAATCCTATAGATAAAGTTACAATATTTGAATTAGAATATTTTTGTAAAAATCCAGCTACATCCAACATATTTAAACTACCTGTAATGCTTAGCAGAAAGCCTATGGCTATAAGAATTAAAGTTGCCCCAATACTACCCATTATTAAATAATCAAGAGCACCTATTAAGGATTTATGGTTACCACCGCTAGCTATCAGAACGTAGCTACTAAGTGCTGAAATCTCTATAAATACATATAAATTAAAGAAATCATTAGTACTAACCATTCCTAAATAACCCATATGAGCAAACAGTAATATGGCGTAAAATAAAGTTCTTCTACTAATGTTAATATATTTTAGGATAGTTTGGTTAGTGATATTGTAGCAAAAAATTAGAAAGAATAATAAAACCGAATTAAGGTAAATAATAATAGCTTGATTCAAAGAGTTTAAATAATACTCAATCCCGATAGAGGAAGCCCATCCTCCCATCACATAAGAAATTTCAGTATTTTTTACAATAAAATACCCGTAAATACTAATTATAAAACTTGTTAAAACACAGCAGATAGTAATGATTCGAGTTAATAAAATAAAACGAAAAAATATTGTCGCAAGTAATGCCCCTGCAAATGGGAATAAAATCTGTAAGATTGGGAAATGGTTGGCTAGGATCATGGGTTTTTATTCAAATCGGTGTCATCCTGTGGCTTGTCCACGGTAGTAAGTAAAAACAACTTTTGATACTAATAATTTTAGTACTTTAAGCTGGATCCCGCGATCAAGTCGCGGGATGACAGGTGGTTACAAATAACATACTAGAAATATATCTATTTATCAAAACTAATTTCGTTTTCTGATATTGTACCAAAGTGTTTATAAATTTGATATATGAAACTTAGAGCTACGCTAAGTGTTGCAAAACCCACTACTATAGCTGTTAGCATCAATACATGAGGCAACGGGCTGGTGTAGGTGGTGACGCTTTCTTGCATAATAGGTACAATACCTGTTTTAACTTTACCCAAAGCTAAATAAAAAACTAATACTGAACTTTGAAAAACCCCAAGACCTATAATTTTATGAATATAATTATGACTTGTAAGCATTATAAATAAACCCGAAGTCAGTAATATTAAAGCAAAAAAATATATTAAATGGGACATATGTATATAGTTAAGTGAAGGATAATACGAAGATCAACTTGAAAAAGAGCAAGGAGACTGTAAGCCGAGGTGCGGAGCGTATACTTAATACGTGAGCAGCCGAGGACTTACAAAGACGACGCAGCCAATTTTTCAAGTTCATCGAGTATCAGTATGCTCTAAAAGATTCATTGAATATACAAGTAATCTTTTTACCTTTACGCACAGCAAGTTTTGGGAATACTTGTTCAAGAATAACTAAATTAGGGTTATCTGGAGCGAGACGATAATTTACTAAAGACTCACGCAGTGAATCATCTACAGCAAAAATACCAGGAATTTCAGAATTTTTATCTCTAAATTGTAGATAGGTGAATTCGCCATCGTCAAAAATTTTGATAGGAGCTATTTCTTCACTACCGCTAATATAATAGTTAAAGTTATATTTTTCTGGATGATTAAGATCAGGGCTTGCCGAAGAGGCAATATAAGTTTGCATGTGACCACCAGCATTATCATTGTCATCATCTGGATAAAGAAATTTTACGTTAAAAACCATTTCTGGATCACGCATATCAAGAGTCTCAGCAGCGTATAGTTCAAAGAAATATGTTCGTTTATTAGTAATTAAAGTCATATTAGTAGTGGCATCCTGTTCCATCGGTTTAATAAAAATCCTATGACCTGCAGGTACTATTTGCCAAGAAGTAGTATCACCCATAGAGATACTCACTATTTCTTCATCTCTTGCAAGTTCTATACTTGCTTGATAGCCGTAATATCCTGTAAATTTAAAAACATCATCAGGGTTATAAACCATAACTCTTAAACGAGAATCTTGCCCCAAAGGTCTTGACTCTCTAATAGCAAATATATTTAATGTAAAAAATATTATTGTAAAAAATATTATTAATCGCTTCATATTATTTCTGGTTTTTATCTTTTAATAATTTTAGCTTATAACTGGTAACAGTAAAATTAAATGGAGCATTAGGCGGAAGATTTGCACCGATAGAATCCATTATATAACCTATTTTTGCTTCCCATAACATATTTTCTAAAACTTCCCCTGCACTATTTTTAGCTAATGACTCAAAAGTAACAGCTACTTCATTATTATTTATATTTTGAATTGATGTTATATTAATTGAACGCCTATATAATTTTTGATATCGCATAACCGGTGATAGCGGGTTATCAATATTCATAAAATTAGCAAATTGCATATAAACAATACTTGTAGAACTATTTTTAATAAAAACAAATTGTTGTTTTAATAAATCATAATTATATTCCTCTCGCTGTAGTACGTAATTTTTGAGCATAATATTAGCAACAGAACCATAAGGGTCACGCAATGCAGATTCTTTAGTGTTAGTAATAGTAGCTTGTTTTTCGGTACTAGATTTTATCAAGTAACTTATTTTTTCTTTTATAGGTAATAATACATCAATATTTATACAAATAATAGTAAGTAATAACGTAAATGTTGCACATGCTAAAAGTAAAAGAGACCTACTACTTAACGGCACTACATATTTAAAGCTGTACCATTTTCTTGCATCACTAAAATATTCGCCGGATTTAACATATTCTTGTACGGCACTAAGTACTGGATCCATAATTATTTAGTAATTGATGAGTATTTTTATCCCCATAACCTTAGCATAATTATTTTAATATAATTATCATTTGTTAATTTAAGATTATTTAAGTTATAAAATAACTTTATATTGTTGCTACAATACCAAAATACTACTTAATTTTAAAATTAAAATAAATAATTTATAAATTTAAATTATACAATAATAATTATTGATGGTAATAATATTGTATCAATATTATTGTTATATAACACTGTTTACAATCTTTTTAATATTTTTTTACACTTAAAATAAATTTTTGTAAAAAATGCTTGTGAACAATTATATACTAAGCTAATTTAAACAAGTAATAAAATAAACCACTATTATATATTTAAGATGTTAAAATTATTCAAGTTTGGGGTATTATTAATTATGCTTTCACAATTATTATCATGTACACCCTCAGCACCTTACGAAATTAAAAGCCCGTGTGTTGCAGCTGAAATTAATGATGAAGCAGAGTTAAGTATGAATCCTTGTGTAAGAAGACCGGTTAATTCTATAATAGATATAGCATAAATATATCAATGACACTTATTTCGCTAGTAACCGTTTAATATAACAATAGAAGTATGTTAGATAATATATTCGGCTTCTTTAAATCAAGTGATAAAGCACAAAATGATGCAAAGAGCGAGCAAAACCAAGCAAATCCGCTAAAGATAACTCAAAATTGGTATGAAGAACGTGCTGATAAGCTGATTGTTCAACGTAACTTATTAATAATATTACTAATAATATTATCAATTTTTATGGTAATATCTACTTTAGTAATAGCTTTTGTGGTAAAATCTAAACAAATTGATCCTTTTGTCATTCAGCTTGATGATACTACCGGTCGTGCATCAGTAGTAGAACCTATTTCATCACCAGTGCTTACTGCAGATGAATCTCTTACAAGATATTTTATAAAAAAATATATAAATGCAAGAGAAACATATAATTTTGTTGATTTCACTACCTTGGCACGCACTACTATAAGATTACTTTCAACGAGTAATGTTTTTTATGGTCATCTTGGGTATATAAGAGATAAAAACAACGATCCAAGTTTAAAGTATCAGGAAAATAATACGACTTATTTAGTAGTAAAGTCATGGTCAAAAATTGCCTCAGACAAATATATAGTTAGATTTTCCGTAAATGAAGCAACAGGAAATCAAACAGTTTATAATAAAATAGCAGTAGTAAGTTATGCTTACGTACCAATGCAATTAACAGATTCAGAACTTGATATAAATCCTGTAGGATTTCAAGTTAACGGATATAGGGTAGACGATGATAATAGTTAGATTTTGTTTTTTAATTTTTATATATTTAAGTGGCTTAATAGCTAATGCTGACTGCCCACTTTTAGAAAATGATCCATGTAGTAATATCAGTAATAATTATTTGGATGATTTATCTATAACTAGGGATAATAGGATACAAACATATATATATAATCCTAATGAAGTTTATTTATTAACACTGCATTTCGGTTTTCAAGCACATATAGAATTTGCTAAAAATGAAGAAGTTCAAAATATCATCCTTGGAGACGCCTATGCGTGGAAACTAACTCCTATTGGTAATCGTTTATTTATAAAACCTCTTGAAAAATATATTCGTACTAACATGACTATCATAACTAACAAAAGAACATATGAATTTGATATTTCTTCTGTTGAGTTAATGGAAGGTCATGAGAAAGAGTTAGTATATGTAATTAAATTTGACTATTCTAAGAATAGAACAAGCAATAATTACATGGCAAGATACTAGTATAGTTTACGTCATTGCGAGCGACTGCAAGGAGTGCGGCAATCTCATAAAGCAAACTCCTGAGATTGCCACTTAATAACAACAAACTATAATATAATTTAAATATGGCCGAAGAGCAAAACAATAACAGTTCTTTATCAGGAGCGGATACACCTGAAGTTCAAAAAGAATTATCAAAAGTTTCAGTGAGTTTTAATAAAAGTATCGCTATCGTAGTTGTAATTTGCGGTATTCTTATATATATTTTTTATTCTCTTTTCTTTGCTCCTAAAAAAGAAGAAATTCAAAACACTAATATACCTAGCAATATTGTTAAACCTGTTGAAGATAATTCAGATAACGTACCTGAAATACCTAAATTACCGGATCCACCAAAGCTTGAGACACCGACACCACCTCCACCTACCCCTCCGGTAGTGGAAGTACCACCAGTTTTACCTCCAACTACCCCAGTAGAAACGGATAAGTCAAAAACACTTCCAGCTCCGCCTATTTCGTTACCTTCAACAAACGGACCTTTAGTTGAAAGTGATGAGGAAAAGAAGCGTAAACAAGCAAAAAGAACATCATCTATTGTGCTAGTTAGCGGCGTAGAACCTAAGAAGACAGCTGAACAAGTTGCTGCGGATGCAGTATTTAAAGATCGTGGTGACATGTCTTTAATCTTAGGGCGTGGTAAATTAATTGAGGCAGTACTTGAAACAGCTATAAATAGCGATCTTGGTGGCGAAATAAGAGCTATTATTAGTAGAGATGTATATTCTGAGAAAGATAAAATAATATTAATACCGAAAGGATCGAAAGTATTTGGTAAATATGCAACTTCAACTTCAGCAGATAGCTATGGCAGAGTTTCTGTAATATGTGATAGAATAGACTTAACTAATGGCTATACTATAGCATTTGATTCGCCTGCAGTTGATAATTTAGGAAGACCAGGGGTACAAGGAAGAGTAGATAATAAATATAAGGAGCAGTTTGCTAACTCAGTATTACAGTCTGCTTTCAATATAGGAATTGCCAAGGTTCTCGATAAATTAGTACCTCCGCCTATAAACTCACAAGCTGCTGCTACTAATAGTGCTATTGCTACTCAGTTATTAAATACTGCTCAAACAATTTCCCAAAATACTAGTTTGGATCTAAATACAAGAATAGTTACAATTTGTACAAATGTTTTAGCTGCTATTACTGATAAAACATCTACTGCCTATACTACAATGACACAAGCCTGTACAACTGCCCAAGATGCTTCTTCGGCAAATACACCTGAACAGAGGCTAGCTACATTAGTACAAGCGGTTAATACAGCTGCTTCAAGCTTGCTTACTAGTACTTCTATAGCATCAAATCCAACTCAGGCACAACAAGCTTCTACGCAAGCTTTTACAGATATTACTAATACTGTACAAAATATGATAACTCAGCAGCAATTTAAACCTACTACAACGATTAATCAAGGTACTCCGATTAAGATATACGTTAATAAGGATTATAAATTCCCTGCTACTGTTTTAACAAAATCAAAGGTAGTAAAATGAGTGATGCATTCGCTGCCTTAGAAACCTTTTTATTACCGTTTAAAGAATTATTTGCTGAAGATAGTATTAACGAGATTATGGTTAATAAACCTGGAGAAGCATGGGTTGAGAAGAAAGGAGATATATATTCTAAACAATTACCAGAGCTTGACGCGGAACATTTACTTTCGCTTGGACGTTTAGTTGCTCAATCTACTGAACAAATGATTTCAGAAGAAAAACCTTTACTTTCAGCCACACTTCCAAATGGTTATCGTATTCAAATAGTATTTCCACCTGCTTGTGAAATAGGGCAAATCATTTATTCTATAAGAAAGCCAAGCGGTATGAATCTAACTCTAGATGAATACGCTAAAATGGGAGCTTTTGATGAAACCGCAACAGAAAGTTTAGTAGATCAAGATGAAATAATTCTAAACGGATATTTAGCTGAAAAAAAGATAAAAGAATTCATTAAACACGCAGTTATTTCAAAGAAAAATATTATAATTAGCGGCGGTACTTCAACAGGTAAAACTACTTTCACTAATGCAGCACTTACTGAAATACCTCAATTGGAAAGATTAATTACAGTAGAAGATGCTCGTGAGGTTGTATTATCTAGTCACCCTAATAGAGTTCATTTGCTTGCTTCTAAAGGTGGACAAGGACGAGCAAACGTTACTACTCAAGATCTAATAGAAGCGTGTTTGCGTTTAAGACCTGATAGAATTATAGTTGGTGAGCTTCGAGGTAAAGAAGCTTTTAGTTTCTTGCGAGCTATTAATACTGGTCACCCAGGTTCTATATCTACACTTCACGCTGATAGTCCTGCTATGGCAATTGAACAACTAAAATTGATGGTTATGCAAGCTGATCTTGGTATGCCACCTGAAGAAGTAAAAAAATATATTTTAACAGTTGTAGATATTGTAGTACAATTAAAACGTGGCAGCGGCGGTAAAAGATATGTATCGGAAGTATATTATAAAAAGAATAAAAACGCCGAAGGAATGGTGTAGTGAGAGCGTCATTGCGAGGAGATGCATAGCATCGACGCGGCAATCTCATAAAACAGTACAATACTCCTGAGATTGCCACGCTCCTTTTAGTCGCTCGCAATGACATAAAAAATAAAAATCAAGGATTACTAAATGGAATGGCATAACATACTCAAAGTCACTAGAAATATATTCGGTCATGCTATAATTCATCCGGTTGTTATTTTTAGTACCTTATGGATAAGTGGTGCATTTGTTGCAATCTTTACCAATGAAATTGGGACTCTTGGAGTAGATGTAACTGCTATAAATATTGCTTATAAATGGGCTTATTGGCTTGTTAGCGTTTGGGGACAATTAAAAATCTCTGATTATAACTATTTAAAATTAAAGCTACTTGCTTCACTTCTTGGTCCTGCTCTTGTCGTTATAATATTTTACATTAAGAACTTTGAGAGAATCAAATCGCTACAATTTTTTGAGCAACCCGAAAAAGTCTATGGTGATGCCAGATGGGCAAGTCCTGCAGATGTTGAATCGGCTGGTCTTAGAGCTAAAAAAGGTATGCTAATCGGAGTTGATAGTGGTGGTTATTTTGTTGCTGATGGATTCCAGCACGCCTTATTATTTGCTCCTACCGGTTCTGGTAAAGGTGTGGGCTTTGTTATACCTAACCTATTATTTTGGTCTGATTCAGTAGTTGTTCATGACATAAAACTTGAAAACCATGGCTTAACGAGCGGTTGGCGTGAGAAACAAGGTCAGAAAGTCTTTGTATGGGAACCATCTAACCCAGATGGTATTACTCACTGCTATAATCCGATTGACTGGGTTAGTACTAAGCCTGGACAAATGGTTGATGACGTACAAAAAATTTCAAACCTTATTATGCCTGAAAAGGATTTCTGGAATAATGAAGCACGAAGCTTATTCTTGGGCGTAACTTTATATTTAATAGCCGATCCTGTTAAAACCAAATCCTTTGGTGAAGTGGTGCGTACCATGAGAAGTGATGACGTAGTCTATAATCTAGCGGTCGTGCTTGATACTTTGGGCGGGATAATTCACCCTGTTGCATATATGAATATTGCAGCTTTCCTACAAAAAGCCGATAAAGAGCGTTCAGGTGTTATATCAACCATGAACTCATCACTTGAGTTATGGGCAAACCCATTAATTGACTCTGCTACTGCTTCTTCTGACTTTAACGTGCAAGAATTCAAGAAAATAAAAACAACTGTATATGTAGGTCTTACTCCTGATAATATACAACGTTTGCAGAAATTAATGCAGGTATTTTATCAGCAAGCTACAGAGTTTTTAAGCCGAAAAATGCCTGATTTAAAAGAAGAACCTTATGGCGTGATGTTCTTACTTGATGAGTTCCCAACACTTGGTAAGATGGATACGTTCAAAGCAGGTATTGCTTATTTCAGGGGTTATAGAGTTCGTTTATTCTTAATTATTCAAGATACACAGCAGCTAAAAGGAACATATGAAGATGCGGGTATGAACTCTTTCTTATCTAACTCAACATATCGTATTACCTTTGCTGCTAATAACTATGAAACCGCAAATTTAATATCACAATTAGTAGGTAATAAAACTGTAGAACAAAGATCATTCAGCAAACCTATATTTTTTGATCTTAATATTTCTACTAGAACACAAAATGTTTCTCAAGTTCAAAGGGCTTTACTTTTACCTCAAGAAGTAATACAGTTACCAAGAAACGAGCAGATTGTTTTAATAGAGTCTTTTCCTCCGATAAAATCTCGTAAGATTAAATATTTTGAGGATAAGTTTTTTACCAGTAGATTATTACCGCCGACTTTTGTACCTACTCAAGTACCTTTTGATCCGCGAGCAAATAATAACGAAACTTCTAATAAGACAGAAGAGGCTGCTGTTGCTCCAGAAAACAGTGAGTAATATATACCCAAATGATTTGAGTATAATTCTACTCTTAAAAGAAAAGAAGTATATACGAAGATGCGTTCAGCTATTATTGATATCGGTTCAAATGCTTTAAGAGCTGTAGTTTATGAAACCGATGAGCTTGGAGCTCCTGAAATTTTTAATTATAAATTCAAAAATTACCTAACCAATCTACTCAATTTAGATAATTTAGATATAAAACATCAAACATATTTATCTCTACAATATCTCACTCATATTTTTACTAAGCTTTCTGTTACTAATATCAGATGCGTTGCAACAGCTATACTCAGGGGACACCCAAAAGCAGAAGAATTTAAAGCAATAATCGAAAAGAAATTCAATATTGAAGTTGAGATTATCTCAGGTGAACGTGAAGCTTATTTAACCGCTGCCGGTTTAATTTCAGGAATTAGCGATGCTTCAGGTATTGTAGCTGATCTTGGTGGCGGCAGTTTAGAGCTTGCACAAATTGCAGATAAAAAAGTTGGTAAATTAAAATCGCTACCGCTTGGCACGCGGATTATTGCTAATAATAATTTTGATAATCTTGGGCTTATTACTGAATTAATTGAAAAAGAATTTGGTCTTGAGCATTATCCTAATCTATATTTAATCGGTGGTGCATTACGTTTAATGAGCCGAATATATATGGAGTCTATTAATTACCCTCTTAAAAATTTACATAACTTTGAAATAAGCCGTGTAGAATTTGAGTTATATTTGGAAAAATTATCACAAATCGATAAGTTAAAGCTTAGCTATTATGAACAAAAAGCGATTAATTATAACGCTGTTTTAGTAATAAAGGCGATGATTAAAGTATTTTCTCCAGAAAAAATTATCATCTCAAATTATGGCTTAAAAGAAGGGGTGAGGTTTGATTCACTACCGGATAATGAAAAAGAAAAAGATATTATTTATGAGCGAGTTAAGAGATTAGTAAAATTTGATAGAAATATATGTAAAATCGATCAATATATTGAAGCTGTAAAATATCTTCTCATTAATCCAGATGATACTACTCTAATAACAGTCGAGCTAGCTATAATGCTTGCTCAGTATAACAAAAATATCGATAAAACACTTAGAGCTAATTTCGTTTCAGAATTTATTCTGTCTTCAGATATTCCCTTTAGCCATAGACAGCGTCTAATGCTCGGTATTGCACTAACTGTTACTTATACTGCTAAAACTGATATGAATATTAATAAGATAGCTAAAAAAATGATCAGTAAAAGCGATTATTATAACAGCCATATTATCGGTTATTATATAAAGATTGCTAGAGAAATCGATGGACCAGAATTTCAAGAACCCTCTTTCTCTATCAAGCTAAAAGATGACGAATTTTTACAAATCAATACTTCTATTCTTCCTAAACAAGTCTTCGAAAAAGTCCATGAACGCTTAAAAGATATAAGAAGTGCTAGGAAAAATATCAACCAAAGCTTTAGTGATTAATATACTCATACTGTCGTCCCGTGGGGGCATTGCCCGCGTGGATCGATTTTTCCTCTGTCATCCCGCGACTTGATCGCGGGATCCAGCTTAAGGTACTAAAATTATTAGTATCGAAAGTTGTTTTTACTTACTACCGTGGACAAGCAACTAGATGACATAATATAATTTACATACATTACATAAAATAGTATAATACATAAAGTATGATAATTTTATTAGGATATAGATATGGCACAGATTGTTAGAGCAACAGAAGTTGTACGTTCATTTTCCGATATTATTAACCGTGTTTATTATAAAGGCGAAAGCTTTGATATTCAAAAAGGTAATAATATTGTGGCAAGGATTACTCCTGCTCATCCAATTGATAAACCTAAAAAAACTTTGAAAGAGCTTTTTGAACATGCACCTATATTAGATGCCGATGATATTGATGATTATATAAAAGATGTTAATGAAATAAGAAAAAGTACAAGACAAAATATCAAAAAATAATTTTATGTCATCGTTGCAAAAGCATATAGGTGCCAACTTAAGTATCAGTGTCATCCCGTGGCTTGGGAACTAGATCCAGAATAAAGCGAGATAAATCGAGCTTTTATATTTGTATTTTTTACTGGATCCCGTGGACAAGCCACGGGATGACACCAACGATGCTTTTTAATCTATGTACGCAAACCTAACACAAGAATGACATAGGAATCATACAAAATGACATCAGCACTTAAAGATTAAAATGTTTCAAAACACTAAACTATCATTTTTTCTTGCTAATTTTGAGCTAGTGTTCGACTTTAGCACGCAAAACCAATTAATAGCGGTAGCATTTTTACTAATCACCGCTATTGCAAATTTATATGCGATTTCTCAAAATAGAAAACTTGAAAGTTTAATTGGTAGTTTATATTGCCTTTCATCTCTCATTTGCTTATTTTCAGGCGATTTTATCTCTATGATAATTTCGTTAGAATTTATGACAATTTTTGCCTGCATAATTATTTTTATAGGAAGTCGTAGTGTAAAACATACTAGGCAATATTTCCTAACCCATTTATTTAGCAGCGGATTAATTCTAGTTGGCATGAGCTTGTTAATTGATAAAACAGCTAATGTAGCTTTTACTCCATTAACAACAGCAATATATAATTCTGAATTATCGGCAATATTAATACTTGCAGGCTGCTTAATAAATGCCTCAATTATTTTCTTCAATGGGTTGGTAGTTAATTGTTATCCTAAAGCTTCAAGTAGCGGTATGATTTACCTACTTAGCTTCACTACTAAAATTGCATTAATCACCATATTTAAATTATTTAGCGGTCTTGAGACACTTAAGTTTTTCGGTCTAGCTATGATAATCTATGGTTTAATATTTGCTTTAATAGAAAAAAACCTCAGAAGGCTAATATGTTACCTCACCGTTTCACAGCTTGGTTTTATTTTAACGGCCATAGGGATAAACTCTCCTAGAATATTATATCTTATTCCGATTTTTATATTCATGCATATATTATATAACGGGGTATTTGCTTTATATTTTGCTATTATAGAAGATTCAAACAACATTAAAAATTATCGAGACCTTAAAACTACTAAATATAATCCTATTTTATTAATTGGATTTGTACTTACCATATTAATATATGGCTCTATACTTCCTATTAATTCTTCTTATATAAAATTAGAACTAGCAAATGCTTTAAACGAAAACTACATTATGATTTTCTTTAAAATAGCAACCTGCACTATATTATTTGGCTTGGTTTTTGAGGGGGTATTAGCATTATTGCAAGTGAGTAATAAAGAGGTAACACGTCATTGCGAGCGACTACAAGGAGCGTGGCAATCTCATTTTATTATCCTGAGATTGCTTCGTCAAAACTTACAGTTTTTCCTCGCAATGACGCCAGTTTATTTACTATACCTCTCTTCCTGCCTTATCACTCTAGTAATATGCACATTTTACCCTGTTCAAATTTCTGGTGTAAGTAATAGCTTATCAATTATCTTAATTGCACTATTCTTAGCTTTGCTACTCCGCTCATCACCACGTATTTTAACAAAAAATATTAACCTTGATTTATACCGCTATATACAAAAAATTATTTACTTCTGTATCACCAAATATAAAGAAGCAAAAAGTGATGAAATAGAGGAAGATGAATATTTCAATTTTAAAGCTTTCTGGCAAGATACTTTAAGTAAAATATCTGCTTGGCATAATGGTCAAACTGCTATATTTATTATAGTATTGATGTTAATTAGCTTGATTTTAGTACTGTAGTCGTCATTGCGAGCGACTGCAAAGGAGCGTGGCAATCTCAGGAAATAATAACGAGATTGCTTCGTCGAAACTTACAGTTTCTTCTCGCAATGACGAAAAAACCAATCCATAACAAACAAATTTGACATATGAAACCACCAATTGCTGACAAACAAAACCATAACAATGATTATTACCATTGGCTACGTGATCCTAAATGGTCAGATGTACAAGATAATAAAATTCTAGATCATTTAAAAGCTGAGAATGAATATACTGAGCATTTTTTTGCCGATTTACAAAATGATAAGGAAAAGATTTTTGAAGAATTAAAAGGACGGATTAAGCTAGATGATACATCCACATACACTAAGAAAAATGATTATTACTATTACCATCGAGTAGAAGCAAATAAAAACTATCCAATATATTGCCGAAAACATCAAAATATGGATGCCCGTGAAGAAATAATATTAGATGTTAATCTTTTAAATACCGGCTTTACTGATGTTGGTGAAGTTGCAATGTCACCTGATCAAAATTTAATGGCTTATAGTGTTAATTTCACCGGCAGCGAAAAATATGACATCAAAATATATGATCTTAAAGAACAAAAATATTTAGCTGATATAGTCAAAGAAGTAGCCCCTACTATAATCTGGCATGAGAAATTAAACGGCTTTTTCTATATTACTATTAATGAAAATCAACGCTGGGATAAAGTAATGTTTCATCGTTTAGGCGAGGACGCAACAAACGACAAGCTTATATTTGAAGTAAAGAACTCCGCTCACTTTGTTAGCGGTGAGAAATCTAGTAGCCGCAAATATTTATTTATCAATTCAGGCGATCATAATGAAAATGAAATTTATGCTATTTCTATGCATGATGAGAGTTTTACGCCAAAATTAGTACGACCTCTAGAGAGTCATATATTTTATGACGTAGCTCATCATGGGGATTATTTTTATATCAAAACTAATTATAAAGCTAAAAACTTCCGTATAGTCAAAGTTCCGGTAGATAACTTCCAAAATGATGATTGGCATAATGATTATATTAAGGAAGAGCAAGATAAATATTTGAAAGATTTTGATATAACAGAAAATTATCTTATTTTAAATTATCGTGATAATGGCTTACCACTTGTCAAAATAAAACGATTTAGCGACTCTTTAGAGAAAATTGTTGCTTTCCCCGACGAAAGCTTCCAAACAAACGGCTATTCTACTAATTTCGATGAAGACGATATACGCTTAAACTACTCTTCTCTTGCAAGACCGAGTACCACTTACAATTACGATTTTGATAGCGATAAGCTAACGATATTGAAAGAGCAGCAAATACCATCCGGCTTTAATCCTGATGAGTATAAAGTAGAGCGAATATTTGCAGATAATGAGGGCGTTAAAATTCCCATCACCCTCTTTTATAAAAAATCTCTATTCAAAAAAGACGGCTCAAATCCTTTATATTTAATGGGTTATGGAGCTTATGGTATCGCAATGCCGGTAAACTTTAGAAATATGGCAGTAACACTTAGCGATCGCGGTTTTGTTTACGCAGTTGCTTATATTAGAGGTGGCGATGATCTTGGGCATGATTGGTATAAGGCTGCTAAATTCTTAAATAAAAAAAGAACTTTTGAAGATTTTATAGTTTGCTCAGAAACTTTAATTAAAGAAAAATATACAAGTGCGAATAATATAGTAATAATGGGTGGTAGTGCCGGCGGTATGTTAATCGGCTATGTTCTTAATGAAAAACCTGAACTCTATAAAGTAGCCGTCGCACACGTGCCATTTGTCGATGTCCTTAATACCATGCTTGATGAGACTCTGCCATTAACTCTTTTAGAATATAATGAATGGGGTAATCCAAAGGAAAAAGAATATTTTGACTATATCAAATCCTATTCGCCTTATGATAACGTGAAACCGCAAAGCTACCCTGCTCTATTTGTTACTTGCGGTATATCAGACCCACGTGTAGGGTATTGGGAACCGGCAAAATGGGTAGCAAAATTACGTGAGTACAAAACTGATAATAACCCCTTATTGTTAAAAACAAATATGGATACGGGGCATAAAGGTTCTGCCGGTCGTTTCGACTATCTTAAAGAAACAGCTGAAGAGTTAGTATTTATTTTTAAGATGTTTAATGTAGGGGTTTAGTAGGATTTATGTCATTCCCGCGGAGGCATTGCCCGCGTAGATCGAGAGTCATCATTGCGAGCGAATGAAATGAGCGTGGCAATCCAGAAAAAATAATAAAAAATGCTATAAATTAGCATTTTTTAACTGGATTGCTTCGTCAATTACTTCGTAATTTCCTCGCAATGACGGAAAAACTGATCCACACCACCACCATGGCATGACACTATATAGGGTTAAACATGTTTGACGATAAACTTAGTAAAGATTTATTACTATCTGCTAGAGCTAATAATAATTTAGCTATAATAAGAATATTAGATGACACAACCAATATAATTAACCCAAATTTGCAAGATGAATTTGGAAGAACAGCATTACATTGGGCAGTAATAAATTTAAATCCTCTTATAACTTGCTATATACTTAAAATCGAAAAAGTAAATGTTAATATTCAAGACAATACTGGCTTTACTGTTCTACATTATCTTGCTAAAACAATAAATAAGCTTAAATTTACCACTATCAATGGTTCTTTTTATAAAAGCAACAATTATAGCATTTTAAAAACTTTGTTTGAATATGGTATTGATGTTAATATCCAAGATAATAAAGGTAATACTGCTTTACATTATGCAATATGTAAAAATAATTTCTTTTTTATAGAAGAATTATTATCTAATAATGCTAGTCCTTTTATTTTAAATAAAGCAGGTTTTTCTATCTTATATAAATTAAATACAAAAAATTGTAATTTTAAAGATAAAATTATAGGATCTTTACATTCTAAATACCCTGAATCAATTGAACTTGGACTAGTTGATAACAAAATTATTATTTATGATATACATAATTACTTTATAATTTACCTTATTTTATGTATGAACATAATATTTTGATACTAGGAAATGATGCATAAAAATTATTTTGAACAAATAAAAAGATTACCACTTACTTTAATCCTACTCATTAGCCTAATTTGTTCTATTGGGTTTATTGTTCTTTATTCTGCTGCAAATAGCAATCTGCAACCTTGGGCACTTAAACAAATTGTGAATTTTTGTATATTCATGCCTATAGCTATAATCATTGCTTTAATTGATTTACGGATTATCTTTAGATTATCTTATATTTTCTATTTTTGCGTACTCGCTTTATTAGTTGCCGTAGAGCTTTTTGGCTCAACAGCAATGGGCGGAAAAAGATGGATAGATATTGGGATAGTAAAGCTTCAACCTTCCGAGCCGATAAAAATTGCCATAGTATTGATGTTAGCCCGATATTTTCACTCACTAACAGTGGATGATCTAAGTAAACTTCATAAAGTAATTATACCAATTATAGGAGTATTAGTTCCAGCTTTTTTAATAATTAGAGAACCGGATCTTGGTACAGGTATGATTACTTTAATTGTCTCTAGCATTATATTTTTTGCAGTAGGTTTTAGAATAAAATATTTTATAATACTTGGAGTTACAGCCCTTGTTAGCTTACCTATCGCTTGGAATATGTTGTATGATTACCAAAAAAAACGTGTGATGGTTTTTTTAGATCCGGAACGTGATCCGCTAGGAGCTAGCTATAATATTATACAATCTAAAATCGCTATAGGCTCAGGGGGCTTTTTTGGGCTTGGATTAAATCAAGGTAGTCAAAGTCATTTAGATTTCTTGCCTGAACATCAAACCGATTTTATTTTTGCCACTTTTGCCGAAGAGTTCGGCTTTTTAGGCGGTATGTTTTTACTTGTGTTATATTTCTCACTTATAACTCTTTCCTTATTAATTGGCGTCAATTGCCGCACTGTTTTTAGCAAATTAATGGTCATAGGTATAACTGCCACGCTATTTAGTCACGTATTTATCAATATGGCTATGGTCATGGGATTAGTACCTGTAGTAGGAGTGCCACTGCCATTTATTTCTTATGGCGGTACAATGATGGCATCAATGTTGATGGGCTTTGGATTGGTTATGAACGCTCAAGTAAATGGGCATACTAACTTAACGAATATATGAGAGTTTAGTTTGACTATTATAACGAGCATATTATAATAGTCATGACCAAATCAACATACTCGTTATAATGGTCACAAATATTATTTTTTATAACCACTTTTTCTTCTTAAAATATTTATAGGTAACGGCTATAGATATGACCATTAAAAACAAGGCTATAGGGTAGCCGTAAGGCGATTGAAGCTCAGGCATCACAGTGAAATTCATGCCGTAAATACTGGCTATTAAAGTAGGTGGCAAGAAAAATATAGTCACTAATGAGAAAAGCTTAACCATATTATTCTGCTCAATAGCAATCATACCTAACGCTGCGTCTAAAGTTCTTGCAATCTCACTAGATATAAATTGTGAAAAGTTAATTATTGAATCCACATCACGAAGTAAAGTATCTAACAAATCTTTAGACGCTTTATTTTGACTTATTTGCAGAGATTTTAAGATATATTGAATAACCATAGTAAGGGAAAACAAACATTCACGACTTTTTGAAAGTAAATCACCTTTCTGTCCTATTTTTTTTAGTATTCTTTTATGATCTATTCGTAAATCATTTAAATTATTATCAAGTATTAAACGCCCATAATCATCAATATCCATACTAACAGATTGCACAACATTTGATAAGCCTGTTACCATATTACGAAGTAACATAAAAAACATATGCTCTGCTGTATATTTATAATTCAACTGTTTAGCAAATTTATTAATACAATCATTGAAAGAGGTTAACTCTACATAACGAACAGTTATTAAATAAGATTTATGTAAGATAAATACTATAGAATGTGTTTCTGGAAATTTCTTCTCTTTATTAATAAGTTCTGTAATAGTTAAATATAACGCATCATTTTCCGTATATAATCTTTCTGAAATTTCAATTTGTGATATATCTTTTAATGTTGGTATATCTATATTTAATGAATTCTTTATCTCTTCTCTTTCTTCATTTGTAATATTAAATAAATCAATCCATAAAGTTGATTCATTAACAATATACTCTTCTTTTTTTACTATAGCATTATTTTCTTTTAAATATGTGGTAATCATAACCTTAAGTAACAAATTTTATTATCAAGATTAGCAAAATTCTATTTTTAAAGCAACTTAAAGCTATTATTTATGGCTACTCTCTTCTTTTACTATAGTAAAAAATATCAAAAAGTTTTGTAAAATATTCTCTCTAATTCCTCTAAACGTTGTTCTATTTTTTCAAAATTTTTTTCTGCTGTAGGATTTTCTAATAAATACGCAACTTCATCTTTTAGAATATTTACTTCTTTTTCAATGAATTCTAAAGTAATATTACGAATGTTTTTTTGATTTTGATTTGACATTTGATGGACTCCCGATTAATAAACCACCAACGAATAAACCTTTGGTGGCCGGGGAGTTAGCAAAACCGTAACGACAGTTTACAATAGCCTTTAGGTTTAAAGTATACACTTTAAACCCTGGACATAGCTATTGACACCCCGACCGTAATAAAGCCGAGGATAGTATCATTTAATGGTAGATACCCACCACGTTACAAGAGATTGCTAAATCCCAAAATAGCCTTATAGCTATTTCAATTACAATTTATACTTAACTCCTTAAAAAAGTCAATTAACAATTAAGTTTTATTATTTTTCTTATATTTTACTAAAAACCATTAGTTGTTTTTTATTATTACTATTTTTATTTTTAATATTAGTTATAAAATTTATTTAGAATATTTATAATTCAAAAAAATTAATATGAAATGCAATGAATAATAACGATGAACTTAATAAGTTAGTAGCTTTTAAAGATAAAAATATTAGAAGAATTTTACATAATAACGAATGGTGGTTTTCTGTAATTGATGTAGTGGGAGCATTAACTGATAGTGCTGATGCCGGTGCATATTGGCGTAAGCTTAAACAGAGGCTAATTGAAGAAAAAAGCGAAGTCGTGACATTTTGTCACGAGTTGAAATTGAAAGCACCTGATGGCAAAATGAGGCTAACAGATTGTGCAAATACCGAATCATTACTGCGTATTATACAATCTATTCCTTCGCCAAAAGCAGAACCATTCAAAAGATGGCTTGCTAAAGTAGGTTACGAAAGAATTCAAGAGATCTCTGATCCAGAAAAATCTGTTGATAGAGCGAGGGAAAATTGGAAACGACATGGTCGTAGTGAAAAGTGGATTCAGCAACGTATGATGGGTCAGGAAACACGTAACAAATTAACTGATTACTGGAAAAATCATGAGGTAACAAAAGAGAATGAATTTGCAATATTAACTAATATTATTCATCAAGAGTGGGCAGATATAAGTGTTAAAGAGCATAAGAATATAAAAAGTTTAAAAAATCAAAATTTACGTGATCACATGAATGAGGCAGAATTAATTTTTACTGCTCTTGCTGAGTTATCTACCCGTCAAATAGCCGAATCTAATAATGCAACAGGGATGGAAGAAAATAAGGCTGCAAGTAAGATAGGTGGAGGTATAGCTAAAAACGCTAGAGTTGCTTTGGAAAATAAAACCGGTAAGAAAGTGATTTCAACAGAAAACTATTTATTACCTGAAAGCAAAAAAATGAAAGAGCTTAGTTCACAAGACAAATAATTTTCTTGAATAAATTGTAAACCTTACTAGGCTCTGTACACCTTTATAAAAAGATTTAATTTTGGTTATTTTTTGCTGCAAATTTAAGATTTTTTTGAAATATGAATAACATCCTATCAAAAATCTTATTAATTTTCGCTAAAAAATACCTCAAAATAGAAAATCAATTACAAAAGTGTACAGAACCTAAATGCGAATAGCGAATTATTACATAATCCGCTATTCGATTAGAAATATTATTGATATATACCACAATCCCCTAAAAATTCTGGTTTATCATATTGATGCTCTTCATATTTACTCTTTATCTCTAATAATTCCGTCCATGTAGTTTTTATTTCCGGCAATTCAGTAGGAAGATTTTTTGATATTTCATTTAAAGAATTTTGATCTTGTGAAGATAGCGGAAACTTTTGTATATTTTTGATTAAATTACAAAGCCCATCAGCCCATAAATCTTCTGATACATTATCAGTTTTGGTAATTTTATTATACAAAGATTTAAGATATGGAAATACCATTTTACAAGTATTTAAAGTTGTGGAAATAAATTGTAAATTATTAAGCCCTTTATTTATATCTACTATTTCCTTACTTACATCAACTATGGAAGATATATCGCTAGTTATTATAGCTACTGCTCCACCACTAGCAATTGTAAGCTTTGTACCGGAATCCTTAGGCAGTTTAGAATATATGGCACTACCTATAGTATAAGCAGAAAAAGCAAGCTGGGTTAAGGGGTTAACAGCAGCTAAACCTACTATAGCTACTTTACCGGCAGTAATAGCTCTATTCATACTACTCTTATCTTCCATATAATCTTTAATAGAAGAAATAATAGATGGAATTAAATGAATAGGTAAATTATATAAGTTAACCGACGGAAGTAGTGAAGCTACATAAACTACTGTACCAGTAATAGGTATAATAACTTTTAGGCTTGGGTTATCGTTACCTAAAAAGCCAAACGTATTTTTTATTATTTCGCAACTATTACCTATTTGTATTACAGTACTAGCATTTTGATTTAATACATTAATATGCTTATTGCTATCATAAGGCAAAGATAATATTTCCGCTAAATTTTTGGGTTTTTTACAAACTCTAGCCCAAATAGGTAATTCTTTAATATGCGTATTATGATAAACATTAGCACACTTACCAAAGCTATGACTACGAATAACCATATTTACTTCATTTTGCCCATCAATATTGCTTACTATATGCTGCTTAAAAGGGCTATCTACATCAGGACATCCTTGATAAAAATTATATTGCTTCCAACCATTATCTTCTGGCATAATAAAAGAATTAGATAAAGAGGCTATATTGTTCTCATTAAGTGATACATATTTTTCACCAACAAAAATATTATTTTGAGGCTGTTGCTCGGACTCGTAAATATTGGCAATACTATTTATCCCTTCTCTTATCGATCCTATTATATTATTAATAAACGAGGTACTTCTACTAGCAGCTGAGGTTAAAAATTCTGCATGATAACTAGCTTCATCTATATTAAATTCTGTTTTATGGTAATTATTGTGTCTTATATGGTGTGCAGTTTGAGGTATAGTATTATCTACTTCTTGAATTAGGTTATCTATGAATTCCATTACAGATGTAGAGCTGAATGGAATTTGTTCTATAACTTCTCTATATTCTGCTACTTTTTCTTTAGAGATAGGTTTAAGCGATAAGCTTTCATGTAAGATAAATTTATATTGGCTTAATAATTTATCATTAATACAATCTTTTAATTTTATTAGATCATTTGGAATGAGATTATAATTTTGTAAATATTGCATTTGCTCTAATAACGAAGCAAAACCTAAAGCTTTAGCAGTAGAAACATCTTTAATATTTTCTAATGCTATTAAATATTTTAATTCATTTATATCTAAACAATTTGCTTTATTACCAAGCTTATTTATATTTATATATGCCTCATACATCATTCCAGCTTGTAATAATTGAAATTGGAACGAATAATCGCTATTATGATAAATAATTATTGGTTCTAATAACCCTTCTAATCCCTAAAATTCAAATATATCAATATGTGAGGCATAAGTGTCGGAATATACTTTTGATATAATAAGTTCGTAACCATTTACATGTTTTAAAACCATATCTTCACTTTGTCTCTCAACTGTTATATCTTTTGGGTTAATATTCCAGAATCTCACTATTCCAATTTTTTTATTCTCTTCTGGAGTTGGATGCGAATCAGTATATATATCTTCTATATTATGAAATATTTCCTCATCATGAGTAAAATCAAAATTATATACTGTAAATATATCAGAACTATTTAGGTTTTTATGATCTAGAGTTAAAATATCCTGATTAATATGAGGTAATTCTATAGGGTTTTTATAATCTATAGCTTTGTTATATTTATAGAGCTTAAAATTTTTCCATGATTTATGGTCAGAGTAAAAATCTTTTAACACTATACTTGCTTGTAAATCGATAATTTTATTAGTAGTTAAAAATATTAAATCATAATCTTTACGATATATTTCATAATTAGTGTCTTCAATAACTGCTAATTTTGTATCGGATGATACTAAAAATACGTTTTTAGTATTACTTGCTCTATAGAAAGGGGCTAATATTAACCCTGTTTTTGGAGTATTAAATGGAATAAATCCGTTATATTCTTCATCTAATAACATTAAATGCTGATATTCTGCTCCTTTAAAATAGTCTAAAACATCAACAATCTTAATACTATTTTTCTCTTGATTTGTTATTTTTAATTTTAAACTATTGCTTATATTAGCTATTTCCATACTACTTATACTATAAGGTATATACAGCACATCTAATTCTTGGTCGGTTGCTTTGTTATTAATATAAAATTTAGAATACCATAATAAAAATTCTGCTATATATATATATCGCCTTTCTCATTACCCTGAACGTAAATTACCTGCTTGTTTAAACTTATAATATCTTTCCCGTCAGAACCTAAAATTATATTCTTCTTATTATCACTATCAAGCTGTAATATTTTGTTATAATCTTCTATATCAGGAGAGAAAAACGGTATTTCCATTACTGTTAGAATTTTATACCCTTCCTTAGAGCTAGTAATTTTCTTTAAATATTTTTGGTATTGTGATAGATTTTGTAATTCTTGCACTATACGCTTATCATCTTGATTTGGATAACGTGCATTTAACTCAAAACGATTAACTATTTCATTATCAGATAATTTAGGAACAACATGAGTACCATATTTATCGAATAATATATAATTATTATTTTGATAATTTTTAAGTTTTAAAGTAAAAACCTTATTACTGCTCCAAGGACTGATATCAAAATATAAGATATCATCTTCCTTAGAATAATAGATTTTCTGACAATCTTTATAATAATACGATATCAGGAAACGTAACTGTTACATTTCCTTTTACATCAATTTCTGATTTTGTATTATAATTACCAAATCCGTTAGTTTTAATATAAAAAAGATATTTTCCCACCTCTCCTGAAACGTTAGTATTTGGATAAACTACAACATCATTACAATTCTTTATTTTATCAGGATAAAATGGATTATTAGCACCGCCTGTATTAACTAATATAGGACTTTGAAGTTTGGATTTTGAAGCTACGTCTTCAGTATTACAAATAACAGTATCAGTATTATTTCTACTTCCATATATATTTATTTTTATCTTTTCATCTATTTGTTCTGCCCATATTGTAGATTTTTCATTAGCAAACCTTATATTCATCAAGCCGGATATCGGTACTGTAGAATTCCAAGAAATTTTAATATCTTCATTTGACAATTTCGAGGTATCTATAATATTAGTTGAGTTATATGCAAATTTAATTCTACCTGTAAAATTTTTTCCTAAAAAAACAAAATGATTAGTAATATTTTCACCACCTCTTAATGCACTATTACTTTCATGAATATAAAAAATATTATTCCACTTATTACTACCGATAATATAGCCTGAGTTTATATATCCTAAATCATAAATAATGCTTGGGTTTTTAGAAAAACTATTTGCTTGCGACTGAATTACTACAGCATTTTCACAATAATATTTACTATCTTCTGAATTATTACTTTCTTCTGAATATTCATAATTATTGTTTGTTTTCTTTGGTAAACAAATAATATCAGTTTGTGGAAGCTTTTTAGGTAAGAATCTCGATAAGCTATATTTTTTATTATGAGGTTTACTCATATCAATTACGGAGGAAGAAGAACAAAGCTTAGTATTTGTTTCTTCAACTTCTACCTCTCTATAATTTTTGCTTATAAGATTTGGTTTAACAAGCGGTCCTGGTGTAACAGTTTTTTTAACTTTAACTGTCTCTAAAAATATTTCACCTAACCCAAATCCATAAGCTACGATATCAGTATTATTGGATAAAGCTCGGAAATTTGCGAATGCTTGCTCTGTCAATTTATCTATATATTCTTTACGAGCAGCTAATTCTGTTATATCCTTATGCATTGGATATGATAAAAAACTACGCCAAAAAATACTCCAATTTTCATTATGAGTTGTGTCGTACTTTTCTTCATATTCTATAATATTACTAACACCGTTATATATACCCTGCCCAATCATTAATACAGTACCGACTACAATACCTGCGATAGGATTAGCAATAAAAACTATACCACTTATAAAAGATATAGATGAAAAAGTTATGGAAGCTATAGAGTCTCTTATTTCTTTATCACTACATTTATTATCTATTGTTGATAGACACTCGTTTAATTTTACTGATGCTAGGGTTATATCTACAATATCAAATACTCCTGCTATAGCACCAGCAGCACCTTTTGCAAATTTTACAGCATATTTTCCTGCTCCTACTTTAATTATAAATTCCGGTTTTATAGATTTGAAACGGCTGAATTTACTTGCAATATTACCAGCATTGTTTAGGGATTTAACAGTATATTTAATTGCTATATTTTCTATAGGTTGCGATAAGAATGAGTAGCTAAATCCCGCCAAACCCAACATACATTCTTTAGTTGCATCATCTTGGACGCATGTTTGGCTAATACTATGCAGAGAGTTTATTAATTGTATATGACCTGCTGCATTTAATAATTTATTTCCTAAAGCCTTTCCATACTGCTTACTATGCATATTAGGCATAATTTCTTGAATATGTACGCTTTCTAAATATTTATCATACCCACCATACTGCCCTATTTGATATTTTAATTGATCATAGTCTTTCCCTGTTACTATTTGTATTTTGGAATTTTCTAATAAAGAAAATTGTTCAATTGCTTGTAAGCTAAATTTATTTTGGCTTATATCTAAGATAGGTAATTTATTTAAATTGATTAATGATGAGGCATCTTTAATATCCAATTTATTATTACGAATACTTAATTCTTTTAAATTCGGAAAATTCCCTGAATATAATATTGCTTCAAGACCATTTATTCCTATGTTGTTATTATCAAGGATAAGTGTTTTAACTTTATTAAGATTTATCTTTGTTAATTTTTTTATATCTTTATTTTGGAAATTATAGCCTGATAAATCTAAAATTTCTTTTTCTGAAAAGTTTTTTATACCTGGCACTTTACCTTTCAATAACTCTTGATAATCTGTGCTAATTTGATGGGGCTTTAGCTTTAATTGATTAATTGCATTTTCGGGTAAAGGCTTTGTTAATACATAACAATTATAGTGAAGATTAATACTATTAACTGAAAAGAATTGTTCAATAAAACTACTTAATTCCGGATATGTTAGATCAGCCTTAAGCGTAAATATTTCATTATAATTTATGGATTTGCTATATAATTTATATTGATTATTTTCTTTAAACAATAATATAGTATGCTCTCCATTACTGTATAATGCAGGTAATTGTTTAGGGAAATCCTTTTTACTTATTGCTTTTAAACTATTGTCATCTATATATTTCTTTCTAAAATTAGAGGCTTTTCTTAATAATAAATCAAGTTTTCTTTGCTCAACCTTACTATAGTTTTCTTTTGTTTCATCTAGCAGCTTACTAAGATTTGTCATATATTTTAAGTTACGACCTTGCTTGGTTGCTACTATAAAAGCATAATCTAAATACTGATTAATAATATGTTCATTATCAGGTAAGGGTTGATATAGAGGTTTAACGTTTTTACAAGGGTCAACAGAACGTTTTTGTTTGCTACCACAAGCTGCAACTGTCTTAGTTGTTATTTTTTCAAGAGAATCAGTAAGTGAGTCTATATCTTTTGGGTGTAATTCATTATAGGCATCAATAGCCCCTTCAATTGCTTCGCCTATATCTTTTTTAAAATCACTTAATTTATTTAATAAGTCCTCAGCTTCCGGTAATGGAGCTAATTCTTTTATAAAATAATCTACCCGTTCTTGTAATTCATTTAGATATTTAGACTCTAATATAGATTTCCATACTTTAGGATTTTTACTATTTAATACGTTATCGGATAATTTATACTTCTTTTCTACAGGTAAATTATATGGGCTGGTAGCATAAACAAAAGCTTGCACTTTATCATGATATATGGCTTCAATTTCTGCAGTACACCCCGCACAAGTAGAAGGTGTATACATATTATTAGGTGCTAAACCTATATTTATTTTTAATATTTCTGATGATTTATTTTTTATAGTTTTTGTTATCTAAGATATCCCATACATTTCAACATGCGGAAGGTTCTTAGTACTTGGTAATATTTTAATGTCCTTATTAACATCATATTTTTGTACTAATTTTTTTGTATATTCAGTAGGAGTAAATATATTTCTATCGTTATCACACCATATTACAAATTTTTTGAATCTATCTAATATATCTGTATCATCTAAGGTTTGAGATAACACAAATTTATCTATTAGTTCTTGAACCTCTTTGATTTTTACATCATCCTCATTACTGGCAATGAAAAATCTTTTATAATCATTTAGTAATTTATTTATATATGGATGCTTTGTCTTATATAAATGTTCATATAAATTATATTTACTAGTCGGATTAGGATCTTCATGATAATTCGAAAATAATTTATAAGATTCTTTGAAATTCTTTTCATCAATTTTATCAGATGGAGAAATTAATATTTTTGAATTACCTTTATCAGTATATTCGAGTACAGCACTATAGGGTCTAGTGGTAGCAATTATTGCTAATTGATTTAAAGCTTTTATATGTTCTAAATGTTCCGGAGATATATTATTATTAATTTCTGGATTTGGGCTAGTAGCTAGTCTATATATATTATCTTTAAGTATTTCCATAGCTTGACTTAGCATGGTATTTATTTTTAAATCTTTGTAATCTTTAAAATATTTTTTTAAAACTTTTAGTGGTTGTTGAGATTGTTTTGATGGACTTGGCATAATTATGCTTTTTCAATTTTTGGTTGAACTTTTATAAAATACCTAACCTAGCTGGGATTATGTAGATTCCATGTTATCTAGTTGTTTGTTCAGCTTTGTTGCATGACTCGGGAAACGTCATTGCGAATGAACGAAGTGAGTGCAGCAATCTAGAAAAAATAATAAAAAATGCTAATTTATAGCATTTTTAAACTGGATTGCTTAGTCAAAACTTACAGTTTTTCCTCGCAATGACGGGAAAATTGAGCCATACAACAAAGCCCGTAAGGCTTGCCTGCGTAGATCAATTTTCTAGTTGTCATCCCGCGAGCTTGTAGCGGGATCCAGTTAAAAATACTAATAAAATTAGTATTTTTTATTATTTTCTGGATCTAGTTTCCAAGCCACGGCATGACCCAAGGCGTTTTTTGATCCACGCAACAAAGCCTGCCCAAATAACATCCACTATACAGCTAAAGTTAGATTTGATTATTTTTAGGAATTAGTAAGAGATATCATATATTTCATCTTCTCCGCCAATTAGATACGTAGCTGTTGCAGTAGTATCAGTATTTGCAACATTAGGAGGAACTACGGCACTTGGGGTTGCATCATTAGTAACTTCTCAAGGTTTTAGTTGGCGTGCCGTTTTTTGGATAGGAGCGGCAATAGCACTTGTAGGTACAACAGCTAGAAAGAGTCTTCGAGAAACTCCAGAATTTGCAGACGCTAAACGTCAATTAAAAAAAACCTTAGAAATTGCAAATCAAGATTTATCTATTATAAAAAATAATCCTATAATAAGTGCTAAACTTTTAAACAAAAATTTTCTAGCATATTTTTTAATAGAATGTTGTTGGCCAGTAATGTTTTACTTTATATATGTTTATTGTGGTGAAGTATTAGAGCGTGTTTTTAATTATACCCCAGCACAGGTTATTAATCATAATTTCTTTATTTCATTAGTAAATTTATGTGGCTTTATAATATTAACATTTTTAAGCTATTGGGTTTACCCATTAAAAATCTTAAAAGTAAAATTTTGGGCATTCATAATCTTTACAGTAGCTATTCCTTATTTTTTAAGTCATATGACAAGCCCTACCGAATTGTTTATCCTACAGAGCATAGTTATTTTATTTGTCTCAGATAGTATGCCTGCGGCTCCAATTTTTTATAAACATTTTCCAGTTTTTAAACGCTTTACTTCAGCTACTCTTACATATGCTTTATCAAGAGCTATAATGTATGTAGTAGTGTCCTTTGGTCTTGTTTATTTAACTAGGTTTTTAAATTATTGGGGACTATTTATTGTTTTTGCTTTAGTAGCAACTGGTTTTGCAATTGGTTTATCTCATTTTGAAAAGGTAGAAAAAGAAGCTGGGAATTATCCTCTATAAATAATTCTTTTTGTTGGTTTTGTATTGATAAATGTGTATAGCATAGTTGGATTAATTTCTGTACTAGTGTAGGTATTTCTAAGTGCATACTAATTGTTATAAATACATTTAAACTTTCTGTTATAATTTTTTTAATTTTTTCAGGTGATTTTGCTCCAAGAGTTTGTAGATTATGGATACGATCAAAAAGTTTTATTAATGCTGTATCGTATCTTTTTTGTTTAACTAATAAGTTTAAGCTTTCTGCGGCTGTAATTTTACCATCAAGTTTAACTCTGGTTAAGCCCTCAACGTGTCGTGCAACTTCTTCCCCAAAGATTTCAGCAATCATTTCTTTCGTAAGTTCTGTATCTTCAATAGTATCATGAAGTAGTGCTGCTTGTATCATTACAGCATTGTAAAGCTTAGGTACTTCCATTGCTGTAAACTCTGCAAGCATAATTGCCACTTCGATTGGGTGAGAATAATAAGGATCACCTGACTTACGCATTTGTAAGCCATGATACTTTCGGGCATAATAAATACCCTTTTTGACTTCGAGGATATCTATAGGGTTATTCACTCTGGTATTTAAATATTCGAGTTTATCAAGTAGTTTTTTAGCATAAACACAGCTTTCAAACTTTTCTTTCCAACGGCTTAAATCTTCCATAAAAGTTACATTTAAATTTATTAAAGAATTTTTTATAACAGTTTCTACTTAAAATTAAAAGTGAGAAATTGCAATAATAAATATTTTTTAAACTTTGTGTGGCAAAAATAAACTAGCTTATATACCTTAATATGACTAACAAAATAATATTAATTTGGTGCTACGTTAATTAACTAATTCAAAATAATAATTAACAAAAAGAATTTTTATTAAAAACTAGCGATGCAACTAATAATTGTATTTATATTAAACTTCAAACTTTAATCAATTTATAGCTATAGTTAAACTTTCCTTAAGTGAAAAAATAGTCGGCGGTAATTCTACTACCTATAAACGCCATTTTTGGTTTAAGAAAAATTTTATTATTTATCTAGTCCTTTGTCACTAATTCTAGCCTACTAAACCAAGCTATATCAACCATTTTATCACAAAAATATATTAAATACTCCCTAACTTTATGCCATATATCGTCAAATCCAATTAGTGCCGTTTCAATGTAACTTTCAACACTTACTTCTTGCTCTTGTTTTACAATTAATTTATCGTTGTTAAAATATATTTCTATTTTTTCTGTTTTATGGTCATATTCAAAGCTAAAATCTTCACTATTAGCCGTAACAGTGTCACGTTTTTCATTTATTAAAGCTTTAGCCATATAATTTAACAATTTTTCTTTTGTGCTAAACGATTATTAGGCTTGTTATAAGTAAGTTTTAATAATAATTTATTCATAAATCTTAAGTTAAAATCACAACCTGACCTTGATTTTAGCCATTTGACATCTTCCTCGATCAATGGGTAAAATTCTTCTGTTTCTTCATAACACCTGAAGAATTAGCATGATTTATTACCTTTGGCTCTAAACTTTCATTTTTACTTTTAGAAATTAGCGTGTTACCCAAATCGTTGATATTTTCGTTACTTAAATTTTCTTTATTAAAAATATCATTTTCAAAATCAGCTTCTTCATATCTAGATTTATTATTATCTATTATATTGTGTAGGTGAAATTTTTTAATAGTACCGGACAGTTTTTATTCTATGTCATCCCGCAACTCGATTGCGGGATCTTAGGATACAGTCTGTGACACAAGATCCCACGGACAAGCCGGCGTTGTTGCATGACTCTAATGTTATTCCCGCGGAGGCTTTATTGCATGGATACCAAATCGTCATTGCGAATGAGCGAAGCGAGTGCGGCAATCCAAGAAAAACAATAAAAAATGCTATAAATTAGCATTTTTTAGCTGGATTGCGTACGTACAATTACTTCGTAATTTCCTTAGCTCAGACGGAAAAACCGATCCACGCAACAAATTCTTCCCGCAGAAGCGGGAATCCTCAGCATAAAGCGAGATACCTAAGCTTTTAATTTTAAAAACTTGCTGCTTTTATGTTTATTTTCTAGATTCCCGCCGTTGCTAAGAATGATATATAAGGTCACCTACACCTGAATAAAATATAACATTTTTTTTATAACTGTCCGGTATTATTGAAATTTTTTCGGGTAGGGTACAAAATTTTTTACAAGCTTAATACTTAAAATATTACGATACTTAGTAGATTGTTCAGTCATATTAATTAAAGCAACTTTAATAGCCACTTTTCTCAAGCTCTACTAAACACTGTCTCACACGACGCTAAGAAAGATATAATATCTTTTCAAAGAAATAATAAGTTTCCTGTAATTAATTTGATAAACTTATACCATTACTATTTATTTCTTCAGCTTTATCTTCTATGTAGGCATTCGTGAAACCACAAGTAATAAAATTTGCCTTGCGGTTTTACTTAAAACTTTTCCATTCAGGCGGTATAAAATTCCCTACTATATCGTAAAAAATTGTATCGTTGGAAGACTCTGACAAAGAAAAAGGAACAACTATTTTATTCATAGTTCCTCCATTTTATTGAGGGAAAACCAGCATAAAGCCAGCATATAAAAAATATATATAAGGTAAGGATGTGTTAGAAAGCTGATTATAATATGGTGGGCGATGACAGACTCGAACTGCCGACCCTCTCGGTGTAAACGAGATGCTCTACCAACTGAGCTAATCGCCCTATATTATTAACTTAAAGTTAATTAGATAAAATACAATGAAGAATAAATTTATTAAATAAAAACTAAAATTAAAAAATAATATAATTATTTTTATGATTTAAATTTAGTTCATAGTTTTTATTTTTTTTGATAATTTACTGATTTTTCTTGATGCAGTATTTAACTTAATTATATTTTTTTTCACACCTTGCATTATCTTAGATTGTGCAATTACTAAAGCTGAGTTAGCTTCTTCTTTATTACCTTGATTAATTTCATGTAAAACCTTTTTCACAAAAGTTTTTATTGCACTAGCTCTTCTTTTATTAACTAAGGTTTTTTTTACTGTTTGTCTTGCAGCTTTCTTTGCTGAAGAATGATTAGCCATTATTTAGTCCCTTTATTACTTTTAATATCTTCTTTGCTATTATCTTGAGGTATATTTCCTTTAGCATTAATATCTCTATCTACAAATTCAATATATGCGATTGGAGCTAAATCACCATAGCGAAATCCGGCTTTTACTATTCTAGTATATCCACCTGGTCTATCTTTGTATCTAACACCTAAAACATCTATAAGCTTCTCGATTGCTTTTTTATCTTTTATTTTTGATAGAATATTTCTTCTTGCTGCTAAGTTATTATCCTTAGCCTTAGTAACTAGAACTTCGATATAAGGTCTTAATTCTTTAGCTTTTGGCAAAGTAGTTTTTATTTGCTCATGAGTAACAAGTGATACTGCCATATTAGCAAGCATTGCTTTTCTATGGCTACTTGTTACATTTAATTTTCTACCTTTAATTTTATGTCGCATCTCTATTGTCCTTAATTATAAGAATCTTCGTAACGTTTAGATAATTCATGTATATTTTCTGGCGGCCAATCTGGTACGTCCATACCAAATCTCAAACCAAATTTTGCAAGTATTTCCTTAATCTCATTTAGGGACTTTCTACCAAAATTTGGAGTTCTTAGCATATCAGCTTCAGTTCTTTTTACCAAATCACCTATATAAATTATATTATCATTTTTTAAACAATTTGCTGATCTAACTGATAATTCCAATTCACCAACTCGTTTAAGTAGATAAGGAGAAAATGGTAATGCATCTGTTTTAACTTGTTTATCTTCTTCTTGTTCTTCAAAAGAAATAAATAATTGAAGCTGTTCTTGCAAAATACGAGCAGCTAAGCCTACCGCCATTTCAGGTAATATATCACCATTAGTTTCAACAAACATAATTAACTTATCATAGTCAGTGACCTGACCTATCCTTGTATTTTCTACTTTATAAGTAACACTTTTTACAGGATTAAATAAAGCATCTATAGCTATTTCACCAATCGGTAAGTTATTATCCTCATTATTGTTTGTACTAAGTGTGTACCCCTTACCAACTTTGCAAGTTAATTCCATTTCAAATTGTTTATTCTTAGCTAAATTGCAAATTACATGATCAGGATTTAATATTTCTACGTCATGTCCGGCTTCAATCATACCAGCCGTTATAGCACCAGGTCCTGTTGCTTTTAATCTTATAACACGTTTTTCTGCAACGTGCATTTTGATTTCTATGCCTTTAACATTCAAAATTATCTCTGATATATCCTCTTTTACACCTGGTATAGAAGAAAATTCATGCTCTATTCCAGGAATTTTTATAGAGGTAACCGCTGCTCCTTGTAGAGAAGAAAGTAAAACTCTTCTCATAGCATTACCTAGAGTCAAACCAAATCCCCTTTCTAAAGGCTCAACTATAATCTTAGATTTATTATTAGTCTCAGGGAAGCTCTCATAAGATACTTTATCTGTTTTTATTAAAGCGTTCCAGTTTTTACTTAACGATAACATTTAATACCTATGCTTCTTATACTCTTCTTCTTTTTGGTGCTTTTACTCCATTATGAGCAATTGATGATACATCTAAAATTGATGTAACTACAAAATTTTGCCCAAATAAAGCTCTCATTGCAGATTCACGCTGAGCACCAGGTCCTCCAATTCTAATAGAAATAGTTTTTAGACCGTATTCTTTTGCTTTTTCAGCTGCTTTATCAATTGTTATCTGAGCTGCATAAGGTGTAGCTTTTTTTGCTCCCTTAAACCCATTAGCTCCGGCTGATGCAGAAGATATTGCATTACCCTGAACATCAGTAAATGTTACAATAGTATTATTAAACGATGCTCTAATATGTACCACACCTAGTGTGATAGTTTTTTTCTTTTTTTTAGCTTTAACCGTCTGATTCATTATGTTTATACTCTACTTTAACTATTATTTTACAGCTTTTTTCTTTCCGGCTATTGCAACAGCTTTACCTTTTCTAGTTCTAGCATTAGAATGAGTATTCTGACCTCTTACAGGTAGCTTACGTATATGTCTAAGCCCTTGATAACTTCTAATATCTTTTTTCTTTTTAATATTAAGCGTTACTTCTCTTCTTAAATCACCTTCAACTTTATATTCATTTTCGATAATATTACGTAAGCTTATTAGTTCTTGATCAGTAAGATCTTTAACTTTCTTATCTTCTAATATTTTTGCTTTTTTACAAATTGTTTTTGCCATAGTAGTCCCAAGACCATAAATATAAGTCAAGCTTACTACTAAACGTTTATTATCGGGAATGTTAACACTCGCAATTCTTGCCACAAATATTCTCCAAAATTTTACTGGTAACTAGAAAATAATATAAAAATCTTTACTAAAGTCAATTTATTTTTAGTACTTTCTCTATATGATCTTCTATTTGCTCTTCATTTTTATTTCCATCAATCATATAAAAATCATCATTGTTTTTATAATGCTGTATTAATGGATAAGTTTCAGTCTTAAATATATTAATTCTTTCTTTTATTACTTCTTCATTATCATCTTTTCTATATTCGAATACGCTTGATTTACAAACATCACATATTTTATCAATCTTAGGCTTTAAAAAATAATCATTATATATTTTTCCGCAATTTTTACAACTATATCTGCCTAAAATTCTTTTAATTAGTAATTCATCTGAAACATTTAAATATATTACTTTTATTTTTTCTGTAATAAATGATTCAAAAAACTTAGCTTGTTCTAAATTACGAGGATATCCATCTAATATATAACCTTTTTTATAATCAGAAGATGATAAAAAATTTTTAATTATATGATTAACTATTTCATCAGGGATAAGCTTTCCTTGCTCAACATAACTATTAATTACTTCAGCATCCTTACTTGATGTTTTAATAATTGATCTAAATATATCGCCAATTGCTATATGTGGTAAATGAATTTTTTCAGCTATTTTTTTTCCTTGAGTTCCTTTTCCAGCACCGGGAGGACCTAAAAAAATTATTATCACTTCTAACTCATTTTTAATTTTACTTTTTTCATTAAACTTTCATATTTACTACTAAATAAGTAAGTTTGAATTTGAGTCAACGTATCAAGTACTACATTTACTACAATTAAAAAACTTGTACCACCTAAAGAAAGAGAAATAACATATTTATTCATTAATAACTCAGGTATTATACATATTATACTTAGATATATACCACCTACAACCGTAAGCCTAGTAAGTATATAATCAAAATATTCAGATGTATTTTTTCCTGGTCTTTTACCAGGAATATAAGCACCGTATTTTCTTAAATTATTAGCAGTTTCTTCAGAATTAAATACTATTGCGGTATAAAAAAAGCTAAAAAACATTATCAATGCTACATACAATAATATATATATAGGCTTCCCGTGACCCAAATAATAAGTAAGCATATTCATTATTTCAGAATTACTACTTGAAAAATTAGCCAGTGTAGCCGGGAATAATAAAATTGAACTAGCGAATATCGGAGGAATTACCCCAGAAGTATTTAACTTAAGTGGCATATATGTTGAATCACCACCATAAATTTTATTTCCTACTTGCCTTTTAGGATACTGAACCAATAATTTTCTTTGTGCTTTCTCAAAGAAAATTATTACAGATATTAATACAACTACTCCTGCACAAACAGCAATTGCAACTAAAGGTGATAATGCACCTTTTCTTGATAGTTCAAACATACTAATAATAGCACTAGGCACACCGGAAATTATACCTATAAATATAATTAAAGATGTACCATTACCTATACCACGTTGTGTAATTTGTTCACCTAACCACATTAGTAGCATCGTACCTACCACTAAAGTAATTACTGTTGTAATTTTAAAGAAAAGCCCTGGTATAATTACTACAGGTCCAGTATTTGTTACAATTGACTCTAAACTTACTGCAACACCATAAGCTTGAAGTGAAGCAAGCAAGACTGTTAAATATCTAGATAATTGATTTATTTTCCTTTTACCCACTTCTCCTTCTTTTTTCAAATTTTCTAAAGGCTTATATGCTACAGACATTAGCTGGATAATTATTGATGCTGTTATATATGGCATAATCGCTAAAGCAAAAATGGACATTCTGCCTAGTGAACCACCTGACAGCATATTAAACATACCAAGTATCCCTGACTGATTTTTTTCAGCAATACTACCTAAAGCAATAGCATCTATACCTGCAATAGGTATAAACGAACCAAATCTGCATATTATAAGAACAAAAATAGTAAAAATAATACGATTAATTAAATCATTGCTAGATTTTTTAGAGAAATTTTGGTTCATAAATTATAATAATTTTCCGCCTGCTTTTTCAACTATTTCTTTAGCTTTAGAAGAATAAGAATCTAATTTAAACGATAAAGGATAATTGAAATCATCACTGCAAATAGATAACAATTTTACTAACTTTTTATTACTTTTATTAATTAAACCAATTTCTATTAATTTTTCCTTATTAATAACATCATTAGCATTTAAACGCTCTTCTGCTATTGCTGCTTCAATATTATAAATATTAATAATATTATATTTTTTAGATGAGATACAATTAAAGCCCCTCTTAGGCAGCCTCTTAATCATTGGAGTTTGACCACCTTCAAAGCCTTTTATTGCAACACCTGCTCTAGATTTTTGACCTTTAACACCTCTTCCAGCAGTTTTTCCTTTTCCACTACCAATACCACGTGCTACTCTTTTCTTATTTTTTTTAGCACCTATATTATTATATAATTCATTTAATTTCATTGAAAAACTCTAATTACACATTTTCTATTTTTAATAAATGCCCTACTTTTTTGAGCATACCTTGAACTGAATCAGTATTTTTAAGAACAACAGATTTATTAATTTTATTTAAACCAAGCCCAATTAATGTTAATTTTTGATCATATTTACGACCTATACTGCTTTTAACTTGAGTAACTTTTACATCATTAATTAAATTTTTATTATTCATAGCGTATACATCTTACCTTAAAATATTATTCATTAACTTGGATATCAGAAGATTTTATAAAAATTTCATTCATTTTTTTATCTCTTCTTGCAGCAATAGATTTTGGGGACGAAAGTTTTTTTAATGCATCAAACGTTGCAGCTATCATTGTATAAACATTTGTTGAGCCTATCGACTTAGCAACAATATCATGAACACCTAAAGAATCAAAAATTGCTCTCATAGACCCCCCTGCTATAACGCCTGTACCTGCTTTAGCTCTTCTTAAGACCACCTTAGCTGCTCCACTTCTGCCTATAACATCGTGATGAATTGTTCTATTTTGATATAAAGATACTTTCATCATTTTCTTTTTAGCAGCTTGTTTTGCTTTTTCTCTTGCTTCATTTACTTCTTTTGCTTTACCGTGACCTGCTCCAACTCTTCCAGCTTTATCACCGACTACTACATAAGCAGAAAAAGCAAATCTTCTACCACCTTTTACTACTTTTGTAACTCTATTTACATCAACTAAAACTTCACTTAAAGCTTCTTCGTTTTTTCTAACTTTAGACATATTTTAAACCTTAAACTAAAATCTTATTTTTTTTCTAGCAGCATCAGCAAGAGCTTTTACAACACCATGATACTTATATCCACTTCTATCAAATACTACCTCTTCTACACCACAAGATACAGCTTTCTCAGCTATTAATTCACCTATTTTTGTAGCATTTTCAACATTACAATGAGATTTTTTTATTTTTTTAATCTTTTCGTCTAAAGTTGAAGCAGAAGCAATTGTTACTGATTTAGTATCATCAATAATCTGTGCATAAATATGTCTACCTGATTTAAATATTGACAATCTAGCTCTATTAGCTGTTTTAGCTATTTTATGTCTTATTCTACTTCTTCTCTTTTCAAATTTTAGCTTAGCACTACGCATATTTAACTCTTAAATTAATTTTTCTTACCTTCTTTGCGTGGTATAAATTGATCTTCAAATTTAATTCCTTTTCCTTTATAAGGTTCAGGTGGTCTTTGTTTTATAATAATTGAAGCAAATTGCCCTAATTTTTCTTTATCTGTACCCTCAAGAATAATTATATTCTGCTTAGGTACTTCAACTTTAATATGTGAAGGTATTTCAATTTTTGTATTATGACTTTTAGCAAGCATTAGATTTAAATACTTACCTTTCATCATTGCCCTATACCCTACGCCATTAATTTCAAGCTTTAACTTAAAGCCTTCTTTAACTCCGGTAACCATATTTGATATTATGCTTCTAGCTGTACCCCACATAGCACGTGCACTTTTACTTGAAGATCTTGAAGATAATGGCTTTACTAAAAGCTTATTTTCTGCTAATGAAATTCCTATGCTACCTTTAAAGCTTTTTGATAACTCACCTTTAGGTCCTGATATTTTTACTTCTAAATCATTTAACCCGACTTTTACACCTTCAGGTATAATAATCGGTAACTTTCCAACGCGTGACATTTTTTTACCTTAAAATACTTTACAAATTACTTCACCGCCAACATTTTTAATATGAGCTTCTCTATCAGACATAACACCATAAGGAGTAGATAGAATATATATTCCCATATTATTATAGTATCCTTTTAAGTCCTTAATTGCAGAATACACCCTTTTTCCTGGCTTTGACACTCTATGAATCTCGCATATAGAAGCATCACCATTAGCAGAATATTTTAAGGTTACCTCAGTATAGCTAATGTTATCTTTTGGAGTACTTGTATAATTTTTTATATAACCTTCTTTTTGTAGCACTTCTAAAATTGAAGTTTTAATTTTAGAACTAGGAAAAGAAACATTTATTAGTTTGCTTTTATAAGCATTTCTAATTCTAGTTAACATATCTGCTACATTATCTGTCATTGACATATTTATTCACCTATTATTTTTACCAACTTGACTTAATTATCCCTGGAACTAAACCTCTGCTACTTAATTCTCTGAGTTTATTTCTTGATATGCCAAATTTTCTTATAACCCCTCTTGGTCTACCTGTAAGCTCACATCTATTTCTAATTCTAGTGACTGATGAATTTCTAGATAATTGTGCTAATGACATTACCAAAGAAAAACGCTCTTCTAATGAAATATTCTTATCGTAAATTTTATTTTTTAATTTCTCACGCTTATTATGTAAGCTTTGTGATAATTTTTTTCTTTTTTCATTCTTCTTTATAGAACTTACTTTTGCCATTATATACCTTAAACTTAATTATAAAAAGGTAAATTGAATCCTGATAACAAGGATTTACCTTCTTTATCTGTTTTAGCAGATGTAACGATTGTAATATCCATTCCTCTTATAGTGTCAATTTTATCGTAATTAATCTCAGGAAAAACTATCTGTTCTTTTAGTCCAAAAGTAAAATTACCTTTACCATCAAAACTTTTGTAAGAAAAACCACGAAACTCTTTAACACGAGGTAATGCAACAATTACTAACCTTTCTAAGAAATCATACATTCTATCTTTACGTAAAGTAACTTTGCAACCTATTTTCATACCATCACGTAACTTAAATGTTGCAATAGATTTTCTTGCTGAAGTTACAAAAGGTTTTTGACCAGAGATTAAAGTTAAATCATTTACTGCTTTATCAATCACTTTTGAATCAGCTATTGCTTCCCCTACACCCATATTTATAACAATTTTTTCAATAGCTGGAATTTCATGTTTATTTTTATAAGAAAATTCCTTTTGCAAATTGCTAATAATTTCCTTTTGATATAGTTCTTTAAATCTTAACATTATTTGCCTTCCTTACCAATAATTTCTCCGGATTTTTTTGCTATTCTAACTTTAGAACCATCTTCTAAAAATTTAAAAGCTACCTTAGTAGGATTACCAGTTTTAGGATCAACATGTGCAACATTTGAAATATCTATAGGTAATTCTTTAGTTATTATGCCGCCTTCGCTTACTTGGGTAGGTTTAGTATGTTTTTTAACTAAATTTATTCCTGAAACAACTATTTTATTTTGCTCAGGAAAAACCTTTAATATTTTTCCTTTTTTCCCTTTGTATTTTCCAGTAATAATAATAACTTCATTACCCTTTTTTACTTTTAATTTTATCATTTATAACACTTCCTCTGCGAGCGACATAATTCTAACATATTTTTTTGCTCTAAGTTCTCTTGTCACAGGACCAAAAACCCTAGTACCTATAGGCTCATCTTGTTTGTTTAAAAGCACTAATGCGTTTTTGTCAAACTTTATTGTACTACCGTCAGCTCTTACAACCCCTGTTTTTGTGCGGACAATAACGCCTTTATAAACGTCACCTTTTTTTACTTTACCACCAGGTATAGCTTCCTTAATAGATACAACTATAACATCGCCTAGCTTTGCTACCATATGATGGGAGCCACCTAGAACTTTAATACACATAACTTTTTTGGCACCGGAATTATCTGCCACTTCCAAAATGCTTTGCATTTGAATCATATATCACTTCCAATTTTATTCACGAAAGACAAAATAAACAATTTTCCCAATAAAGTCAAAGGATAAAACCTTTACTCTTCATTTATTACTACCCATATTTTAGTTTTTGAAATAGGACGACTTTCAATTATATTAACTTTATCGCCTTCTTGAAACTTGTTATTTGGATCATGAGCTGCGTATTTTTTAGATACTTTTATAAATTTTTTATAAATAGGATGCTTAAATCTTCTTTCTACTTTTACTGTAACTGTTTTATCAGCTTTTGAACTTATAACTACTCCTTGTAGGACTCTTTTAGGCATTTTAATTACTCTCCACTACTAGATCTTTTTGTTAATTCAGTTTTAATACGTGCTATAGACTTTTTAACTAATGAAAACCTACTAGTATTTTTTAATTCACCCAAAGTTTGCTGAAATCTTAAATTAAATAGTTCTTTTTTTAAAAGATTAAGATGCTTAAAAAGATCTTCAATTGTTTTACTTGTTAATTCACTTCTTAATGATTTTAAATCATTCATAACGCCTCACTATCCTTGTTCTAACAGGTAATTTTGCACTTGCAAGCTCTAAAGCTTTAACTGCAACATCTTCCTCAACCCCTTCAATTTCAAACATAATTCTTCCAGGTGATACCCTTACTGCAAAAAATTCAGGATTTCCTTTACCTTTACCCATTCTTACTTCAGCAGGCTTCTTAGAAACCGGAAGATCAGGAAAGATTCGTATCCATAATCTTCCTTGACGTTTCATACATCTAGTAGCCGCTTTTCTTCCTGCTTCTATTTGTCTAGCAGTAACACGCCAACCATCTATAGATTTTAAACCAAATGATCCAAAGGCAAGTGTTGTACCTGCTTTTGATTTTGAAACAACTCTACCTTTATGAGCTTTTCTAAATTTTTGTTTTTTTGGAGCTAACATTTTAATACTTAAAAATTAATTATATCTTTTATTTTCGGTATACTCGCCTTTGTAAATCCAAACTTTAACTCCTATAACCCCATAAGTAGTTATAGCTTCTGCAGTCGAATAATCAATATCTGCTCTTAAAGTATGCAATGGCATTCTCCCTTCTATATACCATTCTGTTCTAGCAATCTCAGCTCCACCAAGACGTCCTGAGCAACTAACTCTTATGCCTTGTCCACCTTGTTTAAATGAAGCTTGAATTGCTGTCTTCATTGCTTTTCTAAAGGATACTCTTTTTTCAAGCTGCGATGCTATTGTCTGAGCTACTATAGCTGCATCTATATTAAACTTTCTAACTTCATGAATATTTATATAAACTTCACTTAAAGAAGTCATTTTTTCAATGGCTTTTTTTAGCTTATCAATTTCACTACCGTTTTTACCGATAATTATATTCGGTTTTTTTGCATTAATATTGATAATAATACTTTTGTTAGAAGGGCGTTCAATTAAAATTCTGCTAACTTGAGCTTGAGTAAAACTTTTATTAACTAATTCTCTAATCTTTAAATCTTGTATAAAAAGAGTTTTATACTGCTTTTCTGCATAAAATACAGAATCCCAACCTTTAATTAAAGTCGGTCCAACCCTAAAACCATGTGCACAAACTTTCTGCCCCATCTTAATTATCCTCTTTTTCTGTAACAGTTATATAAAGATTACTAAAAAACTTATTTATTCTAGTAGCTCTTCCTTTTGCTCTTGGCATAACTCTTTTCATTACTAAAGCCTTGCCTACTGTTGCGTTAGTTATAACTAATCTATCTATATCTAAACCTAGATTATTTTCAGCATTTGCTACAGCAGATTGCAGACAAGCTTTTACAACTTTTGAAATTCTTTTTGGCGAAAAAGTTAATTGCACTAATGCTTCAGAAACTTTCATGTTTCTAATGAAAGCTGCAACTAAGTTTAATTTCCTTGGACTAACTCTAATTGATTTAGCTTTTGCCGTGGCAAAATTTTTGTTTTCCTGTACCATATGATTTTATTTTCTTTTAACTTTTTTATCTGATCCATGCCCATGAAATGTTCTAGTAGGAGAGAATTCCCCTAGTTTTCTACCAACCATTTCTTCATTTACAGAAACTGGAATAAATTTATTTCCATTGTGAACAGAAAACGTAAAACCAACAAAAATAGGCAAAATGGTTGATCTTCTAGACCAGGTTTTAATCATTTCTGACTTACCAGATTCCATTAATTTTTGAACTTTTTTTATTAAATAACCATCTACGAAAGGCCCTTTCCACACCGAACGTGCCATAATTAATACCTAATTAATTTAAAAATTTATTTTCTTTTCTTTATAATAAACTTAGAAGTACGCTTATTTTTACGCGTCTTTTTACCTTTCGTCGGGAATCCCCAAGGAGTAACTGGATGACGCCCACCAGAGGTTTTACCCTCACCACCACCATGCGGGTGATCTACAGGGTTCATTGCCACACCTCTTACATGAGGTCTCCAACCAAGCCATCTATTTCTACCAGCTTTACCTAAGTTAATATTTTTTTGATCAGGATTAGATACTGTACCTATCGTAGCCATACAATCTAAAGGTACTAATCTAAATTCACCTGACTTTAATTTAATTTGTGCATATCCTGAATCTTTACCTACTAAATCTACCGACGTACCTGCTGATCTTGCAATTTGACTACCTTTACCAACTTTCATTTCAACATTATGTAAAGTAGTACCGATAGGGATATATCTTAAAGGCAAACAATTACCAATTTTTATATCTGCATCTTTGCTTGATATTATCTTATCTCCTACTACTAATTTTTGTGGAGCTAGAATATAAGCATGCTCACCATCTTCATATTTAATTAAAGCAATAAAAGCAGTTCTGTTAGGATCATATTCTATTCTTTCAACTATAGCAGAAATATCTAATTTATTTCTTTTAAAGTCAATAACACGATATAGTCTTTTATGACCTCCACCTCTTTGCCAAGAAGTGATTCTACCCTGATTATTTCTTCCACCTGTTTTAGATATCCCTTTAGTTAGAGCCTTAAAAGGTCTACCTTTCCATAAACTAGTTCTATCAACTTGAACTAACTCTCTCAAAGAAGGGGTAATTGGATTAAAACTTTTTAAAGCCATTTATTTAATTCCTCCGGCAAAATCAATATTATGATCTTTTTCTAATGTTACCACAGCTTTTTTTCTATCAACTTGACGTCCGATAACTCCCTTAAATCTCTTTTTCTTACCTTTGACATTTAAGATATTTACTTTTTTTACTTTTACTTTAAATATTTCTTCTATGGCTTTTTTAACGACAAGCTTCTCAGCAAGTTTATCTACATAAAAAGTGTATTTATTTTGTTCTGAAAGAAGCGTAGTTTTTTCTGTAATAACAGGTCTTCTAATTAAATCGTAATATTTATAAGAACTCATTTTAACCTCTCTTCTAAAACATTCACTGCTTCTTGTGATAACAATACATATTCGTGTCTTATTATGTCATAGACATTTGCACCTATTTGCGGAACAACTACTGTATTATAAATATTTTGTGCTGCTAAAGAAAAATTAACATCCACTTCATTGCCATCTATTACAAAGAAGCTTTTACCTTGAAACTTATTTAATATATTAACAAGATTAGAGGTTTTAGGCGTTTCTAATTTTAAAGAATCTATGACTAGTAATTTTCCTTCAGAAAATTTTTCGGATAAAGCATGAATTAAACCAAGTTTTCGTACTTTTTTAGGTAATTTAGTTGCATGGCTACGTACTACAGGACCATGAATTACACCACCTCCACGCATCTGTACAGATCTTAAAGAACCTTGTCTTGCATTCCCTGTACCTTTTTGCTTAAAAGGTTTTTTTGTAGTACCGGATACTTCTGATACAGTTTTAGTTTTATGTGTACCAGACATTGCTTTAGCTCGTTGCCAATCAACAACTTGCTTTATTATATCATCCCTAATAAACTCTACAGCAAATATATCTTCGTTTAAACTAATCTCACCAACTTCTTCATTAGCAAGATTTAACATTTTAGTTTTCATTTTTTTTCAACCTATACAGTCTTATATAAAATCTTTTATACAAATAGTTATTTTTATGCAGTTATTGAAATCTTTTTTATTGCATCTTTTATTGAAATATATGAACCTTTATGTCCCGGTATACTTCCCTGAATCATAATAAGCCCTTGCTCTTTATCGATTGCAAATATTTTTAAATTTTGGATAGTAACTTGACTACACCCCATATGTCCAGCCATTTTTTTACCTTTAAAGACTTTTCCTGGATCTTGTCTTTGACCAGTAGAACCGTGTGAACGATGTGATATTGAAACACCGTGAGAAGCTTCAAGCCCTCTAAAATTATGTCTCTTCATACTACCAGCAAATCCTTTACCTATAGTAGTAGCTGTTACATCTATAAATTGTCCTGCCGTAAAATGATCTACTTCTAAACTTGCTGCTATATCGATAAAGTTATCTTCAGAGATTCTAAATTCTTTTAATTTAGTTTTAGGAGACACTTTAGCATTAGCAAAAACTTGCTTCATAGGCTTAGTTACTCTAGATATTTTTTTATCTTTTATTCCTATAACTAAAGCATTATAACCATGTTTTTCAGCAATTTTATGTCCTACTACTTGGCAATCATCAACTTTCACTAGTGTTAATGGAACTCTCTTCCCATTATTATTAAAAACACTAGTCATCCCAACTTTTTGAGCAATTATTCCGGTTCTCATTACTCCCCACTCTCTAATTCAATCACTACATCAACACCTGCTGTTAAATCAACTTTACTTAAAGCGTCAACAACTGCTGGATTTGGATCATCTATAACCAATAATCTTTTTTGTGTTCTAATTTCGTATTGCTCCCTTGATTTTATATGGACGTGGGGAGATCTATTTACGGTAAATCTTTGAATTTTTCTAGGTAAAGGAATAGGACCACTAATATTAGCAAATGTTCTTTTAACAGCACTAACTATCTCTTTAGTAGCCTGATCAAGACTACGATGATCAAATGACTTTAAACGAATTTTGATTTTATTTTTCATTTAACAAACCTTAATTATAAACAGCAAGATGTTTTTACATCTTAAAACATAAATACCTATTATTAAAAAATAATAGGTATTTATAAAATAGACTAATTAATTACTTTAGAAACTACACCAGCACCTACTGTTCTACCACCTTCACGAATCGAGAATTTTAAACCTTGCTGCATAGCAATAGGAGAAATTAACTTAACTTTGAAAGTAGCATTATCACCAGGCATAACCATTTGTTTATCAGCCGGTAATTCTATTGTACCTGTAACGTCTGTTGTTCTAAAATAGAATTGTGGACGATAGTTATTGGTAAATGGAGTATGACGTCCACCTTCATCTTTACTAAGCACGTATACTTCAGCTTCAAATTCATCGTGAGGTGTTATACTACCAGGTTTTGCAAGAACTTGTCCTCTTTGTACAGCTTCTCTATCTATACCACGTAATAATATACCAACATTATCCCCAGCCTCACCACTATCAAGAAGCTTTCTAAACATTTCAACACCGGTACATGTAGAAGTTTGAGTTGCTTTTATTCCAACTATTTCAACAGCTTCACCCACTTTAACTTTACCAGCTTCAATTCTACCTGTTACAACTGTTCCTCTTCCTGAAATAGAGAACACATCCTCGATAGGCATTAAGAAAGGCTTTTCAGTTTCTCTAGTAGGTTGTGGTATATAACTATCTACTGCATCCATTAATTCATGAATAGCTTTCTCACCTTCAGGCTTTCCTTCTAAAGCTTGAAGAGCAGAACCTCTAATTATTGGTATCTCATCACCAGGGAAATCATATTTTGATAATAATTCTCTTACTTCCATTTCCACTAATTCTAGTAGATCAGGATCATCAACCATATCAACTTTGTTTAAGAACACTACCATTTTAGGTACGCCAACTTGCTTTGCTAATAATATATGTTCTCTAGTTTGTGGCATTGGACCATCAGCAGCAGAAACAACTAGTATAGCACCGTCCATTTGAGCAGCACCTGTGATCATGTTCTTTACATAGTCAGCATGTCCTGGGCAGTCTACGTGTGCATAGTGCCTACTCTTAGTCTCATATTCTACGTGAGCAGTTGATATTGTTATACCTCTTTCCTTTTCCTCAGGAGCGGCATCAATTTCATCATATTTTTTAACTTTGATATCTTTATTATCTTTTCCAAGCACCATTGTTATTGCTGCTGTCAAAGAAGTTTTCCCATGATCCACGTGACCGATAGTACCGATATTAACATGCGGTTTGGTTCTTTCAAACTTTGCTTTTGCCATATTTTTACTCTCTTACAATTTTTTAAGTTTAATACAAGTTAATTTAAAGTGCGTTTTTTGCTAAATTTATTTGTCACCACTATATTTAATGGAGCGGGTGATGGGAATCGAACCCACACAGCCAGCTTGGAAGGCTGGAACTCTACCATTGAGCTACACCCGCAACTAACACCAATTTTATTCAGACTTACAATTATACACGATTATATTTTATTTTTAAATATAATTTATAATATAAAATGATAAGTTTAAAAAATGATATGCTTCCCTGAACCATTCAAGTGGTGGAGGGAGAAGGATTCGAACCTTCGAACGCTTACGCGGGCAGATTTACAGTCTGCTGCCATTGACCACTCGACCACCCCTCCTAAAGAACTTTACTGTATTAAATAGACTAATTCACTTTAAAAGACAATATAAATTAGTATTAGGACTTAATAAAACTTCTCGCCGAATCATCAAATAAACAAATAGCAGCTTGCACATTTATTTAGTTGTAACTTTCTATAATAAATAGTAGTTTCTGTCAAGAACAAATTACCAAAGGTTTTCAATAACATGCAAAATAAAAAGCTGGATTCTAAAAATTACTACTATATTTATGGCAAACATCCTGTATTTTCAGCTCTTAACAATCCAAAACGTCAAATTGAGGATATTTTATGCACTCAAATGATCTTTGATACAAATAAAAAATTAATAAGCTCCAAGCCTTATAAAATTGTTAATAATGATGTTTTATCTAAATTGTTAGAAAACCAAACCCATCAAGGAATAGCTGCTAAAGTTAAGCCAATTTTTTCCTATAATATAGAAGATATCAACATAAAAAATCCAAAATGTAAGATTGCAATTCTTGATCAAATAACTGATCCACAAAATATTGGGGCAATTATTCGAAGTGCAGCAGCTTTTAATATAGATGCTATAATCTTACCACTAGATAATTCACCTAATGAAAATGGCACTATAGCTAAAGCAGCTTGTGGAACTTTAGAATTAATAAAAATTATTAAAGTAACCAATCTAAACTCTTGTATAAATTACCTAAAAAAACATGGTTTTTGGGTTATAGGGCTAACTGGGGAAGCCAATGATTATTTTACCGATAAATTAATTTCAGATAAAATAGCTTTAATATTCGGCTCGGAAGATAAAGGCATGCGAAGATTGGTTCAAGAAAATTGTGATCATTTAGCCAAAATTCCTATTTCTGATAAAGTAGAAAGCCTTAATGTATCAAATGCCGCTTCTATAATTTTTCACTCACTATGGGATCATTAACAAAGTTGAAATATTTTTAACAAATCAAATATTGTTTTTTATTTACTTCCTTATAAATATTTAGTCTACTTAAATATATGTTTATTAAAATGATAACGTAAACTACTATTTGCGTTATCATTGTTCTTTATTTTTTCAGTATTAGATAAGATTTATTCTATCACGTTACTATTATTAATTTAGTTCTAATCGGTAGCGTTATGTCACAAAATATATTACAAAACAAACAAATTATTAAGAGCTTTGAAAAGCAACTTAATATATTCTTAGATGAGTATAAAGAAAGAGAAATTACAAATATTGTTCTAAGTAATTTTCTCGACAAAGTAATTAATAATTTAAAACATGAAAAATTAATTAGTGATACACTATTTGAAGTATATCAAGGCAAAGCAGTAATTGCTAAACCGTTACATACAGATTACCCTCAATCACCCGAACAAGCACATGACGAAAATTGGCAAAAATTTTATAGTTTTAATCATGATAGAAAACACAATCGGTTTTATTGCCAAAAATTTAAAAAAAGCTTCCATTAAAGACAAATTATACTATAGTTTTGCTAAATTATCCGAGCAATTAGATTTAAATGCCATCAGTGATCATTTTATGAATAAAATAAATAATTATATAACATTTAACGATTTATGACAAACTATAGAACAGAAAGCGACTCTTTTGGGGAAATTCAAATAGAAGACAAATTTTATTGGGGAGCACAAACACAAAGATCATTAGAAAATTTCAAAATAGGCAAACAAAAAATGCCAGAAATTCTAATCCGCTCCCTTGCTATATTAAAAAAATGTGCTGCAAAAGTTAACCTCGAATTTGGTGATCTAGAACCTAAAATAGCTGAAAGTATAGATAAAGCTGCAAGCAGAATTTTGAATGGTGAATTTAGCAATAATTTTCCTTTAGTAGTTTGGCAAACAGGCTCTGGAACGCAAACAAATATGAATATGAATGAGGTAATCGCCTCTATTGCAAATGAGGAGTTAACCGGCATGAAAGGTGGTAAATCTCCTGTACATCCTAATGATCATGTCAATAAAGGACAATCATCAAATGATTCATTCCCAACGGCTATGCATATAGCAACCGTGCTTGCAACTAAAGAAAAGCTAATACCGGCTTTAAATAATTTACTCACAGCTTTACAAGATAAATCGAAAGATTGGGACAGCATTATAAAAATTGGACGCACCCATTTACAAGACGCAACTCCTCTAACACTTAAGCAAGAATTTTCCGGATATATTACACAAATAGAATATGCTTTAGAAAGAATAGAAGACGCATTAAAAAAAGTTTATCTACTTGCCCAAGGAGGAACAGCAGTTGGAACAGGCATCAATTCACGTAAAGGATTCGATATAAAATTTGCTGAAAAAGTAGCAGAATTTACAAAACAACCTTTTAAAACAGCACCTAATAAATTTGAAAGCTTGGCTAGCCATGATGCACTTGTAGAATTTTCTGGCACTCTTAATACTATAGCCGTTAGTTTGATGAAAATAGCCAATGATATAAGATTGCTCGGATCAGGTCCAAGATGTGGTCTTGGTGAGTTGCATTTACCAGAAAATGAGCCTGGTTCTTCAATTATGCCAGGTAAGGTAAACCCTACACAAGTCGAAGCTTTAACAATGGTTTGCACTCAAGTTATGGGAAATCATGTTACAGTTACTATTGCCGGCTCAAACGGACATCTTGAACTTAACGTCTTTAAACCAGTAATAATATATAATATTTTGCAATCTATCGAGCTACTATCGGATGCCGCAAATAGCTTTGTCACTCACTGTGTGGACGGGATAGAGCCTAATATAACCCGTATTAACGATTTACGTGATAAATCTTTAATGCTTGTCACCGCTCTTAATCCGCATATTGGCTATGATAATGCCGCCAAAATTGCTAAAGAAGCTCATAAGCACGAAATTACTTTAAAAGAAGCCGCAAAAAAACTTAATCTTTTATCGGAAGAAGAATTTAACAAAATAGTAGTACCTGAAAAAATGGTTAGACAATCTTAGGTTGTATAAACAACATTAATTTCTCTTTACAAGGTATCATAAATAGGCTAGTATAAGCTAGTCTATTTATAATATCACTTATATGAAGCAAAATTTATCTAATCAAATTAATCTGTTAGAAGCAAAAACACATTTTTCTAATCTAATACAACGTGTATACTCGTTTTATTTGAAAAATTGGCTGAGTCGTCTTTGTAGCCCTTTCGGTACTCATGTACTTTTGTACACTCCGTTCCTCAGTCTACAGACTCCTAGCTCTTTTTCAAATAAAACTTCGTCTATTAACTTTTCATTTACTAGAAATATAAAAGGAAGAGAACAAATTACTATTTGTAAGCATAATACACCGGTTGCTGTACTTTCACCAATAACTAAAAAACCCAAAATAAAAACAGAAGATATAGTTGAACAAATAATGGAATTTAATAAAGATAAAACACTAGCACTATATACTATAAAAGAACTTAGAGACGAAAGTAGAAGATGAATTAAAAAAACTCAGAATATACTACAATAATGGTTATCTTTTTTATGGATCGAGAGTCGGCATTACAGCCCTGTCATCCCGTGATTTATTCACGGGATCCAGTTAAAAATATCAATAATATTGATATTTTTAGTTATTTTTCTGGACCTAGTTCCCAAGCCACGGCAGGCATTGTTGCGTGGATCGAGAGTCGTCATTGCGAGGAAATTACGAAGTAATTGACGAAGCAAGGAAGTAAAAAAATGCTAACTTTATAACATTTTTTATTATTTTTTCTGGATTGTCACGCTCCTTGCAGTCGCGTAGCTCAGACGATTTGGTATCCACGCAAGCAAGACTCACTCTGGAATGACATAGTGGGTATTTTTCAAGCCATACAACAACGCTAAATTGAAGACGACTTTCGATCCACACAATAACATCATAATGGTGTTCCACCATTAAACATTTCAAACAAAAGTTGCTAATCTAAATAAAACCTATTACATTAAAGATATAATGTTATATGGAGTTAATTAATGACAGATCCTTATGTTGAATATGCGATAGCTATCTTACCAAGCTCTGAAGTAGCACAAAAATTTACAGATATAAATACAAAACTTGCTAAACAACTAGGACCGCAAGGTCTTGAGCATAAACATAATAAATGCCATGTTACATTGTACCATGGTGTATATAACTTTCTGGATTTACCAAAAATCTCCGCTAAATTAGCAGATATAGCTTATAACACAAAAAATATCACATTAAATTTTAAGAATGAAATAGTAGTTACCGGACCTGATAGATGGATTGATATAAATATTAAGCGTTTTGATGAAAATGATAAGGTCAAGAAAGATTATGAAGCAATATGTGATTTGCACAATAAAGTAGTTGATACATTTAATGAATATCACAAGCATCCACTTGAAAGAGCAAGCAATACTCTCGAAACACTTAAGCCCAAAATTGAAGCACAAGACGAAAATGCCTTGAAAATAGCTAAGCAAATTGAAAAATATGGCGTTTCAGGTGTTAAAGAATTATATAACCCACATACTACAATATGGTATCAATGGCCTACAAATCTCGCCCTTAACGATGCTGCGAATAGCGTAAAAGGTGAGGCTAGTGATTTTTCTTGTGATGCATCAGCTTTAGTTTTAGGAGAACTAGGATTTAACGGAAATATAGAAAATCCTTATGCTGTTTTTCCTTTAGGTCAAGATTTTACTATAGAACAAGCGATAGAACTTGCTGCAAAAACTAATCTTGACTGGTAGCATTCATAAATTTTCTTAAAAGATTATGGAAATTTCTAAATCTTCTATTATACTTAAATCATAATAATATAAATAAACGATTATCATGGCTTTAATAAACATAAAAGCACCAGAAAATATAATATTAAAACCGCGTATTACAGTTTTTGGCGTTGGGGGTGCAGGTAGTAATGCAGTAAATAATATGATTGGTGCTAACCTACAAGGAGCTAATTTTGTAGTAGCTAATACTGATGCACAATCATTAGAATATTCTCGCTGTGAAAACAAAATACAGCTGGGCGTCTCCACAACTAGAGGTCTTGGTGCTGGAGCTGCCCCTGAAGTTGGAGCAGCAGCTGCACAAGAATCAGAAAACGAAATTCGCAATTATCTAGAAAATAGTAACATGGTGTTTATTACGGCAGGTATGGGCGGCGGTACTGGTACTGGCTCTGCACCAGTTATTGCACGAATTGCTAAGGAACTTGGAATTTTAACAGTTGGAGTAGTAACTAAGCCTTTTCATTTTGAGGGCGGGCATCGTATGAAAACTGCCGATAAAGGAATTATAGATTTACAACAATTTGTTGATACTTTAATCGTGATACCAAATCAAAACTTATTTCGTATTGCCAACGAGCAAACTACTTTTGCTGATGCTTTTAAAATGGCAGATGATGTACTGCACGCAGGGGTCAGAGGTGTCACGGATTTAATGATTATGCCAGGTCTTATCAACCTTGACTTTGCTGATATTAAAGCTGTTATGAGTGAAATGGGCAAAGCTATGATGGGTACAGGCGAGGCTAGTGGTGAAGATAGAGCTACTAAAGCAGCAGAATCTGCAATCTCTAATCCATTACTTGATCATAGTTCAATGTGCGGTGCTAGAGGTGTATTAATTAATATTACAGGCGGACCAGATATGACTTTATTTGAAGTCGATAACGCTGCTAATAGAATTAGAGAAGAAGTAAATAATAAAGATGCTAATATTATTTTTGGTTCAACATTTAATCCTGAGCTAAAAGGGATTATTAGAGTTTCAGTTGTTGCAACAGGCATTGATGCAGATAAAATACCACTTTATAAACCTGTTAATTCTAGTGCTACCGATTTATCTACCGAAGAAGATGAGGATACAAAACTTAGAGCTCAATCTACTCAAGGAGATCAACCTGTTCATATTGAAGAAATTCCTAATTTTAACAGCTATAGTAACGACGAAGCAGAAATTGCTGACTCTCTAGACCAAAATCCTAATCCAACCAACGATGATATGGAACCAAGGGTAAGTCTTACTAATGATGTTGGAGAAACTCCTAAATCATCTTTCTTTGTAAGGATGTGGGGATCTCTGCGAACACAGAATAATAATCAAATCCCGGAACGAAAAAATGTTGTAGTTGGTATGTCCGATGAAGAGACTAAAGAATCTGACATTCACGATATACCAGCTTTCCTAAGAAAGAAAAGGGATTAAAACTAAAACTAATTGGAATGAAAGGTACATCTAATTTTACATTAATTTCATTATTTGCAGGTGCGGGTGGGATGGATATAGGCTTTAAAACTATTTGGGCAAATGAATATGATAAAACTATTACTCCGTCTTATCAAAACTATTTTCCTGATACTCAACTTGACAAACGTTCTATTTTAAATGTACCAAACCAAGAAATACCTAATAAAATCACAGGAGTGATCGGTGGTCCACCTTGTCAATCATGGTCAGAAGCAGGAGCAAAACGTGGATTACAAGATCCCAGAGGCATGTTATTTCATGAACAAATTATAGTCATCCGTCATACAAGACCTAAATTCTTTGTGGCAGAAAATGTTCACGGCATAATTCATTCAAGAAATATAAAATCTTTTATGAATATAATAGAAATGTTCCAAAAAGAAGGGTATGAAATAAGCTGGAAATTATTAAAAGCAAGTGATTATGGAGTACCACAAGATCGGGAACGAGTTTTTATTGTTGGTTATCATCAATCATTAAATAAAAAATTTCAATTTCCCGAAACTCTAAAAACTAAAATTACGTTAGATCAAGCTATAGGTGATTTAGCTCATTTAGAAATTGGAGCGGTTAATACAATAGATAATCATGAATTTTTAGAACTAGGTTACTCTCCTATTTTTATGTCAAGAAACCGTATTAGAAATTGGGACGAGCAATCTTTTACAATTCTTGCTACTTATAGACATATTCCTTTTCATCCACAAGCACCAAAAATGATTAAAATTGCCGGTCAAGAAAAACGAGAATTTGTTAAAGGACAAGAACATAAATATCGTCGTTTGACCATACGTGAATGTGCAAGAATCCAAACATTCCCTGATGATTATAAATTTATTTATACTAATATTAAAGATGGTTATAAGATGATAGGCAATGCTGTTCCGGTTGAACTTGCATATCATATAGCTAAAGCAATAAAAAAAGATTTAGTTACTATTAGAAACGATTAAACTTTGAGTTGTATTTTTGTATTATCTTTGTAATATAATTATTTACTTTAAATAATTATATATAATTGATGTCAATACAAACTAATAATGGATTAGCCTTTGAATGGGCAGTTATATCTGAAATATCTAAATTAACAGGATTTACAATTAAAAATGATACTGCTTCAAATGTCGCTCAAAAAGCTTATAATTCCATTAGCTTTAAAAAACAATTAGAGTTTATCAAAGCAGCTCAAATATCTATTGATCACATTATAAAAAAGAAACAAAGTCTTTAACAATTGAATATGGTGGAATAATTGAATTTAATAATGGTTCAGCGGGAGCAAAAGGAGATGTTAGAGATATTCTGATTAAAGCTAAAAATATTACTATAGGAATATCTTGTAAAACAAACCATCAAGCATTAAAGCATTCTAGACTTTCTGGTTCAATTGACTTTGTAAAAAGATGGGGTCTTGATGATAATGGATGTAGTACTGAATATTGGAAAATTATAAAGCCGTTGTTTGAAGATTTAAGGCAAATTAGAACTTTTTCAAATAAGACTGCTTTATGGGAAGATTTACCTGATAAGGTTGACAAATATTATTGGCCTATACTTAACGCTTGGTCTAATGAGATCATAAGGCTTTGCTCTATTAATGAAGAAAAAACTAGAAATGTTTGTAAAGATTTAGTATCTTATTTAATAGGACGATATGATTTTTATAAAATAATATCTTACAACTCAAATAAAACTATTATTCAAGCATATAATTTTAATAATACCCTTAGCACTAAAAAAACTAACTATCCTAGTTGTATTAATACTATAAATACTAAAAATGGAGGAATTTATTCTAAAACTATAGTGTTTAATCGGGGTTTCAGTATTAATTTTAGAATTCATAATGCAAGCAGTAAAGTTGAACCGTCACTTAAATTTGATATTAATGCTATAGGTCTCCCAATTAATGAAATTTATCAGCATACTTTTGACATCATAGATTGAGGTACTAACCATGACAAATAAAATTGCACTATTCTTTATATTATGTTTTTTCAGCATTAATTTATTAGCCGATAATAATAGATCACTAAAGGATATTGTACCCTACCCTGAACCTCTCAGCGATCAAAAACGTTATGTAATTCATTTACCTAACAAGTCTAATGAGGAAAATTTAAAAGTAAAATTACAAGCTACAAAAGAGGCAATGAAAGATTGTAATAATATGAGGTTTGGCGGTAAGCTAGAGGAAAAAACTTTAGATGGATGGGGATATAATTATTACGTAATAGATCAAGTTGGTGACCATCCTATTACTACATTAATGGGATGCCCGGGTGTGTAAAAGCAACTATGCAGCCTGTAAATGTATATTTGGGTGATAAAGCATTTATAAGGTATAACAGCAAATTACCTATCGTAGTTTATGCTCCAAAAGATGTTAAGTTACAGTACGTTATTTGGAGTCAAGATGATACAATTAATAACGCAAAAGAAGAATAGATAAAACTAAATTTATATTCAAGGTGGGAACCGCTTTCCACCTTGAATATTCATTATTTTAAAGTTTCTTTGAAGAATCGTATAAATACGATTCTTCAAAGAAAAGAAATTTACTCCTCTTCAACAGCTTCAACTTCTATAACTTCCGGTACGAAATGTTTCAGCATCGATTCAATACCGTTTTTTAAGGTAATAGTAGAGCTAGGGCAGCCAAGACATGCACCACGTAATGCTAACTTTACTACACCATTTTCAAAACCTTTATAAATTATATCACCCCCATCTTGTGCAACAGAGGGACGAACTCTTGTCTCAATAATCTCGATAATTTGCTTCTCTATGTCTGAAAACCCCTCAAGGTTTACATCATCTACTTTAGCACTTTCTTCAAATACTGGAAAGCCCGCAACGAAATGATCCATAATAACCATTAAAACTTCTGGCTTTATCACTTGCCAATCACTTTCAGCTTCTTTAGTAACAGTTATAAAATCACTACCAAAAAATATTGATTTAACATTATTGATATTAAATAGCGATTCTGCAAGTTTGCTTTTTCCTTTTACTTCAGCACGCTCACTAAAAAATATAGGCTGAGTACTTATTTCCTGTCCAGGAAAAAACTTTATCGCATCAGGATTTGGGGTATCTTCAGTTTGAATAAACATAGTAAAATTACTTTAATAAATTTGCTTGTTATTATAACTTACTAGGGCTATTTTTACAATATAATATGTGAGCAATAAATTTTAAGTATTGACAAAGTATTTACATAATATAAAATGATAATATATATAAGTAGGGTAAATATATGAGCAGTAAATTAGATTCTTACGAACAAGATATTGAAGATAATTTTGAAAAGCATCAAAAATTTGATGATAAAAATGAAATAGCTTTGCTTCGAAAAGCTGCAAAGGCACATCTTAATAACAAGCGATCTATTACTATTAGGGTTGCAGAACATGATATCGAAGCAATAAAAATCAAAGCTTCTAAGCACGGCTTGCCTTATCAAACTTATCTTAACATGCTAATTCACTCAGACGCTACTAAACTCTAAAATACTATGCCCAAATTTAGATATAATCATGAAAAAAATGCTAAATTATTACTTGAGCGGAATATAGGTTTTGACGAGATAATTCAGTCACTTAATGACGGTAACCTGTTAGGAATTAGATTACATTATAATCAAGCTAAATATAAGGGACAAAAAATTTTCTATGTTAGAATAACTGATCAAGTATATGTAGTACCTTATGTAAAAGAAGATGACGGTACTATTTTCCTTAAAACTTTATACCCTAGTAGAAAAGCAAAAAAAGAATTTTTAACAAAGTTATACTCTAGGTAAATATCTGATTAGAATATATGCCGGTATAAAGCAGAAGCCTGCAATAGCAAAAAAGTATCCCCAACCTAAATAAGTAGCGGCGTAACCGGAAATACTACCAAACAATACAGTGCTAATATAAGCAATAGAAGTAATCAAGGCGAACTGCGTTATGCAATATTTAGAGCTACAACATCTTAATTGGTAAGAAAAAAACGGCGACATAGTTAACCCTTTGGTAAATTCCTGAAGAAACACTGCTATATAAAGAGTTGTAATAGTTTGACTATAAGAATAGAGCAATAAAAAAGTTATACTAGATAAAGCATGATAAACTAATACTCTTCTAAAGATATAAGCATATTCATATTTTCGGATAGAAAACCACCTATAAATCCTCCAGCTATAGTAGCACACATACCAAAAGCCTTATATCCAAGAGCTAAATCTTTTTTCGTATAGCCGATATCAAGATAAAACATATTTGGCATAACCGAAAGAAAGTTATCCTGCAAGCGATATAGAAGCATAAAGCCAACAATTATTAGCCATTTAGGTTTTTTGATAAAATCATAAAAAGCGTGCCAAAATCTATCAAAATCATTAACGGCTATTTTTTCTTTAAACTTTAGCGGATAGAAAATAATTAGTAATAATGATGGTACACATAAAATCGCCATTACACGATAAACTTCTTGCCAAGATATGATAGTTGATAAATATAATGCACCAGAACCTGATATGAGTATGCCGATTCTGAACCCACTAGTGCAAGCTGCCTCACTTATTCCCCAATTTTTATTATTAATAAGTAGCATTTGGGAAGATTGTAAAAGCATGTCATAAATAGAGGAAAAAAATGCCAGAATTATCAAACACAAAGAGAAAGATATAAAATTAGTAGTGAGATTAAAGCCAGTTAGAATATATACGCAACAAATACAGCTAAGCAGTGAAAAGATTAAACAATATTTATATCCACGACTATTTGAGGGTATAAAGCTTATTTTTTCAAGTAGCGGTCTCCATAGAAATTTAAATATGTGAATGAAGTTAACCAGACTAAAAAGACCGATGGTAATTTTATCAAAACCGGATTCTCGAAGCCAAAAAGAAAGCGTCGAACCGGTAAGTAAATAAATTAAACCACCAGGGAGCGAAATAAATAATATAAATAAAATACTATATATATTTTGTAATCGTGAAAAATTAGAAATTATGAATTTATCCTCCTATAATTATGTGCCATTGCATTGATTGGAAACGTCATGCTCATTCCTTGATCACAGCATCTCATGGTCTGCAAGATCCCGCAAACAAGTCGCGGGATGACATACTTTCCTCTTAAGATACTTTACTTCTTTTTTGACTGTAATTATTACTATTACTCTCAGAACTTCTTTTATTGCCAGCACCGAATCTTTTATTAGAGTTATCGCCTCTTCTATTATTACCAAATGATCTTTTACGATTATTTTTGTTACTTCTAAAGCTTTCTCTAGTAGTAGATTCGCCTTGATTTATTAAACGATCAATAGCACGCCATCTAACAACATCATCAGGTGAAATAAATGATAATGCATTACCTTTAGCACCAGCTCTACCAGTTCTACCTATTCTGTGCAGGTAATCTTCCGGACACATCGGTAAATCATAATTAATTACGTGTTGAGTATGCGGAATATCAAGCCCACGAGCAGCCACATCAGTTGCTACCATTATTCTATGGTTTGACTTACGGAATGATAAAATTACTCTATCACGTTGACGCTGACTTAAATCGCCATGTATAGCTTCTGCTTTATGATTTTCATATCTTAACATTTTAGCTAATTGATCAGCAGAACGTTTTGTTTTTACAAAAATAATTACCGATCCCTCTCTATCACCAAGCTGCTTATTTAATTCAGTAAATTTTTCTTTATCTGTAATATGTACTGACTCTTGTTTTATTTCTGCTGCTGCTTTATTAGTAGCACCAACTGTAATACGTACAGGATTATTTAAATATTTTTGTGAAAGAGAAATAATATGTTTTGGCATAGTAGCAGAAAACATTAAAACTTGTCTTTTTTCGGGCAAGAATTTATTGATTTCTTCTAACTGCTCTTTCATGCCCATGTCTAGCATTCTATCCATTTCGTCAAGCACAGTTATACCTATACGATCAATTTTTAAGCTTCCACGATTTAAATGATCAATAATACGCCCAGGAGTTCCTATAATTACTTTAGGATTTTTCTTTAATTGCGTAAATTGCTTAGGCATAGGTTCACCACCTATCAAAACTGCATTATTTATTTTGAAAGATGTAGTTACTTTATTTAAGGTAGAACAGATTTGTGTTGCAAGCTCTCTTGTCGGTACTAATATTAAAGTAGTAGTTTTATCTTTAATAAATGCATTAATTACTGGTAACAAGTAAGCTAAAGTCTTGCCTGAACCAGTTTGGCTAGAAGCAAGTATATCAGAACCTGCAATAGCAACCGGAATCGATTGCTTTTGTATTTCGGTTGGCTCTGTTATCTTCATCGCTTCAAGCGTAGTAGTTAATTCTTCAGGTAAATTAAAATTTTTCATTATATAATCCAATAAAGTTTAAGTTAAAATATGCACATTATTGATTGTATAAAAATAACTCACAGCAAAAAATAATGACTTTACTATTTTTGTATTATAAGAATACACTAATAGCAGCCATTAAATTATCTATAGCATATTAACAAAATAGCCTTAATTGATTTGAAGTAATAGCGAACCTATTTCAAAAAAATCTTATAATTTACAGCAAATAAAGATTTTAATTAGCTTTAAAATTATTTGTTAATATTACCATAATTATGATATTTTTTTACTTTTAAGCATTAAACCATTCCAATGCTTAAGACATGTATAAGGTTATTATAAGACAAAACAAAATATCTAATATTTTGTTGTAAAAGGTGACGAGGCTATCCAAAATTTGAAAACTTTGGATAGCTGTTTTTGGTACAAATATATTTATTTAATTCTGAGGTTAACTGCAGAAATTTTACCATTCTTGTCTTCAAGATCAAAAATTACATCTTGTCCTTCGTTAAGACCTGCAAGACCTGCTGCATCTACGGCAGATCTGTGTACAAACACATCTTTGCCGCCATTTTCCTGTTCAATAAATCCAAAATTTTTCGTCGGATTAAACCATTTAACTTTACCTACTATATTTGTAGTCATAAAAACCTTTTTAGATAGAAATTGCTTATTGGAATTTAAATTATGCTTAATAAAAAATTCACTATGCAAAACTATCTTACCTTGCGGCATTTGTCAATAACATGCAAAAGAAAGTATTACTTTCTAAGGTTAATTATATCATATTATTACTATTTTGTCACTATTTTAGTTAATATATTATAGGCAGAATTTGATTTGCCTACATTAGACTTTTATTATTATGTAATTAATAAATAAAAGTGCTTGCTTTTTTTTCTTTTTTTCATTAATCTGTCCACTTAGCAAAATACAGTATTGTATTTTTAATTGCCCGCGTGATGGAATGGTAGACATAACGGACTTAAAATCCGTGGAGCGTAAGCTCTTGCCGGTTCAAGTCCGGCCGCGGGTACCACATATTAAAGTATATAGAAGATCTCCACTTTTAACTTGTAAACTTCCCCCTAAATTCTTTATTTGTAAGTCTTTTTTAGTTTCCTGTTTTATCTCACTATTTATAAGATAATTTATAATTTTTGATATTCTATTCAACTGTAAACCAAAAGTAGAAAAAATTATATTAATATCATTGCAAATACAATATAAATAGCTATAATAGCTTCAAGAATAGGAATTTAACGGATGCAATTTAAAATTTAAATTAATAACAAAAAAGATGTAAATATAATAATATAACTCAAAATATATGGATAATTTAATAAAGTTTTTAGAAGAAAAAGATTTTACAGAAGAAGCAATAAATTTAAAAAAAGGCGGTGATATTCTTAATCTTTCGAAAAAAATATTAACTGATAAAGATGTTAAAGAAATCTCTAAATTGCTAGCAAGCGATAATAATATTATCCAGCTCGATTTGTTTGGTAATAATATAAGTACAGACGGAGCTATAGAGCTTGCGAAACTGCTTAAGCTTAATAAAACTCTTATTGGTCTTGACCTTGGGAATAACGATATAGATAAAACAGGAGCAAGCGAGATTGAGAAAGCTTTAAAAGCAAATACAACTCTTATTTTTCTTAATTTGACATGGAATTCAGTAGAATCAGCAAAATATAAAAATATCAAAAAATATTTAGTTAGAAATGCCAATTTAACAAACGAGCAAGAATTAGTAAAAATGGCAAAAAAATTTAATGAAATAGACGAAGAAAAATTATTAAAGAAATTAGATATAATCTAAAAGGCAATATTCCCCTTAAATTTATGCCGCTTGTTGCATAAAAAAAATATTACTATCTATTTTCTAAGGCTTGTTAAAGTTACTAATTTAGATATTTGGGAATATTACATTTAAAGTGTGCAGACCTCTACTTTCAATTGTAATCCCAAAACACTCAATAAAGTTCCAACATTATCAAAACTTGGGTTTCCTTTACTAGATAACATTTTATATAAATGCTGCCTATTTATATGAGCCTCTCTAGATATTTTGGCGACTCCTCCTTTTGCTATAATAGCTTCTTTTAAAGTAACAAGAAATAACTCCTTATTATGGTCTAGAGAATATTGCTCTAAAGCCTCATTAATATAAGCTACCAATGTTTCTTCATTTTGTAATTTTTCTTTTAAATAATCTGTAAATTTTTCCATCTAAACCCTTTATTTATAAATCTCTTCCATTATTTCTAAGGCTTTTTTAATATCTTTACTTTGTGTATCTTTATCACCTGCATTTAACAAAAGTATAATTTCGTTATTTTTTTCAGTAAAATATATTCTATAACCCCTGCCAAAGAAAAATCTTAGCTCATATAATTTTCCTTGTATATTTTTATAATCACCATAAATTCCATATTCTAAACGAACTAATCTATTAATAACTCTACTGTATGTTTTGATATCTAACTTTTCTAACTAATTTTTAATATAAGATTTACCGTTTTTTGTGATAAAAAATTGTACTTGTTTAGTTTTTTGCATGATAAGAAAAAATAGGTGATTATATTGTCGCATAAATACGACTTAAAGTCTAGAGAAAATTATTTCTAGAATAGCTTTATATCATAAATTTTTATATTATTCTACTTTTAATTGAAAAGATACTTATTTCTATATATTAATATATTATTGATGGGATTAGAACTATTAAGGCAAAACATAGACCTATTTAGATATTTTTATAATGGCATGAAAGCCTATATATTAATAATGATTTTTATAGCAAGTTAAAAGATATATTACAAAATAGTAAACATTAATTGTAGAATATATTTACTATTTCTACTACTCTTGACAAAACATATTCCTTTCATTTATAAGTTAATATATTAAAAAAAAATAAGATTATGTTTAAAAAATATTTCCTGGGTTTATTTATTCTTCTAATTTTATCAGCTGCAATGTATGGCACTGAAGGAAATTTAAAATTAAAAGAGCTGTTAGACGTGATGCCGCAAATAGCAAATTCTACCTCCTCTTCTTCTGCTCATCCTGAAATTTGCAGCTCGAAAGTAACTATTAACAGTGTTAATTATGAAGTTAGGTATTTTAGTTTTGAAGATACTAGCAAAAAATTACCTCCAAATATGACTTTCAAAGAATATGCTGAAAAGAATAATTTATTAGACATAAAAAGCAGTCATTCAAACCCCCTACCCCCAATAGATTTTGAGTCTTTTGATTTCCGTAGCGTAAATCTCGGTGACGGGGTATATTTTAGTATGGCTTTAAGGAAAATTGAATAATATGAAAAATATAATGCAATTTGTAATACATTGTGTTACAATAAAGCTAATATTATAAAATAGTAGTAACATGGCAAAAAGTATTACAACCAGTATACGTTTAGAATTAAGTTTAAATAAAAAACTAGAAAAAGCAGCTTATGATTTACATCGTGGTAAAAACTGGTTAATTACTGAAGCAATACTTATGTATCTTAAACAATTAGAAAATTCAAGCCTAGCTGAAGAAGCTAAACAGCAATCTTTGTTAGTTAGTAAAATGGAAAAGTCTGATAATGATTTATGGGAAACAAATAGCGATCAAACAAATTGGACTTTTTAATGGAAAAGGGAGATATTATAATTTGTGTATTAAGTGGTGATTATGGTAAGCCAAGACTTGCAGTTATTGTTCAATCTGATTTATTTAATGAAACTCATGCAAGTATAACAATCTGCCCTATAACAACATATTTGTTAGAAGCTCCATTATTTCGCCTTTCATTAATACCTTCAAAGCTAACAGGTCTTATTTCAGAATCTCAAATTATGATTGATAAAATCGTTACTATTAAGTCTGAAAAAATTGACAGAAAAATTGGAAAATTATCATCTAATGAGATGATTAAATTGGATAATGCTCTTAAGTTATGGTTAAACTTAAGTTAAGGAAAATATAAGAAATATTAAAGGTATATTTTCCTCACTATAAAATTGAACCATAATTTATCTTTACTTGCGGAGATTCTACCGTCTTCGCTTGTCCACATTTTAATTATATCAAAAAGTCCATCAAAATAAGGCTTTACTATATCTTCATTCATATTATAAAAATCTCGGTCATCAGCTTGCACTAAATCATCCCCATGAGTATAACAAGCATAAAAAATTCCATCTGGTTTTAATGCACGGTGAATTTTTTTATAAATATCTTTTGTTTCACTATAAGGAACATGGAGTAACGAGGCTTGAGCCAAAACTCCATCAAATATATTTTCAAAATCCATATCCTGAAAACTTAAATGCAGAATATCAATTCCAGTTGCTTTTGAAGCTAATTTTACCATTTCGCTTGAGCCATCAAAAGCAGTTACTTGATAATTTTGACTTAGAAAATATTTTGTATCACGCCCTGCTCCGCACCCTGCATCTAGAATATGAGCTTTCTCAGGTAAATAACTAATAAACTCTTTATAGCTATCAGATAAATCTAGATTAATCGTTTTATCATAAAACGACTGTGCATTATTATCATAATATTGTATATTTTTTGTTATCATAATTTCATATATTGAATACAACTAATAGTATAGTTATACTTATCAAACAACAAAATACAAGTAGGAATATGAATATATAAACATTATAGCGAACGCTAAACAATTTTTAACGAATCAGTCGCTGTAGATAGATATCAAGTGCCACGTTTTAGCTTTTTAAGTTAGAAAACTTAGTTAACACTATTTTTTTGATTATCATCATCGATGATTAATTAAAAATATTACTTCAATGCTTGCCCTACAACTTGCTAAAGTCTTAATTAAACAATTTGAATCTCTACAACTAACTCCTTATTATTGCCCAGCAGGACTTAAAACAATTGGTTATGGTCATGTAATAAAACCTCATGAAATGTCATATTTAGATAATAAAATAACCCTAGAAGATGCTGAAAAATTACTTAATGCAGATATAGCAGAAGTAAATTGTGTTTTATATAAATACTGCCACAGTTCTTTAAACATTAATCAACAAGTAGCATTAATTTCTTTCATCTTCAATTGTGGTAGCACAGCATTTAAAAATTCTACATTGCTTAAAAAACTCAACCAAAATAAGTATCTAGAAGCTGCCGATGAATTCCTTAAATGGATTCATGTTAAAGGTAAAAAATTGAAAGGTCTTGTTAAACGTAGACAAATTGAGAGAGCTATATTCTTAGGTAAAAATACAACCAAAAATTAAAATTATTGACTTATTTTAATTCTTGCTATAGCTTTTTCATGATCGTTTAAACTAAATTACTAAAGGATTAGCATATGAACAATACAGAAGAAGAGCAAATTTTAACGTCTGAGTATCAGTTTGATGAAGAAGAAGAAAAACGATTAAAGTCTGAAAATTCAAAAAAAGAGCTTAAACTAATATTATTAACTTTTGCAATAATTTTAACCAGTTTTTTAACTTTCTGTTATTTCTTTTTCAGCTATGTAGAAGAAAAAGCAGCAGAGTATAAATTACAATAAGAAGCAGAATCTAAGGAAGCTAATAACAAAATATAATAAATATAACGCATTGTTTAGAATAAGATTTTTTGTAGAATCTTATTCTAAATTGGTATTATAGTAAAACACGTTGAATTATGGTATACTTCTGACAAATAAAGAATTGGTAGACAAGTTTTATTTGGAAAAGAGGAATCGATCTTGAAGCTTATACTAGCTGCGTATATACTATATTATTTCAGGATACTTACCTATTACTTCTGGCATATATTTTTCTCTCATATCTACAGAAATATATGTAGGATTTGGTTCGACACTTAAAGTTCCCTCTAAGGCACTTACTACCTTAAATAACATATTCTGTTTTTTACAAGGCGTAGACTCTACGCTCAGGGCTAAAATATATTGATATGCAGCCTCTTCATCTTGTTTTTGAGAAATTAGATAATCTCCTTTTTGACGATATGGAGTTACATTATCAATATCATCATTTGAAATACTATCTAAGGTTTTTAATATGTGAAAAAACTTGTTATTGGGTTTATAAAATTCAACAGCTGCTTGTTTTTTTCCTAATTTATGTAATATATCAGCCATTTCATTATATATTGTTTTACAATTCTCATTATATTTAAGAGCATAATGATAATTAACCAATGCTTCCTCATAATTTTCTGCTTTACTAAGAAGATTAGCGATTTTTAAGTAACATGTAGCTTTAGTTTTTTCAATTTCTTTAGGTTCATTATATCTATTCAGCCATTTTATGGCTTCTCTATAATATTCTATAGATTTATTATCTTGAGGCTGAATATTTTTTATGGAAGAAAGATAATTATCTTTTATAAATGACTTACAGATTTCTAATTTATAAGATTTATTAGAATTTAATGCTTCTTTGAAAAATAGTACTTCTCTAATTTGCTGATCTAATACATAATAATAATCCTCCATTTTATCATGTATTGCTTTATCATTAACAAATTTTTTTAAAATACTTAAAACTTTAAGCCCTGTCGGTAGTTTATCATTATCTTGTTGATTTAAAACTTCTTCAAGTTCAAATAATTGCTGTAATCCTGGAAAATGAGATGGATTTGTTTCCAAAGCTGGATAATTTAATTTTTTGGAAAATGGTTGAATAAAATTACTATACTTAAACGGATCACAAAATTTTGAGCAATCAAGCGTTGTATATATATTAAAGCCTTTTTCCGTAAAAATTAATCTAATAACATCATATATTCTAGATATATTTGACTCTCTACTATCATATAAATTTTGTACTAATTGTAAATGAGCTGCATTATCATGATCTATTGTAAAAAGTGAATTTAATTTCTTTATATTTATTTTTTTCTCACTGTTGTTAATATTTTCTAATTTTAAAGTTATCTCTTCATTTTGTGTGTTAGAAGCATATAAATAATATAAATCTTCAAATAATTGCGGAAAATATTCTAATATAACTTCTTGATTTTCTAATAATTGTACAAATGATTCTTGGGTATTTTTATTAAATTTTGTTACTACGAATGTAACATTTTCTTTTAAATTTTCACGATTTGCTTCATGGAATATATCTATAAAATCGTCTATAATTGCAATAAAGTTCTCAACAGTTTCATTAACTGTTGTTTTTTGTGGTGCTACTACAATAAACCCTACTTTATCTGAATTTTGCAATATATTTTTTAAGAAAAATCTATTAACTAGTGCTTGAAGAATAGACTCTTTATCAGTTGTATTAGTCTTTATTTTATTAGAACATTCCCAAAGTACTTTATCATTAACTTTTAAACCTTTTGGTAAATTTATGTTTGATGCATATTGCGAACTGAATTGTTCAGAATTTTCATTAGCTAGAGTTTTTAAAACATCAACCCTACCACTATCAGACGGTCCTATTACTATAACATTTTCTTTACCTGCTTTTTTAAGTAAATAATTAACTTCAGGAAGAAGCTTTAAAGCTTGTTCTTTTAAAAAATTAAAATTATGAACATCATCTGATAAAGGTTCAAAATACTCTTCTTCATCCTCACTTTCGCTTTCTATTATGACTTCTATTGTTTTTGACATTGAAGTTACCATTTAATATTTGATATAAATTTTTACGCTATCACTTTGACCACTATCATTAATGGCTCTAATAACAAACTCGCCAATTTTTGCTTTCCACTTTACTGCTTCATTTGGCTTAGCAACTGCTATTAGTTCATTATTAACAAACCAGAAAATATTATTAGTTTTATTATCACCAATTGCGTTTAAAATTATATTATCACTATTTTTGATTGAGTATATGGAATTTTTTAACGGATGCGTAATTTTAGGTTTCTGATGATACCAATTTATCAAACTATTACAATAATTCGCTGGCACAGGCTTTGGTAATATATGTATACCGGCTTTTTGGTAAACCGATAATACATCAGTTGGCCATAAATTTACGATTTTATATTCTGTCTGTCCTTCGATAAAATTACAAGCCGGCATACCAGTTTTTAAATCTATCAACATTTTTCTATAAATGCCTGATTGTTTTATCGGCGATTTACCTTTAATAAATAAGGTCTCGGTTTTTACCGGACACATATCATTATCAAGATCACCCGTATCAGCACAAACTTTTACCTTAGTAATATTTAAATCATTTATCTTGGCAACTATTAAATCTTTGTCTTTATTTGGATCAATTATTGATTCTATAATATTAAAAAATAAAGGTGCAGCAGAACCATTACCAGTAAATGATCCATGAGTTTGACCTTTAAAATCTCCAACCCAAACAGCAAGTACATATTTCCCAAATATTCCAACACTAACCCCATCTCTAAACGAGCTGGAAGTTCCCGTTTTCCAATAAACCGGTATATTTATTTTTGTATTATAATTAAGCGGTCTTGTAGTATCTTTGATAATATCAAGCGTTAAGTAACTTGCTTCAGGTGATAAAGTCATTGCGAGCATTTGCTCGGAGCGTGGCAATCTATTTTCTAAGTTAACTTGTTCTAGATTGCCGCGTCGAGGCTTTGCCTCTCCTCGCAATGACGTAGCCTCGGATAGCACTTTCCTAACTGGCTCGTAAACCCCCAAATTAGCCAGCATAGCATAAAGAGTAGTAAGTTCTTCAAGCGTAACTTCTACAGTGCCAAGTACTATAGACAAGCCATAAGTTTCAGGTTTTCTTAAGTTACTGATTTTAGTTTGTTGTAAGAATTCATAAAAATTCGGATTCTTTAATTTAGATGCTAGGAATATAACGGGTACATTACGGCTTTTTATTAATGACTCTCTAGCACTTAAACCACCAGCAAATCTACTATCAAAATTTTCTGGTTTATAATTATCATAGTAAGTAGGAGTATCTTTTAGCAAGGTTAATGGGTGTATTAATGATTGATCAAAACTAAGTGCATATACAAAAGGCTTTAAGCTAGAACCAGGAGACCGAGAGCTTTTAACACCATTAATCTGCCCGCAAATATCGTTATTAAAAAAATTGCTAGAGCCAACACTTGCAAGCACCTCCATTGTGGTAAAATCAACAAGCATAACAGCAGCATTATTTATGCCGTATTTTTTCTGATCATTAACATATAGCTGCACCTGCTTTTCTAAAATAGTCTGTAGGCTTTTATCAATAGTGGTATAAATTACTGGACTATCATTATTTGCTAATATATCTAAAGTAAAATGTGGTGCAATAAAAGGTAGGTTTTTACTTTGACTAAACTTAATAGGTAAATTTATCAATTCTTTATAAATAATATCTTGCGGATGAGTTTCCAGCCATTTAGTAAATAAATATTTTTGCATCTCTAAAATATTTAGATTATTACCACCTCGTTTCAGCGGATTTTGCGGGATAACAGCTAAACTTAATATATCAATTAAGTTTAAACTTTTTAGGTCACGATTAAAATAAATATAGCTACTCGCCGATATCCCTTCAATATTACCACCATAAGGTACTAAATTTAGATAAGCCGTTAAAATCTCATCTTTTGAATAATGTAATTCTATATGAATAGCTTTGATAATTTGATAAATTTTACCAAAAAGTAGTAGAGGAATTTATCCCATATTTTAGACGAGCTACCTGCATTGTTATAGTAGAGCCGCCTATTTTACGATTATTTTTTAGATAAGTAGAGTAAAAAGCTTTGATTAAAGAGCTGGGATTAATACCGAAATGTTTATAAAAATGCTTATCCTCATATAATAAAACTGCTTCTATAAAGCTTTGCGGTACTTCACCAAGCGGAGTAAATATCCGATATTTATCATCTTTAGAAAGCGAGATACGCATTAATTCGCCATTTCTATCAAATACTCTTTGCGAGAAACTCACCTTTTCAAGCAGAGGAGTAGGAGGAATAGCAAAGTATAATATTATACTGCTGATTATTGTAATAAGGAATAACTTAATTTTAAGGGACAAGGTGATAGCCTATATAAAAATACGTCATTGTAAGGATTTGTAAGATTTGCCACATGGATCGAGAGTCGTCATTGCGAGGAAAAACTGTAAGTTTTGACGAAGCAATCCAGTTGAAAAATGCTAACTTTTAGCATTTTTATTATTTTTTCTGGATTGCCACGCTCCTTACAGTCGCTCGCAATGACGCCCCTCGATCCACGCAACAAAGCCGCCACGGGAATGACACCGAGGATGCTTTTCGACCTATACAAACAAATCTTAAGCAAGGATGACATAACAATAACTATACAACACTATAAAGCATTTTTTCAAGTTCCTCTAAACGTTGTTCTATTCTTTCAATATCTTTTTCTGTTGCGGGGTTTTCTAATAAATATGCAATTTCGTCTCTTAGCTTATTTACTTCTTTTTCAGTAAAGTCTAATACGATCTCATAAGTAGATTTTCTGTTTTGATTTGACATTTGATGACTCCCGATTAATTAAAACCACCAAACTATATAATTTTGGTGGTCGGGGCGTTCAAAAAACTGCCTAAGATCAGTCATAATAGCTTTTAGGTTTAAGGTTTACACCTTAAACCTTGAACATGACTATTATCACCCCGACCATAGAAGCCGAGGTTTGTATCATTTTATGGTTGATACTGTCCATCTTAAGTTTGGATTTTTGAAGTCCCAGAATAGCATTAACTATTCCGGTTACGATTCTATATATGACTATTAAAAAGTCAATAAGTTTATAGGTTGAATGTAATTTCTGCTTCTGTCATACTGTGGCTTGGGAACTAGGTTGTTGCACCCTTTATGTCATTCCTGCGTGAGGCTTTGCCTGCGTGGATCATTTTCTCCTGTCATCCCGTGGCTTGTCCACGGTATCCAGAAAAACAACTTTTAATACTAATAATTTTAGTATTTTAAGCTGGATCCCGCGATCAAGTCACGGGATGACAGTATTAGTTATTATTTAGCTCTTCTTCCTGCTGTTTATACCATAGTTCTGCATAATAGCCTTTTTGTTTCAGCAAGGTTTTATGGTTGCCACGCTCGACTATATAGCCATTATCTAAAACAATAATCTCATCAGCGTCGATTATTGTTGATAAACGATGAGCAATAATTAAGGTGGTATAATGCTCTGATATTTCTTTAAGACTTGCCTGAATTAGCTTTTCAGTTTTAGTATCAAGTGAGCTTGTTGCTTCATCAAACACATATATAGATGGATTTTTGAGTAACGTCCTTGCTATGGCAATGCGTTGTTTCTCGCCGCCTGAAAGCTTTAAACCACGCTCACCTACTTGGGTTTCATACCCCTCCGGCAGGCTAGTAATAAACTCATGAATATGGGCGTTCTTTGAAGCAGCTATAACCTCATCATAGCTAGCCGAATTATCACCATAAGCGATATTGTAATATATCGTATCATTGAACAAGACAGTATCTTGCGGTACGATTCCAATAGCTTTGCGAAGCGAGCTTTGCGTGACCTTTCTTATGTCCTGCCCGTCTATAGTAATACTGCCACTATTAATATCATAAAACCTAAAAAGCAAACGTGAGATGGTTGACTTACCGGCCCCGCTACTCCCGACTATCGCAAGCGTCTTACCACTATCTATAGTAAAGCTGATATTATGTAAAATTGGACGTTCTTGATTATAAGCAAAATTCACCTCTTTAAAAGCGACTTCGCCTTTTAATATAGTAAGCTCTTTAGCGTCTTTAGCATCCTCTACTTCTTCTGGTATGTCTAAAAGATTAAACATATCCTCCATACCAACTAAGGCATTCTTAATTTCCCTATAAGCAAATCCAAGTATTGAAAGTGGGATTGATAGCTGGAAAAGATAAGTATTAACCATGATTAAATCGCCGACAGTCATTTTACCTTGATTTATTTTAGTCGCCGATAGTATCATAAGAGCGACAAGCCCAAGGGATATTATAACATCCTGCCCTATATTTAAAATGGATAGGCTATTAGTTGTCTTCGTTGCTGATTTTTCATAAATTTGTAGTGCCTCATTAAATTTAGAGGCTTCATATTCCTCATTACTAAAATATTTAACAGTCTCAAAATTCAGCAGGCTATCGATTGCCCTATTATTTGCGGTATTGTCGCTTTGATTCATCTCTCGTGCAAACGAAATCCGCCAGGTACTAATTAGAAAAGTGTACAGAACGTAAATTGACATGGTTACTAAAATAGTGAAAGAAAACCAAATGCCATATACATACCATAATATCCCGCTTACAAGTATGATTTCTACACTTGTCGGAAGAATATTAAATAGTGAATAACGCAGCACCGCTTCTATGCCTTTAGTGCCACGCTCTATTGACCTACTTAAGCCGCCGGTTTTTCGTGTAATATGAAAACGCATGCTTAAATTATGCATATGTTTAAAGACATTAAGAGCAATAAGCCTAGTTGCCTGATGCCCTACTTTAGAGAAAATAATATTGCGTAACTCATTAAATATCTGAACAAATATTTTAGTCCCACCATATACCATAATCATGCCGATAATAACCGAAATGGCTAGATTTTTATTCAAGCCATCTATTACGTATTTATAAACTATTGGTACGAAAATATTTATTACTTTAGCAAGCAACAAACAAATAAGCGAAGTAACAATCCGCAAGCGTATGTTAAACTCTTTCGACCATAAATAAGGCAGAAGTGAATAGAATGAATTTTTATGTTGATTTTGATTAGGCATTGTTTGATGTATTGTTACGTGGATTAGTTTTGTTCTTGTCATCTCGCGAGCTTGTCCAGCAGTGTTTCATGACTTTTATGTCATTCCCGCGTAGGCGGGAATCCAGAAATACATTCGCCTAAATCGTTCCATTTAGGATTAATACTTTCTATCAATTTTATTTTCCAGCTACGATTCCATTTTTTTAAAGCTTTTTCTCTAGCAAGAGCTTCTTTGATATCAGCAAATTCTTCTGTATAAACAAGTTTTATAATATTATATTTTGATGTAAATCTTTTAATCACTTTTTGCTTATGTTCATAAGCACGACGCAATATATTATTAGTAACACCAATATATAAAGTACCATTGCGATCGGAACACAATATATATACCCAATACATTTTTATTGCTATAGTTTTATTTTTTTCTGGATTCCCGCCTACAGGCTTTGTTGCATGGCTTAAAAAGCAAGTACAATGTCATCCCTAGCTAAAGGCGGGGATCCAGCATAAAGCGAGACAAAGCGAGCTTTTAGCTTTAGAAACTTGCTGCTTTTATGTTTATTTTTCTGGATTCCCGCCTACGCGGGAATGACATAAATGATCGGTGCAGTAGAGTCGACGCTACGCCTCTCCTCGCAATGACGATAGGTTTTAAGCACCGGCAGCAGCTGAATCTTTCTTGGGCTGTCCTTCTAGCAACTTATCTAATCTTCCCTCTTTGTCAAGATCATATAAATCATCACAACCACCTATATGCATATTATCTATAAATATCTGCGGAAATGTTAATCTATCAGGATTATTTAACTTCTTTCTTAATTCTGCTACGTTTGGATCTTGAGAGTTTTGAACTTCGATTTCTTCATAAGCAACTTCTTTTTTATCAAGTAGTGCTTTAGCTTTCATGCAATAGGGACAACCAGCAAGGGTATAAATAATAATAGCGTGTAATATAGCTTTATTCATAATGTTGTACTCTTTTATTTAATTTTAATATATTATCTTAAACTATAATTATTAAAGCAAGAAAAAAGCGATGAGTAACTTTTCTATTATATCAGATTATAAACCAGCGGGTGATCAGCCAAAAGCAATTGATGAAATTATCAAAGGCTTAAACAACAAAAAGCGTTCGCAGATGTTACTTGGTATTACAGGCTCAGGTAAAACCTTTACTATGGCAAATATCATAGAAAGAACCAACCGACCGACGCTTATTATGGCACATAATAAAACACTAGCTGCACAAATTTATTCCGAAATGAAATCGATTTTTCCCAAAAATGCAGTTGAATATTTTGTCTCATATTATGATTATTACCAACCAGAAGCTTATATCCTGAAAACCGATGTTTTTATAGAAAAAGACTCCTCAATTAACGAGCAGATTGACTTAATGAGGCACTCAGCTACAAGATCGTTATTAGAGCGACGTGATGTTATAGTCGTGTCCTCTGTTTCTTGCATTTATGGTCTTGGTTCGCCGGATTTATACTATCAAATGACAGTCAATTTAGAGCCTGGTAAAAGCTACCCTCGTGATAAGCTACTTAATGATTTAGTGAATTTACAATATGAGCGTAATGATATTGGTTTTGAACGTGGTTGCTTTCGGGTTAAGGGGGATAATGTTGATGTTTTTCCATCACACTATAGCGATAAGGCTTGGCGTTTGTCATTTTTCGGTAACGAACTTGAGTATATTCACGAATTCGATCCGCTAACCGGTGAAAAGCTTGCTAAACTTGATAAAGCTATAATATATGGTAATTCTCATTTCGTAATGCCAAAAGAAACAGTAAATAAAGCAATATCGGAAATTGAAGAGGAATTGCAAAAACGTATTGCATTCTTAAAATCGCAAGACAAATTACTGGAAACACAAAGGATCAATCAACGCACTCAATACGATCTTGAAATGCTAACCGAAACAGGCAGCTGTAAAGGTGTAGAAAATTACTCCCGCTTTTTCACAGGTCGTAAAGCTGGAGAGCCACCACCCACTTTATTTGAATATCTCCCAAAAGATGCGTTATTATTTGTTGATGAAAGCCACGTATCCGTACCGCAAATTAGAGCTATGTATAACGGTGATAGAGCAAGGAAAGAAGTGCTGGTAGAGCATGGATTTCGTCTACCGTCAGCTCTTGATAACAGACCACTAAAATTTGAAGAATGGGAGAATTTTAGACCGCAAACTGTTTTCGTATCAGCAACTCCATCACCTTTTGAGTTAAATGAAACTGGCGGCGAAGTTGTAGAGTTAATAATTAGACCTACTGGGCTGCTTGATCCAGAATGTATTATTAAGCCTGCTACTAATCAGGTTGAGGATTTAGTAGGCGAAATCCAAAGCACGATTGCCAAAGGTTTCCGTGTGTTAGTTACAACTCTTACCAAAAAAATGGCAGAAGATTTAACCAATTATTTACAGGAACTTAAATATAAAACCTCTTATTTGCATTCTAACGTTCATACATTAGAGCGTATCGAAATATTAAGGGATTTAAGGCAAGGAACAATTGATATTTTAGTCGGAATTAACTTGCTACGTGAGGGTTTAGACATTCCCGAATGCGGTTTAGTTGCCATACTTGATGCTGACAAAGAAGGGTTTTTGCATTCGGAAGTATCGCTGATACAAACAATTGGTAGAGCTGCAAGAAATAGCGAGGGAAGAGTTATTCTCTATGCCGATAAAATGACTAAGTCCATTGACAAAGCTATTAGCGAAACGATGCGTAGACGGACAATTCAGCAAGAACATAACGAAAAATATGGCATAATTTCAAAAACCATCAACCGTACTATCCATGCTTTAGCAGAGCTTGAGAAAGTAGATAGTAAGCTTGATAAAAAACAAACGCATAATTTATTTGAAAATCCAGCTAAGCTAAAAGCTCATATTGATAAACTAAGAAAAGAAATACTTAAAGCTGCAAGCAATCTTGAATTTGAACAAGCAGCAAAACTTCGTGATCAACTAAAAACTTTAGAAGAGGCAGCATTAGAATTGAGCTAAATTTATGACAAGTAAACCTCTTTATCTAATGTCCCTTCGCTATTATCAACAAGCATAGTAATTGTTGCATCACCTGTTATATTAATGGTAGTGCGTAACATATCAAGAATTCTATCTATTCCGGCAATAATTGCTACACCCTCAATCGGTAAATGTACAGATGAAAGCACCATAGGCAGCATGATTAACGAAGCTCCAGGAATACCAGCACCGCCAATTGAGCCAAGGGTTGAGGTTAAGATAATCACTAAATAATCATGCGGAGCAAGCGTTACGCCCATCATTTGAGCAAAAAAGATAGTAGTAAGCGATAAATTTATAGCAAACCCATCCATATTAATTGAAGCACCTATCGGCAATACAAACGAGGTACTAGACTCTGAGATCCCAAGTTTCTCACGACAAACTTGCATAGTAGTTGAAAGAGTTGCTTTGCTACTTGAGGTAGAAAAAGCAAGTATTTGATACTCAAAGCTTTTCTTATAAAAAGGTATAGGAGATACACGACAAAATATATATATAAGCAAACCGAATACTAGATATTGAAATGTCATTGCCACAACAACTGCTATAACAAGCTTTGAAAGGCTTATCATTACTTCTATACCTTGCGTGCCTATAATCCAAGCTGTTAAAGCAAAAGCACCATAAGGTGATAATTGAATAACAAAAGATATCATTTTTAGTACTAATTTTGACATTAAATGTACTAAATCAGTAATAGGTTCTGCTGCTGCTTTCATTTTATTTAAGGTAATACCAACAAAGACGGCAAAAAATACTACTTGCAAAACATCACCATTTGCAAAAGCACCGACAGCATTATCAGGTACTATATTTACAAAGAAATCTATTATATTAAAGGATGTTCTCTCAACCTTGCCAGAGCCAGAAGGAGAAAAATCTATATGCATGCCTACGCCAGGTTTCAATATTGCAGCAACAGCAAGACCAAAAACCGTAGCAAAAAAAGTAGTTCCTAAAAAGGCTACTACCGCTTTCATGCCTACCCTGCCAAGTGCAGAAGTATCATTCATACTAGTAATGCCTGAAACCAAGCTAAAGAAAATTAGTGGTGCAATGATCATTTTTATCAAACGTAAAAATATGTCACCGACTGGCTTAATATAATCAACATATTGCGGTAGGTAAATACCGAATATAATACCGAAGATTAGACCTAAGGTAACTTTTTGCCATAATTTCATTTTTTACTCCACGTATACTTACTTTATTTTTCGATTTAAATTATTCAACCATAGGTTTACTTGCTATTTTGATTAATCCATTCTAAGTATTTTTGAAGACCGCAGTCAATATTTATTTTTATTATTTGTGGTAATTCATAATTATGAACTTCAAGGATTTTATTTTCAATCTTTTTATAATTAGAAGATTTTGCTTTAATTATAATTCTGTATTCTTTTTCAAAGTTTACTTTTTTTTCCCATTTAAAGTAACTTTTCACATCATCAATTTGTATGCAAGCAGCAAGATCTAGCTCTAATAATAGAAAGGCTATTTTTTCAGCAATTTGTAAATCATTAGTCGTAGTTAAGATCAAGGCATAATCCTGCATGCTTAGACCTCAATAAAGCAATTAGGTGTCTCGAATAGTTTTATGCTAGTAACAAAGAATTTTTGACTTTCAAAAAGCTTAGGGAAAATCTCATTTTTTAAATGCAGAACAATATTTTCTGCCGTCGGATTATTCTTTAAATAATATACTTTCTGACCTGTGTGACTTTCAATTTTCTGCCCGATTTCTTTATCATCCTGATGCAAGATTAGGCTATGGTCAAAATTTTTATCAACCCAGCCTTTAGCTAAATCTTTAATCAAGCCAAAATCCACTACCATACCAAGTTCATCAGTATTTTTTGCTGCTATAGTTATCTCGAGAACATAACGATGACCGTGCAGATATTGACATTTATTTTTATGACCGATAATTCTATGCCCTGCATCGAACTCAATACGACGAGTACATTTTATCATTAATTATAACTCCAAGCAAACTATAAGTTTAGCAGTAGCTTTTCAGGACTTTCTATTAGCTCTTTAATTTTTACTAAGAATGAAACAGCTTCCTTTCCATCAATTATGCGGTGATCGTATGATAGAGCTATATACATCATCGGACGTATTTCAATTTTACCATCTATAGCCACTACTCTTTCCTCAGTTTTATGTAGTCCTAAAATACCAGATTGAGGCGGATTAATAATAGGAGTAGATAAAAGCGAACCATATACACCACCATTAGAAATCGAGAATGTGCCACCTGATAAATCAGCCATAGAAAGCTTACCATCTCTTGCTTTTTTAGCGAGTCCCCCTATTGTCTTTTCAATATCAGCAAATCCCATTTTGTCAGCATCTCTAACAACCGGTACGACAAGACCTTGCTCTGTTCCAACTGCTACACCTATATCGTAATAATTTTTATATACTAAATCATCACCATCTATCTCAGCATTTACTGACGGAATAAGCTTTAACGCTTCGATAGTTGCTCTAACAAAGAATGACATAAAGCCAAGCTTTACGCCGTGCTTTTTCTCAAACTCATCTTTATACTTACCACGCAGAGCTATCACTTTTGACATATCAATTTCATTAAAGGTAGTCAAAATAGCAGCTGTATTTTGCGAGTCTTTTAAACGCTGTGCAATGGTTTTACGCAAACGTGACATACGCACACGCTCTACTCTTTCTTCACTAGTTTTAGCTGAAGAAGTGGTAGGAGTAGTGGCAGGAATAGGAGCGTTCATAGTCTCTAATACATCGCCTTTGGTAATTCTACCATCTTTGCCTGTTCCTTTTATATTATTTGGATCAAGCTTATTTTCAGTAACTAATTTCTGCACAGATGGAGCAAGGGTATTATTAGCAACTGCTGGCTTTTCTGGTACTTTTTCTGGAACAGGCTGGGAAGCTGTTTGAGGTTTTGCTGCTTCGTTACTATTTGTTGCTACAGCTTCCCCCTCATTTATATCGCCTATTTCTTCACCAACTGCAACATTTGCTCCGTCAGCTTTTATTATTTTACCTATAGTACCATTGCACGGGGAATTAACTTCTAATGTTACTTTCTCAGTTTCAATTTCCAATAATAATTCATCGGTTTTAACAGCGTCGCCCTCTTTCTTATACCATTTGGCAATAGTAGCTTCTGTTACCGATTCACCGAGAGACGGCACTATAATTTTAACACCCATATTTGTTTCCTTATTTTTATCCTAAATTATTATATAGTTTATGACTTTGGTGCGTGGCTTCAATGTCGTCATTGCGAGTGACTGCAAGGAACGTGGCAATCTCAGGACTTTTTTACTAGATTGCTTCGTCAATTACTTCGTAATTTCCTCGCAATGACGGTAAAACTGATACACACTGGTAAAATCGCCACGGAATGACACCAAATTTCAAAGCTATCTCTTAATTTAATGCTTTTTTTAGTATTTCTTCTTGTTGCTTATTATGTGCTTGTAATGAGCCAACTGCTGGAGATGCTGATTCTTCTCTACCTATATATTTGAATTCATTATTAATTCCTGCTTCTTTTAAAGCATTATTTAGGTGAGAGGTTATATATCTCCAAGCTCCCATATTCATTGGCTCTTCCTGACACCAAATAAATTCACTTGCTTTATTATATTTTTTTAACAGCTCTACTACAACCTTTTTTTCAAATGGGTATAATTGTTCAAGCCTAATAATTGCTATATTACTATTACTGCCACGCATTTCGAATAAATCATAATATACCTTACCACTGCATAAAATTACTTTAGTAACATTGCTTGCTTCCAGTTTATTTACTTCATCTAAAACCGGCGAAAAAGTAGTATTACCACCTAATTCATCAAGTTTAGAAACCACATTCTTATGACGCAACAAGGATTTCGGCGACATCACGATCAATGGTTTTCTAACATTATCAATTATTTGACGACGAAGCAGATGGAAAATTGAAGCAGGCGTAGTAGGATATGTAATATACATATTATCCTCTGCTGCTAGCTGCAGGAATCTCTCAAGCCTTGCTGAACTATGTTCCGGTCCTTGACCCTCAAAGCCATGCGGTAGTAAAACTACTAGTCCGCTCATGCGAAGCCATTTTGTTTCACTGCTTGAAATGAATTGATCGAAAATAATCTGAGCTCCGTTAGCAAAATCACCAAATTGAGCTTCCCATAAAACTAGATTTTTTGGGTTTGCGAGTGAATAACCATATTCAAAACCAAGCACAGCATATTCGGATAAATTACTATCTGCTACTTCATATGTTGCTTGCTCTTTGGACAAGTTATTTAAAGGTATATAGGTAGTATCATCAACTTGGCTATGTAACACTGAATGACGATGTGAGAAAGTACCACGTCCGCAGTCTTGCCCTGTTAATCTTATATTAGTACCGGATGTAAGCAGGCTTGCAAAAGCGAGCTGCTCAGCTGTTGCCCAGTCAATAGGCTGATCTGCTGTTAAAGCAACTTTTCTAGCATCAAATAACTTAACCAATTTTGGATTAACAGCAAAATTTTTCGGCATTTCGCATAGCTTAATCCCTAGATTTTGCAAAGTCTTTTTATCTACCCCAGTTACTGCTGCTTGTGTGCGAGTGCGGGTAATACCTTGCCATAAACCACCTAAGAAATGAGCCTCTGCCTTATAATTTTTAGCCTGCTCATATTCCTTATCCAGTTTTGCTTTAAACTGTTCTTTTAATTTAGCAAAATAATTATTATCGATTACGCCATTTTTCACTAGCTCATTTGCATAAATATTTCCAGGCGTTAGCTTACTCTTGATGATGTTATACATTTTACCTTGTGTATACATCGGCTCATCACCCTCATTATGCCCATATTTTCGGTAGCAAATGATTTCCACAATAACATCTTTACCGAATTTCTGCCTATATTCCACCGCAATATTTGTAGCTTTTAAGACTGCTTCTATATCATCACCATTAACATGCAAAATCGGTGCTGCTATTATTTTTGCAAATTCTGTAGAATATCTGCTGGCTCTGGTATCGGCAGCATTCGCTGTAAAACCTAGTTGGTTGTTAATTACGAAATGTAGAACTCCACCAATATTATAAGCAGCTAGGGGTGACATAGATAAGCTTTCTGCCACAACTCCTTGACCGCAAAAAGCAGCATCACCATGGACTAAAATAGCTTTGACTTTACTGCGTTTAGGATCTTTAAGTATGTCCTGTTTTGCTCTTACTTTACCTGCAACTATTGGGTTTACAGCTTCTAAATGTGACGGGTTATCAGCTAGCGACAAATGTATCTTCTTATCACCTATGACCCTGTCCGATGAATAGCCTAAATGATATTTTACGTCACCTGAAACATTTAGCTCGTCAGGGAATACGCTACCACTTATAAAGCCTGCGATAACCGCTCTATAAGGTTTACCGACTACTTTAGTTAGCGTGTTTAATCTTCCACGATGAGCCATTCCTATGACGATCTCTTCCACACCTTGATGCAGAGATAAATCAATAGCTTTATTCATGGCAACTATGGAAGCATCACCGCCCTCTACCGAGAAACGCTTAGCCCCTGGGAATTTTGTATGTAGATATTGCTCAAATCCTTCTACTTCCACTAAGTCATTTAGGATATTTTTCTTTTCTTCCGAGGAAAATGAAATAACACCTGATTCTAATTTAGAATATAACCAATTTTTTTCCTCTTCATTTTCTACCTGCTCAAATTCAGTTCCAATAGAACCTGCATAAGTTTTATCAAGAAAATTAACCAACTCACCTAAGCTATACGTTTTATCTAAAAATTTATGCTCTATTACTTTACCAAGCTGATCATTTGTAAAACCAAAATTCTCTATACCAAGCTTTAAATCCTCTTTAGTTTTAGTAACTTCAAGCCCTAGAGGGTCTAGCTTTGCAAGATAATGGGCATATTTACGATAATTTTTTATCATCGCACCGACATTAAAATTATTTGGGGTGGATGTAGGATTTTCTGAAGTTTTGGACTCTTCTGCGGCAACGGCTTTTAAAATTATTTTAGCAGTACTTTTATTAAGAAGCTGATTGCTATCCTTAACGCCTACAAAAAACTCTTGCCAAGTTTGATCAACTGAAGCAGGATTTTCTAAATATTGTTTATATAGTTCTTCAATAAAAACAGCGTTCCCACCGAATAAAAAACCTGTCTTTTTTAAATTTTCTTCCATATTATTTTTATGATAATTTAATTTTTTAACGTCATTGCGAGTAGATGTTCTATGTCATTTCCACATAGGCATCGTTGCGTGAATACTAAGTCGTCATTGCGAGCGAATGAAATGAGCGTGGCAATCCAGAAAAAATAATAAAAAATGCTATAAGTTAGCATTTTTTTTACTAGATTGCTTCGTCAATTACCTCGTAATTTCCTCGCAATGACGGAAAAACTAATCCACGCAACAATGCCGCCACGGCATGACACCTCATTTATTACAAATACTTCTCTTCCAAGTACTTAATAAACACTTCAGGATTTATATTCTCCTCACCGCTAGCACTTTTTAGCAAATCAGGCGAATTTTTTAGTGAACCGAAACTTCTGAAATTTTTATTCAAATAATTATTTAAGTTACTAAAGTCACCTTTTAAAATATCATCTTTTACGTTTTTGTTTATCTCTTTTACTTTCTTCATTACCATTGATGCAATAATTGCCCCGTTTGTGTAAGCTGGAAAGTAACCGAACCATCCGCTAGACCAATGAATATCTTGCAAACATCCTTCGCTAAAACTTCTAGGTTTTATTCCTAAATATTCCTGCATCTTACTATCCCAAAAATTTGGCAATTCATCAAGATTTAATTCACCGCTAATAAGCAATTCTTCTATTTCAAAACGCAATATTACATGCATTGGGTAAGTTACCTCATCAGCGTTAACTCTGATAAAATCCGGCTCAACTTTCGTAATTGCCCTATATAAATTATCTGCCGAATATTCTTCCGACTTAAGGTTAAATTCATCACGAAGTAATTTTGCTAAAAACTCCGTAAACTCTCTTGACCTACCTACTTGCATCTCCATAAATAAAGACTGACTTTCGTGAAAAGCCATGCCTTTAGCACGTCCGACCGGCTGCCCCCCCTTGTACATTTCTGGTAAGTTCTGCTCATATAAAGCATGTCCAGTTTCGTGAATAATCCCCATTAAGCCGCTTATGAAATTATCTTTATCATATCTGGTAGTTAAGCGTATATCATTTGGTGTTCCACCGCAAAAAGGATGAGTAGATTCATCAAGCCGCCCTCTGCTCCCATCAAACTGCATAATTTCCATTATACGCTTGCCGATATTTTTTTGTATTTCAGGGCTTAATTCAGTACTTTTTACCAGTTCTTTTTGACTTTTCTGCTTTTCTAAAACCTTACCAATAAGCTCAGAAAGATTTTCTTTAACATATGAAAAAACTTTTTTAATCTCGCTGCTTGTTCTACTTGGATCATACATATCAATTAATGCATCGTAAGGACTGCAATTAAATACACCTGCACGTACTTTAGCAACTTCTCTTGTATAATCTAAAACTTTCTGCAAATGAGGCTTAAATAAATTATAATCATTAGTCTTTCTCACTTTTCGCCAAACAAGTTCAGATTTAGTAGTTGCAGCTACTAATCTCTTTTGTAGCTCCTCATCGATACAATTTGCATCTAATATCTTCCGCTCAATTTCTCTTATATTAGCATTCTGCCATTCATCAAGATTTTTTGCCTCTTCCTTTGCTCTGCTAACTAACTCTTTAAGCAACGGGGATTTAACCAGAGAATGAACTAGCGAAGTTAAAGATACCATCTCGTTTGTCCTACTTTCCCCTGATCCTATAGGCATATTTACCGCTATATCCCAATATAATATGCTTAAGATATTTTCAAAATTTGAGATGGTTGAAAGTTCATTTTCTAGTTTTTTGTAATTGTTCATATATTCCTTGTTTTTTGTCATTGCGAGCGAATGAAGCAATAAAAAAACTCCTGAGATTGCTTCGTCAAATTACTTTGTAATTCTCCTCGCAATGACGTTTGTCATGAACGCAGTAGTTCCTTAGCCGCCTTTAAGCTTGCCTCAGTAATTGTTTTGCCTGAAATCATGCGGGCAAGTTCCTGCTGTCTTTCGGCTAAATTTAAAGCTTTTACTGTTACCTTTGTTTCTTTTTCTAATTGCATTTTCTCAATTTTTATATGCAAATCTGCTTTTCCCGCTACTTGAGGCTGGTGCGTTATAACTATCACTTGCGTAGCTGAGCTAAGCTTTTTGAGCCTTTCACCAACTTTATCTGCAACCTCACCGCCAATTCCCACATCTATTTCATCGAATATAATAGCAGGTTTAACCATTTTATTAAATAAGGAAGTTTTTAAAGCAAGCATAAATCTTGATAATTCACCGCCCGAAGCGATTTTATTAATTGCCTCTGGAGACATCCCCGGGTTGGTGGAAGCTTTAAAAACTATATCATCTATGCCATATGCTGCCGCTTCTTTTCTTTCTGCTATATTAACATGAAAAGTAGCTTTTTCCATTTTTAATTGCTTTAATTCATAGTGCAGCACCTCTTCTAAACGCTTTGCTGCCGCAAGACGTTTGCCCGATAAATCCTTACCAAGCTTATAATATTCTGTACTTAATTTTGCTTCTTGCACTTGCAATTCTGCTTGATTTGCTATTTTCCCTTTCAAGCTATTTAGCTGATTTAAAGATTCCTCTAAAAATGTCTTAAGTGTGTCAGCAGAAACATTATATTTCCGACTAATCGCTTTTATTGCAAATAATCTTTCTTCTATTTCTTCAAGGTTATAATCTAACTTGTTAAAATTTTCTAGAAGATTCGATAAATTTTGTCTCGCCTCTTCCAAATTATTATAAGCTTCTTCAAGATTTGTCGAAATATTTACGAATTCTTCATTTTGACTTTGCTTTGCTAATAGTTTCTCCGCTTTACTAATTGAGCTATTTATTTCAGGATTATTAACCTGCTCTAGAATATCTTTGATTAGCTGCAAATCCTTATCTTTATTTTGCAAATCTTTTCGTATATTTGTTAGCTGCTCTTCTTCACCTATTTGAACATTAAGCTTAGTCAGCTCTTCGGTTACGAAGTTTAAATAATCAATTTCTTGTTCTATAGAATTTTGTTTAAGTGCTATTTCGGCTATTTCATTACGGATATTCTGCCACGCTTGATAACACTTGGCAAGCTGCATACGAAGTTCTAAAAGATCTCCAAAATTATCTAAAATATCACGCTGCGTATTGATTTCTAAAAGGGAAATATTATTGTTTTGTCCGTGAAGTTCAAATAAATAAGTAGCTAATTGTTGCATAATAGCTTTATTAACTACTTGATTATTGATAAAGAAATTTTTGCGTCCCTCTGCTTTTTGGACGCATTTTATAAACAGTGATTCTTCTAATTCAATAAAATTTTGAGTTAGGAAATTTTTTATTTCATCATTTAATGAAAAGACTATATTAACGGCTGCATAATCTTTTCCATGCTTTATTATACCGGCACTTGAAGTTTTATAGCCTAAACAAAATAAAATAGCATCAAGTAAAATAGACTTACCGGCACCGGTTTCGCCGGTAATAACGCATAAACCATTAATAAATTCGATTTCTAACTCGTCTATCAGGATAAAGTTTCTAACTGAAAGACTATGAAACATAGTCTACTCGATGAATTTCAAAAATTGGCTTCGTCGTCCTACAAGTACTCCGGTACTCACGTATTAATATACGCTCCGTTCCTCGTCTTGTGGATTCCTTGCTCTTTTTGAAATTGATCTTCGTATACATACTATTTATTTACCAATATTGTATCCTTTAATTAATTTATAAGCATAGCTATACCATTTACTATCTGGATAGTTATGACCAAGAACCGAAGCATATTTCATTGCCTCATCCGGTAATCCAAGCATCATATAGCTTTCTGTCAAACGATATAAAGCTTCTACGCAATGAGAGGTAGTTTGATAATTTTCGACTACTTCTTCAAATCGATTAATTGCTGCCATTGGATTCTTTTTCTTTAAATAGAATCTACCAATTGTTAACTCTTTACCAGCTAAATGATCATTTACTAAATCAATTTTTAAAGAGGAATCAATAGCATATTTAGTATTTGGGAATTTTGTAATTAGATCTTCAAAACTATCTTTAGCCAAGAAAGTTCTAGATTGATCATGATTCACATCAGAAATTAGCATATAATATGAAAGAGCTTTAAGGTAATATGCATAAGCAATATCAACATTTGCAGGATGTAGATTAATGAAAATATCGAGTACATCAACTGCCTCTTCATATTGAGCAGCAAGGAATAATGAGTAAGCCTGCATCAACTCTGCTTGCGGCGTAAATTCATTACCCGGATGCTGATAAAATATTTTTCCAAATTCTTCAGCAGCATTTTTATACTTCTTTTTCTCAAGCAGAGTAACACCCTCATTATAAAGAGTAGAAATAGGAGTAACTAAATCATCGTTACTTTTTTTGCTTTTACATCCGTTTAGAATTAGCCCTAGGCATAAAAGGGCACTTAATATTTTTGCTAATTTCATAAGAACTTAAATTCAGTTAATACCTAAATATACATATAGGTTTAAAGGATTTCAAGAATTCAATTTCTAAAATTTTGTAAACTTATATATTTTTGCTAGGTTTTGTGTGTTTTTGATAAGGGTTTTTATTATTTTAATAGAAACTAGAATTTATAATGTTTGAGCTTTTAAATCTTAAAAAAAGAAAAAGTACCCATAAGAGCAAATCTTATGAGTACTTTATCTTTAGAACTTAAATGTTAACAATTACGAAGTAACGCTGGTGGTACCACAATTAGCATTACCAGTACTACCTGATACCATAGATACTATGTCTGGAGCTTTAAATAATATTATAATTGCCGCAACTATAACTAAAGCTACTTCCCATTGTAGTTTTCCTCTAAGTGTTTGAATACCTAACACGATTATACCAACAACAGCTATACCTCTTGCTGTATTACCTCTAAATATTAAAATTACATTACATAATGCCGCACCTACTGGATCACCAACGCTACCTGTAGCTAAACTATCCATGGACATTGTTATAATAGCTAAACCAAGTACCATAAATAATAGACGTAGCGACATGTTGTAATCAATTAATTCTTCATTTAATTTACGCAAATTCATATTTTTTACCTCAATTATGATTAGTTATTTAAAGATTAATGTATATTCTATTTACATATAAATCAACCTATAAATATATGTAATTTAGATTAATATACCAAAATATTGCAAAAATACTTGTTTTAAGTAACATTATAATCACATATTATGGTCTATAGTCTATGACTAACTACCAAATATATATACAAAAGTAAATAAAAATAACCATACTACATCAACAAAATGCCAATACCATGCTGCAAATTCAAATCCTAAATGCCCATTATTTTTAATAGCAAAGTCACCTCTTCTCGCCCTGAAATAGCATACTATTAAAAATATAGTACCTATAATTACATGTGCACCATGAAAGCCAGTTGCTAAATAAAAATTAGACGGATATATACCATTAGTAAATTTAAAAGCAGCATGGTAATATTCATATGCTTGCATACAAGTGAAGAATATTCCAAGAATTATAGTAAGACCAAGAGCCGTTACACAATCTTTTTGATTACGTTCTTCTAAGGCATAATGAGCCCAAGTAACAGTAGTACCAGATAAAAGTAATATTAAAGTATTAATAAAAGGAATATCAAATGGATCAAAAACTTTAATGTTAGGTGGCGGCCATACGCCTTGTTTTATTACCCATACACCATCTAAAAGACCAACAGGTGATAAACTTGATTTAAAGAAAGATGCAAAAAATACTCCAAAAAACATTATTTCAGTTAAAATAAATAAAGCCATCCCAATTCTTAGACCATGTCTAACAGGCTCGGTATGACTATGATCTATTATTCCCTCTTTTATTACATCTCTCCACCAAGAATATAAGCAATAAGCTACTGAAATAACTCCAAAAGCTAGTATGTAATGGTTAAATTTATAGCTATGCATAAATGAAACGCCACCCGCAACTAAAATAAGTAAAGCAAATGAAGTTAAAATAGGCCAAGGGCTTGGATCAACTATATGAAATAAATGAGATTTAGTATTAGGATGAGAGTTATTCATTTTTATTTTTTTATTTCTGATTACACATGTAAATATAAATTATTATTTATTTAAAAGCAAATTTTACTACAAAATATCACCCAAAAAATATAAAAAATAGTACTTATTAACTGAAAATTACATTTTTTATCAATATAACAACTAAAACCTCTTGACTATTTATATTATTCAACTAATATATGAAACGCTAATGATGTTTAAGCTCCATTGTTGCAAGACCAATCTGTCAAAAACTTATAAGTCAAGTTTATGCCAGGGGTCTGTTATTATAAGTGAGTAAAATCATGAAGTATAATGGAGGTTGTTATATTGTAACAACGGAGCTTAACCCCTGGCACCCTATTTTTTCTTAATTCCTAATACATGAAAAGTAAAAAACACGATTTAAGCAATTTAGAGTCATATACTGATGAAGATGCTAACGTAATTTTAGGCTTAACTCTACAAGAAATTGAAATAATTAAATTTTTTGGTAGCGATAACTATTGCTGCGATATGAAAGAAGCTCTCTCTAAGATTGGGTATTGCTATAAAAAACTTGGGAATATTGAAGAAAGTAAGAAATATTTTGAACAAGCAGAGTTGTATAAACAGCCTACCCAAGACATAGAAAATATATATTCAGAACTTCTTGGATATGATAGCATTGAGGATTAAATCTTTTTGCTTAGTTTAATAGCAATTCTACAAATCGCTTTTACTACACTACTTGTTGCTTTCGCAAATATTGCTTGCTCGCTATCATTTATTATAGCCGTGTCTTTATGTTCAATCTCATCTAACCGAAATTTTACAATATTATCTAATAATTCTGGTTCAATGTTTTTATTTTCCAAATAATTTATTTGCTGTGCATAATGCTTCTCTATTACTTCTTCTACACTCTCCGTAACTAACATTGCTGTTTTTGTACCAATTTTAGAAGATACAGCCCCAAGTAAAAATCCATAATGATGCCAAAAAGATAATAAGGCAGTAGGTCTTACTTTCTTCTCTAATAATTTTTTCTCAAAATAATTTAGATGCACTTCTTCTTGCTCTAGCATCTCTTTAATTAATACATAGTCATTTTGAGATTTAGTATACTTTAACTGTCCTTGATAAATCCTTTTTGCTCCATACTCACCAGCATGGTTAACTCTAATTATCTCTTGAATTTGTTTATCAGGATCAGAAAAATCAGGTCTTGGCATAATGATATATTCCTTTAATGTCATTCGTAGCTAAAAGCAGGGATGACATCAACGATTTTTTGTAAAAGATCAAACCCAGCAGGATTTAATTTATAATCCACTTCCGCTTGTTGCAATATTCTTAAAGTCTTCAAGCACTCAGCTAGACTAAGGCTATTTGCTATTTTGGTAAAATCATTAATATACTGATAAAAAATAGGCGGTGATAGCGATTTTATTGCAGAATCAACACGCTCCCCATTTTTTACTTTCGACAACACTATATATAAATTTAGATAATGCCTTATTAAGGCTCTAATCATCAGCACTTCATTTATATTTTGCTTTTTTAATATATCTAGTTCTTTTAAAAAACTGACGTAATTTTTTTGTGAAAAGTACATTGCTAAATCGCTACCATTAGCTATGATCTCACTACTTAGCACCTCTTTAATGTCATTTAAGGTAACTTCTTGTTTATCATGCACAAAATATATCAACTTATTTATCTCGTTGGAAACTAACTCATGATCCCCTTTTAAATGATTTTTTAAATAAATGAGTGCTTCCCTATCTATAATTTTATTACATTTAGCTAATTTTTCTAAAACTATCTTCTCAATTTTTGCTTCATCATCATGATAACAAGCAAGCGAAGCTAGTGATTCTTCAGTTTCAAAAAATTTTCTAAAGCTGCTGCTTGAGGTAATATCTTCACCAATAAATACAGGAAAATTAATATAATTATCATTTAGAATTACTTTTAAATTCTTATCAATTGAATTTCCCACACCTTTAATTCTAATTAATTCTTTCTGATTGAAGAAATTAGGCGAATTAAGTAATATCTCTAAAGAAGAAATATTAAGGTCACTATATTCTATAGAAGTTTGCAGCATGTTAAACTTTTTCACTAAGTGACGGTAAATTTTATCTATATAACCTTTATCAGGACCATATAATAATAGAGCCTTAACCTTACCACTGGCTATTAATTCAAATAAACGATTAATTTGCAAAAAATAGAATTTCATAAATTATTATTTCGAGTAAAGTATAAAATTAGTCTGCTGCGAATTTCTTCAGCTGCCGCATAGGCAAGGTCTATTCCTGTTTCATCTCTCTCAACACTTGAAGCATAAGGGGTAAAAATAGAATTATATGATGTTGATTGATAAAATTTTTCTTTGATTAATATTTTTTGGCTTTCTATATCAACTAATTGATATTTGACTAACTGATTAATATACTCCCTTAAAACATTCGAGTTTTTTTCTATGGTAGCAGGCGTAGTAGCTCCTGCTAATTCTGCCTTAAGAATATATTTTGCTTTTGTTTTTTGTGGCAAGATACTTGTTAATCGGTGATAAAATTCAGACCCTTCTATTGTTTTAATAGGCTCTACCTCAATAGATTCTAAATTTTTAACTACCTCACTATTACTATATTCTGTATTATAAACAGGTTTTAAATTACAACCATTTACAAATACGAGTAGGAAAACAATAAATAAATAACGCATAATTTTTTAGACTTTTTTTGATTATAAGATGCTGGTTGGATTATAAGTGTCATTACGAGCGAATGAAATGAGCGTGGCAATCTCATGAGGTAGTATAATATTCCTGAGATTGCCTCTGCCCTCGGCATTGCCTCTCCTCACAATGACGATTCCCAATTCACGGGCAACTCTGCTCCAGGATAACAAATAATCCCCTAACATCTTTTTATATTAATATCAGTTTATTTTGCTTTTGTGAAAGGAAATTATGATAATTACTTTTTATTAATATTTAATATAAGATTTATTAATTTATGTTGACATACTTAAACAAGATTTGTATATTGCCGACTCGAAATAAATTTAGAGAAACATATGCACTTAAGATCATAATAATATGGTAAAAACCTTTAACACAACAGGAAAATGGCTTTTTAAGGCTATTAAAAATCTTACTAAACCAAATGATGAAATAAAGCTAGTAAATTATAAATTTCAATACGAAAAATTATTTGAAACAAAAAATTCAACAAATAAATTTGAGCTACCGTCATTACCAAAAGAAACAGCAAAGTTAGTAGTAACAGCAAAACAAGAATTATTGAAAGCACAACAATTAATGGGCTTTGACGCTGATGGTAAGCTCATATATTTTGATGAAATTCAAAATTATGCATATGAAGCAAATAGTGAAATAATTAAAATAACTGCTGCTAGCGGAGGTAAAAAAGTAGAAGTAATACAAGATTTTCCTCTACAAACAGCAACTAATATAGATTTTATTTCGGAGAGAGTAAAGTTAGTAAAAGAGGCAATGAAGCAGCCAGAAAATTTAATACGAACTGAATCTCATGACGGATATGAAACAAAATTTTATCAAGTTGAAAATTTAGGCGAAATGCCAGTCACCGAATTATAAATCTACGTATATCATTCCTGTTCTCACAGGAATGATATACGAACAACCACGATTTACCTTAGCCGAACTTCAACATATCAGCTATCCACTCCCATAGGCAGGACATAATAATTATTATCATCCATAAAACCTTTTTTATACATATAATTTTCTAAATCAGGTACTAGTTTTATCATTTCATCAAGTAATACATACTCTTCATTTTTAATTGCTAAACTTAATACCTTATCTAATATTAATTTCTCACTATACTTTAATTTATCCCTACTATTCTTGGTCATAGAGCATATATAATGCTTACAAAGATACAGTTTATCTTTAAAAAATTGTAACGTATTTTCAACTGTTATCCCATCATCACTATTATTTATGTTATATTGCTGTCCCATTAATCCCTCCTAAATCATCTATTTTATTATTCCCTAGTAATTCGTCCTCACAATCTACCATTTTTTCATTAGGCGAATCAGACAAATACGAATTATAACTAATAGCATCTCTCCCATAGTCATTCAGTATTACTTTTATTTTACTAATTTCTTTCTTTGATAGCACTTTACTAAAGCCATATTTTTCTCCAAACATAAGAGGAGTCAAATTTTCCTTATTCTTTTCTGTTATTAGTTTAGGTTTACATTGCAGTAATATTTCTATCATTTCTGCATCTGCTTTTGCTTTATTTTTAAGTGCTATATGCAGTACATTATGACCTTCCGAATTAGTATAATCTATATATTCAGGATCATAATTTAATATTGTTTTTACTAACTTTTTTTTATTTGACATCACTGCTTGATGAAAAACATCTTTATTCTGTTTTAAATTAACAGCTATATAAAATTTTAAATTTTCTTCATTTCCTTTATCATATAAATATTGCAAAAACTTTAAACTATCTGGAGTTTCTTTAGTATCTTTAATAAATAATGATTTTGATTCTCTAATAGGTACTTTACCGCTAGCAACTTTTTTCTCATAACGTTTTATTACTTTTTTAATTTTACTATTTTGTTCATTTTGAGCTTCTATGCCAAAACCATATATTTCACCGAACATATAAGGATTTAGACTTTGATTGTCTATTCTTTCTACTAAATAAGGTTCATTTTCCAATAATATTTTTACCATTTCTGCATCTACTATACCAGCAAGAGCTTTATGCAGAATATTATGTCCCTCTAATTTAGTTTTTACGTCTATTAAATCAGAATTTATTGCCAATATATCTTTTACTAATTCTTTCTTATTTTGTTCTACTGCTTGACAAAAAATACTTTGATTATGTTCATTGATAGACTTAAAATATTTTTTTAATTCATTTTTATTTAAATTTTCACAATCTTTTAAATCTAATTCTTTACAATCTGAAAGAATTGGTGCTGAAGTAGGTGTAGTTATTCTATCTTCTTCAGAATTAGGTGGAGGTGGTAAATCTTCTGATTTGCTTTTTTTTGTAACACTTAAATCTAAACTAGGTACGGATAATTGTTTTTTTTGCTTCTTCATTTTTTTTCCTAAATTATAATAATTAGAGCTTAAAATAATAAATTATAATGGTTTAGGCTTTTTTAAACTTGATCTTGCGGGGGTTGGTCATCTCCTACTAATTCGAGTTCTTGTTTTTGGCAAAATCTTACTAATTTAGGTTCTATTT